>CAVVZC010000015.1:0-77424 GCA_963752565.1 uncultured delta proteobacterium | reverse complement strand
CTTCACGACGACATGATCATGCGGCTCGCCAAGCAGCAGGACCGTTTGTTCGGTGACCGGAAGGAATTCGTCTACTACGCCCCGGGGGCGTTCCGTATTGCCGAGAAGGCCTCTGCGCCCGTCAAGAACCGCTCCCATACCATCGTTACCAATATTGACCTTACCGGCAAAGAGGAAGGGGTAATCGTCGCGGTGGGCGGTATGACCGGGGGCTTCACCATGTTCATAAAGAACCGCCGGCTCTACTACGACTACAACTTTTTAGACGGTGTCTACTACACCTTAAAGTCCCCGCCGCTGACCAAAGGCAAGACAGAACTGAAGGTTAACTTCATCAAGACCGGGGAATTCGCCGGTACCGGGGAGCTTTACGTCAACGGTAAAAAAGTCGACAGGATCAACATGCCCAGGATGCACATCAGCACCTATTCACTTGCGGAGACTTTCGACGTGGGCCGTGACACCGGAACCCAGGTGTCAAAGCTTTACAACGGCCCCTTCCCCTTTGTAGGGAATCTGGACAGGGTAGTGATCACGTTGACCGACTAATTTATTTTGGACGTTACGTTTAAGCGGTCTATAGAAACCGGGGTTCAATTTTTATGGGAAGACCATATTTGCGTTTTTAGTTAGTGCCCATCCACAATTGGCCTTTCTGCCCAATATTGAGTGGTTTTGAAAAAATGTCTAAACCTCTGTTTTTTGACATAAAACACACGTATCATGTCTATAAAAAATCGTGTATAATCGTTTTTCATCGAGGGCAAACATATTTCGCTGGGTTTGTCCTTTTGCTTTTTTATGGTTTTTTAGATATATATAGTTTTAAATTCCATAATTGAAGATTTTAGGCTTTATTTGAACGAAGAATTGGCTGCATTTGACATTTTAAATAAGATTCATTCAACACTTATTTTATTAAAAAGCATCCGGTCAAATCATGGCGACAAATCTTCCCCCTGAGTATTTTGAGGCGGATAAACGCTATCGAGCCGCCAAAACACCTGGTGAGAAAATCTCTTGTATCGATGAATTGCTGCGCATTGTTCCCAAACACAAAGGCACGGACAAGCTCAGGGCCGGACTGCGCAAACGGCTCTCTAAATTAAAAACCACCGCTCAGGCCAAAAAAGGTACCGGCAAGCGAGAATCGGCTTTTCGTATCGACAAAGAAGGCGCCGGGCAAGTGGTGCTGGTCGGTCCTGCCAATGTGGGCAAATCCGCCCTGGTATCGGCTCTCACCAACGCTACACCCGAAATCGCTGATTTTCCGCATACAACCTGGAAACCCACTCCGGGAATGATGCCAATGGAAAATATCCAGATCCAACTGGTGGATACGCCGCCGCTTAACCGGAATTTTATGGAACCGGAATTGCTGGACTTAATTCGTAGATCGGACTACATTGTATTGATTGTCGATTTGCAGACAGATCCTGTACATCAGCTTGAAGACTCGGTTGCCATACTTCATGAACACCGGATCATGCCCGATCACCTGAAGAAACTATGCTCTGAGCAGCGGGGCTTGATCTTCATCCCCTTTTTGGTGTTGACCAATAAGTTTGACGATGAAAATTTTGATGAAAATTTCGAGATTTTCTGTGAGCTGCTTGAAAATGACTGGCCTTCGATTCCGGTTTCAGCAACCACCGGCCGCAACCTGGAACTGTTTAAAAGGATGCTGTTTGAGCGACTCGAAATTATACGCGTCTACTCCAAAGCTCCCGGCAAAGAGCCGGATTTCAATGAACCGTTTATTTTGAAAAAAGGGGATACGGTCGAGGATTTTGCAGGAAAAGTTCACCAGGATTTCGCCCGCAAATTAAAAACCGCCCGATTATGGGGCACGGCCGTCTATGACGGACAATTGGTGCAACGGGACCACGTGTTAAGCGACAGTGACATTCTGGAACTGCAAATTTAAAAGACTGCTTTTTCAAGTCGGCAAGGCAGAAGAGCTGTTTCACGATTCAGTATTCTTAAGTAAACATTATGCGGGAAAGTCAGAAAAATCTTTAAAAGCCCCCCCAAAAGATATCAGCCCAAGGGGCTTTCTATTCTCTATGAAGATCATGATATTCTGGTTGTGGATAAAATGAGTGGTCTTTTAACAGTGAGTACTGAGAAAGTCAGAGAAAATACAGCTTATTATCTCTTAAATACGTACGTGCGAAAAGGGAATCAGAAATCAAGAAACCGGATATTTATCGTACATCGTCTGGATAGAGATACTTCCGGTATTATCGTTTTTGCTAAAAATGAAAATGCCAAGCGTTATCTTCAGGAAGAGTGGCAGGGATTTAAAAAAAAATACTATGCCGTAGTACATGGAACGTTACCGAAGAAGGAGGGCGTAATTACTTCATATCTTGCAGAAAACCGTGTTCATAAAATGTATTCTGTTGATGATCCTAAAAAAGGTAAGCTTGCTAAGACCGGGTATAAAGTTCTGAGAGAATCAAAAAAGTACAGTCTGCTTGAAATAGATCTGCTTACAGGTAGGAAAAATCAGATCCGGGTCCATTTTTCGGAAAAAGGTTGTCCTGTAGCTGGAGATAAAATGTATGGGGAAAAAGAAAAGGGTATTAAGAGACTTACACTTCATGCGGCCTCCATAACAATATTACATCCCTATACAAAAGAGAAGATGACCTTTGAGACAAAGGTTCCTACTTATTTTAAATCACTTGTAAGTAATTAACGACGAATGCTTTTTTATTCATACTAAATTTAAACAGGAAAATGTAACATTTCTGGTCTTACCTGATCAGCTGAATGTGATGCTTTGCATTCTATACGTAACCCAGAGCATCTTTAAATTTTAATGATTTCAATTTGGAATCTTCAATCCAAAACCTTCACTATCTGTTACACATGACACGTTTTTGAGGCTTTAAAATTATTGTGATATCCTCAATTATGTTAAGAACGCACAGGTTTTGACCAGCCGATCTTCATGGGGTAATCCTCAACAAATTTGAGTTTTTATACCAAAAGGCGGTAGACAATACCTGTTATCGGTCTTAATGTTTAAAAATTATGACGATTGGTTGAAATCTATAAAGATGATACCAATACTAAAGGTCAGATGGTTGCTTTCGTTTAAGGCCAAAAAGGTCTGATGTACAATCTGACCCTATAGGATTCCAGGTATACCAAACAAAAAAATAGGTTCTTGAGGCAGAATTAAAAAGATTACGCCAAAAAATAAGGAGGAAGGACATGAAAAAGAGTTATTTGACACCGTTGTTTATTTTAATGATCAGCACCCTGCTAATCAGTTGTGGCGGCAAGAAAGTTATAAAGACCGCACCGTCGTTCGAACCGTATAAATTTGACGCAAGTCAGTATGTGCCCAAGGTTGACAATTTTGTGGTGATCCTGGACACATCTTCTTCAATGGCGGATAAATACGGGAAGAAGGAAAAGGCCAAGATTGCCAAAGAGTTCTTAACCGCTATGAATCAGACGCTTCCGGAATTGAATTATAATGGTGCTCTCATGACGTTTGGTCATGATGCCCATCTGCCTGACAAGTCAGCCATGCTTGTTTACGGGCCAACCAAGTATTCAACTTCAGGGTTTGGATCAGCCCTGAACGCTACAAAGGGGCCCAGCGGAGATAGTTCTCTTGCTCTGGCAAAAGCCATCAAGGCTTCCGGTGTAGACCTTAAGTCGACCCGAGGTTCCACGGCGGTCATTCTCGTCAGCGATGGAGAAAAGATGGACCAGGCCCCGGTAAAGGCTGCAAAGGCCTTGAAAAGCCAGTTCGGTGACCGGCTTTGTATCGATACGGTATTGGTGGGGGATAATCCTGCCGGGAAAATGACTCTGGAACAGATAGCCAAAGCCGGTGGTTGCGGAATGTCAACCACTGCCAATCAGCTTGCTTCCTCGTCGAACATGGCCGGTTTTGTAAAAGGGTTGTTTTTAGCCAAGCCTGCTCCCAAACCCGCTCCCAAGGCTGCTCCCATGCCGATGGACAGTGATAAGGACGGTGTGGCGGACAATATGGATCAATGCCCCGACACCCCGATGGGGGCCACTGTGGATGCCAGGGGATGCTGGACCTACGCCGCATTAGTGCTGTTTGATATTAACAGTGCAGAGGTAAAGTCTGTAGCATATCCCATGCTCCAGGAAGCGGTTTTGATAATGAAAAAGAATCCGGATCTCAAGGTTGAGGTCGACGGACACACAGACAGCACCGGATCCGCAGCGTATAACATGACCCTTTCTGTAAAACGGGCCGAAGCCATAAAAGATCATTTCGTTAGCAGAGGAATTGATCCCAATCGCCTCACCACGAAGGGTTTTGGTCTTACAAACCCGGCGGCCAGCAATAGCACGAAAGAAGGCCGGGCCAAAAACAGGCGGGTTGAATTAACACCGGTCAAATAAAATATCCAGTCATCCATGATAAAAGAAAAGCGTGGAATCGAAATAATCCGCGCTTTTCTTTTTTTTGGCTACCACAATTTCAGCCGAACACGCCTATCCCGTAGATTTTTTTACTATTTATTTTAGTATATTCCCTTACAAAAAATAAGGTATCCACCCCATTGACATGGCACATTGTGGTATTATATTATATGTAATATTCTATAATTAAATTAAGTTATAATTTAGAATAAAAGTATTCATACATTAAGACATGTTCCTCATATTCAACAATGTTTCTGTGAATGAATTTATTTTCTATACCACGGAGAGGGAAAATGATAAAATATGAACTTTACAGTGCCTACAGCGACGCTTTTGAATACCATGGTGACAATGAAATCCTAAGAATTCGAAAACAATATGGGACGATAGTCAGGAGAGATTGGCTTGTTTTTAATTCTCCAGAAGAAGCCATGGAACACTTCAATGCTAAATGTGGCGCGTACGTAGGTTACTATCATTAGTTAAAAGAAAAAATGATAGGTTAGTGAACATAATTTCGGATATTACATTTCTTTTCAACGTTGTTATTCTTTGCCTGTATTTATTGTCTGAAATGACAGACCTATTTGAGGCGTGAAAAAATGAGCACAAATTCCTTAAAAGAAATTAGAGAGTCTTTTTTGATCAGCAAGGCCGAACTTGCTAGGATAGCAAATTTATCAGTAGACACCCTAACACGGATAGAACATGGTAAGCCATGCAGAATGGAAACAAAACGAAAAATCCTTTTAGCGTTAGGTATAAAATTATCAGATAGGAACAAAATATTTCATTAATTAAAGCTTACAACCCTAATAGATAGACATTGTTGTTTGATGTTTGTGGCATTTACTTCAGGGTAGCTATATATTTCAACCACATCAAACTGTTTGATATCAAACGAATATCTTTTTCAATCATTTAAGTCGTTTCATTTTTTGTGATATCTGTAATTTCGCTAAAGGATAAAAGGAAAAGACAGGTTCAAGGATGGACATGAACCAATCTATTGTATTTTTTCGTTTTAGATCATGCAATCGGTAAAATATAATCAGCAAGTCTAGAGGATGTCTGGCGCAGATTTTGACTTAGTGTCCTTGAGATTCCTTTGAGAATTGTTATGCCGATTTGAGGATAGTCTTTAAGTATCGTATCGAAACTCATCTGGGTTAACGTGAGAAAGGAGGATTTTGTACGGGCTTTTGCCGTCGCCGATCTAGGGAAGTTATCAAGAATTGACATTTCACCAAAAGAACGCCCCTTGGGTAAAGCGGCAATTACGATACTGTCTCCAGTTACAGATTTTTTAAGAACATCTATTACTCCATCCAATACAAAGCAGATATAATTTCCTTTATCCCCTTCTTTAAAAAGGATTTCACCCTTATCGATATCATAATAATTCACATGGTCTGCAACAATATTTAGTTGGTTTCCCTTGAGAGCATCAAATAATGGAAAGTCAATAAGGTAATTGATGATGTCTTTTCTCATCTTGTTTTCACGTATGGCTTTAATTTTTTTCATTTTTTCACCTGCGGGCACATAAATCCCATAGCAGATTATCAGGCTAAAATCATATTAAAAACTTACAGTTAACGCCACGTATAAACCGGAATTATCAAAATCAAACTTCACATCATCTTCCTCGACATCAATTTTTAAATAGCGATAGCCGCCGTGAATGTCCAGAAACGGGAACGGTGTTAAAGAGATCTCGGCCTGACCATCAAAAGCCGTATTGTCACTATATCCGATACCGGTTACCAGCACCCGGGCTTCTATAATATCTGCTAATATACCCACATGAAAATTGGCACCCACCATGGGAATCGGTGCGGTGAAATTCTCTTTGGTCGTGACGGTCGCTGAAGCGATTGAAGCAGATCCGTCAAATACCATCAGCCTGGCAACCAATCCCAAAGAACCGCCGGCAAGAAAGTTCTCCAAATCAATCAAATCATATCTATACATAACGTCGTAATTATCATACTTTAGATTACTGGCGACCCTTTCATTTGCCAGGAAAAGCTCCCCATTAAAATAAATATCTTTTGTAAGAACGGTCTCGCCGTCATAATTCAGGTTGTAAAACGCCACGCTGAGGTGATGTTTCCCTATTCCGGCAAACCCTTCGATAACCGGATAGCTTTCATTTTCAATGCCCAGATCATCTTTCAAATCAAGCTCAGTGCCAACGATACCGGCATCGTCTACGCGCATAACGCCGGAAAGTTCCGGAAACCAGTAGTATCCCCGAACGCCCAGTTCAAAGGCAGAAACCGGCAATACAATACCAAAAACAGCTAAAAAACATATGGATAGAAAAAACATGCGTTTCATGTAAGCCTCCCTTTTGTTTGGAGTATACACCACGGGAGGTCAGCTCATTTGCCGATGAACGTCTGAAAATAGAAAACGCCTCAGTACCCAATTGTATGAAGGCGTTTGCTGGTACCTTCGGTAGCCCGGCTATCATGGCCCTTGGAGCTTTTGACCCGTGGCTTTGCGTCACTGCCTTTCGACAGCTTTGCCCTTTCGTTGGTAAAATTATTAAGCACTATAATAGAACATTTCGAAGACGAAGTCAAATATTATAGCAATTGGCATTGGTTTGCTTTTTTTCAATTTTGCAAGAAATGAGATATATGCACTGAAAATTGAGAGGTTTGAACCCGTAATGCTGGTGAGAAATCATAAGTTTGATTTCAGTTAAAAATCTTCATTTTTCGGAAATTCAAGGTGTAGGCACGAAATCATTAGCCCCGCCTCATTCACTTATGCCCACATATTGTTTTTTCGAATATTGCTCTATTAAATCCCCATAGACCCATTTCGGTTCCATCTGTTATATCCCACAATGTTTACGGCTTTTCATAAAATTAGCGAAAATTCATTGCCTGTCCTCAATTGACTTCTAAAAGCCCCCCAGTAAGAACAGCCTTTTTTGCTACCATATATTGTGTTATTTAGTTCTTGACATACGAGATATATGATCTAATATGATTATTAAAAATTATTCTTTTAACATTTGATTTAAAAAAAATGGTTTGTCATGAAACCTACATTACTCGATAACGGAGGGAGACGATTAGGAGTAGATAGGCGGCAATTCTCTTACGATTTTCATATTCCTGAACGCAGATCTGGAAAGGAAAGACGAAGCGGGCTTGATAGAAGACGAAAGCCAAGAACATCTAAACAATAAAGACATTTTAAACAAGCAGAGTCAGCAGTGAAGGATGTAACCCCTAATGATAGAAATAATAAGAAAACTTTTTGAAGCTAACCCTGCTAAATCTACAATTGTATTAAAAGGTAATTGTTCAGACTGCGGCTGTGAGACAATAGTTAATATAACGTGTACGTCGGAAGGATTTGGATTACAAGGCGGCGCTTTATTTAAGCATTCATCCGACGAGTATTTAGTGAAGTGTCATGATTGTTACCAAGTTAACCCCAAAAAGCCTTCAAAACAATTTGGATAGAATCTGTGATACACTGACATTCAGGTCGGAATAAAAATGTGGACTTTCTTAAAGTAGCTTAAGCAATATACCGTAATATTTTTTCAAAAAAGAGAAGTGTCATACCTTTTGGTTACCAACATGTAGGGCAGTAATTTAAATCCTAAAATCTTTACAGATATCACGATGCTAACTAAATAGTTTATAGCCAAATATCCGTAAGAAACCTGAAATATTAACTTGGCTATAAACGAAATTCTTTGTTAAACTTCCTGAAAACAATACCTGTTTTAATCCAACCCTTGATCACTGCTATGTATGGCAGGAATTTTAAGCCTCAAACCTTTTCATATATCACATGCCTGCTTAATTGTTTGTATCCCAAATACTGGTAGGGTACCAGAAAATCTGATCAACAATTAAATAGAAAAAGCTTTTCTAAGAAGGAGTTCGTATAAATCTCAATTCTCTCCATTTTTTTTCAAGAAATGATTAATAATGATTTTATGTTTATAATTTTCAAACGTGCTGTCTCATGATACACAGGCGTCTCATTATTATCGCTAATTGTGGTTTGCTTTTTCTTCGTTTGGATATTTTTTTAAATAATAACGAATAGTTATATAGAGATATTATGTTGGCATGGTTGTTGCTGTATTCTATAGATTTGGAGTGCATACAACAAATCTTGGTCGATTCTGCGGGTCAAAGTGGATTGACCGTGTGGGAAAAGAAAAATGCTAAAAGTCTTAAAAAAATTGCCATGAAAGGGAATTTTGTCAAGCCTTCAGGAAAATGTGACAAAAATTAAAAGAGGAGATATTGCCCATGCGTTGGAGATATGGCCGAAGAAGCAGCAACATTGAAGACAGGCGAGGCATTCGATTGTCGCGTGGCGTTAAGGGCGGTGGGATCGGAATGGTACTGCTGGTCATCGTTGCTATGTATTTTGGCGTCGATCCATCAATTCTCCTTCAGCAAGGTACAGAAATGAGTGGCGGGCCTTCCATACAAACCATTCCTGTGCAGCCATCAGCAGCTGACAATGAGCTGGCCGACTTTGTCTCCGTAGTACTCGCAGACACTGAAGATACCTGGAAGAGTCTGTTTAAACAGATGGGAGGGACATACAAGGAACCCAATCTGGTTCTTTTTTCAGGCATGGTAGAGTCCGCATGCGGTTATGCCCAGGCCGCAATTGGACCATTTTATTGTCCCAGGGATAAAAAGGTTTACATAGATTTGAGCTTTTACCGAGATCTAAAGAATAAGATGAACGCGCCGGGAGATTTCGCACAGGCTTATGTGATTGCCCATGAAGTCGGCCATCATGTTCAGAAACTTTTGGGAGTCAGCGACAAAGTTCATGCCATGCGGCCCCGCCTTTCGCAGAAAAAATATAATACGTTGTCGGTAAAGATGGAGTTACAGGCTGATTGCTTCTCCGGCATTTGGGCACATCATGCGCAAAAGGTGCGAAATATTCTTGAACCTGGCGATGTAGAAGAGGCGCTCAACGCTGCCAGTATGATTGGGGATGACCGTTTACAGAAGCAGACAAGGGGATATGTTAGTCCTGATTCGTTCACACACGGTACTTCAGCGCAGCGGGTGACATGGTTTAACCGTGGTTTTCAGACGGGTAAAATCAATTTCTGCAACACCTTTAAAGCAAAAAATCTGTAATCATCTTTGGAAATTGAATGGGAATTAAATAGGGTGTGGGTGTTATGGAGGTATAAAAATAGTGGAAAATAACAATAGCGTTGCTTCAAAAACAGACAAAAAGAGATTTGGTTGTTTGCAAGTTTTCGGTTTAATAGTTGTTTCCGTCATTATTACCGCCGGGGTAACAATCTTAGTATTCAAAACCTACTTTTTCCCACCAGAGTTCAAACCTGTGACCCTAAACTCTCACGAAGAGCAAGTTCTGACTACTAAATTAGAAAAGCTTGATTCGATGCGAGCCGATGTTAATTTACACAGAAAAGACATCCTTAATAAACCATCCAAATCAGACCGATTTGATCCAAGTGCCACTCTCGAACCGGAGCCTTACAGTGAAAAAAGCATCAAAAGGGAGATAAATTTCACTGAAAGGGAACTGAACGCATTATTGGCAAAAAATACGGATCTTGCAAGAAAATTGGCAATTGATTTATCAAATGATCTTGTTAGTGCAAAGCTACTATTGCCTGTAGATGAAGACTTTCCCGTACTTGGAGGCAAAACCCTTCGTGTCAGAACGGGAGTGGTTTTTACATACGATAAGGGTAAACCCGTCGTCATCCTCAAAGGTATTACCATTATGGGTGTACCCATACCAAATGCCTGGCTGGGAGGAATAAAGAATATAGATCTGGTTAAAGAATTTGCTGCCGACAAGGGATTCTGGAAGATTTTTTCTGATGGGGTCGAGGACATAAAAGTAGAAGAAGGTCACTTAAAGATAACGCTGAAAGAATGATGAAGGCCTCTCGATAGCCTTATCAGGAAAAACCTCAAAGATGTCTGGAGTAGTAGTCGTGCTCTTGAAATTCCTTTTGATATACAAGTGCTGTTATTCCATATTAATTATAAATACGAATAATATTATTCCCAAACGAAATGATTTATCGGCTTTCCCGTAGTTGAAATGAGGAAAAAACCATGACAGAGTATCAGATTCGGAATCGTTTTATACCTTTCAGGAAAACGGATATTATTGAAATGTGCATCAACGATTCACGGCTCTCGAAACATGATCAAAATTTGTTTAGAGCGCTTTGCCATATCTTAGGAAGTCTGATTCATTTTGAGTTCCACCATCAAGTTGAAGTGCTTAAAGACTGCTATTCACCATTCAATCCCGATGCAGACACCCGGTTGAATTACGATTATTCATGGAAAGAGAAAAAAACGCTGCAAAAAAAACTTGTCGATTCATTGACTGCGATCCTTAATGCCGCCAACTTCCAAAAGATAACTGAGACAGATCTTGAAGAAGCTCTGAAAGAGGAGTCTCTCTTTAAGATCCGTCTTCGTGTAGACTTTGAAGATTTTGAGGAAGTTATATTTTATCAGCGCGGCGAAAGCTTAAAGGAAGAGACCCTATTAAAATTTTTCGGACTGAAGAAAGAACCGTTCAGGTTTACCAATTATGATAGAGTTATGATATACATTAAGTTTAAAGAAGAGGATTTCTTTAAAGCCAAAAAACAAAAAACTCTTTACTTTACACCAGGCTCGACCATCATCAAACTTTTTCAAAATGTTCCCAAGGCGGATCTTGAGATGCTTTTCCCCAACAGCGAGGTCCGTATGAAAACCGTCGATAAACTCATTATTGGTATCCCTGCTGCAGTGAGCGGTATTGTTGTCATCGCAACCAAGCTTGGGGCTTCAATTCTTTTGATTGCCTCGGTTATTTCTTTCTGGCTCGGATTAACCAAAAGGGAAGTAAATATTGAGCAGCAGCACCTTATTGCTTTGGCCTTAGGCTTGGCGACGCTGGGCGGCTTTTTATTCAAACAGGTAAATAAGTTCAAAAATCGTAAAATTATGTTTATGAAAGCCCTTTCTGACAACCTATACTTTAAGAACCTTGACAACAACACAGGGGTGTTTCATCATCTTGTCGACACGGCCGAAGAAGAGGAGTTCAAAGAAGCGATCTTGGCATATTACTTTCTTCTTGTAGAGGATAGGGATCTCACAATAACCGAACTCGATAAAACTGTAGAACGCTGGTTTGAAAACAAACATAACTGCAGGATTAATTTTGAAATCGAGGATGCTTTGGAGAAGCTTGAACGCTGGGATCTTGTGAATTTTGATCGAAACATCATTCGCAGAAAAAACCTGAATGACGCTATGCAGCAACTCGATAAAATTTGGGACAATTACTTTTCATATCACAAGGCTGACGAATTGCCCAAGATGTCCTAAACGATATTTGATTTAAGAACGGACAGTGATAGACAGGGTTCTTAACAGAGAAGTTTTTTACAATGCATCCCCTTAAATAGTAAATGTCTGCGCTCTTTTTAGACCCTAACGGTTTGACCCGAGTGGGGTACAAACGCTTTAAATCCGTTTTCCGCTAAGTAATCAGCGAAAGCCATGGATTGATCCTCTTCACCGTGCACCACTGCAATTTTTTTAATACGCAAATTGGATTCCTTAAGAAAACGAAGCATTTCATTTCTATCACCATGGGCGCTAAAACCGCCCAATTTCACCACCCGGGCCTTTAGCGGATACTCCTTGTTGTAAAATTTAACGAGCGGGGCATTGCCTTTGCGCCCCTCTTCTTCCCAGGCCAACCCCAGGTCGAGAATTCGTCGCCCCAAGGTGTTGGCTGCCATGAACCCCACCACCAGAATCGTATTTTTCTGATTGTGTATTTTGTGGCGCAAATGATGGAGTATGCGGCCGCCTTCACACATCCCCGAGGCCGATATGACGATCTTTGGATTTTTGTCCCGGTTTAAGGCCATCGATTCCTCCACCGACTTGACAAAACGAATCTGTTTGAAGGAAAATGGGTTTTTCCCATTGGAGAGGAAGGTCTCATGGGTTTCCTGGTCGTAAACCTCCGGATGTTCGCCATACACCTTGGTCAAGCGAGTTGCCAGGGGGCTGTCCACGTAGACCGGTAGACGTGGTACTTCACCGGCATCATAAAGCTCGTGTAGAAAATAGAGCAACTGCTGAGTTCGACCAAATGCAAAGGCGGGCACCAGAAGGGTCCCGCCCCGTTTGAGGGTGTCATCAATGACCTGTTTGAGCCCGGGGGCCATGTCCACTATCGGCGGGTGCAGCCGATCACCGTAAGTGCTTTCCATAATCAGCAAATCGATATCGCGATCTTCTTCGGCGAAATCGGATGTGGGGTCCTTGATTATCGGCGTGTCGTACCGTCCTAAATCTCCGGTAAAAGCCACGGTAAATACCCGGCCGTCCTTGCGGGTTTTGACGATGGAAACCGCCGAACCGATGATATGACCCGCATCGTAAAAGGTGCAGGTCATGTCTTTTCCTATGGTTACTTCGTGACGGTAGGGTTGACCGCGAAAAAGGGTCAACGCCTGCTCAGCTTCCTCCACGTTGTACAGCGGGACCACCTGCTTCAAGCGGTATTTTCCAATCAGTTCGTCGATGGTTTCAGCCTTGAGTTGGTGACGCCCCTTTTTCATTAGAGCCTTGATTTCTCTATACTCACGATTGGATATTTTGCGACCGGTCACCGAGGATTTCATTCGCGACAATGCCGATCGGACGGTCTTGTAATTCAGGTATAGGGCATCCATTTCCTGTATACGTGCAGAGTCGGACAGTAAATAATTACACGCATCCGCCGTGGCCCGCGTACAGTATATGCGGCCATAAAAGTCGTTTTTGGTCACCATGGGGATGCGCCCCGAATGATCGATATGACCATGGGAGAGGACAATGTTGGTGAGCAATTTGGGATCGATGGAAAGCACGCGGTTTTTCTCGGCGCTTTCTTTACGCCGACCCTGAAACATCCCGCAGTCAAACAAAATCCGATCCGTTCCGCTGTCGAGCAGATGCATGGATCCGGTAACCTCTCTGGCCGCACCATAAAATGTGACGTTCATATTCTTCTCCTTGCCCTACGATTTAGCACTTAGAGATGGGGAAAATTCGCCTCATTCTCAATTCTTCAATCCCTGAATCCCATTTTCAAAATCCCTCAAGCCCTTGATTTACAAGCTAACATACGCCAAGGAATCTCCAATGTCAAGCCGGCTATAAGTAGGTTCTCGTTCCTGCTTGACCCGCCTTACGATTCTGTAAAATCAAGTTTAGGTCGGAACAATTGTCACGTGTTTAATGAGGGAATGAGTTAAAGTTTACCCTGCCCGCCCAATGAAACCAATTAGGTAAAATTTACGTTATTCGGCTCTCAATGCCTCGATTGGATCCAGGTTTGCAGCCTTGAGGGCAGGCAGAACCCCGGCCAGAAGACCGATAACGACAGCAAGGATTTCAGCCAGAAATACATACAGCCACGGGGTGTGGGTGGGCAGCGCGGGAACCGTCGCTCCCAGGAGCCATGCGCCCCCGGCACCGAAAATCAGACCGGCGAAGCCGCCGATGCTCGCAAGCACAACGGCTTCGCCAATGAAAAGGGTGAGTATCTGCCAGCGGTTCGCACCTATAGCGCAAAACAGCCCGATCTCGGACCTCCTTTCATTCACACTGATCGTCATGATCGTGAGGATGCCAACGCCTCCGACCAGAAGTGAAATCCCTCCCAAAGCGCCCACCGCCAGAGTGAGTATGTCTAGCACGGAGCCCAGCACATCCAGCATCTGTTCCTGGGTGATAATGGTGAAATCTTCTGATCCGTGCCGGTCCATGAGCAGAGTTTTGACGCTTTTCACAATGTCATCCAGGTTACTGCCCGCGGCATAAATCAGATCAATTTCCATCAGACTTTCCCGGTCGAACATCGCCAGGGCTCTAGCGGTCGGGATGTAAACAGCGTCATCCAGGTCGAATCCAAGCATCTGCCCCTTGGATTCCATAACGCCGATGACCCGGAATCGCTCTCCACCGATCCGGATACGACGGCCGAGAGGATTCACCTTGCCGAGAAGCTCATCCCTCACCTTTTTGCCCAGCACGGCAAAGGCGCGGGCGGTTCGGGGATCGTCATCCGGGAGGAATCGGCCCACGGCGACCTTCATTTGCCACACAGTGGGCACCTGAGAACCGACACCGAAGACATAAGTCCGTCTGCTGCGCTTTCCGAATTCCACAGGAGCGTTTCCCTGGACAAAGGGAACCATTCCAAGGATCCGGGGACTTCGCTCAAGGGCCAGCGCGTCATCGATGCTCAAAGGGCGCACATTGCTGATAACGGCTCCTGACATGCCGGCGGTGGTGGTTTTGCCCGGCGTAACAGCAATAAGGTTGGTGCCGAACTGTGTGAACTCCGAGAGAACGAATTGGTGAATGCCTTCACCGATGGAGGTAAGCAGCACCACCGATGCGATGCCCACGGCAATGCCCAGGGCGGTGAGAAAACTGCGCATCCTCTGGCTGGATATGGCACCCATGGCCAGCTTTGTGGAATCCCTGATCAACACTTTATTTAGTCCTGAAAACCTTCTCCTCTGGGACAGGTCAAAGAAATATAGCTCTGCCTTTGAGTTTTGTGTCTAAAATCACAAATTCTATGCACCAAATTCCAAATAAAATTATATTGCAATATTCAATGATCAAAACCTTCAAGGGCGAGAATTTGTTTGGCTTTTCGAATTTCGGTCATTGGAAATTATTTGATATTTGTGATTTGATATTTGTAATTTCAATAATTCAATGAACTTCCAACTAAACAAATCTCATACGGAGATAACCAACGCCGGGTCCTCCCTCTGGGGCGGCGCCTGGATACGGACACTTCACTTTATCTTCTTGACAACGCCTGCACCGGATCGAGTTTTGCCGCCCGTCTTGCGGGCAGCACCCCGAATACCAGGCCCGTCAGAAGCGCAACAAAGACCGCTGCGCCCAGGGCCCAGACCGGAACCGTGAACGGAAATCTGGGAAATGCGCGCGCGAGCCCCCAGGTCCCTAAATATGCCAGGATGACCCCAAAACCTGCACCGATAAGCGAGAGAATAGCGGATTCCGCCAGGAAAAGTCGAAGGATTTGGGTGCCCGGGGTGCCGATGGCCTTGAGAAGTCCGACTTCTGAGGTGCGCTGTGAAACAGCAATCAGCATGACGTTCATGATCAGGATACCGGCAACCGACAGACTGATGGCGGCAATGCCGGCAACACTCAGGGTCATGGTCACGAGAATCCGATCAAAAGTGGAAAGCAGGGCATCCTGGGTGATGACGGTGACATCGTCTTCGCCTTCGTGCCGTTCCCGGATGGTGGTCAATATCGTTTCCTTGGCTCTGGAAATCGCATCGCGGCCGTTGGCCTGAACCAGGATTCGGAAAAGCGCCGAAGTATTGAACAGGGTCTGTGCAGAGGCTACAGGTACAACCACCAGGTCCCCTATGTCCAGTCCCAGTGACTGGCCTTTCTTGGCCAGCACTCCGATGATCCGAAAACGGCGTTCACCGATGCGAACCCATTGGCCCAGAGGGGATTGATTCCCAAAGAGTTCTCTTTTGAGCTTGTACCCTATCACACAGACCGCCAGGCCCCTCGTGGGGTCGCCGGCGGGGATGAACCTGCCCTGGGCCATTGAAAGATGGCGGATTTCAAAAAGCGCCTCAGTGGAACCGAGAACAGTAACTTCCCGGTTTCGATGCTTCCAAGAAACCGGGGCGGAACCCACCGTGATGGGTGCCACACGGCGGATGGCGGAATGCCGGGTAAGGGACAGAGCGTCTTGAAGTGTAAGATCTCGGGGGGTTTCCCCCAGCAGCGGGGGCGGGCCGCCGGTTGTTTCAGACCGACCAGGCAATACGATCAGCAGGTAAGTGCCCAGAGAGGTAAACTCGTTGGTTACATACCTGCGGGCGCCCTCTCCCAATGCGGTGAGCAGAATGACCGACGCCACACCGATCGCCATGGCAAGAATCATCAAAAACGTTCGGGTTGGGTACCCCGACAGAGCCCGGGCGCTGAATTGAATGACATCTCCGGTTTTCATTTTTTCAAAAACCCCCGATATCTGTTGAGATCTTTCCGTCTGCCAGCTGAACTCTCCGAGAAGCCCGCTTGCTCAGATCGGGATCGTGGGTCACCATAATCAGGGTCATGCCCTTATTATGGAGGTCTTCGAGTATCCGGATGACTTCAATTCCGGAAGTCCGGTCCAAGTTGCCGGTGGGCTCATCCGCCAGAATAACATCCGGCTGCATAATGGTGGCCCTGGCAATGGCAACGCGTTGACGTTGTCCCCCGGATAGCTGGTCCGGGCGATGTTTGGCGCGGTCCCTGAGGCCGAGGGAAGAGAGGGCAGCCTGGACGCGAGATTTTCTGGAGGCAGGATCCACGTCTGCAAGGATCATCGGCAATTCCACATTTTCAGCAGCGGTAAGCCGGGACACCAGATGGAAAAACTGAAAGACAAAACCGATCTTGTGGCGGCGCACCGATGCCTGCTGGTCATCGGTCAACTCGGTGGTGTCCAGGTTTTCCAGGGTATAGATCCCCTTGTCCGGTCTGTCCAAAAGCCCAATAATATTGAGCAGTGTCGATTTACCTGATCCCGAAGGACCCATGATGGCGACATATTCCCCTTGACGAACCGTGAAGTTCACGCTGCTGAGTGCGTGAACCGCTTCGTCACCCACCAGAAATGTCCTCTCGATACCGGCTAAATGAATCATCGCTCCTCATTGGATAAAACAGCGGCCGCATTGTCCTTCATTCCGGCGTCATCCACATTGATCACGACCAGTTCGTCCGGCTTCAGGCCGGAAATGACCTCGGTATAGTGCCAATTGGAAATTCCGCTTTTGAAAGTGCGTGCTTTGATCACTTTGTTGCCGGCCAGATAAACAAATACACGATCCCCGTCCAGGACGGCTGTGGTGGGAATGCGCAGCGTGTTTTGCCGAACATCCAATATGATTTCCACGTCCGCGCTGTAGCCCGCCAGCATTTTTGGGATGTCTTCCGGTATGGTGAATTGTACCTCCACGTCCACGGTGCGGGCCTGCTTTTCGCGATCGAGCACATAGGGCGCGATCCGGCGGACCTTGCCGGGAAAGTGACGATCACCGAAGGCGTCCAGGCTCACCCGGGCAGTCATATCGGGTGCAATTTTGGGAACATCGACTTCATCGATGGGTGCCGTTATATAAAAGCAGGTGTTGTCGATAAGGTCCACCACCGGCGGTGTGGCGATGCCGATTGGCGATGGTGTTACGAATTCACTCAGCTCTCCGTTGATTTCCGCGACAACCCCATCAAAAGGGGCGATAAGGCGGGTACGGTCCAGGTTTGCTTTGACGACGCCAATACGGGCCTTGCTCATCAGGACGGATGCAGTTGCTGCTTTGCAATCGGCCCTGAGGGCTTTGGCATCGGTCACGGCTTTGTCTGTCTTTTCTTCCGAAGCTACTCCCTTATCGTGAAGCTTTACCAGACGGTTGGCTTCCCGCTGGGAGACTTCGGCCTTCAAACATGCCGCCCTTGCTCGTGACCTCGCAGCCTCGGCCTCGCTTTGGGCCAGTTGAACTTCTGCAACCAGGTCCTGGTTCCAGATTTCGAGAAGAAGGTCTCCTTCTTTCACCGTGTCGCCCTCACGGACACCAAGTTTTGCAATTTGACCTCCGACACTTGGAGAGAGCTTGGCCCTCCGGCAGGCTTTCACGGTTCCCGCACGTGTATTTGCTACGGTCCGTTCCACAATGCCGCGGTCCACAGGCTTGATAACAACTTCGACAGGTTTCGGTCGGGTGAAAAACCATACGATAACGGCTGCGGCTGCAATGACCAGGACCAGAATAATCCAGCGGATATATCGGCGATTCATTAAGTTACCCCATTTTGGCTTTGCAGGAGACTCACCGTTTGTTTTTTATTTGACGGCCACCAAAACGACACCGAGCTTTTTTTCCAGCTCACTGATTTTTGAAAGCGTTTCATCATCGATGACTGCCGGCTCAATATCATGACAGGAAAAAGACAACAACATCTTTCCGAGTTCTTTTTCCAGGGCCTGAATGGCTTCCAGGTTGGTATTGTCCAATGTTGAAAAACT
The DNA here is from genome assembly GCA_963752565.1 of uncultured delta proteobacterium. Lineage (GTDB taxonomy): Bacteria > Desulfobacterota > Desulfobacteria > Desulfobacterales > UBA11574 > UBA11574. The sequence continues at coordinate 58,842 of CAVVZC010000015.1, read as the reverse complement.
ACACAGCATGGTAACCTCCTTTTTTATTCACCACCCTGCCTGTGCCGCAGAGCGGGGCTTGTCCCGTTAGACGGGCTACGCTCGGGGCGAAGAGAGCACAGAGTGTTTGATTTCTTTATTTAGTCAAAAACGTTTAATTGCTTAGCCGACCCCAATGGATCGAGATCTCCACGATGTTGCGACAGACAGGGGTCAGGGATAGACTACCATCCGCCGCCACCGCCACCACCACCGCCACCGCCGGACGAACCGCCACCGCCACCGCCCGAACTGGATCCGGGTGGAGAAGAAGACGAAGAGATGGCCGAAGAAAAGGATGATCCAAGGTTTTTTGCCATGCCGGATGCACCCAAATTGTGCCAGTTCCCGCCGATATACCAGGACGGCGAATAATCGCTGCCCCATCCCGCCTGGGCCAGTACATCAGCAAACTGTTCGCTCCACTGGTTTTCGACGTCTAAGGCCAGAGCGTAAGGAAGGAATTTTTCAAATAGCTGCGGGGTTTTTTCCGGAGGATTTCGCATGTCAAGGCCTTGTTTTTCAGCCACAGAAAGATAGAGTTTAAACCCCTCGATCTGATCCATGATCCTGCGGCCATAGATGGTGGGTGCCTTCATCAGGTGATAAAAGATGAAATTGATTAAGATAACCAGAAACAGTGCCACAACCGCCATGGGCGAGGCCAGACTGGAAAAGGCCCACATACCGAAGAACTCGAATCCAACAAAAGGCAGCGTAAACAATGTGATGCCCAAAGGGCCTGCTTTTTTTTTAAAGCCTCCGGGGTTGTCACTAGAAAAGGCGGTTTTCCATGCATTGACAGTGGTCCAAACCAGTGCCAAACAGGCCCCCGTCCAAATGGACAACCAGACCAACATAAAAACGGCGGCCCCGATTTCAGGGGCTGTCAACACCATACACACCAGAGTGAGCAAAGAGATGACAACCCCCGGGATCAGCCATTTTGAATTGTGCTGGAAATAGAGTTTTTCAAAATCGAGCTTCAGGCTTTTTTTAAAAGAATCCATAGCCTTGCCGATTTTGTTGTGATTGGCGGTTTCCAGTTTTATGCGATCTGCCCCTTGAAACAGATTTTTAGCGATCTTTCTTTCGCCCATAGAGAGCAGGGGTCCACTGGTTCCGGTTTTAGACAGGGTATATTCGTCTTCGTTTTCCTGAATGTTCAGAAAGCCTTTGACCGCCATGTTGACCACTGCTGAAGCAAAAGATTTATGATCAAAGCCCATCCGGGTCACAAAACGTACGGCCGCAGGCGTGAAGCCTTTTGGCGGTAAGAACAGAGGTATGATCGGTCCTTTGGCAGGATCCCGGCCTATTTTGAACCATATTGACAGATAATACGCCATCAAAATGATCATCCCCAGAACAGCGGCGATGGTTGCGGGATTGTCGCTAAGGAAATAGCCGACCTTATCTGTGAAACCGGGTGTTGGCACAAAACCTTTGGGCCAGGAAACAGCGATGGTCAGACCTTCCCGGGGCCTGAGCGGCCGGGTAGTGACAAAATGGATGTTGCCCAGATCATCGCGATTGACCGAAAAATTCTGCCCCCGGGCACCCTTGGGGCCCGTGAAGGCCGAAACCTCGAGAACTTCTGCATAGGGTGGCGGTTCTACCACGGCCTGGACCTTCTCAATGGAAAAAGTCCATCCATTACCGGTAACATTCCAGTAGAGCTCGTCGAATTCGTCGAAATATCCAAGTTGCCGGTCTGTTCGATAGGTGAGCGTATATGCATGCACACCGGTACGCACCATCTGGTTTTTCCGCCCCATGTAAATCCGGATACCGTTGGCCGTCTTTTTTAAATGAAAGTCTTCGGGCCGGCCTTTTCTGAGCACCTGAAGCACCTCAAAACCGACCTGCACGGTATTTCCGAAACGATCTTTATATTGGGTCGGAAAGTCGCGGTAAATACCACGCTTGATCTGTTGGCCGGCTGAATATACGGTGATGGTTTCAGTGACCTTCATACTGCCGTCGGTTTGGATCCGGATGTGGCTTTTGAAGCTTAAAATGCGTTCTGTCTGTTTTGCAACAACGGCAGACGAAAGCAGAAACGTCAGCACTCCCCATATAATCAGAATCCGGGCCCTTGGCGTGTTTGGGTTCATTTATCTGCCCCCTGGCTTGATGCTTCTCAAGACGGGATTTAACTTTTGAACTGCGCGTTTTGAACTCGTGAAATATCCAGGTTAAAAATTGACCTCCGGCACCTCCCGTTCGACGACATCTTCAATTTCAAAAAAATCCGCTTTTTCAAACCTGAATCGCTCGGCAATGAGGTTGCTGGGAAAGGATTCGATGGAGATATTCAGATTTCTTACCGTGCCGTTATAGTATCGGCGGGCCATCTGTATTTCGCTTTCGATTTGGGAAAGATCGTCTTGAAGGTCCAGAAAATTCTGGCTGGCTTTCAAGTCGGGATACGCTTCGGCCAGGGCCAAAAGGTTGCCCAACGACCGGGTTAGGGCAGACTCTATCCGGCTCTTTTCAGCCACCGCATGGGTTTCTTTGCTCCTGGACCTGAGTTTTACAATTTCGGACAGAAGTCCGGCCTCGTGCGCCATATACCCTTTGACCGTTTCAATGAGATTCGGAATCAGATTGGATCGTCGCTTGAGCTGCACTTCAATACCACTCCAGCCCTCTGCCACCATGTTTTTATTTCGAACCAGCTTGTTGTAAAGTCCAATGGCATAAAGGATGATTCCCAGAAGAATCACAAATACGATTATCCAGATGACCATCTTGCCCCCCTTCCTTTGTCTTGGGGACGTTCGATAAGAACGTGCTTATTGTCTATGTTGTCTTTGATGCTGTACAGCGAATGCTTTGATGCCACTTATTCAATTTTGAATGGAACCTGTTATTTTTGGCACAAAATCTAACCCCATTCATAAAAAAACCCCACCTCTCTATCCGAGAAATGAGGTCATTGTATCCATCGCATATTCTCTTTCTTTGTTTAAGGTTTAAGCGACTATCTTGGAATTTATATGTTTTTTCGCATATTTAACCAAAAATGTCAAGGATGTTGCCAAGAATGATACATTGTTACAGGTAAACCTTTGAAATTAACCGCAGATGAACACAGATTAACCCTTTGGAATCCCTAATTTGTTTTCTAATGATTTGCCACAGAACAGAGATGATTTGATAATTTTTAAAAATAGGATTTACTTGACTTGACCCTAAATAAATATGATATCAGTATATCAATTGTTGCTGTGAAGGGTATTGATACTGGTAATATCTTCCTTGTTCCATTTCGATCATAAATCTTCATTATTCTGCGATTGAAGTTTCAGACACGATTTTATTCATGGAAATCAAATCCTATAATTATGCTTTTTGTATGTACTGGTCCTCAAAATAATCCCTTCTTGCAAATGGACTGCCGACCGATGTATAATACCCTTAAAAATAATAAATCAGCATAAACGATAATAATTATAAGGGGGGTAACCCTATGTGAGGCAATAAGGCTCATATACGGTATTCAACGATACCATGTTATGGGCCTTTTTTGATTTAAAAGCGATTGGGGGATAAATTAATGGCCGATAAACCGACCTATGAAGAATTGGAGCAAAGGGTTAAAGAATTAGAGAAAAAGTCACTTGAACAGAATTCTCTTGAGCGTGCGCTTCGGGAAAACGAGGAGCTTCTAAAAGAAACAATAGAATCAACTGCAGATGGAATTCTTGTTGTGGATAAAAACGATAAAATCAGTCATGTCAACAATCGATTTTCACAGATATGGAATATTCCAAATGAACTTATCGAAACCAGGGATGATAAAAACTTGCTCAGCTATGTTTTAGATCAGTTGTTATATCCTGAGGCATTTCTCTCAAAAGTTCAGGAACTATACAATTCAACAGATGAAGATTTTGATACGATCTACTTTAAAAACGGACAGATTTTAGAACGCTATTCTTGTCCGTTGATGCGAAAGGATAAAATTGCCGGACGTGTATGGAGTTTTCGAGACATCACCGAACGTAAACAGGCAGAAAAAGCGTTGCAACAGAGTGAGGAACGACACCGCCTATACTTTGAAAATATATCTGACGTTATATTCTCAATAGATCCTGATTTTAAGATTATAAATATATCTCCTTCTGTAGAAAGGATACTGGGATACAAACCCGAGGAAATGATCGGAAATCCCATACAGGATTTGAATGTCCTTGACCCGGATTCATTGGATAAAGCCTTTTCTGATATGATGAAAGTCCTTTCAGGAGAACGGATTCCTCTGTCTCAATACGAATTTATTTCCAGGGATGGAACGAAGAAGTTCGGTGAAGTCAGTGCCGCCCCTTTAATTCGTGAAGGAAACGTTGTTGCCATGATTTCAGTTGCTAGAGATATCACTGAACGTAAGCGTATTGAGGATGCCTTGACACAAAGTGAAGAAAAATATCGTATCGTTCTGGAAGCAAATCCTGACCCTGTTGTCGTTTACGATATGGAGGGTAAAGTAACCTACTTTAATATAGCCTTCACAAATGTTTTTGGATGGACATTAGAGGAATGTTTTGGCAAATCAATGGATGTTTTTGTGCCAACGGAAACTTGGCCGGAAACCAAAATGATGATCAATAAAGTATTATCCGGAGAAAACTTTTCGGGCATTGAAACTCGCCGTTACACAAAAGAAGGAAGCATTATTCCTGTGAGTATAAGCGGAGCCATTTATTTGGGTGAGGATGGAGACCCTATGGGCAGTGTCATAAATTTAAGAGATATCAGTGAACAGAAAAAGCTGGAAAATCAACTTCAACAAGCCATGAAAATGGAGGCCGTTGGCACACTGGCCGGAGGCATTGCTCACGACTTTAATAATATGTTAATGGGCATTCAAGGATGTACGTCACTATTATCATTTGACATCGATTCTAATCACCCCAATTTTGAATACCTCAATAGAATAGAGGATTATATAAAGAATGCGGCAAATCTTACCAAACAACTCCTGGGCTTTGCCAGAAGCGGCAAATATGAAGTCAAACCGACTGACATGAACGAAATTATCAATAAAAGCTCAGATATGTTTGGCAGAACTAAAAAAGAGATTACCATACACAAAAAAAGTCAAGCAGACATCTGGGCAGTAGAAGTAGACCCGTCTCAGATTGAACAGGTCATTTTAAACCTCTATGTCAATGCATGGCAAGCCATGTCTGGAACTGGAGAGCTTTATCTTCAAACAGAAAATGTTATTTTAAATGATAACGATGTTAAACCATATGGAGTGAAATCTGGCAGGTATGTAAAAATTTCTGTTACAGATACCGGTATTGGTATTGATGAAACCATTCAACATAGAATATTTGATCCGTTTTTTACCACCAAAGAGGTGAGTAGGGGTACGGGGTTGGGGCTTGCCTCGGCTTATGGAATTATCAAAAGTCATGGCGGCATTATCAATGTATACAGTAGAGAAGGTAAAGGGACGACGTTCAACATTTTCCTGCCGGCATCTGATAAAAAGATAGTTAAAGAAAAGATGCTACAAAAAGAAATATTAACGGGTACAGAGACAGTTCTGCTTGTGGATGATGAGGAAATGATAATAGATGTTGGCCGTGATGTTTTAGAAAAATTAGGTTATCAAGTCTTAACTGCAAAGAGCGGAAAAGAGGCTATAGAAATTTACAAAATTAATCAAAAAAAGATCGATATGGTCATCCTGGACATGGTCATGCCGGAGATGGGTGGTGGAGATATCTATGACAAGCTTAGAGATGTCAATCCTAACATAAAGGTTCTTCTTTCAAGTGGGTATAGCATCGATGGCCAGGCAAGCAAGATATTATCTCGCGGTTGTGATGGATTTATTCAGAAACCATTCGATATTAAATTTCTGTCATTGGAAATAAGAAAAATTTTAGACCAACAATTTTAAAACAGTTACCCATCTTTAAACTAAAGACTCAGACTTCTACCTTAAATCTTCAATTCAGACTCCCTTGTATGATAATGATTTCTGTATGAAGCCCTCAACTTTAAATTTGTTTTTGCTATTACATTTGGAAGGAATTTTAAGCCTAAAATGAGTACTCAAAGTTTGTGATCACTCGGTTGTAATCGTAAATTTTCGATTAAAAAAGCCAACCATTATATCTTTTGGTTGGCTTTAATTTTTCGAGTAGGTGCAATTGTTATGCGACTCATTTCACATTTTGTGCATAGAATGCTATTGTTTGCAGAAAATCAACAGCTATGACACTGAGAAGGGGGGCGTCATATCTTGAATTCCCTTCACAATCATGTCTCTAAATTTAGGAGTGTCTTCGCTCCCATGAACTTCTGTTGCATGCTGAACAACAGCTTCCAATAGCTCGTCCCTTGTGTCAGCCGAAAGAGCTAAAGTACACTTAGCATCACTAGGGTAGTCGCTGTAATCAATAAAGTATCGTTCCATAGTCATGGTCCTCCCTTTGTTAAAAGTGAATATAAAGTAGGTTGCTGTTAGTTTAAAGGACAGCGGTTTTGAATTTCAATATAGAATAATACCACTTTGTGACATGTCAAATTTAAAAAGCTTGACTGCTAATCTGCTGTTTGACAACATTCACTAAAAACTATTGAAATCTTTATGAATATTGTTTTGGGGCCGTTTGCGGGTGCATCTGGGGTGCATCTGGGGACGGGGTGTCAAGCTCATCAACTTCCGATTTAAACTGTCCGGGCATCCATTGAGCATATACATCATAGGTTATTTTTATACTGCTGTGGCCTAACTGGTAACTCACATCCCCCACATTATGGCCTTTCATTAATCTGATGGTAGCATATGAATGTCTCAGGCTATGTATGCGAATTTGATGCAACCATACTTTCTCTGTGCAACGATCTAAGGCGTATTTAAATGAGTTTCTGTTAAGCAGTTCACTCCTTGTTCCGGCAAATACAAAATCGGAAATAGGTTTCCCTTTCTTCAAGGCATCTCGTTTTTGTGTTGTTCGTCAAGATGTGATTATTCAAGTTTTCTAAATAACTTTAGCGTGTTGACTCTTTCCAGTCGTGAGATAATGAAATCCATATTTTTGCATGTTCTTTGAAAGAAAGCGCTGGCTTCTTATCCTCAAAACCCAACTCCCCAATTCGAGCTTTGCCCGGATTCTACTGGCGACGGCCTCGGCTGCTTTCTTATCGCCCACCTTTCTATAAGTCCTTTCCCATTGTGGGATATGAACACCCACCACGGATTCCCCTTCCCTTTAGTTTTTTGTCTGACTCTTACTCCCATAATCATTCCCCCCTTTCATGTTATCTTTAGGAATCATGATAAGTAGTAATTTCAATCAAGCATCCCAATGTCGGTAATTCTTTTGTTCCAGATAGAACTCCTTCAACTTCAGCATATAACGCCATTTCTTTTTTATCTGCCCAATGTACAACATCAGCAGCTAAACTAGCGTTTAAATGTCCAAAACAAGTTTCCATAGCTACATTTCCTTTACCACTTGGAAAAAGCATAATGGCATTTGAATCTTTAGGATTGTTTTTATTCCATATCAGACGGACTTTTGGGCCTACTTTAAGTTTTTTGATAGCTTCCTGTCTGCTACTTCCATCTATGTTTTTAAATGTTACTCCTAAAGCCTTTGTTTTGAACTTTTTGACATAATCTTTATCTCTCGGATCCCCATAAATTTCTTTCATTGGTATCAACTTTATCTCTTCAGAAACTGGTTTCTTCGGTTTCTTTTGAGGACCCAACATCCGTTTTAGTTTTTTGAATACCATAGCCTCCTCACTTTTTCTTTTTCTTCAGGTAATCCCTCACCGCTCGGATAACTAACTCTTTCATCGAGATACGCTCAACCGATGCCTGAATCTTCATTTCTCTGTGCAGATCGTTTGGAAAATCCTTAATGAGTACGTTCATTGACACCTCCCTTATGGTTAAGAATGGACATCCGGTAACTCCTGAAGGTATATGGTTTAACGACCAAGAAAAACCCTATCCAAAGGAGGCCTGCGATGTCCGCTACTCAGTATAGCACCATATTTCCCCTTTCGTCGAATCAAAATTGTAAATCAAACGGTTACACCCGAAGCCACCGCAGCTCACATCCATGTACAGCCCGACAAGCGATTCCAACCCATATGCCATGGATGCGGCAAAAAGGCTTCCGGTATTCACAGCTGGACCCGGCGCAAGATTCGGGATCTGAACCTGGCTACCGCCAGGTTGTGGATCACCTGCAAATACCGCAAAGTGTTTTGTGCTCACTGTCAAGGCATCCATATCGAGGATTTGGAGCTTTTTCACCCTTATCTTCGGGTGACAACTCGATTGGCTCTTTATGTCTATCAGTTATGCCAGTTGATGACCGTATCCGATGTGGCTCGACACTTGGGTCTGGATTGGAAAACAGTCAAAAACATCGACAAATTATATCTGGAACGCGATTACGGACAACCCGACTACCAGGGCTTGCGTATTTTGGCCGTGGACGAAATATCCATCACGAAAGGGTCACCGGTATCTGACCATCGTACTGGATTATGTCAGCGGCCGCGTGGTTTTTGTCGGCAAAGACCGTAAATCCAAAACCTTGGAGAGGTTTTTCAATCAAATTAAATGCCAAACAGCGTAACGGTATCGAGGCAGTGGTCATGGATATGTGGGACCCGTTTATCAAGGCCGTTAAAAAAAACTGCCTCAGGCTAAAATCGTTTTTGATCTGTTCCATGTAGTGGCCAATATATTTATTACAAATTTAAATATTATTAGGGATATTGTTAAAGTTAAATAATATCTTTTTTATATAAGAAGTTTAAAAAACTTGTAAGTGTCTGATATCAGATGCAAGCATTGGTAATCATCAGAAGGAGATCGTCGAAATATAAAGAGCTGAGTGGGTTTAAAGTTTTGAGTACATTTGCCGATATATTCAATAGGAGAAATGACATGATAACAAAGTATTTAGTTTTAGGCACCACCGTTGTTTATGCTGTCACAGTTATAATTTATTACCTAAAGTCTGAAAATCGGTCTGACCGTTAATGGATGGGTATTTTATATCCGTAATTTATACACTATAATCCAGTATTGACACGGTTGAGCTTTAAATATATAATACTATGTGTATTGCTACATCTCCTCGCACAGGCCCTTGGAAACACTCCTGCTTTCCAAGGGCTTTTTCATACCCATGCCTGTTTAAAATCATTCTGAAAAAAAGCTTGAAAAATGAATTGTGATAATATAATTGCCTTAACAACCTGGGTCGTAACCTGATACTTGTGCGAGAAGATGTAGCCTAATAATGCCTCAATACGACCCAGGCTTTTTTATGCCATATCCAGGACAACCCCGAAAGCCCATCCTGTTCGGTTAGTGTCAATCTTCCTCAATTTCCTCTTCAACCTACAGCGCCTATCCCGTGGGTTAAGGTTTTGAGTACATTTGCCGATATCTTTAATAGGAGGAATGATATGCTAATGTATTTAATTTTAGGCCTTACAATTGTTTATGTGGCCTTAGTTATAATCATTTACCGTAAGTCTAAAAGATCGGTCTTGCGGTAAATGGTTGTGTGTGCTTTCCAGGATAGCCGATTTCGCTTTGTCAAGCTATCCGGGGTTGAGTGCAGGGATAATCCCTATTTTGTAGGATATATCCCTACGAAAATGAAGCATACCCCCTATTGACATACTACATTGTGGTTTTGTATCTTGTTGTTCAACATTATGGTTTTTTTGATCTCCCCATAATGTCCTCCTCTATCTGGCCCCTGAGAGCTGGGAGTCTATCAGGGGTCATTTATTTCCCAACACCAGAAAAATATGACATCATAAGTAAAGTCATAGTTGTGTTTATGGCAAGATAACGCAAAGTCAGGGATTAGTTCGAGTACCCATAATATCCCTCCAAAAATCCTCATTGACGATTCAAAAAATTCAAATTACATAAAATACGGGTAAGTATATTTACCCATCCAAGAATAAACCAAAACCCGAAAAATCGGGTGACGGAAAACCACGACTCTCATTACGCTGATATACTATTGAGCAGAGAGATAGCCGAGTTGCCATATAAGGGTGGCTTGGCTTTTTATTTTAAAGGAAATAGGATTATGTAATTAGTAAGAATTGGCTTCAGGTTGCGCTTTTGGCAAGATAACAAAACGATGGCTATAGCTCTTATATTGGTAAGGTATCACCGTGTTTTTGTGATCAAATTTTAACACTCCTAACGGAGGAATTAAAAATGAAAGTTATTAATACAGTTTTTGTTTTACTCTTTATGTGTTTTACCGTCAGTTGTTCCACGATCTATGGTGTAAAGTATGACTACGATAAACAAGCTGATTTCGAAAGTCTTAAGACCTATGACTGGATGACCGTACCTGAAAAAGCCGACATAGACAGCAATATTGTTGAACGTGTAAAAAAAGCGGTTAATGATGAACTTCAAGCAAAAGGGTTAATGATGACTTCAAATAATCCGGACTTTTTAATTGCTGAACATCATGGGAGAAAGGATAAAATTAAAGTCGAAGAGTGGGGATACGGTTATGGTCGATTCTGGAATGTATTTGACCGGGGGGCCTGGGGTTTCTACATATGAACACGAAGAAGGATCGCTCATTCTTGATTTTGTAGATGCTATATCGAAAAAAATGATTTGGCGAGGAGTAGCTAAAGCTGAGGTTCAAAATGTAGATACTCCGGAAAAAAAAGAGAAATTAATTAACGAAGCGGTACAGGAAATTCTAAAGAACTTTCCACCAAAACGATTGTAACTCTTCTTTCTATTGCGATTCCGTACGAAACTGAATATATTCTTCATAAATTTTGGTAGAATAGATCAATATATCACTATTACCGTTCTTTTTTATATTCTCTCTATTAGTTTTCATCTTTATTGTCGTAGTATCCCCTATCCATTTACGAACTATTGGTAAATTATCTAAATCAACAGTAGGATTCTTTGTCATAGTTGGCTTACCATAAATACCTGTTAATATTTCTTCTGCTTCGTAGAAGTTTGAGGCCTTAAATTTCAAGCGTAACATCATAAACTTGTTTTCGTAGCATATATAATGGAAAGAAGAGGGGCTTACGAGGTCTATTTTCTTGTTGTTATAGACAATATTAGGTTTATTTACTTTGCTCCCCAAAACGGTATAATTAGGTTCATATATTATTTTTGGATAAAAACCTTCGGTATCTTTTGTAATTATTGTACCCCACTTTATTCCTTGAAAACCATCAGGTTCGTTTTGGAATGCAAACGAGATTCCACCCAAAATGAAAAACACTAAAAGTATTAGTGGTAACCACTTCTGCTTTCTATTCATCACACCTACCTTTTCTTAATAAGAATTGTAAATTCACTTTAACCTTCTGGAAACTCAAAATTTTACCCCTACCACAACTTAATTTATAATAACTTGCTTTTTAAGTGCTGCCTAATCGAAGAAATCAATTTATTCAAGGTAACCGGTAAATAACAATATATGATGCCGTTCAGTATTTGAAAGAAGTTCTCTATTGAATTTGAATAATTAGCAGTCATATATAGAACTCCGATCGTATTGTCAATAAGATGTCTTTATCCATACTTGCATAAAATTGTGGATGTTATTGTCGCTATATAGTTATTATAATTGACGCTTCTCAACTATCGTTGAGTCGAGTAGTCCAAGGGAACTTCCCCCTCAGCCTATCACAGACACGGACGTGGACCTCTCGGTTCATCCGGCTCCTATCGTCTAGCCCACGCATAGACGAAACGCCAGTGAGAAAATAATGTTGGTTGTCGACTAATGAGCCGTTTCAGCCAGGGTGTTGTCCTCGGCTACCATCTGAATTGATTTACAATTTTATGTAATATGTTTCACAATAAAATAGTTTTTTATGCGTGTTCAGAAGGTGTATTCCCCCTCTTCACTCCGGCGTTTACGTGTCTGGTCATTTCAGTGATTTAGCATCGGGGGCATTCCTGTCCCCTTTGCGTTCTCCCGCGAAAACCATGCGGGATCCGCGGTCTCCCCCACTGCTAGTCATGGAAATGACAAAGCCACCCTGCCAATATCGTTACATAGGGAAGCACACCCCGTGAACATTTACAATTTTTTGGTTTGTTTTCTATTTGACGGCGACCAAAACGACACCGAGCTTTTGTTCCAGCTCACCGATTTTTGAAAGCGTTTCATCGTCGATGACTGCCGGCTCAATATCATGACAGGAAAAAGACAACAACATCTTGCCAAGTTCTTTTTCCAGAGCCTGAATGGCTTCCAGGTTGGCATTATCCAATGTTGAAAAACTACACAGCATGATAACCTCCCTATACGGTTTAAATCGTTGATTCAGTTAGATCTTGCGGACGTTCGTGCAGAACGTGCCTCACGCTATCATGAAACCGGACGGTTATGCAATTTTGCTTTTTGACCGCTCATTCATTCTTAGAAAACGTCGCTGACTATATTGACTTAATCGCATCCGGCAGGATATCATCTATGTAAAAGGGAAAGGCACCTTTTAAAAAATCCTTGTAATATTTGCGGAGGACTTCCCTTACCACGGTAAACGCCAGATCATCCCAGGGAATCTCATGTTCCTTGAACAGCAGGGTCTCCAGGCTCTCGTACCCTGCTCGAAACTTTTTATTCTTCAATGGACCTCGAAATATCAGATAGACCTGGCTGATAAAGGGAAGATTGTAGAGGGCATAGGGTTCGAGAAATTCGACGGATGCACGGGCCTCCTCATAGAGTTCCCGTTTTGCCCCCGCTTCAACTGTCTCGCCTTGTTCAAAAAATCCTGCCGGAATCGTCCACTTGCCGTAACGCGGCTCGATGGAACGCCGACATAATAAAATATGGTCTTTCCATGTGGGAATACAGCCCACAACCAACTTGGGGTTTTGATAATGGATGGTCTGGCAGGCATCGCAGATAAAACGCGACCGATCGTCGTCCTCAGGGATGCGATATGCCAGGTTTGAACCGCATTGATTGCAATATTTCATCTTTTAAAAAAGTTTTCATCGAGGGTCAGGGTTTAAACAACAAGGTTCGAGGATTCAAGCGGTCGAGGGTTTGTTTTCTAATGATTTTATCTAGAATTTGAGTATTTTCTCAACCTTTCTTATCCCTTCATTAAGCATCTCTAATTTTCCAGTCTCAATAACCCCAAGTCACCAGATAGCAACATTTGGGTTTCTATCTCACAAATTGAACCATGCGCTATGCATAAAAACTGAACATATTCAGGGGTTGTTTTTCTTCTGCATTCCTCTGATATATTACTTGGAACAGAGACTGCCGCCCTCCTTAATTTCGATGTCAGCCCATACTTTTCTTCGTCAGGACATCCTTTTGTTCTTCTGTAATTTTCTAAACAAAGCTGGTAGGACTTTTGCCATACTTTTAGCTCTTTATAGTTCCTAAGTATCTCACTTGAACTTTTGAATCCTTGCCTGCCCTGTTCAATTTGCGATAGCAATAGTGAAACGTATTTAACTAGGGTCTAAAAACACAAAGACTCCTACCATTCCCACATCACCGGATCATCATCCAATGGGTCGGTAACCATTTTTCCGGTGTCATTAATGGCCTTCAGATCTTCTTCAGACAAGCGAGCATATGCAGCCGCGGCATTTTGAACGGCCTGTTCGGAGTTGCGGGCACCGGCGATGGCACATGTTCCGGGTTGAGAAATGACCCAAGCCAGGGCCAGTTGCGCCAGAGTGATATGATTCGCCGTTGCAATAGGACGGAGTCTTTCCAATGCCTTTTGGACCCGCTCATAATTTTCCGGCTGAAACAGTTTGTTTCTGAAACGGTGGTCACCTTTGGCAAATGTATGGTCCGGGCCGAATTTCCCGGTCAACAACCCCTGGGCCATGGAAGAATAGGCAAGCAAAGTGATATTGTTCTCAAGACAATACGGCATGGCATCTGTCTCAACCTTTCGCCAAAACAATGAATAGGGCGGCTGGAGGCTGTCGATTCTTCCGTATGTTGCAGCCTCTTTCAGCTGCGATCTGGAGAAATTGGAAACACCGATGGCGCGAATTTTACCCTGTGCTTTCAAGTCGGTCATGGCGCGCATGGTTTCTTCCAGAGGAACTTTTTTGCCACCAAAGGAGCCCGGCGGCCAATGGATCTGATAAAGGTCTATATAGTCGGTATTAAGATTTGTTAAAGATCCATGACATGCATCGATGACCTGTTTGTATTTCAGATGATTTGAAAATACCTTGGTGGCGATCACAACCCTGTCACGCACATCCTGAAGGGCATTTCCGACGATTGTTTCTGAATGGCCGCTACCATAAACCTCGGCCGTATCGAATGTCGTGATACCCGCATCATATGCCGCTTTTATCGCCTGTGTCGTTTCAGTATCATCGATGCCCACCCACATGTCCTTGCCGGCTTGCCATGTTCCCATAATGATCGGGGATATTTTGATATCGGAAGTACCGAGAATGCGAAGTTCCATGATTGCCTCCATAAAAGGTTCAGGGCTCTTGGAAATCTATACTCACTTTACGCCTAAAAATATATTTGTCAAGAATGATAACCGTTGTCGGGTGTCAGGTCTTGCCCGCCTCACCGCAAGAGGGTTCTTCGACCGGCGGGGACAGGGTTTAAACTACAGGGTTCGAGGATTCAAACGGTCGAGTGTTTGTTTTCTAATTTCATAATATATCAACTCGAACGGTCTCCTGTCCCTTGTTGATTCGACCCAGCCTTTATTGTGTTGATCAAATCTTAGCTTGAGGTCTTGTGTGAAACCGGTATAAAAATTACCGTCTTTTTTACTATAGAGAACATATGTATAATACCTATATATTCCTCAAGCTATTTAACAGGCAGGCATTAGCAGGAACAGAGACTGCCGCCCTCCGTAATGGCGATGTCGGGCCATATTTTTCTTCGTCAGGACATCCTTTTGTTATTCTGTAAATTTCTAAACAAAGCTGGTAGGACCTTTGCCATGCTTTTAGCTCTTTACAGTTTTTAAGCATTTCACTTGAACCCTGCCTGTCCCGGCGGGCATTTTGACGGGGAACCTTGACTCAATGAATCCTCGAATCATTTTAGGATCACCAACTTTTTTTGAGATGACCCTCATCGTTCAAATTTTTCGGTATTCGGTCGGTTCACCAGGTAGATGCCCACTCCCACCATAACCAGGGCCAGCAACAGACCACCTGTAATGGGCTCGCTGAGCAGCAGCCCCCCTGCAAGGACGCCGAAAAGCGGCGTGAGAAAGGTAAAGGATGCAAGGCGCGAAGGGGGATAGTGGCGGATGAGCCAAAACCAGGCCAGGTAGGTGACAAACGCCACCCAAACCGTCTGGTAGACAAGGCTGGCGGCAATCAGGGGGGTCATGAGAAAAATACCGGGTTCACCCTTTATCAGGGATCCCAGGGGCAGGACCACCGCAGAAACGGCAAGCTGATACAGCAGGGTTTTGCTCGGCTTGATCCTCGATAGAGGACAAGCCTTGATCATAACTGTGGTTGCCCCCCACAATATCGCCGCTCCTGCCAGCATACTGTCACCGATGAGCATTCGGCGGGTGGGAAATCTCAGCGACTCTTCAAACGCAACAACGATACCCACAAAGGCACAGCACAAACCAAGGACTTGAATCATCCGGAGGTGTTCGCCGGGAATAAAAAGCTGGGCCCCCAGGGCCACGACAAACGGCGACATGTAGAGAAAGATGACCGCACGTGAAGCATTGGTATATTCCAGGCCCCAGTAGATCAGAATGAACTCTCCGGCAAAAAGAAGACCTGCCGCGATTCCCCACCACAGCGTACCGTCTCTCTCCAGCAAGGGCTCCCGGCGCACGGTCATCCAAATCCAGATCAGGATCGTGGCGCCCACGGACCGAATACCCGATTGCATCAGTGGCGGGATACCGCAGATGGCAACCTTGATGGCCACCTGCTGCAGTCCCCAACTGACACACAGCACAACCAGAACCGCCATGGCCGTAAAGTCTAACATCTGATTTTCTCTTGTCACGTCATTTGCCATATGAGTTCAGCGTTTAGAGTTCTGAGCTCGGAGTTCTGGGTTCAAGGTTCCCCGGTTAAATCCGTTTTGTTCTTTATCCCTTAATCCCTAATCCTTGATCCTTGCTAATCTTCCTACTTTCTCATATACTTGTTTTCTTACCTTCCGACTCAGGGGTTTTTCCTACTGCTGCGTCCACAAGCACGTGTGCTTCGGTTCGTCGGGTGGTAATAATGCCGGCCATGCAGACCAAAAGGGCCCCGGCCCATGTCAGCAGATCCATTGTTTCCCCCCAGTATATCCAACCAATGATGGTCGCGAATACGACATTTCCATAAGTTAACGGGCTCACCTGAGCCGCCGGTGCCATGCTGTACCCTTTGGTCAAGAAAAATTGTCCCACAGCGGCCAGCAATCCGATGAGGATCAGCAGCCACCATATCTCGGGTAAAGGCGACCGCCACGACCAGAACAAGGGGCCCGCCGAAATCACTGTTGAAAAAATCGTGAAGTAAAACACGATCCGAATCGCCGGCTCCGAAAAAGACATACGGCGAATGCTTGCCATTGCCAGTGCGGCCAGAACACCCGCCGCCAAAGCCACGAGCATCGCCGGTCGAAATATTCCAAATCCGGGCTTGAGAATCAGAACAATACCGATAAATCCGGCAATGATGGCCCCTCTGGCGCTGTATGTTACCTGCTCGCGCATCCACACATATGCAATCAATGGAATAAAAAGCGGCGACGTGGAAGAAAGCAAGAAGGCTTCTGAGAGTCGCAGTTGAGCGATGGCATAGAAAAAACAATACATCGCTCCCAAACCTGCCGCGCTTCGCAGCAAATGGAGTCGAAGGCAGCTTGTCTTTATGCCGCCGGAGGGTCGGCTGTAAGCAAGCCATGGCAAAATAAATATGAGGGAGCAGACGTTTCGAGAGAAAACGACCATCTCGTTGTTAAGCGACGTGGAAACCACTTTCACCAGTGTCCCCACCATGGCGAACATAAACGAAGCACCCAGTACGAAAAGCGATCCGGCGATGGGTTGATTGCGGTAGGCTTTCTTTGGAATCACGGAATTGGGCTGATTATTATGCAAGGTTTTCAAAGGTCTTTTGTCTTTTTTATTAAAAATTCCACAAGCCCCGAAACTGCATCCTCGATATCGAGATAACAAAAGCGGTATGCGTCGTATTGAAGCCCGTATGGGTCTGCAATACCCCTGCTTCGGGAGCCAAAGCGGGCAAAACGACGTATTAAAAACGTCTTGTCTGTTGCGTCGGGGAAGTCAGCGAGGAGTTCATCCTTGTGGGATTTTTCCATTACCAAAATCAGCTCGGCCCAGGCCACCAGTTCTTGAGATAAACATTTTGCCTGATGTCCGGCCAGGTCAACACCGTGCTCTGCAGCGACCTTTTGTGCAAGGAAAGTGACAGAATTTCCCGGAAGAGCAAGCAGGCCCCCAGATTCTGCATGAAAGCCTTTGTGCCCTTCTTGATGCACCAGTTTTGTAAAAAGCCCCTGGGCAAAAGGACTTCGGCAAATATTGCCAATGCACACAAATAAGATGTTAGTGATGTTATATAGTGATATCAAATTATTATACCATACTTAGGAGTTTGAGTCTAATGGATTGTAACAAATCATAATGAATCGTCAAGGTAAAATGCACCCGATATGCACCCAATGCGGGGTATGGAGTAACATCACTTGTAACATTCTTATAATTATATATTGATTAAAATATATACACAATATTTTGGGAAAATAGTGTCGCTGTTAGATTTGTGGCTTTTGGTCCTGAACATCATCGGTGTCTTTATCACCAGAGGCAAAACGCAACAGCGAGTTGCGCTGGTTGGGGTCAAGGTACTCTGAAGTCCAATCAAGAGGTGTTATACCTTGGGGAGATGGTTGGGTGAGACTTGCGCCATTTTCAATGAGCAATTGGGCGATCTCTACACGGCCGTTTCGAACGGCAAAATGCAGCGGCGTCAAACCAAACCGTGAGTCCAAGGCGTTCACAGGGTGTCCCTCTTTAAGGAGCTTTCGAACCTTATCGATATTGTCGGTCTTGGCTGCTTCATGAAGTTGGCAATTTTTCAGATACCTGTAAAACGAGAAACCTTCCCTAACAAGAAAAACAACAAGGACGACAACGATAATGGGCAAAATTTTTATAAAGGTCTCCATTGATATCAACTCTACCGACGTATTTCTAACCGTGATCAATTTTGGGATATCTAATTACCAGTATCTAAAACACTCACAACAAAAATTGATATACAGATATCATATTTTGCGGGTGTCAGGTTAAGTGAATCCTATTTGTGGCATTTGTCAAATCATCTTAGTCACTGATAATCAATAACCATAAGGATCTTTCTCAATATCATCTTTAAGAGAATCAAAGACCATAGAATGAAACTCAACTGCAAACCATTCCAGAAACATTTTATAGGTTATGTTTTCAGGCCACATTTCATCAACAACAATCCAACTTGAAAGCTCTAATTCAAATAGATCTTGGAATATATCTTTTATGAAAGCTTCTGCATGTTCATCTGAATCTACTACAGGCAGCAGGATCACACTGCAATCGGTGCTAAAGTCATGGATGGAATATTGATCACCTGCATCCACTACAGAATTAGCCCAGTCTACAAATGGTTGCTTGGGTTTTATGATGGCAACTGATCTATTTATTTGAAACATCTGATGCTCCTATTTATATGAAAGATTTTAAAGCAGCCCCCGGGCGGCCTTGCTTGGCATACCCGTGATGGGCCAAGACCGATCCCGATCACATTTCATATATATCCTCACACACAACTTTTTGAAGATTTCTTATTATTAGTGAATAGCTAAGCTGTCGGCATGTCAGGTGCATCGTAAGTGTATCTTTCACTTTGACATGATATATTCATACAACTCATTCCATTCTTGATCTAAATCATATTCAGGCATTGTCTTTTTGGCTCTGTTATACCAGTAGTTGGAATTACCTAAAGCCCCTTCTTTTCTATGCAAGTATGCATGAATCCAATAAGAATCCATCGATTCAATACGCTGTACAATTTTATGTGCACTATCCCAATCACCATCTCTATCAAGTTCTAATGCCCTCTTCAGTTCATTTATTTTATTAGTCATCATATTTCCTCTTAAAACAAGAATTGATATACAAATATCATATTTTTCTGGTGTTAGGTCAAGCAAATCCAGTCGAGATGGATTGCAGATGTTTTGAATGGAGATTTTATTCTCCCAGGATTTTTCCCACCTGATTGATGATCTCTGCAGCTGTTGCCTTGTCCTTCAAAACGACTCTTTTCCTGGCATCAACTTTGATCTGTGTCGTTTTTAACGTTACTTTTTCTAAATTGATGACGATGTCAAGTTCCTTTGTAGCTGCGGTTATGGTTCTACCATCTTCTGACTTGCTGTCATCAATAATCTTAATGTCCATTTTTTTCAAAGCAGCAATGGTAGCATGGTGAACCCGATCCACAGGAGAACTGAAAGACCTGTAAGCTACATTGCTAAGGGTGTAGCTTATCCCGGCTCCCGCACCCGTAAGGGCAATAGCTGCACATCCTGACAGTAACGAAAAAAGAAACGCAATGAAGTATTTCTTAAGGAAAATCATAGGCTTAAAATTCTCTTGGTGCAGCTTGTTTTGCATCAGCACGGCGTCCGGGGGGGTGAAGGCAAATCTCCACAACCAGCCGCATATCATCTGAACATCCGAAATCATAACAGGTTCTAACACCTCAATTTCCAGTGCATATATCCCATTTTTTACAAAATTGCAAAAAAAGGTAAATTCCGAGAAAGGATTTGCCTTATTGAAAAACGATATCACAACAATTTTTCATAGATATGTTGACAAGCCCCCTAAAAAGTACCACTTTGTGTCAGAATAACCATCAGAAAATATTCTTGAGGCAACATCCTCGTAATTTAGATGAAAACAATTGACTGATATTTGCATTAGGAAAGATAGAGGTTGAAGCATGAAAAAATTATTAGCGTCTATTATTGTTTTAATGTGTTTTATCGCCCTGCCGGCCTGGGGGTATGATGCCGCACATTTTTATAACCTCGGTCTGGACAGCACTATGGCGAACACAAAGATCAACTATTTTACCAGGGCCATTGAATTGAATCCTGCGTTGTCTGCCGCCTATGAAGAACGGGGGATGCTCTACTATTTTCAGAAACATTACACTGAAGTGATTCTTGATTTTCTGAGAGTTACCAAGTTGAACCCTGACAATGCAATGGGCTACACCATGCTGGGAGTGGCATATTTTAAAAAGAATGATTTTGCTTCAGCGGCATCCAATTTGACTCGAGCCATTGAATTGAAACCTGAACTCGCTGAACCTTATGGTTATCGCGCAGAAACGTATCGTCTTATGGCCATGTTGAATCTTGCAGTTCAGGATGCCACCCGAGCAATCGAAATCGGTGGCAATAAACGGACCATCGGCAAGGCTTATTCGACGAGAGCTAAGGCATACACAGAATTAGGGGAGAACGAACAGGCCGAGGCCGATTTGAAAAAAGCAGTGAATCTGGATCCTGTATATGATATTTATAAAAGTTTTACCACCACCGAGTTCCTTGCAGATTCTGCCGGCCGGTCCGGTAGTGTGAAAGGCATTGGATGGATGGGGGCCGCTGGCATGATTGCAATATTTTTTGTGATGATTTTTAAACTCGACGTTGCAGCCGCCCAGGAAGGGTGATGAAGATAACGATTCCTGATAATTCCTTTTTTCGGCGAAAAAATGAAATAGGAAAACCCCGTAAAACGGATTTTCCCTTTTTGAGAGTAGATATCACACGATTTTTTATTGACATGATACGTGTGTTCTACAGCAGAAATCAAAAGTTTCGAATCGAAGGTTTCAAAGCGAAATCGATTGAACAATCCGGAGTATTAAAAATTGTTGGGTATGAATAGGTCAATTAATAATCCAACTGCTTTACCTTAAACGAATTTCCATCCGCTTCCAGCACCATGAAAATCTGGCCGCTGTTTTTTCGCCATTTTTTACTGCCGACCAACCTGGTCCTGACATAAAAAATTCCTTCGATTTTAACAAGTCTGGTTTTTTCATGAGTGGCATAGCGTTCAAGCTTGATGTCATATTCTATTGAATCTATCCTATTAAAGTTTTGACGATACTTAGAATTCCAAAATCTAAACGGCTTTCCCTTTTCAACGGCATTTAAGGCAAAAAAGGTGCTGAATTTATCCAGGTCCTTTTTCTCATAACTCCGACAGTACTCGTTTAAAAATACATTTAGGCGGGTATGCAAATCGTAATCGGCAAAACTGGCTTTGCCCGCTGTTTCGGATTTACTTACCGGTACGCATAATAATATCAGCACCACACACAATACAATTTTTTTCATACCATCCTCCTTTAATCAGGAACATTGATCCTGACTGGATGACCTACCTCATCAGTCACCATCAAGGTGATCTGGATAGACTGCCGAGTCCCAAGCATTAGGTCAAGGCGCCTGGGAGGGTCTCCCATTGTAGATCTATTGCGGTGACCTGCAATTTAAAAAAAGGCAGGGTCATCAATGACCCTGCCTTTTAAAAATTTCATTTATTCTTTTGATGTCCTTGTTTTTAGCCTTCTATCAAGTCCGCTTCTCCTGTCTTTGCCAGATCTTCGTTCAGGAATATGTGCATAATATGAGTATTGACGTCTATCTATACCTAAACGCCGACCGCCATTATCGGGCAATATTTGGCTCATGCCCACTTATTTTTTAAACCTTTTTCGCCCAAATACCGCAAGACCAACCAAACCAGAGCCAAGAAGTAACAGTGTCGCAGGCTCGGGAACTGGGGAAGGACCACCATCTGAAGTGGTATCGGTTGACAATTTTGAAACTAGAGTCGATGGGGAAGAGTTAGGTGTCAACTCATCATTTGAAGGGCAGCCTACAATTCCAAAAAACATAATCATAATACATAAAAACACGAATATATAATTCATCTTACTACCTCCTAAAAAAGAATAAAAACCGAACTAAACCTGATGCGATCTTAACGATGTCACACTCGGTAGCCCGGCTATCTATTCCGAATTAGATATACCTTAAGGGAAACTCAACACGAATATTCAGACCCGCGGCTTTCCGTCAGCCGATTTCTCGGATTTTGGCTTTTTCTTGGTATAATTTAGGTTTTTTGGGAATCTTTAGGTAAGCAGAAAAAAGTAGATATGTCAAGTAAAACGAATAGATTCAATTAGTTGTGGCATTTATTTTCATAGCTATATGTAATTTTATACCACTCTCTTCGTGGAATTTATTTCATATTTTGATGGGTTTTATGCTTTGTTATACTAATTTATACAAAAAATAGATAAATGATAAGTCATGTGAAGGTAATACGGTAAAGTCTGAAAAAGATAAATGAAATGAATCAACAACGTATTTAGAAGTTTAGGTACCGAAAAGTGCAGACCTCGTGCCTACAATTGAATTATCAAAAAGTGAGGGTTTCCGCCCGAAATCAAACCTATAGATTCTTTGATAAGCACAACCCAATGTGAATTAGAGTTGATTGCATATATCGTAAAATCCACAAAAAAGCAAAAAGAGTGGGTTTGATAGAGTGTTAACGAAAAAGGGCGATTCAACTGAATCGCCCTTTCGAAGAATTATGAAGAAAGGTTGACAATCCTACGAGGCCCTTGCCACGTACAATAGTCTCCTGAAATGTTGTATAGCATATCTCTTAGGTCGAGCTATACTAACTGACCCTTAAATATTGCATAAAATAATATATATTGTATGTCAAGTAAAAAATAATGCAATATATGGTGGTAAAAAGCTATGTTTTTATTGATAGGACTATAGGAGTTAATTGCGAGTAGATGATGGCGTTTGCCTCAAAAATGCAAAAAAAGCAAACCCCGTCAAATGGATTTGTCCTTATTGGAAAACGGTATCACACGTTTTTTTTATAGACATGATACGTGTGTTTAATACCAGGTATCAAAAGTACCGAATTGAGATTTCATATCTAATTATGGGTATCTTCACCAAGGCCCTCTTCTCGAGGATCCTCCAGACTAAATACATACATCGTATTATCACCAACCATTTTAAGGGTTACAAATCCATATGAGTAATAAAGATATCCATAAAACCTGCCATCCGGCCCTAAAATCTCGTTTAGCCAGGGCTCATACTGAGTGGTCAAATAAATCCATTTAGTCATCTCTATCAAATCGTTTTGATCCCTGACCTTATACAACCGATCACCCACCAGCGTTGTATCATTATTTTTCGGATCGAAAATGATCCCCAGAGGTGTTCGAACGGTTGGATTCCTCATAATTGTCGGAATAATAAATGTTATAATCATCCCATTTGTCTATTAAATCTTGAATGGTCACTTCATTCTGGTTTTCAGGTAAAATTCTGAGCTTTCCATAGTTCTTTTGCCATGAAGCACAACTGGAGATAACAAAGGCAACTAAAAAAACACTTAAGAATCTATATTTTTTAATTATTTCCATCGTTTTGTCTCCGGATAAATTGTCTTTCTTGGAATTTGTGAAATAATAATAATATCATAATTATATAAATATTCACGAAGGAATAAATGTCAATTATAGGTATTGTTTATTAGTAGATTTAAAAGATAAAAAGTGGGAAAAGGAAATTTTTATACTCCATGGGGTATGATCACTTTGGTGTTAATTTTCGATTGTGTTCCTTAGTCATAATTCCCAAAACTGAAAATTTATTACCGAAATGAAATGTTCTGTCTTCTTGCCGGTATCAAAACCATTCACAACAATAATTGATATACAGATATCATATTTGTGATAAGTGTTAAATCATGTTCTTTCACCGACACATATAAAGCTCTACATCGTCCCGGATCATGTTAGTCGATCAGATTCATTATTAAACGGTGGCAATATTACACATCAGCTGCGTTGCGGTCTTTTTGATATTTTTATTTAAACATCGTCATAGTCCAGTTCAATGACTTGTTTCATTTCTTCTTTTTCCTGATCATTGTCCCATCTTTCATAAATTGTCTTTGCCGTTTTTCTGGCGATTTGATCTCTAAGCTTTCTTGCAGATCCCATGAATCTTGCCTCCAAAACTTCAAGAATCTTTGTCCCGGCAAAAACATCTTTTTCAATTTTTGCCATAGCCTCTTGTAATGTACAATTTTCTGCATCAATCTTGGCGAATTTCTCCGCCATACTGTTTTTTGCTATAGCGCTTTTTTCGGCAATGACACGACCGCTTTTTTTAATTCTGTCAATAAAAGATTCTTTCTTTTCAGATATGCGTCGTTGGATTTGTTCCTCAATAATATCATCCTCAATAGGTTGTTGGACGTGTTCCTCTACAACATCATCATTAATAGGTTGTTGTTTATGTTCTTCCATAATATCCCCCTTTCTTGCAAACACAACACCCCCTCTCTATGGGAAATGGGGTCTTGATAATTAGTCCATGGCAACCTCTCGGTTACGGGTTATTTATTATCTTTCTTCTCGTATTTTTCAAGAAGATCCCGGAAGGATTCTTCTATAAGATCATTTATAGGTCTTTCTAAATCGATAGCGAGCTTTTTAACTTCTTTTAGAAGGTCATTATCAATACTGGTTGTCATATGTTTTCTTGCCATAATAATTTCTTATAATATTCATATATTTAAATCAATAAAAAAGGTTGATTATTATCGCAAGAATCCCATACCGGACAAACCGAAGCCGTTATCTGATGAATCAAAAAATGCTGCGCGGGCGCAAGAACAAAAACTATGATGAGCTTTCGGCTTGTCATGGAAAATAAAAGACCCCTGAGAGAGAGACAAACCCTCAGGGGTCATTGAAAGGAGTAACATTATGGGGAAATCAAAAAAAACCATAATGTTATTTGGTAAGATATAATGCCACAATGTGATATGTCAAGATGTTTTTTATAAACCCACGGGCTCGACCTGGTAAACAAATAAACCCCTAACGAAATAACCGGCAGGGGTTATGCTCTTTGACAATTTGGTATCACTTTTTAACTTAATGAAAAACTTTGTTCCTGTCTGATAATTTTAAACCTAAGGCTAAAACAATCTTTCGTTTTGTTTCCATCCTGCATGGCTTGCCCCGCTCTATTCGTGTGATGGTGCGCGGTGAAATGTCGGCCTTTTTGGAAAGCTCGGCCTTGCTTATCAATAAAGACTCTCTAATTTCTCTTAAGGAATTCTTCTCTATATTCTTAACCATAGGAACAATTTAGTTTAATCTTATTTCTCTTTTTAATTATTGATGATAGATAACTCGACAATAGAATACCCCGTATAATGATCATGTGGAATTTTTGAAGTTATTAGAGTTTTAAACGTTTTGCCGTCACCAAATGAATCAGACCGATTGTATTCCATGTCCAATAAATCACCAACTTTCAATTCTTTGAA
Source organism: uncultured delta proteobacterium (assembly GCA_963752565.1). Taxonomy (GTDB): domain Bacteria; phylum Desulfobacterota; class Desulfobacteria; order Desulfobacterales; family UBA11574; genus UBA11574. The sequence goes on along the minus strand of CAVVZC010000015.1, from coordinate 33,324 downwards.
CACAGAGAAATCTTGTTTTACAAGAACATATGGCCCATTTGAGGTATTATATCGTAATCTAAACAGGTAGGGTAGACCACTTCCATTTAAAACGAATTGTACACTGTGGTATTCGCCTAAAATGAATTTTGCTTTAAGTCTACGCTGGGCCAAGTCGATTATGTTGTGATTTTTTGTCTTAATGAACTTAAACATTTGTACGCTATCCTTATGAAACTTTTAATTTAATATCGAATATAAAATTTGAGATATCTTAATTTGTTGAATGCAAAAATCGTGCAAAATTAGATGGTTGTAATGGGCATCAATTTAAATTGAAATAATATTAGATGGTTATGTCAATTGAAAGAAATGATTGGCAGTATGGATTTATCCTGAAGCATCGGAAATTATGAGGTATACTTAACAATATTTATGAAAAGTTTTACATAATTATAACCCCACAGGGTGGGGTTACGAAACCCAAAAATGGGAAAGGCAAGAAAGTTGATATGTCAAGACAACTTGCAGAGGTATTGCAGCATTAAAATGACATATGGCACCTATGGTCATTGGTTGCCCGCCTCCAGCGGGATCAGGGATTAAAAACTCAACATTATTCCTGAATGTTGTGCCTGTTGGAGCAAAACGTAAATCTCGTTATCGGGGCCCCGTTACTCACTAAAACGGGGTTCAGCCTGCTAAACACAAGCTTTTTTAGCAATATTGGGGTGCGAAACTTGAGTTCATTATTTAACCGGGATCAGAAAAGCCCTGAAATAACCCCGATAAAACGCTGAAACCGCAGCAAAAAGAAAGATACAAAAAAGATTTTAAAAGTTTTAAATACCCATAGATTTGAGCACTTCATTAATCTGTTCGGTTTTTAGATAGCCTTCTTCCCATAAGATTTGGCCGATGAGACGGTGATCGGAACCATCCGTATTTTCGAGGATCTGAATCTTCATCGCCTCAATAAGATGTTCGAGAGTAATGAATCCTTTTTCTATGGCTACAGCGCCAAATCGTTTGTCAAGCTTTCCTTCAGACATTTTCTGCCTCCTTTGTTAAGGGCAGCTTGAGCGGAAGACGCGGCAATGTAAGATCAGCGAAATTGAAGATTCTGCCCTTTTGAAAACGAGAATCCATACCAATCTGAACTGTTCGGTTTAATTAAATAAATTGAATACACAATTGATACCGGACGGTCAAGAAAAAATTCTTGGCCGGGTTTAAGGAACCTATTTTTCGGGTTCGGATGGATCTTTGTCGCTGTTTTGGTCCATTTCCATGGCGGTTTTAATTTTCTCGACGGCTGCCTCATCTTGTCCCAAGGCCTTTAGTGCAATCCCCCAGCCGTACCAGGCTGATGGAAGCTGAGGACTGAGTTTCACGGCTTTTTCAAATTTTTCGATGGCTTCATCGTACTTTTTCATCTCAATCAGGGCCACCCCCAGGCTGCACCACATGTCGGCGTTTTCAGGATTCTGTTTTAACATTTCATTAATTTTCTCGACGGCCTCTTCGAATGGCAGCATATAGATTCCCTCCATGGTTCGTTAAGGGTTCAGGTGTCAGGGGCTATGGATCAGGGTTAAAATTCCAATCTTAATTCTGACAGTTCCGTTAATCCTGCTTGCCCAGTTTAATCTTTTGTTCTTTACTAAACCGGGGTCCAAAGCCCCCTGGATTTATTGGTTGTCCTCAAATATTTCATTTTATCTGCAAATTCAACATAAAGTTAACATCTCAAGTTTCGTATCCTTAATTTTTGGCTATGCCAACAACGTGTAAGGCCCCCGGCTTCAAATGCTTTTCAGCAATGATCCGTAAAGAACTTGAGTTAACAAGAATGCCAAAAAATACGATACGTCATGCCATATCAAGTATTGACAAAAGGTTTAAGCTTGTGAATATTTAATACCCTAAACTTGTGCATAAAAAAGGAAGGAATGCTATGGCAAAAAAGACGATCGGCTTTGTTGGACCAGATGGTAGAACCTGTATGTGTGCGTATACTGTATCGACAGTTGAACAAGACCAGTTTATTGGCGCCATAATCAAAGGCATGACGGGTATGGGTCCGGTAATGGATGCCGTCAGGGGTAAAAAAAAGTGGGCCTTGAAAATATTCCCCGTCCCGGGAAAGTCACTTGAAGATTACAAGTCTGCCATTATAACTGCGTTTGAGAGCAAGGAAATTGACTGTGTTGTCATTATGCCTGAAGATCTCATCTATGAGGGCATCGTAGATGAACTCATCGAAGCGGGCTATGGTGACCGGGTCATTGGTCTGACAAAAGAGGCGGCTTTCATCGAGGGGGATAAAGTAAAGGCAAAGACCTGGATGAAAAGAGCCGGTGTGCCTGTTGCACCGTTCGAGGTGGTGGATGCGAAAGACCTACAGCAAATCAAGGGCATTGTTACAAATTTCATACGCAACCATGGTGGCGCAGTTTTCAAATATCCTTACAGCGCCGGCGGCAAAGGTTCCCGACCTGTTTTCCGGATTGAAGACATCCTCGATGTGCGAAAAATACTCCTGAAGGACTACAGCGACAACTACAAGACACGGCACGGGGACAATAAATGGCCGCTGTTGATCGAGGCCTGGAAATCCGAAATCGAGATCAGCTTTACCGCCTTGATCGACAAAAAGGGCAACTTTTGCATTCTTCCCACGGCCATGGATTATCCCCTTCGCTTTGAAGGACCCCCGAGCCAAACCAACCCGGTTACAGGGGGAATGGGAGCCATCGGCATGCACCCCGCCGAAACACCCGAACTCATAGAATTGGTCGGGGACAAAGTCATCCGGCCGTTTGTGGAGGAGATGAAGAAGAAGGCTATTCTCCGGCCATGTATTCTCTACCCGGGCTGTCGCGTATCCATCGATCCTGAGACCGGAAAACCATTGGGTATACTGGTCTACGAAATGAATATTCGGGCAGGTGAGCCCGAGATGCAGGTTGTGGCACGCCGGCTTAAAAATCTGGGCGAACTGATCGTTGCCGCCATCGATGGTAAACTCGATTCCGTTGATTCGGATGTGCGCAAGGATCAAATCTCTATCTGCCTCGCGCTGGTTACCGGACCCGGTGGGCCACATGGACAGAGGGGATACCCGGATTCGTATACAAAGTATGAACCCGTGCTCATCAATTTCAAGAGCCTTGGAAAACGGGGTATTCTCATTGTCCCATCCAACATAAGCTGGGATGAAGAAAATCAGCGACTGATATCAGACGGCTCCCGGGTGTGCTACCTCAGTAAAAATGCCACGGTCAAACCCGGACAGAAAAGAGGAGAAGTTGCGGAATCACTCAGAGCCTCACTCTTGCAGGCCTTTTACCATGGCCTTGTCAGGGTGATTCCCCGTGAAGCAGATGAAACTTTTGAGCCGGCGAAAATACTGTTCGAACAGGGCAACATTACCGAGGCTGAATTTAACAAAGCAAAAGCGGCTTTCGAAAAAGCCAATCGTCTTGATATCCGCCATGACCCCGGCAGGATTTATGAAGAATGGGATGAACTTTTCCCGGATTGGCAGCTTACCCTGTAAATCGGCCCTGCACGGCTTATACCTCAATTAAGCGTAAACAAAATAGTTTTCCCATTTTGTTTACGCTCAATTGAGGTCATATTTGAACATCAACCCAAATGAGGAGAAAATATCATGAAAGTGCTGGTCAGCGACAATCTGGGAGAAGCCGGTATCCGGATGTTTCAGGAAGAAGAAGGGATTGAAGTGGATGTGAAGACCGGACTGGCTCCCGAGGCGCTCAAAAGCATTATCCAAAAATATGACGGCCTTGTTATCCGGAGTGCCACTAAAGTAACCGAAGATCTTTTGGATGCCGCAACGCTTCTCAAGGTGGTAGGTCGCGCGGGAATCGGTCTTGACAACGTGGATATTCCGGCGGCGACCAAGCGCGGGATCATTGTGATGAATACGCCGGGAGGCAACGTGATTACAACCGCCGAGCACGCCATCGGCATGTTGATGGCGCTTTCGCGTAATGTGCCCGAAGGAACCGCATCGTTAAAGGCCGGGCGCTGGGACAAGAAAAAACTGCAGGGAAGAGAAATATACAATAAAGTCCTCGGCGTCATCGGATATGGAAAAATCGGATCCATTGTCGCCGATCTTGCCCGTGGCCTGAAGATGAAGGTGATGGTTTACGATCCTTATGTTACGCCTGAGCAGATCCAAAAGGCCGGCTTTGAAAGTGTTTCCCTGGAAGAATTGTACCGAAGGTCCGATTACATTACGGTGCATGTCCCCAAGTTCAAAGAAACCATCGGGCTGCTGAACAAGGGCGCCTTTGAGCAGATGAAAGACGGGGTCATGATCATCAACTGCGCCCGGGGGGGGATTGTCGACGAAGATGCCCTTTGTGCTGCCCTGGAGTCAGGGAAAGTTGCCGGCGCTGCACTGGACGTATTTGAAAAAGAACCTCCCGGCATATGCCCCTTGATTGAACATGAACGCCTGATTTGCACCCCCCACCTCGGTGCTTCCACCCAGGAAGCCCAGACGAAAGTGGCCGTGGATGTGGCCGGTCAGATCATTGAATATCTCAAGTACGGCACGATTATGAATGCCGTTAATGTTCCATCGGTCACCGGTGATCTTCTTAAAAAACTGAGACCGCTACTGACCCTGGCGGATCATATCGGCAGCCTTCAGATCCAGCTTATCCGGGGACCCATTGAAAAAGTTTCCATTGAATATGCCGGAGATTTCAAGGAACTCGACCTGTCACCGGTTACAACAGCAGTGTTGAGAGGCCTGCTGGCGCCCGTGGTGAAGGATGATGTCAATTTCGTCAACGCTCAGGTCCTGGCAAAGGACAGGGGGATAAAAATCAAAGAGATCATCAGTGATACGTCCGAAGAATATATCAACCTGATTACCGTCCGTGTTTCGACGCCGAAAGTGACGAATACCGTTTCCGGAACCCTGTTCGGAAAGGATAAAATGAGGATCGTAAAGATTAACAATTTTCGGCTCGAACTTATCCCGGAAGGTCATCTGGCGCTAATATACACCCTTGACAAGCCGGGAGCCATCGGAAGTTTCTCGTCACTTCTGGGGAGTAAAAAAATCAGCATCGACCAGATGCATCTGGGGCGGGAAGAAACCGGAAAGATGAACATTATTTATCTCAAAACCAATGTCCGCATTTCCGATGCCGTTGTTGATCAGTTGCTTGACCTGCCGCTGATTATATCGGTGACCCGACTCGAATTTGAAACATAATAGGGGGCAAGGCTTTGCCCGCCTCACCGCCCCGCAAACGGGATCTTCGACAAAGCGGCATCTTCGACCGACGGGGTCAGGGGCCACAGGAGACAACATTATGAAACCCAGGCGATCGACACTTTCCGTTCCCGGCCACATTGAAAAGATGCATGTCAAGGCGTCTCAACGAGACGTCGATGTAATCATGCTCGACCTGGAAGACAGCGTTCCCGTGGAGGCCAAAGTATCGGCCCGCGCCCGGGTCATTCAATCCATCCATGCTCTGGACTGGCAGAGCACCACCGTCACCGTTCGAATCAACGGACTGGACACCCCCTTCGGCTACCGGGATCTTCTGGAGGTGGCAGAAGCAGCCGGTCCGCGCATCGAGGCCGTGGTGCTGCCCAAGGTGGACCATCCCGGAGACATCCATTTTGTCTGCCGTATGCTTGACGGGATTGAAGTGGCAAAGGGATTCTCGAGACGTATCAATATAGAGGCCATCATCGAAAGTGCCGAAGGTCTGGAACAGGTGTCTCAAATCGCCAACGCCAGTGACCGGTTGATCACCCTGGTGTTCGGCATCGTGGATTATTCGGCCTCCATCGGCGCCCGGCTGGTGTCGATTTCAGGACACGGTGAAAAAGAAGAAGAGATTTATCCCGGCCACCGATGGAATTTCGAAATGAGCCGAATCGTCATGGCGGCCAAGGCTCACGGACTTTTGGCCATCGATGCGCCCTACGGAAACTTCAAGGACCCTGAAGGATTGCAGCGCAGTGCCGCCCTGGCCTGTGCCCTTGGATACGATGGGAAGTGGGCCATTCATCCGGACCAGATCGAAATCATCAACCAGGTCTTTTCTCCGTCAAAAGAAGATGTCGACAGGGCCATAAAAGTTTTGGCCGCCCACAAGGAGGCCCAAGAAAAGGGGCTGGGTGCCGTGGCGCTTGAAGGGCGTATGGTGGATCAGGCCACCGTTCGGCTGGCCAGACAACTCTACGACCAGGCCAGGCACCTCAAATTGGTTTAACCCTATCGTTGCATAAATAACACGCCGAGTATTGATAAAACGCTCAATTAAGTTAGTGTCTATCCATAAATTAGGGTTTTTGTTCAAAATCAAGGCATGCGAAAAAAATAACCACCCCGATGGAAAACCTATCGGGACAAGCCGGCATATGTATAATATTCCGAGGATTATTTTTTGAGCATAACGCAGAGATTGGGCAAAAAGACCATTTATGGCTGGGCACTACTTAAACAATTCTCATCCTATGCGTCTTTTGTAATTTTTCCCACAGCTTTTCGATGATGACAAAAGCCGCACCACTCCCGTCAAGTTTGTCTTTACCTGAAACCGAAAGGCACAACGCAAAAAGCCTGCCGTCAACATCCTTTTTGAAAACTCGATTTTGGATAGAAACGCCCAGGGTCGAATTGAGAGATCCCAGGGCGTCCCTTTCCATGTTTGCGATGTTTACCCGGACTTTTAACGGCATATCGACGATGACCTGACTCACGGCTTCATCCACCGATGCCGGGACCGGCAGCGGTTCTTCAGATGTATCGTCTTTTTTCCGGTCCATCCACTCTCCGGCGGGCTGTGTCTTTACAAGTCCCAAAACCACGGCCGATTCGATAATGTCCATGGTGTCCTTATATATGCTTGAATCTTCACTGGTTCTTGAACCGGTTATATTCAAAACTTCAATGTCATTCTCTTTTATCCATGCGTTGAGCCTGGATGCGGCCGTAAACTCCGAAAACGTGTTTAAATCCATATGCAGACATGGTCGAGCATGCTTTTGGGCCATTTTAAAGCAGTAATCCGCACCTCCTGTGAGTGTACCATGTGTAATGATCACCGATCCATGGGAATCGATCACATTCTGCTCGACACGATTTTTGAAGCTGGCTGTTGACATCTCTTTCAAGTGATATTTTGGCGGCAGTATCCCGCCTTGGGTTTTACGCCCTTTTTGAATCCAACCACCATGTGGAATGCCGTATTTTATGGCCACATCCAGCGCACCCTGATCGGCGCCGATCTGGCCCCCTGATATGATCTTTTTAATCATGATCATCCTTTCTGTTGTATGTCACCGTCATCCTTCAATGTATGATGAAGGCCACCCATCGCCAAATATTTTACAAAAGGCGATATGAAACTTGAGTTTATATCTTCAATTATAGCCATGATCATCTAAATCTCAACCTGCACATCATAAAACCTTTTAAAAAAATGCTTGACAGATTGAAGCCATGGCCTTATAGTTTGATATATGTCGAACTATGAAACCATAAACCCTGAAGAATTTGCAGAGATTTTTAAAGCCCTGTCCAACCCGAATCGCTTGAAAATCTTTACCCGTCTGGCATCCTGCTGTATACCCGGAACGGTCAGCGTGTTAGACAGTGACGATACCGCGTGCGTCGGTGATCTGGGACGAGAATTGGACATTGTAAAATCCACTGTATCGCATCATATCAAGGAATTGCGTCGTGTTGGACTTATCCGCACCCGCAGGGACGGTCAAAAAATTCTGTGCTGGGTGGACCCTGAGCTGGTAAACGCACTCAGGAATTTTTTTGCCTTTAAATCATAAAATTTTTTGCCCATAATGTTCGATTGTTATCGAATTATCTAACAACGGAGGTCATGTATGAAAAATGAACATCAAAACCGTATTCGACAGGCGGTTCGCGAACGTTACGCCGGTATTGCCGGCCGAAAAGCCGTGGGTTGTGGCTGCAACGCGCCTTCAACCATCAACAACGACAACACAATCTCTGCTGAAGCCGTGAGCCGGGCGCTCGGGTATTCTGAAAGCGATATCCAGTCTGCTCCCGAAGGGGCCAATCTCGGACTTGGATGTGGAAACCCCCGGGCGGTTGCAGGGCTGAAATCCGGAGAAACGGTAATGGATCTGGGCAGCGGTGCCGGCTTCGATTGTTTTTTGGCCGCGAAAAACGTCGGGAGTTCCGGTCGTGTCATCGGTGTGGACATGACCCCGGAAATGGTCGAAAAGGCACGACAACATGTCGAAACCAGCGGTATTTCAAACGTGGAATTCAGGCTGGGTGAAATTGAACATTTGCCGGCGGCCGACAACAGCATCGATGTCATCATGTCAAACTGCGTCATAAACCTTTCTCCTGAAAAATCGGCGGTATTTAATGAGGCCTTTCGAGTCCTTAAACCCGGAGGGCGCCTGGCCATATCTGATATTGTCGCCACAAACCCCCTGCCACCACAAGTTCGACACAACCTTTCTCTGGTTACCGGCTGTGTGGGTGGCGCCGAGTGTATCGAAGATGTGGAACAGATGCTTCGGGAGGCCGGATTTAAAGATATCCGAATCGAGTCGCTGGTGCAAAGCCGAGAATTTATTAAGGAATGGTTTCCGGGATACGGAATCGAAAACCATATTGTTTCGGCTTCGATTAGCGCAATCAAACCCGTCGAGAGTAATAAAGTTGGGACAAATCGAGTCACTATGACAGAAAAAAAGGACGATATCGTACTTTCTTTTTCAAGTGATTGGGCCGATGAGATGGGTGCAGAAGCACGATCAAACATGGAAAAGTATGATAGCTGTACCCAAAGCATATTAGCGGCTTTCATGGAATCCTTAAACCTTGATGAACCTATGGTGATGAGAAGTGCCGGAGCCATGTTCGGTGGTATGTTATCCTCATTGACTTGTGGGATTCACACTGCAGGATTGATGGTTCTTGGCCTGATCTTGGGCCGAGAAACCCTTGAAGAAGACTTCGACGGCCTTGTCCCGGTTGTGATTCCAGCCCAGAAACTTGTTAAGCAGCTTAACCATCGAATAGGATCTCATTCCTGCCTTGAACTGACAGGGGTCGATTTCACAGACCACGAACAAGCCATGCGATTTAAAATGTCCGCTGACCACGATTTATGTCTTCAGCGAGTAGAAGATGGTGCGTATGAAATAGCAAGATTCCTGAAGGCATTGGAAAAAAGCGGGGATCTGTTTCGATTCAGCCCGACTCAATCGTAATTGACGAACACATTTATTTCGAGCAATTAAATTTATTGTAACCTTTATATCAACAAATTCGTCTTATAATAAAAACACCCAAGGAGGATTCATAACATGAACAAAAAAACAGAGGTTATGGTTGCACTGGGTGCAGCCATCGGTGTCAATTGCATTCCCTGCTTTGATCATTTGTATTCCAAAGCAAAAGAAATCAATATGGATGATGAAGAGATAAAGGAGATCGTCGAGATTGCCGGCAAGGTAAAAAACGGCGCATCCACGTTTTTGAAAAAGGCAATCAGCGACGTTGTGGGTGACGTCGATGACTCCCGGCAATCCTGTTGCGGGCCCTTGAAAAGTGCGTGCAACTAAAATGACCTTCGCATCCTTTGATTGATTTCCAGTCGCTCCAGGCTCATCCGCACCACCGCCTCGAGGTGAGGCTTTTGGTCGAGATACCGGCTGAAAAAGGTGTTGACGTGTTCGGGGTTTGACAGACCGGACACCGGAACGATCCCTGCGATGACCCGCTCGAACAGCATGGGATGCAGGGCTTCCAGTGAATCGACATGATCCGCAAACCACTCCCACATGTCGCCGGTGGCATACGGGTTCGCAGCCGCCGCCGTCATGGGGACAAACCGGTTCCTCCCTGGAACCTTTTCCAGGGCGTACGCTAAAGCCTCGTGGATCAGGCCAAGATCCCGGAAAAATCCCAGAGCCGTAAGGACCTGAAGCCGCTCGTGTTCACTGTCGCAGGATTCGTACCGGTGGATGAGCCATTCCAGGGTATCCGTCCCCCCAGCCAGAGCGCCGGCCATGAGCACGCTCTTTAAAATGTCCGGATGGAGCGCCTCTCCCTGAAGTAATGCCTCGAACTGGTCGGCGGCAAACACAGCGGCCGGGTTCGACCCGTAGACCACGGCATGCCAGAGAATTTGATCCCTGAGCAGGGAAGTGGTGAGAGGTTCATCAGGTGCCGGGAGATACCCGATGGCCGAAAGGGTCTTTTCAAGCATGGATCTTCCAAAAGAGCGAATCGCGTCCTGACGGGGACCTTCAAAGACCAGGCAGGCCTGGAACAGGTTGTCCGCCATGCTGCTCAAAGGGAGATAGGCGTCTTCGTCGAGGTAGTTGTTCAAAAATGCCAGGTAGTCGCCAATTGAGGCTGCATTGCATTGGACCTGGGCAAACAGGTCGTTTTGAAGGCCCCATCTATCTTCAGGAGAGAGATCTTTACCCGCTACATGTTGGCCGATGGCCGCCAGATCTTCCGGCGTCCGGTACGCCACCCTGTAAAATCCGGTCTGACCGGCGTTGACCTTGTAAGCAACGCACGCTGCTCCCAGATCGATCTGGGTTGATGTTTCTTCCAGAAGCATTGAGATCGTCCTCGAAGCGCCGGTTTCATCATAGACGGCGAGGGTCACCGGTATCTGCCAGGTTTGATTGGACGTGTTCTCAAGATAGGTAAACCGCTTCTGGGTCAACGTGAGGTTGCGCCCGTTACGTTGAGCCTGAACGAGAGGATGCCCGGGTTGTTCAATCCAGCTCTTCATCAAGGCGGTAACCGGCTTTCCGGATGTCTCCTCCAGGGCTTCCCAGAGATGGTGACTGGCCGCGGTTTTATATTCGAATGTCTTCAGATAGTGCTGCAATCCTTTCCTCAAATCGTCTTTACCGATGTATTCCTGAACCACACGTAAAATACTGCTCCCTTTGCTGTAAATGATCGGCGCGGTGCTGGCGTTGATAACCACGTGTTCGCCGCCTGGAATTTCGATGGCACAGGTATCGTTCAGGCCGTCGCGTCCCATAGCCGAAGCGGTTTGTCCCAGCAGAAACTGGTCCCAGACCTGCCATTTTGGGTGGTAGTGGTCCACAACACCGTAAGCAAAATAGGTGGCAAAACTCTCGTTCAGCCAGAGGTATTTCCAGTCGGACGGCGTCACCAGGTTGCCGAACCACTGGTGGGCGATTTCGTGGGCAATGACATTGCAGATGCTCATTTCACCGGACTTGGAGGTCACTTCCGGATAGTGAAGGATCAGGTTTTCTCTGAAGGTGATGGCCCCCCAGTTCTCCATGGCCCCGAACGCAAAATCCGGGACGGCAATCAAGTCCATCTTGGATAGTGCATAAGGAATTTGATAATAGGTTTCACAAAACTCGAGAGCCTTCCGGCCGAATTCCAGCCCGAATCCACCGAAGGGGGCCCGACCCGGCAAGGTCACGGACCTCACCCGTGGATCGGTTTCATGGTCTTTCAGGTGAAACTCGCCCACGCCGAAAAACAGAAGGTAGGTGGACATTAACGGCGTGGTTTGAAACCGAACCTGTTTTTTCCCGCCCGCCAGCGGTTTTTCTTCCACTGCCGGTCCATTGGACAGGGCCACAAGGTCGGCGTCCACAATCATTTCAATGTCAAAGACCGCTTTTTGAGACGGATGATCCATGCAGGGGAAGGCCCGGCGCGCGTCGCTTTCCTGAAACTGGGTGACCGCAATGTATCGTTTCTTGCCGTTGGTTTCAAATGTGCTGCGATAAAACCCGGCCATCTTGTCGTTGATCCACCCCTGATAATCGATGGTCAAAAAGAACGTGCCGGACATGGTTTCGGGAAGGTCGATCTTAAGTTCCTCTTTTTCCGGATTTATCTGAAAGGTACATGGGATTTTTTTGCCATCTATCTGAAGGTTACAGCTCCAGACGGCCAGTTCCAGTGTGTTCAACACCACCTGATCCACCGGTTGCAGGGATTGAAGTTCGATATCAACCTGTCCGGAAAATCGAAAATGAACTAGGTCGGGTTCCAGACGAAGAGAGTAACGGATGGGGTGGACAACAGTCATGGTAACCTCCAAAAAGGGACATCCTGAATATTCGGAATAATTAAAGGTGTAAAATTTGTGTTTAAAAGATTTACAGCGGGGTGTTGGCAGCCCTGTTCTGCCGCTGATGAATTTTATCAAATGCCCCTTCAATGGCATGCTTTAACACTTCGATACTAACCGGCTTGCAAAGATGACCATCAAACCCAACATCTTTTAGCTGATCCGAGTCTACTTCCGTGAGATAGCCGGAAAAAGCGTAAATAACCGCCGTTTCATTAATTTCTCTAATCTGTTTACACAATTGGGTGCCGTCGATCTCCGGCATCATCAAATCTGTTATTATCAGGGGGAAATATTCTTTCCGTGCTATCTTTAAAGCTTCTTTGGCATCTCTGGCAAGTTCAACATCGTATCCCAGCATTATTAGCATCTCTTTTATCGTATCTCTAAGTAATTCTTCATCATCCACAAATAAAATCTTTCTCGAAAATCCAGTCATTTATGTTTTCCTTGTCAGCAGATTAAGTATATGACCTCCAACAAATATTGCTATAATTCAAGTTTCACACCCGAATTTATACGTTAGTTCATTTTATGATGGTGTTTTTATCTGATATTAGCAGTGAAGGATCATTGCCATGTGTTTTTAAAATAAGCGATATGCATCACCTATCACGATTGTTCGCAGTGACCCAATATTTAGGATATATGGCGATGTGGCGACTTTCATCGAAGTTCATTTGAATAAGACCTTTCCAAGTAACATCAGATAAAGCTTCAGCAGAATCGAAGGGTGTAAACTTGAGTTATAATTTTATGAAACTTCCGCAGGTGAAACCATGAAGACTTGAAGTTTAAACCCGTCATTCAGTCTTTTGCTTTGCGCGGGTACGCACCAATTCTACACCCATATCCCAACACATTGCAACAAATACTATCCACACCACCCCCCACAACAGGACAAAAGTATAAAATGGATAATAACGAGCAAACACGCTGAAGATACCAAAATAAAACAATAATTTCATGATTCATCACCTCCGGCAAATAGAAAAAGCCCATCTTCTCAAGAAAAGAATGAGCTCTGGTGTTCAGCGTATCCATTTGTCGGGTATCCCCGCCACCCATAATTACCGGGCCGATGGCTTTGCGTTCCACTCTCTGAAGATGTTTGCCTTTTTCTCATCAATACTAATATCGGCAAAACATCTGTAAAAGTTTAACCTGATACGTTTAGCGCTCATAATAATTAGAACTTTTTCATTGATAAAGGTTTAAATTATTCGAATTTCAATACTTTCGCTTTAAATTTACTGAAATATGTGATATTATAACTCAATTTTTATAATTTCTGATAAAATGAAGCAGGCTATAACAATTTTTTTAAGTTAACATTGATGGTCTCGTAAAAATAAGGAAAAATAATATTATTACGAAGTCATCAAGAAATTAACACCTAATAACGGGTTGAAAACCACAGGCGCAATCGAAAATGACACAACAAAAAGATCAAATGTCCGCTTTTAACGGATTCAGCGAAAAAGAAGTGATCGAATTGTCCAGTCGGGCGAAAATCGATAAATTGCAGGCCGGTGAAGTTTTGATAAAGAAAGACGATCCCGATCAAATGGCAGTTGTCATTTTGGACGGAAAGATAAGGATTGTTCAAGGCCCAAAAACGCATCAAAAAATCATTGCCGTTTTTTCAAAAGGGGACTGGATTGAAGCCATGGCCCTTGCCGGGGACCCGTTACGAATGACATCCGTCATTGCTGCCGAACCGACCCGTGTCATGGCTTTGGATAAGGCCACCATTGACGGCCTGAATGACAAGACACGGCTGTCCGTTTATAAACGTCTGGCCCATCTATCCGCTGAACGCATTCGCCTGCTCAAAAAGAGTGAAAACAATCTTCTAGCAAAGAACATGCAGCTAAAAAAAGATATTTTCAATTACCGTTCTCCATTGAAAACAGATTTTCACCAGTCTGAAATGATTAAAGGCATTATCAAGAAAGTTCCACGATTGCCGGCGTTTGCAACGACCCTATCCAGTCAACTTTTTACACAGGAACTCGTTGAACAGATCAAACGGGACCCGGCTCTCGTTGCCATTGTATTGAAAACCATCAACTCTGCATACTACAGTTTTCAGAAAAAAATTTCCGATATTCACCATGCCGTTGTTCTTCTTGGATTTGAACAAATATACCAGGTCGTCATTGCCGAAGGTATTCGCCGCACCATGCCGAATACACCAAATTTTAAGGCACTGCATCTGCATTCTGAAATTATCTCGCATATCGCGTTTATGCTCTCTTTAGAGTCACGCCATGGCCATCCAGCCGAAATGGCCTCTTTTGGTCTGCTACACGAAATTGGTCAGATCGTCATCCAATTGCTCAAAGATCAGAATCCAAAGTTGGCAGCACTTGTTATGGTCCTGGATCAGGCTCAGTTGGGATCTCTTTTGCTAAAGGAGTGGAATCTGCCGGATGTTTTGTGGAAAAGCGTCGAGTTTCAATCCTATCCCGAGTTTTCTTCTCCGCATCACATCCCCGAAGAATTAAGGTACAACGTCACTTTACTGTATCTTAGCCATCTTTGCTATAACTTGTTTCAGGGCAAAAAAGAAACAGAACTATCAACAACGTTTTTCGATGAATATATAGAACTGACAAACTGGCGAGGATTGACCCTTGAAGACATCGTCAGGGAACGACTGCTGCCGGCAATGGTAAAAAAGAGCAAGACTTACCCGTTACCTTTGCGGCAACTTATAGAAAAACAAACATAAATAGGTGCTATCATGAGTCGGATAGTCGTTGGAAAAACCATATTGGTGATTCTTTTTATTGTCGCTTTCACTGTGTCAGCTCCCATTAATTCTGTTTTTGCCGACACGCGATATGTTTCTGATCGGCTCATCATTTCTGTTCGCGATGGAGAAAACCAGAATTCTGCTGTTTTAGGATATATTGAGACAGCGGCACCGGTAGATATAATCGAGGAGAAAGAAGATTTATTAAGGATTAGAACCGAGGCTGGCATTGAAGGGTGGGTTCATGCAAAATATATTGTTTCAGAAAAACCCAAGGTTCTGATTATCGAAGAATTGAAAAATGAAATCGAAACGTTTAAAAATGAGCAAGATTCTGTTTCAAATACGTTATCGAAAACAAAGACAATGTATCAAGAAGAAATCGAAGAGTTAAAAGAAGAAGTGAATATTAATCAGAAATTTGCTGCAAAAGCAAAAAGTGACTTTATACAGCTTAATATAAAGTATACAAATCTTCTCAAGCATTCAAAAAACGCGGAAGGACTGATCGGTAAAGTAGAAAAGTTGAAGAAATTAAATGCCGAATTGAACACCGAACTCAAAAGCCTTAGAAAAGATCGAAAAAACCCTTTGAAATCAAATAGAATACAATCGTTTATTGCAGGAGCAGGGGTTTTACTCTTTGGATTCATACTCGGTGGATCAGTAAAGAAAAGAAAGAAGTCCAGATTTATTTGACCCTTATTTTTCGTTTGAATTTATTCCGCGGTGCCCCGGAAAACGGGATTTCCACTTTACTCCAACCCCGAAGGTTCGGGATCTTCGCTTTGCTCCGACAAGCAGCGGGGAGTTCAAATTTAAAGAAGGAATTCGGCGGGTTGGACGCCATAAGTGGAAGGATGAAGGCTTTTAACAATGTTTCGCCGGAATACACCGGATGGTTCATCGCGTTCATCCAGATCCACCACACCATCCTTTGCATACCCCCCCTGTCCGTCTTCGGCCAATATTACGACCTTTGGCCGCGTACCGTCGTCTGCTTTTCCGGCTTCTATTACCAGGGCCAATTCACCGGTGTCCAGTTCAAGAAGTGAACCGATGGGATAAACCCCAAGCATATTGATGAACACCTTGAGGAGGATCGGATCAAAATCCGTTCCTGAGTGTTCCAACATGTAGCCAAGGGCCTGATCTTGTGTTAAAGCCGAAGAGCGATAATCACGTTGTGAGGTGATGGCATCAAAAACGTCAGTAATGGTCAGGATCCGACCAAACAGACTCACGGGTTTCCTTTGAGGGGTCTGTGGATATCCCGAAAGGTCATACTTCATGTGGTGTTCAAATGGAGGAAGCAGAACTTTTGACTTGAGACCCCGGGCGGCCTGTAATTTAATAATTTGGGCGACACTGTAAATGGTATGGTTCTTTACAACATCAAACTCGATATTACTCAGTTTTCTGGGCGAGCGGATGATTTCAACGGGTATATCCAGTTTTCCCAGATCGTGAAAGAGCCCACATATTCCCAGCCGGTGCAGAGACGTCTTCGAAATCCCGATTCGGCGCCCCAGACACATGGAAAGTATGGCAACGTTTATTGAATGGGTAAAAGTGTAGTCATCATAGTCGCGAATGGTACTGATCCCCAGAACGATGGATTCATCCTCCATGACGAGATCCACCATGTTCTGGATCACGCGAAGGGCCTTACGAACTCCCGCCTTCTTTTGGGTGGTAATCTTTTCAGCCACTTCTTTTATGGAGTTCAGCGCGTAAAAGTAAGATTCTTTTGCTTTTGCTTTCCTGAGTTGTTCCTGATCCAGGGGTTCGGTTCCGGGGTCCTGTTCCGTTATCAGCGTGTCTTGTTCATGGATATTTTCCACCCAGATAAACCCCCGGTTGTCCATCTGTTCGTCAAACCAGTTCAGGGGATCCTTCTGCTGCTCGCTCTCGTTCAATATGCGGCCAAATTCGATAATCTCTTTGTCCGAAGCCTCTAATACAGCAGCGTAAAAACAAAGCCCTTGAAGGTCTCGCTTTTCGAAGTACTGCAGCATGTTGCTGACAAGTTTACCGATTTCACGCCGGTGGAGCAACTTTTCGTCCTGAATAAAAATATTGCCGCGGGACACCTGCAAGCTAATATGGTCATCATCCGCCAGCACCCGTCCGGCGACCTTTTTGAAATCACCGATGCATTTCGTCAACAATGGATTGTTAACTTGATGGATCTTGGCCAGATAGACCAGCTTGTAAAACATCTTGAGAAAATCCTCGTGTAATTTTCCAGTTCCCTGGTTCATTGATGATCCTTTAAGGCCTTTTGGTATGCAGATCGAACACTTGGAAACAGGCTTCTCGAGGCTTTCTTTAGATCGTCCCGGGCTTCTTGTGTGTTCAGTTCGAGTAACGCTAAGGCAGCACCCTGTCGCCGAAGTAACCTTTCGGAACTAAAATCCCACCCTTGACCGAGTAGGGTTTGGCCTAAAAACGGGATGGAACTCAGCGTGCCGCAACAACCAAGAGTTTTGAAACAGTTCAAAATTTGCTGATCGTCCCTGTAGAGAATCTTTTTTTGTTGGAGATAATCTAAAATCAAGTCTCCGGTTTCCTCATTTCTGTATTGTTCCAGGTGGTTCCACATCATCCGCCGAATAGTGAGAACAGGATCGTTTACAAGATGAAAAAGTTCCTTGATCATATTTATCTTCCGGGGTTCCAAGGCCTTTAGCGCTTCCAGCCGCACCCGTCCCGATGGATGATCCGTCATCTTGAAAAGGATTTGCATGGGCTTTTCGCCCTTGATGTGTCCGAGAATATACACAAGCTTTTTAACCAAAGCCTCCTCCGGTCGATCCAGCAGCTGTTCCAAAGGATCCGTATCTCTTTTTGCCAGCGATCCGATGATTTCCATGAGTTGCCGCTCCAAAGAAGCGGATAGTTTTTCCATCAACATTGGAGCCAGGGCCTTGATGGAAACAGGTGGAAAACTGAGAAGCAATTTCCGAAAAATATCGACTTGATCGGCACGTTGTTTATCAAGGCTTGGTAAAACGTCTTTCACAACCCCGAGCACTTGAGGGTCGGCAATATCGACAAAGAACTGACGCAACAAGGGCTGGGCCCATGGTTTCTCGGTTTTACTGGACTGGTAAGCTTTTTTTAAACCTGCCAAAAAATCGAGTGCGATTCGAAATTCACCTTGAGCGAGGGTGGCTTTGAACTCCTCTTTTATGAATTCAAGGATAACCGCGTAGTCCTCGGGTTCATTTTGGGTGCTAAGAATCAGCCACAGAACCTCAAGCACATCTTCCGTGCTGGTTTGGGTTTCTTCCTCTGCAACCATTTCTTCAAGACGCTGCAGCTCTTCCGGGGTCATTTTCCAGATGGTTCTGTCCATAATCGAAAGGGTCATGTCACCTTCGGTATCCCTTCCCCCTGCCGTATCGACCGTGTCCTGCTGGTCATCATCCCTCGTACTCTGGGATGACGGGTCCTCCACACCATGACCGTCTGCGTCTTGCTTCTCATCTCCGGTTAGGTTGAAGGTCGAAAAATCTTTTACGGTTTCAGCCTTCCACAGGACATCCGTGGCTGCATAGTGCATGTGCGGTAAATCCTTTTCCCACAAGGCGGTGACAAGATCTCCTTTTGGCTCTTCCTGTAACTTTCTGTATTGATTCAGTATTTTTATGAAATCAGAGATTTCCCAAGGTTCGATTCCTGCTTGAAATTCCATCCACTGGATGCCGTCTCGAAAAAGGGGATACGCCAATTCATCTCTTTTGGAGTCATCCTGGTAGACCGTTTCATCTTCGAAAAGGAGCCGATCCTTCTCGACATCGAGTCTGAAGTCGCCATATTTTTTTAAGAAGGGATCGAGACGGGACACGACAGCTTGAAGGGATTCTTGATAGATGGCATGATTTTCGGGGTACATGGTATGGTTTTTGGCGGCCATAAACAACAAACCGATCACACCCTTAACCGTTTGAAGTTTTTGAGTTGCTTGTCTTATTTCAATAATATCGCCACTGTTTTTCGTGAGGTCTTCAACCATTGGTTTCTCATTATATTAAGGATGCGAAACTTGAGTAAGACACAATGCATCTATTCTTGTTATCGGATATTACATTGTTTTTCTAAAACATTATTTTTTCGCCTTCGCCTGAATTCTCTTTGGTTTGAGGGAACGAAACGGAAATCTCATAAACTGAACAAAGGGAAACTACACTTAGGCCTGAAAAAACCGATCCCATGGGTCCTTCAGAAATACCGTTATTGGAGAAGTTAGAGAACTTCCGCGTCTTTCCAGTGATTGAGCATCTGCAAATTCGGAGCACGAAATCAATGGCATTAACTAATAAGTTCTGGGTTATAGCGCCTACACCACTTCAAGGGCACATGCCATGGAAACACCGCCGCCGCCGCAAAGGGTAGCCAGTCCCAAACTTTTGCCCCGATGCTCCATGGCATACAACAACGTTACCATAATTCTGCATCCGGTCGATCCCACAGGATGTCCCAGACCGATGCCCGACCCGTTGACATTGGTGATATCTCTGTTCAGGCCCAATTCCTGTTCACATCCGATATATTGTGAAGCAAAGGCTTCATTCACTTCAATGAGCTCGAAATCGTTCATCTTCAGCCCGCTGTTTTTAAACAAATTCTTAACTGCGGGAATCGGTGAAAGCCCCATGATCGAAGGATGGCAGGCCCCCTTGCCCACGGCCCGTATTCTGGCCATGGGTGTGACCTTCAACGCCTTTGCTTTTTCGGCAGACATGATCACCATGCCCGAAGCACCGTCATTGATACCACTGGAATTTCCTGCAGTTACGGTCCCAATTTCGGGAAGAAATGCCGGTTGAAGCTTTTCAAGCTGGTCCATAGTCAGGCCGGGTCTGAAATGTTCATCTTTTTCAAAAATCAGCGGTGCTTTTTTTCTCCGGGGCACTTCGACCGGAACGATCTCGGCCTTAAACGATCCGTCCATCGTTGCCCGCTCGGCATTATTGTGGCTTCTCAGGGCCACTTCATCCATCTCTTCTCTGCCGATACCCAGATGATGCGCAACGAATTCGGCGGTAATCCCCATGATATAAGGCTTGTCCAAAAAAAGCCCGGCCGGGGGTTCCGCTGTGTCCAGGGGCCCATCGTCGGCAAGGGGAACGATATGAGATCCGCAATGAAGCGCACGAATCATGGCGTCCACAAAAATCTGATCCTGCAGTCGGCACCCCCATCTGGCCTCGGGAACCGTGTACGGTACTCCGGACATGTGTTCGACTCCGCCGGCAAGGACAACATCGGCCATTCCAGCCTGGATCATTGCCATACCCGAGATAACGGCCTCCATGCCGGAGATACACACACGGTTGATGGTTACGGCCGGGACGGTGTTCGGTATTCCTGCCAACAAAGCACCGACCCGGGCCACGTTTAGTGCATCGCTGGGCTCCATGCAGCATCCATAACGTACATCATCTATAATCGAAGGTTCGATTCCAGCCCGTTTAACGGCTTCCTTCATGGATACACTTGCCAGTTCTGCGGCATTGCTGTGGCAAAGGGTGCCGCCAAAGGTGCCGATGGGTGTCCGGCACGCAGATACAATGACAACGTCCTTCATGTTTTTTTCCTTTTTATAAAACACATGGCGATGATCCTTTACTGCTAACATCTATTTAAAACGACTTATTCCCCCGATTCGTCGGGAGAAAGTGCTATAGTGCTTTTGGCAAACCTTTAATTCTTTTAATTTTTTCAGAATTTCACTTAAACCCTTGACCCCTTGATGCCTTTTAGAATCACCGGATCTTTTGGAAATGATCTGTTAAACAATATTATAAAATAAGCATTGACTATAAAGCAAGGTCATGTTTTTAAATTCGAAATTAGGGTTCATTACCAAGTGGGGGGATGCATGTACAAACCCGGTGCATTTTTGATTTCTTCCGCCGCGCTGACGAGTATATTCAGTTTCTTTTTCGGGGGGTATTACCGGAAAAGGGAATGCGCCTACCGGTTCTGGCCAATGTTCGTCGCTTACGGAAAAGAGATGCCTTCGGACGATGAAAAACTTGATATAGGTTCCGAACTGGAATCCAGAGATCGAATGTTCTACCAGGTCAAGAGGCTTCTCGGAATTCTGTTATTGACCATCGGCCTATCGTATCTAATCTTTCAGATCTATTCCTTTAATTTCATTTTCAGATCATCGCCTTTTTATGATCCTTCGGCCTTCACCGAATATCTATGGTTTAAGACCCTTATCGGTTTTATCGTAATGATAAACTGCAAAGAACTCCTGTACATAAGGGTTGCCGTGGACAGAATCAAAAATTTTCCATTTTTTAAAATCAGACTCAGGGTTACCGGTCAGGATAGACTCTCCAAGGTCTGGATGGTCCTCGGGTGCTCCAAACTCAAACCACCGGAATACTCGCAACATAAAATCCCAAAGAAATTTTATGACAATCAGGAATTTTATTCCAAAGAAAAGGACAGTGTTTAACCTCATAGAGCGAATATTGAGGATGCCCAATCGTTGAGTTCGGGGTTGCTCTGATGGCTGTTGTCCGCGCTGCGACAATCTCAAAAAGGTATACATCTCGCGAAATCCATAAATTGCTCGGCCCCGAAGTGAAGATTCGGGTCAAAGGTTATAAATCATGAATCCCAACACCTATGACGTGGTGATCATCGGCGGCGGTATCATGGGTAGTGCCACCGCATATTATTTGAAGCATGCCGACGTCAAGCTCAAGGTAGCGGTGGTGGAGATGGATCCCACTTATTCCAGGGCTTCGACCACCTTATCCATGGCCAACGCACGCATCCAGTTCAGTCTCGAGGAGAACATCCGGATTTCCCAGCTTACCTTTGACGTGCTGGCGAAATTCGAAGAAGAGCTGGCCGTTGACAACCATCGACCGAACATCACCTTTCGGCGTGAAGGCAACCTCTTTTTAGTGGACGACACGGGAAAAAATGCGGCTGAAGCAGCGATCTCTTTGCAAAAAAGCCTCGGCTGCCGGGTGGAATGGTGGACACCGGAAAAAATCAAAAAAAGATACCCGCTTTATACATCTGACAACCTGGTGGGTGGAACTTTCGGCCCTCTTGACGGCCATTTTGACGCCTATGCTTTTCTCATGGGCTACAAGGCCAAAGCCCGATCATTAGGGGCAAACTATATCAAAAACCGAGTGACGGAGATACTCACCTCCGGCGCCAGGGTCACCGGGGTCATGTTGGCTTCAGGAGAATCTTTGTCGGCGGGTTTTGTGATAAATTGTGCCGGTGCATGGGCCGCCAAGGTCGCTCGAACAGCCAATGTAAATCTGCCTGTGGAGCCGGTCAAACGACAGGTATTTGTACTCGATACGGCGGTCAAACCCGAAGGACCGTTGCCCCTGACGATACTGCCGTCCGGCCTCTATTTTCGGACAGAGACCGGCGGAAGAATTCTGTTGGGAAAATCCATGCCCGAAGATCCTGTGGGCTTTGACTTTTCATGGGATGACAAACGGTTTATGGAGATTCTCTGGCCTGAACTGGCCGAATTTGTCCCCGCCTTTGATACCCTCAAACTGCTTCGGGGCTGGGCAGGCCTTTATGCCGTCAACACCCTGGACGGTAACGCGATTCTCGGTGAGTGGCCGGAGCTCAAAGGTTTCTACCTGGCCAACGGCTTCTCCGGCCATGGGCTTCAGCAAGCCCCTGCCGTGGGCCGTTATCTGTCAGAATTGATTTTGAATTTGCCGCCGAAACTCGATCTTTCATGTTTTGGCGCCGAGCGGATACTTGAGAACAGGCCGCTGAGTGAGGGGGGCTGGTATAGGGGATTATTTCTTCGGTTGCGGTGGAAACTGGGCCAGGATTTTTTCAACAGCCTCGTTTACGTTCATTGTCGTTTTTCCCGGATCCGAATGCTGAGATATGCGGCGGGTGCCGGTTCCCCAACATATCAGATCATTGTTCCCCGGAGTGATGATATCGATTACCAATATGCCTTTGTCGTATGTACTGACGCTGCCTACAGTGCTGATGCAGATTCCGCCAAGCACTTTGCAATTTTTTCAAGTTCCATGGGCACATATTAAAACACCTTTTCCGTGCTGCCAACCATAATTTTGGTATTATCGAACTATTTAAATAAGTTACTCTTTTTTTGAAACAATCGCCCGATTAGGCCAAGCTGATGTGGTGAGCAATATTACAGCCGTCATCCTTACACCCATATTCCGTGTATTGCACCGTTTTAACCGGAGTATCTTGTATTTTCTTTTGGTTTTAGAATGTTATCTGATATACTGAATCAGAACTGCGGACTATTTGTTTTTCAACCTCAGACGCCGGTTCAATGCCTGGCGCGTTATTCCCAGACTCAATGCCGCAATGGACTGGTTGTCATTGGCCCGTTTCATGGCCTCATCAATGAGGAGTTGTTCGGTCTGTTTGAGTGTTGGCAATTGCTTGGAAAAAGACAATAAAACCTTCTTCTCTTTGAGCAGCTGTTTTGATTCTGTTTCAATCGAAGGATGTTTTTGATAGATGTGCGACTTGAAGCTTTCCATGGAAAGCTTACCGGATTTATGACTGCTGACCGCGTTGAAAACCATGGATTCCAGCTCTCTGATGTTTCCAGGGAAATGATATGTCGAAAGCAGGACGGTCAGTTCATCAGGCGGGGTAGGTTTCTTCTTATCCAGAGTTTTAGATGCCTTCTCCAAAAAGTGTTCCACAAGAATGTTCAGATCTTCCAGACGCTCACGAAGGGGTGGAACATTAATATGGTGGTCGCAAAGCCTGTAGTAAAGATCCTTCCGAAATCTGCCGGACGACTTCAGCTCATCCAGGTCCTGATTGGTGGCAACAATTATTCGGGCGTTGGAACCCTTGGCAACATCGGATCCAAGAGGAAAAAAATCTCCATCTTGTAAAAGCCGCAAGAGTTTTACTTGTGATGGAGCACTCAGATCACCGATCTCATCCAAAAAAAGTGTTCCTCCTGACGCTTGTTCTATCAAGCCGTTACGGGCCTGCTCGGCACCGGTAAAGGCACCTTTCTTATGTCCAAAAAGCGTATCTGCAAAAACATTATCATCCAAACCCGCCACGTTTACGGGGACAAAATCGCCCTCTCGATGGCTTAGCGCATGGACCGCTTTGGCAACCAACTCCTTGCCGACACCGGTTTCTCCGGTAATCAGAACCGGCCGTGGGCTCTTGGAAATCGCCTCAACGTATTGAAAAATAGACCGCATACCGGCACTGTTTGTCACAATCTCCGAAAAAGCCCCGGGATGTTCCAACTTGTCGGACAGAACATGGGCTTTTAACAATCTGTTCTCTTTTTGCAATTCACGGAGTTCCAAGGCCCGTCTTACGCCGCTGACAAGGCGACTTTTTTCAACAGGCTTGACCATATAGTCAAATGCCCCGTGTTTCATGCATTTTACAGCGGTTTCCACATCGTTTGCTCCTGTAATAATAATGACAGGAATTTCGGGAAAATCGCTGTTTATCATGGGAAGTAGTTCTTCACCGGACACATGCGGCATTCTCAAATCGAGCAGCATGACTTCAACCTCACGACTGGAAAGCGTCGGCATCACATCACGGCTATCCAGACAACGGATAAAATGATTCATATTTGCAGAACGAAGCGCAATTTCAAAACTATCCAAAGCCTGCTCTTCGTCATCTATCAAAATGACTGGAAACTCAGGGTATACAGACTCTTTCATTCTATTATCCCTTTCAATGTATTGTTTTTTTCATGAACGGGCAAAATAATCTCGGTTGTTGTTCCCTTCCCGACTTCCGAGTCAAAAATCATTCGTCCACCGTGTTCCTCTACAATTTTTGAAGAAATTGATAAACCCAGTCCAGTGCCTCCTGAATCATGCTTGGTGGTAAAAAACGGGTCCGTAATCTGCGACAAATTTTCGGAAGGAATTCCAATGCCCTCATCCCGTATTTTAATCACAATACTTTTCATCTCTTCATCATATGACGTTGAAACAAAAATGCCTTTACTGGGGTCCTTAAGGGCCTGGCATGCATTTTGGATCAAATTGACAAATACCTGTTCGAGCCTCTGAAAATTACCGGTCATCGCTGGTAAATCCCTGCCATATTCTACTGAAAAACGATCTGTGGATTTGTTTATCATATTCGAAATGAGTGAAATGGCAGATTGTAAAACAGCATTAATATCAACAGATTGTTCTGTCTCGGAAACATCCTTTCGTACAAAATGCTTCAAGTCTTCAACGATTTGCATGATACGCTTGGACCCATTCAATATTCCAGAGAACAATACCGGTATCTTTCCACGCATCTCGGTGTATTTCATGCCCCCTATCATAAAATCGCCATTCTCCGCGTAGTATTCCTCAAGGATCGGCAGAGCACTTTCCCATGCTTCCTGCAGTGTGGGCGTATTTAGCCGAATAAAATTGTTGGGATTGTTTATCTCATGCGCCACGCCGGAAACCAGTGTGCCCAACGCAACCATTTTACTGGCTTGAAAAAGCTGCTCTTGATGCAACCTTTCCTGCTCCTGGGCCCGTTTACGCTCGGTAATGTCACGGCCAACACCCCGAAAGCCGATGGGCTCACCTTTTGAATCATAAATCAGTGCTACAGAGGTCTCGATAAACTTCTTTGTTCCGTCCTTTCCGATGGTTTCCCAATCGTATGCCAGAGCGGGTTTCCCCGTTCGATAAACTTCGTTAAAAGTTTGAAATACTTTCTCAGCGGTAACTTCAGTCATAAACTGCCGATTGTTCATGCCCATTGATTCTTCCTGAGAATAACCGAGATGCCTGCACAGGGCCGGATTTATAAAGGTCAAATTCCCGGACAGATCGACCTCCCAATATCCGTCTTCCATGCTGTTAAGAATGGTCCTATATTTCTTATCGCTTTCATGCAAAGCCTCCTCGGCCTGAACACGATCTAAGATTTCTTCTCTGTACGCATGGTAAGTCTCTCTCAGTTCCTTATACTGTATCTCGGCATTTTCAAAGGCCTTTGTCAATCTAAGGGAAAGAAGAAATGCCTGGGAAAAAATAAAAATAAATAGGCCCAGAGGTGCAAGGTATCCGGTCTGAATAATCTTTTCAGCGTGCATCATGTCATTGATGGCTGAAAATGCCAAAATGATAAATCCAAGAAGAAAAATAAATGCTCCGTCTCTCTTTCTGATTGAAGCAGCTATGAGCACATAAACCCCGTATATAATGATGATGATGGTGAGTATTTGATAGGTTTGGAGCGAATATGAAAAAATTCTTGCCGGTGTAAAGATTACGGTGCACGAAAAAGCAAGCCCTACAGCAACAATCAGGTGCAGGATTCGCTTTGAAATTTCCTGGGGAAAAAAGGATTGAACAAATAGTACAAATACGGGAATTGCAAGATAAAAAGAAAGATATTCCATTTTGATGAGCACTTCCCAGGGAATGTTTGGGAAAAAATGAATGATATATCTTTCACCTGTGGTAAGAAGTCTTAGCGTAACTAGAAAACAGAAAACACTGAAATATAGAAATGCGCGATCCTTTTTTTTGAGCGTAAAAAGACAAAAATGATACAATGCCATAATGAAAATACTGCCGAATAAGAAGAGATCAAAGCCAAGTCTGTTCTCCTTGATTTTTTGGACGCCTTTTTCCCCCCCAACTTGATAACTTCCCAGGCTCCACCTCGTCTGTGATGAAAATTTGATACCTGAAAAATGAGCTCGATCTGGTTTGCATCGATCTTACAATCAAGCACCTGAGGGAAATATCGAGGAACTGCAGTTTCACGATCTTTTCCAGCGATCCCGATCGAACTTGCTTTTTGACCATTCAGAAAAAGAGTATATGCGGTACCCATACTTAATAATTTTAGCGCAAGGTGTTCCTTTTGGTCATGGAAGAGAATTTTTAAACGGTATGTGGCGTACCCGTCGCCAGGAAGCTTTTTCTCATTTAATTCATATCTGTTCCAAAACCCTGGAACTGTTATGAATCCCGTTTTTTGAGGCAGGGTTGGTCCGGCAAAGTCCGACGGTGCCAAGTGTTGTTTCCAGTAGAATTCATACTCACCGGAAAGGTCTACGGCGCCATCGCTTTTAAAATTCCAATCTGTGAGGTCGAGAATACCTTTCACTGCTTTTGGAGGAGTCCTTCTTTGGAAATCATGATTGCAAGCAATCAAAAATAACAAGAAAAGGCCCGTCAAAATCAAAAAATATTTGCGCAAATTAGATCTCATGATCGGATGTTTGCTTAAGTTGGATAAAATATTTTATTGATCCGTATTCGATCTTCAGGAAATTTTGAAGTCCATATTTGAAGCGAAAAAGAGCTCTAATAAGAATACAGGCTTGATATCAGAAATATACCTTTAAAATTAATACCATTATAAATTGTTTGTGTAAATCGTAAATATAACCGCCAATGCGCGCTTAAAGAGACTTGTTTTTGGGCAATATCCCGTTAGGTACTTACAATGAATAACAACATTTGCTGCTTGAATTTTTGGAAAACAGTTTTATATTAGATGTTAAGAATCGAGAAATTTCATTCTGAATATCTTATTAATAATCTCAAATATCAGTAATCATAATTTTTAACGACGCTACGGTGTCAAGGTGTTATTTTAACTATAAAATCTTCAATTTAATTAACTTTTAAAAAAGAGGTTATCACATGGGTAATCAGATTAGAACAACGGTTTTACTTACATTGATGACGGTATTTTTCATGTTTATCGGACATCTGCTGGGAGGACGCCAGGGATTGATTATTGCATTTTTCTTTGCAGCAGGCATGAACCTTTTTAGCTACTGGTATTCTGACAAAATCGTTCTTCGTATGTACAATGCCCGTGAAGCAACTCCCGGCCAGGCACCGGAACTTTATGGCCTTGTCCAGGACCTTTCCAATAGGGCCGGTCTTCCCACACCCAGAGTCTACATCATTCCCAAAGATTCTCCCAATGCGTTTGCAACCGGCAGAAACCCGGAAAATGCCGTTATAGCGGTAACAGAGGGTTTGCTCAAGATTATGAATCGTGATGAGCTTGCCGGTGTTTTGGGGCATGAGCTGGCCCACGTCAAAAACCGGGATATTCTCATCGGTTCAATTGCTGCAACCATGGCCGGCGCCATCATGATGCTGGCGAGCATTGCCCGGTGGTCGGCTATTTTTGGGGGTGGAAGCGACGATAATCGGGGCATGGGCGGTTTTGGACTGATCATCATGTCCATCCTTGCCCCCATTGCGGCCGTTCTCATACAAACAGCCATATCCCGATCCCGGGAATACATGGCGGATGCTTCGGGTGCAAGTTTTGCGCAAAATAACGAAGGGTTGGCCAGTGCACTGGAAAAACTGGGAGCCTACTCCGGCAAACTTCCCATGGATGCCAATCCATCCACAGCCCACATGTTCATCGTCAATCCCCTTTCCGGCCAAAAAATGATGCGTCTCTTCTCTACCCATCCACCCTTAAACGATCGAATTGCTAAGCTAAGGGGCTTTCAAACCCCGAAAGACTCTTCAGGTCATGGTAAAGGTATGGATCTGGACCAGGGCAAAGCGTTTTGGGATCGTCTGTCCAGATAATCTTAAATAAAAATAAAAACTCTCCGACCTCTCAAATTTGCTGTCTTCTAAGGCGATGTTGAACCTGCCCAATAATGGCCAATCATTGCCAATTATTGTCATCCTGCATAGTCTCTATATTTTTTACTATCAAATAATTCCTTGAAATCTTTTCATTTTTCTCATCTTTAAAAGAAAAAATGAGTCCCATAGCATGATTCTTGCAACATTTTAGCCGCTTTTGTTTTGCACCTATTTGAGGCATGGATAAAACGGAGATATATGGTTATGAAAAAGATGCACCTGAAATTCTGCTTGTTCGTTCTGTTCTTGTTGAGCAACTTTTTTTTCCCTGTGGCTCTTTATGGTGACGCCACACCCTTTCCTGTTTATCCCAGCATAGAGCCGAATGTAAAATTCTGGACCAAGGTTTACTCAGAGTACTCAACAGCCCAGGGCGTTCTCCATGACAGCCAAAACTTGAATATCATCTATGAAGTGATCGACCTCATAGACCCGGATCGGTACGGTGCAAAAAAAATAAACGAGAAACGGACCCAAAAAGTCAGGCGTAAATACAAGAATATTTTAAAAAAATTGGCTCAAAACCCTTCTGTATCTGATGGCGAAGCCAAACGGGTTGCAGCCCTATTTGGCAAGAATGCGAATCGGGCCACTTTCCGAAAGGCGATGTACAAAATCCGCTGCCAGATCGGCCAAAAGGATCGCTTTCGTGAAGGGATTATTCGTTCCGGTGCCTTTATCGACCAGATCAAGGAGATTTTTCATTCATACGGATTGCCGGAAGATCTCGTCTATCTGCCCCATGTGGAATCCTCATATAACCTCAAGGCCTACAGCAAATTCGGCGCTGCAGGTATCTGGCAATTTGTTCGCGAAGCCGGCAAGCGTTATATGACAGTGGGCTATGCCATCGATGAAAGATGGGATCCCATTCGATCATCCAAGGCAGCGGCTCAGTTGCTGAAGCACTCCTATGAAAAATTTGGAAGCTGGCCGCTGGCCATTACGGCCTACAATCACGGGATTTCGGGGATGTTAAGGGCAAAATGGACCAAAGGCGATTACGAAGAAATCTTTAACCATTACAAAAGCAAAAGTTTTCGATTTGCTTCAAGGAATTTTTACTCGGAGTTTTTGGCCGCACGCGAGGTCGCGACCAACCATGAAAAATACTTTGGCAAAATAACACCGGACACACCTGTTGAGAGCCGAAAAATCGTGATGGCCGGTTATGCATCCATTAAAGACCTGGGCCAATATTTTGGCGTGGACCTGGCAACCCTTCGCAAGCTCAATCCCTCCTTGCGGTCTCCAGTTTTTAGAGGACAAAAGTATGTGCCCAAAGGATATTCATTGCGCCTGCCGCCAGATGCAGTGCAACATCGAATGGGTGCGTCCACGG
The DNA here is from genome assembly GCA_963752565.1 of uncultured delta proteobacterium. Taxonomy (GTDB): domain Bacteria; phylum Desulfobacterota; class Desulfobacteria; order Desulfobacterales; family UBA11574; genus UBA11574. The sequence goes on along the minus strand of CAVVZC010000015.1, from coordinate 3,429 downwards.
AATTGCCCTGGAACATGTATAAGGTTCATCAGAAATCGAGTCGTATTTATCGCGTGAAAAAGGGCGATAACATCACAAAAATTGCAAAGCAGCACGGGATCAAAGTATCCGACCTGATCCTGGCCAACAAGATCAGCTCAAAAGGTGCCGTTTATGTCAATCAACATTTGCGACTGCCGATGCCCGGTGAAGTGACGGATATGTCTGAAACACCGAACCTTTCCGCCGCTGAAATCCGTCAACAAAGAACACAAGCACCGGGGATGGCGTCTTTACGCACATCTTCCGCATACGAGGCCACGACCCGGGCATCCGAGCTGGCAATCGATCCGGCTATCGTAGGGGGCAACCTGGAGGTTGAGCGGGTGATGATACAAAAAGGCAAACCTGTGGGAATCATTCAGGTTGAAATGGAGGAAACCCTGGGACATTTCGCGGAATGGCTTGAAATTCCGACGAAAATTATCCGTAGACTGAATAGATTTCCTTACAGCAGAACATTGCAGTTGCACATGAAAGTGAAAATTCCACTTGATAAGATCTCGAAAGAACAATTTGAAGAAACGCGGTTTGAATACCACAAAAAGATTCAGGAGGATTTTTTCAGTTTTTATGAAATCGAAACCGTACAATTATACCAGGCCCAAAAAGGCGACAATATCTGGACCCTGTGCAACGATACCTTTGAAATGCCGGTTTGGTTGCTTAAAAAATATAATCCAAATGTCGACTTCGATGATTTAAGATGGTCACAAAAAGTTGTCATTCCAGTAATCAAAGAGATAACTCGGAATACAGCAGATATTGTTCATTCGTCCCCGACAGTTCCTTTGGAGCGTTCTGAAAACGATACGGTTATCGACAAATCCTGGGCCAATTTATATTATCCTGTTCTTTTCATCGCTCTGATCGTCGCCTTTGTTTTGCTTATGAAACGTCTGGCGCCGAATCTTCAGGAGAAATTCAAAACTGTGTCCATTTTTATCCAGTGTTTGCACGATTATAAAAAAACAGATGACAACAGGATGTCTGCACGGTAGGAGATAATGAAGGAAAAAAGCTGAATCCGACGTTAAGATTGAAGCGGCATAGAATTTCTTAACATACCAAGTGGAAGGCTTGAGTCTATTTTAGTCGGAGGCTGAACGATATCACCCGCCTTCGCCTACAGTTATGGCGCAACAGCTTTCGTTTTCGACATGTTTAAACGAAGGAGGGTGGAAACTGGCGGGAGTCGAACACTCTCATAGTAGTACATAAAAAAATGCTGACATTAGGTCACTCATACGATCTGGAGTTTTTGCCATTATTGTTGATAGAAAAATGGTCCCATGCTAAATATTATATAATACAAATCGTGAAGGCTTTTGAAACAAACCCGTCTGATCCATCTCTCTTATGTTTTTATAATATTGAGTTTATTTGTATTTAGTGGGCCACTGATCTGCAAGAGGAGAATACAAGATGAAGCGAGACGATGTTTACAAGACCAACACTTCACGCTCTTGCAATTTCGAGTTCAACAAGGAAGTTGCGGAGGTCTTCGATGACATGCTTTTACGCAGCGTGCCCTTTTACCTTGAGCAACAACACATGCTCAAGGAGATCGGGAAAAAGTTCTGGATCCCCGGCACAAAGGTTTATGACCTGGGCTGTTCAACCGCCACCACCCTGATCAACCTCTGCCGTGAGCTTGACAAATCAGCTCGACTCATCGGCTACGACAATTCCCTTCCAATGCTCGAACAGGCTCGACTCAAAATCAACGACAGCGGGCTCGCCGACCGTATCAAAGTCCGACACGCTGACTTTAATGCGCCGCTCTCCAGTATGTCGTTGGAAAATGCCAGCGTGGTTACGATATGCTGGACGCTGCAGTTTGTTCGTCCCCTCCAGCGAGACAACCTGATCAAATGGATCTACAAGGGACTGGTTGATGGCGGCGTGCTGATCGTCACCGAAAAGGTGCTCACCAATAACTCCCACATGAATCGGTTTTTCATCGATTTCTACTATGAATTCAAAAGGCGCAACGACTATTCAGAGCATGAAATTCTTCGCAAACGTGAAGCGCTTGAAAACGTGCTCGTTCCCTATCGCATTGATGAAAACTTGGAGATGTTTCGCCGATACGGCTTTGACATCGTTGAAACCTTTTTTCAATGGTATAACTTTGCGGGGTTTTTGTGTGTAAAGAAATCCTCTTAATGGTGACCGGATGATCAACGACCGGATTAGAGCATTCGCTTCGGCGATCCTGCCGCTGGGGTTTCGTCACTGGCTGCGGGCGCAACAACGTCGTTATCGATTACAACGAAAGCCGACCGGAACGGTGAATTTGGGCGACCTTCGCCGGCTGCGACCTATAAGCCGTATCTTCGGCATCGACCGCGGGTTGGCCATTGACCGTTATTACATCGAACAATTCCTTTCAGCACATGCTGGGGATATTCGAAAACATGTTCTGGAAATCGGCGATAATGTGTACACTCGAAAGTTTGGCGGTAACCGAGTCACCAAGAGCGATGTGCTAAACATCGTTCCGGATGATCACCAAACGACAATCGTGGCGGACTTAACCCGTGCCGACCATTTATCCTCTGATTTTTTCGATTGTATCATTCTCACACAAACACTTCAGATGATTTACGATTTCCGGTCAGCCCTGTACCACCTTTACCGTATTCTAAAACCCGGTGGTGTGTTGCTGGCCACCACCCATGGGATTAGCAAAATCGGACGGCGGGAGGGAATCGATCAATGGGGCGAATACTGGCATTTCACCATCCAATCCATGCTGAGGCTATTTCAGGAGCTTTTTCCGGCCGAAAATGTTACCGTCGAATCCCGCGGCAATGTACTCTCAACCATCGCTTTTCTTCACGGCCTGGTCATGGAAGAATTGTCCAAAGAAGAATTGGACCATCATGATCCGGATTACGAACTTCTGATCTCAGTTAGAGCCGTAAAGCCCTAACATTCCAAACGAGTATCGACTATATTCCACAGGTAGTACTCATATGAACTACCCTCGTATAGACCGCTTGAACTGTCACCCACTTTCTATTGACTTTACGTTATAATGAAAAAATAGTTGAATGTTTACATGTACTTTATTAAATTTATTTCATAATTTTCTAAATTTATCCAAGGGTTTTTAGTGCTATTCGAGTCCCGCGATAATTCTAACCCTATGAAATCCAACTTGTTGTTCTTAATTGTTTTTTTGCACGCTTTTTGCATAAATATTATTTTTTTTACATAAAAGTGATTTTAACACTGGAGAGAAGAAAAGTCTTAAAATAATAATATTTCATCATTTCAGAAGGTTATATTGATATTGTTTTCTTGATATATTATTGTGCTTAGATTATAGCAACAAATTCAACGCTCATTTAAATATCGCTCATGTCAAAGAGATGTCACTTT
>CAVVZC010000014.1:0-76988 GCA_963752565.1 uncultured delta proteobacterium | reverse complement strand
GTATCACAATGCCCGTTAAAGTCCATATACTGGTGAGCTATCGAATATCCTGAACTCAGAATTTAAGGAGAACTGATAAAGAGTCCTCTCAACTAATTGTTTATTTATATGTCAATATTTTGGCAGAAAGCTTCATCTTTAACTCCGCAAGGTTCCATTTTAAGCACCAAAGCCTCATCTTCTTATCAAGACAATTTATATCTTATTGATATCAAATGAAATTATGAATTTCCAGTCAAACTTTCCCAAAATATATCTAATCGGCACAAATGTTGCAAAATTGTTTCGAATCGACACATATCAGAATCTTTAAATGTGGTGGATCACCAAGGTTGGTTATTATGAGAAATATAAAGGAAAAAGGCTTAACCCTACTCGAGCTGCTCGTTACAATCGCTATTATTGCAATAATTGCCACTACTGCCATGCCTTTGCTTTCTACCTATCTCGAGGCCCACGACCAGGGCACTGCCCAAGCCAGTCTTTATCAGGAAGCCATGATGATCATGGATCGTATGACCAACGGTGTCAGACGCTGCACTTACCTTACCATTCCCAACGCCCATAACATCACAAGAGATATCCTGGCCTTTTCTGGAACCATCAACGATGACAACGATTATTACTTCAACGATCCCCTTTTTCCAAGAATTGATGAGGATCTATGGCGTGATATAAATGATGATGGCGAGCAAGGTATTATGGGGTTGATGATGATGGCGACGGGTAACACTGATGAAAATTCTTCCGGGTGGACTGATTACGATGACGATGAAGATTGGTATGACAAATGAAGAGATTTGGACGGGTTGGACAATGATGGGGACGGTAACATCGACGAAGACATATGGGCGGACTTAAACATGGATTGGGCTTCCGGTATTAAAAATGGACGACGATGGAGATGGTGCAGTTGATGAAGGAAATGAAAATGATGATGATGAAGATGGGCAGCAAGATGAAGATCCGCTTAATGAGGTCGTTTATTTATACGACAGCGGAACCAGCACACTCACCGAATCAGTTCCATCAACGGGTGAATCAGACCGTCCTCTCAACCCGTGTCACTCTTTTCCAAACCAAATTTATATCACCCGGGTTAATCGAAATTAAGTTGCAACTAACGGGGACAACAATGAAATTGTCGTGTTTCAGGAATATGTATACCCCGAGAACACTCTACAGAAGACCGGCAAACGCGTTCGGTGAGGAGAGGAGAACAAGAAGACGAAAAGTCAGGAGTGTTAAGTGTCAAGACGCCATATAAATAAATACAGCAAAAAAGAATCCGGCATGGCCTATATGGCCATCCTTTTTCTCCTGGCGATTCTGTCCACCCTGGCCTTTTCTTTCCTCTTTAAGGTCGGAACCCAGACCCAGGCGACCATGAACCGAGGCAGCGGCATGCAGGCCCATTATCTGGCCGAAGCCGCGGCCAACCACGCCATGTGGCGGTTGCTCAACGAATCCGCTTTCGCGTTTGCGTCTCGAGTGAGCCATGATGACGATGATGCAGAGGAGGAAGATGACGGGGATATGAAGCTTGACGACGATAAGTTGGAACTGGGCAAAGAACGATATGTGGGCGTGCGTTTCTTAAATGTTACGATTCCCCAGGGTGCTAAGATCGTGAGTGCGCATGTGTCTTTTGAAGCCGAGGACACGGATAATGAGGTTACCCACCTGACCATTTACGGTCAAGATTCAGACGATGCCGCTCGTTTTGTATGACGTAGATGACGATATCTCAAACAGGCCCAAGACCGCCGCATCAGTATCGTGGAACAACGTTCCGCAATGGCAAAAGGACAATATTTACAAGACACCGGATTTAAGCACCATTATCAAGGAGATCGTGGACAGGCCGGGATGGTCCAGCGGTAATGCCCTGGCCGTCTTGATTCGATCGGAAGATCTTGGCGGGAGAACGCCGGGCCACCTCCCATGACAAAAAACGCCAGCGAGGCACCGGTACTTGATGTTAGATATGGCGATGCAGCTGCCGTAGCTGACAACTTTTACTACATGCATTCCTTTGCCGGCGGACGCTATGGTTACAAGATCCGGTACCACACGAACACCACCTTTGCCACCATTGCCACGGTAGGCGCCATGGGCGACAATGTGGTGAACCAAAGTCATGTGCTCTACGTGATACCGACCGAGTGGCATGATCCGGCCTGGCTCTACAGACAGAAAATCACCATATTTCCTACGGTAACCGATACGGATCTTTCAGATTTTCCCTATCTGGTAAAAATAGACGATCCCACAAATGAATTGTTCGTCAATGCCCAAACTGACGGCGACGACATCCTGTTTACGGCGTCAGACGGGACCACCCTGCTCGATCATGAGATAGAGAAATACGATTCGATCGGCAACGAATTGTTTGCGTGGGTGAAAATTCCGCTGCTTAATTCAACCGATCCCACGGTGATTTATATGTATTACGATAACGCATCCGCTTCGAATCAGGAAAATCCAGAAGATGTCTGGGATGTTGACTACATGGGTGTTTGGCACCTAAAGGAAACCCCGACGGTAGACGCAGAAGCAAATGACTCTGCAGGTGGTAGAGACGGCGATTTTATGGGCTCAATGACTGCGGGTGACCAAGTTCCCGGGCAAATTGGCGGAAGCCTGGAGCTGGATGGTTCTAATGACATGATTAAGGTTAACGATCACGGAAGTCTGGACGATACCAATGACGCAGGAACGTTTGAACTGTGGATTAATTGGGTCAACGCAGCAGACGGCGATCACCAAATTGTCATGTCTTCCAGCAATCGATTTACAGGTGGTGCCCAAGACGGTTTCGAATGGGCCTCACAGGGATCGGGAAACCATTTTTTCTATCCGTGGGGTGGACACAACAATAATTATAATCTTGGACCCAATCCATTTACAAACGGGGATTGGCATCACCTTGTCGTAACGTTAAAATATTCAACAAAAGAGGTCAAAATCTATGTTGACTCTGTTCCCATGACGTTTACCACAGTAAACGTTCCTACTTATTGGACCACGCTTGCTGACCCGGATGATTGGCTTTGGGGCGGCAATCCTGACAGAGCAACACGATATTTTTCCGGTAAATTTGATGAGATTCGTGTTTCAGACATTGTAAGAAGTCAGACTGGATTGAGGCGTGCTTTCGGAACCAGGGCTCACCGGCAACGTATCAGACCATCGACGACCCGGAAACGACTGGCGGTCCCTAAGTAACGCTTCCACGGGGCAGGATCTATTTTCTAATAAAAGATAAATGTCATTTAAAGAATTGAGAGGTTCAGGATATACATGACAAACCTTGTGCAGACATGGCAAAGAATAACGATGGTTATGGGCGGGGGAGCACCATGAGGGACAAGCGTGTTGAAACCCCATCTGCGAGGAGAATATTATGGGTCATCTTTTTCTCTGTGTTGGGTACCGGGATAATGGTTTATCTGGACGCCTATGATAATCTTCACCGGTTCATCAGCGTGTATCCTATTTTTGGCCTTAAAGAATTCATCGTTTTTGCCCCAGCATTTATGGCCATGGGTTTCGTGCTTTATTCCGCCAAGCAAATCAGGGAGTTGGAGTCTGAAATAAAAAAACGCCGGGAAACAGAGGAAGCGCTCATAGAAAGCAAGAAAAAATATCGGGAACTGAGTATCACGGATGAACTGACAGGGCTTTACAATGTCAGGTATTTCTATAACGAATTAAAGGCCGAAATCGACCGATCCGACCGTTATTCAATCCCTTTGTCGCTCATTTTTGTGGATGTTAACGATTTTAAAAAATATAACGACAAATACGGACACTTGGAGGGAGATCAAGTTCTCAGGAAAATCGCACAGGTTATTCAGTCTTGTATGAGGGGCCCTGACTCGACCTATCGATATGGTGGGGATGAGTTTGTGGGAATTTTACCCGAGACCCGGGAACAGGGTGCGACCGTCCTGGCGGAAAGGATTAGTAAAATTGTCAAAGCCTATAAATTTTTGCCAAATCCCGACAAAGCGGTGTCCGTAACGGTAAGTCTTGGGGTTGCTGAATATACGCCGGGGGAAGGAGTGGCAGCATTCGTGAAACGGGCGGATATGAATATGTACGTCGCTAAGAACAATGAATAGTAACTTTTCAAAAAGTTCTGTTATATTAAATGATGATATTGACCCGGCTCTATGATTTATTGAAAAGTCACAAAATCTGTTGACATATCCTTCCTCATCAAGTATAAAAGTGGTATGAAAGTCAAGACTTCGATAACACTTTCGGAAGACATACTGAAAACCATCGACCGAATTATTGTAAAGCCGAAAAATCGTTCTGCATTCATCGAGAACGTTTTACGAGATTACCTGGAAAAAAAGGCCAAAAAGCTCCGAGATGATAAGGATCTTGAAATACTTAATAAAAATTCTGATCGACTCAACCGTGAAGCTGAGGATGTTCTTTCTTATCAGGTGGAATTGTGAAACGGGGGGATTTATATCGCGTCCGTAAACCGTCATCTCTGGACCCTAAAAAATTCAGGGTTTTTGTAGTGGTTAGTCGTCAGGTTCTCATCGCTTCTCGTTATTCCACGGTTATTTGTGCGCCCATATATAGCACATACGATGGGCTATCCACGCAGGTCAGCGTTGGGATTGCAGAAGGTTTGAAGCACAACAGCAGTATACACTGTGATGAGCTTATTAGTATACCCAAATCAGGCCTAACAAACTTTGTGGGTTTTCTTTCAAATGATAAAATCAGAGCGCTAAATAACGCGTTGAAAATAGCCCTTGATTTGAATTTGAATGGATAAATCACGTGTTAAAAAAAGTCTTGTTCAGGCATTACCCCTACCTCCTACCACATATTGTACTCACATAGCTAAAATTATACCGCCTATTGTGTTTTTCACTTTACAAGCCGATTAATTCCTGTTATTGGTTTTTATGTTTGTTCGATACTTCGCTCGCAAGTAATGGCCATTGGCAAGAAAAAACAATCCAATCCTTAATTTTAGGCATTTTAGATCATTTTAGGCACTTTAGGCATTTCACTTATATAATGTTTAATCTCAAAGATAAATATCCCATAGGCATTGACATTGGTGATCAGGCGATTTACGCTGCACAGTTTAAAAAAACCCGGCAGGGAATATCGGTTCGGGAACTGTTTTATCGAGAACTGGGCAATGAATCGATCGATTCCTCTGAGCCCGATGACGCCCTTTTACCTGTATTAAAGGAGATTAAAAAAAACAAAAGATTCAGAGGCAAAAGTGTAGTCATCCGTCTTCCTGCTAAGCATGTGAATAGCTCCCTTATTACTTTTGAGGTCGGTGCTGAAGAAACCTTAGAAGACGCGATTACTATGGAATGTAGGCGATATCTTACCTTTCCCATAGAAGAAGCCGTCATCGATTATCCTTCTATCGTTGATATATCGTCTGGAAAAAATAATAGATTTAAAGCCAACATCATCGCCGTTCGTAGGGACCAAATCGAACAATATATCAATATACTAAAGCGAGCCGGCCTTTCAGTGGAGGCCATAGATTTTGACCTTTCTTCTTTGTTGCGCCTGCATAATTATCTTTTTTCTATAAAAGACGGCCCCGTAATTTTATGCAATATCGGACACAGCCAAAGCCTGATATCCGTCGTCACCAATGACAACATTTTGGCGCATCGCAATGTGCCTTGGGGCACACAGTCCCTTTTGAATCGCCTGGAGACCACTCTTGAACTCTCGAGCGATAGTGAACAAGCCGCGAGCATCCTCACAAAATACGGTCTATATTATGGAGATTCCATAAGCCCTTCTGGCAATTCACCTGGGGAGGAAAATCGGGATCAAGATGATACCATCGAAATTTACCGTAGTGTCTTTCAGATTTTGGCTCCTCTTGTCGATAAGTTGCTTCATGAATTTTACCAAATTACCGGTTATGTCAGATCTGAGATCCAAGAGGTAAAGTTTGAAGAGATATACATGTATGGTCAGGCAAGCCTAATCAACTTTTTGGATAAATATTTTAAAAAGCGGCTCAATATTCCGACACAAATGTAATTAATCCGATGTCAAAGCTCACTCTGCAAGGAAGGAGTCTTCCATCTGATACGGTTGGGGGCGCAACATTTGCCATTGCACTGGGCCTTGCATTGCGAAAAGTGACATGGCTTTAAGAGAAATCAATTTAGTCCCAGATGATATTCTCAAAAAGAAATCTCTATTCCGTCGCCTTTTTTTCTGGGCCAGCTGCCTCACCCTTTCTCTTTTATTGATTTTTGGAGTCTATTTGTACCAAGTTCAGCGTTGTGTTGTCCAAAAAACGACCTGTGACAACCCTTGAAGATATGCAAAAACAACTGGGAACAACCATTGACGAAATTAATAAAACCCAACAAGAGATTCAAAGACTAAGTCTCCAGGAATCTTTTGTTAAAAACCTCACCCGGATTCAGCCGTTTTCAAGGATACTGATGAAGTTATCGGAAATTATGAATACACGGACATGGCTCACTAAAGCTTACCATAAATTCCGAAACCGAGAAGGACCTTGTCCCTGTTATAGAACTTTACGGGAATTCCTTGACCAATGATGACCTGGGAGATTTTCTGACCCAGCTCTCAGCCGAGTCGATGTTTAACAAGGTTATACTGAAATATTCCAAAGAAACCCGAGATAGCAAAATCGCTAAAGATCAAAAAGCACTTGTAAAGGTTATCCAGTTTCAGATAGACTGCAAAATTCCGAGATCTTAGTTTGGTTAAATAAATGCCTAAAATGATCTAAAATGCCTAAAATGCCTAAAATCTTGGGATTCTGATATTTTATGAAACGTATAGAAAAAATATGGAACGAAAACAATTTGCCAAAGATCTTGAAAAACGGACTCGAAAATTTGCCGTGCAAATCATTCGATTGTCCATAACGTTACCCAACACACCTGAAAACATCGTTATAAGGAATCAGATTACAAAATCAGGAACCTCTATTGGAGCTAATTACAGAGAAGCCAACCGGTCAAGAAGCCGGGCAGATTTTAAAAACAAGATTAAAATTTGTGAGAGCGAAGCCAGTGAAACCCAATACTGGTTGGAAGTAATAGTAGAAGCAGGATGGTTAACATGGGATAAAGTCAAACCCGAATATAAAGAGTGCAGCGAATTGCTTGCTATTTTTACATCCATTGGAAAGAAAAAATGATCCAATCCTTAACTTCCCCGATAAATGCGGGACAAATAGGCATTTTAGATCATTTTAGGCATTTTAGGCATTTAATGCTATTAAGCATTGTAAATCATAAGATGAACTTAAACATAAAACATGTCGATCGAGCGTGTCTTGTCATCGTTGTTATGGTTTCACTGGTATGCGGTTATCTAGCTGTCAATCAAATTATGAAAAAAAAGCAGCAGTTTGGAATTGAAAAAGACATCCTTTCCAAAAGAATGAAAGAAGTTAATCTGGCGTCAACAAATCTGGAGGAATCTAAAGGCGCCCTTGGCTGAGACAAAAAAAGAACTGAATTATTTAAATGAGCGGATTCCGGAATCAGGAAAGATTGGATTATTGTTAAAGCAAATCAATTCTTTGATGAAGCAACGAAAGATAGCATTAATCAGTTTGCGAGCCGTTACCGGTTCAGAGAAGAAGAGATTTATCTCAAAAATCCCATCCAACTTAGTCTTATAGGAAACTTTGTTGACATTTATCATTTGATCCACGATCTTGAAAATATGAACCGCTTTTGTGGTCATGGAAAAGATGACGATCTCCAAACAAGAGAGTTCGGACAAATGTCAGGTTGAATTAATGACCAATGTTTTTGAACGCTAAAAAACCCTATTTGAGGGGAAGGAAAAATAAACATGGCCTTAACCCCAGCCGAGACCGACCACTGATTGTGTGTACTTATAAATTAGATTTAAAATGACACATAGGTTATACCAATAGACATAAACGGCTAACACCTGAGGGCTTTAGGCATTTCATAAAAATACAACTTGCTCTGGAGCTATAGTTGGAATTGGTAATGGCGAAACTGAAAAGCGAAAAGATAAAAATTTACATTATCATCGTGCTGGTATTTGTGGCAGCCATCGTTGCATACTTTCGCTTCATGCACAAAAAAAATGGCGCTAATGTAGATATCGCTGGTCTTCCACAGAAGCAGGTAAAACTTGATGTTTCTCAGATTCAAGAAACGCAAGCCCAGAAGACTCCAGACAGCAATTGCCGAAAATGAGTCTTTGAGAATGAATATCAGAGATATTTTTACGCCGGTACGATACCGACAGAACCAGAGCTCCTGATCCAACGCTGAACAAACATCGGTGCCAACTGGTGTTCTTGACGCTCAAGGGAACCATCATCGACGGAGAAACAGCCGATGGCCATCATAAATAATAAATTTGTTCGGATAGGCGAAAAAATCGGTGAATATAAAATTGTCAGCATTGATCCAAATGAGGTGCTTTTAAAATCGGGTAGGCATGAAAAGGTACTGAAGGTTTTAACACCATCGGATAATAAATAAAAAGAGTGTAGAAAGCCACGGAGAAACCGGGATATGAATCGTGAAAAACGACCCTTAAAACTCGTGACCATACCCACACTAAAGACGAGTTGCACATGGATTTTATTTGTTACCATACATTTATTGTCTGGCTCTACACTATTGGGTGACGAAACCGCCTTTCAGCCGGTCGATCTGAAAATAATCCGGGCCGGCCGTCACGCAAACTATTCTACCGTCGTCTTTGAATTTGGCAACCCATTCCGGTTTGATAAACCCGTGGCCCAGGATAATGAAGTTCGTTTCAGGTTAAATAACGTCAAAACCACGCTTCCCAATTATCGAAAACACAAAAATGCCGAATCGTGGGTAAATCTGGAACAGGCAGAAAATGATTTAAATGTTCGCATCGGTCTCCTTAAAGACTTTTTAAGGTTTACTTATTCTGTTTTAAAAGATCCGGACCGTTTGGTCATCAAACTCTACCGGGATGAAAGTCGTAGCGCCTTAATATCTGAAAAAGCAGCTGCTGATCCCGAGGATGCCATTGAGCCAACCATGGCCTTGGTTACAAAGCCTTTATCAGCAGAAACCCCCAAAGGCAAAGAACCCCGACCAGCCAAAACGCCACAGCCGAAAAAGAACATTAACCTCACGCAAGCTGCCGGCTCAAAATCAACAAAGAAAAGACAACGCAGCATCCATCGATCGTCTAAAAAGAAGTTGCTAACCCTGAATTTTTATCAAGGTGATATCCGAGAGATCCTTTCAGGCCTTGCTATGCAACAAAAAATAAACATTGTGACCACGCAGGATGTGTCTGGAAAAGTATCCGTGCATCTTTACCAGGTCCCTTTTAACAGAGCATTAGACGCGATTTGTCAAGCCGGCGGATTCAGTTATCATAAACAAGAGAATGTTTATTATGTGTTTAAACCCAAAACGGCAGTGGAACCACTGGCCACAAATACTGAAGATGCGGATCTTTAAACTCGAATATGCGGATTTGGATAAGATTCAGGAGGTCTTGTCTGCGATTCCCGGAATTAGAATGATCCAGATCCATGAAGCTTCAAAGACCGTTATCGTGGAAGATACGCCGGAAAACATAGCGAAAGTAGAAACCCTTATTCGTTTTTGGGACATCCAGCCCAAACAGGTCATGATCGAGGCCCAAATTTTAGAAGTTTTGTTGACCGATGACATGACCCTGGGCGTCAACTGGGAACAGCTGCTTGGCGATGCGAGGATAGGAACAGGAGGGTTCAGCAGAGCTATTCCACCCAGTGCTGGGTGGGGTACTTCTCCAGTGCCAGAGCGACAGGTGCAGGGCATTTTCTCCAACATTATAATTGGTGCCGGTACCCGTTATCAATTCACGGCTGCCCTGGATGCGCTGCGGACCAAAACCAAGATCAACACACTTTCCACACCCAAGATACTGGCCATTCACAGCAAGCCGGCCAAGGTGCAGGTCGGTGGAAAGCAGGGGTACGCTGTCACTACCGTTAATCAAGGCATATCCACCGAGTCTATTGAATTCATAGATACAGGTACCATCCTTGAAATAACGCCCTATATCGATCACGAAAACAACATATTTCTGGAAGTCAAACCATCTCTTAATTCAGCCGAACTTGAGGAAGGAATCCCGGTTGTAAGGTCAACCAATGTAACCACCTGGATGGTGGCCAAAAATGGGGAAACTGTTTTTATCGGTGGCCTGATCCAAAATATAGGCATTGAAACCCAGTCAAGCGTCCCGTGTCTGGGGGATATTCCCGGATTGAGCTTGCTTTTTGGCCGGTTCTCCAAAGCTACTGATAAAACCGAACTCATCGTCTTGATCACCCCTCAGATTTTAGAATATGGAGTTCCTAAAGGCCAAGAAAACCAAGAAAACATAGATAAAACAAAAGAAAAAGAAGAATATTTTAAAAGCAGGTCTTCTTCGCCATCATCTTTACTGGACGATTTTACACCTAAAAAGGATTAACAAATAAGGTTCTTCCCCAATTTAGTTGGAGAAGAGGGTCCAAGGGGCAAGGCTGTTCATCCTTTCCACTTACCATATTCGGATTGCTTATCCGCTTTATAAAACCGGTTTGAAAACCTTCCACAAATTTTACAGAAAGCAAATAATCTCAGGTAATTTTAGGCGATTTGCCGAATGTCAATGTTCCAGCAACTCCTGTATCTTTTCAAGGGGCATGGGAGAAAAATTATCCATGCCGGCAGGCAATACAACCCCTTGATGCTTCAACCAGTTGATTCGGGTCAACACGGCAGCACCATAAAGAAGGTTCATGGCAACGCTAACCGTATTACGATTTTCAGGTGGTTGGAGGAATGAGCCTTTAACCCACTGGTTGAAGGCGCCCATGGCCGGCCCGCACCATATCTGGTAATCGATTTTTCGTGATGGGTCGCCTGAGTTGGCCCAGTTGGAAGATTGGCCGAGGTAGGATCGAAACACAAGGGCCATTTTGTGTTTGGGGTCATTTTCGGCCCGTTCGATCTGTTTGGGATCATGGCGTGTAAAATAGGCTTTGGTCTGCTCCCATTCTTCCTGAAAGCTGCACCGAAAAAAATCTCTCTCCAGCATGTTTCGTTGTTTTTCGGAAATGCTCTCAAAACGGTCATGGGTGGAATAAAGGTCGTAGAGTTTTGCAGCCCGAAGCGGAAACATGGTCCCCCGTTTGAGCACTTGGACCTTAACGCCCATTTCAAACATATCCGCTGCCGGTGCCATGGTCACATCAGCCTGGCCGGCGTCCGCCAGCATATGGCGAACGGTTTCGGATGTGCCGGCTTCCACGCAGGATTGATTGACGGAACCCGTGAGAATATAGGCTGCGCCCATGGCAAATGCCGCGGCGGCGGAGTGGGGGGTGGAGATTCCGCCGCCGAGCCCCACACAGGGCGGGTTTTTGTACGTGTACTTTTCTGCCAATTCATCGCGCAGGGCGATCATGGTGGGCAATAACGAAATCGCCGGCCGGTTGTCGGTATGGCCGCCGGAATCCGCTTCTGCGGTCAGGTCATCGGCCATGGGGATCATCCCGGCGAGTTCTGCTTCCGCCCGGGTGATCATGTTTTTGTCAAGTAGCTGTGCCAGAAGCTTTTGCGGCGGCGGGGAAAAATATTTTGCGGCCACTTCAACCCTGGAGACTTTTGCAATCACCTTGTTGGGACAAATGATCTCACCGCGCGCATCGCGATGAATTCCTTTTACGCGATAATATACCAAGGGAAGGGTGAGATCCAGATATGCCGAGGCGCTGACCAACGTTATACCCCGTTGTAAATACAATCGAACCACGGCGGCCTCAAGCTCAGGGTCGTTGGGGCTGTGTATTAAATTAAAGCCAAAAGGGATGTTTTTTAAATTTTGCTGCAACCGGTCGATGGCGGATTCGATTTGATCGAGGGCAAGACCGGCAGCGCCAAAAAAGCCGATCAATCCGGCGTTTCCGGCCTTTTCGACCATCTTAACCGATGTAATGCCGTTGGCCATTGCACCCACAATGTAAGCATAACGAAGATGATGCTTGTCCTTAAACTGAGGATCCCCCAGATCTTCAGGGTGCAGCGGCGGTGCATATGCACGCAGCGGAACAGCAGCGGACGCCATTGGGGCATCGCCGCCGATGGTGATGGTGCCGCCTCTGCCGACGGCCGGAAGGCCGTTGAGATCTAAAAGGTAAACCGGGTGTGTTACCTTTAAAATTGCCGATCGGACAGCTTGCTCTCCCGGTTCAGGTTCACTATTTTCCGGCAGCCACCAGCCGGGAATATTTTTTCGTTTCGATGATTGCATTTAAAATTCCAATGGTCACACGTAATGAAACGTATATTCTAAATCGTCGCAACATGCACTGGACAAGAAGTTTGATGATGTCAAAAGAATCTGACAAGAGACTTTGTACGAATTCATCAGGTTTGATTAATACAATGAACCTGTTCGTGTCAACAGTGTTGACTTAATACCGCGTGACTTTCAAATTACATGGATCGTGTGTTGAGAATAAGCGTGAACCGGCGGGCATCTATTCTATGGGGCCAAATAATTTATCTGCGTCGGGTTCTGTTGATGACTGTTGGGTTTCTACAGGTCCAAACAATTTTGCTGAATCTGTTTCTATTATTGACGGCTCGGATTTTATGGGTTCGAACAATTTCGGTAATTCGGGTTGTGTTGATGTCTTCTTGGATGAGGAACGTGGGGTGCTTTTTTTACGAACCGATCCACGCACGAAGGAATGAGGCATAGGTTTTTTCGAGGTCAACAGGTCTTCGGGGATGGAAATGGTGTCGCCGATGCCAATTTTTTTAGGATCCAGTTCGGGATTTGTTTTGGCAATGGCTTTCCAATTTTTCACGGTGCCGGTGTACCATTTTGCGATGTGAGAGAGTGTTTCTTCCGGCCAGCGTACCTTGTGTAAATATAAACGGGGTTCCGACGTCGCTGATGTAAGTGTCTCTGAAGCAGGCGTATCGGGCTCTGAAACAGGAGTTCCAGGCTTGATCTCAACCGGGGCAGGCGTCACTTCAGGTGCCGGCTGGAGTGGAGGGTGCTGGTATGCACAACCGTTAAAGACCCAGATCAAGGTGAGTGCCAATATGCCTTTGGCGATTCTCTTTAGTTTGCCACACACCACTATGACACTTCCTTATACATTTTTAAGCTGATTGAGATATTGTTGCGCCCGTTGATTCTTGGGGTTGTTTATTATCGCTTTTTCAAGATTTTCGATGCATTGCTGTTTTTTCCCCTGTTTTTGTTGAACCACTGCAAGATTAAATAGCACTTTGTCGAGATAGGGCGGCCTTAACTCAGCGACATGAACGAACATTTTTTCGGCATTTACAAAATCTTTGGTTGATGCATATATAAAGCCAAGATTATAAAATGTATCCGAAGGACGGTAGCTTAGATTTGCAGCTTTTTGATAGGATTTTATGGCGTTTGTGTAATCTTTTGATTTTGTATAAAGCCTTCCTAACTCAAAGTGGGCTTCAGCATTTCGAGGGTCAGCCTCAACCGCTTTGGACAGTAATCGCTTGGCTGTATCAGGGTTTTTTGCAAAGGCGATATCGGCCTGCCCCAGTAACGCCCTTGAGTAGTACATCTTAATTGTTGACGCCTTTGTTGGATTTTGTGCGATGGCCTGTTCAAACAATTCAATTGCCCGGTTAAAATTCTCATTGTACAGCGCTGTTTTAGCCTGTTCAAATTCATTGGGTTTTGATATTTCGGTTTTTTGGGGAGATGATGCTTTTATAGGGTGATCCGGTGTGGTTTTGGCAATTTTTATCAGGACGTTATGTTCGGTTAAATGACCTTCGGGTTTGCCTGGAGATGATGCCGTTGTTTTGAGTGCAAGTGCTGTCGGTTTGGGTGGATTGTTTTTCGTTGTCAACGCTTTCTGGTAAAGACCTGTAATGACCAGGATCATCACCGCCAAAGATACAGCAGATATCCAAAAAAGCCGTTTTTTTCGAAAAAGTGTGGGTAAAGATGCAGCAGATGCCCAGGAAAACAGTTTTTTTTGCATGCGTTTTATAAACGGTACGGCAGCAGATGCCCAGGAAAACAGTCTTTTTTGCATGCGTTTTATAAACGGTACGGCAGCAGATGCCCGGGAAAACAGTCCTTTTTGCATGCGTGTTGCAAAAGAGACAACAGGCGTCCAGGAAAACTTTCTTTTTCGCAGTCGTTTTACAATGGACACTTTAGAGCTATCAGCGGTATTATTCAGAGTTTCTTCTTTAGCGTTTATGTGTTTTCGGGTGCTTTCTGGCTGAGGTAGAATGAAAACCTGAGTTCCTGTGTTTTTAGACGATGCTGCTTCCCCGGTTATATCTTTTAAAAACGGACACGTTACAGAATGGGATCGGCATTCCGGATGATGTTGCTCATGGGAAATTGCATGGTTGTTGTTCCGAGTTTCGCCTATAAAATTGAATTGTTGAGCACATTCTTGGATTACGTCCGGGGTGATTTTTTTCAAATCCCGCGCATACCCTGTTAATAGAGCATGATCGCAAATGGTGTTTATCAGACGCGGGTAGCCGCTGGAAAAATGATATATTTCCTGAACGGCATTTTGAGTAAAAATATTTTTTTCAGTCCCGGCGACTTTCAACCGATGCTTGATGTATGCCAACGTTTCATTCTCTGACAAAGGCTCAATCTGATACACCAAACTGATTCTTTGTCGAAGGGCGCGACACTCCGGTAGGGCCAAGGTTTGATGTATTTCATTTTGGCCCACAAAAAATATGTTGATGAGTTTTTCTTCCGGGAGCTCTATGTTGGATAAAAGCCGAATATGTTCAAGAACTTCTTTTGATAAGCTGTGAACCTCGTCAATGATGAGCAGAACACTTCTATTTTCCGAGTATACTTTTTTTAAAAATTGGCTGAAATAAACAATAAAATCTATTTTGCAGTCAAATTTCTTGGGAATATTAAATGATAATGCAACAAAATTAAAGAATTCAATGAGATCCAACGCAGGGTCTGTAATATTTGCCACCAGCGTATCTTCTTCGATACTTTCCAATAATGCATTAATCAATGTTGTCTTGCCCGTACCCACGTCTCCGGAAACAAGCAGAAATCCCTTTTGGTCGACGACCCCATATTTTAAAGTTGCCAGTGCTTCCCTGTGTTTCTCACCGAGCCAAAGAAACTTTGGATCTGTGCTTAACTGGAATGGTTTTTTAGCAAGACTGTAATAAGATCGATACATATTTATATTTTATCGATTTTTCAATAAATCGCAACACCTGAATTTTGAACGATATTATTCGGATACATCCACAGTGACTTTATCCATCGGCCGGTCATAACAGACCGGAGATGGGCCTCTTTTTAAATAGATGACATGCTGTGAGTCTGATACGTTATTGGATATTTTTTGTTCCTGCTGAAAAGAAAAGTCGTTCATCATTGTATTCAGTTGATTTCTAAGAACTGAATATGAATAGTGACGGGAAGCGATTTCGTAGTTTGTATTTACCATCGTTTCTTTTAGTTCAGGCGATTCAATAATTTCTTTTGTTTTATGAACGGTGTTTTTTGTGAGAAATCCGTCCATAACTATCAGTTCAAAACCTTTAGGTTCTATGTCTCTGATAAATGTGGCATATCGATTGACCAATATCGGTTTTTTAAAATAAACGGCTTCAATAAGCGCATTGCCGAATCCTTCGCAGACGCTCGGATATGTGATAAAATCTGCACAAGGATAAATGTCCCATAGCGTATATTCTGTTTGATAATCTCCATTTCCATTCCAGGGATCTGAAATTTGTGTCGTTAACATGCGAAGGTCTACCCCATGTTCCGAGGCATAGTCTTTAAGCCACTGAGCGTATTCAAAGCCCTCATCACCGGCTTCGTGAGATACAACCAGTTTATAACGAGGGTCTTTCATCTCCTTCACCAGTTCAATGGCTTGCTCTATACCTTTTCGGCGGATGATGCGCGTGGGCTGTAAAACAATTTTATCATCGGGATTTAAACCAATGCTCTTTCGAAACGCTAGAACTTTTTGTTCATCCACAACAGGCGGATGATCGAAATCCAAAACGTTTGGAACAATGATCGAAGAGATTCCCGTACGTAAAGCCATCTGCTCCAAAGCTTCCGAGTTGATGACCACGTGCCGTATGTTAGGTAGATTGGGTGGAAATGCCATTCGCAGATAATCGCTCACAGCATTGACCGAGAACCTTTCTCTTTCCCAGTAGAAATCATGATGGTGGGCAATGGTGGGGATTTCTGTTTCCGCGATTGTTTCCGCCAAAGCAAGTCCCAGAGAAATGTTAAGCGGTATGGTCAGAGCATTTTCGACGATGAAAAGGTCAATATGAAACTGATTGATAAAATTGTAAAGCTGAATTTTCAAATAAGATCTCAAGGCATGTATCAATTCCGTAATGGTGTGCTTTCTTCCTGTTTTCCCAAAAATCTGTGAATTGATCCATTGGTTTTGAGCGTGGTGAAAATGAGCTTTGGGTTCAAGAAAACTCTTTTCAGGATTCCGATCCAATTCACCGGCGAACCAGAAACAGTTGTGTCCATTTTGTTCGAAAACTTCCGACCACTTGCTGGCTTCCAAAGAAACACCGTCGATTCCAGCAAACCGTGTTGAAATAAATCCGATGTTTTTACCTTTCATCTATTGCACCCATATGATTTTATCTTAAAAATTTTTTCCGCCCTGCTACGCATTATTGACGTTACTGAAAACAAAAGGTGCGGAACTTGAGTTATGAATATCTATAACTGTTTTCATCACAGCAATATCGCTTGATGTAACACTATGGTTTGACTGTAAAGTATAGTAAATTATAGCAAAAGCTATGCCAGATGAGATATTGTTAAATAATATAAGATATTATAGATTGTTATAATTTTTTGCACAGGAACCGGGTTGCGATATTGAGTAAAAAACATCTAAGAAATGTGAAATTAATTACACAATTTGAACGGCAGCAGCGTAGAAATTATGGCTGCTTGTCGGGGAAAGCCTGATATTGATGCTTCAACAAAAGTTAACGGGGGTCAGCGATTTTTTGACTGATTTCAAAGTAATACTCGATTCTGGGTTTACAAAAGGACATGTTCTCGATGTGGGTCGCCACAGTTCTTCACGCCGGTGTTTGTGATCTTGAGCAAAAGCCGTCATGAAATATTTAGATCGGACAGATTTTTGGTCAGCCGATAATACCTCGCAGCGTCTGTGGAATAAATAAACAGGGCTGTCCATATCAAAACAAAAGCGAATATCTGGGCGCTTGAAAGTGCCTCATTGTACAAAAAGACACCCAAAAGGAACATGCAGCTCGGTGCGATATACTGCAGAAAACCCACGGTGGAAAGATTCAGCCGCCTCGTACCCAGTGTAAAAAGAAGTAGTGGAAAGGCTGTAAGAAAAGCGGTTCCCATAAGAAAAAGGTCGATCTTGATGCTGATGTGAAATAAAGCTCCGACACTTTTACTGTGTAGAAACAGGATATAAGCCAAGGCAGGGCCTGATAGAAGGAGCATCTCTACAGAGAGGCCTGCCAGAGAACTGACAGGGGCCACTTTTCGAATCAGGCCGTAAAACCCAAATGCAAAGGCAAGGGACAGGGCTATCCAGGGAAATTCTCCATAATGAAAGGTCAGATATAGTACTGCGATGCCGGCCAGTACCAAAGACACCGTCTGCATGCGTCTCAATCGCTCCCTGAGAAAAACCATGCCCAAAAGAACATTGATCAGCGGATTGATAAAGTAACCAAGGCTTGCCTGGAGAATGTGTTCATTGTTAATCGCCCAGATGTAGATAAACCAGTTGAATCCAAGAAGTATTGTTGTGGGGATCAGGACCACGAAGGTCCGCGGCTTTTTTACGGCCGCCATGAATTCATTCCAGTGCCTCTGGAATACAAGTACAATCATAAGAAAGAAAAAGGACCAGATCACTCGATGCATAATGATCTCAAAGGCAGGAATGTCGCGCATCACTTTCCAGTAGATGGGGCTTAACCCCCAGATCAAAAATGCCGACGATGCATACACCACACCGGACAAAGATTTCTGCTGTGATTTTGAAGGATTGACGTGTTTCATAAAATGTTCGTGTTTGTAACACGTTAGTATTTTGAAAACAGGACCGCTTCTTTGAAGTCGATTTGTATCAACGGACAATACTAACGTGTTTTAATACAGGGAGCTGAATATCAAAGCCATTTACCGTAGACCATTTGAAAATTGATGTCAAAAGATATCCGCCTTGACATAAAACAGGAAATTCAAATAAAAGAACGTAGAGTGCTTTTTTACTTTCATATAAATAAAGGAGAAGAAAATGTCTCAAATTGTGGCGATTTATGGAAGCCCCAGGCGGCAGGGGAATACCGCAACGTTGCTCAAACATGCTGTTCGGGGCGCCGTTGACGCCGGTGCCCAGGTCGATGAGATTATTTTAAGAGACTTAAAGATGTCCCCTTGTCTTGAAATATATGCGTGTAAAAAAGAAGGGCGATGCGCTATAAAAGACGATTTTCACAACGTTGTGGATCAGATCCTGTCGGCCAAAGGGTTAATCCTTGCCAGTCCCATTTTCTTTTATACGGTGAGTGCCCACACGAAAATATTAATGGATCGATGCCAGTCGCTGTGGGTGAAAAAATATTGGATCGACAAGGTTCCTTTCGGTCAATGGGAGTCCAAACGAAAGGGCCTTTTTATTTCCGTCGGGGCAACGAAAGGCAAAAAACTTTTTAATGGCGTCCTTTTGACGGTCAAATATTTTTTCGATGTGTTGGACATGGAGCTTTTTCGTTCGCTGTTGTATCGAGGGCTGGAATTTGAAGATGATGTTTTAAAGTATCCGGAATATCTTGAAGAAGCCTATGAGGCCGGCAAGGCGCTTGCTAAAATGACAGGATAAGAACTCTTTAAATCGAAGACAAAACGGTTGCTTTTAAGTAAATAATGCAGGCTTTTATGCTCTATCGAAAAGCGGGCTGGCCTTTTCCTGGAAGAATCAGGATAGGTTTAGTTTTGTAACGATATCGGAGAGACCCAAAATTGGAAAAATCCATCCATTCGCTGTTCATCATGGTCATCACCGCGGGATTCTTTTTATTGTCTCCGGCGTGTTCTACAACAACGCCGTCATCACGATCTGTTTCCGGGTTATCAAATAAATCAACAATTCCCAAAGTGTTCGATCATTCTCATTCAAAATTTGATTTTCTTTTGAAGAAATATGTCTGGAATGGATGGGTAGACTATAAGGGTATTCTTTTTGAAAAAACGGTATTTTATGAATATATTGATACAATTGGCAACGTTGAAGCATCTGTTTTAAAGCGTTGGACCCGGGAACAAAAACTTGCCTTTTGGATCAATGCCTATAACGCATTTACCATTCAGGCCGTTATCGAGAGATATCCCATTAAAGAAAGAAGCCTGATCGGTCTCTTTTACCCTCGAAACAGCATCCTTCAAATTGCTGGCGTCTGGTCCCGTTTAAAGTTTAAAGCCGTCAGGCAAAACCTGACCCTTGGGCACATCGAACACGACATTTTACGAAAGTCTTTCCATGACCCCAGAATCCATTTTGCCATCGTGTGTGCCTCCCGGAGTTGTCCTGACCTCAGAACCGAAGCTTATCGGACGGACATCCTGGAAATGCAGCTCAATGATCAGACGCTTCAATTCATAAATAACCACAGTAAAGGTACTCACTGGGATGCTGACAACAAGCGACTGTATATATCTAAGATCTTCAAGTGGTTTAAAGGGGATTTCGAGAAAAAAGCGACCCCTCGTATTCTTCAAATGCATCACCAAAACTCAAAAAACCGGTGATCCGGTTTATCAGTCCGTACATCCTGGACAAAGATGTAAAAGGTTCAATTGCCGGTAACCAGAATATCAAGGTGTCATACTTACCCTATGATTGGCAATTAAACGACAAAGCTGAAATACCTTTTACGGACACCCAAAAGAAACTTGATATTGATGACTGAAAATTGTTTTTACAAAAAAGACGGTTTCTTAAGAGTAATTTCATATATTTTTATTCTTATATTCGCAAGTTGGTTTTCCATTGTGATTTTGGGTGATAATGAAGCTGCTTTAGCGTTTAACGAATCACAATTATCCCAATTGAAAAATGGAGAGATTTTAGTACATGTACAGCGATCCGAGGGGCAACAGAAGGGAATGGTGGAGGCCCTGGTTCTAATCGATGCGCCGGCTGAAACCATATGGAAAATAATGACTGACTGTCCGGGAGCTCCAACATTTGTACCCGGGCTTAAGGCCTGCAGGATTTTGGATTCAGGGAAGAACTGGGAAATCATTCGCCATGAGGTCAAATGGATATGGTTTTTCCCTAGAATCTCTTATGTATTTCGAGCAGATTACCAAATAAACAGGCGAATTGACTTTGTTAAAATTAAAGGGGATCTTCGGGAGATGAAAGGGAACTGGCGTTTGTTTCCTTTGGAAGAGGCAGGTCAAACCATTGTGCGTTACGAGGTGTATCTGGATCCCAGTTTTTTTATTCCACAATGGCTGGTGGAACAGTCGCTCATGACGGACCTTCCGGACATGATGGCTGCTCTTAGAACAAAAGTTCGGAACAGTCTCTTGGATCGAAAACCCCATTGAACACCCCATGGTATTTCAGTAGAAAAATGATATCTATTATCATTCCGGTCCTCAACGAATCGCAGACCATCGGGTCGTGCCTTTTTTGTCTCAGAAAGCAAATCGAACACCATGAAATCGTGGTGGTTGACGGCGGAAGCGATGACGGTACTCTGGATATCGTCAGAGCTTTTTCGGAGGTAAAATGGCTGTGCTCTCCTGCGGGGCGGGGAAATCAGATGAACAGAGGCGCTGAGGCTGCCGAGGGAGATTTGCTCCTGTTTCTCCATGCAGATACCTGTTTGCCCCCAGGGGGTCTGTCCAGGATTGAGACCCTCATGGCGCAGGAGGGAATTGTTGCCGGTTCCTTTTCATTGAGTTTTGAAGAACCCGACTCATTTCTAAAACTATATGCCCTGTTCAGCCGAATAAACCACCCTCTTTTCACCTACGGGGATCAGGGCTTATTTATGAGCCGGCGCATCTATGAATTGATCGGGGGTTTTCAAGAGATTCCAATTATGGAAGATGTGGAAATTCAAAAAAGGCTCAGGAAAATGGGGCGTTTTGTCAAAGTTCGTCAACCTGTCGTCACTTCCGCCCGGCGATTTCTCACCTACGGCATCATCAAACAACAGGTTTTAAACATGGGGCTCGTATTCCTGTACCATGCAGGATTTTCTCCTTTTTGGCTTAA
The DNA here is from genome assembly GCA_963752565.1 of uncultured delta proteobacterium. Lineage (GTDB taxonomy): Bacteria > Desulfobacterota > Desulfobacteria > Desulfobacterales > UBA11574 > UBA11574. Next base: position 55,615 of record CAVVZC010000014.1, on the reverse strand, counting down.
ACGCTTTTATGTATATCATTCTTAACCTAAATAATGTTTTTATTTTGAGCACGTTTTCCCCGAGACGTCTTCATGGACAAAGAGATTCGGCCTCTGTCAATATCGACATCGATGACCGTCACCATGACGTTCTGGTTGACCTTGACGATGTCCGCCGGATTTTTCACGTATCTGTCCGACAGTTCGCTAATGTGCACCAGTCCATCCTGGTGCACTCCCATATCTACAAAAGCCCCGAATGCAGTGACGTTGGTGACAATGCCCGGAAGCTTCATGCCGGACTTTAAATCCTTGATTTCTTTAATGCCGTCCGCAAAAGCGAACGCGGTAAATGATTCTCTTGGATCACGGCCCGGCTTTGACAGCTCATCCAGTATATCATTTAAGGTCGGTATGCCAACCGTGTCTGTTACATACTTTGAAATGTCTATTTTTTCCCTGAGTGTTTCATCGGCCATCAAATCTGTCACCTTGCGCCCAAGATCGCGGGCCATGGTATTTACGATGTGGTAGCTTTCAGGGTGTACTGCGCTTGCATCTAAAGGATTATTGCCCTTATTTATTCTCAAAAAACCCGCTGACTGTTCGAAGGCCTTGGGGCCTAGCCGCGGCACATTCTTTAACGCCATCCTTGATCGAAAAGGGCCGTTTTCATTTCTATGGGCCACGATATTTTTGGCCAATTGAGGACCAAGCCCCGAAACATACGTTAGGAGCTGGACGCTGGCTTGATTGACATCCACTCCGACACTATTAACGCAGCTCATCACCACGTCATCCAAGGCCTGCTTTAAGGAAGACTGATCCACATCATGCTGGTACTGACCTACTCCGATGGATTTTGGATCGATTTTGACCAGTTCGGAAAGCGGGTCCATCAAACGTCTGCCGATGGAAACCGCTCCGCGGATCGTCAGGTCGAGATCGGGAAATTCTTCACGGGCAATGGCCGATGATGAGTAGATAGAAGCCCCACTTTCGTTGACCAGTATGACATGAACATCCTTAATAGACAAATTGTTAACGAAATCTTCAGTTTCCCTGCCGGCGGTACCATTACCGATGGCAATTGCTTCGATATGATATCTGTGGCACAACATCTTAACTGTTTGCGCAGCCTCTTGGGTCTTTTTTTCAGACAGATGAGGATATATCGTCTCATGATGAAGGAATTTCCCTTGTCTATCCAGGCAGACGATCTTACATCCTGTCCTGAACCCCGGATCAATTCCCATAACCCTTTTGGCACCAAGGGGGGGGGCCAATAGAAGCTGCCGTAAGTTATCTTCAAATATCTTAATGGCTTCGGCATCGGCGCGTTCTTTTGAGACCAGGCGTGTTTCTGTTTCCATGGATCGCGATAGAAGCCTTTTATAGCTGTCGCGAACAGCGAGGTTAACCTGTTTTGAATCCTTGCCGTCCCCTTTGACAAAAAGCTTATCCAATATCGCAATTGCATCTTCTTCAAGAGGCGCTATGGTAAGGTTTAAGATGTCTTCTTTCTCTGCCCGGCGCATGGCAAGTATCCTGTGTGAGGGCGCTTTGGAAATAGATTCTTCCCAATCAAAGTAGTCTTTATACTTGGCACCTTTTGATTCCATCCCGGACGAAACCACACTTCTAATGGTCCCTTTTTCAGCAAATAATCGGCGTAACCATGCTCGAGCCTTAGAATCCTCATTGACCCATTCCGCAATAATATGTCCGGCACCGGTGAGTGCATCCTCAGCAGAATCGACCTTTTTTTCATCATCTACAAAATTGGCGGCCAATGCATGTGGATCTTTTCCTTTTTGCTCAAATATGATCTTTGCCAGGGGCTCAAGACCTTTTTCCACGGCGATTGTGGCTTTGGTTCGACGCTTGGGCCGGTAAGGAAGATAGATATCTTCAAGGATCGCCATGGTTTCGGCTGAAAAAACCGCCGCTTTCAGTTCATCTGTAAGATGCCCATGCTTCTCGAGAGATTTCAGTATGGTTTCCCGACGATGATCCAGTTCTTTAAGCTGGTTAAACCGGTCGCGAATTGAGGTTATGGCAACTTCATCCAGGCTCCCTGTTGCTTCCTTCCGATATCGGGCGATAAACGGAATCGTTGCCCCTTCTTCAAGAAGCACTTCAACCGCCTGAACCTGTGACTCGTTTATGCCAAGTTCTTTTGCTATTGTGAATTGGTGTGTATGTTCCATCATATCCTTAAATTTTTACTGTTCACCGAGGGCAACGTGATAATCAATTCTGATTCCTTATTAATAGAATAGAGATTTTTTTTCAATTCTAATAATGAATTGCCCTGGTAGCAAAAACAATCTTAACAACCTATATTTTACCTTAAAAATTTTCCCGGCCTGCTGCTATGTCTCGGCTTTACTGAAAATAAAGGGTGTGAAACAGGAGTTAAAAAATTGAAGATGCTAAGTTTAACAGGCAGGCAACTCTTGCATTGATAGAATGATGAGATGTCCGAGTTAACGACCCTGAATCATTTCTGCCAAGGCCTTCAGTGCCATACTGTAACCCTTAATACCCAGTCCGGTAATTTGGGCGGTGACAACATCCGATATCAAAGATTTGTGTCGAAACGGTTCCCTTTTGTAGATATTTGAAATATGTATTTCGATGATCGGAATATCGAGAGCAAGCAGGGCATCGCGGATTGCGATACTGGTGTGGGTATACGCAGCAGGATTGATAATAATCCCTTTTTGAGTTGTAGCAGCCTCCTGGATCTTTTCGACAATGGCTCCTTCGTGATTGGACTGGAAGGTTTCAACAAAAATTCCCAACGTTGTCCCTAATTTTTCAAGTTCGGAATTGATTTCATCCAGTGTTGTCTTGCCGTATATTTCAGGCTCTCTTTTTCCCAGCATATTCAGATTGGGCCCGTGGATGACCAAAATTTTCAACTTGTTTTTCTCCTGATTCATCTGATTATTAACTCCTTGGTTCATGTTAACCTTTCCTGTTTCACATCGTAGGAAAGAGAAAAGAGGAAAGAGGATAAGAAAAACCACGGATGAACACGAATAAACACAAATATTTTGAAAAATAAGAAAGTAAGAAGGTGAAGAGCAAGAAGGTGGGAAGGTAAGAAGATTGGCGTGTCCTAAAGTCTCCGACCTTCTGATTTTCTAACCTTCTTAACTTCCTATTTTCCGCGACCTTCTCATCTTCTAATTACATTTGCGTCCATTTGCGGTTATCTAATTCCTATTTATTTTCTAAAATGAACATTCAACAAAGCAAATCCCTTTTGCGGATAACCAAAGCGGGGTCCTCTATGCCAATATTTTTACTCGCCGATGAGCTCTCTAAATTTGGTAATGGTTTCTTTATAGTCCGGGCTTTTGAAAATGGCCGACCCGGCCACAAAGACATCAACTCCGGCATCTGAAATATTTTTAATGGTTTTTTCGTTCACGCCCCCATCGATCTCGATAAGCACGGACAGTCCCCGGTCTTGAATCATTTTGCGAAGGGAACGGATTCTGTCGATGCTGTTGGGTATGAATTTTTGTCCGCCGAATCCAGGATTTACGCTCATGATCATGACAAAATCCACATCTTCAAGGACCCATTCAAGGGCGGATAGCGGCGTTGAAGGATTCAGCACCACACCGGCACGCAAATCAAACGATTTTATCATCTGGATGGCCCGGTTTAAATGGATACAGGCTTCCACCTGAACTGAAATCAGGTCGGCGCCCGCTTTTGCAAAGTCTTCAATATAGCGATCCGGATTTTCAATCATCAGGTGAACGTCAAGCGGGAGTGAAGTGATACGCCGTGCGGCTTCGACGATTAACGGGCCGATGGTGATGTTTGGGACAAAATGGCCGTCCATGACATCGACATGAATCCAGTCGGCGCCGGCTTTTTCAACAGATCGTATTTCATCTCCCAGTTTTGAAAAGTCGGCAGACAGTATCGACGGTGCAATATATTTCATTGTTGAATCCCCTGTTCCGGACAATTCGAAAATCAATTAATATCAAATAGTTTTGTTCGCGATATTTACACCCTAATTGAGCGAAAGTCGAGGATGCCCCAGATCCAAGGCATCAAGGACGAAGCCGTAGTTGTCTACTGCAAGTCCTTGATAACGAAGGAGATGGGGTGTCATCGGCTTTCCCGTAGGGTAAACAAAATGGGATTTTTTTAATACATTTATATCTCATTTATAGAAGCGTTATGAAAACACAATCGAATCTACTAAAATGCATAATATATTAATAACTTAAAATAGTTTTCCAATTTTGTTTACGATCAATTAGGGTTACACGTTGAATACCCCGTGTCAAGTGCTCAAGTCCCTTACCAGTCGTCATAAACCTGGGTCTTTACCAATTTGTCATCCTCGTAAAGAAAAACAGCGGTATTGTTATTATTGGGGATGATGAGCCAGATCTCCTCTCCGGGTTGTATGAATTCGTCAAATATGGTGTTCGAAACGCCAAAACTGTTTAACACCACCCGGATATGTCTTTTTAAAAAACCGTTGTTGACCCTGTACCTGAAAAAGCTCCCGCCAGGCGAACCCGCTAAATAACCATGGCCTTTCCGTCCAGGTTTTCTGTTGATGACAAGATTCACAGTACCGCCTTCAGTCACAGAATAACCGGATAACGGTTCTTGGGCAATAATTGTATTTAAGGGTTTGTCTTGGTAAAATACAGACTTTATTTTTCCGAGCATCAGATTGCTGTTTTCGATCAGGGGAATTGCACTGTCAAGAAAGCGCCCTTTCAGATCCGGCATCTTGTAGTCCTGTGGTCGAATTCCAATGCTAACAAGGAGGTTAACGCATTCGTTCCGGGTGATCATCGTGCCGGCAGAAGGAACCTGGGCAATAACCGAATCTTTTTTTATACGGTTGCTGTAAGTGCTGGATATTTGTCCCTGGCACAAGCTGTTTTCTTCCAAAATGATCCGGGCCTGTTGAACGGGCAGCTGTTCAAGGTTGGGCATCAGGATGGATTTTGGACCTTTTGAAATGATGATCCTGACATCCCGTCCTTTTTTTATTTCCGATCCAGGTTCCGGTTCTTGAAAAATAACATTGTTCTTGGGCATCTCGGTGCTGTATTCTGATCCCTCAACCTTTGTATTAAGCCCCAAATCTGTTAATAATTCAAGTGCATAAACAACCTTTTTACCTGTCAGATTAGGCACTACCACAGTGTCCTCACTTTTTATGATCATTGTAAGGGTCAGGTAGGCACTTGCACCCACCACGAGGATAAACACAAAAGACAGGCCGGCTATTTTTAATACTCGCGAAATCATTTTGCCCGTTTCATACAGACAGCAAAAAAGCCATCCATGTTGTGGAGATGGGGAAAAGTTTTTAAATACCCCTTGCCGGTTAAAAGAGAACGTGCTTCATCAGGTAAACCGTCTGGATTTTTTTCTATAGCAAAATCTTTATGCTTATTCAAAAAACCTTTTATCACGGATTCATTTTCTTCGGGTTCCAAGCTGCAGACACAATAAACCAAAAGACCGTCAGGTTTGACTTGATGCGCCAGATTGTCCAGAAATATCGCCTGCCTTTTTGCGTGGCGAATCAGGTCCTTTTCTAGTGTGCTCCATTTTGCATCCGGATTTCTTCTTAACACACCAAGGCCTGAGCACGGTGCATCCAATAAGATCCGGTCATATTTTTTAATGGATTTACCAACCGCAGGATTATTCAAATCATGCGTACGGGGTGTGACCATTGAGATGCCGAGTCGGACCATTTCAGATTGAAGGCGATGCAGCTTTTTCGCATTGTTATCCATGGCAATCAGTTTTCCACGGTTTTTCATCATCTGGGAGATATGCCCTGTTTTTCCGCCAAGACCGGCACATGCATCTAAAACCGTTTCCCCCGGCTTCGGGTTTAAAAGAAATGTAACCAGCTGTGCGGCTTCATCCTGAACCTGGAACAGTCCGTCTTCAAATGCTTTCATTTTTGGGATAGATTTTTTTGGATTAAAGAAAAAGGCACCGTTCGGTGCATAGCCTGTACGCTCAACCTTTTCCACATCTTTTTCAAGGCGTTTTAACAACGTTTTACGGCGGGTCTTCAGTGTATTGCAGCGCACGGTTAAAGGCGGGATGGTGTTGATTGCATCACACAGCAGAACGGTTTCTTCCAAGCCAAACCGATCCAGCCATCTTTCAAGCAGCCATTTTGGAAATGATTTGTTCACCGCCAATGCAGATGCCGGGTCTTCGTCCATGTCCGGAAATAAGACCTGTTGATATCTTTTTGCGGCATTTCGCAAAAGTCCGTTGATAAAGCGAACAACATAAGGCTCGGTTACAGATTTTGCCATTTCGACGGATGTGTTTACTGCTGCCGATACAGGTATCCGATTCAAATAAATGATCTGAAAAAGTGCGATCCGCAAAATATTCATCACTTTAGGATCGATTTGGCTCAAACGGGTTTTAGAGAAATAATCGATGATCCAATCGAGTTTTGCCCGCCACCGAAGAACGCCGTATACAATGGCTTGAAGCAATGCACGATCTTTCTTCGAAAAAAAAGTGTGTTGGGAGAGAACCTCATCCAATATGTTGTCTAAAGTTTTGTTCCCTTGATCCAGGGTGTTCAGGATGTGTAGCGAAGTTTTGCGTGCGTTATTTACCATAAATTTATTTTTCATTGAGAGCCTGTTCGTCTGAGTCAGGACAGGGATAGATGGCTCTTCCTTGGAGTTTTGTGTCTAAAAATACAAATTCCAAGCACCAAATTACAAATAAATCTCAATACTCAATGACCAAAACCTTTGAGGACAATGTTTGGATTTTCGAATTTTGGTCATTGGGATTTGCTTGATATTTGGGATTTGATATTTGGAATTTAAATAAGTCAATGAACATTCAACACAGCAAATATCTTTGGGGATAATCAAAACCTAGTTATTTCGGCCAGGATTGTTAATAGGATAATCATATCAGTGTAAATGTGTTCCAGGGGGTAATTTATATCCGCGCAGGAAATCCTTAATTAAAAGACGCTTTCCAGACTCACCCTGAATTTCCATAAGAGACAGAACACCTTTTCCGGTTGAGATCCATAGTTCATCGGGGAAGCCTTTTATTACCGTACCGGGAGAAGCTTCGGTATCCATAACAATGGTCTTGGCCTTGAAAATTTTAAGGCGTTTTTTATCATGAAAGGTAAAAGCACCGGGCCATGGCGACATCCCGCGAATGAATGCTTCAAGGGATTCGGCCGGCAGCTTCCAATTCATACGGCCGTCATTTTTTTTAAGCATGGGCGCATAAGTGGCCTGGGTATGATCCTGAGAGATCGGATTGATGTCGCCGGTTTCAAAGGCGTTCAGGGTTTGGATGAGAAGGTCTGCGCCAAGATCAGCCAGACGGTCATGAAGGGTGCCCGAAGTGTCATCGGACGCTATTTCAAGTTCAGAAGAAAGGAGGATATCACCGGTATCCAGGCCTTCGTCCATTAACATCGTCGTGACGCCGGTCTCTTTTTCTTCATTGATGATTGCCCACTGGATCGGTGCAGGTCCGCGATATTTTGGAAGGAGTGATGCGTGAATATTAATGGTCGCAATTTTGGGTATAGTGAGTATTTTTTTCGGGATAATATGCCCAAAGGCAACCACCACCACAAAGTCAGGGGTGTGTTTTTCGATGCAGTTCGAGAATTCGGTTGTTCGGACCGAAGATGGCTGAATAACCGAGCACCCTAAATTCATGGCCGTTTCTTTAACCGGTGAAGGAGTCAGTTTGCGCCCCCGACCTTTTGGCCGATCGGGCCGGGTAACGACCAAAACTATATCTTGATCATTTTTATGAAGGGCCTTTAAAGCAGGCACCGCAAATTGAGGTGTGCCCATGAAGATGATTCCGGCTTTTTTTTTCATTTTGTTCTTAAGTTCTTTTGTATTTTTCTTTTATACATCCCCCTTTTCAAAGAGCTGATGCGGTCTATAAACAAAATGCCGTTTAAATGATCGATTTCGTGCTGAAGGACCACAGCAAGGAATCCTTCTGCTTCTAACCGCAAAGGTTTCTCGTTTCTGTCAACACCCTCAACGAGAATAGCGGCTGATCTTTTAACGTCGGCCCTGAAATCAGGGACACTCAGACACCCTTCGCCCTCTGATAGGATACTCCCTTCGCTCGATATAATTTTGGGGTTGATCAACACATGTAAAGATCGTTTTTCGTCCTTGGCTGAAACATCGTAAACGAGAAGACTTTTGTTAATCCCCACCTGTATTGCGGCCAACCCAATGCCAGGCTCCATGTACATCGTTTCAGCCATGTTTTCAATCAAGTCCTGGATTTTGCCATCGATGTTTTCAACCGGCTGGGTCGGCTGGCTGAGGAATTTGTCCGGATATGTTACAATTTTCAAAATAGCCATAGGGTGACCTCTTGTATGTGCTTATGAGTAAACCATGTATATTTTACGTTATTGAACCTTATTTGATTTTGAATTGTCCGGGTTAAAGATAGCACTTGTCCTTTCTTCATATGAAACCTGTAATATATTTACACTGGTCACCATTGCGGAAATAAGCCCCACAATAATAACAGGAAATATTTGAATGGCATGATTTACCAAAGTAAAACCGGCGGCATCCTTGGATGAAATCCCAAAAAGTAACAGGGCAAAGACACCCCCCGCCTCCCAAATCCCCCAGTAGCCGGGAACAGAAGGAAGTGCGATGAAAAAACAGATGATGATCATGATCGCTGTAATTTCAATAAACGACAATCCGATTCCCGGGCAGCCCAATGACACCAAATAGTATGAAAAGGCTGCCAGACCCCAGATAACAACAGAGAGACCGAAACAGGCACATATTCTCATGGGGTATTTGACCAGTGTAAAACCAGTGGCGATATTATTGACGACACTCACCAAGGGTGCACAAATTTTTTTTTGTATCTTCTTTTTAAGGTCAGGTCCGGCAAAAAAAAACATCCCCGGTATCCGTGTGATGAGATCGTTTATCACGTCCCGGGTTTTGTTGAAAGCCACCAGGGCTATTCCGACAATAAGCAGTAGAAGCAGTTTGAATGTTCCTTTGCCGACGCTCATAAGTGTTGTTTTATTGAGATGGTACTTGCCAAAAACAATATCAATATTTGAGTCTATCTCAATTGTGGCAAGAAGCACCGCAAAGAGAATGATCAGTATGCAGATATCAAACACCCGCTCAGCGCCGACTGTTGCAAGACCTGTGGAAAATGGAATATTTTCCTTTTTTTGCAAAATAACAGGTCTGGCCACTTCTCCCACCCTCCCCGGAAGGATACAATTGATCATAAAGCCGATCATCAGGGGATGAAATGATTGCCAGAACCTTATTTTACCGCTCGATTCAAGTATAATTTTCCATCGATAAGCTCTCAGAGCAAAGCTTAATAAAATAACCACAACAGCCGGCAGTATCCACACATAATTGACGGATGCAAGATAGATGATAAGATCATTAAACGGGACATTTCTAAACGCCAGATAAAGTGCCAGAATAGAGACTGCCAGCCCCAGAATCAGCGAAATGCCTATTTTTTTATTCATTCGAGTATCATCACAGATCGGATCCAAATAAAAACCGAGGATTCAGGGATTAAGGGTTCGCTCAAAAATAAATTCACATTTTCGCATTTCAGCTTCAGGCTATCTTTGGTCGCTGCTCAATTGCGAAGTCCTCAAAATAGCTTGCTATTCCTGTGGCTTCGCTCAATCGCGGCAACCAAACCTAACCTAAATCTGAGCGCCAATTCTGCGAATTTATTGTTAAGCGAACCCTAAGAAAGAGTTTTGCGTGCCGTTACAATATCTTTCTTAATCTGATCAGACAGTTCGGAAATATTCGAAAATTTTTCTTCATCCCTGATGCGCTGTACAAAATCCACCCGGATATTCTGGCCATATATGTTTTCATTAAAGTCAAGAATATGGACTTCCACCGAAAAAACGTGATCGTCAAAAGTGGGACTATAACCGATATTGGCAACGCCTTGAAAAATTCCTCCCATACAATCCACCATAACAGCGTAAACGCCGTTTTTTGGGCACAGTTCGTCGTGCAGTGTAATATTTGCCGTGGGAAACCCAAGAAGTCTTCCCCCCCTGTTGCGTCCGGTGGTAACAACTCCCCTGAGCTGGTAATAACGGCCCAATAATTTTTGGGCCTCATCTACCTTGCCCTCTTCAACAAGTTCACGTGTTCGAGTACTGCTGATTCGGCCCGGCCAATTCTTTGATGTTTGAATCCAGTCGGCAACAACAACTTCAAATCCTAAGTTTTTGGCATAGGTTTGTAAAAGATCTATATCTCCCTCTCGATTTCTACCAAAGGTATAATCTTTACCCACGACAATAGCTTTCATTCCAATGGATTTGAATAGAATGTCTTCCACAAATGTCTTTGCCGATATTGCCGCAAATTCTTCGGTAAAGGGGACACAAATCAAAACATCTACCCCCGAGTTTTCAATGAGCTCGATTTTTTGCTCATAGAGGGTAATGAGGGGCAAATGTCCGTTTTGTTTCAATACGCGGACAGGGTGGGGTTCGAAGGTCATAACGATGGATGTACCGTCGATGGCGTCTGCCTTCTCTATTACCTCATGAAAAAGGGCTTGATGTCCGATGTGGACACCGTCGAAATTGCCGATGGTAATTACAGCATTTTTAAATGGTTTTTCAATCTTATCAATGTGTTTAATGAGTTCCATTCTAATTTGTCCCGTTAACAAATATCGGTCTTGACAAAAATAAAAAAACCTATATATAGAATACCCTTTATATTAAATCAATAATGATATTATTCATGCCGAAGTGGCGGAATTGGTAGACGCGCTAGGTTCAGGGTCTAGTGGGGGTTTCTCCGTGGGAGTTCGAGTCTCCCCTTCGGCACTCTTGATGAATTATAACCTGCTGTTTTTACAGCAGGTTTTTTTATGTCATTTTACCCTAAATATTGATCAATTCCATCTGTTACACAAATTGCTTACACGAAATAGACAGATGGAGTTGATGAAATGAATCCACCAACAAGCAGATCACCATCTTACCTTGTTCGTAATCCCTACTCGTATTGTTTTAGAATGTTCGTCCCAAAAGATCTTCAACCATACATTGGCAGAAAAGAGCTGCGTTACCCCTTAAAAACAGGTTACTTAGCCACCGCCAAATATAAAGCACGATTCATGGCTGGTCAAGTTCAACGGTTATTCAAATTCCTAAGGAAAGGTAACACAGCATTGAAGAAACTGTCAGACAACCAGATTCAGGAATTAATAGAAAAATACTTAAAAGGTCTCATCAAAAACCACCGATAACAAATCGCATCCTTTTTTGCGGTTGGGAGGTGCCTTTTAGATGATTATCAAGATACATGGAACTTACCACATTGTTTCAATTTGCCGATTCATACCTCCAAACAATACCACAGTGTGATATAAATATTTGAAATAATATATAATATCATTGACACTATTAAGGTTATAATATAACAAATTCAAATATATTCTCTTTTGAAATCAGCCCTCTATCTCGAATCAGTTTCCATTATGAAACATCTATTGTTCTGCTGCCCTCATTCGCGATCTTTTTCTTCCTATCCAATATTTTGCTCATTCTATAGTTTATCCCCATTCGGAGGTTATAACGATGGAGAATCCCCTTAAAATTTGCCTGCACCGCTCCTGATACAACTTTGCTGTTCTATTGGGAGCATAAAACCACAACTCTCAGGTCAAAAATATCCCTTCCCCCGAAGACAAAAGGAGGTGAACTATGGTTATTATAGGTACGATCTCATTTCCCCCAGAAAGTGCAAATGAAGTAGGAAAACGCTTTTTGGAGTTACCATCTTTACCCGATTATATAACGATGAAGGGGCCTTATATTCGCGGTATGATGGAAGGAGGAATCCAAGGAATCGAGGTCTTTGAGCTTGATAAAGCTAAATTAGCTGAGGGAGTTGAATATGTCACAAATAGATATGTAACATATTTTGGCATACCCGGCTTTAGGTATGCTATTGCTCCATACTTTGAGGCTCAGGAGGCGCTAAAAATGATCGGATTAGCATAAAACTGTCATTTTTAGATGAATACTTCTTTTTGAAATGGGGTTGCCGACTTTGTCGGTTTCATTCCAACAGGCATTGGCAATTTCGGCAACCCTTGTTTCATTACCTGAATTTAGTGTGTAAGTCATCCAATCCAAGGTTTTGATTCTGCCAGTGTATGGCCGGAATTTTAAACCTAAAATCTTTACAGGTATCACAATACCTGCTAAATTGTTTGCAGCCCAGATATTGGCAAGCTGTACGACATAAAACCCATTTTGTCTATTTATATTAAATTGTTATGTTCCATTTTAATTTTTTAAACTTTCTGCATTGTCAAGCTTTTTTGGATAACATCGCAAATTCCATGTTTGGCAGAAACTTTTTAACTCTAATGGCCAAGAAAAAAACCATACAATCACTGGTTGGCCGTGCCCTGGAAAAACGAACGAAAGAGAGATCGCGATGAATGTCCGGATTAACTTATACCTTCTGTTGCGTTGGGTTATCCTCCTGACCTGCGTCACGTGTGTGCTGAATGAGATTGGCGGAGAGCAACATGGGTTCTCGCTGATTTTAGAAGCGTACGCAGGGGACCTGTATCGTCATTCCCTAAGCTATACGTTCGACGAAACTCCAGAGGGCACATTACCCGAAGACTTTTCAAGCAGGCATGACGGGAGAGTGGCAGAAAACCGAGTGGAGCATTCAAAAGTTCGAAAAGAACACCGTCCTCGCCCACGTGGGTTTCTGGGAGGAGGATCCTGATGGCGTCTTCCCGGTTGCTTGGGTAAAGGACTCAAAAGCGAGGGATCTGAGGCTTACCGTCCGACTTTTTCCGGTCAACCCTCCTATCATCACTTAAAAGGGCCGTTCATGATGGCGCGGGGATTGTTGTTCGGTTCAAGGATCCGGACAATTATTACCTTCTACGCGCCGTTCCCCATGAGACACGTGTGCGCTTATACAAAGTGGAGAACGGTAAACGGTCCACTCTTGCTGGAAAAGATATCGACGTTCCCACGGGCCAGTGGCACGAACTCCAACTCACGGCAAGGGGCAGCACTTTCACGGCGCGGTTCAATGGAGAGAAGCTGTTCGCACACGATGACAAGACCTTCGAAGAAGCGGGGGCGTTCGGCCTCTGGTGCAAGCCGAATAACGTAACCTATTACGACGACTTGAAAGCCGATATCGTCGACTAAGGCGTTGCGCGGCGCCCCCAGCATTCTGCTTTTTAAAAGAAGTAAATCCATTTTATATGTTTTGTCTAGTTCATTTTTATGATACATGTCATCAGCAAGAGTTGGCTCCAGGTTGTGCTTTTGACAAGGTATCTGTCATCACACCCATCCCTTATTTCAATCGATTCATCACACCAATTGTCTACCACAATGTAATATATATTCCTGAATTAATTATAAATTTCTTGACATTGTTAAGATTTTAATCTATTGAATTAAGATTGATTTTCTTTTGAAATTAATCTCACATCTCAATTCGTTTTGCATTCTGTAACACTTCTTGTACCGCTAATCTCATTCTCAATCCGTTTCTTCTGATAGAATGTTTTGTTACTTCGATCGTTACACCTCTATTCAGGAGGTTTTTCCATGGAGAAACCACTCAAATTGTGCCTGCCTTGCTTCTGACAGGACAGCACATGTTCTGTTTGGAGCAAGATCATCTTACTAAACTAAAACCAATCGGAGCATAGGCGGTCTATTGGACAGGTTTATGTGAAAGGGAGTCTGGCATGAAAACAATTCTTAAAAGAGTATTATCAACAATTATTTTATTTTCTTTAGTAATTCTTATCAGTTGTGCAGCAGAACCCACAAAAGTGCCTGTGGATTCCTATAAAGGATTCTCAACAATAACAGGTTCTAATGAATATTTTAAAGTTGTTCTTAAAAGCATGGATCGTGGAGAATCTAAGTCGCCAATGAGAATAATTGGAAATACACGCCTGTATGATGCTGTATATTTTGATGTTGAAGTACAGAATATTCACACAGACAAAGATATGGTAGCATATGACGCTGTTTTTAGACTAATAACAGATGAAGGGACTCATGTAGATTGTTGTGCTATGGGCTGGGAAGGGGCTTTTGATGGAGATATGAGAGAAATAAAATCAAACCTTTTAGAACCGGGCACAACTAAAACTGGGGCAATAGGTTTTCCATTAAAAAAAACCAGTAACCCGACTAAATTAATATTTGATCCTTCTTTGTTAGACATTCCCGGAGAAAAGATTATATTTGATTTACCCTAAAAAACAAAGTGATTTTGTTCCTTTTATTTGAATACCGAAAGATTTCTGAGAACATAGAACGCCCATGAAATTATGCGTTTTTCAGAAAGAAACATCAGGGTCGCAATTGAGCCTTTTAAATTTTTTGTAAAACCGGCGGTTTCATCATACCGAAACAACTCCTCAAAAGCTTTTATAACTTCACAGCGCCTCAAGATTTCGTTGCATGAGCTCAAACAATGATTACATTGTCGCAAGGCAGGGAGCACATTGCCGATGCGGATAAAAATCTTGATGAACTATCACCCTTTATATACACGCACAGGCAAGTTTTCCAGAATAAAAGGATAGAATCATGGCCCTGAAAACAGATCTTCAAAATCATAAAAACTGTTCGGAGGACTGTACCCATGAGGCCGAAAAATTCGATATCGACGCAATGAGAAGCCTGATGGTCGACTTCCTGGCAAAACAACGGGACGGGAGCGGCACACTGGCATCATTGACGTTTGACAATCGTTTTGTCCGTGAGCTGCCGGCTGACTCTGAAACGACCAACCGGCCTCGCCAGGTGACTGGGGCGTGTTACACATTCGTACAGCCGACACGGGTCGCCGCACCGAAGCTGGTTGCCTTTTCCCGGGAAGCAGCGGCACTGCTGGACCTTTCTGTAGAAACCTGTGAATCTGATGAATTCCTAAAGGTTTTCGTCGGCAATCGTTTTCTGCCGGGCATGTCGCCCTATGCTACCTGTTACGGCGGCCATCAGTTCGGCACCTGGGCCGGGCAGCTGGGCGACGGCCGCGCCATTAATCTGGGTGAAATCATCAATCAGCGGTCAGAACGTTGGGCTTTGCAAATAAAAGGCGCAGGCCCCACACCATATAGACGCGCAGCAGACGGTTTGGCGGTGTTACGCTCCTCGGTGCGTGAATTTTTGTGCAGCGAGGCCATGTTTCATTTGGGTGTGCCCACCACGCGGGCGTTAAGCCTTATATTAACCGGCGAACAGGTCGTGAGAGACATGTTTTACGACGGTAACCCAAAACCGGAACCGGGCGCTGTCGTCTGCCGCGTTGCGCCGTCATTCACGCGTTTCGGCAATTTTCAGATATTCGCCGCACGTGAAGAAATAGAGGTGTTGAAGCAACTGGTGGATTATACCATCCGCATCGATTTCCCCCATCTGGGCGATCCGTCGCCGGAGGTCTATCTCGAGTGGTTCGCGGAAGTGTGCCGAACAACCGCCGACCTGATCGTACACTGGATGCGTGTGGGGTTTGTGCATGGCGTGATGAACACGGACAATATGTCGATTCTCGGGCTCACCATTGATTACGGCCCCTACGGCTGGCTGGAAGATTATGATCCCGACTGGACCCCGAACACCACCGACGCCGGCAGCCGTCGCTATTGTTACGGTAATCAGCCGCAAATGGCCCACTGGAACCTCGTTCAGCTGGCCAATGCCATCTATCCGTTGATTGGCAAAATCGAACCCCTGCAACAGGCACTGGATGTTAATGCGCAACACTTTCAAGAGGGTTGGCAGACCATGATGGCCCAAAAACTGGGCTTAAAGACTTTCGAGCCCGCCACGGATAACGCGTTAATCGCCGAGCTGGTTGCAATCCTACCTTTGGTTGAGACGGATATGACGATTTTTTTTCGTCGGCTGGCCATGATCGATGTTGATGTCGAATCCCTGGGCGTTACCCGTGACGAAACACTCATGGCTCCGCTGATGCCCGCGTATTACGTTTCAGAACAGTTGACACACGAGTATCGAACGCGAATCGGGAGTTGGCTGCGCGATTATTTGATGCGCCTGGCAAAGGACAATACATCCCATGAGACGCGACGCCGGCGCATGAACGTCGTCAACCCCAAATACGTGCTGCGAAACTACCTGGCCCAACTGGCCATCGACAAGGCTGAGCAGGGTGATTTTTCACTGGTGAACGAATTGCTGGAGGTCATGCGATATCCTTACGATGAACAACCCGACAAGGAAGACTTTGCGAAAAAACGACCGGATTGGGCCCGTCACCGGCCCGGCTGTTCGATGCTGTCTTGCAGCTCTTGATCCGGGGGGAATCGCAGCAAAATCAGCAGAACGCCCATGAAATTGCGCGTGAAGCGTGCCATTCTTTATGTCTGATCTTGATCGTTGATATCTGCCATGTACTAAACATCTTAACATATTGATTTTACGATATATTTAATCGGAGTTGATCAACATTGGGTTGCTGTTCTGGCAAGGTATCTGTAATTAAGCTCACCCTCCTTTTCTATCGATACATGTTAAGAGATTCATTGAGCCGTTTTTCAATTCCTTTTAGTTTTTTCTTAAGCCGATCAACCTTGGCTTTTAATTCCTCGTTCACAATATCAAATCTTAAGGCAGATTCAGCTTCTTGTAATTCCTTGCTAAACTCAAGATGCTCCCTTTCTATGCGATGAATCTCGTTTTTGATGATTTTATATTCTGGCCAATCATCGGTATCATCTAAAAAATACATTGACATTGTATTCTCCTGTTTTGTTTGGAAATTCCCATTGATTCAAGATAGGTTTATCAAGAATCAGATTGACTTGATTTGGCAATCAGAAAATATGATATCTATAAATTAGTCATTTTCGAAATAATGGCAAGATATTTCGATGGAAGAATCGCATTCGAATCCAGTACCTGAACCAGCCTCCATACTCCTTTTAGGTTCAGGACTTTGAAGACTTATAGGGGGTTCAGGAGAAAGTTAAGGAAAAAACAATCGATCTATAACAGATTTTTCCTAAAGAATTTTTATCAGCGACCGATTATAGAATAAACATGGGGGTGTAGCTCAGCTGGGAGAGCGCCTGCCTTGCACGCAGGAGGTCATCGGTTCGAACCCGTTCACCTCCACCATAAATATAAAAAAAGCAGGGTCAGAAATGGCTCTGCTTTTTTTATCACCTTATCCAAGAAAGCAAGCCTCAATGTTCATGGGGCCTTTTCTTTAAAATCCCTCTAATCCATACCGCCACTGGGAATTTCAGGATTAAACTTGAACTCGCAGCCACACGTTTCACAAGCTGCATTTTCCTCAGCTTCTTCTTCGCAAAGTGTTACCTGTGCGCTGAAGCATTTTGGGCATGCTAAGTTGGCAAAAAATTCCTTGATTCTACACAATTGAAAACAGGATAGATTCATTCTGACCTCCCTATGATTAAAATCAAATGATCATACTCAATATTCCCTGAAATTATGTCACATTGTGGTATTTGTCAATATTTTCACCCAGCCTTATTAAGTATATTGGCGTGAATGGCCCTGCTTTTTATTGTCCACCTTATGGTATCTGTAGCAAGTTCACCCCTGTTTTTCATCAAAACACCATCTCCATTACCATCACATTGAAGTACATTTCCATCTGAAATGATTCACAATTCTATGTAAATAATGTAATAGTTTTTATGTAATTTACCCCATAATTACATAATTTCTTTTAAATATAGTCATTTATATTTAATTCATTATAATTAGTTTAATATTTGATATCGTTGTCATTTTTCTAAAACTGCTTGTTTTTGCACGATTTTTGCATGTTATAGGTATATAACTATGTTTTACAATTATATGTTTTTTACTGGTTACTTGTAATATGGGCCTTTAAATCGTTATGAAAAGGAGGTGAATATATGGCTGACGAAAAGAAAAAGGTTTTTGTAAAACCTGAGCTTATTAAATTTGATAAGCCATTGGATGAAGTTATACTATCTCAGTCCGGTAGTGGCCCTAGTGATCCTGGTAACTCTCCGTTTAATTTGAGTGAATTTTTAAATAATTTATTTAGTAATTTATTTTAAGTAACATATAAATTTGTTAAAAGATTCATATAGCAAAAACGGACTTGATAGAAGACTAAATCCAAGAACATCAAAACAATAAATAAGATATTATAAAATGGCAGGGTTCAGCAATGGCCCTGCGTGTTTATTTCCAACTTTTAATAGCTGCTATGTATCAATCATCTTAACAGTGGTTTCAAAACCTGTGATCTCACATTTCAATAAGGGCGAATCCTTTTTCTGGGGTTTGCCTTTTTGCTTTTATAAGGATTTTACGATATATTTAATCAGAGTTGATCAACATTGGGTTGCTGTTCCGGCAAGAAATATGTACTTTTTTTTATTTCGGTTCGAACCCTTCATTTTTCGCGGATTGAAGCCTCAGGCAAGTCATTTGCATCCGACACTTCATTCACCTAATAAACATTAAAGAGTTTATTTTGGAAAAATATGGAAGTTGAGATGGAACAACTCAGAGCGATACGCTGGCAACTTGAGAATCGGGCTATCGGCATGGGTGCTCGGTTTTTTGGTGTGGCCGACCTGACCGAAGCTCTTGAGACTATAGTGAAACAAGGTGGTGATTTTCTGGCTGCTTTCCCTCGTTCTATTTCTTTGGGCATAGCGCTGAACGATAGCATTGTCGATCAGTTATTTCGCCACAAAGAAGCAGGTGTGGCGAGAACTTATGATTACCTATATTATACTGTTAACCAATCTTTGGATCGTATAGCTCTTCATCTAAGTGCAATTTTAAATGAGAATGGTTTCCAGACACTGCTTATCCCTGCCTCAGATACAATTGACAACAAAAAAGTTCATGGGCTTTTTTCTCACAAATTATCGGCAAGGCTTGCGGGGCTGGGTTGGATTGGCCCAAGTTGTCTCCTGATCACACCAGAGTTAGGGCCTCGAGTACGTTGGGTTACAGTTTTAACTGATGCTCTTTTAGAGTCGAGCAACCCAATTCCAAATCAGTGCGGTAAATGCCAGAAATGCGTAGAAGCCTGCCCTCCAAAGGCTTTTACTGGCCGTCCTTTCAATCCATCAGAATCTCGTGAGACTCGTTTCAACGTTCAACGCTGTATAGATTATCGCATCTACTTAAAAAATAAGGTTACAGGAGTTAGGGTCTGTGGGATGTGCGTGTATGTGTGTCCGGTCGGTTCTAAGGAAGTTTGAACCTTATATCAAGACTTACTATCTTGAGAATATGTGTAGATGATCTTTTCGGTAATTGAAGTTTCAGGTACTCAACCTGAAATGACTAATGTTAAGATAAACTGTTTTAAACAACTAATCTTAACACCTCTTCTATTCAGAATTTCTAAAGCAGGAGTCAAAATTCTGACATCAGTGTAATTTGACGCCAAAAACCTCGTAATATTATCATTTCTAAATTTTATGGCTCAATCATTAACTATCTGTAATAAATGATACTTGTTTGCGTTGCATATTTTGGCATAATTTCTGCTTAACAAAATAGGTGGTAGAATGTTTCTAAAAATAGAAAGTGCCAAAATGGAACAAAAATAATTGATTAAATGACATTTAATGGACGCTGTTTCTTTTGAATACAATCAGAGGATTTAGCCATGAGCAAAAAACCATCCTATGAAGAATTGGAACAAAGGATTAAGGAGTTAGAAAAAGGGCTCATTGAGCGCAAACAAGCAGAAGAGGCGCTGCGGGAGAGTGAAGAACGATATAAGAGTCTTTTTAAAAACAATCACTCCGTAATGCTTCTTATTGATCCGGAAAGTGCGGATATTGTAGATGCCAATCCTGCTGCTATCGACTATTATGGCTGGAGTCATGAAGAGCTTACCTCTATGAAGATTACTAATATTAATATACTAACAGAGGAGCAGGTGTTTCATGAAATGGTACAAGCGAAGAAAGAACAGAGTCGATACTTTTATTTCAAGCACCGTCTGGCGAATGGAGATATCCGTGATGTTGAAGTGAACAGTGGTCCTATTCGATTAAACGGTAATCAGCTTCTGTATTCGATAATTCGTGACATCACCGAGCGCAAGCAATATGAAAAGGAGCTGCAAAAAACACGTGCTTTGCTGGAGGCTGCCATCACACAGTCCCCTTCGGGCATCCTAATTGCCGATGCTCCAGATGTCCGTATCCGTCTTGCAAACCCCGCAGCTTTTGAAATTCGGGGAAGATCACGAAATCAACTCACTGAAATCGATGTGACCAAACATTCCGTCAGATGGCAGACATTCTATCCTGACGGTACTCCATATGACCCAAAGGATTTGCCTCTTTCCAAAGCGATTATTAGAGGTGAAATTTCAAAAGATGTTGAAGTCATCATCCGGCATGAATCGGGTGATGAGCGCTGGGTTTTGGCTAATGCGGCCCCTATCAAAGACTCTAACGGTGCTATTCAGGCCGGTATTGTAATCTTCCATGATATCACCGACCGTAAGCGGATAGAGGTGGCGCTTCGGGAGAGTGAGGAAAAGCTTCGAAATATAATCGAGCACAGCAATGAGGTCTTCTACATCCATGATACAGAACATATTTTGACATTTGTGAGCTCTGCATCAAAAAATATTTTTGGATACACCCCTGAAGAAATGACGAGAAAATGGACAGAGTTAATAACTGACAATCCAATAAACCAGAGAGGCTTTGAACTTACAGTAAAAGCATTAGAGACGGGTGAAAAGCAAGAGCCCTATCTGCTTGAAGTAAAAAAGAAAGACGGTTCACTGATATTCCTCGAAATTGAAGAATCTCCAATAAAAGATGCAGAGGGAAAGGTAATTGGAATAATTGGTGCTGGGAGAGATGTGACCGATCGCAAGCAGTCCCAGGAGGCGCAGCGGGAGAGCGAGAAACAACTGAGGACAATTCTTGAAACCATTCCTGTTCCTATTGTGATGTATGACACTCAGGGATATCCACAATATCTGAATCCTGCATTTACCCAGAGCTTTGGATGGTCTCTTAATGAATTACAGGGT
Source organism: uncultured delta proteobacterium (assembly GCA_963752565.1). GTDB lineage: Bacteria > Desulfobacterota > Desulfobacteria > Desulfobacterales > UBA11574 > UBA11574. Next base: position 34,475 of record CAVVZC010000014.1, on the reverse strand, counting down.
AAGCGCATTCCTTTTGTCCCGGATGATCAAAAAGAGATAACCGGTGAAAAAATAAAAGAGCTTTATGGTTTTGGCAAGCCAGTTAAGTTTGAAAGTAAAAGATTGACCAAGAAAGAACAACTTTTTGACGTTCATATAAGCGCTGCCCTTATCGAAGGTCCTGACCGAGAACCTGCGGGGGTGGTTGTAAATTTAGCAGATATTACAGAGAAAAAGCACGCTGAAAAGGCTTTACAAAAGGCCAAGAAGGATACTGAAGCTGCGAACAAAGAACTGACGGAAGCCAACAGTCACCTTGAGCAAGCCATAGAACAAGCCAAGCAAATGACAGTGGAAGCAGAGGTGGCCAACATGACCAAGAGCGAGTTTTTGGCCAACATGAGCCACGAGATCCGCACACCCATGAACGGGGTGGTCGGCATGACGAGTCTTCTTTTAGGTACTGAATTAAGCGCCGAACAACGAGAGTACACGGAAATTATCCGCAACAGTGGAGATTCATTGCTGTCAATAATCAACGACATTTTAGATTACTCTAAAATCGAGGCAGGAAAACTTGACCTGGAAAATATCGATTTTGATTTAAGAGTTGCTTTAGACGAAGTGACCGATTTCGTAGCCATCAAGGCTCATGAAAAGGGTTTGGAGTACGTAGCCATGGTTTCCCCTGATGTCCCATCGCTTTTATCTGGAGATCCTGGTCGGCTGCGCCAGATATTGATCAATCTTGTGAGTAACGCGACCAAGTTTACAGAAAAAGGCGAAGTGGTTGTTAAGGCTACTCTCGAGGATGAAAATACAACCCATGCCACCATCCGCTTTAGCGTTACCGACACTGGGATAGGTATTCCCAAAGACCGAATGGACCGGCTCTTTAAGTCGTTCTCTCAGGTGGATAGTTCCACAACCCGCAAGTTTGGTGGAACAGGTTTGGGGCTGACTATTTCCAAACAGCTTGCGGAGTTGATGGGCGGTCAGATCGGAGTAGAAAGTGAAGAAGGTAAAGGCTCTACATTTTGGTTCACAGCAGTTCTTGAAAAACAACCTGAAGTTTGGAAAGAAATTATTATTGTTCCCAAGGATATCAGAGGAAAACATATTCTGATAGTTGGTGACAATGCAACAAGTCGGTTTGTTTTAAGAGAGCAGTTGGGGTTGTGGGGGTGCAGGTATGGAGAGGCCTCAAGTGGAACACAAGCATTGGAAGAACTCAGGCTGGCTATGGCTGCTAATGATCCTTTTGAGATAGCCATTATTGATATGCAGATGCCTGAAATGGATGGGGAGACTTTGGGACAAAAAATCAAACAAGATCCAGATTTGGAAAACACAATACTCGTTTTGTTGACTTCAATGGGCAAACGCGGTGATGCCAAGCGGATAGAAAAAATAGGTTTTGCCGCATATTTGACCAAACCAGTCAAACAGTCACAGTTCTATGATTGTCTAACCACCCTTACTAGTACGAAAGAAGAAATGCGAAAGGATCAACCTGCGACTATTGTTACAAGACATTCAATTGCTGAGGATAAAAAACACAAGCAACGCATCCTTCTGGTCGAAGATAATATTACAAACCAGAAAGTGGCTTTGAACATTCTGAAGAGATTTGGGTACAATGCTGATGCAGCAAGCAATGGTAAAGAGGCGGTAATGGCCTTGGAAATGATACCTTACGATATCGTATTGATGGACTGTCAGATGCCAGTGATGGACGGTTACGAGGCAACCGGAGAGATCCGCAATCCGGAGTCCAAAGTATTGGATCACAAAGTTCCTATTATTGCCCTGACAGCGCATGCAATGAAAGGGGATCGCGAAAAATGCCTGGAGGCGGGTATGGATGATTACCTTTCAAAGCCGCTTAATCCCCAGGAGCTTTGTGACATACTTGAGAAGTGGATATCTAAACAAGACTATTCTCTGCAAGAAGAAACAACAGTAGGTGATATAAAGTCGGTTCAGGATTTCTTTGACAAGGCCAGTCTTATAGATCGTCTCATGGGTGATGAAGAGCTTGCTAATGAAATCCTTGGCGAGTTTCTGGAAGATGTTCGCCGCATGCTTACTGCTTTGAAAGAAGCCCTTGACAATGGTGATGCGTCCTCAGTTCAACACCAGGCCCACACCCTTAATGGCGCGTCCGCTACTGTTGGTGCTGTGGCTTTGCAAGAAATGGCACATCATATCGAGGTTGCCGGTGAGGCCGGGGATTTGGATAAAGCCGGGTCTCTCGTAATGAAAATAAATGAACAGCTTGAAATGCTAAGCGAATTGGACTTGAGAGATTTTTGATAAAATGGCGTGGAAACATAATAATAAGGATTTCAAAAATACTCATTTACACGATTTAGTACACATTTTAATGCTATTCGAATGCTGGTGATATCTGCAAGTGCGCCACGAGCGCGCTTTTTTTTGCAATTTTGTAAGAAATACGATATATGTACTGTAACGAGACTCGGTTTTAGGTTGTAATTATGGCACCCATTAAAAGGCCCCTGTCAAGAAAAAACACCTCTCCATCGCAAAAAATGATGTCTTTTTTTGCAGGGTCAGTCTCCAGTTTGGAATGAGACCCTTTTTGTTATCTGCTCCCGTGCTTTCAATTGTTTTGGTGCAAGTCCTTAACTGATCTGCTACCAGGCACCCATCAGGATCAAGGCCAATGAAAGAAAAAGTAAAAATTGACGGTTGCGAAGCGAAGAGATCTTCATTATCTCGTAGCGAAGCAACCATCCTTTTTCTTTGCGGCCCCTGGTCCGGAAAGCGGACCCCAGAAAAACATCGGTACCTTGTCATGTCCAATGGGTTTTGACAAAATATAGGGCTCCAAAAGGTCCAACCATAGGGGGCTCATGACAAGGGCAGATCACAAAAAAGGACATCCGCCTGGATTTTCGTTTAAGGGAGTGCAACGGCGTGCCAACCAAGATACAGGGTTTTGAGCCACCAAAAGCAGGGGATCACCGTTGCAGTCCCCGGTTTAATGACAGAACAGTTCCTCACGGAAAGGAACTTGATCTCTCATGATGTAATAACAGATACGCGCCAGTTTATTGCCGAGTGCTTTCGTTGCAAGACTTGTATTTGCCTGAGCAACTTTCCGGTTGTAGTATCTTCTGAATTGTTCGTTGTATCTACGACCCAAATGGACAGCTTCGGTGAATGCCCAGCTCAAATACCGATTACCGTTTTTACGGTTGCCGCTGCCTTTACTTTTGCCGTCGGAGAGTCGCCGGGAAGGTACACATCGGCAATAGGATGTGAAATTACCGACTTTGGGGAAACGATTGATATCACCGACCTCCAACATAATGGTCAGTGCTAAGATATCGCCGATGCCCGGAACCGTCTTTAAGTTATGAAACGCCTTCTTGAGCTTGACTTTCTTTTTAATTGCTTTTTCTAATCCTTGAATCTTCTGTTTGAGAAAATTGATACTGTCTAAATTGGCCTGGGCGGAAAGAACCAGATACTCTTCTTCCAACCACATTTCTAATTCTTTGACAGTCAAATGTCTCATGTCATTGGCCCTGACTTTCATGGCACAACATCGCTGAATTAACGATTGTAAGCTTAAAATATGGGCCGTCTTGTGCCGGACTAAGAACATCCGTTTACGGGCCAGATCACGCACCGGACGATCCTTTTTGGGATAGATATATCCTTGGGGTAAAATACCTAAAATTAAAAGTTGAGCCAGAAAGAATGCATCATGTTGATCGTCACTATACTTTAATCCTTCATACTGTTTAATGGCAGCTGGATTGGCCAAATGAGCAGATGAATATCCTGCATCCATAAGGCCGTCTACCAGCCAGTACCAGTTGTAGGTGGACTCAACCACAAAACCTTTAATTTGATCCCGAAAAGGGTCTAATGTTTGTAAAATGTGTTCAAGATGATTCGGAACTCTTTTTTTGAATACGCGATTGAATGCGTTGTCCATAATACCGATGTAAGTATTTCTTGAATGAAGATCTAATCCAGCGTATAGTTCCATTGAGCACCTCCTTTTGTTAAAGGGTTATTAATTGTCGTTAACCACCTATAACAAATCGCATCCTTTTTTGCGATTGGGAGGTGCCTTTTAGATGATTATCAAGAAATATGTAGGAATTTTTCATATTTTCCACCAGATTTAAGAAGATAGATAGCTCCCTGTAAAAACCGCAAACGAAAATCAAATATTAACGGTATAACCCCTTACCTGAACAGGAGGAAAGTATGGCGACACGTAAAGCAACTGCCAGATGGTATGGCACGCTGAAAGAAGGCAACGGTGTAATGAAATATGGTGAAGTTGAAGGCCCTTTTACATTTGCATCTCGTTTTGAAAAGGGCAAAGGCACAAATCCTGAAGAGCTTGTTGGGGCTGCCCATTCTGGATGCTTTTCAATGTATCTTTCCGCTATCATGAGTGCGGATAATTTTACACCTACAAGCGTACAGACTACGGCTTCAATTCATTTGGGAGAAGATGATGGCCCGAAGATTACTAGTATTGACTTAGATTGTGAAGCAGAGGTACCCGGCCTGGATGCTGATAAATTTGCTCAATATGCTCAAACAGCCAAAGAGAAATGCCCAATTTCAAGACTTTTTGCCGGTACAGAAATCAATCTTTCAGCGAAATTGATCGGATGATTTTTTCTTAATAGGGCAAATCCATTTTCGAGGGTTTGCCTTTTTACTTTTTTATGGGTTTTTCGATATATGTAATGTTTCGGGAGTGGCATTCACTTGTCAATATGGCAAGGTATCTGTTGATGGGAAATAGATTTGAGCGAACTTCTCTACCTGCAAATACTAAAGGGAAAATATGGCACTAAAAAACATATTTCCGTTTTTATTAATCTTGTCACTAATTATTGGATGTGCTGCTGCGAAAATCGTCGGAGGCCCGATCATAGAAAATAGCCTGAAAGATGGCATTTATGATGGTAAAGCTAAAGTTGGACCCGTAAAGGTTTTAGCAAGAGTTGCGATTCAAAATCAACGTATCACAAAAATTAGTTTGCTAGAACATCGCACCTGGAAAGGAAGAGCAGCAGAAAATATTATACCTTTTAGAATCATTGATGAACAATCCACAAATGTTGATGCTGTTTCAGGTGCTACCGTGAGTAGCACAGCCATTATGAACGCAGTGGATGATGCCATACAAATGGCAAAATAAAAGAGACAGGGAGAACTGGTTATTCAAGAGTCTAATTTTTTCATCTGTATGATATACGCAATAGGCATAAAAATATTTCAGGTTTTGCTATTGGCAAAATAACACAAAGTCAGGGATTAGTATGAGTACCCATAATCTCCCCATCAAAACCCCCCTTGAAGATTCAAAAACTTCAAATTACAGTAAATATGGATAAGTATATTTATCCATCCAAGAAAAAGCCAAAACCCGAGAAATCGGCTGACGGAAAGGCTAAATCTGGAATATGGTATCAGTATTTTTAAGATGATTGGACCTCAAAAATCGAAAATATCAGAAGGGATGTGATAAAAAGCTCTGCAGGCTGGGAAAACTTTCAGTTTATTTAAACAATCTATTCTCCATTCAAAAACTATTGATTCAAATCATATTAAAAGAGGAAAGTGATTATGGAAGTAGTAGCTAGCCTATTATTTGTCATTGCAGTAATAGCAGGCATTTTGGAGCTGTGTGTATGCACAGTGCTTTACAGGGCCAGTGAAGACGATTACCCCGATATAAAAGACTTTCAAATAAAATGTCCCAGATGCGAAGATGTCAGGCATGAACGAATCTATCGGAAATGGTGGATGCGTTTTATACCAGGCACAAAATATTATCGTTGCAATAGGTGCAGATCCAAATATATAATCACCTTTTGGAGAAGCACCCTAAAGATTTCATAGAAAAGAGCAACCCCCTAGCAGTTATCCTGGCGGTTTTTTTTATATCCCTCCAAGACAAGCCCGAAACCTCATCCTGTTCGGTTAGTGTCAATCTTCCTCGATCTCCTTTTCAACCGTAAGTGCCTATCTCGTGAGCTTATAATTATGTAAAACTCTTCATAAATATTATGGAGTATACCTCATAAATTCAGGTGCTTTGTTATGGGTCAGCATCCCCATTCAGACCCCTCAAATGATTTAACCATCTAATTTAATGTACTATAGAATTAGATGGTGGCGCAATTAATCGGTTTTGCATGGTTTTTGCATTTCTAAATAGTAAGGAGGTCATCATGGGAGATTCCACAGTAGATTTTATTGTTTTAATTATGTCCATATTTTTTTTAATCACTCTCTTTTATTTTATCTTTTAATACGATTCCCTTTTAATAGGGCAACCATACGGATTAATGATAATGATCAAAAATTCCTTAAAAGAAATTAGAGAAAATCTTTTGATAAGCAAGGCCGAGCTTTCCAGAAAGGCCGACATTTCACCCCTCACCATCACACGAATAGAGCGGGGCAAGCCATGCAGGATGGAAACAAAACGAAAGATTGTTTTAGCCTTAGGTTTAAAATTATCAGATAGGAACATAGTTTTTCATTAAGTTAAAGAGTTATAGCAAATTGTCAAAGAGCATAACCCCTGCCAGTTATTTCGTTAGGGGTTTTTTATTTCCCAAGACAAACCTGAAAGCTCATCCTGGAGCTGGTTGATGGTTTTCCCTCTCATCGGCCTACAGGAAACTTCTTGATAGGTTCTTGCCTCGGTGTGTCTTTTGATGATATCTGAGATTTAGCCATGACTTTTACCCCCTATAGGTAATGTTGTGGTTAGGGCTGCCTCTGCCATAACTCCGTATTAGGCAGCCCGTTCTTTTTCCGGCCTATACCTCCCCCTGTAAATAATTCTGACAGGGGTTTTTTATTGCATTTCGCTTTGTTGTAATTTAATAGAGCTATATAAAAAGAAGCCCGTAAAAATAACCTGTAACCGAGAGGTTGCCATGGACTAATTATCAAGACCCCATTTCTCATAGAGGTGGGGTTTTGTGTTTTCATCGCTTGATTAAAATATTACAATGTAGTAGCAAGGGATATTGTTTAATTTTTTAACTATAAGGTGTTGTAATCCAACATGGACAGTAAAGAATTTAAAAAATTACGTAAGAAGCTAAACAGAACACAGAAAGAAATTGCCCAACTTTTAGGTTTATCTGTAAAAGCTGTTCACAGCTATGAGCAAGTTTGGCGAAACATACCGGCACATGTGGAACGGCAGATGTTTTTCCTGATATCCAGAATGGATGGAAATCCAAAAAGCCGAAAGTCGTGCTGGGTGATAAAAGAATGTTCCCCTGGGGTCAAGTTACAATGCCCGGCCTGGGAATTTCAGGCAGGTGATCTTTGCTGGTTTGTTAACGGAACCATTTGCTGTGGTGATGATTGTAAGGACTGGGCAGAAAAAATTAAGTGTTGCAGGTCTTGTGAGGTTTTTAAACCCCTTCTCCAACCTTAAAAAAATTCTCATCCTCTTAACCTGACACCATAAAAATATGATATCTGTATATCAATGGTTGTTGTGAATGGTGCATGTACTGGCCAGATATCTACAGTTCAAGTTATACTGATAAAATGCCATAAAGCAATACGTTGAATATTAATTTCTTATGGAGGTTAATTATGAAAAAGTCCATTGGTGCGGAGACAATAGTCTATCCTGCCCCTATCCTTATCGTGGGGACATATGACAAATCAGGAAAACCAAATGTTATGACCGCCGCTTGGGGAGGAATTTGCAGCTCTAAACCTCCATGTGTTACGGTATCACTGAGAAAAGCAACATATAGCTATGGGAATATTGTGGAAAACAAAGCTTATACTATAAATATTCCCTCTGAAAAGTATGTTAGGGAGTCTGATTATTTTGGAATGGCATCAGGCAAAACAAAGGACAAATTTTCCGCAACTGGCCTTACACCTATAGAAAGTGATTTGGTAAAAGCACCATATGTCAAAGAATTCCCTCTTATTTTAGAATGCAAACTCCTTCATACATTTGAAATAGGACTACATACTCAATTCATTGGTGAAATTCTTGATGTCAAAGTTGATGTGGGCGTAATGGATGCAAATGGAAATATTGATATAGAAAAAGTCAAACCGATTATATTTGCGCTTTCATCCAAAACTTATCACGGCATTGGGGAAAAGATTGGGGATGCATGGTCAATCGGGAAAGACATTAAGTGACATGGAGCTGTAGGCTAATATAGTAATAGTCTTATATTATTAAAGAAACCATCAGCATTAGTATGAAGCACCCCATCCAGGATATAGATAATATTTTTCCTGTCTGTTTTGTAAACCCCGAACAAAGAAGCTGATTTCCGTAATGGGTCGGGAGGTATGTTTCAACCTTTCATACTTCCTTGTGAATTTTGATTTCAAGGTGGCCCACAAACTTCAACATACTCCAGCATACCTTAACTGTTATCGGACAAAGATATTCGACAACGGTTAAAACAATATTTGCTTGACTTGGCAACAGCTACATATGATATCTGTATCTTAATTGTTGTTGTGAATGGTTTAGAGATTGGCAAGATATCTTAACAATTAAACATTTCCCCAACCCATCGAAAAAACCCCCATTCATCAATACTACAGAGTGCCACAACCTATCGATATTATAATTATTTTGTTGACAAAAGCTAATTTCTAATTTATCGAATTAAGATATTTTATCTTCTGAATTTCGTATTATGTTTTGATTCAATTTCCATTGTTTAACATTACAGAATCTGCAGAGCACATTCTCTAATTGTCGCTTACTTTCTTTTTTTTATTTCAACTTTTTAACCTCTATTCAGGTGGTTATTGTGATGTAGAAACTCCTCAGAGTTTGTATTCATTCATTGAACTCCCTTTGTGAATTGTTGATATGAGCATTAAAAAAATCCTTGTTGTTGATGATGATTTAACCCATCTGAAATTAATGAGAAAATTGTTGGGGAAACTTGGTCATATAGTTGTTACGACTGACAGTGCAGAAGAGGCCGAACATATCTTGAGATATGAAGAACACTTTTCATTGGTAATTACAGATCTGAGGATGCCCTGGTTAAATGGCTTAGATTTTTGCCGTAGGGTGAAAATCTTAAAACCTGATTTAAAGATATATGCATTGTCCGGCTGGGTTTATAATTTTGACATGAATGAATTAGAAGATGCGGGCTTCGATGGGATTTATCAAAAACCAATTATCAAATCGAATTTAGCAGAAATTTTAAACGCCGATATCTGAAAAATAAAATATACGATATATGTAACGAAAATTAAGATGCCTGAACCTGTATTTATGGCACCCATTAAAAGGCCCCTGTCAAGAAAAAACACCCCTCCATCGCAAAAAATGATGTCTTTTTTTGCAGGGTCAGTCTCCAGTTTGGAATGAGACCCTTTTTGTTATCTGCTCCCGTGCTTTCAATTGTTTTGGTGCAAGTCCTTAACTGATCTGCTACCAGGCACCCATCAGGATCAAGGTCATTTAAGAAAAAATAGAATCGGAGGTTGCGTAGCGGAGAGACCTTCATTGTCTCGTAGCGAAGCAACCTCCCTTGTTTTTCTAACGACCCCTGGTCCGGAAAGCGGACCCCAGAAAAACATCGGTACCTTGTCATGTCCAATGGGTTGTGACAAAATAAAGGGCTCCAAGAGGGCCAACCATTGCGGGCTCATGACAAGGGCAGATCACAAAAAAGGACATCCGCCTGGATTTTTGTTTAAGGGAGTGCAACGGCGTGCCAACCAAGAAAAAGGGTTTTTAGCCACCATAATCAAAGGATCACCGTTGCAGTCCCCAGATTATTGACAGAACAGTTCCTCACGGAAAGGCACCTGATCTCTCATGATGTAATAACAGATACGAGCCAGTTTATTGCCGAGTGCTTTCGTTGCAAGACTTGTATTTGCCTGAGCAACTTTCCGGTTGTAGTATCTTCTGAATTGTTCGTTGTATCTACGACCCAAATGGACAGCTTCGGTGAATGCCCAGCTCAAATACCGATTACCGTTTTTACGATTGCCATGCCCTTTACTTTTGCCATCAGACAGTCGCCGGGAAGGTACACATCGGCAATAGGATGTGAAATTACCGACTTTGGAAAAACGGTTGATATCACCGACCTCCAACATAATGGTCAGTGCTAAGATATCGCCGATGCCCGGAACCGTCTTTAAGTTATGAAACGCCTTCTTGAGCTTGACTTTCTTTTTAATTGCTTTTTCTAATCCTTGAATCTTCTGTTTGAGAAAATTGATACTGTCTAAATTGGCCTGGGCGGAAAGAACCAGATACTCTTCTTCCAACCACATTTCTAATTCTTTGACAGTCAAATGTCTCATGTCATTGGCCCTGACTTTCATGGCACAACATCGCTGAATTAACGATTGTAAGCTTAAAATATGGGCCGTCTTGTGCCGGACTAAGAACATCCGTTTACGGGCCAGATCACGCACCGGACGATCCTTTTTGGGATAGATATATCCTTGGGGTAAAATACCTAAAATTAAAAGTTGAGCCAGAAAGAATGCATCATGTTGATCGTCACTATACTTTAATCCTTCATACTGTTTAATGGCAGCTGGATTGGCCAAATGAGCAGATGAATATCCTGCATCCATAAGGCCGTCTACCAGCCAGTACCAGTTGTAGGTGGACTCAACCACAAAACCTTTAATTTGATCCCGAAAAGGGTCTAATGTTTGTAAAATGTGTTCAAGATGATTCGGAACTCTTTTTTTGAATACGCGATTGAATGCGTTGTCCATAATACCGATGTAAGTATTTCTTGAATGAAGATCTAATCCAGCGTATAGTTCCATTGAGCACCTCCTTTTGTTAAAGGGTTGTTAATATCGCTTAACCACCTATAACAAATCGCATCCTTTTTTGCGATTGGGAGGTGCCTTTTAGATGATTATCAAGAAATCTGTAATTTGACTTCGGTTATAAATCTTCAATTTTAGGGATTTTAAAATTTGCACGTAAACTTTCATTTTCAGACGATTTCACAACCCCAACATATTGAATCAAACTAAAGTTTTTTTATTTAAGATACCTCGTTTACATTCCCAGATAGATTGTTATTTTAAGCTAATTAAAAATTGTGACAGCCAAATTTTACTTTAATCTATAGGGATAAAGTTACATTGTTTGTATTAATTTAACTTACTAATATTTTACATAGAGAATTAAACCAATGAAAAAAGCAGGTTGCAAATTCCAAAACGTCCGTATTTATGGACAGGCAAATTATTTTAAATTTGATCAAGGAGGAAGAATTATGAAACATGTTACACTTTTATTGAGTATAGTCTGCCTATTGCTTTTCGTTGCGTGTGGGCAGGGCGATAAAACTGAAAAAGCTACTGTCAGTGAAACTGAAAAAGCTACTGAGATGGCAAAAGAGAAAGCCGAAGAAACTGCTGAAATGGCAAAAGAGAAGCCCGAAGAAACTACTGTGATGGCAACTGAACAGCAAGGGCTTGTGGACAAGGCGCGTGTAACGTTTGAAAGCTTCATGGCAGATAAAAACCAGTCATGGTTAAAGCAAAACCTGAACCAGGCCAAAGGACTGATCATCATTCCGAGTCTGCTTAAGGCGGGATTTGTTATTGGGGGTTCCGGAGGCAGTGGCGTGCTCATTGTCAAAAACGATAAAACTGGACAATGGAGCCAACCGGCGTTTTACACCCTCGGTTCTGGAACCTTTGGACTTCAGATCGGTGCCGAGGCAGCGGAAGTTATTATGATGGTGAGAACCCAGAAGGCTGTGGATGCACTGTTTACCTCTTCTTTCAAACTCGGGGGTGATACTTCCATATCTGTTGGACCGGTGGGTGCAGGTGCTAAATCGAATATTGTGGCTGACATTATCTCCTTTTCACGAACGAAAGGCGCTTATGCGGGTGTTTCATTGGAGGGCTCTGTCATTAATACGAAGGACAAATGGAATGAAGCTTATTATGGCAAAGCAGTAAGTCCCGTTGATATTATTGTGAAACGCTCTGTCAGCAACCCCGGATCAAAGGCTTTGCGTACAAGCGTAGCCAAGGCTGCAACTGGGAAATAAAATGCGAAGGTTCAAGAATACTAAGTGATGCTTCCATGAAACCTACCGTGACGCCGACCTTTCTGGAATTGGTTAGCGAAACTGAAATTGTCCCTTTGTAACATCGATAAAGGAAAAGCGTGGAATCCAAATAATCCGCGCTTTTCTTTTTTCTGGCTACCACAATATATAGAGTCTACCGATAAGGCGTAATAGTTGTGCTTTCTGCAATATATCTGTAATTTGTTGATTATTGGCAAACCACAATATGTGGGATGCTCCATAATTTCTAAAATCAACACTATCTATGTCAAGCTTCTCTGTTAACTGAAATTAATCATATAACACTTTGGCAAAGATATCGCCGTTTTGATATCTCGACGATAACTGACCGGCGCTGGTAGATGACAGGCTCGGCCAGCGCTCCGGAAACTTCATGCTGAGTCCAGAAGGCTACACATAAAGTTCTTTATTCAAGAAAAAAGGGGGCGTACTAATGAACAAAAGTAGAAAAATTTACACTGGCATCGTTTTGGTTTTGGTTTTGGTCTTGTTTTCCGCAAGTGTTAAAGCCGATGATGTTTGCAAGGGTTATGGGCCTCAAGCGCCGCGAGATATAGACAATCGTACTGGAGAGAATAAGTCTAACTTTTCATTGGCTCCTAATTATACGGAATTGAATCTATGTGATCTTCATTTCCACGTTAATGCAGAACACAAGGCGAAAGATTTTTCAATCTATGCTGGTGATGGTGTCAACGGCCTTGGCGGTGGTTATAAATGCAATGATAGTACGTCACTGACAAAGTCAGAGCTACAAGAACCCAAAACAAACTTTTGTAAAGATATAAAACCAGGTGATACCATTGAGGTATACTGGGTATATACATCCTGTGAAGTGAAACCCGGAAAAGGTTTAGGTTCTTGTTTTTCTGACAGTTGTGTCAATCCCAATCTGCGTGTAGAAACCCAGGTTTTTGACGTAGTTAATGACTCATCAGCTCTCAATTTTATGGACTTCGTTTATGGCGGCGATATAGTGAACGGATATCATCAGGCCAAAGCGCTTCCAACTAACACCGGTACACCAGTCGCGTATGCGGGATCAACAACGGGTCCAAAGTATACTGAACAGGAATGTTCCCCTTTTCAAGGAACGTGGAGCGTTCGGCCAAAGTGCGCTAAAATTGACATCAACAGTCTAAGCGAGTGGTGTAAAAATAATGTTTTTGGAGAAAATCATGCGCACGGCGTCAGAAAACTTGTCACAAACCCTAAGCTCTTAAATAAGATAAAATAACGATTAACCCTATCGATGACATGTATCATTCATTTTTTGAAAACCGGAATTACTGGATTTGCAGATGCGAATTTCTGTTATCACTTAATCCAAACACTATGAAAGTGAGGATTGATAATAAACACTCAGGCTTTTCTTTTTTGTATGCTCATACAATATATTGGGGTAGTGGCGTTGGTTTGAGAACTGTGATTTCTCCAACGTATCGACCAAAATTAGAGTCTCAAAAAATCTGTGATATCATCCATCCCAGTTCTTAGGGATGAATTGCATGTTTCTGCTTCTTGAATCTGAAAAATGGATTCAGAGGTTGTTATATCGTTTTTCAATAGGGGCAAATCCATTTCATCGGGTTTGCCTTTTTTTGCAATTTTGTAAGAAATACGATATAATTACTGGAAATCGAGATACTTGAACCTGTGATAATGGTAAGTAAGCACAAGTTGGAATAATACAGCCGTATAATATTCACTCACAAGAGGTGTAAATGAATCAGGAATTAATCGAAAAACTCGATTCCCTTGAACGAAAAATCGAGTCAGGAAATATTGTAAGGGAAGCAAGCTCTATTATGGAGTGGGCTGGAGCAGACGTCATCATCAGTAGCCAATTAAATGATAGTATCAAGGAATGGTTTGGCGATCAATTTATGGTAATTAGTTTGCAAAAAACCGAACCAAGGCGTAGAGCAGTTTTCACAGAATTCTCAAAGGAATTAAGTTGGCTCTTCTACCAGCTTAAAGATATCTTTGCTGAAGAAATAGATAATATGTCAAAGCATGGTTTTTACGGTATGCTTGCCCAAGCTTCGATTGATTATCTTGAAAAGAATCAAGAAAACCTAAAATGTGACCAATTACTGTATTTCGTTTTGGATAAGGCAAGGAGCTTCTCTAACGAATGAGATTACCAGTTAATACAAAGCTGCCTTTTTTTATTATCCACACTTTTGATTTCTGCTATATATTTGCAATCCCAAAAACCAGTTCAGAAGTTGTGATATCGTTTTTCAATGAGGGCAGATCCATTTCACCGGGTTTGCCTTTTTGCAATTTTGCAATAAATACGATATATGTACTGTAAATTTAAGTGTTTGAACCTGTTATTTTGGCAAGATATCAAAGTTTTTTCTGCACCCTCGATTTCCATGGCATTCTTAATATATCAAAAGTTTGAAGTCTGAAAGCCGGACCACAATATATTTTATCCATCTTATTTTTCCCGAATGAGGCGTCAGCTTTTTCATTGGAACACCATTACCGAACTGTGTTTGGGTGTCAGCACTGAAGTGGCATGTCGATGAAAATTCTTGCAAATATCGGACAGGAGAGGTATTTTGAAATCTCAGGTGTAAATGGCGTCTTCGCTGGGCTTTCGTTGGAAAGGCGATTTTTTGGGCAACTCCAATCCAGTTAGCAGCTCGAAGGCAAGGCTATTGAAAACGGTTTTCAGGATTGCGGAACCACCTTTTGGAGGCGGTTGCCGCATAATCTGGGCTAAAATAGTTTTTCAATTTTGTTTCCGATTAATTGAGGTAATAGGGTTTCCATTCAGACATGCAGGATTTAAGGATGTCGCCGTCGGCCATCATAGATGGACACGGAGTTAATCCGTCGTTTTCTATTATTTTCTTGTAAGCCGATGGTTGAATAGGGGCCGCTTTCATCCAAAAACATTTATTTTCGGATGGCACCAATAATTGATGTAGAGATCGAACGTCTGTTTCAAGTCATAAGAGGGTGAGCCGATGATCATTCGATGCTATGGAGCGAGAGGATCGATACCTGTTTCCGGCGAAGCGTATCTCAGGTACGGGGGTGATACTACATGTTTAGAGATTCGAACGAAAAACGATGAGATCATTATCCTCGATGCAGGAACAGGGATTAGACGATTGGGCAAGGAACTTTTGAAAGAAGAGCGTTTTGAGTATAACCTTCTTTTCACCCATTCCCACTGGGATCATATCCTGGGATTTCCATTTTTCAAGCCCATTTACAGGGAGGAAACCGAGATACACTTGATAGGATGCCCGACGACCCAGGGCAATATCAAAACCCTCCTATCGAGAACCATGACGGCCCCCTTTTTCCCGGTTCCCTTTGACAAAATGAGGGCTAAAATCCGCTATTCCAACGATTGCCAGTTCCAATTCAATCTCGATACCATTGAGATCACCCCCATCCAACTGAGTCATCCAAACGTCGGCATGGGATATAAGTTTGAAGAGTCGGGGAAGACCTTTGTTTTTTTGACGGATAATGAACTGGGCTATGTCCACCGGAACGGAAGAACATTTGACGATTATGTGGCGTTTTCAGGTGGCGCGGATCTCCTCATCCATGACGCTCAATTCACGCCCGAGGAATGCCAGCACAAACGGACGTGGGGCCATTCCTCGTTTACGGAGGCCCTGGATCTTGCCATCGCAGCCCAAGTCAAACGATTCGGGCTGTTTCATCATAATCCAGACCGGCATGACGGCTCGGTTGATGATATGGTTCAACAGTGCCGGAGGGTCACGGAATCAAAAAACATTGACATGGATTGTTTTGCTCTAAAGCCGGGTATGGAATTGATTCTTTGATCTTTGATGGTCTCTAAAAAAGTCATAACTTCGGTGAAAACCAGAGTCCAGACTTTCTGTAACCACTCGAATACACCGGATTCCGGGGTCTGCCTCGGACCCCGATCAGGGGTTTGCCGGAATGACGAAAAAAAATAGAACAAAACAGAATACGATAAATTTCAGGTCAATTCGATGAAAGATCACAGAGAAGGGGTCCGGCAGGTTCTTTTAAAGGGAATTTTCTGGCGGATTCTGATCATTGAAAGCATTCTGCTGGTATGGTCGTTATTGTACAGGGCACTTTCGGATCATCATGCCCAGCCTGCGGACCTGTTCTGGTATGCTGTAAGGATTACCATTCTGGTTGCCATCATCATCCTCTTTGTTATGGTGACGTTTCGAAAGTTTCTCAATAAAAAAATCATCCTTCCGCTTGAGGCGATTTCCGCATCGAATCGTCGGTTAAAGGAAAGTGATTCCTCTGAGAATGATATGGAGGTGGCGGATGATGCACCAGTTGAAATCAGAGAGATCGTTGCTACACGAAAAGAGATGCTGGCAACCCTTTTCAAAGTTTCAGAAGAACGATTGCGCCTGGTCAATTTTATTCGAGACATGTTCGGTCGATACCTGTCAAAAAAGGTGGTCGATAATATTCTGGAATCGCCTGAAGGGCACAAAATCGGAGGTCAGAGAAAAACCGTTACCATACTGATATCGGACATCCGAGGCTTCACCAGTCTATCTGAAACCATGGACCCGGAAATAATGGTCCGGTTTTTGAACCGATATCTCGAGCAAATGTCCAAGATTATATTAAAATATGACGGCATCATCGATGAGATTCAGGGGGATTCGATTCTGGCGGTTTTCGGCGTTCCCGAAAAACACGAAACAGATCCGTTCCGGGCCACGGCCTGTGCCATTGCCATGCAAAATGCGCTGGATGTTTTGAATAACGATTTTATTCGTGAAGGACATCCTCCCCTTGACATGGGTATCGGTATCAACACCGGCAGCGTGGTCGTGGGGAATATCGGTTCTGAAGTGAGAATGAAATATGCGGTTGTGGGGTCGACGGTTAACACAGCATCGCGTATCGAATCCAATACCGTCGGCGGACAGATTCTACTTGGAGAATCTACGTATGATCTGGTCAAAGAAACGGTAACCTGTGACGCCCCTCAGGCATTCATGATGAAAGGCATCAAAAAGCCTTTGGTGGTCTATTCTGTAAAAAATATCGGACCTCCGTATAACCTTGAATTGAAATTGCAAGAAACACTTGAAACGGGGGTTCATATGAATCTACCCTTTAGATGCTGGAAAGTGGAACACAAAAAAATTGCCGACAGTGCTGTTTCAGGTGAGACCGTCATGTTGAGCGAGAATTTAATCACCGCATCGATTGTTCCCGGTTTTGATCCTTTGACGGATATCAAGCTGGTTTTCGATTTTTGTGTAGAGGCCCACTGTTTTGAGGACATTTATGCGAAGGTATTGTCTGTGAAAGAAAAAGACGAAACATCCGTTCATCAGCTCCAGATCACGTCCATTGATCCGAAAGATAGAGGCATCCTTGATCAATGGATGAAGGATGCTTCCTATAGATCTTTGTAAAATACTCCCTTTTGGGAGCTTGTCCAAATTTCTTTTGGCAAAGACGGCGTGAAGATCTATTGGAAACGTAGAATTAAAGACGAAGAGAAATAGCTATGGAAAATAAAGCAAAACACAGCACAATGACAGTAGAAAATAATAATTTTAATTATATGCATTAATTATGAAATTCTGCTTTGACTCTGCAAAAAATGAAGACCCAAAATGCCAAGGTTTCGATACGAAATCACCAACCCAAAACCGTTGATACCTACAATTGAAAGCATGTATCAAGAGCCTGATTTTTTTGTGATACCATAATACGATATCACAACCTGAGCCAACCTTTTGATTTCTGCTCCTATGTATCCAACATCTTAACATTGGATTCAGAACCTGTGATATCGTTTTCTAATAAGGGCAAATTCATTTTACAGGGTTTGCCTTTTTGACTTTATGAGGTCATTATGCGATATATGTAGTCGGAGTTGATCAACCTCAGGTTGCACTTATGGCAAGAGAACACATCATTTGATTTCGGCTCAAAATCTTCTATTTTTGGGAAAGATGTTTTAAGAATATAATTGTAAATCAAGCCCCCACTTTCTTCCTGATTTTATCCACGACAGAAACCAGAGACATCCTTTTCAGCTGTATGCGCCTATCCCGTGGGGTTAGTATTATGTAAAGTTTTTCGCATAAAATATGTAATTTATCCCATAGATTATGTAATTTATCCCATAATTTCAAGTAATTCTGATATGTATCAGTGTTGCCAATCAAACTTTTTAATTGATGCAATCATTTAATATCATTACAATATAAACTGAAGTGTATCGCAAACAGCTGATGTAGCATGGTTTTTGCAATATCCTTAGTTGGTAGTTAAGAAATGATTCCTTTCTGCACGTGCATCTTAGTTCTCGATCAGATATATATTTTATATAACCATAGCCAACATCGAGCTAATAACGGCACTTAAGGAAGTCATTTCAATCAAGTTTGAAAAAGTCGCTTTTTCTTGACTACCAACCCTTATAGCTCCTGGGCAAATGTAGCCCCAGGGGCTATATATTTCTTAAAAATAATCTAAAAGAAATGACATGTTAAACAACATGACGATTCCCTTTTAATAGGGCAACCATACGGATTAATGATAATGATCAAAAATTCCTTAAAAGAAATTAGAGAAAATCTTTTGATAAGCAAGGCCGAACTTGCCAGAAGAGCCGATATTTCACCCCTCACCATCACACGAATAGAGCGGGGCAAGCCATGCAGGATGGAAACAAAACGAAAGATTGTTTTAGCCTTAGGTTTAAAATTATCAGATAGGAACATAGTTTTTCATTAAGTTAAAGAGTTATAGCAAATTGTCAAAGAGCATAACCCCTGCCAGTTATTTCGTTAGGGGTTTTTTATTTCCCAAGACAAACCTGAAAGCTCATCCTGGAGCTGGTTGATGGTTTTCCCTCTCATCGGCCTATAGGAAACTTCTTGATAGGTTCTTGCCTCGGTGTGTCTTTTGATGATATCTGAGATTTAGCCATGACTTTTACCCCCTATAGGTAATGTTGTGGTTAGGGCTGCCTCCGCCATAACTCCGTATTAGGCAGCCCGTTCTTTTTCCGGCCTATACCTCCCCTGTAAATAATTCTGACAGGGGTTTTTTATTGCATTTCGCTTTGTTGTAATTTAATAGAGTTATATAGAAGGAAACTCGTAAAAATAACCTGTAACCAAAAGGTTGCCATGGACCTATTATCATTACCCCATTTCTCATAGAGGTGGGGTGTTGTGTTTGCATTGATGCTGGTTAGATGTATGAAACCGCTTCGCGATAGTTTAGCGATCTCTTAAATAGATTAAAATTTTTACAATGACCGATTTAGTATAACACACATCGAAACCGAAGTTTACCGAAAGGATTGTCGAATGAAAAGAAATGGATGTTACCTGCCACTGTTCTTGATGTTGATATTTGCCCTCCAGGCTTGCAGCGCCAGTCGCCAAGTCCTAATCAGTGGTAGCTTGCCTGAAATTAACGAAAAGAAAATGTCAATTGGGTCAATTAAAGTTGAATCGCCACAAAAGAACGAATTTATATTCGAGGCTCAATACATGTGGCGAAATCAGAAATATCAATTAGGAAATGATACTGCCCCCTTGGTACGCGATGAAATCTTAAGCCTCTTTGATATTATTAATACATCCCCTTATCATGTTGATGTCTCCCTTGATTTCAACTGCGAAATTCTTCAAGTCGAGTTTGCTGAGAACAGTCTGGGAATGAAAATGATCATGAACCTGAAAGTGATGAAAGGCGACAAAGAAGTCTATCATCGCAAGTATCAATCAGTAAACACTAAATGGTATCCAACAGGATTTGATCCCTTCCCTAAGGATGAAGTAATTACAAACTTATTTATGATGTCTCTCAACGATATTATTAAATCCATCGGCTCAGATGAAAAGATGCAGCAGTTACAATAAAGATCTGAAATATTTACACAAGGCTTATGTTTACTGCTATAGATGGCAGGTTTTTAAGGTCTTAAAAATGATGTGATATCATCAGAAATGCCATTTTCGGTTGGCTCCTACGACCCGTAGGCCGACACTCTGTTTCATCCCCCCTTAATGTGTCGGTGAAAAGAGATGATTTGACCAAAATAAGATTTGCTTGACCGAACACCAGAAAAATATGATATCTGTATATCAATTGTTGTTGTGAATGGTGTAAAAACTGGATATCACAACATTTGATTTCGGTTATAAACCTTCATTTTTTGGCAACCGAAGGTGTAGGCACGATATCCTTCAACAACCACAGAACCCATATTAAGTCCTTATCCAGACAAAATGATATTTCACACCCATCATTGACAATTAATGGGTAATGGATATACTTTTATATATATACTGTCTTGAATAACATCTCTCACGTAACCCCCACAAACCGTTGGAGATAGAAATGGATATCAACAGATTCAAACAGGCAATAGTATCTCTGCTTATGATACCCATTTGTACTTGGCTCCTTCCCTCATCTATCCAGGCTTCTTCAAGAGGCATTAAGGTCATCAGCGATTTGAGCCATCAAAGTGGCAAACTGGGTGCATACCGGGCATTAATCATCGGAATAAACGATTATAAAGATCCGAGAATCCCGGATCTTGAAACAGCTGTAAGTGATGCCAGGGCTATGGCAGAACTTCTTATTGAGCGTTACGGTTTTCAGGTTAATCTCCTTCTGGACCGAAAAGCAACAAAAGAAGCGATCTATCTAGCCCTGCGAGATCTAGCGTCTTCGACAAAATCGGATGATAGTGTTCTGATATATTATGCCGGACATGGAGAACTCGATCGCACATATAATGACGGTTGGTGGATACCGGCAGATGCCAAAGGTGGGAACCCTGTAACGTATCTGGACAACGTTCAGGTTCAAAAATCCATGCGTAATATGAACGCTCGTCATGTCCTCCTTATCTCTGACTCCTGTTATTCTGGCACCCTGTTTGGTCAAACACGTGCCTTACCGAAATCCATCAAAAACAAATATTATCTTAATTTATATAATGAAAAAAGCCGCTGGGGAATGACTTCCGGAAATAAGACACCGGTATCGGATGTCGGATCAGGCGGTCACAGTGTGTTTGCTTATCAATTGTTTAAGGAATTGAGAAAAAATGAAAAGCCCTATATTTCCGTACAGGAGCTTTGTACCCGAATTGCACCGATTGTCAGTAACAATTCTGAACAAACGCCTTTGTGTCGACCGATTCGAAATACCGGGGATCAGGGTGGGGAGTTTGTATTTGTAGCATCGAGTGGTGACATAGAAATGTCTTCATATACTGAATTAACGACTGATCGCAGGCATCTCGAACAGGAGCGCATGGAACTTGAACGCATTAAAGTGGAGATTGAGAGGAAAAAGATAGAGTTTGAACGAAAGCAAATCGAGGGAAATAGATTGAGACAGGAAAAGGCTCAAAGTAAGTGGTTAGCCTCCATTCCGGAGACAACTGTGAACAGCATTGAAAAAAGGTATCGCCTGGCTGTTTTTCCTATCAGTGAAATTGGTTTTTCAGCTAGCGATTTAAAAGACCAGAGAAAATATATAGATTTTATCATTAAATATACGAGTGGCATATCCAATATTATTCTTACTCATTCCTTTTATCCTTACAATGAGGATTATACAACTCATCATATTAAATCTATCAGGGAAATAATCAATAAGGACATCGAAAAGAAGATTTGGTATGGTAATTCATGGTTATCTAAAAACAAACCTGATTTAAAAATGTTAAAAGAATTATCAAGTAGAATAAATAACGGTCTAGTTTTAATATTTAAAATTGTATCAGAAATCGGGAGCCCTGTGGATAATTTCACCTATACAGGCTATCTTGTCGATATTGATAACAACATATCATTTAAACAATTCTATTCTACTGAACAATCATCGTCAGCCACGGACTTTGGAATAGTAGAAAAGATGACAAAGAAACTGTTTAAATCATATCTAAGGTCTAATTCTCAAATTGATCGGTAAAAAAATCAAAAGAGACAAATCCGTTTAACAGAATTTTCTTTATAAGGATATAACACGGATCGGAGCTGTTTTTTTCTCGGGCTATCTTCACTTTTAGCTAAGAAGGCTAATTTCAGATATCTCTAAAATTCGCAGAATAAAAATAACAGCTATTTATATAATTCTAATTAAAGCTTCAATTGAATTGAAATTAATAGACATTTCGTTCTTAAACTTTATTTTTAGCAAATCCACAAGTGTCTCTATAGGTCTACAGAAAAAATTACCAATCATGGGAACAATCAATATGATATTTTAGGAAAACGAGCTTTTTTTCCCGCAGTGATTTCCATAAAAAGCTATACCAGAGATACATATCATAATGACAGAAATATTGTTCTGTCAGAAAACGGCGTGCTGAACATGAAGATTAATAATGGCCTCAGCCAATAAAAAGGAAAATAGAATTGTTGATTCAAAGTTAATTAGGATGAGGTAATGAATTAGTTTTGAATATCCTAAAAAAACCTAATGCGATATAAAAAAATAGAACAATAAGCATCCTTGTGGCGGATATCTCAGAATGCATATTTAATCTCGACGATGACCCGGTCATTCAACCGCCAGCGTCCATAGTAACTTTTATCATCCCCGTTAAAGGTTTCAACGGCCACTTTTGTTGAAAACCCTTTTCCGAAGGCGTAGTTGGCTTCAAAACGATTGAATCGTCCGCTATCTTCCAACTCAAAATCCGATACATAGACAAAGTCGAGATCTTTGTTGTATTTGAACTGGATGCGAGTGAAAATATCATTTTTTCCCAAACGGACATTTCGGGAGCTATTCGTATAACCAGTTGCATATTGTTCTCGGATCATCCATTCAAAAGCATATTCTATAGTAATGTCGATCGATTCGAGAAAAACTCTTTTAGCGAAATCATCGATGATATAAGTGATTCCGCCGACAAAATTGGCATAGTTGTCATCTTTACCGTTATAACTATGGTTGTACAAACCTTCCCCATGAAATTCCCATTTTTTCCACGTTGTGGAAAAACCGGCGGCATAATTTCCTACTATGAAGGAATCAAAGGAAAAGTCTCCTTCAGCGGCAAGTATGTTACGCCCTATACCAAGGATAAAACCAAAGGCGACATGGTTGTTGAAGTCATTTCAACTTATACCCTGCCTAAAAAATGATTAGCCCAGAGCTAAGCGGCTCGTTATTTATGTCATTTGTAAATAGGCAGGGTCAGAAATGGCTCTGCCTTTTTATTATCCAGCTTTTGCTATCTGCTATAAAACACAAGTATCATATATAAAAAATTTTTGTGATATCGTTTTTCGATAAGGGCGAATCCATTTAACAGGGTTTGTCTTTTTGATTTTTTGTGGGTTTTGGGATATATATTTTGACAAATTCAGTGTCTGGTTGCTCATATGGCATCCAGAAAAACCTAAAGACTTGAATCTATTTTTTTTGACTGGCGTTGGAAATCTGCACTTGCTAACATGACAAACGTATCCAATCATCGGCAACTTGGAGGATAAAAACTCATGGACGCACCAAGAATCCCGGATGAATTTGAACTATTTGAGAACATCTACAAATATCGCAGTAGTATTCAGCATCTTGAAAGAGAGTATCTTAACCTTCGGATTTGCTTGCGTGATGCTGAAGCTGACCTTAGGTCGGACCCGAAAAACCGTGAACTGAAGGAAAAAATAAACTATTTGAAAGGACGACTGAAAGATCTCGAAGATCGGTATCCTTGGATTTCTTCTGGCAGACCATCGGAGATAGCATCCTGTATAAACCAAACAGGAGGAATTTAAAGTCATGCAACACGCATGGTGAGCTTTTGGTTTTATGATATATGTAATCAGTATAAATTGGCTTCAGGTTGTGCTTATGGCAATTAAACACAGTTTTTGACAAGCTCGATTTCCATGTGGTTATCTCAATATAGTGCGCCACGAGCGCACTTTTATATAAAAGTGTGCGTAACTGCACAAAAGATGAGGGTAGGCCCCTCGGAGCCGGCTTGCAGGAGCAGGCTTCAAACCACCTAAAGCTGCGTTGGTAAAGAGCCAGGGTAGTGAGCGTTTAGGAAAAGTCACGGCATAGGATCGTGGCAGGTATGACTCAGAGAGACGAGCGCAAGCGAACCACTCGATGAGGCGTCGAAAGATTATGGACGAGGTCAAAACTGGGCTTCTATATTGGGTTCAGGATAAGTTTAGGGGAAACCTGTTTACTGCCTAAGCGGCCTCCGGCGTAAAGATGGCGTGACTCTGAGTTAGGCTTTTGTGTGGAACGTGGGAACCTGTCGTTTCGATGTTAAGGGAGAAATTCAAGTGGAGACCCCACGAGAATGAGAGTACCGATGCGAAGCACAGGGGCGGAGCAACCCGTAGTAGTGATGAAGTCTCTGTAATGGAGATGGAGCGAAGGGGTTGCATCGATCAGCTTTAGGATGTGGTCAACCAATTATTGGGAGGAGCCATTGAGTAAAGCAAAGCCGTTTAGTATTTCCAAACGAGTTGTATTTGAGGCGTACAAGCGGGTAAAGGCCAACAAAGGAGCAGCCGGTGTAGACGGAGAGTCGATTGCTGATTTTGAGACAAGATTTGAAGAACAATCTTTACAAGATCTGGAATCGCATGTCTTCGGGCAGTTATTTTCCGCCAGCGGTGCGATTGGTTGAGATCGCCAAAAAGGGTGGTGGTCAAAGAAAGCTGGGCGTTCCGACAGTATCGGATCGGATCGCACAGATGGTAGCCAAGATGTATTTTGAGCCGGAAGTTGATCCATATTTTCATCCGGACTCATATGGCTATCGGCCCGGAAAGTCAGCGATTGAGGCCGTTGGTGTGGCGCGCAAGAGATGTTGGCGCTACAACTGGGTTGTTGATCTTGACATCAAGGGTTTCTTTGACAACATCGACCATGAGTTGTTGATGCGTGCGGTTCGCAAGCACACGGATAGCAAATGGCTATTGCTCTATATTGAGCGGTGGTTAAAAGCTCCGGTGCAGGTAGCGGATGGCACACTTGTCAGCCGTGAGAAAGGCTCACCGCAAGGTTCGGTGATCAGTCCGCTTCTGGCCAATCTGTTTTTGCACTATGCATTTGATGAATGGATGAGGCGCAACTACGGCAACATACCGTTTGAACGTTATGCCGATGACATCGTGGTGCATTGCAGAAGCGAGGAGCAAGCCAGATGGATCAAGATCTGTCATTGAGGAGCGCCTCAATCAGTGTCGGCTGGAGCTTCATCCTGAGAAGACGAAGATTGTCTACTGTAAGGATTCAAGCAGGCAAGGGAATTATCCAAACGAGAAATTCGATTTTCTGGGTTATACGTTTCGACCCCGGCTATCGAAAAATCGTTATGGAGAATTCTTTGTGAGTTTTCTGCCAGCCGTTAGCAATGAGGCGGCTAAGTCCATGCGGAGAACAATCAGAAGTTGGCGAATCCACCGCATGACCGACAAGTCTATTAAAGATCTGGCCTGCATGTTTAATCCTGTGATTCGAGGCTGGATTAATTATTACGGACAGTTTTACAAGTCGGCGCTTTACCCAATCTTAAATCAACTCAATGGCGCATTGCAACGATGGGCCATGCGGAAATACAAAAAGTTGCGCCGTCGCAGACGCAGAGCCTTTTACTGGCTTGGGCGCATTGCGAAACAGAAGTCTTACCTGTTTGCGCACTGGCGATTGGTACGACAATCGGCTGGTCGATAGGAGCCGGATGAACCGAGAGGTTCACGTCCGGTTGCGTGAGAGACTGAGGGGGAGGTTCCCTCGGTCTACTCGACTCGGTACTTGGATGATATTTAGTTTTCTGGTACGATAACATATGGAATTTAAGAACGGATAACATTACAATGGTAATGATATCCAGATCCGTATAATCACTTTCAAACAAGGAGAAACAGATATGGGTGATAAGGGGAAAAAAGACAAAGGCAAAAGGGAACAACAGAAAAAGGCCCAGCTTAATCCAAAGGAAAAACGAAAATTGAAAAAAGAAAAGAAGAAATAAATGCCCAGTGCTGTTCGGTGACCTTAAATCAAGCACGGAAGTTGTGTGTACTGCTATGTATCCGTCATTTTGAAAGTGGATTCAGAACCTGTGATATCGTTTTTTCAATAAGGGCAAATCCTTTTCACTGGGTTTGCCTTTTTTGCATTTTTGTAAGAAATAAGATATATGTAATCGAAGTTGAGATGCTTGAACCTGTTGTTTCTGGCAAGATATCTGTAATCAAGCACACCCCCCCTTTCCATTCCTTCTGTTTCACCTAAAGTTTATATTGAACATTATGGTTTTTTGATTCTTCCCATAATGTTCTCCTTTAACTTGACACCTGAGAGACTGGCTCTCGGGGGTTTTCTTTTCCCAGGACATGCTCGAATACCCATCCTCAAGCAATGTGATTTATTTTTTTAACAAAACCCTTGACATATCACGTTGTGGTCATATAAAAGATTTTTTCCATAACTTTCTTGGGAATAAATTGCTTTAACAGCCTGGGTCGTAAACTGAATTTGTGCGAGAAAATGTAGCCTCCCGCTAATTCGGCCCAGGCTTTTTTATGCTATATCCAGAATTATTTTACTAAAAACGATTAGAGAGTGAGAATCATGTCTGAAATATTATTTGTCATTTCAATGGTAGTGTGCATTTTTTGTCTATGGATGTTGTTACTGCTCAGCGATTCCAGTAAAAAAAACCACTATGATATAAGGAATTAATGTCATAGACAAGTCCGAAAACCCATCCTTAACGGTTAGTGTCAACCTCCCCCGATTTCCTCTTATGGCAGGAATTTTAAGCCTAAATTCTTTACAGATATCACAATGCCTGCTAAGTTGTTGGTAGCCCAAATATTGGCAAAATATGTCAACCTAAGTTCGTCTTGTCACAAGTAGAAACATCCATTTTTTGGCAATTGAAGGTTTATTCACAAACTCCCAGACAGCTTTATCCGTTGATAAATAAATTCAAAAGATGAAATATCCAAGTTAACAAACTATGATGAAAGAAGAAAACAAAAGTAAACCCCGACTGAGTCTTTCGACCATGATCCTGGTCGGATTGGGTCTCGGAATAGCCTGCGGAATTTTTTTCGGTGAATACTGCGGCTTTCTAAGTATCATTGGCGATGCCTTTATCCAGTTGCTTCAGATGACGATCTTGCCTTATATTATCGCCTCCCTGATTTTGGGTATTGGAGGACTCTCCTATAAGCAGGCCAAGCTGTTGGCGCTAAAGGGCGGAATCGTTATGCTTTTGTTCTGGGCGATTTCCTTCACCATGGTCCTGCTGATGCCCCTGTCATTTCCAAAGTGGGAAACGGCCTCTTTTTTCAGTACCTCTTTAGTATCTCCGTCGAAAGAAGTCGACTTTCTCAAGCTCTACATTCCCTCCAACCCTTTCTGGTCTCTGGCCAACAACGTTGTGCCGGCTGTGGTGTTGTTCAGTATTTTGGCGGGAATCGCGTTGATCGGTATTAAAGAAAAGGATTCACTTATCCAGGGGCTGATGGCAGTTTCGGGGGCATTGATCCGGATGACCAACATTGTGGTAAAACTCACCCCCATCGGCGTGTTCGCCATCGCTGCATCGGCGGCAGGTACCATGACCGTCGAGGAGTTCGGCAAGCTCCAGGTCTACCTGGTCAGCTTCAATCTGGCTGCTCTCCTACTGACTTTCGCTGTTCTCCCCCTGCTTCTAAAACCGATAACTCCCTTCAGATACAAGGACATTGTCGGGCTGTCAAAGGATGCCCTAGTGACCGCATTTACCACTGGCAACCTGTTTATCGTGCTGACCGTGCTAACCGAAAACTGTAAATCGCTTTTTAAGAAATACAGCTTGACCCATGAAAAGACCGACGCCTACGTGGACGTCCTGGTGCCGATTTCTTTCAATTTCCCAAATACCGGTAAGCTCATTATGCTGATGTTCGTCCTGTTTGGAGCCTGGTTTACCGGAACGTCCTTTTCTTTTTCTCAATACGGAACCTTCGTTTCCGCCGGATTACTCAGCTTCTTCGGGGGTGTGGATGTTGCCCTTGCCTTTCATGCTGGATCTGATGCACCTGCCCGAGGACCTTTACCAGCTCTACATGGTGACCGGTGTAATCAACGGAAGGACTTCAACGCTTTTGGCGGCCATGAATCTGCTGGTGTTTACGCTCCTGACAACCAGCGCAATGACTGGAACGCTTTCTTTCAACAAAAAGAAACTGATAAACACCATGATCCTCATCGCGGTTATAATGTTTACATCGGTCGGCGCCACCCGCTTATATTTTAGTCTGGCCGTGAAAAACGAATATACCAAAGACCGAATACTATCCCGAATGCACATCAAGAACAATCCAACCCTCATGTGGTTTACAAGGAAGTACCAGCCAAACTGAAAACCGGGAACGGTATGGTCGCCGACATCGATAAAATCCGAAAGCGGGGCAAACTGATGGTCGGTTACAATCCGGACAGCCTCCCCTTTTCCTTTTTCAATGCCGCTGACGAACTGGTCGGATTCGATGTTGAAATGGCCCACATGCTTGCCAATGAACTAAATGTCGATGTGGTATTCGTTCCTTTTCAATATGAAACTCTGGCCGATCAGTTGAACCGCGGGGTGTTTGATATCGCCATGTCCGGAATCGGCATGTCGATCAGCCGGATTGAAGCGTTGAACTTCTCAGATCCTTACCTCGAATTGACGTTTGCTTTGATTGTCAGGGACCATCGACGTGGTGAATTTATCAACATAGAATCGATCCGTAAAATTGAAGGGCTGACTTTAACCCTTGTCAAAGACAAGTCTTATGTCCAAAGAATCGAAGAGCTTCTTCCAGAGGTTGAAGTGATAGAGCTCGAATCGAATCGAGAGTTTTTCGAGCGAAACGTTGGTAGCTGGGATGCCCTGCTCACCAGTGCTGAGGTGGGCTCCGCATGGACTCTGATGTATCCCCAATACACGACCGTCATCCCAAAACCAAACATCGAGACCTTTCCGCTGGGATATGCTGTGGCGAAAGGCAACCATGATCTACTGGCCTTTCTTAACAAATGGATCCAGATCAAGAAAAACAGCACGCGAATGAAAGCGGTCTACAATTTCTGGATACTTGGCCAGGACGCTGTTCCCAAGCAACCTCGATGGTCCGTTATACGAAACGTACTTAAATGGGTGGAATAATTTTGTGGAGGAACTGGCATTCTTCGAACTTTCTTTTAAATTTATTCAAGTTTACGAATACAAGCCTCAAACTTTTTCAGCACATTAATATTCAACACTACGATACTTGAACGGTTATGGCTGGTGATACCTGCAATTGAAAGTCATGTATCAAGTGCCTGATTTTTCTGTGATACCATAATACGATATCACAACCTGAGCCAACCTTTTGATTTCTGCTATATATCTGCAGTCCTAAAAGCCTCTTCAGAAGTTGTGATATCATACCAACCAATTTCTTCCCTGAACATTTGAGATTACATTTATTTTGGGTAATTTATTTTATTCCTTAATTTTCAAGTTTACGATACCCTTGTTGACTGGCGCGCAACTGTGATATCTCCAATTAGTAGCAAGTATCAAGCACTTGATTTTTCTGTGATAACTTAATACTGTATCACCAAATGATAGCGTCTGTATTAACTGTAATATCGTCACGCTATCAAACTCTTGATTTTATAGCATAGTCTCAATGTATCTGTAATTTCAATGATATGAAAAAAGCTGTTTTTACAATTACTATTTCAATATTTGTTTTCTTGGGTTGCCAAACTGTCGTGAACAGAATGGCATTTCACCCTGACACCAAGAACGTAATACAAACTGGAAAACTTCCTGAAAATGTGAAAGAAATCTTTATTAAGACTGAGGACAAAATTGAAATTCAAACTTACTTTATTCCAAATAAATCATCTAACAAAATTGTAATTTATTATCATGGCAATGCTGGAAACATTGGCCATAGACTTTCTGACTTAATGCAAATTAGTCAATTTGGGGTCAATGTTCTAGGCGTAGGTTATCGTGGATACGGAAAAAGTCAGGGAAGTCCCACTGAAGAAGGGATATACATTGATGGAAAATCAGCTTTAAAATATGCAACAAATGAGCTGGGCTTCACTTTAGAACAAGTGTATATTTTTGGTCGTTCCATTGGGACAACTGTAGCAATAAACACAGCTCGAAGGAAAAATATTGCTGGTCTTATTCTTGTCACGCCATTAACAAGTGGTAAAGATCATGCAAAAGCATCTGGTCTCGGGTTGGTCTCATTTTTGGCGGGTAATTCTTTCAACAACATTGAGAAAATCCCAGAAATAATTTGCCCAGCCCTAATTATTCATGGCAATAAAGACAGAGTTATACCTTTTGAAATGGGCGTTAAGATTTACGAGGATATAAAAACAGAGAAAAAATTTGTCAAAATTGAAGGCGCTGGGCATAATGACATCTCAGGGGTATATAAGTCAATTTATTGGAATTCAATTTCAGAATTCATTCAGAAGTAAGTTTTTAGGTACGTTGAATCATATCCCCATGCTAATAAATCATAACACTTATCGCCACATTATCTCGGCATCATTTCTGAGCGGCAGTCTTTGATATTTAAATTTCGGATAACCTACCATCATTGCTCCGAAGTTAACATTTCCTTCAGGGAATCCCAGTTCTTGTTGCAATGGCGGCCAGAAGGTTGCTGCTGCATTAAAATAACCAGCCCAACATGCCCCAAGGTCAAAAGACGAAGCAGCCAGTTCTAAATATGTTAAGGCAATAGTACAAGCAGCTGGAGCTGTTCCATCATCTTTATGAGCATGGGTAACGATAACATGTGGTGCATTTCTGCATATGGGGTCATTTCCTCCTTCCCAAAAAGAAACCACCCGATTCAGGTGCATAGCGGCAACGAGTGGGGAATCTTCTTTAATTAAGTGGCGCATCCAATCGATAACAAATCCAGCCATTCGTTGGACCTCATCCCTTTCATATATAACCAGCCATTTGACAGGTTGGAAGTTATGTCCGGAGGGGGCAAATCGTGCTACATTAATTAGTTTTGTCAGAACCTCTTGCTCAACCTGCTTTTTCTTGTAATTCCTTATAGACCTTCGATAGCGTAAAAAGTGCTCGACTTGTTCCGGGCCAAATAACCAGTCGTCATTTACTGATTGGCACTCTTCTGGTTTCATAATTGCGTGAGACATGGCACCGTGTGGACAAACAGCCACACAATGTCCGCATCTGATACACAGTTTATCTCCGCCATCGACAAGGGAGGGGAATGCATCTTTGTCTTTAAATTCGATGATTCCCGCAGGGCAAACTTCAGCACAAATACCATCACGTTCGCATTTTTCTTGATCTACGGTTAACAGGCTCATAATTTTATCCTTTTATGATTGTTAATGATGAAGGTTGCAGATAGAAAATTGATAACGACTCTAAAAATCAAGGATATTAAAATTGTTAATGATACGTTGGCTTATCATCATCCTTCTTTTTATTTCCGTCAAAAACTTTAAAACGAGATCGTTTCCTTTTTAGTTTCCATTCGAGATATTTCGTATAAATTAAATTGGGATCGAATATAGTTCTTGGTCCTTTAAAATAGATATAACCAAAAAGAATCCCGCCAAGATGATATGCACCGTGAGGATTTGCCTTAGCCAAAAAAGTCAAAAAGGTTATTAAGATAGTACCATAACTGACATACTTTGCTTTTATTGGTAATATAAACATGAGCAATATTGTAGATTCGGGATTTAGCAACCCAAAGATAACGATCATGGAAAGTATGCTCGGCAACATGCCTAAAAATGGTGCATTAAAACCGGATACGCTGCTAAAGGCAAGCCCGCATAAAGCGCCACCTAAAGCAGACAAATAGAAAAAGATCAAAAAACGCTTAGAGCCAAAAGCATTTTCAACCGGTGCGACAAAAAAATAAAATACGATGCAGTTAATTAGAAAACTGATGGGCGCTTGGGGATTGTGAACAAATGGATGGGTAAAAATTTGCCAGATATGAAAACTCTTATACTTTAAAGGATAGAGCTGGAGAACACCAACAACCGGAATTTTTAACCAGTGCTCAAATAAAAGTTCTAAAATATAGATTGCCCCGTAAATTAGTAAAAGTCTTTTTCCGAGAAGTGTCAAATTTGATCCAAATCCGGAGGTCATTCTAAATCGATCTGGGTTTACCATAATAGCCCTCTATTGGACCTCAATTGAAGTTGGGTTTTAATATTTACTATAAAATAATTGTCCAATCTATAAAACCGATTCGACTTTTTATCAAGTTACAAAAGGCCTTTTAAATAATCAGCCTATAAAGTCTTTATTGTTTTTGACCCGGGTTGGCCAGGATGTTATCGTCTTTTTAGCGCCGCATATGGCGATAGCGAATTGTTGTCGGGGTTGTATTCAGAAATGGCATGGGATAAAGAAAGGAAAGGAACTTTCAGATCAGGAGATACAGTTTCTTGTTGAATTGATAATGGGATGGATTGAAGGATAAATTTTTCAGTCCATGGATTGATTCCGTTTTTTCCTTTTTTTTATGTCTTTCATTGAAATTTTAATTGTATCATCTGGTAATTTTTTGTGTGGCCTATTGCCTGAAAAATTGTATTTTGATAATTTTTTTCCTTCCTTTATGTTGTGTAATAATAACTCTTCCTGAGATCGCCACTGATCATAAACTTGATATATTTCGTCAAAAGTAGTTGTTAAATTATTTCCTTCGCATTTAGACATGAAAATAGCCACATCAATTTTTTTTAAAAAAATTCCTATATCAGTATTACTTCTGTAATTGAGATAGATATTGAACTGAGAGAGGTAGTTATCTATAGGATCAGGATCTTGAGAATTTTTTGTTATTTCTATTAATTTCAATAACCGTTTGATTCCAATAATGTAATATTTACCATCAATGCTGTCCAAAATAATCTAAAAATCGCTACTTGCTATTCATCATATCAGGTAGATAGGGTTTTCATATTCGGTTATTCAAGTTCAGGTTGTCCTTATTGCTAGATGCTGTCCAAAACCACGAAAAGGGATCGGATATTGGACAGACTTGGGTTCTATCGGCAGTGTATCAAATGGACTATCGATCCACTCCCACAAATCACGGTAGGTAAACAGATTCCATCGCAGAAAAGCCACCAGATTGGACAGAGACCAGTCCAAACTTGGATTTAAACTGAAGGTACTTAATCAGCAACATGGCGATCAGTGCTGTCCAAATCTGCGTGTAGAGGGCATTCTTGTTGGTCCCACGAACGTCTTCACTTTTAGATTCTGTTTCAGAGCCTTGAAAAACAATTCGATCTGCCAGCGGTCTTTGTAAATCGCCGAGATGGTGGTTGCTCCAAAATCAAGATGATTGGTCAGAAAGAACGATCTCACGCTTCTTCTTCGCATCCCAGACCACGACCCGGCGTAGAAAATGAGGACATTTCTTTTCCGCTGTGGGTCCTGTCAGCCGGATGATCTCATCAGACAAGATGTTTCGGTTCTGGGGCACCTCCTGATCGGCATGGACAGCCCGATATATCGGCGTTGTCCTTTAATCGGGTTACAAAGTAGATCTGGTTTTCGGTCCAATGAGCAAACAATTTGTAATCATTGTAGCCTCGATCCAGGACCACAATTGAACCGGGCGCTAATGATACTTTACGGGCAATGGTGACATCATGCTTTTTCCCATTGGAGATATAAGCGTAAGTTGGCAAATATCCATCATGGTCTAAAAGCAGGTGAAGTTTTACAGCCCCTTTGGTGCGTCGGAACTTGGCCCAAGGGAAAAGCGATAAACACAGCGATATTGTTGTGCTGTCCAGAGAAAGCAACTTGTTTTTGAAGCGGAATTTATGCTTACCTGGTGCGGCCATTTTACAAAAGTTCAGAGTTTCATAAAAAAGATCTCTGTACATTTGCCAGGGGCGATGGGCATTGGCATAAGACAGCGTTGATTTGTTCGGTGCGTTTTTCATCCCCAAATGGCGCAATTTGCCCATGCAGCAGGCCAAGCCGCCGCAAATTTCTCTGAGACTTTTGGCTTGGGCTAATTGACAAAACAGCATGGCCACAAAATGATCCCAAGAACTAAAACCCTTGGAATAGCGTTCGGATTTATGTCTAAAAACCAGTTCATAAAATTTTTGGCGGTCAAACAGGGCAATCAGTTGACTAAACAGGCTTGCATGTCGTACCATCAGTCTATCCTCCTCGTTTTTGGGGTATCGTTTTTTATTTGCGTAATTTACGACACCCTATAATCAAGGAGGATTTTTTTTCAATTACTTTTTCAATTACTTGCTCCAAATCGGTTTTTGGACAAGAGTGATATATTTTAT
>CAVVZC010000013.1:0-275508 GCA_963752565.1 uncultured delta proteobacterium | reverse complement strand
CACGTATTGCTCGACGATCTCATCATATTGTAAACATTGAGTTATCGATTGCTTGACACGAAGTTACCGACAATGGTGTAAGCAGCCGAGCATTAATGACTGTAACGTATTAGGCGTTTGTGCGAAGGGAATTTGTTTCAATGTTTGAAACGCTAGCATCGAGTGATTCTGCGGCGTCTCTTCTATTTATACCGATTGCCGTATTTACGATCGCGGGAGCGGCCGGCGTCGCGTTTTCTCGCAATATTGTCTATGCCGCCTTTTCGCTACTTGCGACGTTCGTGGGAATGGTCGGACTATTTGCCTATTTGTCGGCCCATTTTCTCGCGGTGGTTCAACTCATGGTCTATGTCGGCGGTATTCTTGTACTAATTCTGTTTGCCGTCATGCTCACCAATAAAATTAGTGAAGTTCGAAAATCAAATCCAGCGACAAACTTACTTTTAGGTGGCGTTCTACTCTATACTTCCTCATGGTTCTGCTGGGCGTCGTTTTTAGCTTTGACTGGACGACAACCGGTCCGAAACCCTACGCACCTACAACCGAAGCGATCGGTCACGCATTTCTGGTTGACAGCCTCCTTCTGTTTGAAGTTGCCAGCCGTCGTGCACCAGTCGTTTTGCCGATGCTCGTGAAAGCCAGGTTTTCAGAGGCTGTGAGTCGCCCACATGGAGATGAAGCACGCGCTTGGCTATGCTGGGACGACCGGCAACTTGAGCCCCAAGCTCGGCTTTAATGGCCATATACACACTACGGCCACGTTGCTTGGTGCCTGATTTGACTTTGGTGCTGTCGACCAGAACCGTGTCCTTGGCCGTCGGATAACGCCAGCGTAACAGAGCCGCTTTATGGGCCACTTGTTGTCGAAGTCCCTCGGCTGAAATTGTACCTTCGGTCAAAAGTTTTATCACACTCGCTGAACGCGCATACGGCATTTGCACGGCCAGGCGCAGGGCTTTATCGATAAGTTCATCAGAAAAACGTTGCGTTCTTGCCAGCCCGATACGTTCATTGAATGGGCGAAAGGTCCGGCCGCAACACTTGCAACGAACCTGTTGGACTACCACCTTTATACGGCCGCGCGTAGTATTGAGGATCCGGTTTCGCCAACCCTTTCGGATCAGTTGACGCCCGCGACAGTTAGGGCATAAAAGCAAGTGACGTTTCTGGTAAAACCAATGAACCTGAAGTTGCTTTAAACACGTATAAAAACGATCAAATAGCAGTCTGTCACAGTCTTGCTTCAAATAATCAAAGAGCTGATTGACAACCATAGGATGGGCTGTCAATATCGATCTCGGGAGTGATTGTTCTCCTGGGAGCATCTGGGCACCTCCTTTCAGGTTTTGGCGAACCCAAAAGGTAGTTCAGATGCTCTCTGTTTTGCAATCTGTAGGTAACGCGTTTTTTACACTATCAGTGCCCTAATTGTGAATGTTGTGTTTTTTGTGGCAAAATATTTTTTAGTTCCAGTTTATCCGAACGATGTTTAATTGATCTGAATATGAAGCTGGATGAAAAACTGATACATAACATTAAAGGATTTCTGGACATCCATGAAGGGAAGGTCTTATATGATATCGCACTGGAAGCCAGCCGTTACGGACCCTGTCTGGAAATCGGTAGTTACTGCGGAAAATCAACCGTCTACATCGGCTTCGCCTGCAAAAAAAACAGCGGCATCCTTTTCTCCATCGATCATCACCAAGGTTCTGAGGAGCAGCAGCCTGGGGAAGAATATTTCGACCCCGAGCTTTTCGATCATGAAACCTCCCGTGTGGATACATTTAAAGCGTTTAGAAAGACAATTGAAGCCGCCGGTCTTGTGGATACGGTAGTTCCCATGGTGTGCAATTCTAAAGTGGCAGCACGACAATGGACAACGCCCCTTAGTCTGGTTTTTATTGACGGCGGCCATTCTTATGAAGCGGCTTACACGGATTATAACGTATGGGCCGGCCACATCATGCCAAACGGGTATTTGCTGATCCACGACATTTTCAAAGACCCTGAAAAGGGCGGCCAGGCACCCTATCACATTTACAAAATGGCCGTTGCATCGGGTCTTTTCAAAGAACTTCCCATGATCAAAACATTAGGGGTGCTCCAACGATACAGCTGCCGGGATATCCCTCAAAATCTCCAGAGATAATCACTTCATGTTTCGCACCCTTAATTTTTGGAACTCTAATAAAACGAATCCGGACGGGAAATTTTTTAAGATATTACTTTTATTCTTTTTTCATGTATACCACCATACTTTTCCCCAAAATGGGATTGAGCATTTTGTCTAAAAAACGCGTGATCCATGGTTTCTTCATCATATCCCAGACCAGAAGACGGTGATACGCATTGACCGGCCTGCAATCTTCACGTTCTGGTCCGACAAGGCATTTCAGCCACCAGTAAGGCACATGAAGGCTGTGGGCGAAATGAAATCCCCATCGAGTCAGGCCTGAACTTTCCAAAAGATCAACCAGCGCTTTCTTTGTATATATGCGAACATGCCCGTTACGGGCAGTATGATAATCGTCGGAAAGTGCCCAACAGATTCGCTCCGGTAGATATCGTGGAACACTGACTGCAAGGGTCTTACCCGGCTTTAAAACCCTGACAGCTTCAGAGACTGCGGTTTTGTGGTCTTGAATGTGTTCCAGTACCTCCGAGCAGATAACAAGATCAAAAAAGTCGTCCTTAAAAGGAAGCGCACATATATCGGCAACAGAAACTCCACACTCTCCTCCCCCATGGTCTCCAAGTTCTTTATGGGTATTCAGCCTTTTTTTAGTTTCAACAACATCATCAAAGTTAATGTCTATTCCCATGGCAACAACCTTCGGGAATCTAAATGCAGCACAGGTATGTCGACCTGTTCCGGACCCGATATCCAGTATCCGGCAACCGGCCAAACATTTCGAGTCAGACTTGCAAAGCCGGTTAAGGTCGATGGTAATCACGAATGACCTCCCTGTAAGCCTCAACGGTCATTTCAGCCGCCCTCTTCCATGTAAAACGATCTCGAACCCTGTTAAAACCTAAACGCCCCATTTGTTTAGCATGTTCAGGATGATCCATCAGGGTCAGGATCGCCTTAACCAGCGCCTTGGGATTTGCAGGTGGAACCAGTATTCCTGCATTCCCCACCACTTCGGGTAAAGCCCCGCCCGTGGTGCTGATCACCGGAAGGCCACACGCCATGGCCTCTCCTGCCGGGAAACCGAATCCCTCGTATACGGACGGAACAATTGCGAGAAAAGCCTTTGCATAGTGTTGAACAAAGGCATCATTTTCGATGCGGCCCGTAAATGTAACACACTCTTTTATTCCCAGTTTTGTTAAGCGTCTTTCGACTGCACCGTTTTTCCTCAGGGTGCCGATGACAACGAGTTTGATTTTACGAGTCGTGGAGATTTCAGCCACCGCCTCCAGTAGATAATGGAGCCCTTTTAAGGGCGTCTCGGCACTGCTGGTAACAATGATACGATTTTTTTCTCTTGTAATCTCGGGGATTGGATGAAACAGATCCGTATCGATCCCATTAGGGATGACTTTAAACCGATGTTGCGGTATGTTAAAATCTTTGCCGATGTCATGCATGGAACTTTCAGAAACCGTGATGATGCGAGATAACGTTCTGGCCACCCTTTTTTGCATACCGATGAAAGAATACCACCTCAACTGTTTAATCTTTGCCCAAAACGACGAAGCCGCTTTTACGGCCAGGTCCCGGTCCACCGTAATCGGATGATGAATTGTGGCAATGGTTGGAACAACCCTGTTAATGGACCGAATACCGTATGAAATGCTTTGATTGTCGTGAACGATATCGTATTTGTACGTTCTTTTTTTTAAAAAGCGATACGCCCTGATCCCGAATGTGAACGGCTCCGGGAATCCCATGGTGGAAACCCCCAGCCACTCGATAAGGTTAACGGGATCTGAAAGCTCTTTTAAAGAAGGCATCCTGAAAGGATCAGCAGGGTTATAAAGATCTAACCCGGGAAGCTGAAAAAGATTTATCTTTTCAGCGAGCTGAGGAGCGGGGGGTCCTGAAACCACCTCGACCCGATGGCCCAAAGCCTTGAGGGCTTTGCTCAAGTGATTCACATAAACCCCCTGTCCGCCACAGTATGGATGGCTCCTGTAGCTTAACAGACAAATGCTTAACGACGCGGTATTATCCAACGGTCTCAAAAAATTCCTTTAAAATCGTCACGGTTTGTTACTGCTATTTCATCAGAAAAACAATATAACAAAAGATAGGAGACAAGTTTCTGTTAATTGGTGTTCAACCATAAATTTAATATTGGACACAAATTAAGTTTCCAACGAAGAAATTAGCAATTCTTCGTAAGGTCAAGAATATCTAAAAATTACGCGGAGCCGTGCAAGTGGTTCGTCGCACAAGTAATTCCGGAGATTGACCCCAGAGAAATAGGCCCTGCATTTCACATGGCAGGCACAGAGATTTCGGAAAAAGGCCATTTCTGGATGGAAACTAGGTAGGATTGTTTTTAAGCTGCCAATCACTTATGTCCAATGGTTTAGAGTTTGAATATCAGCAAGTGTAAGGGTAGAAGTGATGATAACAGAAACCCGCAGGATCACTGTATTGCAATTCCGTATCGATCATACACTGCCCTATGGTGTTTTTGGAAATTTTCTCGTAGTCCGGCCGTTGTTCTTCTTCTTTTTTGCATGCCATACATATGGCTTCATGATCATAGACAGAAAGAATTCTGGGATCTTTAGGACCCATTTTCTCATCACATCTATGACACTGAATGGCACATGACAGTTTTTCGGTCCAGTCGTCCTGCATGATCAGTTCCTCCTTGTATCCATTTAATAATATCAAAATATTGATTTTTTTATCGTCTTGTCAAGCATATAAAAAATCCCATAGGATATTTATAAGCCTTTTTAGATCTCAATCAAAAAAGGTTTACAGCATTTTTAATACTGTAAACCCTTGATATTATTAAAATGGTAGGCACGATTGGATTTGAACCAACGACCTCTACCGTGTCAAGGTAGCGCTCTCCCCCTGAGCTACGTGCCTTTATTTTCGAAAATTTGTTAACACCTCTCTTTTGGCCTGTCAAGAAAAATGCTTCTGAATCCATCAAAATTCATCATAAATCAAACATATAAAATATTGATTCCATTTTGTTTTGAATCAATTAGGGTAAGCGTTTCGTGATATCTGCAGCGAACTGCTGCATAAGGACTAACTGGCTCATGAGAACCCTTTCGGTGAACTGCTGCCGCAGCGACTGCTGCCGGAGCTGTCGATAAAGCACGTTGAACTCAGAAGTCGCTTTACTCGTCCATGACCGCATTTAGGACAGCTTGTTTTTTCATCGTCACTGCCCATAACAAGTATCTCAAAACAATGGCAGCACTTTTCACATTGATATTCGTATATAGGCATTTAAAACCTCCCGAAGTTAATTGGACTTTTTTTATTCATTATTTCAAATACCGAGTCAACCTTTCTCTCATCTTTACCGGTACCTCAATGGATCTATTTTTATCGTAATCGTAGCAGACCTGGATCGACTCCCCAGCGGCATATACCCTGGTTTCATCTGAAAAATCGACTATACGATATTCAAAAGAAAAACTCTTGGTTCCGATACCCTTAACCCACATCTGAAGAATGACATGGTCATTAAACCGGATCGGTCTAAAGATGTGGGTTAAGGGTATCGGAACCAAGAGTTTTTCTTTTGAATATCGTATAGTCGATTTTTCAGATGAAACCAGGGTATATGCCGCTGGGGAGTAGGATCCAGGTCTGCTACGATTACGATAAAAATAGATCCAGTTGAGGTACCGGTAAAGATGAGAGAAAGGTTGACTCGTATTGAAATAATGAATAAAAAAAGTCCAATTAACTTCGGGAGGTTTTAAATGCCTATATACGAATATCAATGTGAAAAGTGCTGCCATTGTTTTGAGATACTTGTTATGGGCAGTGACGATGAAAAAACAAGCTGTCCTAAATGCGGTCATGGACGAGTAAAGCAACTTTCTCAGTTCAACGTGCTTTATCGAGCAGCTTCCGGCAGCAGTTCCACGAAAGGGTTCTCATGAGCCAGTTAGTCCTATGCAGCGGCTCGCTGCAGATATCACGAAACGCTTACCCTAATTGATTCAAAACAAAATGGAATCAATATTTTATATGTTTGATTTATGATGAATTTTGATGGATTCAGAAGCATTTTTCTTGACAGGCCAAAAGAGAGGTGTTAACAAATTTTCGAAAATAAAGGCACGTAGCTCAGGGGGAGCGCTACCTTGACACGGTAGAGGTCGTTGGTTCAAATCCAATCGTGCCTACCCTTTTAATAATATCAAGGGTTTACAGTATTAAAAATGCTGTAAGCCTTTTTTGATTGAGATCTAAAAAGGCTTATAAATATCCTATGGGATTTTTTATATGCTTGACAAGACGATAAAAAAATCAATATTTTGATATTATTAATAAGATGATTCCATGCAGGACAACTGCAAACAAGAAAAACTGTCATGTTGCATTCAGTGTCATAGATGTGATGAGAAAATGGGTCCTAAAGATCCCAGAATTCTTTCTGTCTATGATCATGAAGCCATATGTATGGCATGCAAAAAAGAAGAAGAACAGCCAGACTACGAAAATTTCCAAAAACACCATAGGGCAGTGTATGATGGATACGGAATTGCAATACAGTGATCCTGCGGGTTTCTGTTATCATCACTTCTACCCTTACACTTGCTGATATTCAAACTCTAAACCATTGGACATAAGTGATTGGCAGCTTAAAAACAATCCTACCTAGTTTTCATCCAGAAATGGCCTTTTCCGAAAGATGCTGTCCTGCCATGTGAAATGCAGGGCCTATTCCTCTGGGGTCAATCTCCGGAATTACTTGTGCAAAAAACAAGCCGCTTGCACGGCTCCGCGTAATTTTTAGATATTCTTGACCTTGCGAAGAATTGCTAATTTCTTCAGTTGAAACTTAATTTGTGTCCAATATTAGAATTTATGGTTGAACACCAATTAACAGAAACTTGTCTCCTATCTTTTGTTATATTGTTTTTCTGATGAAATGACCATAACGAACCGTGACGATTTTAAAGGAATTTTTTGAGACCGTTGGATAATACCGCGTCGTTAAGCATTTGTCTGTTGAAG
The DNA here is from genome assembly GCA_963752565.1 of uncultured delta proteobacterium. Classification (GTDB taxonomy): domain Bacteria; phylum Desulfobacterota; class Desulfobacteria; order Desulfobacterales; family UBA11574; genus UBA11574. The sequence continues at coordinate 268,328 of CAVVZC010000013.1, read as the reverse complement.
CTACGAAGCCATCCCCACTGTGGCGGACAGGGGTCTATCTGAATAACTTGAGCAAAGCGCTCAAGGACTTGGGGATCATGTCGAGGTGGTTTCAGAACCCGCCGCTCCTCAACTCGATAAAAGATAAATCTGTTTCAGCTTCCCGGTCTCGACCTTTATAACCCTGCTGATCCTTTCAGGATGCCTTCTTCAAAAGACTTTGATCCCATTAACCTTATCCAGTGGCTGGGGGTTTCCACCATGGGATTCCCGGACCGTTCGCTTTTGGGTTCAGGGCGTATCGCTTTTTTAAAAAAGGAGAAACATACAATACGATATCGTTCACGACAATCAAGCCTTTCATACCGCATACATAAAGTCCATTAAACGGATTATTCCCACCATCGCCAAATCCATCATCCCATTGCACGGTGGACCGGGACCTGGCCGTAAGAACGGCTTCACTCGTTTTGGGCAAAAATTAAACATTGAGTGGTATTCTTTCATCAGTATGCAAAAAAGGTCGCCAGAACCCTTTCCCGCATTATCACGGTTTCTAAATCTGCAATGAATGACATCAGAAAAAATTTTGACATCCCGCCGGACACGATTCAACGTCATCCCTAATGGGATCAATACAGACCTTTTCCATCCGATCCCCGAGATTACAAGAGAAAAAAATCGTATCATTGTTACCAGCAGTGCCGAGACGCCCTTAAAAGGGCTCCATTATCTACTGGAGGCGGTGGCTGAAATCTCCACGACTCGTAAAATCAAACTCGTTGTCATCGGCACCCTGAGGAAAAACGGTGCAGTCGAAAGACGCTTAACAAAACTGGGAATAAAAGAGTGTGTTACATTTACGGGCCGCATCGAAAATGATGCCTTTGTTCAACACTATGCAAAGGCTTTTCTCGCAATTGTTCCGTCCGTATACGAGGGATTCGGTTTCCCGGCAGGAGAGGCCATGGCGTGTGGCCTTCCGGTGATCAGCACCACGGGCGGGGCTTTACCCGAAGTGGTGGGGAATGCAGGAATACTGGTTCCACCTGCAAATCCCAAGGCGCTGGTTAAGGCGATCCTGACCCTGATGGATCATCCTGAACATGCTAAACAAATGGGGCGTTTAGGTTTTAACAGGGTTCGAGATCGTTTTACATGGAAGAGGGCGGCTGAAATGACCGTTGAGGCTTACAGGGAGGTCATTCGTGATTACCATCGACCTTAACCGGCTTTGCAAGTCTGACTCGAAACGTTTGGCCGGTTGCCGGATACTGGATATCGGGTCCGGAGCAGGCGTCATACCTGCGCTGCATTTAGATTCCCGAAGGTTGTTGCCATGGGAATAGACATTAACTTTGATGATGTTGTTGAAACTAAAAAAAGGCTGAATACCCATAAAGAACTTGGAGACCATGGGGGAGGAGAGTGTGGCGTTTCTGTTGCCGATATATGTGCGCTTCCTTTTAAGGACGACTTTTTTGATCTTGTTATCTGCTCGGAGATACTGGAACACATTCAAGACCACAAAACCGCAGTCTCTGAAGCTGTCAGAGTGTTAAAGCCGGGTAAGACCCTTGCAGTCAGTGTTCCACGATATCTACCGGAGCGAATCTGTTGGGCACTTTCCGACGATTATCATACTGCCCGTAACGGGCATGTTCGCATATATAAAAAGAAAGCGCTGGTTGATCTTTTGGAAAGTTCAGGCCTGACTCGATGGGGATTTCATTTCGCCCACAGCCTTCATGTGCCTTACTGGTGGCTGAAATGCCTTGTCGGACCAGAACGTGAAGATTGCAGGCCGGTCAATGCGTATCACCGTCTTCTGGTCTGGGATATGATGAAGAAACCATGGATCACGCGGTTTTTAGACAAAATGCTCAATCCCATTTTGGGGAAAAGTATGGTGGTATACATGAAAAAAGAATAAAAGTAATATCTTAAAAAATTTCCCGGCCGGATTCGTTTTATTAGAGTTCCAAAAATTAAGGGTGCGAAACATGAAGTGATTATCTCTGGAGATTTTGAGGGATATCCCGGCAGCTGTATCGTTGGAGCACCCCTAATGTTTTGATCATGGGAAGTTCTTTGAAAAGACCCGATGCAACGGCCATTTTGTAAATGTGATAGGGTGCCTGGCCGCCCTTTTCAGGGTCTTTGAAAATGTCGTGGATCAGCAAATACCCGTTTGGCATGATGTGGCCGGCCCATACGTTATAATCCGTGTAAGCCGCTTCATAAGAATGGCCGCCGTCAATAAAAACCAGACTAAGGGGCGTTGTCCATTGTCGTGCTGCCACTTTAGAATTGCACACCATGGGAACTACCGTATCCACAAGACCGGCGGCTTCAATTGTCTTTCTAAACGCTTTAAATGTATCCACACGGGAGGTTTCATGATCGAAAAGCTCGGGGTCGAAATATTCTTCCCCAGGCTGCTGCTCCTCAGAACCTTGGTGATGATCGATGGAGAAAAGGATGCCGCTGTTTTTTTTGCAGGCGAAGCCGATGTAGACGGTTGATTTTCCGCAGTAACTACCGATTTCCAGACAGGGTCCGTAACGGCTGGCTTCCAGTGCGATATCATATAAGACCTTCCCTTCATGGATGTCCAGAAATCCTTTAATGTTATGTATCAGTTTTTCATCCAGCTTCATATTCAGATCAATTAAACATCGTTCGGATAAACTGGAACTAAAAAATATTTTGCCACAAAAAACACAACATTCACAATTAAGGCACTAAGGAATATCCTCATACCCTTTAACCAGAACTTCTCTCGGTTTTGCGCCGTCCGACGGACCGACGATGCCTTCTTTTTCCATCACTTCAATAATACGGGCAGCCCTGTTGTAACCGACACGTAAATGGCGCTGAATCATGGATATGGAAGCCTGTCCTGTTTTTGTGATAAGTGCCACGGCATCATCATATCTTTCGTCATATTCGGTTGTATCAGATTCTTCTTCCTTTGGCGGTGCTTTAAGAATGGTCTGGTCGTATTCAGGTGGTTTCTGATTTTTCAAAAACCCGATGATTCTTGAAAGTTCCTCCTCAGATATAAAGGCACCATGAATGCGCTGGAGTTTAGCGGTGCCCGGTGGGAGAAAAAGCATGTCTCCGTTTCCCAAAAGATTTTCAGCACCATTCGTATCGATGATGGTCCTGGAATCGGTTTTTGAAGATACCTGAAACGTAAGGCGTGTTGGAAAATTGGCTTTAATAATTCCGGTGAGAACGTCCACAGAAGGCCGTTGGGTGGCCAGTATCAAATGAATGCCTGCAGCCCTTGCCATCTGAGCAAGGCGGGTCAGGGCGACTTCCACGTTTCTTGAGGCCGCCAACATCAGATCGGCCAGCTCATCGATGATAATGACAATATAGGGCAGTTTTTCCAATGCCTGACCTTTGTCGGAATTTTTTTCCTTTTCGATTTTCTTGTTGTACTGCCTTACATGTCTGGATTTCTTTTCCGACAAAAGTTCATACCTTCTTTCCATTTCCCTTACGGCCCAGAAAAGGGCATTGGTTGCTTTTTTTACGTCGGTGACCACCGGAGTAATAAGGTGTGGTATTCCGTCATAACTTGAAAGTTCAATTCTTTTGGGATCAATCATAATGAGCTTTACTTCATCAGGGATCGATTTGTACAACAGGCTGCAAATCATGGCATTCAGGGCCACACTTTTACCGGTTCCCGTTGCACCGGCAATGAGAAGATGCGGCATCTTTTCGAGTTCCGCAACTACGGGATTTCCGATAATATCTTTGCCTAGACATATGGTTAATTTGGATTTCGATTTTTCAAATGTACTTGAGGCAACGATCCCTTTGAATCTTACAACCTCTCTTGAGGTATTGGGGAGTTCGATTCCGATGACCGCTTTTCCGGGAATCGGCGCAACAATTCTGATGCTGGTGGCTCTAAGCGCCAGCGCAAGGTCGTCGGATAGGTTGACGATTTTGTTTATTTTAACCCCCGGGGCAGGTTCATATTCAAAGGTGGTGATAACGGGGCCGGGGGAAACTGCAACCACCTCTCCCTTGACATTAAAGTCATCGAGTTTCTTTTCAAGGAGTTTCGACTGCATACTTAAATTTTCATTATCAGCGGATGACCGTTCTTCTTTGAAATTGTCCAACAGATTTATGGAAGGAAGCTGAAATCCTGCTCCGCTTCGCATAAAATCAAAAACTTCCTGTCGTGGAACGGGAGCTTCCTTTATCGGTCGGGGTTTGGGGGATTTTATTTTTATTTCCCGTTTTTCTTTGATTGGCCTTTCTTTTTTTGCTTTTGAACTTTTTTTCGTTTTTTTACGTTGTTCTCTCCATTTGACAAATAGGGTCTTCAATCGATCCGCGGAAAAACGAGCGGTTTGCCAAGACCGTTTCGCAAAACGAATCAGGGAAAAACCGGTGCAGAGAATCAGACCGATGATCCATAAAAGGACCAGGATAATCGCTCCGCCCACGACATTTGAATATTTCACGAGAAATGATTTTAAGGGGATTCCAATGATACCGCCGGAAGAAAATTTATTTCCGAAGATAATGATATGGTTGTGCTTGAGTGCCAATAAGCTTCCTGTGGTGATCATCAGAATGATTCCACCGATAAGGGTCAAAATGATGGCTTTACCGGGATGACCGCCAAAAATGTGGATGCTTGTCAAAAGGAGTAGAATCGGAATCCAGAAAGCTCCAAGCCCGAACAGTCCGATGAGGATACCCGCCAGATGTGCGCCAAACAATCCGAAGAAATTATGAATATGCCCGGCCGCCCGGGCATTATTGATCGAGGGATCAGCCGGACTGTATGACAGAAGACTGATCAGCGTTAGAATAACGAGAAAAAAAAGTAAAATTCCAGTGATTTCTCTGCGCATCATTTTCCACTTGGTTATGCGCTTTCCGGCAAAAGGCTTAAGAATCGCCCTGTGGAAACTTTTAAATGACTTCTATACTTCCAGGATAAACGGAAGTATGACCGGTCGGCGTTTTATGGTAAAGAAAAAATATTTTCTCAGGGCTTTTGATATTTTTGACCGGATCTTTGTGGCGCGATCCGGAACCTCAGGGCCTATTTCTTCTACAATCTCGAGAATAACACACTTTGCGTCCTCCAAAAGATGGCCTGTTTCGGTTTCAAACACAAAGCCCCGTGAAACGATTTCAGGTCCGAAAATAACAATCCCGGTCTCTTCATCAAAGGCCATATTCACTATAACCAGTCCATCTTCTGAGAGATCTCGTCTTTCCTTGAGTACACTTCTTCCAACATCTCCAACACCCTTACCGTCGATAAGCACCCGGCCGGTTACAATACTGTCTTGAATCCTCCCGCCGTTTTTATCAAACTCTATGATCTGTCCGTTTTCAGCAAGAAGAATATTTTCTTTTGCAATACCAACCTGTTCGGCCAATCGTGAATGAAGAACCAGGTGCCGGTATTCTCCGTGGATGGGAATAAAATATTTGGGCCTGGTCAGATTGATCATCAGCTTTAACTCTTCCTGAAACGCATGTCCCGATACATGAATCTGCGATATCTTTTCATAAATAACGTCGGCACCTCGTCTGTAAAGATCGTTAATAATCTTGGCGATGGCTTTTTCATTTCCAGGTATAAATTTTGAAGAAAGGATGACCGTATCCTCTTTTTTGATCTTTATCTGCTTGTGTGTTCCTGCAGCCATGCGAGCAAGGGCCGCCATGGGTTCCCCCTGACTCCCTGTGGTGATGATGATGATTTCTTCGTCAGGAAATTCCCTGATCTGCTCAATGCCGATCTCCATTTCTTCCGAGATGTTGATGTATCCAAGTTCTTTTGCAATGTTTACACTTGTTTCTATACTCCTGCCGTTGAAAATGACTTTTCTATTGATTGCCTGAGCGATATCAACGACCTGCTGAATTCTGGTAATACTGGAGGCAAAAAGACCGATGATGATTCTCCCCTTTTTGCCGGTGGAAATCCTTCCAAGGGTGTCCCCAACCTCCTGATCGGAGATGGTATATCCTTCCCTTTCAACATTTGTTGAATCTGATAAGAGCGCAAGAATACCTTTCTCACCATACTGCGCAAACTTGTTTACGTCGGTGATCATACCGGCAGCAGAAGTGTGGCTGATTTTAAAATCGCCGGTATGGATAACGAGTCCTAAAGGTGTTTTAATGGCGATACCGACCCCGTCAACAGCACTGTGGCAGACACGGATAAACTCGAGTTCGAAAACACCGAGTTCAAGTGTTGATCTCGGAGAAATTTCATGCAATGAAACCGGTAAAAAGAGGCCGTGTTCTTCAAGTTTTTTCCGCACAACACCCAGTGTAAAGGGCGTTCCATAGATCGGTACATTCATCTCTTTGAGAAGATAAGGCAATGCACCGATATGATCTTCGTGGGCATGGGTTAAGACCACCCCTGAAATATTCAATTTTATTTGCTTTATGTAATTCATATCAGGAATAACATAATCGATGCCCAGCATGTAGTCTTCCGGAAACATGAGTCCGGCGTCAACAATAAACGCTGAATCGCCGTATTCAAACACCATCATGTTAAGTCCAATTTCTCCCAAACCGCCAAGGGGTATTATTTTTAGCATAGTGAACCGTTCTCTTTACCTTTTTCAAAGGATTCCAGGATAACATGTCTAACTTTTTCTATAAGGTTGTTTTTTGTTTTCCTGGTGTAATCTGAAGATTCAATGGGCTTTGAAATTTCAAGGGTAACATTTCCGGGTTTAATTGAAATCTGATTTTTGGGCATGATCCGTCCTGTTCCGTGAATAATGATCGGGATAATCGGGACACCGGAATCGACCGCCAAGAAAAATCCTCCCTTTTTGAATGGCTGGACATTGTTATTCCGGCTACGGGTACCTTCGGGAAAGATAATGACCGACACGCCGTCTCTGATAATTTTTGTCGCCTTATTCATGCTTTCTATGGCAGATTTCCGATCGGAACGGTCAATGCTGATATAGCCGGCTCTTTTCATGGCATAACCGAAAATGGGAATTTTATAAAGTTCTGCTTTGGCAAGCCACCTGAATTGAACAGGAAGATACGCCTGGAGAACCGGGATGTCGAAATTGCTCATGTGGTTGGCCATATAAATATAAGACCGGCCGGGTTTCAGGTTGGAAAGGCCCTTTACGATGACCCTGATATTGCTTAATGCAAGGATGCATTTTGCCCAGATTCTTCCGACCTTGTGGGCAGTATCGCCGCCGGCAGTAACAAAGGAGACCAATATGGCCATTACAGCCATAAAAATGGTTATAAAGATAATCCCTAAAATAATAGTTGAGGTTCGTGCCATACAAATATCATTCGCAATCAGGGGCATAGAGCTTTCATTAACAGTTACCTAAAATGAGAGTTTCAAATTGCGCCATTTTTTTATATAGTTAATATCCTTAGGAGGCTATATTTTAATTTCGAGCGTATCAAGCATTGCGTCGGCAAGACGGATAAGCCAATTTCTTTGTTTTTCGGTGGCATAGCCCATACAGTCACATCGAATTCTTTTTTTGGTGCGTATCAATAACTCAAAGGTTATAAAATTTGGTTCCAGGTCAACGGCAAAATAAAAGGGTTGACAATCGGTATGTTCGGCCTGAATTTTGGTAAGGATATTCTGATCAAGCTGTATCCAGTAAATACCATCCACATCGGAGTAACTAAAGTTATCCTCCAAATAGGCTTTAACCAATTCATAATCTATAAGCCTGAGCTCATCAATAACGTATTGTTTCATAAAAACAAAATTATCACAGTTTGTTGCGTCGCGCAAGATGTATGTTCGCGGCAATTTTATAACCATTTCGGGTGTGATTTATGCGTCTTTTATCGATTGCCCCAATTTTTTGCAAGCGGAGTTATAAACTTTTTTGAATCGTTAATAAGAAGTGTGGCCGTATCTTGATTGCCAAGTCAGGTAGTGCTAAGATAAAAAGAAATATTTAAGAATTTATTAAGCTTTGGGTTTGTCAATTTCAAATAAATCCGGACGAATAATTTATGGCTGGAACATAGCATGATCTCATTTAACGCGTATTTGATTGCTTATATCTGTATCTATCTTATCAGTGCCGGTCTTAAAACAGTCATTGAGCGGATAAACATAAATTATCTTGAAAAATATGGAAAAACGGTTCCTGCCACATTCCAGGGAGTGATTTATGAAGGGGAGTTAAAAGAGATCATGCGATACACGTCAGATAATGTTCGATTTAAACTTGTTCAAACCATCGTCATTAAAAGCCTTTTTCTTTTCATTGTTATTTCGGGAATTCTCCCATGGCTCACTGATAATTTGGCGAATAAAAATTTTTTACTGGCAGGCTTGGTCTTTTTTGCCTTTATCGGTCTAATAGAGGTGTTGGCCAGCCTTCCTTTTGACTATTATCACAGTTTTGTCATCGAGGACAGGTACGGATTTAATACAAAAACCATAAAAATATGGATTTCCGATTTGATAAAATCCTTACTGGTGATGATCGTTTTGGGCGGTTTGCTCCTGTCTGCATTACTGATGATGTTAAAATATACAGGAATGAACTGGTGGATTTGGGCGTGGGCTGTTTTTTTGTGTTTTCAATTACTTATGACTGTTCTTTATCCCACTGTTATTGCACCACTTTTTAACAAATTTACACCCCTTGAAAAGAGCAATCTAAAGACCGATATTGAGCAACTCGCAAAAAAAGAAGGCATCGAGATTGAGGGGATATATCAAATGGACGCGACTCGGAGAACCCGACATACCAATGCATATTTTTCAGGAATCGGTAAAGCCAAGCGGATTGTCCTGTTTGATTCTTTAATTCAATCTCACAGTCATGAGGAAGTTCTGTCGATTTTGGCACATGAGATCGGACATCTGAAAAAAAATCATATTAAAAAACAAATGGTTATAATCAGTATCGTGTCACTGTTTCTTTTTTTTATGGCATCAGAACTGATAACATGTCGTGTGATGTATGAAAGTTTTGGCTTTTCAAACACCCCGTATTATGTGGGACTTTTTTTAGTTGGAATCCTGTGGGAACCTGTGAGCTTTTTCCTATCACCGCTTGGGATGGCAATTTCCAGAAAATTTGAAAGGGAAGCGGATTATTATTCCATCGAGATTATAAAGCGTGCAAAACCCCTTTCCACAGCGCTGAAGAAAATGGCCAAAGAAAATCTTTCAAACCTCAGACCGCATCCGCTGTATGTTTTTTTCAACTATTCTCATCCGCCATTGCTTGAAAGGATCGAGTACCTTGAATCACATGAAATGTTTTGATATCAATAACAAGGTGCGGGATAGAAATATACGTGGTCAATGATGCAGGGGCTTTGTTCCCTGGTCAGGGCAGAAGACCAGGGAACATGAAAATTTGAATCTGATTATGTTTCTTCCACTGTAATTGCGCCGGGTTCACAAACTTCAACACAACTTTCACAGCCCAAACATTCATCCGCATTTACAGGGACGGATTTGTCATCCTCCATCTCAAACACTTCAACAGGACAGACATCCACACACTCTTCACAACCTTCACATTTTTCTTCATCAACAGTAGGAATAAAAGCCATTTTAAAAGTCTCCTTTCACAATAAAGTTAGGTCACGGCAAAAACATTACCGATTATCTGTTATCGGGCAAAATCCATATACCAATTGATTCAGTGAGTCAAGCCTTGTTATTTATTTTTTTAATTTTAAAAAATCACTGATTTTATCCTTATGGTATCATTCGGATTCAGAAGATCGGATAATTGAGTGCGAATTGAATCGGGTCGGTATGGCTGAGGAATTCAGGAAGAACAGGAAGTATAAAATCCTTCAACTGTTGTTCAAAAACGATTAAGCATGAGCGGACTTGGATCTATAAGGAGCTTCCATCTTGGAGTTGAATTTGTAACACTCAGGGCAGCTGATGGAATACTTTTCAGGTGAACACTTGACTAAAATGCCACCCTGTAAACCATACCCTCCTGAAGAGGGTTTTATTTCAACGATCACCTTACGCCCGCAGTCCGAACATTTGCCATTTATCGTGATTGCTGATTTCTCGGGATTAGTTTCAAATATTTTTCTTAATACATCTATCATGGGCAACCACTTCCCTTAGTAGTTGACAATACTGTTTAAGATCGCTCGTTTTTTGATATTCTTGGTTTTTGCCTCCTATCCAGCTCGCTTCTTCTTTCCTTGCCGGATCTACGCTCAGGGACATACATGGAGTAAGCAAATTGTCGCCGGTCAATCCCTAAACGCCGACCGCCGTTATCTCTATCAATTACAGTCATAATTTAATAAATTTATAGATATGTTTTAACGACTCAAGGATCTGAAAAGAAAAGGAGTTGATGATGTGTTTAACTCCTGACGGCTCGTTTAATTTGAAATTTTATGTCCTAAAGCCATTTATTTTGATATTCGAAAAATTACAACCGCTAATTTAGTACCTCGATGATGGACAGTCCGACAAGAGAATGTCCCCTGAAAAGATTATGAGAATTTTTTGAAATGATCTGAGTTTTCAACAGTTTGTTGGGCACGGATAGTTCCGGAGGATTGAATTCCATGTGTAAAATGTCGCCAACCTCAAGTTGTTTAAAGACCCTGGAATCTTCCTTTACCAGAATACATGGCCCGTTTAAGGAAATGTCTCTTAATTTATACAGGTAAATTGGACCCATATCATCTAAAGAGAATTGAACGCTATAATAATTATCCAGAATGTATCTTGATACAGCTTTGTTTTCAGCTAAGTTGTTCGTGGAAATGTTTTTTCCCATGGTGTTACCTTTTGCACAGTATCCTTAAAGCTAAGTTTGTATGGTATGGAATACAATGCCGGAATATAAACTTTATCCTGATGAATTTTTAAATTGGAATTTTTTTTACAATTTACGGTATTTTAATCCATAGGTTTCTAATTTTATTATGTCAAGTAGAATTATGTATAATTTATATATAATTCTATCGAATTAGAATATATTGTAGTTTATTAAAATAAATTACTACATATTGTGCACTCTCAAATCAATAAACTTAATAAAATCGGTTTGTTCTGTTTTAATGTTCGTTTAAGTACCTCTAAATTCGAATTCTCCGCTGTTTGGCGGAACACAGTGGAGATCCCATTCCTTCGGGGTTGGAAGGCAGTAAAGATTCCGACTCAAGGGGGCAGCTCGGGATGATTTAATATGGAGGATTGGAATATTTTACCTGTTTAAAAACAGCTAAGGATAATAAGGATACGGGTGCCAATAGTAGGGATATGGATAATACCATGGGTCGTAGTAGGGCCTGAGATAATCTTCTTCTTTCGGCCATAGGTGAATTTCACGACTTTCAATTTTGAGATAGGTCTGGGCAAAATGGTCAACCTTCTCGACCACCGTGCCGACGATTGTGCCTGCTACGGTCACTTTGCGGTCTTTGCTGTAAATTTCCGGGTCTAAAAAGCCTTTGTGCGAGAGGATGAATCTCCCTTTTGAATCATCCCTGGATTTGGGATTTTCTCCCAATCCCAAGGGGACTTGGAGGACTTTAATGGACGATTTGTCAGCCAAATTCTGAGTCTCCAGTATGTATCCTCCCAGAATCACGGTATTTCCCAGATATTTGTCGGTTTCCTGTACAAGTATTTTATAGTTAACAGTCGCCATCGATTCTTTTCGGATCTGTTTAGAAATGACCGAACAAGACAAGACAAAAAACGGCATGAGAAATACCAGCCATGCAGCCTTAAAAACATTCATACAGATTCCCCTAAGATTCAATAGACATTACTTGGGACCCTCAAATCGAGCATTTAAGGTTTCGCTATGGGGTCTCAAATAATGGATAACTGTCGTCGGTAATGTCGCCGGTCGATTCGTCGATGATTCTTTTTACCACATTGACAGATGCATCTGCAACAATTCTTAAGGAACCCAATCAAAAAGATGCGTCCCATGATATGTGAAGATGATGACCGAAATCGGGATGAATACTCTAAAGTTTGCTGCGGCAGTTTTTATCTTGCCGTGTTGTTTTTATTTCATTGCTTCTTTCATCATTGGTTTTTGCATTATTTTTTTATGAAGAGGTACACTGCGAGAGCGACAAGTACAAGAGCGAAGATTTTCTTAAAATGTGCAGTAGAAACATGTTCAACCAGTCTGGCTCCAACCTGTGCGCCAATGATACCCCCCAAACCAAGGAGAAAGCCGATTTTATAGTCAACATTTGCAAACTTATTGTGCGCAATCAATGCAGATATTGAGATGACGAGAATCGCAAGAAATGACGTTCCCACCGCCTTTTGTGCGGGGTATCCCAGAAAAAGAAGTATTGGAACCATCAAAAAACCGCCTCCCAATCCAGTAAACGACGCACCGATTCCCACAAGAACGCCACTGGCAAACATTAGAATTACTTGAATACTCATGAAACGATGTCCTTTTTTGATTTTCTATTTGTTTTACCGTGTCGGCTAAAATTTTGTACTCTTTATTTTCAACAACGCCAATAAAGCGCAATAGCCTGTCGAATTATGATTATTCGAGGGCCAAACCATGCGTGGCCATACGTGAAACCACCAAATGATGAAACGGTCTAATGAGATTAAAATACACCGGCCCTGTCCAATGTTTATAGTATACGGTCGTCATAACATGGAAACGATTAAAAGAATTGTTCAAAGGTTCTCTGACAACGCCAAAGTAGGCCTTTAAATGTTTGTCGTCAGGCGTTTCTGAGATCCAAAATAGATCCTCTTTGGCGCTTCTGACCATAAAAAAGGTAACATTTTCACCTGGAATAAATGAAACATCTTCAGGTTGCAGATTCGGTAATTCTTCCGGCTTTTCATGTTTCACTAAACCAAAAATTCCTGCAAGCAGCTTGCGAATACGATAAAGCTGTACGATCCACCATGGATAGTATGACAACATAGATGCGATAAATTGACGTAATGTTGTCTGTCCTTCGAATACTTTAATATCTATAAAATCGGCATTTTTAAAAAACGGTTTTAACGCTTTAAATTTTAGTATATATTCCATATTCATTCATGTTGCCGCCAATGATCAATGGTATTGGCATAATAACGCATAATTGTTTCTTCTGTGGATACAGCTTTGAACTGGTCGCCGGATGCTGTCACCATGCGTCGCAGCGTCATCAAGTCGATTGCGTCGACAATGTCGTGAGCGCGTGTGCTTCGGGACATCTCAAATACCGGCGCACCACTGGCCTTTAGTTCGTTGATCAGTCGGTTGCTGCGTTCCTCAATATTTAAAATGTCGAGTTCAATGTCCATGGCTTCTAAAAATACCGTAGACATCAGAGATACCGGCAATACCGGAACGACCTCGGAAATGGCCGACATTAGCCGATGACACAGCTTTTCGATCTCTGGAAACCGATCGGTCCTTGAAAGCCGGCTGAAATTTAATCCTTGATCCAGGCAATAGGCTTTGGCCGACAAAGGCGTACCAAAGTTGACACAGGCGTATCCATAGCGACGCCAGCGGCTGAGTATCATCAACACGACACTGCGTCTAATAAATTTGAAGGTTGTTCGACATACAAACCACCAGCTTCGTTTTTCCGCAGCCGGGTCGAAGGTGCGCAACAAGCTACGATCCTCAAGGGTTCGATCATAATTTATACCTACCGGAATGAACACAACGTCCCGGTCAGCGGCCGGATCAAACCGGCGCAGCATGTAGTCCATCAATCCAAGTTTGGGTGTTTGCAGTCTACCGTCACGGCTTAGACCCCCTTCCAGAAAAACGGCCTGACAGACACCTTCCCGGGTTGCCATGTGAATATAACGTTCCAAGACCCGCCGGTATAGTGGATTGCCTGAATTGCGACGGACAAAAAAGGCTCCCATGGCACGGATCAGCATCTGTAACGGCCAGATTTTGGCCCATTCGCCTACGGCATAGGAAAGGGTTGTCCGCTCAGCCGCCAGAAAGGCCACCAGGACATAGTCCATATTGGAGCGGTGATTCATGACAAACACAACAGTGGAATCCGGATCAATGGAAAGATATTGCTCATCTTCAATCAGTCCCACCCGCACCCGATAAAGAAGTCGTGCTATTTTCTTAGCAAGCCAGTAGCCGATCCGAAAATAGAGATATGCATTAAATGAAGGCACAATTTCACTGGCATAGCTTACGACTTTTTTCTGAACCACTTCCAGGGGCATGTCGTGTTGCCTTGCGTGATTCTGTATTTCTTCCACAACTTTGGGATCGTAGACCAACCGGTCGATGAGGACCTGTCTTTTTGTCAGCTGAAATGGGCGGATTTCGATATCCAGCCGGGTACCGATCTCGTTTAGTACCCGGTTAATACGCCGGCGCAAAAACCAGCGGGTGCTGGGGATTAATATCCGGTCGAGCACAGCCAAGACGGCTATGATCACCAGCAGAATAAAAAGCCAGATAGAGATGGTAATTTGACCGGTCATCGAGTTTCGCCTCTCGGGTCAAAAATAACGTTACAAACTGATTTTAGATTGTCATGGTGCTTTCATGATATATCGAAATGTATATTATACGGGTTATGCTTGTTCTTCCAATATGTCTTTGAGATGATGCTGCAAGTGACGCTAGTAGTCCTTTACAACAAACTCCAGTGTGACGGGTTCTTCTTTTCCGATGTTACATGGTGAAAATCCAGCATCCTCTGGAATGCATTCTATAATATGACTCAAATGGCTGTTGTATGCAGACCAAAGTGTGACCAAAAAAGACCATGGCATTCCATTATAACGCTGAATTCGAACCCAATCATCTTGATCGTATGTTGGGAACTGGACGGCAACTTTGTTCACAGCCCTTACAAACCGCTGGTGATTGTTCGCGGCCGAATCGATTAGGTGCCCGAGAATTTCCTTTTTCGACCACTTTTTTGGATCGGGTTTGAACCCCATTTCATCATGAGTCATGAGGAATAATCGAGGTTCGACCTTTGAAATAAGGGATCGAATTTTCCGGGCAATATCTTTCATGTCAGGTTTCCTTCAGGGCATTAAATTAAGGATAGACCAACTCTTTGGATCACATATAACCGTGTTGTGCACCAGCGCATCTGACAATGGATTCAAGCTTGTCGTTTCGATAACATGCCATGACTGGAATTGAACGTTTGTCGGACGTTCTTTTCAATTTGTGGAGATACTCTACGGTAGCCTCTATAACTTCTTTTTCCAGTTGAAAACGGTCTGCAAACTCCTCGACTGAAAATTTTCCCCAGTCTTTCATGATCTCTTCAACTTGCTCAACCGTAGGCAGTTTTTTGCTTGCAAGATCAGACATATTTTATCCCTTCAAATCATTACAAATTTTAAGAAATTTCTGTTTTAGACGTGAGTTGATATTACCATTATCCAAATATTATATAAAAATGATTATCAAACAAGTCCAATTTTAATCATTGTCAAATCATCTTTGTCCAAAGAGGAATAATCTCACTGAGAAATATTTTAAGCTGCATAGAAAAATGGGCATTCATGCACAGATTTTTGTGCATTAGCAGGTGAATTCAAAAAAATTGTCCACCTAAAAATCACACTGCACGCTAAAGCTGTATTTCTCAATTATCATCTTTAATAACTATTCAGCGTCCGGATACATCAACCATTGTTAATTAAAACAAATCCATATGATTGATTATATGTTTTGGGAAAGCAGTGTGTCTTAAAATTCTTTCAAAAAAGAAAAGTTTTTGGAACATAATTTGCAAAATTTTTTATACTTGCTTCAAAACCTGCAACCCAAAGAATAACGACATCAAACCCAATGAGAATTGTACATCAATTGAGCGAAAGTCGAGGATACTCCGGATACGGATAAAAAAAGGCCGACTAATTTGCAAAAATAGAGCACAGTAACGTTATGAAATTAATATTGAAACAAAACCTTAGGCATCCAAATCAAGGATTTACCATTGTAGAGCTTTTGATTGCCATGGTTGTTGCTATTCTTGCCCTGGGAGCAATTTATTCGACGTTTTTAAACCAACATAAATCGTATGTGGTTCAGGAAGAGACCGCCATTATGCATCAGAATTTAAGAATTGCCCTGTTTTACGTGCAAAGAGAAATTCGGATGGCCGGGTGTGACCCCACCGGTAATGCCAATGCAAGGATCATAACAGCAAACGCGACGTCTATCAATTTTACCGAGGATGTCAGAGGGGAACTTGACGAAAGTGATTCGGACGGGGATACGGACGATCCGAATGAAGACATTACCTATTGTTTGAAAGCAAACAATCTTGTGAAAAATACCGGGGGCGGGAATCAGATGGTGGTCCAGAACATCGATGCCCTCGATTTTGTTTATCTGGACGGATCTTCACCCCCCATTGTGCTGAACCCCGGAGGCAGCACTGTTCCTGACGAAAATCTATATCAAATCAGATCGGTGGAGGTAACCATGGTGGCCCGGACAGATAGGAATACGCTGGCTTCAAAAAATAATAACGCTTACTTTAACCAGCGGGGATGGCAGATTCTAGGACCGCAGAATGATAATTTCAGCCGCAGACGTTTAACTGTTTGGATTAAATGCCGAAATTTAGGCTTATAAGATCCTAAATTGAGTGATTGTCGAGTTTACCGAAGATGCAAGTCTCAGGGTGCGCAGCTGTAGTGTTCTACCGCAGGTGCCCTGCATCACAGCAGATTCGTTAAAATCGGCAAGTCCGAAGGGTTTCAAGATGTGACATTCTTGTTTAAATTTATTTCTATGAGTGGGTGAGGTTAGTTAATGCCTTAATCCATACGGAGACTCAGATGGGAACATTGATAAAAATAGGCGGGTTTACGCTTATAGAGGTACTCATCGCCATTACAATTTTTTCAGTAGGGCTGCTGGCTATAGCAGGCATGCAGACCTCGGCCATCAGGATGAATTCCACCGCCGGCAGACTTACAAATCTCAGCACATGGGGCATGGACAAGATTGAAGAACTATCGGCGCTTCCGTATTCTGATCCCTTACTGGATTCAGCCGGCAATCCGCATCAGGAAAGATCAGGGGATTATACTATCTCCTGGACTATAATTGACAACAATCCGTTGATAAACACCAAGAACATTACGGTTACGGTTACCGGCCGAGGCAAAAGAGCGGATATTAGTATTTTTAAACCAAACATTTAATATGAATCATTTTTCACAGAGTTTCGTATTATAAAGATATGAATAGAGGGAGAATCTTATGAAACGAAAATTCTCATTTATGGATGGAGACCCGTTAAAAAATAAGAAAGGTTCTGTAATGGTTCTCGCCGTGATTTTGCTGGTGCTGCTGACACTTCTGGGTATTGCAGTATTAACTTCATCAAGCATTGACACTCAGATCGCAGGAAATGAGCTGCGACATAAACTGGCGTTTTATGCAGCCGAATCTGCAACAGCCTATGTGACTTGGAGCCCCGATTTATACGGTCCTGACAATATCACAACCGGTACTCCTCATTATTTCCCAAACAACACAGTTCCTTATGTCGGAATTACTTCTGGTCTTCCCACAGCGATATCGATGAATGCGACCCAATCTTTTAATGGAGAAGTTGAATACGATAGCCCATTGTTGCCTCCCAGAGGATCAGGATTTTCGGTGGGTAAATTCAAAGCCCATCAGTACCGGATGGTATGCAACGGATATAGTTCTAACGAGACCACCAAAAATATCGTGGTTGGGTTCTACCGTATCGGTTTTTAACCTAAACTGAGCGTTTCAGATTTTGACAGGATAAGATGTCTAAAAATTTTTACTTTATCATCAAACTTTTATGCAGACATGGTAATGATTGCGTTTTACACCCATTGGGTGAAATTAAACCAAAAAAGACATGTCACAAATTGAAACCCTTTGGAATTTCCGATCTTGTCGCACCTTCGGTGTTGAAGCTCAATTGCAATAGTTCACTATAGCTTCATGCATTTCGCCTTGAATCTGCGATAACCTCGAAAATCGCTGAAGTTAGATTTGGATCAGCCGGTTTGAAAAAATATTATGAAAACAGAGGAATTGCTATGAAAAAAATAGGGCATTACGGACTCACAACACTATTTGTCATATTTGGCTTTGTTTTTATGGGATATCCGGTTTTGGCTGATGATACCTGTGTTTTTTCGATGACCCCCGATGACCTGTCCCCCAATGTTGCACCGGAGCAAAATGTGATGGAAGTTCCAGGAAGCGATATCCTTTCAAGGACCAGCACATTTATGGCACCGGCTGTGCCTGCGGCAAAAACCACCAGTGGAGACAAAATTTATATGGCCTTTTTTAAACCCAGCGAAGGGAATTTCTGGGAAGGAAACGTCGCCAAATATGGTATTTCGTCGGAAAACCAGATTGTCGATGCTACTGGTGATCTGGCCACGTGGCCCAATGGCGCCATGAAGAACGATGCCGTACCCTACTGGTCGACAATCGACTGGGCCGATGTTACCAAAAGCAATTACATCCATAATTCAAACAGGAATATCTATACCTATCTGAATAGTTTGACCCAATTTGAGTCGACCAATGCAAATTTGACAGCGGCCATCCTTGGAAATCCAACCAGAAGTACTTCAGATATCATCAATTATGTTCGAGGGGCGGATGTCTTCGGTGAGGACGGGGGAAGCGATGTTACCGAAAACAGATCCATAATAACTGGAGATGTTCTTCACAGCGAACCTTCTATTTTTCAGTACAAATATGCTGACGGTACGTCCAAGACAATGGTCTATTTTGGAGCAAACGATGGGATGCTTCACGCGGTTTTAGATGTAACAGAGAGTTCAGGAGTCCCTTCAACCATGGCATCCCATGGTACGGAGGAGTGGGCTTTTATCCCCCCTGATCAATTGCCTCGTTTAAAAGAGATGATAGAAGGTATTGGTCATCAGAGTTATGTAGACGCCTCCCCGATGATTTATTTTAAGGACATCGACGGGGATGGTGTCGTAAACTCGGGCGATGGAGATAAAGTTATTCTTGTATGCGGCACAAGGAAAGGGGGCACCGGTTACTTTGCATTAAATGTGACCGATCCCTTTTCTCCTCAATATCTCTGGAGGATCAACCAGCATGATGATGCTGAACACGGAAAGGCAAGTCCCACAACGGTCGTTGCGGAGTTGGGCGAGACCTGGTCCGAACCCCAATTCGGTCTTGTCAAAACCTCGGATGGTGATACAACCGGGACGCCTGTATTTTTTATCGGCGGCGGGTACAGTTCAAACAATTCCAAAGGAAAGGCGGTCATTGCCGTTGATGTGATGACCGGTGCTGTCGTAAAAAAATTTACCACCGGCATGAATTACAGCTTTCCAAGCTCAGTCCTTGTTATCGATGAAAATGACAACGGCTTTGTGGATAAAATTTATGTGGGCGACCTTGGTGGCCAGATGTGGCGGTTTGCGAGTTTTGTTGACAGCGGCGGTAACCCTTTGGCTTTTCCCCATTGTAATGAGAATATAAATTCATGGACAGGACAGGTTTTCTTTAAAACAGATGATAACAACTCCAGAAAATTTTTCTATCCACCGAGTGTTACCCTTGAAAAAGGGTATGATATGGTTTTTTTGGGAACAGGAGATCGGGAAAATGCCTGCTGTAACAATAGTAACAATGTTTGCAGTTTTACAGGACCTGATATCATCGCTGCCGTGAAGGAAACACATTCTTTAGCAACCATTGTCGGCGAAAGGGATTTGGTTGATGTTACGGATCCAACCGCCACACCTTCCAATTTGTCTACCGATCAAGGCTGGTATATCCGGCTGGTGGATGACAGCGGCAATGCTGTGGGCGAAAAGGTTCTTTCAGAAGGAACGGTTTTTTACAAAACATTTTATATTACGACATTTGCTCCCAACAACGATCCCGATGTGCCCGGAGGCGACGGCAAACTGTATGCGCTGTCGTATTTAACGGGTGCGGCGGCCCTCGATTTTAATAATGATTCAAAATTGGAACGCATTTCAACCATCGGAGGAGATATCCCTTCCAAACCGGTTGCGCTAATAACCAGGACCGGCACAAAATTATTGATTTCAGCCGGAAACGTAGATCCGGATACTGCCAGCCCGAGCACTGCAGCAGGGGTTAGGACTGTTGATCCACTGCTGCCGCCAGTCAACTTCTTTTGTAGATATTGGAGAGAAGTTTTTTAATCCTAAACTGAGCGTTTCAAATAGTGACAGGGCTATGGAAAAGTAATAATTATAATTAAATATGTGCATGGGTTATCGGGCATATAACCACAAATAAAGATTTGGTTGAGATAATAAACCTATGATATTATATTGAAAAATGTTTTAATTCATTGTTCAGGATTTGACAAATATTAGATGCAAATTATAGTATTTACAGTCTTATAATCTAAAACATTATAAATTTAGCTAAAAAAAGAAGCTCAAAATTTTTTTCCTATCCTAACCTTAACTCTCTGAATTGGAGAATTAATAACATATCAGGAAGATGATCCAACCACAAAATAGAAGGAGCAAACATGCAAAAATATATTTATTTAAAAAGACCGATTCGATCAGCATTGATAATTTTACTCATTTCCGGAAGTTTGTTTTCGATTACCCCTGTTGCAGCCCAGCAGTATACACCCACTTTTGACTTTGAGCAAGTTCTGAACACCTACTTCGATGATGAGTCTGGGTTGATCAGTTTTCAGAATTACAGGGTCATCTTTGCCCCGGAAGGTGCATTTAACGGACTGGTTGCAGTGCTAGATTCTGCCAATAAAATCATTGCAAGCTTCCCTTTTTATAAAGAATATCGGCCTAAAAACGGCATATATGCCAGGGTGCAGGTACAAACACCGGCCGATGTAACATTAACCAAACCCGGCATTTACACTCTGGTTTATGTCGTTGATGGAAAACCGGTCACCCGATTGCCGGTCCGCCTGGAACTTGCCTCAGCGGGTAAAGATCCCTTTAATCCCGGAAAGAAATATCGTTATGATGGATTTTGGCGTACATTTGCTTTTATAACAATGGGCACATACAAAGGAGAAAAATTTCCGCTACTCAATTACTGGTTAGGCGGTAAAGATCTTGCGGCAGGAAAAGACCGTGGTAGACCCTTTGTCACCTTGTATCGTGACGGTAAAATGGTTGCCCACAGTCAAAAAACGCAGGGTCACTTTATGACCGGACATTTTGATCGTGCCAAGATCAATCTGTATCATCCACACAAGGAAGGTAAAGAAGCCAATGCAAAAGCCTTTTTGTTGAACGACTGGCTTGTCGATGGAAAATATGAGATTCGGGTGACCCGTCAATCGGATGGGGCGATGATTCGTTCTTTCGATTTCAAAGTTATCAATGGCAAATTCGAAGAACATCCACGCACAAAATTTGGATACCAACCACAAACGGATTATATCGCTCCCCGTGTTCAGAAAAAAGGATCGACCATCTTAGAATTAACCGAAGCCATCTGGATTCAAGACCGGTAAGTTTCAATGTTGTATTCAACAGGTACTATTACAATAAATCGTTAAAGACATATTGCTACTTAAATGTACGCACCAAAAGAAATTTCACACCCGAAATTTTATACCGAATTCTTCTTTTGATGCGCCTTTCTTATTTGACTGTATAACACCCATTATAACCTGTTGGAACTTGTGACACATCGTACGTTAGTATTTGAAAGCGCTGCCAGAGCCGGCTGGCCTTTCGGCTTCCGGGAGTTTCTCATCAAATGCCATCTTATCGATTACTTCAGCATGCCCTTGATCGTCTTTTCATATTCAGGGAAATAGTGACTGATGACCGAAAGCTCGAAGCTGCGAAGAATGCTGGTGTTGCTTTCACGGTCAAGGAGAAATTTAAACGACTGTTCCACAAGAATTTCAGGCGTTACCTGTTGGTCCGTGAGCTTCTCATAATATGAAGGCGGAAGGGTAACCTTGTGGGTTGTGGTCGTCGCCCCCTTAACAACAACTTCAAACGTGGTCGCGTCTACTTTATTAACGGTAATCATGATGCTTTCCTTATGAATTTGGCTCAGCCGGAACTCCGGGGCTAGGCTCGCGTTACCTTCTCCAACAGCTGCCGGTAATAGACATAGTTCTCAAAGGGAACATCCGCTCTTACGCGCCCGTCTGCCAGGGGTACGTAGCCGCCGCCGGCCAGTAAGGGCGGTACCTTCTCCTCAACTTCACGGCGGATCGCTTCCTTGTCGCGCCTCAAAGCGTCAAGATCGATGCCTCCGATCAGGCGCAACTTAGGGCCGAACTCGCGGCGCAGATCGCGATAGTCCATGGCCTCAATGTTGACCTCGCAAGCCCAAAGACAATTGAAGCCCCATTTAAGAATACTGGGTATCAGTATCCTGGTATTTGCAAATGTCCTCAGGATAACCGTTTCTACTCCCTTCCGACTCAGCACATCGAGGAGCGGGCGGTAGCTCGCCAGTACGAATTCCTCGTACATCTGGGGAGATAATAGAGGGCGATCGTTTCCGCCGATGGGCTCGGAGAAAACGGCGGCATCGACTTCAACTTCGGCCAGAACCCTTTCCGCCATTCGGGCCGCAAACTCGCCTTGGATAGCCAGAGCTTCATGAACGAAACCCGGGTCTTTGATAAGAAGGCGAATCACTTCGGAAAACCGATCCCAGTCGTACACTCCCATTGACAAGAAAAAGCCGCGGTGCACCCGCAACATGAGCATGTGGTCGCGGGATCGCCAGGTGCGGACCCGCCGGGACCATTTATTAGGCAGTCGGCGGGAATCATCCGGATCTAAACTTTTCCTCAACACATCCAGTTCATCCCGGAAAGCGGGCCATTTCTTTAGCTTGGGGCGGGGTTCCAGGTCCACTTCTATTTCTTCGCGCCTGTCGGAGGAAAACATTTCGGAAATATCTGCATTTTTTGGCAGACCCTGCCTTTGCCATGCCCTTATGACATTCCTTCTGATGCCCTCTTCAAAGTAGGGGGCGCGGTCAGTCTTATCGAAGCGCATGGTTCTTAAAAAGCGTTCGCGACTCGTCATGTGCGTACTCATCCGGAGATCCATTTCAAACTTTAGATTCTACCGTACAATTGACCCTGCTTAGGCAGATACCAAGCCGCGGGCCATAGAAACAGCACCGGCGGCGTCCGGGCTGTACCCATCGGCTCCGATTCCAGCGGCAAAAGAGGCGGTCACCGGCGCACCGCCGACCAGGGTCTTCAAGCTGCTGTCTACCTTGGCCCTGACATCGGCAACAACCGCTTCCATCTCCGCCAAGGTCGTGGTCAGCAGGGCTGAGAGGGCAACGATATCCGCCTGATATTTTATACCAGCAGCCAGGAACTTGCCCTTACTGACGTTTACACCCAAATCTATGACTCTATATCCGGCACACTCCAGCATCATGGCCACCAGGTTCTTGCCGATGTCGTGATTGTCGCCCTTGACAGTGCCAATGACGATGGTGCCTTTAGCCTTGATGCCGGACCCTGCCAGATGAGGCCCGAGAACGTCCAGGCCAGCGCGCATGGCCTCGGCCGCCATCAGCATCTCCGGCACAAAAAAAACGCCCGCACTAAATTGCCTGCCGACCTCATCCATGGCGGCAATTAGAGCTTGGTCGAGGATCGTCAGGGCGTCCGCGCCCTGATCCAGATGGGCCTGGACCAGTTGGGCGGTCTTTTCCCGGTCGAAATCAAGGACCGCGTCGATTATGGCTTCGGCTTCCATGAATACCGTAATATTGGGTTGGGGTCACTCATCCTTGCCGATATCCCTTTGCAGTTTGCTGATTCGATCCAGCACTTCGGTGAATTATTTTCTTGCAGACCCTTTTGGGGGCCATAAAAGACTAATCATTTTTTTCAACGAGGCCAATGAGGGTGTTTTTAAAGCGTGTACCTGTTTTTGCTGATTCAGCTTGGAACACATCTGTTTCAACACAGTCTGAAAAATATTCATGCGGTGTTTTGTTTGGAACAATGTAGATCGTTAATGCAACATTCGTTTCTTTTCCGGGGACATCAGGGGGATTCGCCATGTCGTCCATTGGGATAGGCCAGTTCTCTGTTGCCAGCTTTTCAAGGGTTTCCATGAAGTCATCCCGCCATTTTACCAATTCTTCATCTTCATCCACACCCATGGGAATGGTATCCAAACAGATCGTTTCTTCCATTCCAGGCACAATGTCGATGAGGTGCTCGAGTACGGCCCGGCTGGAAGTGATAAACAGCCCGGAGGACTGTGGGTCTTGCAACATAAGAGATATCCAGGCATTTACCCGCTTTGTTGTCATGTAATGGCCTGGATCGTCTTTTTCCAGTACCTTGCGCGCAACAGCCCGGGCATGATCGTCAGCATCTTCCCATTTGAGGTTTTTCATGAAATCTTCTTCTATGGCGTCAATATCCATCAGATCCTGGTCCAATCCTTTCTTTTGAAGGTCAAATTCCTGTGCCATGTGAAGAAATAGGGTGGCATTGAACAAGGGGTCGGATTTTTCTTCAGCCGGGATTTGCTTTACGGTTTTTTTGAGATCCGCCCTGATCTGTGAAGAAGCGCTTTCATCAAAAAATGGAATTTTATTGGCCATGGCTGCTAAAAAAGCGGTTTCGGTTCCCTGGTGGGTATTGATCCAGGCCCGGTATTCTTTTAACAATTGATCGAGCAGCTTGCCGTTAACCTCTACAGGAATGCGTATGTCAAGAATACCGCCTTGAGACAGTTCTTGCATTTCCTCCGGTATTTTTGTGCCGGAGATCTGATACACCGCCGTCTGACGAAAACAGGCGGATAGTTTTTTGCCCACGGATTTGGGAATATAGGTGAAGGGGAAATAGATGGGGTTCATTTTTCCTCTCTAATGGAGACCTTTGAAAAACGCTCCCTTTTGTCCAATCCCGGGGTTAGGCTCAAATTTTAATTCTAGAAATACTCGATGTATGTCTGCGGTTAAAATTTTCGCCGGCCTTGGCCTTAGGCAAATTTAAGAATTTTTCAAAGGTCTCCAAGTTTGGTTAATTCATCAATTTATATTCAGATTATCGATCATCCGAAGATTAATCGTAACAGGGTTAACATTAACAAGTTTTCAATTCATAAATGTGCAAAATTTTTAATGAGAAAGGCCGCACAAGGGTTTTCGTTCAGGCGCACAGTTGTGTACTCCGCAGACGGAAACCCGCGGAGAACACATATCATCGGAAAAAGGGTCATTTATGGATTGAAAACCATTTTTTTGTCTTTAATATTAACTCCCCTTGCCTTAAGCTGATCCCGGATCTTATCGGCAAGATCCCAGTTTTTTTCAAGTCTGGCCTGTTCTCTTTCTTGGATGAGACGCTGCACATCAGGGTCATCATACGCATCTTCAAAATCAAAAATTTTCAGCACAGTGTCCAGATTACGAAACGCATCTAAAATCTTTGACGCATCGTTTGTATCCAATTTGTTTTCCAGAATCAGAATGTTCACCATTTTGACATTTTTAAATATGGACGCCATGGTCGCCGATATGTTCAAGTCATCATCCATGGCACTGACAAATCCCTGCTTGATGTCGTACAGCAGCTGATCCAGTTCAGGGTAGGGCGATCCCCCCGGTTTCATGTGAATGAGCGAGTTGATGCATGAATCAAGTCGTTTTAGAGAGGGCTTTACATCTTCGAGCCGCTCTTTGGAAAAGGTGATCGGTTTTCGATAATGGCCGGAAATGAGCCAGTATCTGATCTCTCTTCCGGAGTAACCCATGTCCGTCAGATCGGACAAGGTTTCCCCGGCCCCCTGTTCGTCCACTATTTTTCCGTGAACAAGAACCCGGTCGCAGTGTATCCAGAATCTGGCAAGGGGTTTTCCGGTCACCGCACCGGCAATGGCGATTTTGTTTTCGTGATGGGGAAAAACCAGCTCACGGCTGCTGGTGTGAATATCATAGGTTTCTCCAAGATATTTCATGGCCATGGTCGCACACTGAATATGCCAGGATGGACGAATGTTTCCCCAGTCGGTTTTGGTGAAAATTCCCCTTTTCAGCTCTGAGAGCTTGGATCGTTTTAACAATGTAAAATCTCTGGGGTTGTCCTTTTCATATTCATCCAGATCCACGGTGGCGCCCAGCCTGATTTTGTTGAGATCAACCCCCGACAGCCTGCCGTAATCGGAAAAGCGGGAGATATCGAAATACAAGGATCTCAACTTTTCATATGCAAACCCCTTTTTCACCAGTTTTTCAGACAGCGATACCATATCGCCGACATGCTCGCTGGCTTTGGGATAATTTGAGGCAGGCTTGATGTTCAGGATTTTTAGATCTTCTTTGAAGGAATCGATATGTTGTGTGGTGAATTCCGTTAAATCCAAACCTGCTTTTTCAGATCCTTCGATGGTTTTGTCGTCCAGATCGGTGATGTTCATAATGTGTGTGACATCATACCCCCGGTATTCGAGATAGCGGCACAAAAGATCCGAAAATATAAAACGCCGGCATTGTCCCAGATGCAGTCTTGCGCAGGCCGTGGGCCCGCAGGAATACATGGAGACCTTGCCCGGCAAAATCGGTTCAAACGGCTCTTTGCTCCGGCTCATGGTGTTGAAGAGTTCCAGAGTGACTTTTTCTTGCACCGCAAAAAGCGTGGTGCTGAGATACCGTTCTCCGCCGTCCGGAAAAATCACCACAATGGTGCCGTCGGTCACTTCTTCGGCTTTCTTTTGAGCGAGCACCATGGCGGCGCCGCTGCTCATCCCTACAAAGATACCTTCTTCTTTTGCCAGGCGCCGGGTCATTTCAAAGGCTTCTTCATCGTCGATATTCACGATTTCATCCAAAAGTTTCTTTTCAAATATCTCCGGACGATAGGCCTCTTTCATATTTTTTAGACCCTGGATTTTATGTCCCAGATACGGCTCAACACCCACGATGCGGATGTCTGGATTATATTCTTTCATCCGTCTGGTAAGACCCATTAGGGTTCCGCTGGTCCCTAAAGTGGCAACCACCATGGTCACCTTTCCATCGGTCTGCTCCCAGATCTCCAGGGCGGTTCCAAAATAGTGGGCCTGCCAGTTTGCGGGATTATTGAACTGATCGGCCATAAAATAGGCGTCGGGGTTTTCACGGGCCAGTCGATAGACCTCTTCAATGGCGCCGTCGGTTCCCAGATGTCCGGGGGTCAGTAAAATATCCGCCCCCCGCGCTTTTAGAATTTTTTGGCGTTCAACACTGGCTGCATCGGACATAGTCAATAACAGTTTATACCCCTTCACGGCACACACCAGTGCCAGTCCGATGCCGGTATTTCCGCTGGTGGCCTCGATCACGGTTTTGTCTGGGGTCAGTTCACCGGATTTCTCACCGTTTTCGATCATATACAGTGCGGCCCGGTCCTTGATAGAGCCGCCCGGATTCAGATATTCCAGCTTTGCCAGTATCTTTACATTCGGATTTGGGTTGAGATGCCTAATTTCAACAAGGGGCGTATTGCCGATGGTGTTAAGAATAGAAAACGTCATTATATCGATGTCCCATTTTATTTTTACATTGAAAACCTGGTCCTTCCCCGCGTGGCGGGATTTTCAATGGGCCTTGCCTGTCCAGCATGCGGGAGTCAGAGATAGATAGCTCTGCCTTGGGGTTTTGTGTCTAAAATCACAAATTCCAAGCACCAAATTTCAAATAAATCTCAAATTCCAATATTCAATGACCAAAACCTTACAGCACGAGACATTGTTTGGATTTTTGAATTCCGGTCATTGGACATTGTTTGATATTTGTGTTTTCAATAATTCAATGAACTCCAACAAAGCAAATCCCCTCTGGGGATAACCAAAGCCTGGTCCTCTGGCCAAAATTTTTATTCCGGTTTGATTCTGCGTTCAATTTCCGAAGCCAAAATTTTGAAAATCTCCTCTCGAACCCCATGCTCATCCTTTGATGCATCGATGATGCGAAACCGTTCGGGCTCAAGGCGTGAAAGTTCAAGATATCCTTCCCGAACCCTTCTGTGAAAAGAAAGCTTTTCTTCTTCAAACCGGGTCTCTTCACTGATCCGATTTCCATTATTTATCTGTTTCCAGGCCCGCTCCAGACCGATCTCCGGCGGCAGATCCAAAAGGAGGGTGATGTGGGGTTTTAAATTATCGAATAACAGTTTGTGCATTTTTTCGATCAAACCGATATTCAGCCCTCTTGCAAATCCCTGATAAGCCATGGTGGCGTCATAATAGCGATCACACAGGACCATCTTACCGTCGGACAATAACGGAAGAATGTATTCTTTGATATGCTGGGCCCGATCTGCCGTATACAACAAGAGTTCCGTCAACGGATCCATGTCTTTGCTCAAGGGGTCAAGGAGAATGGCCCGTATCTTTTCCCCGATTCGTGTGCCTCCCGGCTCCCTTGTGATGACACAGTCATGCCCTTTGTCCTGAAGAAACCTCACCGTGTGCTTTACATGGGTGGTCTTGCCCGATCCTTCTATTCCTTCAAAAGAGATAAACATAACTATATAAGTGCCTATTTATCCCGTATTAAACGGGGAAGTTTAAAGTGCCTAAAGTGAACTAAAGTTTGAAATGCCTATAGTTAAGGTGTCGCTTCGCTCTATCTATTCATATAAAAATGGTCAGAATTCCATAACTTCCCAGTTTAATACGGGATAAATACGCACTTTAGATCATTCTTGTCAGCCAAAGCACTGTGGCGGATTAGATCACTTTAGACACTCTTGTTTCCTTTATAAAAATGACGTTCCAGCAATCGATGGTAAGACGTCCACGTTTCATCAGGGTCCTCTGAGGCGATGAAATCACGGATGGCGTTAACCTTGGAGTCGATTTCGTCAATGTAATTCAGCAAAACAGCCTCGATGGTTTTGGGCGGTTCCGGAGAGCCGAACTCCCGGGTTCCATGATGACTGACAATCAGATGCTTGAGCAAAAGCATCTGGTCTTCCGGGAAATGTTCGATTCCTGACAATTTATCATCCACCATTTTGATCCCAATGACAATATGGTTCAGCAACCGGCCTTTGTCGGAATAGTCTATCTTGAATTGATACTCAAACTCATCAATTTTTCCGATATCATGAAGAATGGCGCCGGATAGCAGAAGGTCTCGATTGATTCCGCTGTAATGCCCTGCAATTTTATCCGCCAGGCTCACCATTGAAAGGGTGTGTTCCAACAGGCCGCCGATATAGGCGTGGTGCATTTTTTTTGCCGCAGGTGCGGTTTTGAATTTTTTCACAAAATCCTTGTCTTTAAAGAAAGCGTCAATCAGCGCTTTGAGGTAATCGGTGGTTATGGAATCCGTAAGTTTCACAAGCCGTTCAAACATGCCCTCAATGTCTCGGGAGGTTTTCGGCAAAAAATCGGAAGGATCGATCCTGTCAGGAGAAAAGGGTTCCATTTTTTTTATGACAACCTGCAAGGTCCCTCTGTAGTCACTGACACTGCCGTTTACATGCGCAAAATCCCCGGATGTGATGCCGGCGGCTATCTGATCCACGTTATCCCACACCACGCCTTTTAATGTTCCGGTTTTATCGGAAAGGGTTACATTTAAAAAATTGTTTCCATCCCTTTTCTGGGACAAAATCTTTTCGGACAAAACAAAGATGTCATCCACCCGATCACCGGCCTTGATATCCGTAATAAACCGTTTCTTCATTCAAGATACCTCAAATTAAAAAATAAAACTTAAAGTGGTGAATAGTACTCATTATTTATGTTCTTTTTTGGTTCTTCTCCATATTGCTATTCTGCAAATTTCTAAACACTGCTGATAGGGCTTTTGCCAAATTTTTGGCTCTATATAATTCTTAATCATTTCACTCGAACCCCTGACCCCTCGAATCCTTAAGATCTTCTTTTATTGTGTCACAATTTGAAACCCTCGATATCCCAGCCTTTTAGCTCTTTGATCATGGCGTAATCGGTGGCATCGCATTGAATCGGAGTGATGGATATAAAATTTTCGTTAAGTGCGGTGCCGTCACTTTCAGGGGTATTAAGGGACGTTTGCCCATCGGTCCCATGCCAGTAATATGTTCGGTTTCGGGGGTCGATCCTTTTTTCAACAAACTCGTTATAAAGGGCTGTTTCCTGCCGGCTGATCCGAACCCCTTGTATCTTATTTTTGGGTATATCCGGTATGTTTACATTTAAAAACGTTCCAAAAGGGAGTCCTTTTTCATAAACATTTTCCGCCAACGTTGCTGTAAAGAGTGCGGCATAATCATAAGCGGAAGTCTTATGTCCCTGTATGGAAACAGAAATTGCCGGCACTTTGTATAGCGTCGCTTCTTTGGCAGCAGCAACAGTTCCGGAATAATTGATATTCACCCCGACGTTTGCACCTGGATTAATTCCTGAGATCACCATGTCCGGTTTCATCTCGAGGATCTCCATGAGACCGATCTTGATACAGTCAACCGGCGTTCCGTCCACGGCATATCCCTGACATCCATTGTTGACTGTAATCTTTGTGGTACGAAGCGGTTGATGAAGGGTGATGCCATGCCCCACGGCGCTTCGTTCTCGATCAGGCGCAACGACGGTTACAAAATGGTGGGGAATAAGCTTGTCATACAGCGCCCAGAGTCCGTCCGCATATATTCCATCATCATTGGTTAATAAAATATTCATCTTCTGTTTTGAAACTACATCTTGACTTTTTTCATTAAAATGGCATTTATACTTGATATTTCATTCTTATTCAAGATGTTATTGATATGGATCAGGTACTGTACTGAATTTTTCTGCCAAGGCGGATTCAATTGATCGGAATCAATTAATATGAGCCATTTTGAAAACGCGCGACTTTTGCTGAAAAGGTGTATTGAACATTACAGCAAGATTCCTGCCTGCCTTGGTGATACAGTGTTTTCTTTTGCTGCCACCCTTTGTTCCTTAAAAAAATCTAACGTGTTGTGTTCCCCTCGAATCTGTAAAACCGTTCCTCGAGTCAGTTTGGTCCTGTTTATCCTAATTCTGGTTTTAGGCCCTGCTTCGGCAAAAGGCCAACCCGACCCATTCCAGGACGATGCGAGCGTGCCGTGGCATATTGTTGCCGATGAGATGAATTACGATGATCAGGCAAAAGTCTATATTGGCAGAGGGAACGTAAACATCACCAAAAAAGAAAAAAACCTCAATGCCGATTATGTTCGTTTTAATCAGAACACCATGGAAGTTTTTGCTAAAGGTCATGTTGTTATAACGGTGGGAGAAAACATCATCACCGGCACCAGCATGGAAATGAACCTGGATGCAGAGACAGGAACCATTTATAATGGCACCGTATTCGTTGCTGAAAACCATTTCTATATAAAAGGAGACAAAATTCAAAAAGTCGGTAAAGACTCTTACACTGCCGACAAAGCCACTGTTTCGACATGTGACGGTGATCCGCCGGCATGGAAAATTACCGGCAGAAATCTAAAAGTTACCGTGGAAGGATACGGTTTTGTGAAACATGCGGCACTTTGGGCAAAGAAGGTCCCTGTGCTTTATAGCCCGTTTCTTGCATTTCCCGTAAAGCGTAAACGCCAGTCAGGCTTGCTGGCGCCCCGGGTCGGAATTTCACGCCGTAAAGGGGAGGAATATCTCCAACCGTTTTTCTGGGCCATCAATGAGAGCTCGGATGCAACATTTTATGCTCACTATATGAGCGACCGGGGGGAAAAGCTGGGTGCGGAATATCGTTATATTTTGGATGAACAATCCAAAGGG
Organism: uncultured delta proteobacterium; assembly: GCA_963752565.1. Lineage (GTDB taxonomy): Bacteria > Desulfobacterota > Desulfobacteria > Desulfobacterales > UBA11574 > UBA11574. Next base: position 236,614 of record CAVVZC010000013.1, on the reverse strand, counting down.
ACCCTGATGTATGATTTTTTAGATGACAGGCAAGTGGATGACGGCTCTCCAGGTTCCGAAAAATGGGGATATTTTGGTGACGGCGCTTTACGTCCCAATTCCGATCGTTACTGGTTCAGGATGAAACATGATCAGGCGTTGTCTCATGGGTTCTTTGCGAGGCTTGACATAGACTTTGTGAGCGATCAGGATTACTATCATGAATTCAAGGGTGGATATACGGGGTTTGATGAAGCCGAAAAGTATTATATAAAAGAATTCGGAAGGGGTTTTGATGCATATGATGACCCCGTACGACTCAACAGATTCAATGTCAACAGAAGCTGGCCTCTTTACAGCCTCAATGCCGAGTTGCGATGGAACGACGATGTCATAAAGCGTCGTCAGGAAGAGACGGATACAACCTTGCAGCGGCTGCCGTTGATTACATTTAACGGCTCAAAACAAAAAATTTCAACATCGCCGTTTTATTTCGATCTGGCTTCTCAATACACGTATTTTTATAGTGAAGACGGGCCCAGGAATCATCGGGCGGACATTTATCCCAGATTTTATCTGCCTTACAGATTCAAAAACTATTTCACTATTGAACCCTCTGTGGGCCTTCGTGAGACAGTTTGGCATTTTGACAAACAGGAGTACCGTTCTTCGGATAAAAAAACACTCACCAGGGAACAGTATGATATAAAAGTCGATCTTTTTTCTGAAGTCTATCATGTATTCAATATAGAGGGGAAACGTGTTGAGCGGATCAAACACACCATAAGGCCGAATATCATCTACGACTACATTCCCGAAAAGGATCAGTCTGAGTTGCCTTCTTTGGATGGCATCGACCGGATTGCCAGGAATAACCTGATTACGTATTCGCTCACAAACACATTAACATCAAAGTCGAAAAAAATTACAGCACAAAAAAGTGTTGGTCCAACGGATACCCCAAAGGGCGATGGAGGTGTTGAACCGCCGTCGTATGCTTACAATGAGTTCTTCAGGTTCATTCTGGAACAAAGTTACGACATCAACAAAGAAAAAGAGGACGATCCGGAACCGTTTTCTCCGATACGCGGTGAGCTTGAGCTATACCCTGCAAGATATTTTTCCATAAAAGCGAATGCTGACTGGTCACATTATGACAGCAACTTTCGGTCACGAAGTGTTGTCGCAACGTTTTGGGATATGCGTGGGGACAAGTTGTTTGTTGATTATCGGTATCAACGGGATGCCAGTGAGACCGTCTACACCAATCTTGCTTTAAAGATATCAGACAGACTTTCAGTGCGCGGAGAGTATGAGCGCAACATTTTTGACGGCAGAAACTTAAAATACGGCTTCGGGTTTTTATACGAAACTCAGTGCTGGTCATTTGATTCCAATCTCACTAAAGAAGGAGATGATTTAAGGTTTAATTTTATGATCAGACTTCATGGAATTGGAGGGATTGGATAAAATAAAATCAAACTGGACTTATTCATTTAAAGAGGATATATTAGCGACCACAATTTTGCTCCGGAATATGGCTAAAAAGCCTTTGAAGTCGCGGGACGAAATAAATTTTCCCGGTCTGCGCTCCTGTATTGACGTTACTGAAAATTAAAGATGTGAAGCTTGAACCAACAGATAAAATGACACTTTCAGAACTTAAATATTCATGGTATGTCCTGCACACCAAAAGCAGGTTCGAAAACGTGGTCAACGAAGGTCTGATCAAAAAATCCATGGAGGTTTTTCTGCCTAAAGTTCAGGTCAGAAGCAAACGTCGTGACCGGAAAGTGATGATCAGAGTCCCACTTTTTCCTGGATACCTGTTTGTGAAAACCAATCTGGAGCCGGTCGAACACCTTGAAATTGTAAAAACAGTCGGGGTTGTTCGCTTAATCGGCAACAAAGAAGGCCCAGTTTCTGTTCCTTCAGATACCATAGACTCATTAAAGATTATGGTTAAAGGGGACAATACTGTTACCACAGGCACCCGTTTTAGAAAAGGGGATAGGGTAATCGTCGTTTATGGACCATTTGCCGGCGTCATCGGTACATTTGCTCGATACAGGGGAAAAGGACGTGTGATCGTTGACATCGAAGCACTTGGACAGTATGCAGGGGTGGACGTGAGTGAAGAGGATATTGAGATACTACCGGAAATATTATCATAACCACTTGACTTACTGTAGGTTTGCATTTTATAAGGATTAAATTTCCTGCTAAGTTTACGCTGCGGGAGTTCTATAAAATCATCATACGATTTGTTTGACATTTAAGGATTTTGCTGTAAAAAGAACACATTCAATTAATAATTAAAATTACGAGACGTTAAATTTTTGCCAGATATTGTAAGAAGGAGGATATATGAACAAGTTGGAGCTAATCTCCGCTTTGAAAAACGAAGCAAACATTTCTAAAGCAGAAGCGGCAAAAGTGGTCCAGGTATTTTTCGATAACATGGCAGATGCCATGGTAAAAGGTGAACGTGTTGAGATTCGGGGCCTGTGCAGTTTTTTTGTTAAAAACTATAAAAGCTATACCGGAAGAAATCCTAAAACTGGGGGAAAGGTTCAGATACAACCCAAGAAACTCCCATTTTTCAAATCCGGAAAAGAATTAAAAGAACGTGTAGATTGTTAAATTTGTGACTGGTTTTCAATCGATGTTTGGATTTGAGTCGATATTGGGTCAAGAAAAACCGATTCGACTTTTGACGACGCTTCTTCGAAATGAGACCATACCTCATGCCCTTCTTTTTCTCGGAATTGAAGGTGTGGGCAAAAAAACTACAGCTATGGCGACAGCTATGGCGAGTAACTGTATGGGTCATGGGGGTGAAAATCTTCCTAGAGAGAAAAAAATTCGAGCTAACCGTAGCACGATTCAGAAAATAACAACAAAAAGCGGAATTTGTGGATGTTGCAAATCATGCAGTAAAATCAAGTCCGGTAATCATCCGGATATTATCCTGATAGAACCGACGGGTAATTTTATCAGGATTAATCAAATACGTAATCTTTGTCATACCCTCACCATGAAACCATATGAGGCAAGATTGCGTGTGGTCATTATAAGCGATGCTCAGGCGATGAATCCTGCAGCAGGTAATGCCCTCTTAAAGATGTTGGAGGAACCTCCTGACCGAACTGTTCTGATACTTACTGCCGTGCATACATCTGATCTTCTTCCCACGATTGTTTCACGCTGCCAGCACATTAGATTTAGCCCGATTCCCCACCATCACATCGAGGCGTTGCTCGTCGAAAAACAAGACGCCAGTCACGATGATGCCAAGATAATTGCGACCATGGCAAACGGCAGTATATCCAAGGCCCTTTCCATGATGCGTCACATGAGTAAAATAGACTGGATCAAACGAAGGGCCTGGCTGCTAAACAGCGTTGAATCATTATCTTTAATGTCTATCCCTTCGCGCTTGGCATTTGCAGAAAATCTATCAAAAAACAAAGTGGCCCTTGCCGATTCTTTAGAGGTGATGAAATCCTGGTTCAGAGATCTTGTTATCGGTAAATTTCATCCAGCACAAATCATGAACAAAGATTTGAGAGAAAAAATTCAACGACATTCCCAAAAGATGGCCGTTGCCTCACTTCTTTCAAAAATTGACAATATTCATTTGGCACAGAAAAATATTCAGGCCAACATCAATTTGCGACTCACCTTGGAAGTGTTGATTATGCGTCTTGCAAAAGTGTGAACCGAAAATTTTAATAGGTACATGTATTTTTAAATAGGGTTCTGTCGAGTATCTATTTTGCCTATTAGTAATGAAAATCTTTAGAAATTAAATATATGAAAAAAGTCGTTGGAATAAGATTCAAACCTGCCGGAAAGGTTTATGATTTTGATAGCGGTGCATTTGTCCTTAATAGAGGAGACCATGTGATCGTTGAAACTGAGCAAGGGCTCGGATTAGGAATAGTGGTGGTCCCTCCGGTGCCATACGACCAATCTGCGGCGAAGCAATTGGGAAAGCCTCTTAAAAAAGTGTTTCGTCTGGCAAGCCAAGAAGACTTTTACCAAAGAGAAAAAAATACTGAGACAGAAAAACAGGCCCATGCCTACTGTCTGAGCTGCATTCGGGAGCTTGATCTTAAAATGAACCTTTTTAATGTTGAAAGCGCCTTTGATGCAAGTAAATTGACATTTTTTTTCACATCTGAAGGTCGTGTTGATTTCCGTCAACTCGTAAAAATGCTGGTTAAAAAATTCGGTGTCAGAGTAGAGATGCGGCAGGTTGGCATACGTAATCAGGCAAAAATGTGCGGTGGTATAGGAAGATGCGGGCGTGAAATATGCTGCTCTGCATTTATCGAGAAATTCGGGCCAGTTTCCATAAGAATGGCAAAAGAACAAGGGCTGTCGTTAAATCCCACTAAAATTTCCGGGCAGTGTGGTAGACTCATGTGTTGTCTAACTTTTGAGCATGAAATGTATAAAAAAATAAAGGAGAAATTTCCCAATGTCGGGGATGCGGTTAATACTAAAAATGGAAAAGGCAAAGTGATACGTCATAATGCGATATACAATCGCATTGCGATTCGTTTAGAAGATGGTCAGGAAATAGAGGTGCGGGTCGATGAGATTATAAATAAATAAATAGCTCGAGTTTCACACCTGGACATTGCTAAAAAGCCTTTGAAGCAGGAGACCGAAATAAATTTTTAAAGTATCCATTTGATTTTAACTTTGAGAAAAAATATGGTTAACCCTTTTTATATAACCACGCCAATATATTATGTGAATGCCAGGCCCCATCTTGGGCACGCTTATACAACGATTGTGGCCGATGTTGCCTGTAGATTTCATTCCATGCTCCGGGCAGAGAGTTTTTTTCTAACAGGTACAGATGAACATGGCGATAAGGTCGTTCGGGCTGCCAAGAAAGAGAATTTAAGCCCCAAGACCTACAGTGACAAAATAAGCGGACTCTTCAGAGATCTTTGGCCTGAACTCAATATCAAATACAGTTATTTCATCCGTACGACGGATGCTTCCCATATGGTGTTGGTAAAACAGATCATGCAACAGATCTATGATTCGGGGGATATCTATTTCAGTGAATACCAGGGGCTTTATTGCTTTGGGTGTGAGCGCTTTTATACAGATCGAGAGTTGGTTGACGGCAAGTGCCCTGATCACGAAACAACGCCTGAACCCATAAAAGAATCCAACTACTTTTTCAAGATGAGTCGCTATCAAGACTGGCTGATTGATCATATTCATGACAATCCTGATTTCATAAGCCCGAAACGTTATAGAAATGAAGTTCTATCCTTTCTCAAAGAGCCGCTTGAGGACCTCTGCATATCCAGACCTAAAACGCGCCTTAACTGGGGGATTACACTGCCCTTTGATAAAGAATATGTCACCTATGTTTGGTTTGATGCGCTTTTAAACTACGTTTCAGCCCTGGGGTATCCGGATGGAGATCGGTTTAGAACTTTCTGGCCGCATGCCCAGCACATTATCGCCAAGGATATATTAAAACCCCATGGCATTTACTGGCCGATCATGCTCAAGGCGGCAGAAATTCCCTTATACAAGCATTTGCATGTCCATGGGTACTGGAATGTCGATCAAAGCAAAATGTCCAAAAGCATCGGGAATGTCGTAGAGCCGCTTCAACTTAAAAATGTTTACGGTCTCGATGCGTTTCGATTTTTTCTGATGCGAGATATGACCTTCGGGCTCGATTCCAATTTCAGTGAGAAAGCACTGATACAACGAATTAATTCTGATCTTGCGAATGATCTTGGGAATCTATTTAGCAGAGTTCTTGCAATGGTCCATAAATATTTTTCCGGAGTCGTTCCTAAAATTGATATTAAGGTGGAAAGTGAATTGGACCTCGGTTTGGAATCAGAGGCATTAGAAACCATTGCCGAATTCGAAAAACATATGAAGAGATTTGCCTTTAACAATGCGATCATGGCAATTTGGAAATTTATCAACCATATGAACAAATATATTGACCTTACGACCCCTTGGGTGCTTGCGAAGAAAAAATCCAGCCGTAAACAGCTTGAAGTCGTCATTTATAATCTCCTTGAATCACTTAGGATCATATCCGGCCTAATCTATCCAATAATGCCGGAAACTGCGGAAACCATGCAGAAACATCTCGGTATTGATTCGAAGAGGCAGTTTTTTAGTATTGATATCCTTAAAAAGTGGAAAACCCTGATACCCGGAACGAGGGTGCCGAAATCAATTACGCTTTTCCCAAGGATCGATCTTAAAAAAGAGCCTATGGCATCACCCGGGAAGAAGGATACACGAGATATGGCGCTTGACATTAAACCTGAGATAACTCTCGAAGAATTTAATAAAATAGATCTCAGGGTCGCTACCGTCATTCATGCCGAGGTGCTCCCTCGGGCAAAAAAATTGTTAAAGCTTGAAGTTGACATGGGGGAAAAACGGACCATCGTGGCCGGTATATCGGAGACCTATTCTCCAAAGGATCTGGAGGGGAAGCAGGTTGTTGTCGTTGCGAACCTGAAACCGGCCAGGTTGATGGGGATCCTTTCTAACGGTATGTTGTTGGCTGCTGTTGAAAAAGATAGCTGCGCAGTCGCAATTCTGGATAAAAAAGTGAAACCAGGTACGTCTCTTAGCTAAAACCCAAACCGAGTGTTTCAAATAATGAAAGGGTTATAAAAAAACTATAATTATAAATAAATATGATGCCCCGAAGAATTAAGACGGATACGACGACTCCTGAAAAGCAGGGTTGGCGCGAATATCAGGACGGCCTGAAATGGTCTGCAGCAAAAAAAAGATTCGTAAATGGTTTCCTTAAGTGTTCTGTTTTGGCTCTCCTTTTGTTTGTTGTGGTTTACGGAATGACCAGCGGTCTTGGCGGGAAATCATTTTCCCATTTAGCATCAGATTATATTTCACCATTCAATGATGGTCATTCATTCGACAAAAAGACCGTTCAGACCCTTCTGAGCCATGCATCCTTCGTAAACCTAAAGGACAAAAGTTTCGATTTCGTTTCAAACGATCATAAATTTAGGGTGAAGACCAGTCTTAACATTGGACTGCAGAATTATCTTCTATCAAAGCTTAACACCTCTACCGCTCGATACATTGGAATTGTAGCCATGGATCCGACGTCCGGCAAGATTTTATCCATGGTGAGTTTTGATAAAACCGATCCGTCCAATAACCCGTGCCTTGATAACAGGTTCCCAGCAGCGAGTATCTTTAAGATTGTTACCGCATCTGCGGCGATTGAAAAATATGGTTTTAGTTCAAACCATGTATTTACTTACAACGGCATGAAACACACTTTATATAAGTCTCAGCTCAAAGAGCGAAAAAACCGGTACACCAATCGGATCGCATTTAAGGACGCCTTTGCCCAGTCGGTGAATCCGGTGTTTGGGAAAATCGGCGCCCTTTACCTTGGCAAAGACACGCTTGAAGAATATGCGAAAGCATTTGGTTTCAACAAGAACATTGATTTTGAAATTATTGTGGATTCCAGTTGCGTCGCTTTATCTGATGAGCCCTATCAGTGGGCCGAGATCGCCTGTGGATTTAACAATAAAACAAAAATGTCTCCCATTCACGGGGCAATGATGGCTTCGGCAATCATCAATCAGGGGCAACTGTTGGAACCCACCATCGTTGATCGGATTGTGAACGAAAAGGGACGCATCATTTACAACAGCAAATTGGTTCCGATGAGCCAGGTGATGACTCCAAATGCGTCCCAAACTTTGAATCGTCTGATGGCAGCGACCATAAAAAGCGGGACGGGCAGAAAAGCTTTCCGACGGTACCGGAAAGATAAAATCCTTTCAAGGCTTAATATCGGTGGTAAAACTGGCTCCATTGACAATAAAACCCACGATGCCCGGTACGACTGGTTTGTGGGTTTTGCGGAAGAAAAGAAAGGGGAGAAGAAAATCGCTTTGTCCGTTATTGTGGCCCACGAAAAATACATCGGGCTTCGCGCAACTTATTACGCACGTATTGCGATGAGGAAGTACTTTAAGGATGCTTTCGCCAAAGACCAAAACCTTGCGGATAAAGGGGGATGAGTTGGTTTTTTGGCTACGCGATTTTATTTTGCCCTGAAAAACCTGGTCCTTCCCCGCGTGGCGGGATTTTCAATGGGCCTTGCCTGTCCAGCAATGCGGGAGTCAGAGATAGATGGCTCTGCCTTGGAGTTTTGTGTCTAAAATCACAAATTCCAAGCACCAAATGCCAAATAAATTTCAAATTCCAATATACAATGACCAAAACCTTCCAGCACAAGCCATTGTTTGGATTTTCGAATTTCGGTCATTGGGAATTGTTTGATATTTGTGATTTGATATTTGTAATTTCAATAATTCAATGAATTCCAACAAAGCAAATCCCCTTTGGGGATAACCAAAATCTGTTCCTCTGGGATAGGATTTTTGCTTATAAATAATTCAACAAGGAGATTCATCATGCCGGGCTTTGAAATATTTGGCGACGAAGAACGCAAAGAAGTTCAAGATGTTCTTGATACGGGTGTGTTGTTCCGTTATGGTTTCGACGGCGTCCGGAAAGGGCACTGGAAGGCAAAAACATTTGAATCTGAACTGGCAAAACGAATCGGTTCCGAGTATTGTCATCTCAGTTCCAGTGGTACGGCAGCGCTTTGTATTGCATTAGCGGCATGCGGAATCGGTGCAGGAGACGAAGTCGTTATACCACCGTTTACGTTTGTCGCAACCATTGAAGCGATTTTAGGCGCCGGTGCAGTCCCTGTTTTTTCTGAGATTGATGAAACACTTTGTCTGGACCCCGAATCCATTGAATCCGTTATCACCTCTCGGACAAAGGCTGTAATGCCGGTCCATATGTGCGGGGCCATGGCACATATTGAAGAGATACGACGTTTTTGCGATCAAAAGGGGCTTCTATTGATTGAAGACGCCTGCCAGTCCCTGGGCGGTACGTTTAACGGAAAATCGCTGGGTACATTTGGCCAAATGGGTTGTTTCTCATTCGATCCTGTCAAAACGATTACTTGCGGTGAGGGCGGGGCCGTTGTCACCGATGATAAAGAACTTTATACCCTTGCAGATGCATATGCTGATCACGGACATGACCACATCGGCAATGACCGGGGTCTCGAAGGCCATCCAATTTTGGGAACAAATTTCCGTATCAGTGAGCTGAATGCCGCAGTTGGGCTGGCTCAGCTTAAAAAGCTCGATTTTATTCTGGAAAAACAGAGGTTGCATAAAAAAGCCATCAAAGATGCCTTGGCCCAGTTTCCTGAAATCAGTTTTAGAAATATCCCCGATCCGAAAGGAGACTCTGCGACATTTCTCTCTTTCTTCCTACCGGATGAATCTCAAGCCCGAGAGGCGGCAGCGTCTCTGGGTAGCGCAGGTGTTGATTCCTGCTTTTACTGGTATGACAACAACTGGCATTATATTCGACAGTGGGATCATTTCAAGAAGCTCAAGTCTCCCGCCAGGCTGCCGATGACTCTAATTAAAGAACTTCCTGATTATGAAAAGATACAGTTTCCCAAGTCGGACAGTATTTTGTCCAGGAACATATCCATGCTGATAAAACTATCTTGGACAGAGGAGGAGCTATCCCAGCGGATAGAAAAAATAACCGGTGTATTTGAGAAAACAGTAAATAGTAAATAGGTGATGGGTGGTAGGTTATGGATTATAGATTTCCATTTCCCAACATGAATGAAATAGATAAGTGCCTAAAGTGAACTAAAGTTACAAGTGCCTATATGTCCCGATTCATCGGGGAAGTTAAGGTGTCGCTTCGCTCCATCGATTCATATAAAAATGACAAGAAATCAATAACTTTAGACATTTTAGATCACTTTAGGTCACTTCAAACTTTTTTAAGTCATGAAGTTATTGCCACTAAATTCATAAATAAGGAAGGATTACCCATTACCTATCACCTATAACCTGGGGGTCTTACTATGTTTCGAAATTTCAAAATGGTTTCTTATGTCGTTTTTGGCCGGGGTTGTTTCAACCAGCTGGACGGTATTCTTGCCAAGAGACGACGATCAGACGATTCTTTTATGGTTTACATGGTGGACGATGTTTTTAAAAATAGCAGTTTAGAAAAGAGAGTGCCGGTAAAAAACAAGGATAAGCTTATATGGGTCAACGTCGATGATGAACCCAAGACAACATATGTTGATGCGTTGACACAGAAGATAAAAGACTTTTCTCGTCGATTACCTGACGGTATTATCGGAATCGGTGGCGGCAGCGTTATGGATATTGCAAAAGCGGTATCTTTGATGCTCACAAATTCCGGCTCTTCTGCAGATTACCAGGGCTGGGATCTTATAAAGAATGAAGCGATATATCACGTGGGCATTCCTACCTTATCCGGAACCGGGGCGGAAGTGTCCCGTACAACCGTACTTTCAGGCCCTGAAAAGAAACTCGGGATCAATTCCGACTTCACTGTATTCGATCAAATTCTTCTCGACCCTGAATTGATTGCAGGGGCGCCTATAGATCAACGCTTCTATACAGGAATGGACTGTTATATACACTGTGTCGAATCCCTAAACGGAACCTACCTCAATGCATTCAGTAAAGCGTACGGAGAAAATGCCCTTGACCTCTGCAGGGAGGTTTTTTTGGGCGATGGTCCGGATAGCGACGACAAGTTGATGATGGCTTCATATTGCGGCGGTATGAGCATTGCCTACTCACAGGTGGGGATATGCCATGCTCTTTCATACGGTCTTGGCTTTGTGTTGGGAATACATCACGGAATTGGTAACTGCATCGTCTTTGACTACCTTGAAGACTATTACTCCCAAGGGGTTCGTGAGTTTCGCGAAATGATGGAAAAACATGATATTCATCTCCCCCGAAATTTGGTGGCGGATGTTGAAAGTGATAAGCTGGAAAAAATGGTTGATGTTGCCCTTGTTTTAGAACCTCTTTGGGAAAACGCCTTGGGTGCCGACTGGAAACAAATAATGACACGAGACAAAATTAAAGAATTGTATCAGAAAATGTAATGTTATTGATTATGTAAAAAAGATTAGAGAAATGGCTTTTAAAAACCAAATACTGACATTGGGAACTTTTATGCAATTGATAGCAAAAATATATATTAAATTAAAATGGTTATATCGTCTAATCATGAATTGCCTTCTTGCCGACGTCTATTTTGGAAAGCACATGACCAGCGTGCCGAATCATTCCATTGTATTTTTCCCGTGCCATGAGCGCATCCTGTGTTGCGGAATAACCGGGATGGTTTCATTTAAGAATAAAAAAGAGGCGGATGATCATGCGGATCTCCCTGTTTTGAACGGTATGATTGAGAAACTTGAAGTTCGTCGGTTCGAAAACTGCGAACAGAATAATTTGTGTTTTAAAGACCATTATCTGGGCGGCAAGGGGCATGTTGATTCTCTTTTGCAGGTTGTTCGCACGTTAAAACGTAATGGCGCTTTTTACGATGTTTTTACAGATTCTAAAAGCCAAAATGAACTTGCAGGTTTTGCCCACCGGCTTTCAAGTGTCGTCGATTCTGAATCGAAATACTTGGCTGATCACATGGGGCATCTCGATTCTGAAGAAGTGGATATTTTGATCCACCGCATCGACAATTTAAAAGATATTGCCTGGTGTCTTGCTTCTGAGATTATCGGTAATATTAAAAAGATTAAAAATTTACTGGGACACGGAAACAAAGATCCCAACATCACCATCGTCAGTATCTTCAAGCAGATCAACTCTGTATTGAACAGTATTGACCGGCTTGAGGTTCGAGGGCGTGATTCGGCAGGGATCTCCATGATGTTTATTCTCGATGGCAGTGAATATGACCGTTTTAAAAAAGCCTTGAAAAAAATGAATCTTGTGGATCAATTAACAGAGCGGTTGGCCCAGGACGTTCTTGTTAACTCGGGTATAAACATCAATCAGACAACGGATGAAAATAACCAAGGACGTGTGTCCCTTGCCCTGACGTATAAAGTTGCCGCGGAAGTGGGGCGTCTGGGAGATAATATTCGTTTTATACGCAAGCAAATTAAAAACGACAAGATTCTGCAGAGACTGGTTTCGTTTTTCCATAAACACTTTACCATTTCCGCCCATACCCGATGGGCCTCTGTGGGGGCCATCAGTGAACCGAACTGTCACCCCGTCGACAATACAATTTCGGGGGATAGTATTCAACAAAGCGGTATCATCCATGTGTGCCTGAACGGGGACATCGATAATTATCTTGAACTGAAAAAAGAATATGAACGAAATGATTGTTTTATACACCAAGATATTACCACAGACACCAAGATTATTCCGCTTCAAGTGGGAAAGTATATTCAACAGGGTTTTGATGTAGAGGAAGCTTTTCGTCTGGCTGTGAATGATTTCGAGGGGTCGCATGCCATATCCATGCATACCGACCTGGATCCCGGCAGGCTTTTCCTGGCACAGAAAGGGAGCGGGCAGGCCATCTTTGTGGGTATTTCAGAGGATCATTATGTTCCTTCTTCCGAGGTTTACGGTCTGGTTGAAGAAACACCCTTTTTTATCAAGATGGACGGGGAAAAAGAGGTACAAGGAAAAAACGGTTTAACCCGGGGCCAGATTTTTATCTTAGACCAAAAATCCCCTGGAGGAATAGATGGTATTACAGCTATGTATTATGACCGAACGCCGCTTATCCTCAATGAAAAGGACATAAAGTATTCCGAAATTACGTCAAGAGACATCGACCGCCAGGATTTCCCCCATTATTTTTTAAAGGAGATTTCAGAAGCGCCAATTTCTGTGGAAAAAACCCTTCAGAACCGCTGGAAAATCATGCAGGATGATATGAATCGATATACGATAACTCTGGATGAAAGCATGTTCCCGGAAACACTGCAACAGGCGATTCTTGATAAAAAGATACGACGCATCTTTTTTGTCGGCCAGGGGACTGCCGGGGTGGCTGCACTGGCATGTGCAGACATACTGAATTACTATATGGATGATCCATCCTTTTATGTTAGCGCACTGAAAGCATCTGAGCTCAGCGGATTTAAACTGAGTGATAAAGAGAAAACAAACTCGATGGCAGACGCCCTTGTTATTGCCATAAGCCAGTCCGGAACAACAACAGACACCAATCGTGCCGTTGAAATGGTAAAGGAACGGGGCGCCTATTCCCTGGCCATCGTTAACCGAAGGGACTCCGATATTACCTTCAAGGTTGACGGCGTTATGTACACCAGCAGCGGCCGCGATATCGAGATGTCGGTGGCTTCCACAAAAGCATTCTATTCACAAGTCGTAGCCGGAACGATCTTGGGGCTTAAAATTGCCGGACTTAAGAAGCGAAGACAGAATGACTTTATTTCAGCGGAAATAAAACAACTTCTCAAGCTGCCGGATCACATGAGAACGATTCTATCCAAGCGAAGCCAGATCGGGAACTCTGCCAAAAGGCTTGCGACAACCAGGACATATTGGGCTGCAGTGGGCAGCGGTCCTAACAAAGCGGCGGCGGATGAAATCCGTATCAAACTGAGCGAACTGTGCTATAAAACGATTTCCTCGGATTTTATTGAAGATAAAAAGCATATTGATCTTTCTTCAGAACCCCTGATTATCGTTTGTGCGGCAGGCGCAAGGGGAACCGTTATTGGTGATATCATAAAGGATACCGCAATATTTCAAGCCCACAAGGCAGTGCCGGTGGTCATTGCCGATGAGGGTGAAAACAGGTTTGAACCTTATGCAGAGGATGTCTTTCATGTCCCATTGATCAGTGAACATTTTTCACCCATTTTAAACACGCTGGTGGGCCATATCTGGGGATACTATGCAGCCGTGGCCATTGATGAGGCTTCACGGTTCCTTTATGCCTTCAATAAAGATATTCGGGACATCGTGGATGATTATTCAAGAAAGAATATGGACGTTTATGAACTTGTTTTGGGAAAACCTTTTCGGGAAAAAATCGCGGTATTTTATAAAGAATTCAGAAAAAGAAAAGCTGCCAAAGGTTTTCCTACGGCCATGGGACTTGAGATGGCGTCAGATCTGACACTTCTATTTAAATATTTGTCGGGCCGGCTGCCGATTTCTGATTTTGAAATCGATTTCGGGAAAAAAGGTACGGCCCTGAACATGCTGAACAAACTGTTTGAGTGTTTGGGAGAATCGATTAACTGTATGTCTCGTCCTGTGGATGCCATCCGACACCAGGCCAAGACGGTCACTGTGGGAACGAGCCGTATCAGCGAAAGGCTGGAAGGCATACTGTTCGATACATTGGTTGAATACAACATTGGCACTCCCCAGCTTATTAACAGGAATATTATTGTACTTAAAAATCTACAGGAGATCGTTGCCGATATTCAAGGGGCCATTCTGTATAGAATCGGCGGTTTGAATGTTCTCGGTGAACCGACAGAAGAGACAACCATAGAAATCATTAGAAAAGAGGGTGTATTAAAACCGATTCCGTCCCGAGTCGAAACTGACAATTTGCTCAAGGGGACCAAGAGAATTATTGTTAGAGAAGGGAATGTCTATATCGGAATCGGCCGAAAAGATAACCGCAGCATCATCGTTATCCCGATTATATCTACATCTCCTGACATGCCGAATCTAATTGAAAATATTCTGCTATTGAATATATCGTTCAAAGAAAATGTGCCGCTTGCCGTTAAAATAAAGGCCCTTGGCGGGAAATATGAACGGATTAAGAATATTGTCCAGGAAAGCAGTGTGAAGTGGGATGATCAGCATCTTGAACTTGTGGAGATGAAGGCACTTTTTGGGATATCAGCAGAAAAAATTGGTGATTTTATCGTATCTCGCGTCAATCACTCAACCCCTTAACGAAGTCTTTATTTCGTCATAAAAAACCTGGTGCTCCCCCGCGATGCGGGATCTTCGATGGGCCCGGATTCTTTATATTTTATAGGCGATATGGTATTTTCCGATTTAATTTGATGGTTTTCAGGTCGATCCGCGTATCATAGACCAGAATTTCGACACCATGTTTTAAAACCTGTCTCAGTTCCCTTCCGTAAGCAGGATCGATATGATCGGCGGGTTGAAAAAGTTTTGCGTCCATTCGTTGTATGACATAAAATATCACACAGCGAAATCCTTTGGAAACAAGGGAGGAAAGTTCAACCAGGTGTTTGAGCCCTCTTGATGTTACTGCGTCCGGAAAACATGCAACCCCTTCTTTTACCAAAGTACAGTTTTTAATTTCCACATAGCATCGATTTCCATCTTCACTGCTTAAAAGAATATCGAGCCGGGTATTATCGGAGGTTTTAACCTCTCGTGTAATGTTGTCGTATCCGTTAAGATCTGATACCAAACCAGCCTTAATGGATTCTGCGACCAGCCGGTTAGGGATCAAAGTGTTTATACCGACTATCGATGTGGGCATTTCAATGAGTTCCCATGTGTATTTCAGTTTTCGTTTGGGATTATCATGAAACGACAGCTGAACCGGACGCCCGGGCTCGCAGCATTCCCGCATGCTTCCCGAATTGGGGCAGTGGGCGGTGACCACTTCACCATCTGCTAATTTTACGTCTGCCATGAAGCGCTTGTATCGTTTAACAAGGATTCCCGGTATGAGTTCTGGCCAGGCCAGACCTTTTGATGGTGTTGAACTTTTCGTTTTATTCATGGAAGACCACCTGTTTTTATTTATCGCGACAGATCGGCGAAGATCGAAAAAATAATCGCCCAAATAAGGTTAAACGTAACACTTTAGCCTTTTTAACATGTTACCGCTTCAGGTATAATTAAATTTTTGATGAAAGATCACGCCAAAGGCGGATAAAACTTGAGCCAAATTGAAAATTGACAATCGAAAATCTTCAATTGTTTGTACTTGAGGCGCCTTTGAAATCGATTTGTTTCAAAGGACTAAACTATTACGGTTAAACATAACCTTTTTTACATTGTTCAAGCGTATAAGTGAATGTTTTGAAAAAAGTGTCTCAAATCGTTATAAATATTGTTGAAAAGATCTATTTTCTCTGTTAAATTACCCTTTTTAGTAATTTCTTGTTACAGTTGCAACCCGCTATCTTTTCTAAAATAGTACCGTTATCTTAACAATCATAAATATACAGGAGAAGGGAAATGCCGGATAAAAAAG
This sequence comes from uncultured delta proteobacterium, assembly GCA_963752565.1. Taxonomy (GTDB): domain Bacteria; phylum Desulfobacterota; class Desulfobacteria; order Desulfobacterales; family UBA11574; genus UBA11574. Next base: position 220,474 of record CAVVZC010000013.1, on the reverse strand, counting down.
ATTTTGTTATCAAAGACAAGAGGAGATTTGCAGAAGAGGATGAGGACCAAGCGATTAAAGAAGAGACGGAAAAGCCTTTGGATGAAGCAACGGCTGAAGAATCCGAAAGTGCGGCGGCCCAAGAGCAAGAAAGAACAGACTATCAACTTCCTGAAATAAACTTTGCGACCTTTATTTTTTCTTTGAATCATTCCGTGCTGGTACACCTGGGCGTCATGGATGACCCGTCCACCGGTAAAAAGGTTAAAAACCCGCCGCTTGCCAAACAGACCATAGATATTCTGGGCATGCTTGAAGAAAAAACTCAAGGAAATTTAACAGAAGATGAAGAGAAAATGCTTAAAAACATACTCTATGATCTGCGGATGATATATATTAAAGAAAAGGGGTAGCCCGAATATTTCAAGAATAATTTCTAAGAGGCCTTTTTAAATGAACGCCTCGCACACGTGAAATATTCGGGTTAACACACCCATAGCGCATGAAAATATTTTCTCCCGCCAAAATAAACCTTTTTTTGCAAATATTAGGAAAAAGGTCAGACGGTTATCATGATCTGATGACCCTGATGTGCTGTATCGGACTTTACGATACGGTTTCACTAACCTTCGGTGTTAAGAATATCGCTGTTTCATGTCATCATACAGTTGTTCCGGAAGATGACACAAACCTTGCCTTTGGTGCAGCACGTCTATTTTTTAAGACGCTCAACAAAAATGAAGGCGTAAAAATTTTCATTCAAAAACAGATACCGGTTGCAGCAGGTCTTGGCGGAGGAAGCAGTAATGCCGCTGCTGTTTTTTTAGGGTTAAACCGTTATTACGGTTATCCGTTTTCCACAGAAGAGCTCATGTCCATGGGGCTTTCCATAGGCGCCGATGTCCCCTTTTTTATTTTCCAAAGACCGGCAATCGCTTCCGGTATCGGTGAGAAACTGGAGGCCTACCAAAATCTTAAAAACCTCAAGATATTATTGGTTTTCCCTGGGTTGAATGTTTCAACCGCTGATGTTTATAAAAAACTGAATTTGGGATTGACAAAGTGTAAAAAAAAACTTAAAGGTTTCCTTTTGAATAAGCAATGTTTTGATCCAAGATACCATTTATGCAATGATCTTGAAGCTGTTACGGCATCAGAGTATCCTGTTATAAAAACTATTAAGGAAGCGCTTTTAAGCCATGGAGCACTGGGAGCTTTAATGACAGGAAGCGGACCGACCATATTCGGCCTTTTCTCTGACTCAAATGCAGCCTCAGAAGCGAGTCATTCGCTTTTTCGTACCCATAAATGGAAAATGCATCTTGCGGATATGATAACACAGGGTACGGGATACCAGATACAGGAGATAGAAGACAAGATTTAGGATTCAGGCTTTAGGGGTCAGGGGCCAGGGAGTTAAGATACTGGATGCAGGTATTATGCACTATGTGTCCTGCACCTTTCATTCTGGGGCGTCGTCAAGCGGTAAGACACAGGACTTTGGTTCCTGCATTCGGAGGTTCGAATCCTCCCGCCCCAGCCACATTTTGTTCGTTTGAAAATTGTTCACATAATTTAATAATAGGTTTCATTTTAAAGAACATGTAACGTGTCATAACTACTGGATAGCAATTAAATGGATGATTTTGTAATATTTTCCGGAAATTCAAATCCGGAACTCGCCCAAAAAATATGTGATTATCTCCATGTTCCTCTTGGCGGAGAGAAGGTTAAAAGATTCAGTGACGGAGAGATTCAGATCGAAATCGATGAAAATGTGAGGTCTAGGGATGTTTTTGTCATCCAGTCTACCTGTTGTCCTGTGAACGAAAACCTGGTCGAGTTGCTGCTGATGATCGATGCGCTTAAACGGGCTTCGGCAGCCAGCATCACAGCGGTTATTCCTTATTACGGCTATGCCCGCCAGGACAAGAAGGTCGCCCCACGTGTTCCCATCAGCGCAAAACTGGTGGCGGATATGCTGACGGTCGCCGGTGCTACCAGAGTTATTACAATGGATCTTCATGCAGGGCAAATTCAGGGCTTTTTTGACATTCCGGTGGACAACCTCTTTGCTGCTGCGGTTCTTGTCGATTATATCAGGGGAAATTTTAATAAAGACCTTGTAATCGTTTCTCCGGATGCAGGGGGTGTTGAAAGGGCCAGAGCCTTTGCAAAACGCCTTAACGCCGGTCTTGCCATCATTGACAAACGTCGGGAAGCGCCCAATAAGGCCCAGGCAATGGCCGTCATCGGCGATGTTACCGGAAAGACAGTGGTTATTCTTGACGATATGGTCGATACCGCCGGCACGTTGATTGAAGCCGCAGAAGCGATTATGAGAAATGGTGCCAAGGAGGTCTATGCCTCTTGTGCACATCCGGTTTTGTCAGGTCCGTCCATTGAAAGGATTGAGGCTTCACCGCTAAAAACGTTGGTTGTTACAGACACTATTCCGTTGAGACAAAATGCCAAAACCTGCAATAAAATAAAGGTACTTACCATTTCCGAGCTGATTGGCGAAGCGATTATACGCAGTTTTAGAGGTGATTCGGTGACCTCTCTCTTTGTATAAAGCCTAAACTTAGCGTTTCAAATAGTGACAGGGTTAAAAAATTAATAATTATAGATAAATATACATTGCTAAAATCGACAATCGCTCATTTTAGGTAAAAGTTTTTTTTAAGGAGGATGATATATTTTGGATTTAATAGAGCTTAAAACAAAAATAAGGACCACAACCGGTAATGGTCCTGCACGAAGACTCAGAATGTCAGGACAGATTCCTGCCGTGCTTTACGGCCCGAAAACAGAAGCTGTTTTGCTTTCTGTGAACAAAAATGATCTCGATCTGCTTTTTAAGAAAGGCGGAATAGGCCAGGTTGTTTTGAACCTTGTTATTCAAAAGAACGGTGAAACACTGACCATGCCTGCAATGATAAAGGAGCTTCAGACCCACCCGGTTTCCCGAAATTTCATACACATCGACTTCTATGAAATCAAAATGGATCAAAAGATCACAGCTAAAATTCCTGTTGTAACAACAGGAATTGCAAAAGGTGTGGAGCTTGGCGGTGTCCTTCAGATCATAAGGCGCGAACTCGAAGTGGAATGTCTACCCTTAGAAGTGCCTGAGTCCATTGAGATTGATGTTAGCGATCTTGATATCGGAGATTCCATCCATGTTGGGAAAATTTCTTTAGAAGGTGAAATTGAGATTTTAGAAGATGATAACTATACAGTGGTAACCATGCTCAGTCCGAAGCTTGAAGAAGAAGAAGAAGAACCGGAAGAGGAAGAGGAGGTCGAAGGGGAAGAAGCTGAAAAAGAAGATGGAGAAACACCTGAAGCTGGTGGCGAAGAATAGTTTTTACAGGTATTATTTATGCCGCAAAGACGATTACGCTTGGTGGTTGGACTGGGAAATCCCGGTGAAGCCTATTCCAAAACACGTCACAATGCCGGTTTTATGGTTGTGGATAAAGTTTCAGACGCTTTCTCTATTGCCCTTGAAAAACAAAAGTTTGATACCCGATTCGGCATTGGATCGGTAAATGATGTTAAGGTTATACTTGCAAAACCCGTGGCTTATATGAACAGAAGCGGGCCCCAGGTTCAGAACATTGCAAGATATTTTAGGATATTATGCAAGGACATGTTGGTCGTTCATGACGACATCGACCTTGCTTTTGGAAGATTAAAAATAAAAGAGAAAGGAGGGGATGGGGGACACAAAGGTGTAAGATCAATAATAGATGCCTTTGGCGGAGGTGATTTTGTACGTCTTCGCATCGGCGTCGGGCGACCTGAGGTCGGTGGAAATGCTGCTGATTATGTTTTGGGCAAATTTACTTTAGAAGAAAAAAAGGTTTTAAGCCAGATCATTACCGCGGCCCGGGATGCTGTTGTTGCTATCCTTTGTAAAGGTACAAAGGAAGGGATGAACAGATTCAATAATAGAAGAATAGTAATTTTAAGCTAAATATTTCAGATGGAGGAAAAATGGAATCTGTATTAAACAATTTACCGTTGTTTTGCACGCTGGTCGGCGCTGTGGGAGTACTTTTTGCGATTATGCTGGCCGGAGTTGTCAAAAAAGCGCCTGCCGGAAATGAAAAGATGCAGGAAATTGCCGGTGCAATCAAAGAAGGCGCAATTGCATATCTGAACCGCCAGCTCAAAAGTATGGGTATTGCCGGTATCATTATTTTTGGTATCATCTTTGTCACGCTAGGGGCAAAGACCGCCATTGGATTTCTGATCGGTGCAACGGCATCATTTATTGCAGGGTATATCGGTATGCGGGTGTCGGTAATCGCCAATGTCAGAACAGCAGAGGCTGCAAGAAAAGGGCTTGGGGCCGGACTTTCTATGGCATTTAAAGGCGGTGCTGTTACCGGTATGATAGTGGCCGGCCTGGCACTAACATCCGTAGCCGGGTACTATACCGTAACCCATGACATTATTGCCCTGGTTGCCCTCGGTTTTGGCGGCAGCCTGATTTCGATTTTTGCACGGCTGGGCGGCGGCATCTTCACAAAGGGCGCCGATGTCGGCGCAGACCTGGTCGGTAAGGTTGAGGCCGGTATCCCTGAAGACGACCCCAGAAACCCGGCTACGATTGCCGATAATGTTGGAGACAATGTGGGTGACTGCGCCGGTATGGCCGCCGACCTTTTTGAGACCTATGCAGTTACGGCGGTTGCCGCCATGCTGATCGGTCATCTTCTTTTCCCGAAAAACCCCATGGCAGTAGAATTCCCGCTGGTGCTCGGTGCTATCTCAATCGTCGCTTCCATGATCGCTGTTTTCTTTGTGAGACTCGGAAGCGGCGGATATATCATGGGTGCATTGTATAAGGGGATGTTCGGTGCTGCCATCATAGCGGCCATTGCGTTCTTTTATGCCTCCAAAAAGTTCATGGGCGGCCTGGGCGATATTTCTACCATGGATATTTACTATTGCACACTTATCGGACTTATTCTTACCGTTGTCATTGTTATCATAACCGAATACTATACAGGCATTTATTCGCCGGTTAAACAGATTGCACAGGCATCTACCACCGGTCACGGCACAAATATCATTGCCGGTCTTGGGGTGAGCATGCAGGCCACGGCTGCTCCGGTTCTTGCCATCTGCCTGGCGATTTATCTGTCGCATCACTTTGCCGGCCTATACGGAATTGCCATGGCAGCCATGTCCATGCTTTCCATGACCGGAATGGTGATTGCCATTGACGCTTACGGGCCGATTACCGACAATGCCGGTGGAATTGCCGAGATGGCGGAAATGGATGAGAGCGTTCGGGCCGTGACCGATCCGTTGGATGCCGTGGGAAATACCACCAAAGCGGTGACCAAAGGGTATGCCATCGGTTCTGCCGGTCTGGCGGCTCTGGTTCTGTTTGCAGCCTATGTACAGGAATTTGCCCTGCACGCCAAAGAGGGTGCTGTTGCCTTGAGATTCGACCTGTCCGATGTCAACGTGATCATCGGCCTTTTTATCGGTGGGCTTTTGCCGTACCTGTTTGCTTCTATGGCCATGAAAGCGGTGGGAGAGGCCGGTGGGGCCGTGGTTGAAGAGGTGCGCCGACAGTTCCGCGAAATTCCGGGCATCATGGAAGGCACTGCTAAACCCGATTATGCAGCCTGTGTTGACATCGTCACCAAGTTTGCCCTAAGAGAAATGATCGTTCCCGCACTTCTGCCGGTTGTGATGCCCGTTGTCGTCGGACTGTTGCTGGGCAAGGTGGCTCTGGGCGGACTTTTGATCGGAAGTATCGTTACCGGTGTTTTTCTTGCCATTTCCATGACCACCGGCGGGGCTGCCTGGGACAATGCCAAGAAATACATTGAAGACGGCCACTTGGGCGGCAAAGGAAGCGATGCCCATCATGCGGCGGTTACCGGTGACACGGTTGGCGATCCTTACAAGGATACCGCAGGTCCGGCCATCAACCCGATGATCAAGATCTTGAATGTTGTTGCACTGCTGATGGTACCTTTCTTGCTGTAATGCAACGTTCATAAAAACAGATACAAATAAAAAAGGATCGGTGTAATAAAGCGCCGATCCTTTTTTATTATATTAGCTGGTTGATTGTTTATTCATTGTATGGTATACATTCAAAAAGATTGTTGGAGCGTATAGCGTAATTTCCGATTTGTCGGAGAAGATTGTTTTCAGGTTTAAAAAAACCGGTGTTAATAATGACGAAGAAAAACGATAAAGAAGAAACAGCAACACCCAAACAAGATATACGGGAATTTAAAGTGGGGGACCTTGCGGTTTATCCTGCTCATGGTGTCGGAAGGATTAATGCCATTGAAACCAGAGTCGTCAACGGTGAAGAACATGATTTTTATATGATGAGAATTATTGAAAACGAAATGACGATCATGATTCCGACCTGGAATGTTGAACAGGTCGGGCTAAGAGACGTCATTGATGAAAAAGAGATACCTAAAATTTACGAAGTCATGAAAAAAAGGGAGCGTTCAGCTTCTGAAACCCAGACCTGGAATCGCCGATACAGAGAATACATGGATAAGCTTAAGACCGGTTCCCTTTATGATGTGGCTGAGGTTTACAGGGATCTTTCCCTGCTGAAATTGACAAAAGATCTATCCTTTGGTGAACGCAAACTTTATGATACCGCCCAAACCTTGCTTGTTATGGAACTTTCCACTGCCAGTAATACGGATGAAAGGACGATTATCTCTGAAATGGAAATTCTTTTTCCTCCTAAAGATTCCGAGAGCACGGACAATGCCGATACTCCCGACAAATAACCCGCCTTTTTAGAACATGCACGACCAGAGTGCCTTTACAATTCTTGTTGAACCACCCGATTCCGGCAAGCGTCTTGATCTATACATCGCTTCTTGCATTTCTGATTGTTCCCGTTCTGTTGCAACCCACCTGATCCGTAATGGGACCATTCGGGTTCAGGGTATGGTCAGAAAGCCCGGTTATCGAATAAAGGCTGGGGATGAGATCTGCGGCTGTATACCACCCCCAACGCCTGTCCTATCCAAACCGGAGCCGATTCCCATCGAGATCCTGCATGAAGACGATGATATTATCGTTATCAATAAACAACCCGGGCTGGTGGTCCACCCTGCACCGGGGCATCACAGCGGAACCCTGGTGAATGCTCTCCTTTATCATTGCCCGAAGCTCGAAGGTATCGGAGGCGCGTTGCGTCCTGGTATTGTGCATAGACTCGACAAGGATACATCCGGTGTGCTGGTGGTGGCTAAAAATGATAGGGCACACCATCACCTGTCAAAACAGTTTAAGTCGAGACAGGTCAAAAAGCAGTACCTGGCCCTTGTTTATGGTAAAATGGAATCGGACTCAGGATCGGTTTCACTTTCCATCGGCCGGCATCCTGTAGACCGGAAAAAAATGTCGACAAACAGCAGAAAAAGTCGCGTTGCCGAGACAACGTGGCAAATCAGAGAACGTTTTGAATTGGCAAGCCTCATCGAGGTTAATCTGAAAACTGGCCGGACGCATCAAATTCGGGTTCACTGTGCTGCCATCAAGCATCCGGTTATGGGCGATAATGTTTATGGCCCCCGTAAAACAGGGAAAAATGTTACTTACGGTAAAAATCTATTCGGATCGGTGACAAGACAGATGCTCCATGCGTGGCGTATTGTGATAACTCACCCGGTGACAGAAGCGATGGTTTCTTTTGAAGCACCGATACCGCCTGATATGCAGGCTGTGATAACAGCCTTACGTCAAACTTTTACAGAGAGATGAAAAGAATGACACACACAAATATGCCTGTGGTGATTGTTACCGGTGCTTCAAGAGGATTGGGCGCGGCTGTAGCGCGCTGGTTGGCAAAAGCCCGAGCGGCGATTACCCTCATTTCCAGATCCGAAAACAGACTCAAAGATGTTGCAGGAGAGATTCGTTCATTAGGGGGGAAACCCCTGGTATTCACGGCAGATGTTTCCAGCTCAGATGCCTGCCGCAGTGCTGTTGAACTGACGCTGGACAGATTTGGTCGGATTGATGCCTTGGTGAACAATGCCGGCATTATCCAACCCATTTCATCCATTGCTCAGACAGAACCGGACAACTGGCGGTATAATATTGAAGTGAATCTTTTGGGACCATTTTATATGATTCAGGCCGCAATATCTTCTTTGCGAAGTCAGAACGGACGGATTGTAAATGTGAGCAGCGGCGCAGCGAATCGAGTGCTGGAAAATGTCAGCGCATATTGCGCTGCCAAAGCAGCCTTGAATCATTTTACACGGGTGCTGGCTGAGGAAGAGCCTGAATTGACCGCCGTGACGGTTCGGCCGGGTGTTGTTGACACAGACATGCAGGCAACAATTCGAAATGAAGGCTTGAATGCCATGTCGGACGAACAACTGGCATATTACCGGCAGCTTAAAGAAAACGGGAAACTTGAGCCTCCAGAGATTCCCGGCCGGTCCATTGCCTGGTTGGCACTTCATGCACCCGTAGAATTCAGCGGTCAATTTTTCGATTACGATGATCCACGTATTGCCAAACCCGCACTAAGAGCCTTCGGGAAAAATTACAAGCCATCTCAAGAGTACATCTAACGCCCAATTACGGTGTTGCGAGCCTCTTCAAAATGCTCACATACTCTTTCATGTATGCTCCGCTTTTTCATCGACTCGCGCCTTGTCCTTGAACGTAATCTGCATTTTTGAGATAGCTTGTAGTGTTCAAGTTCGGCCTCTTTTTTGAGGAACTGCTATAAGCGGTCTTTAAACGCTTCGATTGCATCTCGCAGCATACGACGAATAAAGACCTCCTTATCGCCGTTGGAAAGCTGCTGGTAGGAGATGTTGTCCGGATGTGATGCAGCCAGTTCGGGGGGGCTTTCTTTGCATGCGGGCTTGATCTTGTGAAAGTTCTGAACCAATTCTAAAAGATTGTATTTTTCACAGGGGAGATGAATGAGCCATTTCAATCGGCGCATAACTTCAAACCGCACCTGATCGGCTAAAAAGAGATGAATGTCCACAACCCGCATTTGCTCTCTGTTTGGAAGGTAATTGAATTTTGTGGCCGGTCCGAAATCGAGGATTCCCATGATGAGTTCATAATAGGCAATGGAGCTGTTTTCTCCGGGCTGGGCAAGGAAATAAAGCGTTTTGTCTGAAAGATCTGACAAACGGGTTTTGAGGTTATATGATTCTTCAAAGCGTTTTTCCCAATGCCCAAATGTCCGCTGTTGCAGTACTTTGGCTCGATAGGCTTGAATGTTAACGACTTTTGTCATGGCATGTTTATAGAATGGCAGGCAGTTAAGTATGACCTAGTGTCTATCTATAAATGGCTATTTTGCCCAATATCTTCGTTATGCTCAAAAATTAATCCTCTGAAAATATCAACTATATGCTTGTGGTTAATTTTTTCGCATGCCTCGATCTTGAACAAAATATCTCATTTCTGGATAGACACTACCTAACTCAAGTAGAGGCATCTAACCCCAAAGGAGCTAAATTTGTTTGTGATCGTTTAGAATTTAAGCAACATCCTTGTCATTGTCATAACAGATCAGGCAGCACTGCAGGCACCGGTTCGATTCGAACAGGGCCTCCTCTTCACTGATGACGAGGTCTGCCTCGACAAAGGACTTAATCCGTTCGTCCACCGGCAATTCAGGCATCTTTGTTCTGGCCGACTTTGATAATCCAGGAACCGATTCAAAAATGGAGACAGGGATGTGATTCGTAAACAAAGTCTTTGCCGGAGGTGTGACATCCTGACCGGTCAAATACATGTGAATGGATCGGGCTGCTCTGCGTCCGGCGCCGATGGCGGAAACAACGAGATCAGCTCCGGTGGCGGCATCTCCGCCGGTGAAAATATAAGGTATGCTCGACTGAAGGGCGATGGGATCAGCAGAGTCAATGGTATTCCACCGGGTAACTTTCAGATCCTCGTCGAGCCGCTTGCTTTCATCTTTAAAGAAGATATCCGGACCCTGACCGATGGCGGTGATGAGCATGTCGATTTCCATGACGGTTTCGGAACCTTCAATGGGCACCGGACTGCGTCTGCCGCTGGCATCCGGTTCGCCAAGCTCCATCTTCAAATATTCCAGTCCGATGACCTTGCCTTCCTCATCTCCGAGAGCACGGGTGGGTGCAGCGAGAAATGTGAATTTTATACCTTCATGTTCGGCAGCTTCGATTTCAACCATGTTGGCCGGCATTTCTTTCCGGGTCCGGCGATAGACGATGGATACTTCATCAGCACCTAAACGAACCAGGGTGCGGACGCAGTCGATGGCGGTGTTTCCGCCGCCGATCACCACGCACTTTTTACCCACAAACGGCCGTTTTTCATGGGGCTTTTCCTGCTGCCACAACGCGAAATTGGAGAGAAAATTGATTCCTGTGTAGCAGCCTTCCAAATCCTCACCTTCAGCACGCAGGGTGTAATCTTTCCAGGCACCGATTCCGAGGAAAACAGCATCAAATCCGGCCGCTATCAACGATCCGATATCAAAGTCTCTGCCAAGCATCATGTTGGGTTTGTGTTCGACGCCCAGATCGAGAATACCCTGGATTTCCCATGCCAAAACCTCTTTAGGGAGACGGTATTCAGGGATTCCATAACGGATCATACCGCCGAGTTTCGGCATGGCGTCAAAAATGGTAACCTCATGGCCGAGACGGCGTAAAAAGAAGGCATTGCTCAAACCTGCAGGGCCGCCACCGATGACGGCAACCTTTTTACCGGTATCCGGCGCGCAGGAGACGGGCAGTCTTTTGCCTGAATCCATTTCATAATCAGCAGCAAAACGTTTCAACTGGTTAATGGAGACCGCTTCATCTTCCAACCCTCGACGGCAATAATTTTCGCACGGATGGGGACAAACCCGCCCACATGCCAGCAGCAACGGATTGCGCTCTCTGATGGTATTCACCGCGCCTTCGTAATCTCCGGTTTTGATTTGGTAAATATATTTTGGGATATCAATCTCTGCCGGACAGGTCTGCTGGCAGGGCGCAATGCGATCATCATACTGGTTGAGATGCAGAAGCTTTTGAGACATGGTTTTAATTTCCATGATGTCTTTGGGACAGACTTTCTCACAGGCGCCACATCCCACACATTTGATTTCATCGACAACAGGGTAGCCATGAGGACCGATTTTAAGGGCATCAAAAGCACAGGCCCTGACACAATCACCCAGACCGAGGCACCCGACCGGGCATACCCGCTGACCGCCGGAAAGGGAGGCAATTGCCTGACAACTGTTAATTCCCATATAATGATACTTCTCTTCAGCGCGATCGCCGCCTGTGCAGGTGTTGTAAGAAAGCAGCATCTCGGCAGTACCGGGGTCCATACCCATGACAGCTGCGATATTGGCGGCAGTCTCAGGACCGGCCACAATGCAAACGCTGGGAAGCGCATCCCCGGCAACCACTGCCACCGCCGCCGCTGCGCATCCGGCATATCCACAACCCCCGCAATTTGCGCTGGCGGTCAATCCTTCCACTATGGCGATACGAGGATCTTCATACACATAAAATATTTTGGACGCTGCACTGAGGGCGCCTCCGCACAAAGCCCCTAAACCCAACATAAATAGGATTGCTGATAATGATAACACCGTATCCTCCTAAATTAATTTCTATATTTGCCGATTCTAAATCATACCTTTAAAAGCATAAAAGGTTAAAGACAATATTCCTGCAACGACCAAGCCGATAGAGGTATCCTGCAATGGTTTCGGTACCCTGGCCAGAATGATACGTTCTCGAACACCGGCAAAGAGAATCAGGGCCAGCCCAAATCCAACGGCATAAGCCGTTGACTGTACCAGGGTTTTCATAAAGTTCAGTTCTTTATCGACATTTAAAATACAAGCACCAAATACTGCACAGTTGGTGGTAATCAAAGGCAAAAAGATGCCCAGTCCCGCATACAGCCCAGGGATGCTCTTTTTTAGAAACATTTCGACAAACTGGACCAGGGATGCAATCACCAGGATAAACGCGATGGTCCTCATATAGACCAATTTATAGGGTACCAGAAAGAACGCGTAAATAAGCCAGGTGATGACCCCGGCCAATACCAGAACAAAAACAACCGCCATGGCCATGCCGACGGCTGTTTCCATTTTTTTGGATGTGCCGAGAAACGGGCAGTTACCCAGAAACTGGGCCAGTAGAATGTTGTTTACAAAAATACCACCGATAATGATTTCCATGTAGCCCATTGATTGACTCCTATTTGCTTCCCATAAGATTCATAACACAGAGCATCAACCCGAGGCAGACAAAGGCTCCGGGAGCTTGAACCATGAACGTGAACGGTTCAAAATTCGAACCAAATACTTCTTGGACGCCGATAACGGAAGTGGGTGTGGTCCAAATGGTTAAATTGTTGGCACCAAACAACTCACGTAAAGAACCGAGAGCCGCTAAAGAAAGGGTAAAACCGATACCAATACCCAGACCGTCGGCAATTGAAAGCGCAATATTATTCTTAGAAGCGAATGCCTCTGCTCGGCCCAGCACAATACAGTTTACCACAATCAAAGGGATGAACACGCCCAGTTTGAGAAACAAGGGATAGGTAAAGGCCTGCATTAACAGTTCGGTGACGACAACAAAGGTCGCAATGATAATGATGAAACAGGCGATTCGAACTTTGGCCGGAATGATATTTCGCAGTGACGCAACAAGTATGTTCGAAAATACCAGAACGAATGTCGTGGCAAGGCCCATTCCGATGCCGTTTTCCATGGTTGTGGTGACACCCAGTACCGGGCACAAGCCCAGCACAAGCCGAAATGGCGCAATTTCTTCCCAAAGACCTTTGGTAAATTCCTGCGTGAGTGTTTTCGCCATTATGATCTCCCTATTTACTTAAATTCCTTTAACTTTTCTACGAGCTGAGGTTTCAATTTTTTATAAATCATTCCGGCGCCTGATGCGGCCGAACAGACAGCCCGAGATGTTATGGTCGCACCACTCATGGCGTTTACTTTGCCGCCGTCGTTGGTGACTTTAAACGTCTCTTTGACGGGCATGCCTTTAAATTGGGACACAAAACCGGGATCATCCTTTGCTGTGGCACCCAGTCCCGGAGTTTCACTGTGGGTGGTCACCCCGACGCCGACAATCTGGTCGTTTTCCATATTGACGGCGACCATGAGGCCGATGTCACCGCCGTAACCTTTTCCAAAACTTTCAAGAACCACCGTGTTGGCTTTGCCGTCAAATTTTCCGACGAAAAATTTACGTTCCATTTCGCCGTCTTTGAGGGCAAACCGATCGGCAATGGGATCATTTGACACCCCCTCGAGGATCGTTTTAATGGCGGGCCCTTTTACAAATTTTAGCTGCTGCACTTCGATCTTGGATGCGGTGGCATTCCTAAGGCCGGAAAGCAATCCGCCCGATAAGGCGCTTAATACCATCAGAACAACGACCATTATTACCATTTCTCGCATCTTAAACAACCTTTCCCAGAGCTTTTGGTCTGATTTTGTCGCAAATTGGATTGATAAGGTTCATAAGCAGGATCGAAAAAACCACGCCATCAACATAGGAACCGAGATTTCTAACCAATACGGTCATTACGCCTGCTCCGGCGCCGTAAATGATCATAGGGATAAAGTTGACCGGTGAAGATGAATCTTCGGTAGCCAGAAAAAAGGCGCCGATAAGCGTATATCCGGTTAAAAGATGAAAAACAGGGCTTGCGTAATGGGAAGGATCAGACATGTTAAACAACAGCGCCGTTAGACCTACACCGGCCAAAAAAGAAACTGAAATTTCCCAGCGGATAAATCCCCTGATAATCAGATAAATTCCGCCAATAATGAGGCCGAGTCCGAAAGTTGCACCAATGCCGCCCGATTGCTGGCCTAAAAGAAGATCCGTGGTGCTAAAGGCTTCGATACCCGATGTTCCCAGATGTTTGACGGCGGCCAAGGGATAGACCATGGTAAAGCCGAGATCGTAATTCACCAAAACTTCATTAAAATCAAAAAAATCTTTCCAGGCCACCATAAGGATAGCGAACCCGATAAGAACAGGATTGAAGGGATTACCACCGATGCCGCCATAAATATGCTTTCCGATAACCACAGCAACGAAAGTGCCGGTTATGACCAGCCACCACGGAGATGTTGCCGGCAAAAGCATGCCAAATAAAAGTCCGATAAGGGCTGCATTGCCGTCTCCAATGCTGATGGTGCGCTTGGTAATTTTGTTGATTAAAAATTCCCATATAATCGAAAAGGAAATGGAAAGCGAAACAACACCTAAAGCAGGCATACCATAGGTAAATATACCAAATAGGACCGCCGGCATCGCAGCAAAAATTGTATGATAACTTCGAACCGTTATGCTGCTCCCATCGTGCCAGAACGGCGCGTGTGAAACGATGAGTTTTTTATGATTAAGCATTCGTTGCCTCCGCTGTACTGATCCGGCCAAGTTCATATTTCGCCAGCTTTATATAGTGAAAAACCGGCATTTTTGATACACAGACAAAACTGCAAAGACCGCACTCTATGCAAGAATACAGGTCATACTGATCAGCGGCCTCCTCATATTGTCCGGCTTCGAGAAATCGGACAAGTACATTAATCGGAATGTTAGCCGGACAAATCCTGACACATTCGCCACAATTGATGCAGGGATAGTCAGAAACAAGAGGAATATCGCCTCTGTCCTGAACCATAATCGCATCTGTATCGGGCTGGACCGGAAAGTCTTCAGAATAGACGGCTGAGCCGGTCATGGGCCCGCCTATAATTAGACGGTCTTTTTCATTTAATGTGACATTAAAAGCGCTTAAGATGTCACTGATTGGTGTTCCGATTCGGGCGGATATGAGTGGGGCACTTCCATCTTTTTTGACTAAATTAAAATGCTTATGAACCGGAATTTGCCCCTCTCTAAAAGCATTGCCGATGGATGCAACCGCTTCCGCACTAATAAAGGACACTCCCATATCTTCACAATTTTTTCCGGCAGGTACCACCTGGCCCAGGACATCCCGCATGATCAAATGCGGAATTGAAGCGGGATATTGAGGATCAACGACTCTAACTTCTGCTCCGCTGATACCGGCATCTTGCATGAGATAATCGGGTGAGACGATGATTATATTGTCGATTCCCGTGATTTGCTTTAAGACTTGGACACCGTGCTTGATTGCTTTGCCGTCAACCTTTACCGTGTTTTGATTGGTCGTGATGAATAGATCGCTGTCAACACCGGAAATTACGATGGTCTCAATGGGTGGTGATGTGTCGGTGGAAGGAAAGAGACCGGCGGGGAGGTTTCCGGGAATAAAGGCCAGGCAATCTTTAACCGTATCTTTGGTGGGTTCCTTTACGAGTGCTGAAAATTGATCGTCAATTTCTTCGTTTTCAGAAACATCTATGGTAATGGCCGTATAAGACTTACCATAATCAGCGTTAAATGGAGCGATGGATGAGATGGTTCCTGTAACTGTAGAAATGACATAGGCATCACTGTTTTCGGAGTAAGAAAGCTTCTGGCCGGTCTTGACCTCGTCGCCGATATTAAGCAAAATTGTATCTTTAAAATTAAAAGCTTTATGTAAAAAAAGCGTTACGTTTTTGGAGGGTTGAATAACTGAAGGCTCCGGGGTGCTAACGTCCAGGGTTTCATATTTTAGCAGTGGCTTTGTCAAACCGATAAAAGATTGTTTTATCATCGTTTAACCTTTTTCATTTTTTTCGTTAAAATAATTGGCGACCAAAAAACCTTCGTCTGTTAAAGAAATCAGACGGTTTACATAACATGGCACCAGTTGCACCTCTCTTCTTCCGGGCCGGCTTCAGCTTCCTGATGGCAGCTTTCACACTGCGAATGGAATGCATCAGATTTTTTGATCATTTCCGAGTCTTCGAGATCTTCGGCTTCGTGACAATCAAGACAGGATTCAGGCCATTTTTGATCTTTTTCCAGGGTTTGATGACAGATGCCGCAAGATACATTCGCTTCTTCTTGGTTTTCGGGTTCTTCCGGGTGATGATGACATTCCGCACAGGCAAGGCCATATCCTGAATCCGCAGAATGGGTTTTGTGGTCGAATAAAACTTTTCCCGCAACCGTTTTGTACATTAACCTTACCGGTTCATCCGGTGTTTTGGCGGGAAAGGCTGCATAGCTTATAGCACCCACAAAGAGCAAAACAATAATAAGGATATAAGCAATCTGCATTTCTCTTTTTGGAGTCATCTTAACACAATCCTTTCAACGTCTTAAATGGTGGGCATAAAAAACCAAAGGAAACGCCTAACACAATGCTAAAAAGCTTTCAAGTTCTTTTTTGTATAAAATTGGAAAAATTGGGCATGCCGATCGGCATTCAAACGAGTTATTAGAAATCAAGTTTCTTACCCCAATATGGATATCTTATATGCACCATCCTCTTTGTGCCTTATATAGCTTCAAGTGGCTTTTTTCTATTTACCCATCGCATTCATATGATTTTACCTTAAAAAAAATTTCCCGGCCTGCTGCACTGTATTGGTGTTGCTGAAATTTAAGGTTGCGAAACTTGAGTTGTAATTTTTAATTATCTTAATTATGGTATCATATGCATATGCAAAGCAATTTTCATCTGGATATACCGAATTTAAAAAAGGTTTGTCGCTACTGGAGCCTTAAAGGTTGTCTACTGCCACGAATGACCAGGCCTTGGGTTTGCACCTGGTATCTTTGTCCCACTCAGAAAGCGAATTTGCGCCAGAAAACCCGCCATACTCAAGATAAGTTCAGCCGGTTGATGCAGGCGGTCAAGGTCTGTCGGACGGAGATGGAAACTGAATTTATCCGGATTGTGTCATAAATACCAATAATGGTCATGGCGTAAACTGCAAGTTCGTTGGCGTAACTTTCAAAATGGATTTGACAGAATATGGAATCATAATTAAGAATGCACATAATACATATGGTGAACATCTGCTATCACTGTGAATTCGAAAATAGCGCTGCATTAAATTAGAAATATTAATCTGACAACCGCTGTTATAATGGAATATGGAGGACAATATGGCATTTGATCCGGAAAAGGACAAAATTTTAAAGAAATGGCAAAGCGATGAGACCGGGCTGCTTGTTTCCATTCATCAATATGGTGACGGTGAGCCGAAAGTTCAGATCGGACCGAGGATATTTAAAAGAAAAGACGGGAAAGAGTCACAACGTAAAGCCGGTCGTTTGACCATTGAGGATGTGATGTGGTTTTATGATATTATTGATGACGTAAAAGAAGAACTATCAAGATTGGCAAGACCGATATGATAGCATTTTAAATCACTGGCCGAGATAAATTTATTTAGGTAAAATATTTCATTGGCGCATTATTGTACTGCACCAAAATACAATGATAGATCCTTCAACAATAGGACGCATCAAAGAATTAAGACAAGCGCTTCACCGGCATAATTATCGGTATTATGTTCTGGATGATCCGGAAATATCCGATGCCGAGTATGATCGGATCATGCAAGAACTGTTGAAGCTGGAGAAAGACTTCCCTGATCTGATGAGCCCGGATTCCCCGACCCTGAGGGTTGGAGCACCTTCCCTGGACAAATTCGAAACCATTGAACACTCAATTCCGATGCTCAGTCTGGAAAATGGATTCAATGATCAGGACATCATTGAGTTTGATCGACGAATTAAAAAAAATCTCAATGTAGACAGCGAAATTATTTATACTGCAGAACCAAAGTTAGACGGTGTTGCTGTGGAGCTGGTCTATGAAAACGGCCGGTTGATCACCGCATCAACTCGCGGTGATGGTTTTTACGGTGAATTGATCACATCAAATGTCAGAACCATACGCTCTGTCCCGTTACGGCTTCACACTGAAAAAGAGAAAAGGATTCCCTCACTTCTTGAGGTCAGAGGCGAAGTGTTTATCGGCAAGGAAGCGTTTAAAAGCTTAAACAACGAGCGCCTTGATGAAGACTTTCCGCCATTTGCCAATCCAAGAAATGCAGCCGCAGGATCTTTAAGACAACTCGATTCAAAGATTACCGCCAAACGCCCTTTAGAAATATTTGTCTATGGTGTGGGTCGGATTGCTGACCTTGTGTTGGAATCGCACTCGGATATACTGTATGCACTGCAGAAACTCGGGTTCAGAATCAATCCACATATCCGGCCAAAGGTTACCATCAAAGAGGTGATTGATTGCTATAGAGAACTCAGTGAACAACGGGATCTTTTACCTTATGATATTGACGGCATGGTGATAAAGGTCGACAGTCTTGCTTTACAGAGCCATTTAGGGGCCACATCCCGGAGTCCGCGATGGGCCATCGCCTACAAATTTAAAGCGATTCAGGAGACGACGCGGGTCGTTGGCATTGAAGTCCAGGTTGGAAGGACCGGTACGTTGACGCCTGTGGCACATCTTGTGCCGGTAAGAATCGGCGGTGTGACCGTCAGGCGGGCAACCCTTCACAATGAAGATGAAATAAAAAGAAAAGATATCAAAATAGGCGACACGGTCCTCGTTCAGCGAGCAGGCGACGTGATTCCCGAAGTTGTTAAAGTGATAATTTCAAAGCGGACAGGGGAAGAAAAAACCTTCAACATGCCTCATAGCTGCCCTGTTTGCGATTCGTCGGTCATACGATCCGAAAATGAGGCGGCATTGAAGTGCATCAACACGTCATGTTCTGCCCAGGTAAAAGAGCGGATAAAACATTTCGCCTCAAAGGGAGCCTTTGATATCGAGGGATTGGGAGACAAATTGATTGATCAGTTGGTGGAGAAGAAGCTTTTGCGTTCTTATGCGGACATATTTCGGCTAAGAGAAGATGTGCTGAAAGATCTTGAACGGATGGGATCAAAATCGGCTGCCAATATTGTTCACGCCGTTGAAAAAAGCAAGCAGATAACACTAAATCGTTTTATTTACGCGCTGGGCATCCGACATGTGGGAGAGCATGTGGCTGGGATACTTGCAGGGTCTTTTGAGAGTCTGGAAAAACTGATTGGCACGACATTGGATGTTCTTGAAGCGATTGACGGGGTGGGACCTGTGGTTGCCGAAAGCATTGTGGAATTTTTCAAAAAAAATGAAAATCGGAAGATCGTCGATGATATGATTGCCAACGGGGTTCAGATTTATCGTGACAATGCCCATAAACAGGGCACGCTTTCAGGCAAGATTTTCGTCCTCACAGGCACCCTTGCAACGTTGACAAGAAGTGAAGCAAAAAGAGCTATTGAGAAAGCCGGGGGAAAGGTTGCCGGATCTGTGAGCGGGAAAACAGATTATCTTGTCATCGGGGCATCACCCGGCTCAAAGTTCAATCGAGCACAAGAACTCGGTGTTGATATCATTGATGAGGAAACCCTGAAAAAATTGATGATTGTAGATTGATGATTTTGTTCACGGGCTACAGGTACCAGGGGTCAGGGATCGGGGATCAGGGTAAATTAAAAACTGACACCCGAGTCCTGATCCCTATTAACTGATTTACCATTTTCAATCGTCAATTATCAATCAGTGGGGGGGTGAAAATGGAAGATAAAGTAAGAGCCCATGCGGTTATCTCCGGAAGAGTTCAGGGTGTTTTTTTTAGATGGGAGACAAAACATGCTGCGGATGGATTTGGGGTTTTCGGATGGGTGCGGAATAAACGAGACGGAACGGTTGAAGCCGTGTTTGAAGGTTCTGAAAAGAGTGTTAAATCAATTCTTGAATGGTGTAAAAAGGGGCCGCCCATTGCGAAGGTAACGAATGTGGATGTGACATGGGAGGACTACAAAGGTGAGTTCAGAAGTTTTGAAATAACATATTAACCCCGGTGATAATAAACAGCTTACTTCTTTAATAGAAAAGTAAGCTGTGGATAGACGAAGATATTTTGGCGATAGTCAAAATCAGGATTTATTTGAACCGAGGCTTTTAGATTCAATATATTGGTGTTGATAAAAATTAAAGGTACAAAACTTGAAAATGCTAATTCAACACTAAATCTATGATCTCTTCCAATTCATTGATTTTATAAATTTTGAGATCTTTACTAATATCCTCGGGGATATCTCTGATGTCCGCCTCGTTTTTGGCCGGAAATACCACCGATTTCACACCGGCCCGGTGTGCGGCCAAAACCTTTTCCTTAACGCCCCCCACCGGCAGAATCCTCCCGCTTAGGGTCAACTCACCGGTCAGCGCCACGTTTCTTTTGCAGGACCGCTCCGTTATCAGACTGATGAGGGCAACGGCGATGGTCAGGCCGGCAGACGGCCCGTCTTTTGGAATCGCGCCGGCCGGCACGTGAATGTGGATGTCATGGGTTTCGAACATGTTGTCCGGGATATTCAAGGACTCGGCATGGCTTCGGATGTAGCTCATTGCCGCATGGGCCGACTCCTTCATTACATCGCCCAGCGAACCGGTTAGAATAAGATTTCCTTTTCCTTTCATTTTGGCGGCTTCAATAAAGATGATCTGGCCGCCGGCTTCCGTCCATGCCAGACCTGTTGCCACCCCCACCCTTTCTTTGGCTTCTGAAACTTCAAAATAAAATTTTCGTGGGCCAAGAAAATTTTCCACCATTTCCGGAGTAAGGATATTCTGCCCGTTTTTTTGCTGACCGCTCAATGTTTCACGGGCGATTTTGCGGCAGATGGAAGCAATCTGACGTTTGAGATTTCGTCAACCCCGCTTCTCGGGTGTATTCCCTGACAATTTTATGGATGGTCTCTGACGTGAAAACAGGAGGATTTTCGGAAAGCCCGGCCTCTTCGATTTCTCTTGGGATTAAATAATGGGTTGCGATTTTTTCTTTTTCTTCTTCCGTATACCCCAACAGGGTAATCACCTCCAGCCGGTCCAGAAGTGGTCCGGGAATCAGATCCAGGGCATTTGCAGTGGCGATGAACATCACTCGAGACAGGTCAAAGGGAACATCCAGATAATGGTCCACAAAATGCGTATTCTGTTCGGGGTCGAGAACTTCCAGCAAAGCCGCAGCTGGATCTCCTTTAAAGTCCCTGCCGATTTTGTCGATTTCATCCAGCATAATGAGCGGATTTTTCGTTTCCGCACGGCGAATTTCCTGGATGATTCTCCCCGGCAACGCACCCACATAGCTTTTGCGATGTCCCCTTATCTCTGCCTCGTCTTTCATGCCGGCCAATGACATGCGGACGAATTTTCGTTCCAAACTCCTGGCAATCGACTTCCCTAGAGACGTTTTCCCGGTACCGGGTGGACCGGCAAAACAGAGCACCGGGCCTTTGGGCTCCAGTCGCACATTTTTCTTGAACAGGGCTTTTTGTATGGTTGACCTGATTTCATTAAGTTTTAGCGGTTTTGTCAGGTAGTGGTATGATCCCTTTTTCATGGCTTCAATGGCCGTAGACACCGTGGCGTAACCGGTGATGATAATAACCTCAGTAATTGGATTAATAGCCTTGGCTTTTTCAAGAACCGCCATTCCATCAACCTTGCCCATTTTAAGATCCGTGACGATAACATCGAAGGCGCTTTTTTCCAAAAAATTCAACGCTTCTGATCCGTTGGAAGCGGTATCGACATGATAGCCGTCTTTTTTAAAAACATGCTCCAGATTCTGACGGGTAATTTTTTCATCATCCACCACCAGTATTTTGTGCTGGCTTGACATCTTTAATACTCTGACGGAAAGATGCTCCAGAATCCGATCTTTTATTTTGGCCAGTCCAAAATGATCTTCATTGAGGATCGACTCGGCCCGTCTAATATCCAGATTATCGGCGGTCATTTTGTTCCACGGAAGACTCACCAGGTAATCGATATAGTTGATGCCGATGGTATATTCAGCACTTGAAGGCGAAGTTTTTGTCAATCGCTCTATTTCTTTATAAGCGACTTTTTCCACCGGTTCAGGCATCTTGGTTTGCCGAACTTCTTCTCTTAATTCCTCTATCTCCGATGGCAGTTCCTTTATTTGTCCTTTTTCTTTTTTAAATATGCGCATGATAGGATTCCATTATTATTTCGATTAATTGAAGTTATAAAAACAGATTCAACACCGGCACGCAATGATTTTTTCTTGATAGAATATAAGAAACCATTCGACGTTACAATCTGCAACGAAGCATTCTTTTTTTGCAATATGACATAACCTATTAATATGAATATATATTTTTTCATCACAAAAAGAAGCATTGCAAATTGCAACTATTTTTTTAGAATTTCGTCCTCAAACCAATCGCAATGTTAAATCAATGTTTTCAATATGATAGCTCTTTTTTGGCATTATTGGCACAGGAGTTGCTGTATCAATGATCAAAAGTAAAAAAATAAATCACACCAAGGAGGGATTCAGCCATGTTTAAATTCAAAGAGACTTTCGACAGATTGATGGCGGCAATTACCTTTGCTGAAGCCAATGAACATGAGATTGCGCTCGATGTCTTACATGACCGACCGGAAAGGGATAGTCTAAAATGGCTCGATGTTCATACCCGGCGTAGTGAAAAAACCCGGCCGCAGATGCGCATTTAACCGGGCCGATGGGTAAGAGGGGATAAAAATGGAAAAAGTATTATTGGCCATAGACGGTATGACACCCAACCGAAAAGCATTTCGCTACGCGGTTGAACTTTGCAAGCGAATCAGGGCGGAGTTGAGCATATTTCAGATTATCAGGCCACAGTATTATCGAGAATATAAAAAAAAGATCCGAAAGAAAAGCTTGCTCGCGAGAAAGTTTGTTGAAGGATCCATGATGGCGGCCACCTTTGCTGAAGCCGGAGAGCATGAGACCGCCTTGGATATTATGGCCGAGGCCTCAAAGGAAATCAAAAGTCTCTTGAAGGAATCCGAAGAAGCAGGCGTTCATTATCATTTTTCGATGAAATCGGGGAATCCTGAAAAGGAGATTGTCAGTTATGTAAACGACCATCGGAACGTTGTTTTGACCATCTACGATGTTTCTGATCAAGGTGCCGATCAAAACGCCAATATTTCTGAAAAGAAAAATGCACTCGCAAAAATAACAAAAGGATTATCCGTTCCCCTGGTCACTGTTCATACATAGAAACCAATAGAAAAAGAAATAAATATAACAGAGGAGGAGATAGAAAATGGCAGGAATTTTTGGAAGAATCAAACAAAAGTTGAGTAGAACCGGTGATAAAATGGACAAGTATCAGGAGGCGATCACATTTGCCGAAGCCGGTGAATCCGAATATGCCATGGAGACAATGGCGGAACAAAGAGAAGAGCAAGCACCTACAAAATTACTGGTTATGGGCAGAGAAAGCACTTTTTCAAAGGAAATCATCGACTATGCTCTGGAAATGGCGCAGCGGATGTCCTATGATATTCTGGCCTTAAATACTGCTCCTTTGTCCTGCGAAACATTCAAGCTCTTTTCGTCTTCTCGCAATCAGGTCTGTGAAGAGTTTAAGAGCATGTCTGAAAAAAATGTCGATCTATTTCAGGAAGCTGCTGCTGATAAAGGGATCCATTTTGATCATATCGTTATGTTCAGCGAGACTGAAGAGGCTTTGCAAGAAGTTACAAGAGATAATAAAAACATTGCTTTTGTAGTTTCAGAATCCATAGAAGATCGTGCTGAAAGCAGAATCGAGGAGGGTGAACGCCTCCGTACCAATCTTTATGTTTATTCCATGGTGTAAGGGGCCATTTTAGTACTCGTGATGACCGGTTTTTTACGATCCAAGATTGCCGGCAATAGCCGCTGATGGAAGACAAATCATCGGAAAACCCAAGTCAGCAGACCGTATATAATCCGAAATCCGGCCTTTGTGAAAAGGCCGGATTTTCTTTTTTTATCGCTCATCTTTCTGCAAGACATTACAATCTGCAACGCCCATTTATTTTTTGCAACACCATATAACCAATTGTATTAATTTAGGTTTAAAGCTTAAACGTTAAACCCGTTGCATTTTGCAACATCTGGTTTGCGCATTTTATCAACGCCCATTTTATCAAAAATTCTTATAATTTCAATAAGTTATATTGAGATTGGTGAAGTTGGCATGAAAGATGCTGTTTCTGTGGG
Source organism: uncultured delta proteobacterium (assembly GCA_963752565.1). Lineage (GTDB taxonomy): Bacteria > Desulfobacterota > Desulfobacteria > Desulfobacterales > UBA11574 > UBA11574. Next base: position 196,437 of record CAVVZC010000013.1, on the reverse strand, counting down.
AAAATTTTCTAAAACGCTGATAGCGGATGTTTTAATAACTTAGAATGGAGGGAGATATGGACACACATTTCATTTTTGGTCTGGTATTGGTGGGTTTTTTCTTCTGGCTGTGTTTTAAATTCAGAAATGAAAATAAAGACCAATAACCATTTGTAATAATACTGGACTTTGAAACCAAATACAGTGAGCACGAATAGGGTCTTTAAAAAATGTTCCCCGTCTTTAGCGGGATTCAAAGCCAAGTCGAAAATCCCGGGCCTTGAACCTTACGTTTCGCCGTTGGCGGGAGACAGAAGGGGACGTTTTTCAACGGTCTCGATTAATTTGCAGAAAGGAATGACTCCTGATGACACCTGAGATGATTTTGACAATGATTGTTCTGGTTTTTGCTATTATCCTGTTTATTTTTGAGTGGGTAAGAGTCGATGTGGTTGGAATTATAATGATGGTCATGCTCCCTCTTATCGGCCTGGTATCTCCTAAAGAAGCTTTTGTGGGATTGAGCAGTAATGCAGTCTGCTCCATTATTGCCGTAATCATCATCGGTGCCGGGCTCGATAAGACCGGCGTAATGAACAAGGTTGCCGGTCCCATTATCAAACTGGCCGGCAACAGTGAAAAAAAGGTGATTACTCTCATATCCGGAACCGTAGGCATAATCTCCAGCATGATGCAAAACATCGGTGCCGCCGCACTGTTTCTGCCGGCTGCCCAGCGGATTGCCAAAAGAATGGGGGTGCCCATATCCCGTATTTTGATGCCCATGGGTTTCTGCGCCATCATCGGAGGAACTATCACGCTGGTAGGGGCCAGTCCGACCATATTGTTGAACGATCTGATGGTGCTGGGTGGAAAAAAACTGGAACCCTTTGGGCTTTTTACCCAAACGCCCATCGGAATCTGTCTGCTTGCAAGCGCAATCATCTATTTTATACTGTTCGGCAAGTTTATTTTGCCGGCAGCCGAAGGGGAGGAGCAGCAGGATGTTACGGCCATGCTGATGGATGAGTATCAGGGACTTGAACATGTATTCGAACTTCATGTTCCGGAAACTTTTACCAACCCCAGATCCCTGGAAGAACTGGGCGTCAGAGCAAAATTTCTGGTAACCGTCGTGGCCATTCATTATGAAGCCAAAAAGGAAAAAATTTTCGTACCGCGCAGCAGCGACGTCATTTCAGCCAATGACGACCTTGCCATTGTGGGCAGAGCAAAAAAGGTCCGCAGACTGGCCGAAGAATACGGCTGGGTCATCAAAGACGGCCTGGAGGTGTTTGGCGAGTATTTGGCCCCGACCAACGCCGGCATGGCCGAAACCGTGGTTTCACCCCGCTCGGAAATGATCGGAAAAACCATGAGCGAGATCAACTTTAAAGAGCAATACAGCGTCAATCCGGTAGCCCTTTTTACAGGCCAAAAAATTATATACAGCGGCCTGACCCATGTCCGCTTGAAAATGGGCGACACCCTGTTGCTTCACGGCCCCTGGGACCGGTTTCATATTCTTAGAAATAAGCCGCACCCGCGTGCGCTTACCTTTGCCACGGCCCTGGAAGGTGAAATTATGCGTCCTGAAAAGGCCAAACTGGCCGTTGTCTGGCTGGTAGTGGCGCTGACGCAAATCATTATTTTTAAGACGCAGCTTTCAGTAGCCTTGATGTCCGGCGCCCTGGGAATGATCATCACCGGCGTGCTTTCGGTGGATGAAGCCTATTATGCCGTGGACTGGATGACGGTTTTTTTGCTGGCAGGCCTGATTCCATTGGGGATGGCTTTTGAAAAAACCGGAACAGCCGCTTTTATTGCCAAATTTATCTTGGGAATGCTTGGCCAGCCGTCTCCCATTGTTCTTCTAGCTGCCGTCGGTGTGATGACCTCCTTTTTCACTCTGGTGGTCTCCAATGTGGGTGCAACGGTTTTGTTGGTTCCGCTGTGTATGAACATGGCGGTTATGGCCGGCGGTGATCCGCGAATGGCCGCACTGGTAGTGGGGCTGTCAGCGTCCAACACGTTTGTCTTGCCGACACATCAGGTCAATGCGCTCATCATGAGGCCCGGAGGGTATCGAACCGTAGACTATGCCAAGGCGGGCGTCATCATGACGGCCCTCTTTTTAGCGGTGGAGTTGACCATTCTTTATTTCTTTTATGGGATTCAATAATCTTGTATTTGGAATGAGCAAGAGAAAATATGAAAATAGTCTGAGGTGCCAGGGTATTTTAATGAACTCTGAAGCCGATTAATGACGAACGAACCTTCATTATGCGAAAATTCTTGTCCTGCATTCGATATTCAAGTAATGTTGAGATAGATGGCTAAATTTAAACTATAAATGATGCTTTTTCAAATTATTAAAATTCTAATCAATTCATGACGGTGATATGAAAATCAGTATCAGAGAGAAGGTTTTTCTCGCTTTTGCGATATTTATCGGTCTTAGTGCGTTGACATGGGCGCGCAGTTATTACAGCCAGTATATTCTCAACCAGAAGATCCAGATCATCGAGAGAAAATACGATCTTTTTAATGCCATCCTGGAAGCCCGCCGGTATGAAAAAAACTATTTTTTATCCTTTGACAGAAAAAATATTGCAGAGGCCCTGGACTATGTCCGCCAGGCTGAGGATATCCTTCGTAATATATTGAAAGTCTACGGGAAGTACACCCTGGCCAAAAATCTCGATCAAAGGATTGCCGAACTGGTGACATACAAGGAGTCTCTTGAAAATCTCCTAAAATTACAGGAAGAAGGACAATTGGTGGTCCCTCCGGACACCATTAAGTTAATCCGAAAGCAGGGAAGAGTTCTCACCAGTGAACTTGAAAAAATCGTAAAAAAGGAGAGTGAATTTGCACGGGACCTGATCGGAAAATCTAAGACCATTCATTTATTGGCGCTGATACCTGTATTTATCCTTTCGGTTTTGGTTGCCCTTTTTTTGGTCTTTAATGTCAATCGTCCGCTAAAGACCATCGAAAACGCCATTACCAAAATTGCCAGCGGAGATTTTGAGAATATACCGGAAATAAAGTCCGGAGATGAATTTGAATCTTTGGTGGCCAGCTTGAACAATATGATCAGCGAACTGAACAAACGGAGCAAACAGCTTATACAGGCTCAGAAACTGGCTTCATTGGGGAGACTGACCTCCGGGGTGGCCCATGAATTGAACAATCCCCTCAATAATATATCCACATCGATCCAGATCCTCATCGAGGAACTTGAAGAAAGGGACCTGGAATATCAAAAAGAGCTTTTGACGGGCGCTGAAAAAGAAGTGGAAAGGGGAAAGGACATCGTTCGTTCGCTATTGGAATTCGCCAGGGAAAGGACTCTGACCCTAAAACAGGTAAATTTTCTGGATCTGGTTAACAGTGCAATTAAACATATCAAATCGGAGATTCCGGATAATATACGCCTTAAAGTGGAGGTGCCTGATAACATACAGGCCACTGTTGGTCTACGTATTAGAAGCGTTATAATCAATCTTATTACAAATGCCGTCCATGCGATAAAAGACCGTGGAGAAATTACCATCAAGGCCAAGAACGAATTTGACAGAGAGGGATTTTCCTTTCAGATGATTGACACCGGTGAAGGAATTCCTCAAAATATCATCACAAAGATTTTTGACCCTTTTTTCACCACAAAAGAAGTCGGCAAGGGATCAGGGCTGGGACTTTCCATCACTTACGGCATCATGGAACAACATAACGGCAATATATCCGTTTCCAGCGAAGTCGGAAAAGGAACGACATTTACCTGTTTTTTACCATTCCATCAGCCCGATCAACGGGATTTATAGAAGGATCATCGTGGAAAAAAAGAAAGAGGTTATACTGGTTGTTGAAGACGAGGATATTGCACGAAAGAATCTCGAGCATATTCTCATGAAAACCGGTTACGATGTCGTTTCCGTAGCCGACGGAAGCAAAGCCATCGATTTGCTTCACTCAAAAAGCTTCGACCTGGTGATCACCGATCTGAAGATGGAGAAAATGGACGGCATGCAGGTGTTGTATAAGACAAAAGAGATTCAGCCTTACACGGAAGTCATTATGATCACCGGCTATGCCACCATCGAAACGTCGGTTCAGGCCATGCATGACGGCGCCTACTATTATATCGCCAAACCCTATAAGATTGAAGAAGTTCGCCAGATTACCAAAGAGGCGCTGTTAAAACGGCGGCTTCGACTTGAAAACATTGAACTTAGAGAAATACTCAAAAAACAGCGGAAAATTTCCGACATTGTCGGGCAGAGCAATGTTATGATGGATGTTCAAAAAACCATTCATCAGATTGCCCCTGCGGACATCAATGTCCTGATTCTCGGTGAAAGCGGCACCGGCAAGGAACTGGTCGCTCGATCCATCCACCATCTTAGTCTCCGTTCTGAAAAAGAATTCATTGCCTTTAACTGCGGTTCATTTGCGGAGGAGTTAATGGCCAATGAGCTGTTCGGGCATGAAAAGGATGCATTTACCGGTGCCACAAAGGCAAAGGCAGGCCTGATCAAAGTGGCCGACGGCGGAACGGTTTTTCTGGATGAAATCGGAGATATGCCTCTCAGTATGCAGGTGAAGCTATTGCGCGTCATTCAGGAAAAGGAGGTTTTGCCGGTGGGCGGCGAGACACCTGTTCCTGTGGATGTGCGCTTCATCGCCGCCACCCACCGTGATCTCAAAGAGGATGTGGAAAAAGGTAATTTCCGGCAGGATCTGTTTTATCGTCTGAATGTCATCACCATAAAACTTCCTTCACTCAACGAACGGCAAGGCGACATACCGCTTCTAACACATCACTTTTTGGATCTAAAAAGTAAAGCCATGAACAAAGATACTCAAAATATTTCCAAAGAATCCATGGAATTGCTCTGTCAATACAGCTGGCCTGGGAATATCAGAGAGCTGGAAAATGTCATTGAACGGGCCGTCGCTCTATCCAACGGGCCGGAAATAACAGTCAGCTATTTGCCGGAATATATCAGCAATCTTTCTATTGAAACCTACCGCCGCAACGATTCAGACCTGCCAACATTGGAGGATCAGGAGAAAAACTACATTAAATGGATACTTGGCAAATGCGAGGGAAATAAAACCAAAGCAGCAAAAATAATGGGTATCGATCGGGTGTCACTTTGGCGCAAAATCAAAAGATTTGGTCTGGAACCTCAAAGCGACTGACTTTATATACATCCCAGCGGGTAAATGAATTGTGGAAAGTAAGAAGTTGAAATTGATAAGCGTTATAAAAACTCTATATGACCTATAATTCCTGTGATTTATAAAGGGAATTGGCAAATTTATAAGCTACAAATCTTCACTTTAATTAATATTTTTTGATAAGACTTGAATAGTAGCGAAAAGAAGTAATACATAATGATGAAAATATTAAGAAAAATGTTTGAAACTAACCCAGAGAAAAAGATGATCGTTTTAAAGGGTAAATGTTCAGACTGTGGGTGCAAGACAATAATCGAAATAACACCCACATCAGGAGGATTTGGATTACAAAGTGGTGCTTTATATAAGTGTTCACCTGACGAGTATTTAATTAAATGTCCTGCTTGTGACCAAGTGAACCCAAAAAGAGACGGCAATTAAAAGACCGAACAGTATCAGACGACAGTCAAGGCAGGAGTAAGTAAATTCGAGGTGAAACCGTTTGTAGCAGAAACAATCAGCGAAAAAATACAGAAGGTATTTAAAGACACGACATTTCTCATTTTTGAAGATAAGTTTGTACCGCTGAAGATCATTAACATCCATGTATCAAATGTTGTGTGATAATGCTCTTGAAATTATTGAAGTAATTCTTTAAAAGTGATTGACTTTATAATTTCCATAGGAATATTTTTGACTATAAAAGGGAGGTCTATATGGGTGTGATTACAATTTCCAGAGGTTGTTACAGTAAGGGGAAAGAAATTGCGGAAAAACTGGCTCAAAAATTAGAGTATGACTGTATTTCAAGAGAGATTCTCTTGCAAGCTTCAGACCAATTCAATGTAAAAGAAGCAAAGCTTATCCGAGCACTTCATGATGCCCCTTCTTTTTTTAATCGTTTCCAATATGGAAAAGAAAAGTTTACCGCCTTCATTCACGAAGTTTTTTTAGGGTATATTCAAAAAGACAACGTAATCTATCATGGACTGGCAGGGCACTATTTTGCCAGAGGAATCCCAAACGTTCTAAAAGTGAGAATTAACGCAACTTTAGAGGATAGAGTAAAGGAGGAAATGAGACGCGAGAATATTCCCGAAGTAGATGCACGTGACCTCTTGATAAAAGATGATGAAGAAAGGCGAAAATGGGGCATAAGCCTTTATGGAATCGATACGATGAATTGTGAACTTTATGATGTTGTCTTACAAATTGATAATTTAAAGGTGGATGATGCGGTTGAGATTTTATTTAATATCGCAACTCTACCTAGTTTTCAGACAACTTCTGAATCTCGAATGATTTCAACAGATAAGTTTTTAGCTGCTAAAGCTTATTCAGCTATAGTACATAAATTTCCTGAAGCCATTGTAAACTGCAAAGATGCAGTTGTCTATATAAGAGTCGAATCGGACTTATCTCAAGAAAAGAAGATATCCAATCAAATCAATGTTCTGTTGGAAAATATTGCAGAAATAAAAGAAATTAGTGTCGGTGTAATCCCATTAGGAACAGATTAAATAAACACCAAAGCTTAAAAAACGAAGACAGGGTCATTAATGTGGCCCTGCCTTTCTTATTATCCAACCTTTGAATACCTGCTATCGGATCACTTGGTGTGTACCATTTAAATATCCTGTGTCGTACAATGATATCTGTAAAGGGGGCAAATCGCGTATACGTAATGGAAACCACACGAATCGGAACTGTTTTAATCCTTGAGCTATCCAACGTATTTGCACATAAAATGGCTTTTGAAATGTCTGGATATCCCTAAGTGTCAATAGAAGTTTTAATTTGCCTTCGGAGTCGGTCAGATCAAGTATAGATGAGGCCAAGTAAGCCGTATGAAAAAGTTATGTTCAAGTTTCGTACCCGAATATGGTTTAAAAGCCTTTGATGTCGCAGGCCAGAAAAAAATTTAAGGTAAAAATTATTCTGGATTTAAAAAAGAGCGTCCACAAATTCAATTGGATCAAATTCCTGGAGATCTTCAATTTTTTCCCCAACCCCGATATAGTTTAAAGGAATTTCAAGAGCATTGCAGATACTGACAACAATCCCGCCCTTGGCTGTTCCATCAAGTTTAGTAAGGGCGATTCCCGTGACATCGAGGGCGTCATTGAATAATTCGGCTTGGGACAAAGCGTTTTGACCGGTTGTTGCATCGAGAATCAGAAGTATCTCGTGGGGCGATCCGGGAAGCTTTTTTGAAATGGTGCGCTTTATTTTTTTAAGTTCTTCCATCAGGTTTTTCCGGGTATGAAGCCTTCCTGCGGTATCCACAAGAACAATATCCGCATTTCTGGCAACAGCAGCTTGAATACCGTCATATGCAACAGCCGCGGGATCTGACATTTCTTTGTGCTTTATGATGTCTACACCGGCCCTATCGGCCCATATCGTCAGCTGTTCTATTGCTGCAGCCCTGAACGTGTCGGCGGCGACGATGATCACCTTCTTTCCCGAAGAAGAAAATCTCGCGGCCAATTTTCCGATAGTGGTTGTCTTACCAACACCGTTGACACCGATGACCATGATGACATGGGGTTTGTCCACAATTTCTTGAGACGGCTTCTTTGTGGCGTCCAGCAATTCCAGAATTTTTTCTCGAAGTATATTTTTGAGTTGATCGGGCCCCGATATCTCTGAAGATTTTATGGAGATGCTCTGAATAAGGTCCATGGTTGTCTGAACCCCAATGTCAGAAGTGATTAATAGTTCTTCAAGTTCCTCCAGTAATTCATCATCAATTTTTCTATTGCCGGCAAAGAGCTCATTGATATCGGTTGAAAGGAGTTTGCGGGTTTTGGAGAGACCGCTTTTTAAACGTTTAAAAATTCCCGATGGTTTTTTAGAATCAGCCTGATCAATCTCCTTTTCATTGGCCTGAGGAGGAGGGGGTATTTCGCTTTCTAATTTTTGGTGTTCACGGTCATCATTGTTTCCAAAAGGTTGGGTATCAGCAACATCTTCAGTTTCAAATACTTCCGAAGCTTCATCGATCTTCTGATCAGAAGATGTTTTTTCTTCCTGCTTGTGTGTGTTTTTTTTTGAACCAGTTGAGTGCCATAATTAAACGTCTCGGAAATTCAACAATTCATAACTCAAGTTTTGCACCCTTAATTTTCAGCAACGCCAATAATGTGTAGCAGGCCGGGAAAAAATTGTTCTTGTCCGCCTCACCGCAAGCGGCATCTTCGACCGGCGGAAAGATGAAACCATATGGATGAGATGGTTAACCTGTCATTTTTCTTCGGGGTTTAAGTTAACCGATACGATTTTGGAAACCCCCTTTTTTTCCATGGTTATACCGAAAAGTGTATCTGCAAATTCCATTGATTTTTTATTGTGTGTTATCATTATTATCTGGGATTTTTCCCCGATGATTTGCAACAAATCATTAAAACGAAAGACATTGATCTCATCGAGGGACGCATCAATTTCATCCATGAGACAAAAAGTTGCCGGTTTAATTAAAAAAATCGAGAAGATCAACGCGATGGCGGAGAGTGCTTTTTCTCCGCCGGAAAGAAGGCTCATTCTTGTCAGCTTTTTCCCGAGGGGGTGTATCATAAACTCTACACCGGTTTCAAGGGGGTCGTCAGGTTCTGTAAGGACAAGTCTGGCGGAACCGCCTTCGAAAAGACGGGGAAACACTTCTTTCAATTTATTGTTGACCTCGTCGAAAGCCTTAAGAAATCGCTCCTGGCTGATTCTGTTTATTTTGTTAATCACCTTGTGAAGATCACCGACTGCTTTTACAAGATCCTCACGCTGTTCGGTGAGAAAATCAAATCGTTCTTTGAGCTGTTCATACTCCTTTATGGCACCCAGATTAACATCATCAAATTTTGCTATTTTATTTTTGGTTCGTGTGAGTTCATCTTCTATTTCATCTAAATGTAAATCATTGCCGATTTCAGGGTCTTCAAATTCTGATCTGAGAACCGGAATCGGTTTATGATAGCTTTCTTCCAGTCGGATGGAAATATTTTCACGTTTAATCAGCCGTTGCGACTGCTCAAGCTCAACCATTCGTATTTTTTGAAGAATTTTTTCTCGCTCGTTTTGGATCTCTGATAGGGTACTGTCGCTTTCTTTTAGCTTTGCATCAATTGCATTGTAATCTGCCTCATTATTTTCAAGTGCTTTCTCAAGCAGTTTCATGTCATCATACATGCCGGAAAGCGTCTGTTCATATTCTTGTATTTTTTCTTCTAAATGGTGCGTTCTTTGTTTTTTTTGAATAAGCTCTTTTGAAATTTGTTCGATCCTTTGAATCCCATCGTTTTGGAATTCTTTCAGACGCTTTAACGTGTTATTGCTGTTTTCCAGTTTGGCATTTAAAGCGGTGAGTTCAAGCCTGAGATCGATGATTTTCTGATTGAACGCTTCCACATCGGACGATACAATGCTGATTTGTTCCAGTTTTTCGGAAACGAGGTCCTGAGCATTTTTGACCTGATTTTCAATTTCAGATACGTCCTTATTGTATTTTGCGACTTCTTCGTCAACATCAGATTCTTCACCCAAAAGCTGCTCCTGTTCCAGTTGAACAATTTCAAGATGCCTAAGGGCGTTTTTAAGATCTTCGGATGCTTTATAAAGCGCCTTTTCAGCCTCGACTTCGTTATGCCTGGCTTTGTTTTCCGATTCCAGGAGCTTTTGCAGGTTGCTTTCAATATGTCTAACTTCAGATTCCAGTTCTTTTTGATGGTTTCGAGCCGAATGAAGTTTTTGATCTAACTTAATGATTTTACTTGCAATATCTTTGATTTCCTGTTTTTTTGCAAGGATGCCTGATAAATTGTCTTTACTGCCACCCACCAAAATACCTTGATGAGAAATTAAGTCACCGTTTTGGGAAACAACGGTTTGTAATTTACCGTTGCTGTTGAAAATGTCTATGGCTTCTTTAATATCGGTTGTCACGACAACATGTCCTAAGAGCGCTTCTGCGATCTGTTCAAATCCTGGTTTTATGGCAACATGGTTTAAAAGATATTTTGGGTGATCCGGTTGATGATTTGGGCTCGATTTCATATTTTTGACAGATGTAACCGGAATAAAACCGCTGCGTCCCGCTCCGGTTTTCTGAAGATAATCGATGGAGCCGACAGCAGTCTCTTGATTTTCAACAAGGATGTATTGCAAGGATTCTCCAAGGACGGCCTCCACCGCAGTTCCATAGAAAGGTTCCGGTTCAAGGATATCCGCCATAAGTCCCAAAATACCGTCATTGACCTCTTTTTGTGGACTGTCGGATGACCCGTCTTTTTTGACAGCCTGACTTTTTTTCATTAGCGCCCGGACGCCATCTTTGTACCACTCGAAGTTGCCTTCCATTTTCTTAAGTGCGGTATGAGATGATCTGACTTTGTTTCGTTCAAGCTCGAGGGTTTGAGCCAGCTTGACCTGTTCTCCCAGGGCTGTATTTTTTTCGTGGAGTTGTTTTTGGATGATGTCGGTGCGATTTCTCAGATCATCAATTTCTGTTTTGTATGAACTCAGATGTTCTTTGGCCCTGTTGTTTTTGTCCTTTAGTTCGGAAACCTTTCGGCGTGTTGTAAGTTCTTCCTCATCTATCCTTTTGAGTCGTCTTTTCAGGCTTTCCTTGCTGTTTGTTGCGTTTTGATAGATGTTTTTATATTGAGCTTCCCGGGCGACAAGGTCCATCAAATTTGCTTTGCAGGTTTCAAGCTCTTGATTTAGCGAAGAGAGTTCATCTTTTATATCTTGCGAAGCTGATTGCTCTTTGTCGAGGGTCGATCTTACGGATGTTATCTCAGCTTGAATACTTATATTCTGGTTTTCACCCCCTTGAACCTCGGCCGTTAGATCCCTGTTTTTTTCTTCAAGGTTTTTACGGGCGGATTCGAGTTCAACGAATTCGTATGTAAGCCTTTCAACATCTTTGAAAAGATGGGCCTTGTCATTTTCCATCCGGTCTATATTTCGCTGTGTTTCAAATATGCAGGATTTTTGATCTGAAATTTCCTGATTTTTTGCAGTGCGATCGAACTTGATTTTTTCAAGCGCCGCATCCAGCTTTTTCAACCGGGTTGAATGTTCAATGTCTGTATTGCTTAGATCTTTTAACAGCGCATCGGCTTCATCTATTTGACGTGTGTATTCATCATAATGATGGAGTGCAAGACAAATATCGAGTTCCCTGATGCGTTTTTGATATTTTTTATAACGTTCGGCCTTTCTTGCCTGGCGTTTAAGACCCGCCATCTGTCGTTTAATTTCCGTGATAATGTCACTGACACGCAAGATATTTTCGTTTGTGGCTCTGACTTTGCTCAAGGCTTCTTTTTTACGTGATTTATATCTCGTAACTCCTGCAGCCTCCTCAATGAGAATCCTTCTTTCTTCCGGCCCGGCATCCGTCATTGCGCCGATACTTCCTTGCTGAATGACGGCGTAGGATTTCGACCCCAAACCGCTACCTAGAAAAATATTATGTATATCCTTTAGCCGACAGGGCTGCTTGTTAATAAAATAGCCGCTTTCTCCGGAACGGTAAAGCCGGCGGGTCAACATGATTTCGGTAAAGTCTTTAAGTTCTTCGGGTGCCGTGCCGTTGTCGTTGGCAAGGGTGAGTGAAACCTCAGCCATATTCAATGCCGGTTTCCCGTTCGAGCCTGAAAAAATGATGTCTTCCATGGATTTGCCGCGGAGCTGTTTGGCACTTTGCTCCCCCATAACCCATTTTATTGCATCGACAATATTGCTTTTGCCACAGCCATTGGGACCCACAACCGCAGAAATACCCGGAGGAAATTGAATACTGGCTTTGTCAACAAAGGATTTAAATCCATTTATTTCCAGTTTTTTTAGTTTCATGCAATTAACTCTCCTGTTATCATTTTCTGCCTATCCCATTTCTTTTATTGAGTTTAATCTTAAAATAAATATCAAGGATTTATCTGTTTGTAAAGGGAAAAACACAATGGGAGGTATAATTTTAGTTATCTGAATACAATATGTGGTGGAATCGAGATTTCTGTCTGTGTTTTTTTGATCTGCATTTTTATGTTAAACAAAAAAGATTTGCAACAGAAAAATTTTCTTTATGGAATTAATACCTTAAGTCTCGAACCCAAACATTGCTAAAAGGCCTGCTACGATGTATTGGCGTTGCTGAAAATGAAGGGTGCGAAATTTGAGTTATTTAATTTTGGGCACATAACTTGAGTTGATACGCTCAACCTGTTAAGGGTACAAACAAAACTTTGAGATGGTTTAAAGTATCCGAAACTTAAGATCCACGATAGCACTGGAGTGGTTAATTTTGTCTGATTTAATCAAAAAATACTGGTTTCTCATCGGTCTTCTTCTTGTTTTTGTTGTGACGGTGGGAGATACCAGCGAGACGGTTTCGAGCATTGGGAGATGGTTAAAAATACATCGGGGGCCGGATGGTGTGATTGTCCTGATATTCTTTTTTTCCGGTTTGATTTTAAATGCCCGGCAGATAAGATCGGGTGTGATGGATATAAAGGGCATCATTGCCGCCCTGATCGTCATATTTTGGGTTGCACCGGTTATCGGTGCGTTGTTTGGCGCCATTCCACTGGATACAGGGGTTATCATAGGAATTTTTCTTGTTGCCGTTATGCCCACAACATTGAGCAGCGGCGTTGTGATGACAGGCGCTGCCGGCGGCAATATGGCACAGGCGTTGGTCATCACCATACTGGCCAATGGACTTGCCGTTTTTACCATACCGGTGGTACTCTCTTTATTGTTAAATCTGGTGGGAGGGTCAACGGTTGTCGTCATTGACAAGCTTTCCATCATGATTAAGCTCGGATTTTATGTTCTTTTACCGCTTGGTTTAGGTTTGGCCGTAAAAATTTTTGCTGAATCGTTTGTGGATCGATTTGTCCATGGATTGCAAATGTTGAACCAGTTTTTGGTGCTGGCCATTGTCTGGATGGCCATGTCCCAGGCAAGGGATGCGATTCTAAACAGCGGCGCATCGGTGGGAATCGTTTTTTTGTTGGTTTTTAGCTTCCACGGAATACTGTTGGGGGCAGCCGGCATCTTTACAGGATTTTTAAAGCTCGGCAAGGGCCGCCGGGAGAGCGTTATTTTTATGGGCGGACAAAAAACCCTGCCCCTTTCAGTAATTTTGCAGGTTTCTCTTTTTCCGCAATACGGACTTGCCCTTGTTGTGTGTGTGTTGCATCATATGATACATTTGTTGATGGACGGGTATCTGGTGGGAAGGTTAAAAGCCTAAGTTTCGAATCTGTCCGGTTGCACCATAATATAACACCTGAATCTTGCATATGAAAACCTCCGACTCGTGCAAAATTCAGGTAATAGGTAAACGAAAAATATATGTGTACTACCTGGAGGAACCTTTGAACGCGAAATGAGTGAACAAAGATCACAGATCAAACTAAAAAATATCATCATAGGCATCATATTCGTGGCTGTGGCGGTCATCGCCGGCCTGTTGATTTTATTACCCGCTTTGGTAAATACGGATGCAATAAGAGCCAAAATTGAAAAGGCCGCTTCCCAAGCCATAGAGGGCGAAGTCGACTTTGAACAAATCCGCTTGGGCTTACTGCCTCGACCCCATGTGGTTATCTCCAAAGGCCAAATGGCTATCCAGGATTCCGTCCGGGGCAAATGGGTAGAAGTGAGGGTGTTTCCAAGGCTGAGCGCTCTTTTAGTTGCCCGTCTGGAGGTTGCCGATCTGAAGCTGAAGCAGCCCGATTTTGAACTGAGGCTTCCCATATCGTTTCGGCACAAATCAGAAAAGGGTGCTTCCTTCCAGGGGAGCGGCGACCTTCGCCAACAGATCAAGGAGGGACTCGGGGCGCTGGTTGCTGTGGTCAAAGATGTGGAAGTGGCAATTGATGACGGCCATCTGAGGGTGTTAGAGCAAGACAAGGCTCCTTTGGAGTGGCAAAATATCACCGCTCGCCTGGAGGTCACCGAGAAGCGGGTGGCAGTGGATCTGACCTGCAGTTTTTCTTTTATCCAAAAAATCGTTTGGAACGGCGAGTTGGACCCCAGCACCTTGGATTTGGACGGGAAGGTATTCTTGCAAGGGCTTGAGACTCATCCGCTCATGGCCTACTGGCCACCAGACTCCGATTTGAAAATTACCGACGGCAGCGTCGATTTGACCCTGCAGTTTCAATCGCAAGGCTGGAGTAACTGGCAAGGTGACTTTGAAAGCCGCACCTCTATGCTTAAGGTGCAAAACGATACCTACCGGGCCGACATAGGCCCTGCCTTTTTGAATGGGCGCTTTAACTTTTCCCCTTCGCAGATGGCGCTTCAAATCGACCGCCTGGATCTTGATCATCCACAACTATCCCTGGTCGGCAAACTGTTGGTGGACTCTTCCGAAACTGCTGGTGTTCACCTGCAGATAACCGGTCAGAACATCAATGCCAATGCCGTTCGGGCCACGGCACTGTCGTTGGGGGGACATATTCCCGATATCCGGGAGGTGTTTGACTTCGTCAAAGGCGGTCAGATTTCGACGATAAAGGCCGAAGTCCAGGGCAAGGATTGGGCGGATTTGTCGGCGTTCGAACACTGGCGCATTGACGGAGATATGACAGACGGCGCCATCTTTATCCCTACGGTGAACCTGGATTTAACAAACGTCTACGGGCATGCGATCATCGAAAATGGTATTTTAACGGCTGAAAATATCCGGGCCAACTACAGAAAAACAAAGAGCCGGCAAGGTTCACTGAAAATCGGACTGGTGGGTGATGTCAAACCCTTTCATCTGGAGATCGACGTGAACGCAGATCTGGCAGAGCTGCCGTCGATTTTGAATCGCGTAATCGATAACAAACAATTCAAGTCCGAACTTTCCCGAATTGAGCACCTAACCGGCATGGGAAACGGAAAACTGATTTTGGGCGAAAATCTAAATGACATCAGCGTTCAAATCGATGTGTCCGAATTCGACCTCAGGGCCCGCTACAATCGCCTGCCCCAACCGTTGGCAATCAAAGGCGGGCGCTTTCAATTCAAAGGCGATGAGATTCGAGTCGGCGATTTGAGTGTGCAGATGCAGAACACACAATTTTCCAAAATGTCCGGCCGGATAAACTGGGGAGATACTGTTGAACTTGAAGTTCAGACCGGCGCCGGCACCATTGCCCTGTCCGAAATTTATCCCTGGCTGAAAGACCAGGCAAACTTGGCAGAGTCCCTGAAGACCATCGAAGCAGTAAACGGATCGATCGCCGTCTCTGCTCTGGACCTGAAAGGTCCCTTTTCGAGTCTTTCAGCCTGGCGCTTTAATATCTTCGGAGACATACAAAACCTGGCCGTGAAGACCACCCATCTTCCCAAAACACTGGTTTTATCCAAGGGACATTTCAAACTTGTACCGGAATCGTTAAAGCTTTCTAAAATACGGGCGAAGATGCTCGATTTGAAAACCGATTTTTCCGCCCGGATCATTGGCGATATGGAAGGTGTTAACAAACTTAAATTTAGCGGCAACGGTAAAATGGGACCGGACTTTGCCCAGTGGCTGACCCATAAAATCAAGATTCCAGACCAATACCACCTCAAGCCGCCCATTAATTTTAAACGCCTGGATGTTGAATGGAATCGGTCCGGTAAAATCGCCGCTGCCGGCAGCATGACCACTTCAAACGGTCCAACGGTTACAGCCGACATGCGGTTTACGCCTGATGAAATCGACATCCGAAAACTGACCGTTCACGATGATGCTTCGGACGCTGAATTTGTCCTGAACCACAAGTCCAAAGCAAAGGTCACGGATCTTTCCTTTAAAGGAAATCTGGCCAAAGCCACCCTTGATCATTTTTGGAAGAAAAATCAATTCCTGGAGGGAATCATCAAAGGAGATCTTCAGGCCCAAATCGATTCAAAGCAACCCTTGAATTCCGTGGTCAAGGGGAATCTGGAAGCACGCCAAGTTTTTCTGCCATTTAAAGGCGTCGGCCCGCTCCGTATTGATCACACCACCTTGAGCGCCTCGGAAAAGAAAGTGACAATTCATGAAGCCGATATAGACTGGTTGGACAATCGGTTTGAACTGGATGGTCATTTGACCTTCAAGCCCGGCAGCATCTTTCTGGAAATGAACACAGCAGCGGAAGAAATCGACGTGGCCAAGTTGGAAACCCTGTTCAAAGACAACGGCAAGAAAACAAAGAAGGATGAAGCATCGTTTCTAAGTTTTTTCCAGGGAATCGTCCACATCGATACCGAACGGCTGAAATACGGTTTTTATACCTGGACGCCATACCGCGCGACGTTGGTGCTTGAAAAAAACAATTTGACCATGCGAATCAATGAAGCCAGACTGTGCGGCATCGAAACTCCCGGCACTGTTAAATTTTCACCAAACGGCATATGGTTGGAAATCATTCCGAGTTCTTCACCGGAAGAGATTCAATATATTTCAGGCTGCCTGTTAGGAAAACAAGCCTCAGAAAGAATGGAAGGCAAATATCAGGTGACCGGGGCTGTAAATACGGAAGGGAAAACTGCTGATGAGCTGCTCCGCAAACTGAAAGGCGATTTAGAGATTACGATTCAGGACGGACGTATCTATAATGTTGGTAAGGTTGGAACATTCACTAATATTTTTTCATTTCTCAAAAAAAACAAACTCGTAAAAGGCGATGTTCCGGATTTGGATAGGAATGATTTTCATTTTTAATCATGTTCCATCAAATTTTATATGCAGGACGGCAAATTCATTTTAACCGAAGGTTATTTAGATGCCGAGTCTCTGGATATCGTGGCTACAGAAGGTGAGTTTAGCCTGTTCAAACAGTCAATGGATCTCACTTTATTGGTATCCCCTTTTAAAGCGGTCGACGCTCTACTCAATAAAATACCCGTGCTTGGTCAAATTTTCCAAGGGACGCTGATTGCCATCCCGGTTAAAGTCAAAGGGGATATTTCGAACCCCAAGGTTAGGGCCCTTTCCCCTTCCGCTGTTGGTTCGCGCGCCATGGGTATACTAAAGAGAACACTCAAAGCACCGGTAAAGATCATCGAGCCGGCTGTGACGAACACATCCAATCCCCAATAGACAGACCGCCAGGAACCCTAATGTGTTAGTGCCTACGTTATACCTGAAGTGATAATCGTTTGAAAAAGTTTAATCGATACAAACAATCAGGTGACCTGGGTTCTCCTTTCCAGATACTGCACGAACATTGAAAGCGAAAAGGTCAAAACAAGATATAAAATAGCACATACAAACCAGAGTTCAAAGGGTTGAAGGCTGGTTGTGATCACTTCGCGAGTTGCTTTGGTCAATTCCCGGATTGCGATAAGGCCGAGCAAAGATGAGTCTTTTATGAGGCTGATGAACTGGCCGGCAAGGGGGGGCAGGATTCGCCTTAGGGCCTGGGGAAGAATAATATATCGCATGGACTGAACATATGTCATTCCCAAAGAATTGGCGGCTTCAATTTGACCGAAATGGATGGATTGGATGCCCGCTCTTACCATTTCGGCCACGTACGCTCCGGCAAAACAGGCCAGGGCTGCGACACCAAACCACAGTGGTGGGATCTGGCCGATCCCCTTTCTGACAAGGATGTTATTGATCAGTGTGCCCAGAACAAAATACCAGATAAAAATTTGTACCAGCAGGGGCGACCCGCGGATAAACTCGATATAGGTTATTGCGGACCATTTTAATGCGGGGTTGGATGATATGCGTGCAATGCCGGCGAAGAGACCGATGAGTATGCCAAAAACAATGGCGATAATACTGACCTTTAACGTCAGCCAGAGACCTTCCATTAATATTCCGATTCGCCATTTATTATACGTGGCCAATATATCTCCGGGAGAAATCAGATCCCCCTCATCGACCCTGATATCAACGTCCGGGACGGTGTAAGACTCGGCTTCACCGTCGCTTTTTACCCGAATTGTGGCTTTTTTGTCTTTTAATAGTATGGATTCTACCTCACCCTCGATCTCAGTTCTGATTTCAACTTGATCTTGATACAAAAAATACTGGGGAATTCTAAACCATCTCCATACATAGTCGATTTTCAGCGCAGAATAATAAAGGGATGAGGCAATCCCTATGACGAGTACAATAAATATGCCTATGGAAATATAGTAGGAGCCGCTTGTTTTTAACCGTCTCAGAATTAACGAAAAATCCATCTGTTCACCCCGCTATTTTTGGATGTTGTTAAGGTTGATGGAAATCCGGGCAAAAGGGGTTGGATTACAAAGGTTTCATTAAGTATGATGGAAGATTAACACATATCAAAGGAGTGTGTAAACTCTATACGAGAATTTTAGATTATAGATCACTTATTTATAGAATCTGACTCAAAAATAGCTTGGTCCTTTCATGGGTGGGATTTTTAAAGAAATGCTCAGGTGTGCCGACTTCTACGATGGCGCCTTCATCCATGAAAATAACCCTGTCTGCGACTTCTCTTGCAAATCCCATTTCATGGGTAACCACCACCATCGTCATTCCTTCGCTGGCCAGATTTTTCATCACATCAAGAACTTCACCGACCATCTCGGGGTCCAATGCAGATGTCGGTTCGTCAAAAAGCATAATTTTGGGTTCCATGGCCAGAGCACGGGCGATGGCAACCCGCTGCTGCTGTCCACCGGACAATTGGTCCGGATATACGTTGGCCTTTTCCTGTATGCCCACCTTTTCAAGAAGTGCCATTCCTTTCTTTATGGCCTCATCTTTGGGTTTTTTTCGAACCACAATGGGTGCCAGCGTTACATTTTCAAGGACGGTTTTATGGGGAAACAGATTGAAAGATTGAAACACCATGCCGACTTCAGCACGCACTTTGTTGATGTCGGTCTTGTGATCAAGGATGTCGATGCCGTCAATAATGATACTTCCCTCATCAGCAACGTTCAAATAATTAAGACATCTGATGAACGTACTTTTGCCCGACCCTGACGGCCCTAAAACAACAACGACTTCTCCTGGATCGATTCTAGCCGTTACATTAACCAGGGCTTTAACCTCGGTTGAATGGCTTATAAAGGTTTTGGAAATATTTTTAACATCAATCATACCGCCAGTTGCCTCCTTTCAAGATACTGTAACAACATTGAAAGTGAAAATGTCAATACAAGATATAAAAGCGCACATACAAACCAGAGTTCAAATGGTTGCAGGCTGGTTGTAACAACCTCACGTGTTGCTTTTGTCAACTCACGAATTGCGATGATGCCCAGCAGTGAGGAATCTTTAATGAGGCTGATGAACTGACCCGAAAGTGGCGGAAGAATTCGACGCAGGGCCTGAGGAAGAATTACGTAACGCATGGACTTCACATATGTCATGCCCAGGGATCGGGCGGCTTCAGTTTGACCACGATGGATGGACTGGATACCGGCACGTACCATTTCTGCCACATATGCGCCTGTAAAACCGGCCAGTGCTGCAACCCCGAACCACAGGGGGGGAATTTGCCCGATTCCATGCTTGGTAAGGAGATTGTTGATCAGTGTACCAAGGACAAAATACCATATAAAAATCTGCACCAATAGGGGTGAGCCCCGGATCATCTCAATATAGGTGATCGCAGACCACTTTAGGGCCGGATTGGAAGAAATTCGTGCAAGACCGGTGAACAGTCCGATGAGAATGCCAAAAAAAATAGCGATGATACTCACCTTTAAGGTCAGCCAGAGTCCTTCTAATAGAATGCCCACACGCCACTTTTTATAAGTGCCCAGTACGTCACCATAGTAGATCGTATCGCCTTCTTCTATTTCTAAGGCACTCTCAGGAAAGGTATACGATTCTGTTCCTTCGAGGCCTTTAACCTGAACAACGGCTTCCTTGCCTTTTTTTAAAATATTTACAGCTTCGCCGTCTATCTCCGCTTTGATTTCAACTTGTTCCTGATAGGCAAAGTACTTTGGGATACGATACCATCGCCAGGTATAATCAATCTGAAGCGCTGAAAAGTAGAGGGATAGGACAACACTTATTACAATAAAGAAAAAAACACCCACCCAGAAGTAATAGTGATTCCCCTGTTTCGAACGTTTCAAAGCTACCGATGAACCCATCTGGTTACCTCATATATTGGTTTGATTATCTTTGGCATCTTAATAAATTGAACGTTTTATTTTCCGTGAAAAACCCAGGTAGTACGGATGTGTTGGCGTACTGGAGTAATGAAAAAGATCCAAAACTCCAGCACTCCATCGCTCCAGATTCGTAAAATTCCTTTGACTATCTTAACTTGCCAAAAGACTCAAAGCTTGACCATTCGATGTTTCGTTAATTTTACTGAACATTTTTAATCCAGCCGGTACTCTTGATCCACTTATTATAGATTCTGTCGTAGCGGCCATCATTTTTTATCTGATTTAAAAAGTTGTTCAGAAAGTTCATAAAATCAGGATCACCTTTTTTAACCGCCCAGGCCAGCGGTTCAAAGGTAAACGGCTTGTCGAGAAAGACCAGTTTGCCGACACCCTGCTGGCCCATAAATACAACACAGTAGGGGAGATCATACACAAAAGCGTCCGCTTTGCCGTTAACCACCTCTAAGGCCGCTTCAGGCTCGGTTTCAAAGGATTTGTAGGTGCATTTTGGAATCAGTCTTTTTACAGCCTGCTCGCCGGTGGTTCCGAGTTTAGATGTTACGATGTACTCGGAATTGTTCAGATCCTTATAAGAATTTATTTTTCCTTTATGCTTTTTATTTATCAAAATGGTTTGTCCCACAATAATATAGGGGTCGGCAAAATTGATTTTGAGATTCCTTTCCTGGGTTACGGTCATTCCACTCATGATGATGTCGAATTTATTTGTGATGAGCGAAGGAATGATGCCGTCCCATGCCGTATTGACCGGAACAAATTTAACGCCCATGGCCTTGGCCATCTCTTTTGCCATATCGATGTCAAAGCCGACGAATTTCCCTTTTTTGTTCGTCATTTCAAAGGGCATATATCCGGCTTCAAAACCGACCCGAAGCTCGCCTTTCTTCAAGATCGATTCCAGCGTCGATTTTTTGGCAAGCTCGATATCGGCCCCCAATGCAGATGTAGAGACCATAAAAAATGCAACTAGGATAGCAACCATACCGAAAATAAAACCTTTCTTCATAACTTGACCCTCCTTTTGCGTGTTTGCTTCCAATTTGGTGGACACGATTGATGATGTGTCACCTGAATCCTGTAAAGATCAGATGTTAAGCCATTATTAGTAGGATTTCCCTTCTGTTAAGACTTCGTTTATTGTCATTCGGACATTACAGTCCGGACATTTGGGGACTTCTTCAGCAGGCACGTAAAGAATTTCTGTGCGTCTACATTTGAGGCATATCAGTTCAACCGCACTCCCCTCACGCGTTTTATATTTTGGTTTATATTTATCTTTCATGATGGTTTCCTTTTTGATTGCAAATGAGGATTTCAATCCAGTTGTTGAACATTCTTGATCCAGTCTGTACTTTTTATCCACTTATTGTAGATTCTGTCATATCGCCCGTCGTTTTTGATCTGTCTTAAAAAATTGTTCAGCCAGTTTAAAAAATCAGGATCACCTTTTCTAATCGCCCAAGCAAGCGGTTCATACGTAAACGGTTTGTCAAGAAAAATAAGTTTGTCCTTTCCCTGCATGACCATCACAACAACACAAAAAGGCAGATCATAGACAAATGCATCAGCATTGCCGTTTATCACTTCAAGGACGGCTTCGTTTTCCGTTTTAAAGGATTTGTAAGTGCATTTTGGAATCAGGTTTTTTGCAGCCTGCTCGCCGGTGGTTGAGGACTGGGAGGTTACAATGTACTTTGGATAATTCAGATCTTTATATGATTTAATTTTCCTTTCATGTTTCTTGTTGATCAAAATGGTCTGGCCCACAGTGATATACGGGTCGGCAAAGCTTATCTTGAGGTTTCTTTCCTGGGTAACCGTCATACCGCTGATGATGATATCGAATTTGCCGGTGGTCAAAGAAGGAATAATATCGTCCCATGCCGTATTGACCGGAACAAATTTAACGCCCATGGCTTTGGCAATTTCTTTGGCGATATCGATGTCAAAGCCGACATATCTTCCTTTTTGGTTCGTCATTTCAAAAGGCATGTACCCGGAATCTAAACCGACCCAAAGCTCACCTTTTTTAAGGATGGCTTCCAGGGTCGACTTTTTGGCAAGTTCGATGTCGCTGCAAACAACGGATGAACAGAACATGAAAAAAATGACAACCATTAAAACAAATAGTTGAAATAATGTTTTTTTCTTTTTCATTATAGGGTTAGCCTATTGGGGAAATCTGAATCAGACGGGATCTCCGCCACACTGCACAGGCGGACAAGTCCGTTTAACTGCGACCGGCCTGTCCCGTTTGCGAGGCTTGTCCGGGTTAGGTTATGGATTCCGACTCTTTGAGACGCTAAGGCCGGAATGACCTTTCAATTGCCAGGTTAATGATCATTTAGTAACAAGCAGGCCTGGAGAAATCAAGATATTTTAATAAGCGTTTCGAGCACGAGCCTGGTTTGATATCATCTGAATAATCTTGACACAAACATTGGAGAACAGATAGTATTGGTAAATAGCGAAAAGCGTCATTGCCATTGTGATGGCATGCGGAGCGAAAATGATTGTATTGAATGGAGTGGTAACATGAAAGATAAAGATCCCCATAATATTGAAGTTTTGCTAAAAAATCCTGAGGTTCAGGTAGCGACAAGCAATATTAACCAGGAGTTGATTGAGAGAAGGAAATATGTCCCCCCCGAATGCAAAGTATTTAAAAGCCCTTACACTCTGCTGAAGGATGATGATCGTTTTGACTTCAATATTGATAAGGAAGCAAGGAAACTATTGCCGCACATCATACATAATAATGTTCAGACCCTTGTGGGCCTTGATTCTTCTGAAGAATCCTTTAAAGATAGATACTGCAAAAAACGACATATCGGCATTGTATTTTCAGGGGGTCCGGCTCCTGGCGGACATAATGTGATTGCAGGATTATACAATGCTGCAATAAAGGCAAATCCGAAAACCAAAATTTATGGTTTTTTGATGGGCCCGGATGGAATTGTCGAAAATGAAGCCATTGAAATAACCGGCAGCCTTGTTGATGCGTACAGAAACCTTGGCGGCTTTACCATGATAAAAACCGGCAGGACGAAAATAGACACCAAAGAGAAGATGTCCCTGTCCAAGGAAACCTGCAAAAGGCTTGGGCTGGATGCCCTAGTCATCGTCGGGGGGGATGATTCAAATACCAATGCAGCATTTCTGGCCCAGGAAATGATCGAAGACGGTATCCAGGTCATCGGCGTTCCTAAAACCATTGATGGCGATATACAGGTCAGAGACGCGAATGGTCATATTTTATGCGCCATGTCATTCGGTTTTCACACCGCCGCAAGGGCATTTTCAAATTCTATCAGCAATCTGTGCACGGACAGCAGTTCAGATGTTAAATACTGGCACATCTGTAAGGTGATGGGAAGAGTCGCGAGCCATCTGGCACTTGAAGTTGCCCTGCAGACCCATGCCAATATGACCCTTATTGGTGAAGATCTTTGTGATTACATCGATGAAAAAAGAATTGAAGAAGCGGCAAAAAAGAATGATATCGATTATAATGCCTATGGGATGACCCTGAGGCATCTGTCTCGTGTGATTTGTGACGGCATTGTCAGAAGGGCTGCCGTTGGGAAAAACTACGGTGTGATTGTTATTCCCGAGGGGATACTGGAGTTTATCAATGAAATACAAGTTTTTATCATAAAGCTAAACACCATTATTGCTGAATATAACGACACCCATGATACGGATTTCCATACGGATTTCCCGGCACTTGAGGATAAGTTGGAATATTTGCGGAGACTGGCCAGACGTTCAAGGGAAGATCAACGTTTTTCTGTCTGGAGCACACGGGACGATGATTTGTTTAATGATATTCCGGATTTCTTCCAGGAAGGTCTTCTCATGGAAAGAGACAGTCACGGCAATTTTCAGTTTTCACAGGTTAAGACGGAGCAGGTGATCATGGGACTGGTGAATGACTATCTGAATATTTTAAAAGAGAACGGGTCGTATAAAATTGGAATAGAAAAATCCTATTACCGGAAGGTTCTCGAAAAAGGAGGGCTCGACCCGGATTACTTTGGTTCTATTATTTTCAAAAATTATGATGATGTCGAGTTTTTACTGGTTAAACCTTCAATAATATCGGTAAAAACCCTTAAGCAGGCCCTTGAAAAGGATCAGGCAATTTCAGAG
The DNA here is from genome assembly GCA_963752565.1 of uncultured delta proteobacterium. Classification (GTDB taxonomy): domain Bacteria; phylum Desulfobacterota; class Desulfobacteria; order Desulfobacterales; family UBA11574; genus UBA11574. The sequence goes on along the minus strand of CAVVZC010000013.1, from coordinate 172,011 downwards.
GCTGAAGAGATTCCTGAGCCTGTTGAAAAGATGTATCATAAATCCGTACCAAAATTCAAAACGCAGATTCATTTTTATGGGTATGACGGCAGGGGCAACAATCCAACTCGATTTGACTGTAACTATACCTATAACCTGGGATTAACGGTTTTCAGCCTGATCGCCAATGGTTCAACAGGTCAGATGGCGGCCATAAGGAATTTGGAGAAGGATTTTACAAAATGGGAACCCATTGGAATTCCCATTGCGCCGTTGATGCATCTTGAAGAAAGAAAAGGGAAGCTTACGCTTGTTTTGGAAAAAAGTGTGGTTGATGTCAATTCAGCTTCTTTCAGAATAGTAAAGGCATTTAGAGAAAAATGGCTTGCGGCAGCTCCGGGTGACGACAACTACCGGCACCCGGGTCCCATAAGGTTTACCGGGGAAAGTGAAGAAGATCGGCCGATCACACTGGTTTTGAATGCAATGGGTTAAGTTTTACTAAGGAGTACATATCCTACTCGACAGTTTTTACTGATATGCTGACTTTGATATCAAAATAGAAAAAGTTACAAGTGCCTAAAGTGATAAAGTGATCTAAAGTCAAGGAGGAATTTTGTAGCCAATTATTTTTTAATGACAGCGCGTTAGTGCTACCTTAACTTCCCCGATGAATACGGGATAAATAGGCACTTGTGAGAAGGCTTCGATAACATTTCCATTGGTAAGGGTTATGTCGAGTATCTAATTTACTTATTAGTAATTTCGAACAAAGGAAGACATCATGAAAATAAGAACATTAATGGTTTCCGATCCAATTACCATAACGGAAAGCGCCTCGATGCAGGAAGCCATCGAGTTGATGAAGATTAACTCCATCCGGCATCTTCCTGTTGTTTCGAAAGATAATCAACTGAAAGGTTTTATTACCCTCGCGGATTTAAAGCAGGGACTTATTCCCTCCATGTTGGGTGAGGTTTCGCTCCGTGATTTGATCATAAAAAATCCCATCGTCGTGGGCCCGGATGACGACATCGAAGATGCGGCTCAGTTGATATACAAGCATAAAATCGGTGGAATGCCGGTGGTGAAAAACCATAAACTGGTTGGCATCATTACGGCAACGGATATCCTGCGGACGTTTATCGATATGATGGGGTTTCTCACCGCGAGTTCACGCATTGATTTGGTTGTGGGAGATAAACCGGGTTCTTTTAAAGATGTCTTGCAGATTATCAACGATAATGGTGGAGACATCATCAATGTGGGAATGACGGCTCAGAAAGCCAGCAAAAGAGAGTATTACTTCCGGCTTCTGCCCTGCAATACAGAAGTCATCAGACAAGCCCTGGAAAAAGATGGGTATCAGGTGTTGAATGTTATGAATTGAATTTTGATCATTTGTTTCTTAGAACCGGCTGATAACTGCACAGGGGTTCTTCAGCCAGAAAATCACCGGTTGCTTCATAGGCCCTCGCTCTGCAGCCCCCACACACCTTTTTGAATTCACAAGCGCCACATTTCCCCTTTAGATTGTCAAAATTGCGTAAAGACAAAAAGATGCCTGAGCGGTTCCAGATGTCTGCAAAAGATGTTTGGGTAATATCCCCGCAATTCACATCAAGGAATCCGCATGGCTGGACAATCCCCCGGTGCGAGATGAAACAAAATCCCGTGCCTCCCAGACATCCGCGGGTCATGGCATCCATCCCGTGGGTTTTGAAGGTTACCGATTTTCCGTCCTGCTTTGCTCTTTGACGAAGGATTCGGTAATAATGGGGAGCACATGTGGCTTTAAGCTGCAAAGGGGTCTTCTCTCTCTGGTCATAGAACCAGTTCAATGTGTGTTCATATTCTGTTGCGGTTATTTCCTGATCCACAATATACTTGCCCCGGCCTGTTGGTACAAGGAGAAAGATGTGGTGGGCGACTGCACCCAGTTTTACAGCGAGATCCTGAATTTTTGGGATTTCATGAAGATTTGTCTTGGTGATGGTTGTATTTATCTGGAATTCTATGCCGGCGTCTTTTGCCAGCCGTATCCCTCGAAGCGCACCTTCAAAGGCGCCATCCACACCCCTGAATCTGTCATGGCTCTCACGGGTGGCACCGTCAAGGCTGATACTTATTCTTTGAATTCCGGAATCTGCCATTTGTTTGGCGATGTTTTCGGTAATCAGGGTGCCGTTGGGCGCCATGACCATCCTGAGCCCTTTGTTTGTGCCGTATTTTGCAATATCAAAGATATCGGTTCGTAAAAGCGGCTCCCCGCCTGTCAAGATGATGATGGGCTTTCCGACTTGTGCGATTTGATCCAACAGACGAAAAGATGCATCCGTGTCGAGTTCCCCGCTGAAAGGACCCTGTGTCGCCGATGCGCGGCAGTGCATGCAGGCAAGGTTGCAATTGCGCGTGGTTTCCCAAGCCACCAGTCGTAAGGACCGGCCCTTGTCTTCACCATGGGGGTGAGATTCTTGAGGTGATGTATCGTTATTGTTTTTCATGAGGTTGTGGTGGCGATCAAAATTTTATTCAAGTTTCGCCCTTTGAACCAAATTGAAAATCGTCAATCGTTTATACCTGAAGCGGTAATGATTTCAAAAGGCGATATTGTTGGTTGAAATTTTACGTTAAAGAAAATCCGGCCGGCATAGGCTACTCCCTTAATGTTTTTGCTGCTTCAAGGGCAAAATACGTCAAGATCATGTCGGCTCCAGCCCGCTTAATGGCGATGAGGGTTTCCATCATGACTTTTTTGCCGTCTAACCATCCCATTTTTTCGGCCGCCTTTATCATGGCATACTCACCGCTAACATTGTATGCGGCGATGGGAAGATCGATTTCTTCCCGAACTCGGGAGATAATGTCGAGATAGGGAAGGGCAGGCTTTATCATGATGATATCAGCGCCTTCTTCGATGTCCATGGTCACTTCCCGTAGTGCTTCCAATGCATTGGCAGGATCCATCTGATACGTTCGACGATCTCCAAACTTCGGGGCAGAATGTGCGGCATCGCGGAAGGGTCCGTAAAATGCACTGCAATACTTGGCGGCGTATGAAAGTATTGGAACGTTGCTGAAATCGTTTTCATCCAGAATATTACGAATTTCAGCCACACGGCCGTCCATCATGTCAGAAGGTGCGACCATATCTGCGCCGGCCCGGGCATGTGAAAGGGCGGTTCTGCCCAGAAGGTCCAAAGAAGCGTCGTTATCAATGATATGTCCGTCCACCACACCGCAATGTCCATGGTCGGTGTACTGACACAGACAGACATCGGTGATGACGGCAAGATCCGGTATCTTGTCCTTTAAAGCGCGTGTCGCTTTTTGAACGATACCGTCTTTGTCATAAGCGCCGGTTGCCAGGGGATCTTTCTTGTCCGGTAATCCAAACAGCATGATTGCAGGAATGCCCAACTCATGTGCTTTTTTAGACGTTTTAACGAGATTGTCAATGGACAACTGATAGTGTTCTGGCATCGAGTCAATGGGGTTTTTCACCCCTTTACCTTTGATGGCAAACAGCGGAAGAATGAAGTCATCAACTGAAAGTTTGGTCTCACGCAGCATACGGCGAAACGCATCATTTTGTCGCAACCGTCTCGGCCTGTAATCGGGAAAAAGCATTTTAGTTCCTTAAAATTGGATGTTGTTTATTTTTTGGCAAAAAGCATTGATATGGACTATTAAAAATTTGAGGATAAATGGTTTAGCCTGTTTTCCGGTTTACCAGTTGAGCCGGTTAAGTTGGTTTGCCTGTTTTTAGTGATAGGTTGGTCTTATAACGGGCCAACCGGTTAACGGGCACACGGGCTTAACGGTCCAATCGGCCCAACCTTGTTTAGGCAATGTTTTTTTATTTAATGAATGCGATGCTCTTTTTTAGACGATGCTTTAGGCGATTTCTTCGTCAGTCAAATAGCACGCCGGGTCCGGTGCCCAGACATCGCCTGTTATAGCCTCGGATCTTACCCTGAAATTACCGGCACAAATGTCCAGCCATCGGCATGTTGCACATTTTCCCTTGGCGTGTCTTTTTTTCTCTTTAAGTTTTTTCATCAGAGGGTCCGAGGTGTCGGTCCAAATTGTAGAAAAAGGTCGATTTCTGACATTCCCAAAACTGTAGTGTCGCCAAAACTGGTCGGCATATACCTCGCCATCCCAGCTTATGCAGCCGATGCCTATCCCGGAACTGTTGCCCTCGTTCATTTCGAGAAGTTCAAGCACTTCACGGGCACGCTCGGGATTCTCTTTGAGCAGCCTCAAATAAAGATATGGGCCATCGGCATGATTGTCGACAGTTAACACCTCTTTGGGATTATTCCTATCGTGGAGTTGTTTGGCAAGATCCATAATAAGATCAACGGCTTTTCGAGATTCCTTGTGGGAAAGGTCTTCTTTTACAAGCTCTGATCCGCGACCGGAATACACAAGATGATAAAAGCATACCCTTGGAATATCCATCTCTTCAAGGAGTTTGAATATGTCTGGAATTTGACCGGCATTGGATTTGTTGATGGTAAAGCGAAGACCGACTTTTATGCCGGCTTTTTTACAGTTTTCAATCCCTTTAAGCGCCAATCTGAAAGCCCCTTTTACCCCTCTAAACCGGTCATTAATCTCTTCCATTCCGTCAAGACTGATACCAACGTAGGAGAGACCGATATCTTTTAGGGTTCGGGCGATTTGAGGTGTTATCAGGGTTCCGTTTGTTGATATAACAGCCCTCATCCCTTTTTTGACAGCGTAAGCTGCAAGTTCCGGGAGGTCTTTCCGGACCAAAGGTTCACCCCCGGAAAACAGCATGACCGGCACACCAAAATCTGCGAGGTCGTCGATTAAAATTTTTCCTTCACGGGTGGAAAGTTCATTGTCAAAAGCGATGTTTTTGGCGTGGGCATAACAATGAACACACTTGAGGTTGCACCGTCGGGTAACGTTCCAGACTACCACAGGCCGCTTATCACTGGAAAATTGAAGAAGATGCGAGGGCAGTTTGGACGACATTCGTCCATAACGAAGGGCATCGGATGGTTCTACAGTTCCACAGTACAGTTTTGATATTCCGATCATAACGATACCTTAAAAAATTTTCCCGGCCAGTTGCTTTGTACCTGCGTTAGTGAAGCGAACAAACTTGTATTTCAGGCTAGTGGTTTTAGATCCGTTTTTGAGTGCAGGTTCAGCTCATCTTTAATGAGGTTGCCTATAAAAGATTCGGGGTTAATAAGAGCGTCTTTGGTAATAAAAAATCGGTTTTTACCTGTTTTTTCTTGAACCAGCTTTAGCCCGTATTCGAAATCGGTCGACAGATGATCGTAAAACACTTCAAGATCATACGTGGAATTTTCAAGCTGATCGATAATAAAATCGATGGCGTCATCTTCCAAGACAATGTTAATGTCGTGATTTTTAAAAAAATATAATTCCATCTTCTTTATATCATCATATAAAGATTTTATTTTTTTAATGACCTTTTCTATATCCATTATATGATTGGCGTAGTACGAAGCCACAACATCGATCCGTGACTGCGTGAGTGTCAAACCGTATTTCTTCGCAAAAATTTTCTTGTTTGAGTCTAAATATCTTTTGATATACTCTTTTTCAGCAAGAAACAGCTTTTCATAAGTTTCATTGAGTTCATCAAGGTTTGATAAGGCCAATATTTTTTTAAGGGACTTTTCGGGATTTTCCACGTCAGTGGCGGTTACCGGAAATTTTTTGATGTCCGTTGACGGAAATTTTTTTTCAAAGACAAGAAGTGCTCCTTCAACAGCACTGACAAGACCCCTTGCCCCTGTATTTTCTAGAAAGGCGTTTTTCGCTAAAATTTCAAGGGCTCTATCTTCAAATACGATATCAATGCCATACGCTGCAAAATCAAGTTTTTTACCAAGTATTATCGGGTTACTTGGATTTTTCAGGATTTCGAAGAGGTCGTCTTCCGTTAATTTTTCAAAAACGGCCCTGACCGGAAGCCGGCCGACAAATTCAGATTCAAATCCATATTCTATGAGGTCTTCTGCCTTTGCCTGTTTGAGAATGTCACTATCATCCCGAATATTTTTAATGCTTGCTCCAAATCCGATTTCTTGATCCGCAACTCGTTTTTTAACAATCCGGGCCAGATCGCCAAAGGCACCGCTCATGATAAACAGTATGTTACTGGTATTCACCGATCGTTTATCTCTTTTCCCGGTTTTACGAAAGCGTTCGATCTCCTGAATCATCGAAATGGGATCATGAGGTACTTTTAGATCGACTTCAGTTTCTTCCATGGGTTTGAGCAACGCCCGCTGGACACCTGATCGAGAGACATCAACGCCGATGACATTCCGGCTTGATGAAATTTTATCGATTTCATCAATGTAGATGATACCATATTGAGCGAGTTTAATATCACCGTCGGCTTCTCTGACAAGATCTCGTACAAGATCTTCTACATCACCACCCACATAACCTGTTTCACTAAATTTTGTAGCATCGCCCTTTACAAAAGGAACATTGATTTTTTTGGCGATGAGTTTGATGATGTATGTTTTGCCAACACCGGTGGGACCGAACATGATGATGTTGTTTTTAATGCGTCCGACGATGTCGTCGGTTTCATCAGAAGAGTTTTCAGAGCGCTTTATACGGTTAAAATGTGTACATATTTTTGTGGATAATATTGCTTTGGCGTTATCTTGCTTTACAATATATTGGTCAAGAAAGGAGATCAATTCTTCAGGTTTTAAATCAAAATTGATCCTTTTTTCTTTTTTGACAGATTTTTCATCTTTTTCGGTGGCGACTTTCTGGGGTAAAACCAGTGGTGTCACCATTTTAACACTGCCTCCAAATTTTTTCGATAGAAAATCCCCGATTTCCTTTTCGATTTCTTTTGGATCCGGTATTTTTTCATTATGTTCTTTCATGTTTCGATATTATACCTGTATCTGTTTCCTTAGGTGTATTATTTTTAGATCCTTTAACTTCGCCATTGCCACAAAAATATAATCACACCTTATTGAAAATGCAAGGTGGAAATGGATGGCGCCTGTGCTCATGGCGCTCAAGATAAAAAGGCAGGGCCTATTAAAAACCCTGCCTTTATTGCCCTGAATAGCTTTTTAGTTTAATTCAAGGCAGTTAAGTTCGGTTGAGCCGTCACCTAAAACAAGTGTGGAGTCTTCCGAACTTTTAAAATTAGTTTTATTAATTGCAGAAACCATGCCATAGTATTTAAATAAAATATTATACGAAATATTATATAGTTATAATTTTATCGCGCGAACGATATACCAAAATATTGTGTTAAATCCTGTGAGTTTTATTTCACATTGTGAAGTAATTTACATATGTTGTGGCATGATAGAAAGGAAACGAGGCGCAACAAAGAATTTCAGATTTGTTTATTCAGCAAATAATACTTTTTATTTATCAGGGGATGGAATGGGTATTTTGATTTGTCGCATCAGAAACGAAAGATGCGACAGTTCATCCCGAAGGTCTTTTAGCTTGGCTTCGATCATTATTACTAATACTGCCATTCGGTTTTCAGGACTTCCAGCATTGTCAAGCCATCTGTCGATCTTTTTTTGGAATTCTTTGAGATTCGGGTGTTCATTGTGCAGGCGATCCCGTTCTTGACGGGCTCTTTTACCCATCTCGACCAGTTCTTGTCTGCTGAGCTTCCTGTTATTTTTTTTTAAACTTAAAAGATTTCCCATTGTATTAATTCTTAGCAGAAATCTTTCCAATGTCCTTAGATGATATTATTGACTTAAAAACTAAATAGTTGGGGTTTTTCAAGGTGGGCAAAATACTAAAATGTTTTATTGAATTCTATGGATTTTATTTCATATTGCGAGCTCGTTTTCATCATCTAAAACCGTCCTTATCTTTTTCATAAAATCGTAACACGATTTTATTTAGGAAATACACGACCGGATTTCAATATTGATGAAATTGCAAAAAGTCAATATTCCTTTTTTGATCTTTCCAAGTCCCGTTGCTCGTCACGCCGTCGGATAGCCTCACGTTTGTCATACTTACGTTTACCCCTGGCAAGGGCCAATGTCAGCTTGGCCTTTCCGTTCTGGAAATAAATCTTTAAGGGGATAAGAGAAAACCCCTTTTCATTGACTTTGCCGTATAGTTTTTTGATTTCATATCTGTGTAAAAGGAGTTTTCTTTTTCTTAAAGGATCATGATTTCCGTAATAGGCAAAGGGATAAGCACCGATGTGGATCTGATGAACAAACACTTCGCCTTTGTTAATTCTGGCATAAGAATCTTTTAAATTAACGCGGCCGAGTCGGAGGGATTTAACTTCTGTTCCCAAAAGAACCATACCTGCTTCATAAGTCTCTTCGATAAAGTAGTTGTGTCTAGCCTTTCTGTTTTCGGTAATTATTTTGATATGGTTTGTGCTCAAATGCTTTATTTCTCCTTCCAACAACCCATTTGTTCATTATTCCATAGTTCTCTCCGAGGCGCAGGATCTGCGAGCCGCGTTCTTTAGGGCTTGCATTAGTCTACGGAGGTCAATCCCGCTGTGTATAGCGGGGCCGGGCCCTTGAATGCCTTAAAAATGACTGCCTCGCACACGTGAAATATCCGTGTTAAGTTCCTGAATGGGCAGGGGAGGTTATGACTCGGTGTATCCCAATTCAAACAGAATGCTGTTATAAGTACCGAGCAGCAGTTCCATAATGCCTGTTTCGGATGTCTCTTTAAGAACATCCTTAACGAACAAGGCAGCATCTTCAACATTGAGGGATCTAATAATTTTTTTGATTACCGGTATGGATTGAGGATTCATACTTAACTTGCTTATTCCCAACCCCAAAAGGATCGGTATATTCACAGGGTCACCTGCCATTTCTCCGCACATGCAGACTTCCACATCGCTGTTCTTTGCAATATCGGCGACATATTTGATCATTCGTATAATCGCAGGGTTAAGCGGTTGGTAGAGATGTGCAACCTGTCTGTTGACCCTGTCAACCGCCAGCGAATACTGGATAAGGTCATTGGTTCCGATACTAAAAAAGTCAACATCCCTTGCCATCACATCTGCCATAATTGCGGCTGAAGGTACTTCTATCATTATCCCGACTTCTATGTTGTCATTAAAAAGTATACCTTCTTTATCCAGAGAATCTGCTGCTTTGTTTAATATCTTTTTCGCTGCAAGGACTTCATCATGGCATGATATCATGGGAAGAAGAATTCTGACAGGACCGAATGCAGAGGCCCTTAATACGGCTCGGAGTTGTGTCTTGAAAACATCCGGGTTTTTTAAACAGTACCGTATACCCCGAAGGCCCAAAACAGGATTTTTTTCATCCGAATTTGAGGCATAAGAAACCGCTTTATCACCACTGATATCTAATGTTCGAATAGTAACGGGATTCGGTGCCATCACTTCGATGACATCTTTATAATTCTCGAATAGATCATGTTCATCCGGGAAAGTTCGCCGGCTAAGATATTGAAATTCCGTTCGATAAAGCCCGATTCCATCCCCGCCATAGTTTATTACTGATACAACTTCTTCAGGGAGCTCGATATTACCCATAACGTCCAGTTTAATACCATCGGTTGTTTTGGCTGGGAGATGACTGCTTCGGGTAATTACAGCCATATGTCTTTCGTAATTGGATTGCCGTTCTTCAAACCGAATAAGGGTTTTATCGGTGGGATGGACAATAACAATTCCCGCAGTTCCATCCACAATGATAATGTCATCGTTTTTTATAAGATGTGTCGCTTTTTCAAGACCCAAAACAGCCGGAATTTCAAGCGATCGGGCGATGATTCCAGTGTGTGAAGTCTTTCCCCCGAGATCAGTTATAAGTCCTTTTATCTTTTCAAGCTGTATCTGACTCGTTTCTGCAGGAGAAAGGTCGACAGCCACAAGAATAACCCGTTTTCCAATAGCACCAATGTCCAAAGTTTTTGCTCCAACCAGGTTTTGCATGATGCTTTCAGATATGTGGACGATATCTGCCACTCTACCCTGCAAATAAGGGTCCGGCATCTTTCTGAACATATTTTTAACATTCGATACGACGTTTTTGAGGGCCCATTCAGCATTTACCAGTTCTTTTTCTATGGTTTCTATGGTTTTGCCATAAAGCATCTTATCTTTATACAAGACCTTGTGAGTCTCAAGTATATGGATGTGCTGTCGTAATTCTTCAGGGGTTGTTTCAATGATTTCTTGAAGCTTATCTTTGGCATGCTTTACGGCAGATTTAAACCGCTTGATCTCATTTTGTAAGTTGTCTTTACTGATGAAGTATTTATCGACAACATCGACACCTTCTTTTCCGACCAGATATGCTTTGCCAATGCAGATCCCCGGAGAGACATTGATACCGTGCAGGCGTATTTCACTTTCGTTGGTATTAGGCATGCCTGATTATTCTCCAAAACCACTTTCAATCAACTGAACCAGGTCGTTTAAAATCCCAAGATCAGATTGGTCATCAATTGTTAATGTAATTATTGATCCTTTTGGGCAGACCAGTGTAAGGATATCGATAATGCTTGAAGCATCCGCCTTTTTTCCGTCTTTGATAATCCACACATTTGATTTTACGTTTTGAACCAGTTTTGCTATTTTTGCTGCGGATCTGGCATGAAGCCCGAGATCGTTTGTTATGGCAACACGCCTTGAAAATTCATTCGCTGAATTTTTCATCGTCTTCTGGATGAATTGGAAACTTAATTTGTGCCCAAAATACATTTATGTATGGGCACGAGCTAAAGCCCTTCCCGGCGCAAATGGACGCGTATTTTCACCAAAGATGTGCTGTTTGATATACATGTAATACGATGCAGCGCACTAAGAAGCAAGGTCCGGGCTAGGGCTTGGGAGTTGCTTTCAGCTGTCATAGCCTTTAGTGACTATGGCGAAGTCAGCTTGGTAAGTCTATCCATATAAGTATTAACAAAAATCCCAAAATTTAAAAGAGATAATCACCATAAGATTAAAAATAATTTTTATCAATTCCCATGATGTTTGTCAATCTGTAATCATTGACAAAGCTTTAAATTACTGTTAGGGCATATTTTGAAGCTATTCTACAATAGCTTGAATTTTTAAGAGATATCTATTGTCTTCTTTATGCATTAATTTTCTTGGAGAGATGGCCCATGGCGGAAAAAATATTGATTTTTGGAAAGAATACCTGACCCTATACAAATCAGGCTCGTGAAGCTTTTGCCAAGCAAGGTCAGGAAGTTAAATACGTTAATGTTAAGGCTGATGCTGAGAAGATGAAGATCATGCTGGAATATTCCGACGGCATACGAAAGGTTCCGGTTATTGTGGAACAAGGCAATGTTACCATCGGGTTTAACGGCGGAACGTGAGGCGTTTAAGTATATCGGCTGTATGTCGATAATTTGAGACCTTTGCAAAACACCAACTTTAGGCACTTCTAACTTGTCGGGCTTGCAGGAGATCAGCCTCTTTCAGGGGCAAACCAAAGCCTGATCCTATGGGCCAGGATTTTTTATTATATCGAATAAAATGGAAAAACAGTTTCTTGTTAATGATTTAAAAATCGGTGAAGCATGGCGGCTTTTCAAGATCATGGGAGAATTTGTTGAAGGCATCGATACGCTTAATGAAATAGGGCCTGCGGTGAGTTTCTTCGGATCTGCAAGAATTAACCCTTCTGATTCAATTTATAAAAAAACCGAAAAACTGGCCAGGCTTTTTGTAGAAAACAACTTTGCCGTGATTACAGGTGGGGGGGAGGCGTGATGGAAGCGGCCAACAAAGGTGCGATAGAAGCAGGGGGCACCTCCGTCGGGCTGAATATTATTCTTCCGTTTGAGCAGCAGCCGAATTCTTTTGCCAATGTTAAAATCGACTTCAAATACTTTTTTATTCGCAAAGTCATGTTCGTTAAATATGCTGCGGCATATATTATTCTGCCTGGCGGTTTCGGAACCCTGGATGAATTGTTTGAAGCCGTCACACTGATTCAGACCCACCGCATAAAGCCTTTTCCCTTAATTCTGGTCGGCTCGGACTACTGGGCAGGGCTCGTTGATTGGATAAAAACAAAACTGCTTTCTGAAAAGCGGATATCTCCAGAGGATATCGATATTTTACAGGTCATGGATGAGCCTGAAGACATCGTCAAAGTTGTACAGAAAGTGATTATATTATAGGGAGTATTTATAGGGATTCAAGTTTAGAGATGTATCAGCCAACCTTCCTTTTTTCTGAATACGGACAAACAACAAATGGGTATATTTCTACTTGATTAATAAAAAATATGATGTATGATCTGGCGAAAATAAATGAATGATATTCAGAAAAGAGGTTTCCGAGCCTCTTTTTTTAAGTTAAAGTCACTTGTCGTCCACCTATTTGAAAAACTGTAAATAAAGAACTGATATATTTAAGGTAAAGAATATTGACAGAATTTAATAAACCCAAAGAACAGGACATTCTGATGGAGTTAGAGGATGTCCATATGTTTTTCGGCAAGGTATGCGCTTTGGCCGGCGTTAGCCTGAAAGTTAGAAAAGGCGAGATTCATTCTGTCATCGGCCCCAACGGCGCCGGCAAGACGGTGATGATGAATATAATCAACGGCCTTTATTCCCCGCAAAAGGGGAATATCTTCTATAAACAAAGAAAAATCAACACACTCAAGCCGTTTGAACGGGCTCAACTTGGTATTTCTAGAACATTTCAGAAAGTCGAAGTTTTCGGTGGTATGACGGTATTGGATAACATCCGTCTGGGCCGGCATCTCCACATGAAATCGGGTATTACCACCGGATCGATTTATCTTGGCAAAACCTCCCGTGAAGAGATTGAACATCGAAGTTTTATTGAAGAACAAATCATCGATCTTCTGGAAATTGAACATATCCGGCATAAGCCTGTGGGCATGTTGCCGTACGGACTGCAAAAACGAGTGGAGCTCGGCAGGGCACTGGCTTTGGAACCGGAGCTTTTAATTCTGGATGAACCGCTGGCCGGACTAAATCTTGAAGAGGTCGAGGATATGGCGCGATTTGTTTTGGATATTAATGAAGAAGAGAGATGGAGGACCACCTGTATTCTGGTGGAACATGATATGGGCGTGGTCATGGATTTATCCGACTATGTTTTTGTTCTCAATTTCGGCAACATGATCATTGACGGAACTCCCGATGAAGTTCAAAATCACCCTGAAGTGATTAAGGCGTACCTGGGTGAAGAGGATTTGTATGCAACAAGGGGATAAAACCTAAACTGAGCGTTTCAAATAGTGACAGGGTTATAAAAAAGTAATAATTAAAAATAAGAATACATTGCTAAAGACGATAATGGGTCTCATCTAATAGGTGGATTTATTTAAGCAAAAAATTGTCACTATTTGAAACCCTTCGGGCTTGCCGAGTTTGCCCCGCCTTTGGCGGGACTGCGTTATGAGACATTTGCAGTAGCAGACTACAGCTGCATGTCTCATGCCTTGCATCTCCCCGAAAGGCGGGATCTTACGACCGGCAAACTCGACAATCGCTCAATTTAGGTAAAACGGTCCAAAATAATAACAAATACGTATGAAAATTACAAAAGATCTCACAATCCCAAAGCTTTTTTATGAAAAGGCCGGCCAATACGGCAAGGGCAGAGTGGCCATGCGGGAGAAGGAGTTTGGCATCTGGCGCCCCATTTCCTGGCATGATTATTTTAAAAATGTCAAGCACTTGACCCTAGGACTTATTCGGTTAGGCCTTGAAGATGGGGATAAAGTTGCCATGATCGGCGACAATCGTCCCGAGGGTCTGTGGGCTGAAATGGCGACGTTGTGCGCAAGGGGCGTGGGGGTTTGGCTGTTCCAGGACTGCCTGATTGATGAAGTCAAGTACATCATGGACCATTCGGACACAAAAATTTTATTCGGAGAAGGCCAGGAGGAAGTCGACAAGGCCATCTCTGTTTTTAATGAATGTCCCAAACTGGAAAAAATTATCTGGGATGATCCCAAGGGGCTGCGGGATTACAACCAGGACTACCTGATCAGTTTAAAGGACGTTCAGAGTCTGGGCCGGGAACTCGATCAACAACAGCCCGAGCTTTTTGAAAAGATGATCAATAAAGGCCACGGGGATGAAGTGGCGTTACTTTTTTATACTTCCGGAACCACATCGTTGCCAAAGGGGGCACTCCTGTCCCACAATAATATGCTGACCATGGGGCAGCATCTCATGGCTGTGGATCCGTGTATGGCAACGGATGATTATGCCTCTTATCTGCCTTTTGCGTGGATCGGGGAACAGATGATGTCGATTTCCTGCGGCCTGCAGGTGGGATATACCATCAATTTTCCGGAGGACTCGGAAACCGCCCAGGAGAACATCAGGGAGATTGGTCCCCATGTGATGTTTGCTCCCCCGCGCATGTACGAGCAGATGACCCGAACGGTACAGGTTAAATATCTGGATGCCACGTGGATCAAACGGAAATTATATGCGCTTTCCACGAAAATCGGTTATCATGTGGCGGATCTTAAGTTTCAGAAAAAACGAATTCCATGGTACTGGGCGGTTTTTAAGTGGCTGGCGTATGTTACCGTTCAAAAGAAAATCAAGGACCACCTCGGCCTGTCTCGTGTTCGAAATGCCTATACGGGCGGGGCGGCCATGGGCCCGGACCACTTTCGTTTTTTTCATGCACTGGGAGTAAACCTAAAGCAGATCTATGGCCAGACCGAAGTTGCCGGTATTTCTGTGGTCCATCGCAGCGGAGATATAAAATTCGATACAGTGGGTCATCCGATTCCTGAAACAGAAATAAAAATCACTGAAGACGGTGAAATCCTTACCAGAAGTCCTTCCGTTTTTTTGGGTTACTATAAAAATCCGGAAGCAACCAAAGAGACCTTAAAAGACGGCTGGCTCTATTCAGGTGACAAGGGGTTTATTGATGATGACGGTCATCTGGTGGTTTTTGATCGTACCAAGGACGTCTTTACACTCAGAGATGGAAGACCTTTTTCTCCCCAGTACCTGGAAACCCGTCTGAAATTCAGCCCCTATGTGAGAGATTCATGGGTCATCGGAGACAAGCGGGAATATGTAGCTTCAGTCATCTGTATCGATTATGCTGTGGTGGGTAAATGGGCCGATGAAAAAAAGATCAATTACACGAGTTATCAGGAACTATCCCAGATGCCTGATATTTACAACCTGGTGGAAGCGCAGATACGTCAGGCCAACAAAGATCTCCCGGAAACTGCCCGAGTCGTAAAGTTCATCAATCTCTACAAGGAATTTGATGCAGATGATGATGAACTGACAAGAACGAGAAAACTGCGGAGGGCCTTTGTGGAAAAAAGATACAGCGAAATAGTGGATGCCCTCTATTCTAATAATGATACTGTGCATATCGATACAACGATAAAGTATGAAGATGGACGGGAGGCACATATTAAAACCGATCTGCATATTCGGAAGGTCAAGGAATAGGAAAGAGGGAATAGGAAAAAGTAAATAGAAAATAGGAAATAGGAAATAGGAAGAGAAAAGAGGCAAGAGGTTATAGGTAATGGGTGAAGGATAATGGCGACATGACCCATAGCCGAGACTGAAAGGTAGAGCAAAGAATGGAACTGTTTTTAATGACCATTACTTCAGGGGTCATGGTGGGTGGCATCTATGCCCTTGTGGCCCTTGGATGGGTGCTGATTTATAAGTGCTCGGGCGTGCTGAATCTGGCCATGGGAGAAATGACGCTTATTGGGGCATATGTTTCCTTAAGCTTTTACTCCATGGGCATTCCTTTTTTACTGGCGCTTTTATTCTCCCTTATTATAGGACTGGTTCTGGGAATCCTGACGGAAAGGATTTTCCTGGACAAACTCATCGGCCAGCCGGTTCTGACGGTGATCATGGTCACCGTGGGGCTCTCATTTTTCTTTAAAGGAACGGTGGAACTCATATGGGGTACCGATACCCGCGTATTCACCCCGCCGGTTTTTTCAATTGAGCCTATTCACATAGGACCCGTCATTGTTGGTCGGGCGTATCTCTGGAGCTTTGTTGCAGCCATTATTCTTTTAATCGTTTTTGTCTGCTTTTTTAAATATACCCGCTGGGGCCTTGCCATGCAGGCCACAGCCGACGATGAGATGGCTGCCCTCTCCCTGGGTGTGAGCGCAAGATTCGTTTATGCAGCGGCCTGGGCCATTGCTTTTATGGCGGCCGGTGTGGGAGGCACCCTTTTAGGAAATATTAACGGGTTGAACATTTCCGTAGGGTATCTTGGTCTTCTGGTTCTGCCGGCTGTGGTGCTGGGTGGGCTTAACTCCGTACCCGGTGCCATTGTAGGTGGAATTGCCATCGGCGTGTTACAGAACGTCAGTGGGGCGTATTTGGACAAATACTTTCCCGGCGGCGTCAAAGAGGTTGCCCCTTTTGTTTTCATGGTGGTTTTTTTGCTTTTTAAACCCCATGGATTGTGGGGATGGGAGCGGATTGAACGCGTGTAAATTAATTGATGATTGAAGATTGAATATTTTAATTCATTGATATTCCGATCTTCAGTGACCAAAACCTTTAAGCCAGAAATAGGAAAGAGAAAAGAGGAAAGAGAAAAAAGGATAAGGGAAACCACGGATGAACACGAATAAACACGAATTAATATAATAATATTTATGTTCATTTGCGTCCATTTGCGGTTATCTACTTTCTAATTCCTAATTCCTATTTTCTAAAATGAACATTCAACAAAGCAAATCCCGTCTGGGGGATGAGCAAAGCCTGGTCCTCTATGGCCGGATTTTTACTCATATTTCAATCTTCAATTATAAATTTTCAATTAAAAACGGAGTTTGTATTAAATGTCAACAACCTGGCTTCCCTGTGGTGTTTACCATCAGGATTATCATCAGGATCATGGGTGGTGGCAGACCAAGTTTATCAAGGGCAAGATGATCCTTCTCTTTATCATCCTGTTTGTTGTTATTCCATTGTTTGCAGATTCTTATTGGCTCAGTGTTTGTAATCAGGTCGGCTATACGGTACTCGGGGCCTTAGGCGTTCAACTTTTAATCGGTTTTTGCGGCCAGATAACCCTGGGCCACGCCGCATTTATTGCCGTGGGGGCATATACAAGCACCCTGCTTATCCTTGAATTCCCCTGGCCCAAATTCATGATGGATTTCGGTATCGCTTATCCTTTAAGCATCCTAATTGCCGCATTTGCAGCCGGTATATGGAGTGTTTTGTTCGGACTCCCTTCTGCCAGGGTCAAAGGATTTTATCTGATTTTAACCACCATGGCCGCTCAGTTCATTACCGTAGATTTTATTATTACAGGATATGTGAGCCAGATCGGCGGGCGAGGACAGGCCTTTTCTTTGCCTCCGGGGACCATCAAGGTCGGACCGTGGGTCATCGACAGTGATTTAAAAGTCTACTTTATGATGCTCGTTCTTGTGATTTTCTGTGTTAGCATCATGGTCAATTTGCTAAGATCCAGGGTGGGCAGGGCCTGGGTGGCCATACGTGACAATGATATTTCCGCTGAAGTAATGGGGATTAATGTTGTCAAATATAAACTTTATGCGTTTTATGTCGCCGGCTTTATCGGCGGTATTGCCGGGGCGTTCTGGATCAGCAATCTTGCAGCGATCAGCCCCGAACATTTTCCCTGGTTCTGGTCGTTGTGGCTGGTGGGTGTCATTCTCATCGGTGGGGTCGGCTCTATCCACGGCACGATTTTCGGGTCCATATTCATGGTTGTCGTCATGGAGCTATTGCAGCTTGGTGTCATGCAGTTTATGGATACCAGTTGGGGAGAAAGGCTGTTTATGGACTTTCTGTTTCTTAAAGAGGCCGCCTTCGGGCTTGCCATATGTGTATTTATGATATTTGAACCCAATGGCTTGGCCTATCGATGGTGGCAGACGAAGAACTATTTTAATTTGTGGCCGTTTTCGTATTAAATGTGTGGTCAATTGGTAAATGGTTAAATGGTCTAAAAGATATTTCTGAATACTGATCGTAAAATGTGAATTGATCAATATTCAGTTTGGCAGTATTTATCACAATTACTTAACCGATAAACTACTTAACGAATTCTTAACAAAAAGGAGGTGGTATTTAAACAAAAATTAATCGGAAAGGAACTCGATGGAACTTTTACTCTCTTAAAAAGGGGAAAGAAATTATGTTTGCGAAAAATATGTGGTCAAAGATTTTCGTACACCTATTTATTGTAGCTTTGATTGTCGGATTTTCTTCCATGGCCGGGGCCGCAACAATTAAGGTGGGAGCGCTCAATGATATGACGGGAGCGACTTCAGATGTGGGAAAGGACTATGCTCTGGGCATTGCTGAAGCCATTCATTATGTAAATGATAATGGCGGGATCAACGGCAAGCAGATCAAGCTGTATCAGTTTGATTACGGCTATCGTGTGCCCGAGGCGCTTACCAAGTACAAACTATTCAAAAGGCTCAAATCTGTGGCGGTTTTGGGTTGGGGAACCGGTGATACCGAGGCACTGTCACCCACAATCACAAAAGATAAGATTCCTTATGTGTCTGCCTCCTACTCAGCTCACCTGACGAATCCCCAAAAGACACCTTACAATCTTTTCTTTGCAACGGATTATTCAACCAACGCCAGAGCTGCCATCACAGCCTGGTTTGACAAGAAGTGGCCCAAACACACAGATTACGGGAAAAGAAAACCGCGATTTCTCACTTCCTATATGTTTGCATCTCCTTACTGCAGTGCGCCTATCAAGGCCATCAAGGATCAGGCCACGCTGCTCGGCTTTGACATTGGCCCGGATCAATCAGTTTCTTTGTTTGCCATTGACACCAAAAGCCAGGTTTTGGCCATGAAGGATTTTAAGCCGGATCTCGTCTGGCACGGAAACACCACGATGTCGGTGGCAGCCACGGTGCGTGATGCCTATGCCTTAAGTCTTGGAGCGGATCATATTGTCAATAACTGGGGATTTGATGAGAATCTGCCGAAATTGGCAGGCAAGGCTTCCGAAGGCATTATGGGGGCGGCAGTTTGTGCATTTTTCGGTGAAGATGTGCCGATGATGGATAAAGTGGTCGAATATGCCAAAAAATATAATCCGGGCATTCCTGCTGAAAAGCGTCTTATCCGGACCGTTCAGGGATGGGGCGCTGTGCTTATCTTGTCGGAAGCATTAAAACGTGCGGATAAAGCCGGAGGCTTAAGCGGTGAAAACATTCTGAAAAACGGTTTTGAAACCATGAAAAATTTTGACATCGGTCTGGGTGCGGCACCGGTGAACTTCACGGCAACGGATCATCGTGTGGCCGGGATTGTGCCCATCTATGAAATCAAAGACGGCAAATTTAAGCTCGTTGAAAAAGTCGATCTGAAAAGCCGCTGGCCGAAGAAATGGGCCGACGAGTGGCTCGGATGGTAGGGAGGTTTCAAGGCTTTGTCTAATGAGGAAATGATCTTAAAGATCAACAATATCGAGGTCAAATATCACGAGGTCATTCTGGTGATAAAAGGCGTCTCCATTGAGGTTCCAAAAGGTGCCATTGTGGCCCTTTTGGGTGCCAATGGGGCCGGTAAGAGTACGACCTTAAAGGCCATCTCCGGACTATTGCAACACGAAAACGGAGAGGTGACCGATGGGTCCATTGAATTTATGGGTCAGCGCATCGATAAAATGGGCGCTGAAAAGATTGCCAAAATGGGCGTCGTTCAAGTCATTGAGGGCCGGCGGGTTTTTGAACACCTCACCGTGGAGCAAAACCTGAAGGTTGGGGCTCATATGAGAAAGTTCGGCAGATCCATCAACGACGGTCTGGAGATGGTATACCACTACTTTCCGCGCCTTAAAGAAAAGCGCAATGAAACCGCCGGATTTATCAGCGGCGGGGAACAGCAGATGACGGTGGTGGGGCGTGCTCTGATGACCAGCCCCAAACTGATCCTTTTAGATGAGCCTTCCATGGGACTGGCGCCGCTTCTTATCCATGAAATTTTCAATATTATTACCAAGCTCAACCAGGAGGAGAAGATATCGATCCTGCTGGTGGAACAGAATGCCAAACTTGCCCTTAATGTTGCACCCTATGCCTATGTGATGGAGAATGGTCGCATTGTCATGGACGACACAGCCGAAAAGCTCCGTGAGAATCCTGATATCAAGGATTTCTATCTTGGTCTTACCGATGTTGGAGGCCGTAAGAGTTTTCGGGATGTAAAACACTATAAACGAAGAAAACGATGGCTTACCTAACCCTTTATATAGAATAAGGGAGGAAAAAATGAATGAGAAATCAAAATTATTAACAATGCTAAGCTTTGTTGTTATCGTCGCATTATTGTTTGGGTGCGCCAAAGAGGCACCAAAGCCGACGGAGCAAAATTTTAAGGAAACAGTTATCACATTGGACTCCATGGAAGTGGTGCATGCCTTTGGATATTGGTATTTTTCAAATAAAGTCGAACCCACCAAGGGAAAGCCGGACAACGTTGGTGCACCACTTGATCTGGCTTTTATCTTTAATGTCGAAAATCCCAACGAATACCCGGTAAAGATGGAAAGTCTAAAGTTTACCGTTGCTTTTGAAGAGTTTGATCTGAATACGGTCAGCTCTACGGATACCATGTGGATTCCTGCGGGAAAGACAAATCAGGTGAGAGTGCATGCTCATTTTGATGTAAGGCAGTCTCTGCTGAGCCTTTTGGTCACCGGCGGTTTTAAGCTGAAAGAGAAAGGAACCAATGTTTGGGCCCAGCTCGAAAAATGGTGGACCGAAATTCCAGAATATTCGGTTCCGATTCATGTCAAAGGTGGTGCTGCTGTTTTTCAGGCAGACGGATTGACCAAGGTGACGACGTTTAAGGCGTCATTTCCGGAATAGAACAGGTTTCAGGGTTCAGGTTTCAGGGTTCAGTGCTAGGCAACAAACAGTATAAGTTGTTTCCCGATCCCTGACACCTGATACCCGACACCTGAAGAGGACAGGTTTCAGGGATCAGGATTAAGTAATAGGCAGTAAACACCACAAGTAGTTTCCCGACCCCCCTGGCACCTGGCCCCTGTTTGGGTCGAAATAGCTGCTCAAGAAGGCGAGATTATTATGGGACTGTACGATTTTACATTTTATGATCTTATCGCTCGAAACGCCGTATGTTTTGGTGGCCAATCCGCATGGTTAGAGGTTGATGCCGACAAATCGCTGACATTTTTTCAAATTAAAGAGATGGTCGATCGCCTTGCTTTTGGTTTACAAACAACCGGTATTAAAAAAGGCCATCGGATCGGCATTTTAGGGAAAAACAGCCTTGAATACTTCCTCCTTTACGGTGCCGCTGCGGCCCTGGGTGCAATCCTATTGCCCATCAACTGGCGGCTTTCGGCCAAAGAGATAAAATATAACTTAAAGGATTGTGTTCCTGAAGCCCTCTTTCTCGATACAGAGTTTCAAGACCTCGTCAAGGGGTTGAAGTCCGATCTTCCTTCAGTGAAATCATTTTACACGTTCAAAGATGAAGGCGGCAGCTTCCTTGGCTTTGATAATTTGA
Organism: uncultured delta proteobacterium; assembly: GCA_963752565.1. Lineage (GTDB taxonomy): Bacteria > Desulfobacterota > Desulfobacteria > Desulfobacterales > UBA11574 > UBA11574. The sequence goes on along the minus strand of CAVVZC010000013.1, from coordinate 150,480 downwards.
TGAACAACACGGGACAATTTGAAGCTGAAGATGTCTCCAATAATGATGGTTTTGTGATCATTCATACGGCCGCTGTAGAAGGGAGACCCAGAGGCGCCCTGTTAAGCCACGGCAATCTCTTGTGCGCCGGCCTGCACTTGAATTATTGTTTTCATTTAACTGAAAAAGATGTTCATTTGAATTTTCTGCCCCTGTTCCATGTGGGCGGACTTTTTATGGCCATCAGCAGTTTTTTAGCCGGTGCCCTGAACGTGAACATGAGCAAATTTGATGCAGAAAAAGCGGTTGAACTCATTGAAACGAAAAAAGTGACCCTCTTCTTTGATTTTTCGCCGATCCTTGCATCCATTCTTGAGCAACATGAAAAAACAGGTCAAGATATCAAAAGCCTCAGGGCCGTCATGGGATTGGATACGCCGGAAACCATCGAGAGGTATCAACACGTCACCGGCGGTACGTTTTATTCCATTTACGGGCAAACGGAAACCACCGGTCTGGCAACCATGGGACAATATAATGACCGACCGGGTTCTGCCGGAAAAATGGTTCCTCTTGGAAAAGTCCGTTTGGTGGATGATTATGGTCGCACGGTTTCAACCGGAGCGGTGGGCGAAATCACCATGAAAGGCCCCTTGGTGTTTAAAGGCTACTGGAATCTTGCAAAAGATACTGCCCGTACATTTCGTGAAGGGTGGCATCACACCGGAGATCTGGGCCGTTTTGACGAAGATGGGTTTCTATGGTACGCCGGCCGCAAGGCCGAAAAAGAATTGATCAAACCCGGCGGCGAGAATGTCTATCCTGCTGAGGTGGAAAAGGTAATTCTTCAGCATCCGGCTGTTGAAAAGGTCGTTGTTTTCGGCGTTCCGGATCCCAAATGGAAGGAAGGAATAAAAGCGGTTTGCCGATTGAAATCCAATGAAAAATTAGAAGCTCAGGAATTGATTCAGTTTGTGGGCGAGCGTATCGCCAGATATAAAAAACCCCGGTATGTTGAAATCATATCCGATTTTCCCTCCCTTGAAGACGGAACTCCGGACAGGGCCAAAATCAAAGATCTGTATGGGGGCACATAAAGAATTTACGATTTACAATTGAAAATTGATTCGTAAATCGACGTCACCCACCGCTTCATTACATTTTGAAATATAAAAAAGCCATCTCACAATAGACTTTCAGCCAGACAGACTAAATCCTACCGCTGAGGCGTGACGTTATCCCGCCTTTGCTATCTGATATAACGCCCTAAATATCAAGGGCCAAAAAATTTTGTGGTATCGTTTTTCAATGAGGGGATATCCATTTTTTTGGGTTCGCCCTTTTGATTTATTGTGGGTTTTAGGATATATGCAATTGGTATAAACTTACTTCGGGTGGTTGTTTTGGCAAGCACTCTAACCTTAAGTATCTCATAATTGGTGCAAAATTAATGGGGTGTCTACTCAATTCAGGGCGTAAAGAATAATGGAAACTGATCGGATTCGGCTCAGATTGTATTTAGTAGTGTTCACAGCGTTGCTGTTTGTTGGAATCTTAGGCTTTATGTTCATCGAGAATCTGTCATTAGTGGATGCTATGTATTTTTCCATTGTTACCATGGCCACCGTAGGATATGGCGACATTCATCCCCAATCCGCTGTCGGCAAGATTTTGGCACTGATACTCATTGTCGGCGGGGTTGGAACTTTCCTCGGCGTAGTGGCTAGCATCACCGATATATTTCTTAAACGCCGGGAAGAATCATTTCGACGGCAAAAGCTCAACATGGTCACCGGATTGTTCTTCAGTGAGCTGGGAACGGGGCTGCTGAGACAGTTTGCACAGCTCGATCCGAGAATAGATATACTTCACCAGATTCTGAAAGTTTCTAATGAATGGGAAAACGAAGACTTCCACAAGGCCAAGAAGCGTTTGAAAGAACACCGCTTTGTTATTGATTCACGACGTGGAGACCTTCTAAAATTGAGGGAATATCTTCAGAACCGAGCCAACTTTCTTCTGAGAATGCTGGAAAACCCAACTCTTCAAGAACATGGAAATTTTACTGATTTGCTCCGTGCCGTATTTCATCTTCGGGATGAACTTTTGAACCGGACGGATCTATCTGAAATGCCGGACACTGATCGGCAACACTTGGAGGGGGATATCGTCCGGATTTACAAGCTGTTGGTCTCAGAATGGCTATCCCACATGCGTTACTTGAAAGATAATTATAGGTATCTGTTCTCGCTGGCTTTACGTGTCAACCCTTTTGATCCCGATGCAAGCCCTGTTGTCAGAAGCTCGTGACCACAAGCCGTCGGAGCCTTTCACGAATAGACATCCGATATAACGGCTATTGGTACTCTGTAACAATGGGTTATAAAAAACGCGGATGATCAATAGACGCTTTTCGGTCAGCGTCCATTGTGGTTAAATGCCGGCTTGGCCTACAACAGATAGAGGAATAAAACAATACGCTGTTAACCCGGTATTATTTCTTTCCAATGGTCTGCCAGATTTGACGATATTTTATTTTTCTGGTATTTATTAATAAATTCTATAAGAAAACAATTTCGTTCAACCCATAAATGAAAACTCACCTCAAAGGAGGGCAACATGGCTGTTAAAGTTTTTATCAAACGAATCGTTCCGGAAGACAAGGCCAAAGCGATCATACCTCTTTTCAGGGAAATCAGATCCCTGGCCACAAATCATTCCGGTTATATTTCCGGTGAAACCTTAAGAAGCATGGACCGGCCCGATCTGTTTCTGGTGATCAGTATGTGGCATTCTTCCGAAGACTGGAAAAAATGGATGGCCAGCGAGGATCGAAAAAAAAATCAAAACAAGATCGATGCTTTGCTGGGAGGGGAAACCGAATACGAAATGTTTCACTACGGATTTTCAGAGTAGACGGTTATTGAAATCTTCTTTCGGAAAAATTTTGCCCGGGTTGAGAATCATATTTGGATCGAAGACCTTTTTGATTTCGGACTGCAGCCGGATGCTTTCCGCTGAAAGCTCCATGGACAAATACCGCATTTTGGCTTTGCCGATACCGTGTTCGCCGGAAATTGTACCGCCCATCTGAATCACCCGGGCCAGTATGGCCTTCACGCCCATTTCCACCCGATTCATGTTGTCCCGATTTTGCGCCGTGATGTTGAGATGGATATTGCCGTCTCCTGCATGGCCGAAAGCGTAGATTTTAAGACCATATTCAGCTTCGAATTTTGGAAGTTCGGCCACAAGGGCCGGGATCTTCCCTATGGGAACCACCACGTCTTCGGGAATGTAGAGGGCATACTTGTCGTGAATCCTCAAAGAAACCTGCCGCCGGACATTCCAGATATCTTCGCGTTCCTTTTCATTAAAAGCGGGAAGAAGATGCGTTGCGCCAACCGCCTTTAAGATCTTTCCGATGGTTTTGATGTCGCGTTTTGTCTGCTCAGGGTCACCGTCAACCTCGATAATCAGCAGCGTGGATGTTTTGCCGGGAACATGAAACGGCAAAATATCTTTCACCAGCAAGAGGCATTTGGCGTCCAAAAACTCAATGGCCGATGGCAGATGCCCTCTGTTCAGAATTTGAGTTACGGCCTGCATGGCCGACGGCAGGTCTGAAAAGACGGCGGTCATGGCGCTGACGGCAGCCGGGTAGGGGATCAGTTTTAAAATCAAGCCGGTGATGATTCCCAGCGTTCCTTCAGAACCGACGAGAAGTTGGGTTAGGTCGTACCCGACCACACCTTTACGGGTCCGGGTTCCGGTGTTTATCATCCGTCCGGAGGGAAGCACCGCTTCAAGGCCAAGAATGTAATCCTTTGTGGTTCCGTACTTGACACATGAGGGGCCGCCTGCATTTGTGGCTGCGTTGCCGCCGATGGTGCTTTGATCCATCCCGGCCGGATCTGGCGGAAAAAAGAGTTTTTTTTGTTGGACCGCATCCCGTAAATCTTTAGTAATGGTTCCGGGTTGAACTTGTGCAATGAGGTTTTGCGTATCTACGGAAATAATACGGTTCAATTTTTCCAGGGACAGCACCACACCGCCCAATAACGGCAGGCAACCCCCTGCCAATCCCGATCCGCCACCCCGGGGGATTACCGGGAACTTATATTCATTGGCCAGTCTCATGAGCCTTTGAATCTGTGCTGTTTCCTGAACCCGGATGACCAGTTCAGGAGGACAACTCAGACCGGAAGCATCCTTGGAATATGTTCCGACTTCATCCTGTTTTGTAACAATGCATTCATCTCCCAGCGCATCGGAGATGCGTTTGCGAATGTCTTTTGTTATGGGGGAATATTCAATCATATTTGGAATTCTAAGCCTTCCCAAAACCAGGAATCTTGAACCTTTCTTCAAGCTTTTGCAGAACAAACGAGGCCATGGTCACAAGAACCAGATAATAAAACCCGATGACCAGAAAAACCTCTGTATATCGGAAGGTCCGGGTGGCAATCATCTTGCCTTCACCGGTCAGTTCGATACAGGTAATGATATAGGCCAGAGACGAATATTTGATCAAATAGATGATCTCGTTACCGCAGCCGGGCAAGGCCCGTCGAACCGCCTGTGGAACGATGATATTGCACATGGTTTTAAAGGTGGAAAAGCCCATGGATTGTGCTGCCAAAAATTGTCCTTTTTTGATGGACAAAAGGCTGCCGCGAATATATTCGGAATGGTAAGCGCCGCTGCACAAAATAAAGCCAATGACGGCGGCTGAATAAGCGTCTAAATAAATGCCAAGGTTGGGGAGTCCGAAATAGAGCAAAAAGAGTTGAACCACCAAGGGTGTTCCCCGGAAAACGGTGGCATATCCGTTGGCTGCTTTTCGAACGGCAGAGTGGCCGAATGTTCTTAACGTTCCGGTTACAATTCCGAGCATCAGACCGATCAGTCCCGATGGGATGATGAGCTTTATGGACATGACCAATCCCCGGTTCAGGGCCGGGATCAACTGATCTGTAAAAAAGACGGTGTCCATTTATACACCCTCTTCATAGAGTTCATTGAGCCGGCTGCAGAAGTCCCTGGTTCGGGTACATGCGTCCGGAGAAAGGAGGTCTTCGGGTGATCCCTGTTCAATAATGCTGCCGTTTTCCATGAAAAGCACCTCATCGGCCAAAGACCGGGTAAAACCGATCTGATGGGTGGCCAGAATCATAGTCATACCCCCTTTGGCCAGATCCCGGATAACGGACAAAACTTCGCCGATCAGTTCCGGATCAAGGGCGGATGTGGGTTCGTCCAGAAGCATGATTTTGGGTTCCATGGCAAGGGCTCTGGCAATGGAAACCCGCTGCTTCTGACCGCCGGACAGCTCGGCCGGATACAGAGTGGTTTTATCCCCCAGTCCCACCCGTTCAAGTTCGGCAACAGCGTGATCCCGGGCCGCCTGCCGGCTCATTTTTTTAACTTTACGAAGCGCAATGGCGACATTTTCCAGTGCATTCAAATGATCGAAAAGGTTGAAGTCCTGAAAGATCATGCCGACCTGCTGCCGAAATGCATAAAGATCACGTTTTCGGCGGCTTTGGATTTCAGCCTCTTCCAGCCAAACGCGCCCTTTGTCCGGAGGAATAAGGAAATTGATGCATTGCAAAAGGGTGCTTTTACCGGCGCCCGACGGTCCAATGAGTACTTTTAACTCCCCCTTGTTAAGACTGAAGGATACGGATTTGAGGATTTCCTTTCCCCCGAGAATCTTACAGATATTTTCGATGCGCAGAATCGGTTTTTTGGGTTTTGTCATTCTTCACCGTTACCCTAACGTTGCAAAAGTCGAGGATGCCGCAGATCCGAGGCGTCAAGGGTGAAGCTGTAGTCGTCTACCGCGAACCCTTGACAACAAAGGAGATGCGGTATCATCGACTTTCCCAACGGGTAAATAATACGGCAATTTAAACCCCTTTGAGAAATGTACTATATGGGAATTTCAGCAAACGGTTTGAAACAGCCAAAACCCTTGAACAATAATGTTTTTATCAATACCCGGCGTGTTATTTATGCAACGATAGGGTTTATTGAGAATAGCCGGGTATACGCACCTTTTTTTCCAGTTTCAATAACGCCCGAACCCCGAACCAGGTCAGAAGAAAATAAAGGCATCCTGCCGTTATGTAAAGGGGCAGGTAGTGATACGTCCTTGAGGCAACAAAATGGCTACGTGCCATGATTTCAGAAGTTCCGAGAACAAATGCAAGCGCCGAATCCTTGAGGATAATGGAATACTCGTTGGACCAGCCGGGTATGGAAAACCTCAAAGCCTGGGGCAAAATAATGCTGACGATGGCTTTGATATCGCTCATTCCCAATGCCCTGGCAGCTTGAAGCTGTCCCCTGGGCAACGAGAGAATTGCGCCTCTAAAAATTTGAGACTGATACGCTGCCGTTGTCATGCCCAGAACAAGGATAGATGCAGCAAAGGCGCTCAGATTCAGTCCGACAATGGCGAACAATCCAAAGTAAAAAAGAAAAAGAAGCACCAGAACCGGTACGCCCCTGAAAAACCAGACGTAAAGACCCACGAACCACCGGGTGGCGCGATGGCCGTAAACCTGTCCAACGGCCATGTGAATCCCCATAACCAGACCGAGCCCCATGGCGCCGATAACGATGCCTGAGGTGACCAGAGCACCTTTCAACAGGTAGGGGAGTGCTTCAAAAATGGCGATAAGTGCATCAAGCATTTTTGGTAGAGGCCTTCAAAAAAAAGGAAGGCGCAGGTAAACCTGACGCCTTCCAAATTGATCCTGCCTTTTCAATTGGTCATAAGACCGACCCGGCTATTTCCTGAGGTATTTTTTAATCAGTTCCTCCCAATAAGGATCCGCCATGAGCATTTTCAGCCCTTTATTGAGCGTATCTAAAAGTTCGGTATCCTGCTTGCGAACCGCATAACCGAATTCTTCTTCATGCATACCGAAGGTGCCGAGGATCTTGACGGGTTTTTTGCCGGCTGCGTCCATCTGCCGGTGCATCGTCCATTGCAGCAGCTGCGATACGGCCGTTGAGAACGTCTTCTACGGCCAGAGGTGCGGAGTCATAGTAAACCAGTTCGAAATCCCAACCCTTTTTGGCGGCCGTATCTTTAAGCCATTCCGCTTCGCTGGTTCCGCGCTGAACTCCCAGACGCTTTTTGCCTTTCAGCACCTGGTCCACCGTCAGTTTGGAATCCTTTTTTGCCACAAAGACCTGCTTGATTGTCCAGTACGGAATGCTAAAGTTGACCACTTTCGCTCGCTCGGGCGTGATGCTCATGCCCGAAGCGATAAAGTCGATCTTTTTTGCCACCAGATTGGGAATGATCCCATCCCAGTCCAAGGGCTGGTGTTTAACCGTAAACCCCATTTTTTTTGCAATCCAGTTCACCGAATCAATATCAAAGCCGCCGGGATTTCCTGCTTTGTCCACATAGGCAAAGGGTGGAAAGTTGGCATCGATACCGTTGATAAATTCCTTGGCGAAAACATTACCGTTTGAAATCATAAAAAGTGCCAGAACAACTGCCACAAACAATGAAAATTTTTTCATCATGCTCCCAACCTCCTAATTTATTTTGTTAAAATTGAAATCCGCATGGCCTTTATCCTTATTTAATACAAAACACCATAACCGACCAAACGGAAAAACACCGCTTCATCAGGATAAACAGGTTCACTTTATTAATCAAGATTACAATTTCGCTCGATAACAGTTGAGCCGCCTGGTGTCAAGATGTATCCATCCATTCATTGGCTGGTGGGATTTTAATATGATAGAATCAGGAGGAAATATCCGTAGCGAGACGAGGTGTTACAGTGGAAATCTTTTGAAGTATCGAGACCTTTGAAAAACATCCCCTTTTGCCCAATTCCGGCGTTAGGCTCAAATTTTAATCCTCGAAATACTTAATGTATGCCTCTGGTTAAAATTTTCGCCTGCCTTGGTCTTGAGCAAAATTGAACATTTTTCAGAGGTCTCGTATCAATACGTTAACGTACGTAATAATCCAAACGACGAATCTTGAATGAATCGCCGGACGCGACAAGGTCCATAGAAATATCACCGCTGCTATATTCCCATTTTTTGCTGCCCTCTTTTAACTGTACCTGAAGGTTAAAGCTCCCCTCGATTTGAATGATTCTGGTGTTTTGTGGAATTGAATAGCGCTTTAATTCAATCCAGTAGCTCAGAGAATCGATGGTATCAAAATATTCACGATATTTTGAAATTTGAGATTCGAACGATTTGCTCTTTTCAATGGCGTCAGGCGTAAAGAAGGTTGAGAGCTTATCAAGCTGTTTATCTGCATAGGTCTGGCAATAATCGAACAAAAATGCCTCCAGGCGGTTTTGTAAGTGTTTATGGGTAAAATTAGTAGATGTTTTTTGACCAGACGAGACACCTTTTGTTTCATCAATACCGGCGACTGGCTGTAAAGACTTTGAAGCTGATGTTTGAAGCGCAACTTTTTGTTTTTGTGCAGATAGATCTGTATTGTGAAGCGCTTTGGTCGTTTTAGGCGGTATGTCCTTAGATTTCTTAACTATAATTCCGCCAAATTGGTCTTTTTTTAACCGATTTAAGGTTTCTATCGTTTCATGTTTGTTTTCGAAATCCCCTGCCTGGATTCTATACCAGGTACTACCGGAAAGTTGGACTTTGGTCAGATATGCGGGATATCCTTTCCCCTTTAAAAATGCCAGCACCTGGTCGGCGGCTTTTAAGTCTTTTGAAGAAGCCACCTGGATCGTATATTTTTTGATATTGTCGGCCGATTTTTGGTTGAAATGTTCTTCTTATCCCGATCCATGTTTTTTGTCGGCTCACCGGCAGCGACATGATTATTTTTGGTGGCCGCTGGAGAAGGCGAAGCCTGATTATCGATAGATGAACGCGTTGTATCTTTTTTTGTTTTTAAGGCGATCTTCTGAACATTTCGGGTAAAATAATCCAGGCGCCAAATTTTGAATGAATCGCCGGCTGCAATAACGTCCATAGAAATGTCACCGCTGATTTTTTTCAATTCATCGCTATTTTTTAGCCGCACCCCGGCATGAAATGTTCCATCGATTCTGATGAGTCCGGTATCATGTTGAATTGAATGGCGTTTAAGCCCGATTTTGTAGTCAATGGAATCGATTTGTTTAAAATTATCACGATACGTTTTAAGCTTTGAAGCAAAGGGTTTACCTTTTTCAACAGCATCGGATGCGAAAAAATCAGCAAATTTATCAAGGTTCATTTGTGAATATGTTCTGCTATAGTCGGCCAAAAAGGCATTCAGGTGGTTCTGAAAATCTTTATCCTTAGCGTCTTGAAACGTTGGTTGAGGTGTTATTAATTTTTGATTCTTCATGGCGGTTTCAGGGTTAAAACTTTTAAAATAATCCAGACGCTTGATTTTAAACGAATCGCCGGACGCCACAAGATCCATAGAAATGTCGCCATTTTTTCGCCGCCATTTCCCATTTTTCTTTAACTGTGCGCGAGCATGATATTCTCCCTCGATTCTAATGATCCCGGTTTCATTCTGAACAGATTGGTGTTGGAGTTCAATCAAGTAATCCATGGCATCGATTTGTTCGAAACTCTGCCGATATTTTGACAACTGAGAACCAATAGGTCGGCCTTTTTCAACGGCATCGGGTGCAAAAAAAGCGCTGAGTTTATCCAGATCCTTTTCTTTATATGCTTTGCAATACTGAAACAAAAAGGCTTTCAATCGGTCATCAAGTGCAAATGTCCCTTTTATCTGAAAACTATCATTGCTTCGGGCAATGAATTTGTTTATATGAGATTTTTGTTCATTTGTGTGTGATGTTGCAATGTTCCAATCCTGACACTGATATTTATTTTTCTATCCCCAACTCAGAATCCTCAATGTAAAAAATGTGTATTTTCGTCCTGTTATCAGGCGCCACCCTTTTACCCAGACCTTTCATCAAGATACAATTCGGAATTTTATATCCTTTACCCACAACGAAACTCGTCTCATAGTTTCTGAGCGTCGTGGGTGAAGCGTTAATACTATACTGATAATTTTCTCCATTGATTCTGACATATCCTCCATCCAAATAGTTTTCTATCCCGGCAAATAAATTTTGCAAAATATACCCAAAGTCAATTGTAGAAATTGAAATAACAATTCCTTTTTGGATTCTATTATTCTCGTCAGCTTTCACGAATATGAAGGAATTGTCATGGACAACACCCTTTCCCTCTCCTCTTTTATATGAGACATTTCGGGTGGTTTTTGCTTCTCCCACATATTGAAATTCGGGATTTACTGCTATTTCTACGGAAGGGCTTGATGTTGAATAAAAAACGTTGTCCCGGACAAATCTGTAGATCTTTTCATTGACCTGCCTCTCTACCCCGGGTGTTGCGCAGCTAAAGGTAGAGGCCAGAAAACCAAGTATCAAAATATCTAAAATTCTTTTTTTCATTTTAACTCGCTTAAAGTGGTTCATCGGGTTTAAAAGTTTGAGTCCGCCATAGGCGAAATTGTTTGAATGCGTTGAAGTTATAAGGAATTTAAAATGCTACAAAAAATCCTATATTATTATACTTTTGTAACTTGCAAATCGTGTGCCAGTTAAATCCTTTGCCAAGACAACATGTGTTAAAATGGTTATGTGTAATGTAATCATTCGAAATTATTGTAAAATAGTCCAATTTGAACGGCAATGAATTATTTCCGATCGTGTTTATATTCTTATCTTTTGACACGATTTGCTCATAATTTTGACAATTATTATTAAATTCCCAAAACATTATGAAAAAGATTTCATAAAAAAGAGAATTTATTTCACCAAATTTTGGAAATTGTGGAATATGTTTCACCCGACTTGGATGTGGAATAAAATCATTTCCAGCGAAGCACCCTAGAGAAGATGAAGGGTACTTCGCTGGATCAGGAATGGGGTTTCTCGTGACCGGTGAAAGAAGGTTGAAGCAAACCGGGTATATCGTTAAAATACACGGATTGAATATCTCAGGTTCAACTGGGTATCCGGAGAGTCCTCGGTCATACCGATTCCAACACTGAGGTTGATGGAGGATCTGTCACTCGTGACATAGGATCCACCAAAAATGAGGGACCCGGAAGTGATATCTGTATCCTCCTGATTGGCACCGTTTATACTGGCTTCAGTAAACCATTTCTGTTCGTAAGCCGTGCTTAGAATAAATTTGTCGTTTAGTGCAAACGAAGAACCCACACTGAAGTTAAAGCTGTCGCTGGGATCCACATCACCAACGTTGTCGATACTTCTTTCGATGTGCCAGAAGTATCCGAGATTAAAAAAGACCACCGCAGGATCTGTTGTGTAGACAAAGGTAAAAGAGGGTTCAACAGCCCAAAAGCCGCTGCCGTTGGGAAGCTCGTCTTTAGGAATAGGGATGCCCTGTATCGTTTCGGTTGCAAGTCCAAAGGGATCTTCGCCGGTGTCGGATTTGACCCTAAGATTGGCAATGATATCCGGCCTTGCGCCCTTTTCAGTGGCCAATTGCCATAGAAATGAGCCTTCGATATCTCCGATGCCGGAATCGGACACATCTCTACTTTCAGAATCTGTCCCCAGTTCCAATGTTGAATTCGTTTTTTCTGAATGAATAGGGTATTTTTAAGTCAAATTCCAGTGGATCCAGAATTCCGTATTTAAATGTCACAGATGGCGTAAGGATGTCCCGCCGAACCTTTTGTACCTGCAATAAACCGACAACCAAAGACGGCAAGACAGTGAATCCGGTGATGTCAAGGCGTTGGGAGTCGATGTGTGTGTACTGGAGTACGGGCTCAACAATTAAGCTTCCCTTTCCGATAAGAACACCACCTGCTTCCGCCACAATGCCGAATTCCTCATAACCTCTCTTTCTCGGTTCGTCTTGTGCAAAAGCATTGGATGTAAAAAAGGTTGCGAGCATTAACGCCAACAAAAGCGTAATAAATTGTTTCATTCCTGCCTCCTGTCACCTGTTGTAAGGTTCTTTGGGTTTCCCGGTTTGTTGTGCTTAAAAAAATCTAAAATGTTCCTAAAAGTATGTTTGTCTTTGTGAGATGCAAATCGTGTGCCATTAGAGAAAATTTGTTTATACAGCAATACTTAAATGGTTGCTCAAAAATAAATAATTGGAATAACATATTGAGATTATAAAGTAAAATTGGATTACGTGTGGCAATGAGGTTGACGTGGAGGAATTTAAATTTTCTATTTTTGACACGACCTGTAAATAATTTTGACGGATAGTTGACAACTTTAAAATATTCTAAAATAGATGATACAAACGAACAAAAAAAATGCCTCTCGTCTCAATATTTCGAGAGGCATTGAAATGGTTTTAGAAATAGCATATTGTTAAAAGAACAAAGAAACGGTATCGGTTATCATATGTTAATGCTGCAGCAATAGTGGCTTTGTCTATCACATAAACAAATCGATTCTTTTTACTCTTTCTTTTATGGTTAAATCACCAGATGCATCCAGTTGCTCAATACGGGTTTAATCTGATCCGGACTGGTCACCTGGAAATTAAAAGCCGTTTAAGTTGACATAATTAGCTAAGAGTTCTGTGTAATATTATCTCCCACTATCACCCCGACATTGGTGAAACCGATATTGTCTACCACATCCACAGCAAGTTGTTAATAAGGCCAGCGACACCCGGCGAATGTCCATTTCCTGGGTCATTTAATAGCCTACTCTGGTCACCCAAAATACTTGTCGGTGTCCCGGCATCTGGCTGGCCGAATCATTATGTGCTAAATACTCCATATGCATAAAATCCATGGTAAAATATAGAAAATTGCCGTTTGGCATTTGAAACCCTCCATGGGTTTCCTCCATCTCTATATCGGATATCGGTACACCCCCATCAAAAGCCGCTGCATCCTTTGCAGCATAGCAAACAAGGAACATCGTAAAAAGAATAATAACAACTACGGATAACCGATGAATATGCCATTTTTTCAACACGTCGTCACCTCCTAAACATCAATTGAAATCCAATGGACTGCTGATAACGTATCTGATCAAATCTGTATGGACCTGATTTGACACCATTGTTTTTTTATTGTTCTTATGGTTTAAACTCAGTGCATGGGATCTTATTTGTTCCCCGTCCGGTTTACTAAAGACCAGGAGAATATTTCCCCACATTTTGCCAAATTCTTCGAGGCTGATTTTCATATTTCCTCTTGCCGGATCGGCAATAAAAACGTCTTGGCCGATACACCCCTTTACAACCACAAAATGGGATAGTCCTCTGTGGTCGATGAGCACGACGGCCGGTATCCTCAGTTTCGTTATGTCATGATAATCCGGCAGTTTAAATCCGTTGACCTTGTACCCTATAGACTCGCCGTATTTTTTTAAATCCAAAAGCGATAGCCCCTTTTCTTTAATTCTTTCGGCTTTTAGGTCTGTCGGCGTTGCTTAAAATGACATTTAAAACTTCTTCTTCAGAGGTTTCTCTTCCAATATAGTAGGTCAGAATTGTGGCAATTGAGGCAGCGCCACAGCTATAATCCCTGAGTCTGACGGATCATATTGGTAAATTTCAGATCCTTAAATGATTTGACCCTTTTGTGAACGGATATGCCTCCGACTTGGAAAGAGCCTGCCTTGGCGGTTTGACCACTTCCGGCAACAAAAAAAACCAGAAACCAAAAAAGAATCGGAAATAAAAAAGGTTTTATGGATACGGTTGGTTTTCATTTCAGCCTGTTTTTGGATGAATGGGCAAAGGGGGAAGCCCCCTTTGCCCTTGTTGATTCGGTGTTACAGCACGGTCTGATACATCACCATGCTTTCACAATAAACTTACTATTAGTACTGAATCGTCGCGGTCACGCTGTTTATGTCCGCCTGGTTGTTGAAGTTACCGGCAGTGGCGTTGACAAGGGTGTTGCCGATGTTACTATAAGCACTAGCATTTACGCTCGTACACTCACTTTTAAATCTCTGCAGCACCAGTCCAACACTCATCCCCAGCTAAGCCTCAGCCATCAGCATCTGCATTGAAATCACCCGACTGCTGAGACAATACCGTTAAGTGGAAGTGGTCTAAGCCAAATTCAGACTGATGTCATCGATGTCGATAGCAATGCGCCATTCCACCAAATGCGGCGGCGGCCTCGTTGTTGCTCAAATGTAGCGTTATCGAGCAAATCGTTGTCGGAGTTGTCCTGATCGATTTCAACATCGTTGTCATGCCATATTTCTGATCATTAACTTGTCATTATCACCATCCATATCGACAGATCGGTTGTCGCCGTATTTCTGATCATTATTATCTGTCACCGTCATTGATCGACGAGACGTTGTCGGTGTCGTCCTTGATCGATGAGTCGTTGTCAGTCTTCTCCTGATCGATTAGCTCAGTTGTCATCATTCTTGCTGATCATATCACGTCGTCATCGCTGTTGTCGTCGAAGCTGTTCATTACTTGCGACATTAAGCTTCATTGTCTTGGTATCCGTATCAATAATCATCCTGAGTCATCTGATTGATCGTTATCAATCAGATCGTTGTCAACATATTTCTGATCATCTCAATCGTCGTCATCGCTGTTGTCGTCGAATTGTTTGTCATCGTTATCAATAAAATCTTGATCACCTGTCTTGATCGTTATCAACGCAGCATCGTTGTCGGTCTGTTATCGCTGATCAACAAGATCGTTGTCGGTCTGGTCGCTGATCAATAACATCGCTGATCACCTGTTTGATCGTTATCAACGCAGATCGTTGTCGTTGTTGCTTGCGATTGTCATCAATATCCGCATAATAACATCCTGATCACCTGTTTGATCGTTATCAACCAGATCGTTGTCGTTGTCATTGTTGTCAACATCTCAAACCATCGTTATCTATCGCTGAACTATCATTGGACCTGGTTCATTTGCCCCAGTAAGCAGGCTCGCAGCATCAGGATTGTCATCCTGCGCTGCTGCCGGCATCGAGAACGCCATTACCAAACAAAGTGAACATATAATTGTTAAAAGTTTCTTCATCTTAATTTCCTCCTTAAAGTGTGTTTTGTTTCAAATAAAAAATCTAACTGTTTAAAAATTAAAAAACTTAGAACCTAATTCTTTTCTTTACCTTTGCCGTTTTTTTTATCACCTCCTTATATTATTGGGATTGACATGTTCCGTTCTGCATCCAGATCAGGTTCCTCATATGAAGCATCAGGTGAACGTTAGGAAATCAATCGCATCTGCTTCTGTTCTTTGTGCAGATCTTACTGCAATGCATGTGCCATGTTCATTAACTATATGATATAACTAAAAATATTTATTTTTCTTGTAGTAAAAAACGTTAACCTGTCAAGCGGGTTGGACAGTTTTGAAAAAGAGGCAATTTGTCAAAATTAAACCTTATCGTTGGAAATAACACAATATATTGCGTATAATAAGGGAAAAAGATCTATATACAGTGTGTGAAAAAAGTTACACAATTCCTGATCATATTGACTGTCCATTGTTTACTTTGGCTTCCAAAAACCGTTTTACCGGATGGCAAAACATTATTTTTGTTAAAAAAAGTAGTTTCAAGGCACCTTTTTTATATATTTCTATGGGAAGTTTTACGTGTTGGATTGCAAAGGCGGGATTTCGCTGTACTCAAGGCGCTTTCATCTTCGGTATTTTATATGGTGGTGGGGAAAAGATCGGGATTGGCGGGGATTTTTGGATACAGCACCAAATTTTGCGCTCCGCCTCGCTAAGCGCTTTTCGGCAAAAGACTCAAAAATGGCTGGCTGGTAGATTTTGAAGTGGCTTCTAAAAGATAAGAAAAATTTAAATGGAATACTTCTTTTTCAGATTGTAGACGGTTTGCCGACTCAGTTTTAACTTTCTGGCAACTTTCGATATGTTGTGACCCGACTCTCTGATCGCTTCCAATAATCGCTCTTTTTCAGCATTTTGTTTGACGTCTTCCAACGTTATGATCTTTCCCGAGGTCCCGGTGGTATTCAACCGTATGTCATATTTCAAGGAGAGATCTTCAGGGGTCAGCTGGTTTCTTCTCGATAATGTTACGGCGCTTCTCACCGTGTTGATAATTTCCCTGACATTACCCGGCCATTCATGATTTCTTATGGCCGCGATCGATTCATCCGTAAAGGTTTTTGTTTCACCTGCTTCTCTGCAAAACTTGTTAAGGAAATACTTTGCGAGGATCACTTTATCTTCACCTCTGTCCTTGACAGGCGGTAAATATATAATAAAGGTGTTCAGCCGGTAAAAGAGATCATTCCTGAACGTGCCTTTTTCAACAGCAGAATGAAGATTGCAGTTTGTTGCAGCGAGTATTCGAACATCCACCTTTTTGCCGTTGATTTTTTCAGTCCCTATTTTCTCAATAACATATTCCTGAAGAAATCTCAGAAGCTTGGCTTGAAGATGAAACGGCATCTCTCCAATCTCGTCTAAAAAAATCGTTCCGCCGTTGGCATGTTCGAATTTACCTTTTTTACTCTTATATGCTCCGGTAAATGATCCTTTTTCATAACCGAACAGCTCTGATTCAATAAGATTTTCAGGTATGGAAGGTAGGTTTATTTTTACAAAAGGTTTGTTTTTTCTACTGCTCAACTCATGAATGGCCCTTGCTGCCAGTTCTTTACCGGTGCCGCTGTCTCCTTCGATCAGCACGTTTAAATCCATGGGGCCGACCTTTTTAATTCTTGAAAACACATCTTTCATGATATGGCTGCTACCAACGAGCTCCGGTAACCTTGGGCTGTGATTGTCTTTTAATATGTCGACATCGATAAAGTGCATAATTTTTTCGAGCTGATCGATGCTATTCTTCTCGACCATTGCGTGCAATTTTTTGATCAGACACGTCTTTTTATGATATTCGATATACGCTTTGGAATCGAAATTAAGCTGCCAGTTACAGATACTGCAAACCGATGGTCTCTTTTCATATTGCGCGCCGCAATAAGGGCATTGATTGTCATCTGCTAACTTTTCTATAATATAATTCCAAAGCTTGATGTTTTCCCCATGGTCAAGATTGTTGAATTTTAAAGCATAGGAATCGTATTTCCCCCGGACAATGCGTCCACAGTGCTCAAATGTTCCATAATCGGGCAAATGGTATTTTAGTAAGGCAGTTTTTCCCATCATCTTTTTCTGAGAAATACGGGAAAGGCCGCTGATCAATGCACCATTCGGGCTCAAATTATTAAGTACGGCTTCGATTTCTTTAAATTCTAAAGATAATACAACCGGCAGGTGGATTTTGGCCCTTGGATATAAACGGGTTGCTTTGTTTTGCATCTTTTTTGTTAACACCTTAATTTTAAATATAAAAATTAATTTTATCTCGAAAAAGAATCAGCCTTGTGGGGCTGAGAAATTTTGGCTAAATTTCTTATTTTTTAAAAAGGAAGATGCAAAATTTATTCCATTTTTTTTAATGACCTGTAAATGTCTATTAACTATTTGATATTTAACTTTATTTATCCATAAACAAATCCTTTCATGAACCACAAGGGGAGGGGGTTAAACTCAACCGGTTGTGAAAAATATTACATAATTTTTGAGCAATAGAATCCTTAAATAGATGCTTTTCATCGCTTGAAAGAAGCATGTGTTCAATAAAAATCTTGTATGACATTTTCAAGTTCATTTATCAGCATCTGATCCACAAAGGCATTTCCGATCTCATTGAGCAGTACAAAATATATACGGTCGCCTTTTCGTTTTTTATCCTTTTTCAAGGCATCGAGCACCGTTTTTCTCTCGGCTTGAATGGTGACAGGAAGCCCTATTCTTTGAAGCAGTGTTTCAATCCTTTCGGCGTCTTTGGCCGAAAGATGGCCTCTTTTTACGGAAAGTTTCGATGCCACGACCATACCGGCGCTGACAGCTTCACCGTGAGGAACACCGGTTGTTTTTTCAAAAGCATGCCCGAAGGTGTGTCCAAAATTCAGTTTGCGGCGTTCTCCTTTTTCCAATTCATCCTGGTTTACAATGTCGGATTTAATGATGATGGAATCATAAACCAGTTTTTCGATGACGTCATTATCAAGTGCTAAAGCTTCTTGATAGTGTGCTTCAAGATAAGCAAAGAGGTGTCTATCTCCAATGACGGCATGTTTTACGATCTCTGCAAGGCCGCACAAAACTTCTTTTTCAGGAAGGGTGTTCAAAAGATTAAGATCACAGATCACAAATTCGGGCTGATTGAAAACCCCGATCATATTTTTATAGTCTTTGAAGTTGACGCCGTTTTTGCCGCCAACACTGGCATCGACCTGTGAAAGGAGGGTTGAAGAGACAAAACCGAACCTTAGGCCCCGCAAATAGGTTGAAGCAACAAAACCTGCAATATCGCAAACAATGCCGCCGCCGATGCCGACAATGAATGTTGAGCGGTCAGCCCCGACGGCCACCAGTTTTTCATAGATATCCCGGACCGTGTCGAGGGTTTTTATTTTCTCGCCGGTGTCAATGGTAATGGCGGGATGCGGCGGGAAGTCATTCTCATAAAATTGCTTTACATTGTTGTCGGTGATGAACACTACATTTTCTGATGGAATGTATTTTTCCAGGTTCCGGAGGGTTTCGCCCACGTGTATGAAGGAATCACCGGTGCTGCCGTGAATTTCGAAGGTTTTCATTTAAGGCTCCTGTTTTGTCGATAGTATGCTCTTTTATTATCAAAATGTATGAAAAGGGCAATAACAAATCGAGGCCACCATTTTATACTAAAGATTATTCATCAATATTTGGTTCGGATGAGAAACTCGGATATTGATTCAACAGGCTGTGCTGGTTGAGAAAACAGTTCTTGACATATATAAAATAATACATTAAAATATTTGAAATTATCTGTTAAGGAAGTCAATTGATGAACAACCGTTGTGTTTTCAAATTAAATAATGCCTTTGGGCGCTTCTTTTTTATCTTTAGAAGCGTCCATCCGGATCGTTAACGCTTCAGGTTAAGCACCCCGGATGGACCAGCACCGGTCTGTCCGGGGTTTATTTTTTAAAAAAGCCCCGGGAATTGATTCTCGGGGCTTTTTTTATGAATTCGCTAAAAGGAGGAATACCATGATTCTCGTGTTGGAAAAGGAGATCACCCCAGACCAGAAAAACAAAATCCGAAGCATACTGTTTGGTGAAGGGTATATTGTTCGTGAAATGTCCGAGGCCGGACAGAACATCATCGGGGCTGTCGGCAAAGGAGATAAAAAGACCAGTTTTTTTGAAGCGCTTCCCGGTGTCGCCAAGGTGGTATCGATTTCGACATCTTTCAAACTGGTCAGCCGGCAACTGCATACCGAGGACACCCGGGTCCAGGTGGGTGATGTGGTTGTGGGTGGAGAGCGTATCACCATTGTCGCCGGACCCTGCGCTGTCGAGAGCAGGGATCAGGCCATGACCATTGCCAGGGAGGTCAAAAGATACGGAGCCGTTCTGTTTCGCGGCGGGGCTTTTAAACCCAGAACTTCTCCATATTCGTTTCAGGGCCTTGAGGAAGAGGGGCTTAAAATTCTAGCCGAAGTCCGGGAGGTTACAGGTCTTGGTGTTGTGACGGAAATTACCTCGCCGGCCCAGGCGGACATGATGATGAAGTATGTCGATGTCGTCCAGGTCGGGGCACGGAACATGCAAAATTTCGAACTGTTAAAATGTGTCGGTCGCATCGGAAAACCGGTGGTTCTTAAAAGGGGACTTTCTTCTACCATTGAAGAATGGCTGATGTCGGCGGAGTATATCCTTTCCGAGGGCAACGACAACGTCATCCTGTGTGAACGGGGAATACGAACCTTTGAACCGTATACACGCAACACCCTCGATCTTTCAGCCATTCCAGTGCTCAAGACACTCACCCATTTGCCCGTGATCATCGATCCCAGTCATGCCACCGGCATACGGGAGAAAGTCAGCCCCATGGCACGGGCTGCCATCGCTGCCGGTGCAGACGGATTGATGATAGAGGTGCATCACGATCCGGACCATGCCCTTTCCGATGGTGCCCAGAGCCTTTATCCAAAACAGTTCGGCCAACTGACGCGCGACCTCTATGTGATTGCACCGGTTGTTGGAAAACAGATCGATTTTGACTATCTGGATAAAGCCAAAGCCGTCGACTATTTAAGTCGAACCAACGGTGCAAGAATTCAACGGGCTGCCTTTTTAGGAGAAATGGGGACATTCAGTCACAAGGCCTGTACGCAGTATTTTGAAACCCAGGTGGCCGGGGTGCCTGCACCGTCATTTAAGGCGATTTTTGAGTCGGTAAAGACCGGGGAGGTCGATTTTGGTGTGGTACCGGTGGAGAATTCCCTCTCAGGGAGCATTCATGAGAACTACGATTTTTTGCTGGAATACGATTTGAAAATTATCGGCGAAATTAAGCTTCGCATCATCCACCATCTGATTGGTCATCCCGGTGCCAAGCTCGACGGCATCAAGCGGGTCCTTTCACCCCCCCTGATTTTTCAACAGTGCCGCCAGTTTCTCGAGCAGCATCCTGACTGGGAACTGGTGCCGGCGAAAGACACCGCCGGTGCGGTAAAAGAAATCAGTACAACCCAAAAACCTGGCGATGTCGCTATTGCAAGCAAAGAGGCTGCGGATATTTACGGGATGGCGGTCATTGAGGAAGGTATTGAGACCAACCCTCGAAACTACACACGGTTTGTCATTATCGGGGCCCATTCATTGGATAAAGGACCGCGTCGTAAATCGTCTCTCATCTTTTCTACCGGGAACCAGCCGGGTGCACTTTACGAGGTTTTGAAAATATTTGCCGAAAACAGTATCAACATGGTGAAACTGGAGTCGCGTCCCATTCATGGAAAGCCCTGGGAATACATGTTTTATGTCGATATCGAGACGGATTTCGAGTCGGATACCTTCAGACCGTTGCTCGATCTGTTGAACGAAAACACCGACTATCTTAAGATTTTGGGGAGTTATTGAAACTTTGATTGATCGTAAATGAAACGGGGAATATATTTTTTGAATCCGATGTTGACAATTTAAGGACCGATGGATAAAATTTCTTTTGGCTTTTTGATAGTTGACTTTTTTTCATTAATCATCGACGAAAGGAGATAGGCATGTTACGAAAAGCGACATATAAACTGCGCGTTACCCGGAGGGAATCCCTTAATGTTCACGATGAGTTCGGCCACCAACTTACGCTTGTTGAATTGGAAGGCAAACCGCTTCACTATGAAGTTGGTGTTGCCGGTGAATTTGTTTCCCGCCGTAGTGTCAACTTCCATGACCGTTTAAAGGGCAGCGGCAATATGGAAGGGTATGCCGTCACCAACTTTCAGTATGGCTCGGTCTACAGCAAGTTTAAAGGTCATCGTGACGGGAAAAGCAAGCTCACCAGCGGTACGTGGGAGACCTACAAAGGAACGGGCAAGCTGGACAACATCAAAGGCAAAGGCACGTTTAAAGTGACCTCTGGGGATTTACCCGGTGAATTCATTCTCGAAATGGAAGGAGATTATGAGCTCTGATTAAAACAAGGACCATTGTCAATTTTGAAAGTCAATAAAGAAGCCGGACTAATCTCCGGCTTTTTTTATGGCCATGTGCTCCTGTGCAAGCTCAATATAGTGTTCGGCGGTTTGTTTGCGTTTTTCGACGGTTGTTTTCGAAAGCTCCTTTTTAAATTCAGCAGGGATGCCGGCCACAAGATGATACGGTTCGACCACCTGTCCGTGTTTCACCACCGAGCCCGCGGCCACAACAGCACCGCTTTTGATCCATGCGCCGCTGAGAACAACTGCATTAATTCCGATAAGACAGTTGTCTTCCACAATGCAACCGTGAACAACCGCATTATGTCCCACCGTTACACGGTTTCCGACAACTGCGGGTTTATCATGATCCGTATGTATGGTGCAGTTGTCCTGGATATTGGTGCTTTCGCCGATGGTTATCGGGGCCAAATCCCCTCTTAACACCGTGCCATACCAGATGCTGGAATTGTCTTTTATGTTAACATCCCCAATGACCATGGCTGTCGGTGCAATAAAGACATTGTTTCCAATGATCGGTTTGCGGCCTTTATGGCTGAGTATCATAGTTCTATCCTCTAATCCGGACAAGCCGGCCTCCAGCTCGTTGATCCTACGGCTCGGAGAGAAAAAACAAATCACAAATCACAAAAAACAAATAATATCCAATGACCAAAAAGAAAAGTTCAAAACAAAGATAAGCTATTAAATATACAAAATATAGTTTTGGTCATTGGAATTTGGAGTTTCGAATTTATTTGGAATTTGGTGCTTGTGTTTTGTTTTTTTACCATAAAATGCACAAAATTCACAATTAAGCGATTAACATGTACCTGATTCATTCCCGGTTATCCCAAGTTAAGTTATATTTTAAAGCTTTCGGTCATTCCTGCATACTTTTTGCGCAATTTTGGTTTTTCTATCTTTCCTGTGGGGTTGCGCGGAATATCGCCGAAAATGATCCTTCGGGGTCTTTTGTATCTGGGAAGCGTCTGACAAAACGCATCGATTTCTTCCTCGGTGAGTTCCTTACCGGCCTTTACCTGGATAACGGCGGTGGCGATTTCCCCCAACCGCAGACTGGGAAGGCCAATCACCGCAACATCGTGAATTTTAGGATGTGCCTGTAGAAAATCCTCAATTTCAACCGGATATATGTTTTCCCCGCCGGTGATGATAACGTCTTTTTTCCGGTCCACCAGCCAGATAAATCCATCTTCATCCTGCCGGGCAACATCTCCTGTTAACAGCCATCTATCGACCAGCGTTTCTCGTGTGGCTTCAGGGTTTTTATAATATTCTTTCATGACACCGGGTCCTTTGACGATCAACTCACCGGGTTGTCCCTTGGCAACAGGATTCAGCCGGTCATCTACAATCTTAATTTCCCAGTCAAAGCCGGGCAGCCCTATGGCGCCAACTTTGTGCATGTTTTCCATTCCCAGATGGACGCATCCAGGACCGGTGCACTCGGTCAGACCATAGTTGGTATCGTACTGATGATGGGGAAAGATTCTTTTCCACTCCTTAATCAGCGTAGGGGGTACGGGCTGGGCTCCGATATGCATCAGTCGCCACTGATCCAGGGTGTAGTCTTTGAGCTTCATTTCTCCGCTCTGGATTGCAAAGAGGATATCAAGCGCCCAGGGGACCAGCAGCCAGACCACCGTCACTTTTTCCTCGGAAATGGCTTCCATGATCCATTTGGGTTTGATTCCCTTGAGGATGACACTCCGGGCCCCGACTATGAAATTTCCGAACCAGTGCATTTTTGCGCCGGTGTGATACAATGGTGGGATACATAGGAAGTTATCTGCATGGGTCTGGTTATGATGCAGATTTTCCAAGAAACAGGAAAATTCAAGATTTCTATGGGTCAAAAGGGTTGCCTTGGGCGTTCCTGTGGTGCCGGAAGTAAAGTACAGCGCTGCTTCATCTGTGATCTTAATTTCAACTTTAGGATCGATGAGGGGGGCGGCTTCAAGCATGTCCTGATAGGGTAGTGCATAAGAGGGGGTTAGTTCCTTCGGGCCGACAAAGACATACGTCTCTACGAAACCGTCCAGATCTTCTTTAACTGCGTTGATGCGCTCAATAAATTCTTCCCCAAAGATGAAGGCCTTGGCTTCGGCGATTTGAGCACAATGTCGGATGGTCTTTGCCACAAAACGAAAGTTGATAGGAACGGCCCAGGCCCCGGTGCGAAGGATTCCGAAATAGATGGGCAACCACTCGATACAATTGGTCATCAAATGGACGACCCGGTCTCCCTTTTTAATTCCCCGGGCGATAAGAGCTTGGGCCATTTGATTGGCCTGGTCGTCGAATGCTTTCCAAGTGATTTCCTGACGCCGGTTTTTTTCCGGTTCTCTTTCGATAAGCGCTGTTTCAGACCCATACACACGAGCATTTCGGGCCAGTATCTCTGTAATCAGCATATATATTCCTTTCAATTTTTCTCCGAGTGGATATCAAACCTGTAGTCGTTGGTCAAGATTCTATAAGCCATCTCAAAAAAATCTTTTGGCCCAATCTCTGTGTTGAACCCTCGTTTCAACTCCTCGACATATCGGATTGTATGCCTGTGGTTGACCCTTGTTCGCACCCGTTGACCTTAGCAGGGCAAAAAGGGCCATTTATGGATGGATACTAATTAATATTCAAGGAGCATGGTATCAGGGCTGACATTATTTTTACTATAAACTCAAATGTTGCCCCCATTATTTCTAGCACCGTCAATGAAACGCAGCAGGCTGGGGAAATTAATTAATGTAATATCATATAGATGCAATGGTTAAAGAGAAAAAAGCAGCATGCGTTCCAACAAGGCATGAATGTTGCATATGTCTGTTACTGTTACGAAATCTATTTTGTTGAAAGGTCATTAAATGGATATCTATGTTGCCAGACAGCCTATATTCGACATAAAGAAATGCATATTTGGCTACGAACTTCTTTTCAGGACCGACATGGCAAACTTTTTTCCTGAAATCGAAGGAGATTCGGCGACCTCCAAGCTGCTTTCCAACAGCTTTTTTAACATTGGCATTGAAAAAATTGCCGGGTCCAATCTGGCCTTCATCAATTTTACCCAGGAACTCTTACTCCAACAGCTTCCCCTGATGTTTTCCCAGGACAGGCTTGTGGTGGAAATTTTGGAAGATGTACAACCAGAAAGAGAGGTCATCGAGGCCTGCCAGGAGATTGCCCTTAATGGATATATCATTGTGCTGGATGATTTCTTTTACAAACCGAGTTTGGAGCCGTTAATTGAAGTCGCAGACATTATAAAAATTGACGTCAAAGCAACGCCTTTGGAGGAGATCGGGGACCTTGTCAAAAAAATGACGGAAAGAGGTGTCGATCTTTTGGCTGAGAAAGTGGAAACTCACGATGAATTCAACAAAGCCCTTGAAATGGGATTTCGTTATTTTCAGGGTTTCTTTTTCAGCAAACCGGAAGTTTTGACAGGAAAGGAAATTCCTACGCCCCAGATGCAGCTTTTGGAAATTATGGCTGAGGTCAACAAAGAGAATTTTGAATTTAACAGGCTGGAAAAGATGATCGTCCGTGATGCGTCCATATCCTATAAACTTATGCGTTTGATCAATTCAGCATACTTCAAGAGAGCCAAAGAAATCTCTTCCATTCGGCAAGCTATTGTCATGATCGGCGAGGCTGGAATCAGACGCTTTTTATCCCTGATTTCCATGGCGGGTTTGGTCGCCAATAAACCGGATGAATTGATAAGGGTTTCACTGGTCAGGGCTAAATTCTGTGAACTTCTTGGAAATCATCCCGGTAGCAGTGCTGAAACATCTGAATTGTTCACATTGGGCCTATTTTCTCTGATAGATGCGATCATGGATGCTTCCATGGAAGATCTTATGTCACAGATTTCATTGTCCAGCAATATAAAAGAAGTTCTCATATCCAGAACCGGCGATTTAAGCGGCTACCTGAACCTGGTAGAATCTTATGAAAAGGGCGACTGGGGGGAGATCGAGGAAGCTACAATCATTATGGGTATCGATCATGACGACCTTCCTCGCCAATATATGGAATCTTTGAGTTGGGCAGATAGCCTTAACGTCCTCCAATAAATACTGTCCATCCATAAATGGCATCTTTCAACCCGGGACGGCGTTCTCGCTTTTTTGCAATCCTCGACGTAGCGCTACTATGCCTGTCGAAGATCCCGAGGTATTTATCGGGAAATCTAAATCTACCACTTTTGGATGGACACTATAGCGGTTGTCAAAATAACGTTCCGTTTCAGCAGTAAACCAGATGCACCTAAGTCTTATGCCCACAGTTTAGAAGTTGGCCGGTTTGCCTGTACGCCGGTTTGCCGGTAAGACCTAAAAACCTGACGAACGGGCTAACGGGACAACGGGTCAACCTGACCCAAATCATGTATAGAAACTGAAAAAAGGAAAGGCTTTTCAATCGGAACATATTTATGCAAACCGCTATAATTGTTTTATATAAAAGAATACTTGCGATGTTGTTAAACTGTTTTAGGACATAATCAGTCGGTAATGACCTTTATCAAAAATATATTGAGTTGGATAATACTGTTCATTCAAAAAAACCGTCTTCATTGCCAGCAATTTTGCCATGACCAGAATAAATAATCGTAGCAAAGAATTTATCATTAAACACCGTGATATAATGGTATGTCTGTTTTTGATTATGGCGACCCTTGCTGTTTATTGGCAAGTACAAAACTATGATTTTGTGAACTTTGACGATGATATATATATCTATGAAAATCGTCATGTTCAAGAAGGTTTGACATTAGAGAGCATTACCTGGGCATTTAGCGTATCAGAAAAAATGTTCTATTGGCATCCGGTGGCGTGGCTTTCCCACATGTTAGACTGCCAGCTGTATGGATTAAATCCTGGAAAACACCATCTGACCAATCTGATTATTCATATAGCAAACAGTCTCTTGCTGTTTATGATTTTCAAATGGATGACCGGGGCATTCTGGAGAAGCGCCTTTGTCGCAATGCTTTTTGCTATACACCCCATCAATGTCGACTCAGTTGCCTGGATAACTGAACGGAAAAATGTTTTGAGTACCTTTTTTTGGATGCTTACCATGCTGGCCTATGTTTATTACACTAAACAGCCTGTCCTCTATAGATATTTGCTGATTTTTTTTGTCTTTGCATTAGGCCTCATGGCCAAACCGATGCTCGTAACACTTCCCTGTGCACTTCTTTTGCTGGATTATTGGCCCCTTAAACGTTTTTCCTACAGGCCGCCAGGTGGCATTGGAACTGGAAAGCCCAAGAACGTAATAAAGTCCGGGCCCCAAGGATTTTCCCCGTTTCGATTGGTTTTAGAAAAAATCCCCCTACTTGTTCTTTCAGTGCTCTCAACATATTTATCTTTCTTATCAGCCGATAAAGTATCTGTGTTATTGCCGCCGATGAAGCTACGTATAGAAAATGCTTTGGTTTCCTATGTAAAATATATTGGAAAGATAATCTGGCCTCAGGATCTTGCAATCTTATATCCATACCCTTCCATAGTGCCAATGTGGCAAATCATAGGAGCGTTGTTGTTGCTTGTATGTGTATCGGTTCTAATGATTAGAACGATAAGGGGGGCACCCTATTTTGCAATAGGATGGCTGTGGTATCTTGGAACGCTTGTGCCGGTTATAGGATTGGTTCAGAAAGTCGCATTGCCAGCCATGGCCGACCGCTTTGCTTATGTACCGTTTATCGGTATATTTATCATTATTGCCTGGGGTATTCCTGAACTTGTGGCAAAATGGCGGTATAGAAAGATATGGCTTGCTACATTAGCAACTGTTGTTCTTACAATTCTAATGGCAATGACTTGGAAACAAGTAGGATATTGGGAAAACAGCATTACGCTTTTTGAGCATAATCTTAAAATTACGTCAAACAACTATGTAGCACACAACAACCTTGGTAATGCTCTTTCCAAGCAGGGTCGCACAGCAGAAGCCATCGACCATTATTTGAAAGCCCTGCGGATAAAGCCTGATAATGCGAAAGCACACAACAATCTGGGTAATGCTCTTTCCAAGCAGGGCCGCACAGCAGAAGCCATCGACCATTATTTGAAAGCCCTGCGGATAAAGCCTGGTCTTGAGAAAGCACACTACAACCTTGGTACTGCTCTTTACGAGCAGGGTCGCACAGCAGAAGCCATCGACCATTATTTGAAAGCCCTGCGGATAAAGCCCGATTATGCGAAAGCACACTACAACCTGGGTAATGCTCTTTCCAAGCAGGGCCGCACAGCAGAAGCCATCGACCATTATTTGAAAGCCCTGCGGATAAAGCCTGATGATGCGAAAGCACACCAAAACCTTGGTACTGCTCTTTACGAGCAGGGTCGCACAGCAGAAGCCATCGACCATTATTTGAAAGCCCTGCGAATAAAGCCCGATTATGCGAAAGCACACTACAACCTTGGTAATGCTCTTTCCAAGCAGGGTCGCACAGCAGAAGCCATCGACCATTATTTGAAAGCCCTGCGGATAAAGCCTGATTATGCGAAAGCACACAACAATTTGGGTAATGCTCTTTTGCGTAAAGGTAATGTCGAGGGGGCTATTGCCCATTTTCGAAAAGCGTTACGGATAAATCCTGACTATGTCCACGCAAAAAACAACCTTAAAAAAGTATTGATGATGCAACAACAAAACAAATGACCAAACCAAACCGTTTGTCATGAAAATGCATTTGCGTACAAAAATACCTGTTCTTTCTTTCTCCGCCCGAATTAATTTTAATTGTCTCCACATCGCTTCAAATCATTCAACAACAAGAAAATATGCACGTACGCCACTGATGGTGAGCATCAGTAGTATGAGGGCATCACGCCTCTCTCACTTAGCCCTTGGGCACAGCCCTGAAAGAGTTTCCAAATTGGCCGCTTCATAACTGTCACCGACCGAATGATTTAAAGCATAATGTTTAGGATAACCAGCTTGTAAAATGCTACCAGGATTATTGCTTTAAAAGGAAATTCATCCTTTATCCTTTGTGCATCTGTTTTGAAAATGTTGTTTTTTATCCGGGATGAGCAAGCGGTACAAATCATATACGATTAATTCAAGAAGATTAAAATTATGGTTCTTTTTTTAACACATTTGATGTATATTATTATGTCATCTTTTTCCCAATATTGCGTCCAATAGAGGAATCGATGAGTGCCAATAATTTCCGAATATCAGGTCCATGTTCCGGTAAAAGAGAAATTGAGTTTTCTTAACCGGAGCAGAATGATGACGATAAAAAAGAATTTTAAAAACATGAACAAAAAGACAGTATTTTTCTTGATAACAGCAGCAATTTTTATTGCTTTATTAAATGCATATGCCAATAGCAAGCCCCCTGAATCGGTAAAACAATACTCGGTAAAAATTATAAGGTCTGTTCCTCATGACACGCAAAGTTTTACTCAGGGTTTTTTCTTTTACAGCGGTAAATTATATGAAAGTACTGGACTTAACTGGTCGATCATCATTGCAGCGTATTGATGCACGGACCGGACTTGTCGAGAAGAAGCTTTTTGTCAAGGATGTTTTTGCGGAAGGCTTGGCCCGGTGGGAAAATCAACTGATCCAGTTGACCTGGAGAGACAAAATTGCTTTTATATATAAACTTTCCGATTTTACAAAAATGGGAAAGTTTCGCTATGCTATTGAAGGATGGGGGTTGACCGCCGATAATCGTCATTTGATCATGAGTGATGGTTCCAACACAATATATTTCAGGAATCCTTCAACATTTAAGATCGAAAAGACAATTCAAGTGAAATTAAACGGTATTTCGTTGAACAGAATTAACGAATTAGAATATGTCGACGGTCATATTTATGCTAATATCTGGTATGAAAATTTTATCGTCGTCATTGACCCTGAAGACGGAACGGTAGTTGGGCTTATCGACGCTAGTACGCTTTTTGAGAACATGCCCCCCCTGTCTAAGGACAGTATTCTAAATGGAATTGCATATAATAAAATCGAGAAAACTTTTTACCTGACCGGAAAGTTATGGCCAAAGATATTTGAAGTGGATCTTGTACCGAAAAATTAAGAGTAGTTTGTCGTCTTCTCACGCTTAAAAACTTGTAATTCTCGATGCAACTGCCGGACATCTTCATCCGCTACACTGGGAACCCGTACCACGGCCCAAAGCTTCTTTTCACTCCCATGATACCGCATTAACATACTAACCAAGTTTGACCGCACCCAGCCGATCCGTTTTGGCCCGGCGGTGTCCTGAAAGTTGGACAAGCTTCAATACTCAATGTTATTAATGTGCTAAATATGAAAAAATTTGTAAAGCATCTAATAGGATTTAACGTATCTAATATCATTCCACAACCAATTGTTAGCACAGCAAATATAGACTATTATCAGTACTTACAGGCACTTACTTAAAAAACACAATTTTAACAGTTCTTGACACAAAACCATTCCCATTATACTAATACTTCATTCCTTTGGAATTGTGGAATAAAGGAGCAGAGGTTTTTTTTAACCTTATTTCGAACAAAGAAATCTTTACGGATAATATCGAAAAGTTTGAAAATCAGTTTGAACTTTAGCTTGCGGGAATGATGAAACGTGGTTGAAAGAGACAATATCCATATGGGAAAGTTGAGAATATTCGCGTCAGGTCGTTCACAGCACACCCGGACCCGGGCCCGGGGCAAGTTGTTTACGGAAATGATGACCCAGGTTCTGAATCACGATGGATACCATGTCGACCACATCCTGCACTCAGATCCCGCTCAAATGGAAATTGACGTCCAAGGGAAACACAAGGAAACAGGTTTTCCGTTTTATGCAGCCTGCAGGTTTTCTGAAACACCCATGCCGGAACGTGATCTTCAGGCTTTTTTCGGCAGATATATGATAAAATGGCACACAGATAGACGGTGTCATGGCCTCTTTATCGTCTTTCCCGGTTTTGACGGTGCGGCCATAAAATTTTATCGAGAGCATATAACAAATAATCCCCATGTTACAACTTTTCTATATGATGAAGACGATGCCCTGAAAGCAATTTCAGAAATACCGGGGCATGTGAGTCCGGACCAGATTGCCGGTCGAATACCTCCGGATATGGGGAAACCCGGTGAGGGCATTCTGCTTTATACAGAAAAAGGCATGTTTTGGGCCTACCCCATTATTTCACACGGGGAGAAAACACCGGATAAAATCGCACTCTTTGACGGCAAAGGTGAATTGATATCTGATCGATCCATTATCGGCTATCTCACAAAACTGGATCCTGCAATAGCAAATTTTGACAACATTTCTGCGGGCAAGACAGGTCCGCTTCAGCCGGGCCTGTTCCAGGATGCAGATCCAATTGTAGAAGTGAATGGAAGTTCATCGTGTTTTGAGTACCAATTCCCCGCATCCCCCCGATACTTTGTGGGTAGAAAATCCCTTTTCAGCGATCTTGATTCATTTTCCGGTCAAGTCATCCATAACCAGACCACACATCGCGGTATTGTATTCGAGGGGCCCACTGGCTGGGGAAAAAGTTCAATGGTGCTGGCGAGCGTGGCACATTTGCAAAAGATGGGGCACTTTGCCGTTGCCGTAGATTGCCGAACAGCGTCATCATCAACGTTCATTCCGGGTGTCATAGAATATACCGTGGGAAAAATTGGGGATCTTGATGGACGGATCGTCGAAACAGATCAAAAGAAGAAGATATCAGGATTTGGCAGTGCTGTACGCATGATTCTCGACACCGGTCAAATTCTTAAATCCCAAAACAAACTGCTGTTCATGGTTTTCGACCCGTTTGAAAATATTCTCTTTCTACCAGATGTGCTGAATCAGATTAAAAACCTTTTTCTGAAAATCGTCGAAAAACAAACAAATATTATTCTGGGCTTCACGTGGGACAAGAATCTTGTTTTATCGAGCCATGCATTTTCTAATAAACAACTTGATGTTGTTGCCGATGAATGCCGAAAAATGATCCTGACCACTTTTTCCAAGGCTGAAATGGGGTTGCTTTTAAAAAAGCTTGGCAAAGAATTGGATGAGACCTTAACAAAAGGCCTTCAATCTTTCCTTGAGAAATTTTCACAAGGTTATCCCTGGCTTCTGAAAATACTCTGCTTTCATGTAATGGTTGCGCGTCAGTCCGGTATTCCACAGTCGGATATTCCAGGGATTCTTCTGGGCATTGAAGAACTGTTCCAACAAGAATTGCAATACCTATCAGACACGGAACGAGCCACATTACATCAAATTGCCAAATCAATCCCCGGGCGGTCATCGGCGCCTTTGGAAATATTTGATCCCCAGGCCGTTCAAAAATTGACCCACCAGGGACTGATCAGTAGAATCGGCAATATCGTGGACATTTCATGGAGTATTTTTCGCGATTATTTGAATACCGGCGATTTACCCTTTCATGACCATTATCTTCTTAACACGGCCGTGGGGACAGGTCGTCCATGCGTTAAAGATTCTCCATGCCGCCGAAGGCATTCTTGATATTTCCGAATTTAAAAATCAAATCAGCTTATCTGAACTCGCGTTTTATGGCCTCGCAAAGGATATGGATCTGCTCGGACTCGTGAGATTTGGTCAAGGCACGGTTCTCCTGCAACTCAACATGTCTGATGCCAACCAGGAGATGGAGGCTTTGTTGAGAAATCACCTGCGGAACCGGCTTACATAAAAATCGTTTGGTCTCAGAGATCTTAAAAGCCCTCAAAGACAATCACAGGCTGAAAATGGTCGACATTTCCAGCCGTCTCGAGTCCTTGTCCCCCTTTATTAAGATGACGAGACTTGCCTGGTTAAAACAGGCTCGCATCTTGGCTGAGTGGCTGGATGCTGCCGACCTGGCGCTTTTGAACAAAAAAGACAAAACCCTCATTTACGTTGATCCAGCAACAGACATCCGCGAACGCGACCTTTTTCTCCCTAAAAGACGGGGAGGCAAAACACCGAGAATTCAATATGCGCCTGTTGAAAACATTGCCATACGCCTTGTTCATGCCCTCCAAGAGGATGGCAGGGTGGATTGGACAGGACTTCACAAAAATACGATCTTTAGAGCTCTGGCAACACTGGAGGATCTGGGGTTCATTCTTAGAAAGGCGCCATTGATAAAAGTGTTGCCAAGAGCAAAAGCCTTTGTGGAAAATCCGAATAAACGCCCATTTTTGTTTGCAGAAGGCGCTTTGCAGCTGGCTTCGTTTTCTGTGTTCATAGAAATCCTTAAATCAAAACAGATTAAAGGAGGCACTCTTTTAGAACTTGGCCATGAACTTAAGGAGAAGCTAGGGGAAAACTGGAAGGAAAGCACTTCGGAAACCATTGCCAAGATTATGCTGGATTGGGCTCGCCATACAAATCTTGCTCCGGGTGTTTTTGCAAAGATTCGAAAGGGACCGATCAAAGGGTGGAAAAAAAAGGAAGACCCTCAAATGTCGCTTTTTTAGACAACCCGGATATAACCCATAAAAAGTCTTCGATCTATTAGGGGTCCAACAATTTGATTATTTTCGATGGGACATATCGCTTGCAGAGGCGAGAAGATAAATCTTCAGGGGCTGACCTCGACTGGGCCTGCTCATGGCGATTGAGACTGTTCGATTTTTCCATAAGCCATCCGGATGTGAAGCATCTCAGACCTTATGCTATTGTGGCCACCCAAACCGGAGAAGGTTTTTTTAAAACCACCTGCGCCGAAAGCCTGGGCAAACGGATATGCAGGGACTTTGATCTGGAAATCGATGAAATTCTCTGGATCGAGCATTATCCGGATGAACCGGCGTTGTATGTCGCAATATTTAAGCCAAAGTCTTATTTTGGCAATGAAATATTTTATGCCATTGATTGGCGGCCCATAAGACCCAATGAACTCCAAGTGATTCAGCCTTTTATCCCGGAGATCGAAAATTTCCAGTGCACCTGATCCATTCGTATTAATTATTTTCTTTCATACCTTTGAGCCTAAGTGGGAATGAGAAAAAATTTTGCCTTGCCATTGGGAACCACATGGTGGATATTATGTATCCACAAGGTTGGGTAGAATCAACCCGGTGGATATAAAGTATCCGTTATAATTTTGGTTGCGGAGTATGTTACACTATTTCTTCGGGATTTGTGTTCCGCTTCGCTAAGCGCTTTTAGACAAAAGACTCAACAATCGCTCATTGAAAGGTTTTGAAATGGCTTCGAATTGTGGCATTGGATTTGCTTAACAAATATCATCATGAAGGGTAGAAATAAACATCATCGATTTTGGACCGGTATGCCGCCCTGGTTATTTATCGGCGCTGTGGTGGTTTTATTTCCGATTTTCGCGTTTATGACCATGCAGAACATAAACCGCCAGAATCAAAACAGCGCACGACTTTTGCTGGAAAAAGGTGCGGCCTTGATCCGGTCTTTTGAGGCAGGGACACGAACAGGAATGGGGATGAGCTGGAATGAACTCCAGCTTCAGAAACTTCTTACCGAGACTGCCCAGCAGTCCGATATTCGATACCTTTTGGTCACCGATGTAAACGGAACCGTTCTCGCCCATGACAACCCCAGATATATTGGTCAAAACCATGGAAGAGGGTTAAACCTCAAAAAAATCTCACACCTTAAAACGGTTCAGTGGCGAATTGTTCGTAATCCTGACGGTAAAAAACTATTTGAGGTTTTTAGTAAATTTTCCCCTGTGGAAGGAGGACCGGACATGGGGCGAGGTCATATGATGATGCACATGTGGTTTCAACGGGGGATGAATGAAAGAATAGACATTCCTCCTTCCAACCCGATTATCTTCGTGGGACTTGACATGACGTCAATTGAAGATGCCGTTCGGACGGATACCCGACATGCCGTTATAATGGGCATTATCCTTCTTTTGGTCGGGTTTGCCGGTATCGTTCTGCTCTTTTTAGCGCAAAGTTATCGGGTTACAAAGATGTCTCTTTCCAGAATAAAGGCTTTTTCAGACAATCTGGTGGCAAATATGCCCATCGGCCTCGTTGCGCTGGATGACAATCAGAGGGTAACCTCCTTGAACAATGTGGCAGGATCTGTTTTAAAGCTTTTGCCCGCTGAAGTGATAGGAGAAAATGCTGAAAAGGTCCTTCCGGCTGAGCTATGGCATCTGCTGAAAAACCTAAATGTGGAAAAAGGTGTTGTGGAAAAAGAGATCGATTGTACCGTGCAGAAAGGAGAGGTGATTCCTCTGGAAATCAGCGCCACGTTACTCAATGATGAAGACGAGACGTTTCTTGGATATGTGGTCCTGTTTAAAGATCTCAGTGAAGTTCGCTCTTTAAGAAAAGAGATTGCAAGGAGTCAACGCCTTGCATCAGTGGGTAGGCTGGCAGCAGGTGTTTCTCATGAGATCCGTAATCCTTTAAGTTCAATTAAAGGTTTTGCAACGTATTTCAAAGAAAGATATTATGATGTACCTGAAAATCAACAGATCTCAAACCTCATGATTCAAGAGGTTGACCGGTTGAACAGAGTGGTGGGCCAGCTCCATGAGTTTGCCAGACCCATAAGCGTTTCGAAAAAATCGATTCAAATTAAAGCGTTTTTAAAGGACTCTCTTAAGCTGATTGAAAGGCAAGCATCGGAAGCAAACATCAGCATTGGAACCGACTTTGATCTTGAAAAAGACGAGCTTTTAATTGATCCGGACAGAATCAACCAGGTGCTTCTGAACCTTTACTTAAATGCCATTGAATCCATGGATAATGGCGGGAGCCTGACCGTTATGCTTGCCAAAAATTCGAAAAAAAATGGGATAGAGATCAAGGTGACGGATACGGGAACAGGTATCACGGAAGACGATCTCTCCCACATCTTTGATCCCTATTTTACCACCAAAGCATCCGGCACCGGTCTTGGGTTGGCCATCGTTCATAATATTATGGAAGCCCATGGCGGGGAAATAACCATTGAGAGTCGCTTAGGACAGGGAACAGGCGTTACAATCTTTTTACCTTTTGTTGAAACAAGAGAGGAGGCAACACTTTAGCCTTTTGAAAACATTATTGCTTCAGGTACAATGATTGACGATTTTCAATTGACGATTGAATATTTAAGGAATTCTTCCAATTCTATGAATGGAAAGACAGAGCGGAGGGAGACTACAAATCTTCAATCTTCAATTGTCAATTTTCAATTTGGCTAAAGTTTCTTTGAAATCGATTTGTTTCAAGTGATTAAACCATTACGAGATGAGAAATGACACAAAAAAAGACGGTATTGGTCGTTGATGATGATGACGCCCATCGGACCATGCTGAGAACCCTCGTTGGGGGGTGGGGATATGATATTGTTGAGGCGGATGACGGTTCAACCGCCATTGAGAAGGTTCAAGGACGGCCCTTTGATCTGATCTTGATGGATGTCAGAATGCTGAAGGTTTCAGGTCTCGAAGCACTGGAGCGGATAAAAGCGTTTAATCCTGCCATTCCGGTAACGATCATGACGGCGTATTCTTCAGTTGAAACGGCTGTTGAGGCTCTGAAAAAGGGCGCTTATGATTATCTTACAAAACCTCTCGATTTCGACAAGTTGCGGCTGACCATTGAAAGGGCGATGGAACACACACGGCTTAAAGAGGAAAACCGTCTATTTAAAAGAAAACCTCGGCAAACATTTTGATATGCAAAATATCATCGGTCGAAGTCCTGCCATGATAAGCCTTTTGGAAACGGTGGCCCATGTAGCCCCGTCCGAAGCCACCGTAATGATTACCGGTGAGTCCGGAACAGGTAAGGAATTGATTGCCGGGGTGATTCATCATAACAGCCCGAGAAAAGACGGTCCCTTTGTAAAAATTAATTGTGCCGCCATTACTGAAACACTTCTTGAATCAGAGCTTTTTGGGCATGAAAAAGGGGCGTTTACAGGCGCCGACCGCAGAAAAGAAGGACGTTTTTATCAGGCGAACCAGGGAAGTATTTTCCTTGACGAAGTGAGTGAAATGCCCTTAACCATGCAGGTTAAGCTTTTGCGTGTATTACAGGAAAGAGAGTTAACCCGTGTGGGCGGTGAAAAAGTCATACCTGTGGATGTCCGGGTCATCACTGCCACAAACAAAGATCTTGTCGATCTGAAAAACAGAGGGCTGTTTCGCGAGGATCTCTATTATCGGTTGAACGTTGTCAGTCTTGAAATCCCGCCGCTTACAAAGAGAAGAGACGACATCCCATTGCTTGCCCAGCATTTTTTGGAAATATTTGTCGACAAAAACAAAAAAAAGATAAAAGGGTTTACACCCAAAGCGATGGACCAGCTTATTCGGTATGATTGGCCCGGCAATGTCCGCGAACTGATGAATGCGGTTGAAAGAGCGGTTGTACTGGCCCGCACAGACCATCTTGATGGTCAGGATTTTTCCATCTTACAGCCTTTGTTACAGCAACCAGCCCCAGCTGATGTTGACAATATGGACAACATGCCCCTTGAGGAGGTGGAAAAGGCTGCTATATTGCGCATGCTGGAATCTGTGACCGGCAATAAAAGCGAGGCGGCACGACGTCTGGGTATTACCAGAAAAACCCTTCACAAAAAGCTTAAAAAATATGGCGTGATGGATTAACTTAAAAAAGTGTGAAGTGCCTAAAATGATCTAATCCGCCAAACTTCGACGGCGGACAAGAGTGCCTGTTTATCCCTGTATTCATCGGGGAAGTTAAGGTATTTTTCAATTTTATTTTAGATCACTTTTAACTTTTCCGGCTTGCCCGGAATAGGAGATTCGTTGATGCAATTTAAAAGAATTTCATTTCTTTTTTTTATTTTTTTATTTGTTGGTGGACAGATGGCATTGGCATCTAATGGGTCATCTAAAACAGCATCACCCCCTGATGCGTCGCGTTTATCCCTGGATGAGGTCATTAAAAAGGTTGAGAAGCATTATTCTGTGTCGGGCTTTTCCGCATATTTCTCCCAAACTTCGACAATAAAGGCCATGGAAATAACAGATAGCGCATCGGGGAGAGCCTTTTTCAAACGTTCCGGCAAAATGAGATGGGAATATGAAACACCTGACCGACAAATGATTATTACGGACGGCAAAACGCTGTGGGTATTTAGACCTGATGACAACCAGGTGATGATTGGAAAGGCCCCTTCTTTTTTTAAAGGTGGTAAGGGATTCAGTTTCCTTTCTGATATGAAGGTGATAAAACAACAATTCAATATGGTTCTTGAAAAAGAGACTCAAGAGGGTTTTTTTATCCTTAAGCTCAACCCCAGAGAAAAAACCTACGATATTGTGGAAATCTACCTGTGGATTTCAAAAAAAACTTTTAATGTTGTCAGAATTTTGACCTATAATTCATACGGTGATGAAACTCGGATCGTCTTTAACAATATTCAGCTTAAGCAGAAGCTCGATGATTCCTTGTTTAGTTTTGAAATCTCTGAGGATATGGAGGTGCTGCATCTTGATGAGCAGTGAGACCTATGAGAAATATCATTAAATAGGAATGAGAAAAGAGGATAAGGGAAACCACGGATGAACACGAATGAACACGAATATTTTGAAAAATAATAAAGTAAGAAAGTGAAGAGCAAGAAGGTGAGAAGGTGGGAAGGTAAGAAGGTTGGCATGTTTTAGAGTCTCCGACCTTCTGATTTTCTAACCTTCTTAACTTCTTGTTTTCCGGGATCTTCTCATCTTCTAATTACATTTGCGTCCATTTGCGGTTATTTGCTTTCTATTTCCTGTTTTCTAAAATGAACATTCAACAAAATAAATTCCTTTTATGGATAATCAAAACCTGGTCCTCCCTCCGGGGCAGAGACCCTCTGGGGCGGCGCCTGTGCCAGAATTTTTAATAGAATAGGAACTGCAGAATGAAGGAAAAGATAAGAGACTTGCTGAAAAAAAGAAACGCCATCATGCTTTCGCATAATTATCAACCCCCGGAAATTCAGGATATGGCAGACCTTTGCGGTGATTCTTTGGAGCTGAGTATCAAGGCCGCCCAGACCGATGCCGAGGTCATCGTCTTTTGCGGGGTTCATTTTATGGCGGAAACCGCTTCGATATTGTCTCCGAACAAGACGGTTCTTCTTCCCCGTGAAGATGCCGGATGTTTGATGGCTGATATGATCGAGCCTGAGGGTCTTCAGGTCATGATTGATAAGCTTCCGGCAATGCCGGTTGTCACCTATGTCAATTCAACCGCAGCGGTCAAGGCACTTTCCACCATTTGCTGTACATCGGCCAACGTCATCGATATTGTTAACAGCCTGGATGCCGATGAGGTTCTCATGACACCTGACCGGAATCTCGCCCTGTATACTGCTTCGAGGACCAAAAAGAAAATACACACCTGGGATGGATATTGTCCCACCCATGATCGACTCAAACCTGCAGATGTACATCATGCCAGAAAGGCATATCCGGATGCTGTTTTCATGGCCCATCCTGAATGCCGCCCGGAAGTTCTCGAACTGGCAGATGTTATTCGCAGCACTTCGGGCATGATCCGTTATGCAAAAGAGTCTAAACGTTCCTCTTTTATCGTCGGTACAGAGATCGGGCTGATTTATCCCTTGAAAAAAGCCAATCCTGATAAAGCGTTTTATCCTGCTTCAACCAAGATGTTGTGTAAAAACATGAAAAAGATCTCCCTTGAAGATGTTGCCAGGAGTCTCGAATTTATGGAAGGAGAGGTCAAGGTGCCTGAAAATATCCGGCAGCCTGCGTTTAAAGCGGTTCAACGGATGATCGATTTATCTCTTTCAAAGTTAGGGTAAATTCAGAGTATTTATCTCACTGGTCTGATTCGTTCATTTGCAAGTTGAGTGAAACGAAATCCCGACTACGGGGGTATCAGGGGAAAAGTTTTAGGACGCTACCACGAACTTCTGATACCATAGCAAATTGGCGAATCAGCTTACCAACTCTTCCGGAATGTCGGCATTGGTGTATACCTTCTGTACATCATCACAGTCTTCAAGGGTTTCCATCAATTTGACCATCTGCTCGGCTTCCTTGCCCTGAAGGTTCACGTTGGACTGAGGGAACATGGTGATTTCTGCGTCGATGTAAGGGATCGATTCCTTTTCTATGGCTGTTTTTACCGCTTCAAAATCCTGGGGAGCGGTGAGGATTTCATAATTGCTGTCATCTTCCCTGACATCTTCGGCTCCGGCATCAATGGCGGCTTCCATTAAAGTATCCTCATCAACGACACGATGTTCAACAACAATATATCCTTTTTTCTCGAACATCCAGGCAACGCACCCATTGGACCCGAGATTCCCTCCGGCCTTACTTAAAATGTGGCGGATATCTGCGACCGCCCTGTTTTTGTTATCCGTGAGCGATTCAATATATATCGCTGCACCGCCAGGACCATACCCTTCGTAAATGCTTTCTTCATAATTGACCCCTTCCAGTTCACCGGTCCCCTTTTTTATGGCCCTTTCAATATTATCTTTGGGCATGTTTTCACTTTTTGCAGCCTGGATGGCTGTTCGAAGTCTAGGGTTTGCATCGGGGTCCCCACCGCCCATACGTGCTGCGACTGTGATTTCTTTAATGAGTTTTGTGAAAATTTTTCCCCGCCTTGCATCTGTAACGCCTTTTTTGTGTTTAATGGAAGACCACTTGCTATGCCCTGACATTGTTCCCTCCTATTTAGTGCCTGAACGAAAACTGTCTTTTTCGCCAATATCTGCGTCAGACTCAAATTTTAATCCTCGAAATACTACCAGTATTACTGTGGTTAAAATTTTCGTCTTCCTTGATCTTAACGAAAAATCCTAGTTTTCGTTCGGGCACTATTTATATGATTTTACCTTAAAAAATTTTCCCGGTCTGCTCCGCTGTATTAGCGTTGCTTAAAATTAAGGGTGTGAAACTTGTGTAACAACACATCATTTTTTTCCTAATCCGATAACATAAATTTCCTTACTGGCCTTTCGACTGCTTTTAGGCTTAAAAATTTTATGGTTTTTGAAAACAGACCGGACCGAGTCTATAAATGTCTTGAAATCTTCTCCTTGAAAAATCTTGCAGACAAATGATCCACCGGTGGTCAATGTCATCTGTGCAATGGACAGTGCCGTTGTGCAGAGATCAAAAGATCGGGTGCTGTCCACAAATTTATTTCCGGTTGTGGACGGGGCCATGTCGCTGATGACGACATTAAAGTCTGTTCCAAGGGACTTGAAAAAATCATCATCCATTAAGAGAATGTCACCGGTGTAAACCCTGACATGGGGGGGAACATTTACGGTGACCGGTACCAGGTCGATGCCGATCACCCGCCCATTGTTCCCCGTCAGATCGGCAGAATAAAGAAGCCATGACCCGGGCGCACATCCAAGATCCAGAACATTGTTTCCCTTTTTTATAATATTGTATTTTTTATGTATTTCCTGAAGCTTATAGACCGATCGGGCCGGGAATCGTTCTTTTTTTGCCCGCTGAGTATAATGATCTTGCCACTTGTTGTGTTTTTTTGCAGATCGTTTCATAGCAACATTCCTATCAGTCCACAGGGTTCAGTGCCTATATTTCTAATGTAAATCAGTTGAGGGGTAGGCTATTTTTATTGTAAACAAATATATGTCAGCGGAATGGATAATGCTTTTTTTAAAAGCGTGTACTGTTTGAGTGGTTTAGGGATCGTTAGAAAGAACAGGCACATACAGAAATATTTCAACAGTAAGAATGAGTTTATTTCAAGTTGAACTCATTGTTTTTATACTGAAATCTGTTCTTTCTTTACGATCCTTTAACCACGAGTTTACACGGTTTTAAAAAAAGCATTATCCATGGAGCGATTTAACAAATAAAAATTCTCCGACC
Source organism: uncultured delta proteobacterium (assembly GCA_963752565.1). GTDB lineage: Bacteria > Desulfobacterota > Desulfobacteria > Desulfobacterales > UBA11574 > UBA11574. The sequence goes on along the minus strand of CAVVZC010000013.1, from coordinate 109,165 downwards.
TCTATAGTAATTAACCCAAGTTAAAACAGGTTCTCCATAGCTTCTGATACAGTTTTTACGCCGATGAGTTTTATACCTTTCATCCCGGTGGTCCGTTTCAGGTTGCTTTGCGGCACAATACATCGATTAAAGCCCATTTTTTTTGCTTCAGCAACCCTGGTTTCGACATGGCCAATGGCCCTGACTTCACCGGTTAAACCGATTTCACCCAAAATAACGGTTCCTTTTTGAATCGGCCGGTCTAAAAAACTCGAAGCAACAGCAGCTACGATTGCCATGTCGACAGCAGGTTCGTCTATCTTAACCCCCCCGGCGACGTTGATAAAGATGTCGTGTCCCATCAAATGCATGCCCAACTTTTTTTCCATTACTGCAACCAGCAGGGCAACCCGGTTGTGATCGATTCCCAAAATTGTTCTTCGGGGATTCCCGAAGCTGGTACTGCTTGCAAGGGCCTGAAGTTCAACGAGGATCGGCCTTGTTCCTTCCATGCTGGCCGTAACCACGGAGCCCGGGACGTTTTCAGGTCGTTCGGCAAGAAATACAGCTGAAGGGTTGGCCACTTCATTGAGGCCGCTTTCATTCATTTCAAATACACCGATTTCATTGGTTGATCCGAACCTGTTCTTTACCGCTCTGAGAATCCGGAACACGTGGTTGCGATCACCTTCAAAGTAAAGTACCGTATCGACCATATGCTCTAAAAGCCTCGGCCCGGCAATGGCGCCGTCTTTGGTTACGTGTCCCACCAGGAATACGGGTGTTCCGGTCTTCTTGGCCATGAGCATGAGTTGCATGGTAGATTCCCGTACCTGAGTAACACTCCCGGGAGCGGAGGTTAAATCAGAGCAGAACATGGTCTGGATTGAATCAATCACCATCACCTGTGGCTGAACAGATCCAGCCATCAACAGGATCGATTCCAAATCATTTTCTGAAACAACCATCAAGTCTGGCGATACTGCGGACAGCAGCCTTTGGCTGCGTATTCTCATCTGGCGCTCCGATTCTTCTCCGGAAACGTACAATACTTTTGAACCTTTTTCAGCAATACCATGCAGCGCCTGAAGCATAAGGGTTGATTTTCCGATTCCCGGATCTCCACCAATCAGGACAAGGGTGCCGGGGACGAGCCCGCCGCCCAAAACACGGTCAAATTCTCTGATTCCGGTTAAAAGACGCTCTTCCGGATCAAGGGCAATGGCGTCCAAGGGGACCGGTTTTGTATGCGAAGAAGATAAAAGCCGGCGAGCCACTTGGGCGGGTTTGACTGTTTTTATTTCCTCAACAAAGCTTTGCCACTGTCCGCAGTCAGGACATTTACCCATCCATTTGGGTGTCTGGTAGCCGCAGGACTGACAGGAAAATATTGTTTTTGAGGTTTTTTTCACCATGCAGGATGATCGCTTAAATAGATTTCAATTAGTGTCCATCCATAAATGGTCTTTTATTTGCTGGACTTCGTTCTCCGCGGGTTTTCGGCTGCGGCGTACTACGTGTACGCCTTCCTGTCCCGTGGGCGGGGACCGAAAACCCTTGTGCGGCCTTGACCAGCGAAAAAAATCCTCATTTATGAATTGGACACTTAAAAGTGTTTTCCCCTGTCCTGGATAGACAATAATTAGGGAATACCCCGTTAAGTTTTGATGCGATAAGGGTTTGACAACATCATTCATAACATGTCATTTAGATCCGATCAACCAGTGTCTTAACACAATCAGGAAAAGTCATGGTCAACTCTAACTAATTCATATAGAAGCGATTTGCTTTCCCGGATACGGCACTAAAATCCCAAATCACAATACTCAAATTACAAACAATATCAAAATTACAAATTTCAATGACCAAAATATTTCAATCAGTTATTGTATGTCTCGCTGTCATTCTATCTGTTTTGAATTTTGAATTTAGGTCATTGGTATTTGTTTGAGATTTGTATTTTGGTGCTTGGAATTTTCATAATTTTCATAAGCCAGTAATTTTATTTGTTCCAAGCAATTATGTGTTTAAATGACGTGGCCCTGTTAACGTTTCAGCTTAACTCACAATATTATTATTGAATCAAAATCTATGATCGATTACCACCTGCACACACTGTTTTGCAACCATGCTACCGGCGGTATGGAACGTTATATCCAAAGTGCTATCGATTTGGGGCTGCGGGAGATCTGTTTTCTGGATCATCTGACCATCCAGCAAGCGGAACCCGAGCTTTCCATGACACCGTTAGAGGTCCCTTGCTATTTTCATGCTGTCCAGGTTTTGAAACAAAAATATAGAAACAAGATCAGCGTCAAGGCCGGTCTCGAGATGGATTTTAATCCGGCTTACATCGATTTTTTTCAGGATATTATCGGGACCTTTGCGTTTGATGTTATTGCCGCATCGTTACATTTTCCGGGCGGCTTTGATGTTGTCAGTCACCGTTCAGCATGGCGTCATGGGGAAAATGATGTTGATGATGTCTATAAACTTTATTTCGATCATCTCAAAAAGATGCTGGATTATCGACATTTTGATGTGATATGCCATATCGACCTCATAAAAAAATTCGGTCAAAAACCTTCGAGGTCTTTTGAAAAAGAATTTGATGAAATACTGTCGATCATAAAAGATAAAGATATCACCATAGAGGTCAACACCAGTGGTTATGACCATCCGGTTGGAGACATTTACCCTTCTTTGGAGATACTTAAAAAATGTCAAGAACAGGGGATTCGTATCACTCTGGGTTCAGATGCGCATCATCCGGCCAATGTGGGCAGGCACTTTAAACGGGTAGTACCGATCCTCCTTTCTATCGGATACAGAAAACTGGCGACCTTTACAAGACGCAAGTGCGGTGAGGTCCCAATAACCGTAAAATAGCGCAAACAAATTTGATAAATCTATATTCCATAAAGCGGAACGAAAGGTTCAAATGTCTCTTATTAGAATAACAGCTAAAGAATACACCATTTTTTTTGTGGGTATTTTAATACTCAGCTTCATTTTCTTTTCGCAAAATGCATCCGGATCAAAAAACAGCAATAAATATTTTGAATCTCTTCAAAAGCGGCTGATAGAAGATGGTCTTGATAAAAATCGTGTTTCAGAGCTTTACAAAAGGCCCGAAGTATATTTCGAATCAAAAGGGGTGTCCCGATATTTGGTCCATCGTGAGGCTTCGTTGAATTACAATCAGTTTACAAGTAAAAAATCGATTCGTAATGCATTAAAATATATGGAGCAGCATCAAAAAACTTTTGAAAGGACCGAAAAGACGTACGGTGTCGATAAAGAGATTATCACGGCCATCATCCTGGTGGAAACCCGCTTGGGGATTTTTATCGGAGGGCCGTCTGTATTGAATACGCTCTCCACAATGGCGGCACTGGCAGACCCTGATGTCCGGAATATGTTTTGGGGCAAGGTTTCAAAATCAACCCGGCTCACCCGTGAACAGTTCGAAAAATGGGTGAAAAGAAAGTCGTCATGGGCTTACAAAGAACTCAAAGCCTTTTTGAACTATACCGCTAAAGAAAATATGGATCCTGCCGCTGTTTCCGGATCTTATTCAGGCGCCATGGGAATTGCTCAGTTCATGCCGACCAACATTCTTGCTTTTGCAAAAGATGGTGACAATAACGAAAGCATAGATATTTTTAATCACTCGGATGCCATAACCAGTATCGCAAATTATCTAAAACATTACGGATGGTATCCTGGAATCGACGGCAAAAAGGCCTACAAAGTCATTTATCATTATAACCACAGCCGACAGTATGTGGATACGATATTGAAAGTTTCAGCGCTTTTGAAATCTCAAACCTGAATTAGTTTCCGTCCAGAAATGGCCCTTTTCCGCAATCTCTGCGTCAATCTGCGGAATTACTTGTGCGGCGTACCACGTGTACGCCTCCGCGTAATTCCTTGATTTCCTTGACCTTGCGAAAAATTACTAATTTCTGCATTGGAAACTTAATTTGTGAACAATATAGATTTGTGGATGGACACGAATTAACTTTTTTAAAATCAGATGAAAGGACCAAATTGGATTTTGCAACGGTAATTGTATGGATAAAAATCAGTGTTGTGTTTTACCTGTTGACGATATTGTCGATTGTCGACATTGTGCGCAAGGATTTCGGGACCATCGGAAAGAAAGCACTCTGGGGAATCATTGCCATGATTCCGTTTGTCGGATGGCTGATTTATTTGATATTTGGGTTCAGGAAAGGTAAAAAGCCGGTTCATGAGGATCAGTGAATAACTGAATCTTGTATGAAAATAGATAAGATCTTTGTAAAAGTTTATGTACAATGATTTAATCGATCATTTCATATTAACGAATATTACTCAAATGGAAAAAAAGATGTTTATCGATTTTACTTATCAATTTTCACTCAAGAGCGAGCCGAAGGCTCCCATCTCCTGCGTTATTAAGGGTTTGAAGTAGTACACTACGATCTTACCCTTAATGCATTGTAGATGGAAGCCTTCGACTCGTGCAAAATTCAGTGAACAGATAATGTTTGACAACTATCGCCATTTTCTATAATCATATATCTCTTTAGGGTCCCATCGTCTAGCGGTTAGGACGCCGGCCTCTCACGCCGGTAACGGGGGTTCGATTCCCCCTGGGATCACTCAATTATAACAAGAGGTTAACTCAAATTTAAGTTAACCTCTTTTCTTTTTGTGCGCCTTTTATTTCTGCGAGTATTGAAACGGTTTCCTTCAGATCCTCTTCTAATAGATAGATATAACATTCTGTAGTTGTTATGGATTGATGTCCTAATAATGTGCTGATTTCTTTTATGGAGGCTTTTCCAGATTGATGAATAAACGATGCAACAAACCGCCTCATTCCATTTTAGTCTGAAAACCTCGTCCCGTCTTGCTCCCGTGTTCAGATATGTATCAATAAAAACATATTCATTTTTATCTAATGAGCTTAATAATATTTGAATATCCTCTGGTCGTGGTGTGTATTGTTTTTTTCGCTCATGTTTAAATTTGGTTGTCTTGGCAAATGGATTTGAAGCCACTCCCTGCCATTCCATTTTAAGTCCGTAGCTCGATATAATTTTAAGAACATTGTGTTTTCGAAAATCATAAGGGCAAACTTTTCGAGGGGGATTTGCCTTTGTTGCAGTTTTCTAAGAAATCGGATATAAGTAATGGAAATTGAAATGCTTGAACCTGTGATGATGGTAAGATATCCCCTGTTTCATTTCGGTTCGAAAGCGTCAATTCGAAACTTGTTACCACTGCTTATAAACGCGGAAACTTATCGTTTTGCTGAACCAATAATGAAGGAATAGTCATGATTTTGCATTCAGTCAAAAAATCTATTGATACCCTAATATTCTGTATCTCAGCCGCACTTTTGTTCTTCGTTATTCTTTTTATCCATACTATAAATGCATCTGCCAGTGAACTTAATCGGCCAAATGGTGATATTAACAATGCAATAGTAAGGATTTATTCAGTGACCAGCCCTCCAAGCTATTACCGGCCATGGCAGAATAGTGTCAAGCGTATTTCAGGGTCCGGATTTATCATTCATGGCAACCGAATTCTGACCAATGCACATGTTGTTGCCAGCCAGACCTTTATTGAAGTTCGGAAAAACGGCGATCCGCGCCGATATAGGGGTTCGGTCCTGAGTGTCTCACACGAAGCCGACTTGGCACTGCTTACAGTTGAGGATCAAACGTTTTTTAATGGTATACGTCCCTTACATTTTGGTGCTTTGCCAGATATCCAACAAGAGGTACTTGTTTATGGATTCCCTACCGGTGGAGATACACTCAGTATAACCAAAGGTATTGTTTCCCGAATTGAACATGTTCAATATAGTCATAGCGGTTTAGCATTTCTGGCTGGGCAGATAGATGCTGCCATTAACCCTGGCAACAGCGGTGGGCCGGTTATTACAGGTGATAGAGTTGTAGGCGTCGCTATGCAAACCCTCAAAAGAAAAGAGAATATCGGCTATCTGATTCCAGTTCCGGTAATCAAACATTTTCTAATAGACATTGAGGATGGCCACTATGATGGATTCCCAAAGCTCGGCTTGATAACACAAAATATGGAGAATCCTGATATGAAGCGGAAATATGGTATGAAAAATGACCAAACGGGTATCATTTTGAAATACATTCTACCTGATTCCCCTGCCGCAGATAAGCTCAAAAAAGAAGATATCGTCCTGGGCATCGACAAACACCCCATTGCCGATGATGGAACTGTTGAATTCCGGCCTATGGAGCGGACTTCATTTGGTCATTTTGTTGATATGCACCATATTGGTGATAAAGTTCAGCTAACCATTTTCAGAGCCGGTACTGTTTCTGATGTTATTTTAAAAAGTGATACCCGCGCGGATCAACTTTTTCCGATGGCTTTTACCCAACATGATACACTGCCCCGTTATTTCATTTTCGGCGGCCTTGTCTTTAGCCCTCTGACTAGAAACCTAGTTTCAGAATGGAGTAAAAGGCATCGGAAAAAACCGCCCAGTGAACTTCTTTTGGAACTAAAAAAAATTCCGATGGAGACAGAAAGGGAGACGGTACTGGCACTACATGTACTCGCTGCGGACATTAACAAAGGGTATCATAATATATCAATGCGTATAATCAGGTTGGTGAATGGTGATGTTTACAAAGATTTTAATGATTTCTATCAAAAGGTGACAAGCGATTCAAGCCCTTATGTAGTATTTAAAGACTGGCGTGAAAATCAGATTGTCATTGACCGGAAAAAAGCACTTGATAGTCATAAGACAATTATAGAGACATACCAGATCCAAAATGACCGATCACCTGATTTGATAGATAGAAGTGTGAGAGAATAAAATATCAGGTCCATCTTTCGAATCCTATAATTCCCTCCTGTCTTTTTTGATCGCTAAACTGTTATTTTTTGTGTATATGTTACCATCATAGATCCATATCGCTGTAACGTCATCAAATTAATTGTAAATGGGGGTGTCCACCCTTCATTCCCCACGAATAATATGGAGATAGGGTAAAGATCCGGGGCCTGTGTTCATTTTACGTAAAAAAAAATACAAAGCATACATCGGCCGGAATCCAAAGACCGGGGAACAGGTCAGAATCAAGCCAAAGAAGCAGCACATTTTGTAAGTGCGGTTTTAAGGGGCCGGATGTCAACGGCTGGATCCAAAATCGACATCGGACAAAGGACTGAAATATGAGCGAAGAAAAGAAAGACAGGGAGACATCCACCCGGGTCGACGGCACCCAGCCCTACGTGCCTCACGTAACCCCTCAAAGGGATGCATGGTACACGGCCTTTTTCATTGAAAATCACATGGACTACTTTGCTTACCCCGAAAACGTGGCAACTCCCGATCAGGTTCGGTTCATGGTCTACACCGAAAATGAGGAGCGATACTATCCGTGTTCCGATCAAATGTTTAACGCCATCATGAATCGAAATCAGTCCGATTTTCTCCAAAGCAAATATGCCGAAGTGCTGGGCCGGGTTCTAAACCTGATTCATCGACTGATCGATGATCCGTGGGAAAGGGACTATCTTGATGCCCTGATCCGAATCAAGTTCGAACATGAGACGCGCGATGAAATTATGATTCCGTCCCGGCTGGAAAAGCGTCTGATCAAGATATTTCTCAACCGAACCCAAATCGAAGATCCCTATTTCTGCGAAAAGGGGATGAGAAACCTTCGGGCTGCTGCCGCTCTGGATTCGGCGGCCTTTAGAAACGCTCTGAACAAGTTGGAAACCGAAGAACTCGGTAACACGCATCGAACCCTGACCGAAACTCGGGAGGTCCTCCGTTTCATTGAACTGAAACGGCTGCTCGCTTTGACGGCGGAAACGTCGCTCTGGATCGACGATAACTCCGTACGGCTTACCGAATCAGACTATTTTCGCATTTTAAAGCGCCCGGTGACAGGCGACGGTGTCCAGGCACTGTTCGATTTTTTGGGTATTCGTGGAAAGGAATCCACTGAAAATCCCGGTCTGGTCCCGAAAAAAATTCTATGGATGGGTGACGAATCCGGAGAGATCATGGTCGATCTGGTTATCATCCGGCTCCTCGCCCGCCTGGGTCACAAGATCATCCTTTGCTTTAAGGAAGGGCCGGTGTATACCAAGGTCAACTTCGAGGACGCCCACAGCGACGAAACCCTGATCAGTCAACTCGAGAAAGCCTATTTTATCCGGGAAAGGAGTCTCGGCAAAAATGAGCTCGTTGATATTCTTCGAAGCGACTACAATATTATCGTTATTTCCGACGGCACCCGGGAAAATATTAACCTGCTCCTGACCTCCACGACCTTTGCCCGCCTTTTCAAAGAGGTCGACGGCGTTATTTCTCGCGGACCCGACCAGAAGCGACGATTTTTTGGGAGCCACTTTCAGTTTACCCAGAACATTTTTAACATGGCGGTCGGAGCGGACGGTACGGTCATGGTCAGCTTCAAATCACGGCACCCGGCAGTCATCAAGTACACCTACAAAGATTTGGAAGAAAAGGCCAAGTCGATTATCGAGCAGATGCGTGCCGCCAAACAGAAAGGCATGACGGTGATGTTCTACAGCGGCATCATCGGATCGATTCCCGGAAGACTCCGGACGGCCCAAAAGATCATGTCGGTCTTTGTCGATCACCTGAGACGGGAATATGCCATGACATTTATCATCAACCCTTCCGACTACTTCGAGGAGGGAATGGATGCGGATGATCTGATGTACATGTGGGAGATTGTCCAGCGGAGCGGATTCATCGATATTTGGCGATTTCAGACCTACGAGGATATCGTTCAGGCCTTTAAGATGATGAAGAGCAAGGTCCCGCCGGAGTGGGTCGGCAAGGATGCCACGTTCAGTACCGGATGCACCAAGGAGATGAAGATCGCCCTGGATGTCCAGAAAAAACACCCGGAGATGCAGATTGCCGGACCGGCCAAGGAAAAATTTATGCGGCGCAGCGAATACGGCGTAGGGATGCTCTATGATCAGCGCCTGGCCGACATCTGCCAGGGGTAGACGAATACCGATAATTTTAATATTTGGAAATGTTTTTATTGCCTTATAAATCTTCAAACAGTGTTGATAGGACTTTTGCCGACCCTTAATTCTCTATAGTTTATCAGCATTTCACTTGAATCCTCAGATAGATACACCGGTCATTTGCCGGCATATTTCTTGATCTTTGTTAAGACGCGGCTCAATAACTCCTTGATCTCCGTTACGCCCAGTAAGTATCCAGCCGACACAACGATGACCACAAACACCGGAGCCGTCAACATTGAAACCGCGAGGCTTCCGCCAAGGGTGGTTGAATCGAAGCCTGACAGGACGGTTCCCTTGAAAAATTCCAGAAACAGCCCCAGTGGGATACTCAACAGAATCGTTCTCAGATAAAACCGATACACCCTGAGACTATCCTTGTTTTCACTCTTTTTGTTCCAAAGAACGTATAGCAGGGCGACTTGAAAAATGGCTGAAAGTGAAATCGCCAGCGCAACCCCCCCGGCCCCCATCTTCAGCATTCCGACCATGTAAACGGGAATGCTCAGTACAACCGCCGCGGTTCCGTATAATGCGGGGAAGAGCGTGTTCTGTATGGCATAATATCCCCGAACCACAATGGTCTGTGCGGCAAAGGCGAACGCTCCGATCATCAGAAAAACCAGCACCTGGGACGTTAAGGCCGTTGCGGCGGCATCAAACCGGCCCCGCTGAAACAAGATGACAACCGTTTCCTGCCTGAGGACGAGAATCAGAACGGAAAACGGAACCACCAGCGCCAGATATCGGAGGGCATCATTGAGCAGTCGGTTCATTTCACGTATTTTATTTTCCGCCGCCAGACGCGCCATAAACGGAAATGAAGCCATTCCCACCGCCTGGCCGAAGAAGCCCACGAGCATAAACATTGTCCTCAGGCCGTAATTAAGGCCGGCAATGCTGCCTCGCGGTAAATACGAACCGAAAAATCGAAATAAAAATTCCGTTGAAAAGCTCATGGTCAAGCCGACCATCAAGGGAAGCGTCACCCGAAGATAGCGCCATAGATCCGGGTGCCTGAAATCGAAGTTTATTGTGAACCGCATCCCGACCTTCTTTGCCCCCCAGACCTGAACCATGAAATTTCCCATAAAGGCTCCGCCCAGAACTCCCCAGGAAAAACCTTCCATACCGATTCGAGTCCCCAGCAGAACTCCCCCGCAAATAATTCCCAGATTATAAATAAAGGGAGACAGGGCCGGTATGAAAAATTTCTCTTTGGCGAACTGAACGGCCATCAGCATACCGCCGGAAAAAAAGAAAAACTGGGCCGGTATGATAATCCTTGTCATCCTGACGGCGCGTTCGATGAGTATGGGATCATCAAGCCCCGGAGCGAAAATTTCGACGAACCCGCTTGCAAAAACGCATGCAATTAAAATCAATAGCAGCAGTACACTGCCGAAACCGGTGAGGATGAGTGAAAAAACCCGCCAGCCTTCCTCTTCGTTATCTTGTACCAGATAGTGAGAAAAAATCGGAATAAACGTCACCGATAGAAACCCGCTGGCAACGATATGGTTTAAAATTTCGGGAATGATAAAGGCGACCTGATAGGCATCGACTCCCCCGCTGATTCCGCCAATATAGGCAATAACCTGCTCCCGGATAAGGCCGGTAAGACGGCTTAAAAAAACCGACGTCATCATAATCAGCGAGGCCACCCCGACTTTTTTATACATGGATGACATTATCAGTCGTCTTTTTTGGGTGGTTTGAGTGTTAACCCAAAAATTAACACGATCCCAATGATAAGGATAAGAAATGGGGCGATATTTTTCATCTCTTGCGGGTTTAAACTTTTGAGAAAGTATCGCCACCAGAGGGGGACTCTTGGGTCTATATCCCAGGCAGCATTGACATCGGCAATGGCGAGATCGTTTCGTCCAATCTCCCTGAAGGCTTTAGCCCGCGTTCTATATGCATCTGACTTGGTTCGTCCATCCCCGATCAGCGTGACGGCTATGGTAGAATCATGTATCGTTTCCTCATATTTGCCACTTAAACGATACGCTTCCGCCCGGTAGGCATATGCGCTGATCAGCTCGGGTTCCATCTCGATGGCGCGGTTGAACCTATCTATGGCCCGTTCATAAAACCCGCTTTTCAGGTAACCCATGCCCAGCATTCTGTAGGCCTCGGCTTTTGGGGATGTCAGTCCGATATATGCCTGGAAATCCTGAATTACATGATCAAATTTTTCCTGAAAAAAATAGAGCGTCCCGCGTTTTTCGTAAGCTTCTGCCAGCATTGGATCCAGCTCCAAAGCCTTGGAGAAGTATTTGATCTTTGTGCTTGTTATGGTACTTTTAAGTCCAAGGTTAAAGTAGTCCATGGCATTTTCGCCATATACAGGAAGCCCCGACAGCATAAGGATTATCAGAAAACAGACAACTTTTTTTTGCATACCCTGACCTTGTTGTTTATGTTATTTTTGAATTATAGCATATTTTGTTTAATAATCGCAAAAATTTTGACCTTCAATATCTAACCATACAGATTTCTTGACAATTCTCCACAACAAATGTATTTTACTAAAATAACAAAAACTTCGGAGACTGCAGATGAACAAACTGGAACTCATTGAGACACTTAAAACGGAAGAACGAGTGTTTTTCAACTGATATTGATTTTGGAAAAACTTAAAACAATTTTCATTTCTTTAGATGGATAATAAATAATGAAAAAAATTTATGTGGACGATACCCATCAAGCAACTATAATCTGTCCCAAATGCCTATTTGAGAAAAATATTGATGTAACGAATTTCAAGGACACTCAAAAAAAGTTGAAGGCCAAATGCCGATGTGGCGAAGTTTTTCGGTTTACCTTGGAATTTCGAAAGCATTACCGTAAGAAAGTTCGACTCCCTGGTGAATACTTTGTCCAGGGGAAAGATGAAAAAGGAGAAATAATCATTGAAGATATTTCAGCGAGCGGAATCCGATTCGCAAGTCTTAAGCCACATTATATTTCCAGAAATGATACAGTTGAATTGAAATTTACTTTAGACAATTCAATGAGAACAGAAATCCAAAAAATCATCAAAATAATATGGATCATCGATCGAAATGTCGGTGCACAGTACATCGATCCAAAATCACTTGAAAAGGATTTGGGATTATATCTGCAAACATAATTTGATGTTGATGAACAGATTCTTTAAGGTCATTTATTTTTTGCTCCTCTTGTTTGTTGTCATTTCTGCTTATCTTTCTATTTAGAAAGCATAGCGCTCATCATATCGCCGGCGTTTTGAGCATGGTCTGCAATGGAGCCGATTATTTCAGTCAGCCTGACCAAATATATTATGGTAACGGCATCTATTTCCATGTTAAAAACCTTTCTCTTAATAATATCTTCGAATTTATCGACTTCACGTTCTTGCTGGTACAATGTGTGAATTATATTCTTGACTACGACGCGTTGTTTTTCGGAGTAACTTTTGAAGTATTCTCTTGCTTCGGCTACCATTGAGGCCAGCATTTCGATGGGATCAATAACGGCATTAACCAAAAGAGCAAAGTCCTTTTCAAGCTCTGCCGGAATCTTTGTTTCGCTTCTGTAGGAAATCCAGTCGAGTGTATCTTCCACAGCATCAAGAACAGCGTCCTGTTGTTTTAAATACCTGAATATCAAAAAAGTGGATACGGGTGTCATGGTTCTTTTTGGAATATGCCCACGAATACGACGTTTGATGGCATCTGCTTCGCTTTCCAGTCTGGATAACTTCAGCTCTAAATTCTTCGAATGTTTTACATTTGGGTGAGAAATGACACTCTATGGCCTGCTGAAAAGCCCAGCTACATTCCTCTACTTTTTCGGCATGTTCCTGAAGGCCTTCAAAAGGTGATGTCATAAACATATCAAAAAATGGTATCCGCATAGCCATCTCCTTTTATAAAATGAATTGAAGTATTTTAAATATGACCATACTGGTAACAGCAGCAGCGGGCCCAATTAATATTCAGTATAACATAATTTTATAAACAATGCTAAGATTGACTGCTTCGATTCCTCGCGCAAGGTCTATTCCCAATCAAAAATTCGGTGGGGAACACAAAAGATAATTCTCAAATTGGGAACTGGGATCTGATCCAATATTTTGGGGTTGTGGGATTGTTAGAAAAATGCTTAATTTCGTGACTAAGCTTCAATTTCCGAAAAGTGAAGGTTTATAACCGAAAACATAAAAAGTACAAATCACCAGTATCGACACCATTCGCAACAACCAATGATATACAGATATCATATTTTTCTGGTATCAATTCAAGCAATATAAAGCGTATACCGGGAGGAATCCGAGAACCGGGGTATCGATACCGAGTCAATCCAAAAAGCTGCCGTATTTCAAGTACAGGAAGGAATTGAAAGAATGGGTGGATTATTAAAGTTGAAAAATGGATAAAAGACTATGGGTCGTTTATCTGATTCGATGTTCTGATGAATCTTTGTATTGCGGGATAACCAATAACCTGAAAAACCGTTTGGTAGCACATAATTCAGGCAGGGGTGCAAAATATACAAAATCTCGGAGACCTGTTGAATTAGTTGCCGCCAGTTCTGAAATGACGAAAAGCGATGCGCTTAAGCTGGAATATCGGGTTAAACAAGCACCTGCCGGCAAGAAAAAATTAGAATTTAAAAATGAGGGGAATAAAATGACAAAGAATCTTAAAAGGGATCTGCAGACCATCAGCAAGGAACTTCAGGTTCTTGTAGATAAAACTGAAAGATGGATAAAAATGCTCGGCAAATATGAAAAACTAAACGCCGCAAAGAAGCCAAAAGCTAAACCGGTCAAGACAAAAACCGTGAAGAAGACGCCTGCAAAAAAAGCTGCTGTAAAGAAGACATAATTTGCGCAAGTATCTGAATTAATTACGGCGATTAGATATTTTGAAAAACATTCATAGGGGTCCTTTATGAAAAAAGTTTTTATAATCCTTGCTATTGCTGTGGTTCATTTAGTTTTCACGAAGGTTATTTCAATCATAACATTGTCTGTTGTCACAGCCAATATGCATGAAAGTCAGCTGCCTTTACTTGGCCGATCGTTAATGGTAATGTCTAAAGTGTTGTACTTTCCGGTTTTTACATTTGCATTGTATCCGAGGCAGTTTTTCCCCGGGAATTTTGTTATTATACCCCTTTTTATGAATAGTCTGTTATGGGCATTGCTGTTCTATGTTCTCTTTGTTTTAGTCAAAAGAATTTCTCTACGACTTGAATAGTTAAGGAATTAAAGGAAACGGCACACAGATTATGACAACAATTACATCAGACCAATTTGAGTTCTTGTAGAGTTGAAAATGAGATGGATTAAAGGATAAATTTGTTTCTTAATCACACGTTTTTATGGATAAGCAAGGTCAGTCAAAACACATCATTCATTTAGACATGGATGCTTTTTATCCCTCGGTTGAGATGCTGGACAATCCTGCATTGAAGGGTAAACCGGTTATAGTGGGGGGTAGCAAGGAAAGAGGTGTGGTGTCATCTGCCTCATATGAAGCTCGAGAATTTGGGATTCATTCTGCCCAACCTATTGCGAAAGCAAAACGCCTTTGTGCTGATGGGATTTTTTTGCCTGTCAGAATGTCAAGATATCAAGAAGTCTCTATGCAAGTATTTGAAGTATTTCATCGTTTCACACCATTAGTTGAGCCCCTATCTATTGATGAAGCATTTCTTGATGTAACAGGTTCCATACGTCTTTTTGGTCAGCCCGAGAATATCGCGAAAAAGATTAAGCAAATAATTTTAACAGAGACAGGCTTGACAATTTCAGCCGGTGTTGCTCCTTCAAAATTTGTGGCAAAGATTGCCTCTGACATTGACAAACCTGACGGTTTAACTGTTATACATCCCGAGGGTGTTAGAGATTTCTTAGATCCGCTCCCAGTCAAGAAAATGTGGGGGGTTGGAAAAGTGACACAGCGACTCTTAAGTCGCCTCAATATCCGTACGTTTAGAGATTTGAGACAAACGCCAGTAAAAATTTTGGAGAAAAAATTTGGAAAACATGGTGTCAAAATACATCTGTTGGCCATGGGAATAGATGAACGGGATGTGATACTGGAACATGATGTGAAGTCTATCGGTCATGAACAGACTTTTTCACAAGACATCATATCTTTGGATGTGGCTCAAAAAGAGCTCCTCGCTTTGGGTAGTAAAGTGGCTCGACGGATGCGGCATAAGGGTCTTAAAGGAAAAACCATCACATTGAAGGTCAAATATTTTGATTTTGTTCAGATCACCCGGTCAATAACCTTGCCTAAATTCATTGATGACGGTTTGGAGATATATTCAGCTGCTTGTCGTCTTTTAAAAAAGTCTGAGGTGACGAAAAAGCCAATCAGGCTTTTAGGAATTTCTTTGTCTCAACTCAGTTTTTTGGGTATTGGAACCCAGCTCTCTCTTTTTGATCAAGACCCGTCATCTCAAAAACGTCAGAGATTGAATACCGTTTTAGATTCGTTATACGAAAAATTTGGCGGCAAAAGCGTTGTTCCCGGTACGCTTTTAGATGATTAAATTTGTTCGCTTGGATTAAAGTAGTGACGGCTTTTTAGGCGGCTTTTAGTTCCTATAAAGAACTTTTTTCGGACATAACATCATGAAAAAACGTGAACAATACGCGTTGGACCGCTCTCTCAAGCCGATAACGGGGGTTCCATATTTTATGAAAAGTTTTTCATTCTTAATTGGCGTTAATTTTATCACGCAATTTGCCGGAACATTTAAATGTAACGACATCCCGGGACCGGAGCATCATGGCAGGATCTTTTTTGTGTCTATAAAACCCAGGATAACATTGCAGTTCCAAGTATCAGCGACAAAGTACCAAATAATCTGTAGGTTTGATCCGATAGCGAATTAACATACCAATTAATGAGTTCATCATACAGATTTTTAGGAATTAAAAAGATAACCCCGCCTTCAATGATAGCCAATAATCCTATTATTCTAATAAACCATGGATGATGGCTTGCAGTTGCAGAAACCAAAAGCAGGATTCCCATTATCACTTCAAAGACCGAGATAAATTTTCGATCAATTTGGTTGAACAAACGCTTCATAAAATTTCTGGTTTCAGTGGTATAAAGAATTGTGCAACATCCGATTGCGATAATTAAAAAAATAATTGCATAAAGAAACCCTGTCATAATTGACTCCTTATAGGTGAAAGAAAGAATGGTATATATATCCACAATTCCACAGCATTTGTCAACATGTGATTTTATATATTATCCTGAACTTCTTAAATATTTTTCATATTTTTGTTTGGTTTTGAGATATGAAAGATTGTTTTTAGAACAGCTGTTTGAACCTCAAATTATTGAGAAGTTGCCTATGTTTTTGATAACCAGCTTTTTAAATTAAAGCGTTGCTTAATTAAATTTTGAATTGGTAAAAATTTAGGTTCCGGTAAATGTGACCAACTAAACCATTCCCATTTTTCACATTTGTTCGGCTCTTTTAAAGTTAATACACCCGAATCGTATTCTGCGATTACAAACAAAGTGATATAATGTTTTTGTTCCGCTTTGAAAATATCGTTCGTATATGGCCCGAATCTGATATTTCGTATTGTTAAACCCGTTTCTTCAAAAAGTTCTCTTTTGGCACAATCTTCTATTGTCTCTTCGAATTCCAAATGACCGCCAGGAAACTGCCATGTGCCTGATCCGTGTGAGTTCACACGTTTTCCAAGAAGAACCTTGGAATCTTTAACGACGATGATGGCAACGCCAACTTGTGGTCTCATGGAGCATCTCCTTGGACAGGATTTTTCAAGAAAGATCAGGTTTTTGCTGCTGGGTCTCTTCTTTGGTTTTGAGCTTCAAAAAGACCTGCTCCTGCCCCCATTCCATAAGTGATATTTTCCGGGCACCCTGAGATATGCCGTCAATTTCTGCAGCCAGGCATCCATCCCAGAAATAATCGGGTATTCTCTGGAAAAAATTTTCCAGATTCTTTCCGTGGATATAGAGACCCTGCTTTAAAAACATGGGCCCCAGCTCTAAGGCCACGAGGTTAAAAAGCTTTAGCATGACGGTCCCGGTTTCAGCAGAATCGTCGACTGTATTATTCTTGTGGGAAATTTGGCTGCGCATGGCTGCATAAGCACCGCCCCGGCGCAAAGTGGCCCCGGCCAGACCCGGCATGGCGGCTGAAAGTGCCAGTGTGGATCCTTGTCGGATCACAGCAGTGTTTGCATTATCAACGACCTTTCCGTCTAAAAATATGGTTTGAATCCTCTGGTCGAGATAGTCGGCACCCACACCGATTTGACGACACAGCAGGTCTCGCACGGAAATTCCTATCCGAATTTTTAAGCTAAAACCCTGTCCGAGCAGAGTGGAAAAAAGCGACATCCGGTCCGGTTTTACGGTCAAACTTATTTTTGTGATGGTATTATTTTTAAATTCTGGATTCATGGGATTGTTGAGAATAGATGGTGTTTTCAGGTTGAAAAAAATGGGGAGTCCCCAGTGGGGCTCCCCATTGTGCCAGAGTCATAAGTGGTTAATTTTTACCAATTATAGACCTGATCAAGATCTTCATCCTTGACCTCAAAGATGACATTATGGGGCGGGAGTGCTTCTGCCTTGAAAAAATCAGGCAAACGGTCATCTTTGGCCGTAAAGCCGGCTCTAGAATTGAAATCTCTTTCAAAGGAAAGGATGTTTTTGCCCAATTCGGTAACATCGTCTGCCGTAAGGTTCTGTCCGGTAAATGCACTGATCATGTCCACAAGGGCATCAAATGTTTCCGGCTGATCCAGGACCGCAAAGGCGATAAAGAGGCACATGCCGGTGGCGTCGATGGCGGCTGTCGCAATTTGAAGGTTTCTGGAAAGTTCCACCTGGCCTTCAGGTTTTAACGGGTCTACGCTGCCCCCTACATTGAGAACGTTTGCGGTGACCGCGTAACCGGCTGTGTGATCGGCACCCATGGTACTGGTGGCATATGTCACGCCGATCCCCTGGACGGATCGGGGATCGTAAGCCGGCAGGGCCTGGCCTTTGACCACGGGAACCCTTTCAACACCAAAAACCTTGCCGGTTACAGCAGCGCCGCTTCCGAGGATACGGCCCATCGGAGTTCCTTTGCCGACTTCTTTGAGAAGGTTGATGGCGGCCTGAGCATCACCGAATTTGGCCAGACCTGCTTCCATGACCACACCGATGGTGGCGCCCATTTCAATGGTATCCAGACCGTAATCATCGTCCATACGGTCGAGTTCGGCGATGGCGTCCATATCATCGATACCGCAGTTTCCGCCGTGAGCCCAGACCGTTTCATATTCCGGTCTTTTGGTAACATAATGGCCGTCTTTGTCATTGTAGATGCCTGAGCACCGGATGACACAGCCTTTGTGGCAGCCATGGGCAACCATGCCGCCTCGGGCTTTCATAATTTCCGACTGGGTTTCACCGCTGATATTGCCGGCACCGTCAAATCGACCGGTTTTAAAATTATGGGTGGGCAATGCACCGGCCTCATTAATGACATTGGTCAGGATATTTGTTCCAAAGGAAGGAAGCCCCTCTCCTGTTATCGGGTGTTTTTTTAGCCCCTGGACAAATGCCTTGTTGGCGGCTTTAAATTTTTCCTGGTCTTTGGGTGATCGGGTGGGCATGCCGGTGTCGTCCAGAATGATAACTTTGACGCCTTTGGCGCCCATAACCGCACCGACACCCCCGCGACCTGCATGCCGGGTCGGTCTTTGCTCCATGTCAGTAAAGGCAACGGAAGCGGCAGCCATTTTCATCTCGCCGGCCGGCCCGATGGAGATAAAGGCAACCTTATCGCCGTATTCTTCTTTAAGTTTGTCAACCAGATCATAGTTGCCCATCATTTTAAGGTTGTTGTCAGGGGTAATTTCTACACCGTCTTTGTTGATGACTGCCTTGTAAAGAGTGTTGTCGCTGGGTTTACCTTCGAGCACAATGGCGGCATATCCTATACGGGCAAGAACTTGAGCGCCTTGGCCGCCGACATTGGCCTCCTTGATACCGCCGGTGAGCGGACTTTTGCATCCCACCGAAGCCCGTCCAGACTGAGCAGCGTGACTTCCACTCAAAAGTCCAGGGGCGATAACCAGTTTATTGTCTTTTCCCAGAGGATGGCATAACGGCGGTACTTCCTTGCTGATAATTGCCGATGTCATGCCGCGGCCACCCAAACCGGCATAGTCACCCAACGGTTCTTCAATGGCTTTTGGTCCGTTTTCGTCTCCCATGTTGATTCTTAGAATTTTGTCCATGGTCCCCCCCCTTTTTCCCTGTGATGATATTTCCTGAATCTTGTATGAAAATTAATGAGAATCTTTAAAATCCTTTTTCTACAACAGATTTAAGTTTATCGAAGGAATCTGGAATGTCAAGAAAAACCATATTCCGGATATTGGCTTTCCACAATGATGGGTCGCCTTCATCGAAATTGATTTGAACAAGCCCAACCAGGTGACATTAGATGGGATTTGGGCAGAATTAAAGGTGTGAATTTGAGTCTATACTGAAGTCAAGCCAATCTGCTTCCATCCAACGCCATTTTATCACTGTATTCGCCGGTAAATGTCAGGCGATCGGAAAGTTTGTTGAAGGAAAAGCTTTTTTGGAACACTTATGAGATTATTTTTTTGTGTGAAATGTCTTCGCTTTACAGACAGCCTGCCAAGTAAAGTGTGCGCGGGTAAGGGGATGCAATCCCCCTCAACGTAGTTTAAGAAGCCCCGCTTTTTAAGGCGGGGAGTTTCGCAAGCAGAAGGATCGGTTTATCATTTCGTCAGGT
Organism: uncultured delta proteobacterium; assembly: GCA_963752565.1. Lineage (GTDB taxonomy): Bacteria > Desulfobacterota > Desulfobacteria > Desulfobacterales > UBA11574 > UBA11574. Next base: position 89,308 of record CAVVZC010000013.1, on the reverse strand, counting down.
TAAAAATATTGTTGTAGGTTCCGAAATTATTGGGGCAAATTCGGTCATTCTGGGGGTCTTCCTTCCATTGGCCATCCACCAGAAACTTATATTCATATTGTCCGGGAGGAAGGATTACGGCCTTTGCCCATTTTCCATTATCATCTTTTTTCATGGGATGCTTTTTGGGATTCCAATTGTTAAAATCTCCCATCAGGATAACCTCTTTTGCATTCGATGATTCGAATGAAAACGTTATCTTTCGTCGTTTGATTTTCTTTTTTGGTTTGACCTTTGCCATCGGAGGCCTCCTTGAAAAATATTCATTTAAAAAAAATTATATAAATCCGAATTGAATAGCTTAATATCAGGTTGTCATTCTTTCTGTCCATAGATGAGATGCTTCATTTTAATGGGCTAAATCCCCAAAGAGCGGGAGTTTATCCCGAACAATCGGGAGAAATTTGGGTGATTTCGTAAGTTGGCTTTTTAGCCATATTTTTGAATCCTCCATTTAGACTCAAAACAAAAAGGCTCATACAAGACGTCTGTTCATGTGGGTATACGAGCTTAGGAAATCTCTTTTCCCGATATTGTTCATGAAGAATTTGGATGCCTTTTAAAAACCCTTTCATAAAACCAGTGTGTTAAATAATTTGAGGATTTTAAACTGAAACAACACACTGTTTATCGTTTTGTCGATGATAAATTCTATATGGGGATTTGGATCAGGAATTTTTCTCAGGAGTTGACAATGTTTTTTTTAATGTTTCAATGGATAGGTATTTATTTTTCGAGATTTTGATTTTCAACATCCTTGTTTTATTCAAAAGGTCCGATAAGGGCCTTTTGAAGTCCGTATCCCTCCATTATTGTTAAAATTGTCTGGAAAAATCTATTTTACCCGATTTGTGCGCCATATTGGAATTTGGCTCTTTGTATCGCGAGTAAAAGATTTTACTATATTAATATTCGTTTATTATCCGTTAATCATATCCCTCAGCTTGGAGGAACATTTAAACGTAATGACCTTTCTTGCTGAAAGCATCATGTCATCACCGGTGGCGGGGTTTCTGCCCCGACGCTCTTTCTTTTCCTTTACACAGAATTTTCCAAACCCACTGATCAAAACATCATCGCCGGATTCTAAAGTGCTCTTGATGATATCTAGCAGCGTTTCCACGATTTCAATGGAATTTTTCTTGGTGAATCCGTCTTTGCTACTGATTTCTTCAATGATTTGGGCTTTTGTTAATGTCATGGTCCATTACTCCTTTCTGCTTACAATATCCAGGATAAAATGACAGTACCCAGAATAAGTGTAATAATTCCAAAAAACCTAAACGTTTGATCCGATAACGAGTTAAAATACCAGTCAACAGTTTTATCATACAAGTTTTGAGGGTTCCAAAATATAAACCCACCTTTAAGAACAGCTAAGATTCCGATTAATCTTATGAACCACGAGTGGCTGCTCTCCGATGCACCAATGATAAGAAAAACACCAAAGATTGCCGGTAATGCCGATAAGATTCTGCGGTCAAGATCCGTAACGAATCTTTTTATCATACTTTTCGATTCGCGGGTGTAGATGATAAGCCCGGCGCCGAAAGAGATCCAGATCAAGCTAAATACATAAAGAAACCATTTCATGATAGATGGCCTGTCAGATTAAATAAAAAAATAATAAAAAGAAGTCAATAGAGAATAATATCGTAAGCTGTTAATAGATTCAGTAATTCATCGGATCTGGGGCTCATACATTTAAAAATAAAAACCAAATATTCTCAGGTTCGATACTTTTTGTCAAGAGTTGATCTGCTCCGGCATATCATTTATCTTCAACGTTTAAACAACCGGCGAGTGCTGTCAACGTTTAACTACGCTGTAATTTGTTCCAGTCGCAATTAGGATAAGTTCCCACTTTATAGGAGTTTCCCCTATTAAAATGAACCGTCCCCTCTATGGACAACATAAATTATAATCTGATAAGCATTAAAGTGAATAAATTTAGGCGTCGATGTTTTTTCTAAAATAAAAATATGACATCGGGGAGATTAAAAAACAGAGGAATGGCTCCCATTGAGATAACTCGATTGATTAAAGACGTATACTATGTTACAGGAAGTGTATGGTGTTTTACAACAGATGAATTAAAATATGCATTGGAAAGGCTTGGATGGGAAAAATATCTTTTAAACAATTATACTCTGGAGCTCATTTTTCTATATCTTAATGACCAAGTCGTAGTGAGATTAAACAGGCATGTTGTGCATTAACTCGAAAAACCCGATTGTTCTATCTTCCACTTGAGCTTGAAAAATAACGTATTGCAGGAGGTTACAGGGCTTATGGAAAAAAGAACCGACAAACGGCATAGATGCGAAGCATCCATCGCATGGGGGTGTTTTAACAAAAAAAAGATGTTTAATGCTAGAATGCTCAACTTCAGCAAGGATGGCATGTATTTCGAGTCCGATGTCTTTTTCAAAGAGGGCGTCAATATTTATTTCCAAATGGATGACTGTCTGTTTGATGCTTCTGATCCCGAACTCTACGAGGGGTTGCGGACCATTTCCCTTGCTGAGGTCAAATGGTGGAAAGATATTGGCGGTGCAGATGACAATCATTTCGGAGTCGGTGTTAAGTACATAGAGTACTATTGACACTGAAATACGTTTGATTTTCAATATAGATTACTTTTATGCTGTTTGAATGTGCCGATTCCATTTCACCCTAGTGGAAATCTTGCAAGAAGACCCTGCCGGGAGATAAAAATGGCCAATATCCTTATCATCGATGATCAGGCATGGATAAAGGACCTTTGCAGGGAAGGGCTGACCGGTGAGAAGCATAACGTCTCAACAACGGACAATATCGAAGCTGTTACGGAAGATATTTTGTCATTTAAGCCCAATATTGTTTTACTGAATCAATACCTGAAGCATGGATTTTTGGTGTGGGATGTATTAAAAGAAATAAAAGTTCGTGATCCGAATCTCCCGGTGCTTATCGTTACCATTCACGACACCCACCTGGACTGCCCCCAACTTTCTATGGCTGATGGATATGTGGTCAAAAGCCATTCAGCAGGCGAAGAACTCAGACGAAAGATTTCTAATCTGTTGGGTCCTCGGTCTGAGGTTATGGATGGGCCGCAAATTTCTTCATCTATATAATCCTTCAGTATTTACATAACGACGCCTTTTCCTTTGACACCCAATTTACATTGACCTATATTAATACCTGAATCTTGTATGAAAATTAATGAGAATCTTTATGATCCTTATACATTTTAACCAAACAGTAAATCGGATGATGTTATTTTTTTCTCATCTATTTTCACCCCAAAGGGATAGCCGGAGGCTTTCATTTGCTGCGTTATTAGGGACTCGCAATACAGACTATGGCTTCGTCCTTAAGTGCCTTGCATATGAAAGTCTCCGACTCGTTCAAGATTCAGGTAATAAATTCATAAAACTCAAATAATAATGATCTCTTTATATTTCGGTCCGCAATTTTAGAGGCTTTACACCAAATACGAAACACTTTCGGAAAAAGTTTTTTTTTGACTTTTTGCCAAGATCATAAAAAGTGACGCCCATGAAGAATTTAAATAGAGTTATTCAGAACCCTGCACCAGGGAATCGCATTCTGATGTTTCGGGGCGACACCCGTTCATTTACCCTCTCTCTTCCCCATCCTCAAAAAGGAAGCGCCTGGCTTCGGACGAACATTGGGCATACAAAAACAGCCAGAAGAGAGATCATCACGGAAGTCGAAAATAATCGGCCGCCGCTGGGCAGGGACTGGTTTGATCTACCGATGAAGGGTATTGACGACCAAAACTTTAAAATAACAATCCCGATTTGCGAAGTCGGACATTTTGAGGGAAAGTGTTTCTTTTTACCCAAAGGGGAGACGCGACCGGTATGGCCGGAAGGGCCGAATGTCGTCATCAATGTTGAGCCGGCAGACACCTGCTGCGCCAACATCATTTACAATGCGTTTGTCCGACAGTTCGGCCCAAACAAAAGCGGTAATTTTTTTCAGGATGCAGATGAAAATTTGATCCAAGGTCTGGACAAAAACGGATATACTGTTATTCCGCCTTCAGGAACCTTTCGTGATTTGATAAAAGAGTTGGATTTCATCATCGGTGAGCTGGGGTGCAGGGTCATCCAATTGCTTCCAATCCATCCCACGCCTACCACCTATGCCCGGATGGGACGCTTTGGCAGCCCTTATGCGGCACTCAGTTTTACTGCCGTTGATTCGGCATTGGCCGAATTCGATTCGCGGGCCACACCCCTGGAGCAATTCATCGAGCTGGTGGATGCGATCCATGAGCGTCAGGCCTCGATTTTTATCGACATCGCCATCAATCACACCGGTTGGGCCGCCGGTCTCCATGAATCGCACCCGCAGTGGCTGGTCCGGGACTCTGAGGGTAAAATTGAAGTTCCAGGTGCCTGGGGGGTCGTGTGGGCGGACCTTACACGGCTCGATTACGCTCAAAAGGACTTATGGGAATATATGGCAGATGTGTTTATTACCTGGTGTCGCCGGGGGGTGGACGGGTTCCGTTGCGATGCAGGATACATGATACCGGTTTCTGCATGGCGGTATATTGTAGCCAGGGTCAGGGACCAGTATCCGGACACCATTTTTCTTTTAGAGGGACTTGGTGGAAAAATTTCCGTGGCCCGTGAGATCCTGAACAGGGCCAATTTCAACTGGGCCTATTCAGAGCTTTTTCAGAACTATGATCGCGGTCAGATTGAAACGTATCTGCCAGGAGCCAACGAGATATCTACAAGTGACGGAATTGCCGTTCATTTTGCCGAGACCCACGACAATCTACGTCTGGCTGAACGGTCCACAAAATTTGCCCGTATGCGAATGGCATTGTGCGCCCTATGCAGTTCCCAAGGCGGTTTCGGATTTGCCAATGGTGTGGAATGGTATGCCACCGAAAAAATCAATGTCCATGGAGCACCTTCATTAAACTGGGGTGCAAAGACGAACCAGATAAAACACATCCGACGTCTCAACACGATCCTCAAACTGCATCCTGCTTTTCACGACCAAACAGAACTGAAAATGGCTCAAAAAGGTGAAGGGAATCATTTGGCACTTGTAAGGCATCATCTGCCATCGGGTAAAAAGCTCCTTATTTTGGCAAATCTGGACGATAAGAAAGAGACTCTGGGAGCTTGGGATCCTCAAAAGACAGGCATGTCAGAATTGTCTTTGACGGATCTGATCTCCGGAGAGATGGTGACGATAACCGAATCTCATGAGCAGTTTTCCCATCTCCTGGATCCCGGCGAGGTCCTTTGTCTTACCGATGACCCTCTTGACATGAATCCTATCCTCGAAGCAGAATCTCAGGCCTTGCTTTATCCGGAGCGGATAAAAAAACAGCGGCTTCGCGCCAAGACCCTGGACATCTTTCGATTCTATAAAGGTGTCAAGGATTTGGATACTCTTGATCCGGATGATATGGCTCGGAAGTTTACGAAAAATCCCGTTGAGTTTTGTCGCACCCTTAACCCTTTCAGTGATGAATCAAGAATCATCACATGGCATTGGCCCAGGGACATCCGGCGAGAGGTCATGATTCCACCGGATCATTTTTTGATGGTCCGTGCAGATACTTCTTTTCGTGCCCGGATTATGGATAAGGGCCGATGCCTTGCCCAGGAGGAGAGTTTGCCGTGCGCGGATGGGTCGTTTTTTGCCCTCTTTTCCCCTATGCATCCTACAGGGACTCATCCTTCTTGCATTCTGAAGATATCGGTTTACACGTCAGGAGAAACCCAACATGTTGATGGGCCACTTTTTTTCCTTCCCGGGGCGAAAGATGCAACTGTAAAAGGAATTTTTGACCGAGCGGATCTTTCAGACCGCTCTCTCCTCATGATTGGAACCAACGGCCGGGGCGGTATGCTCAGGGCCTTTGTTTCCTGGGGTGAGCTTTCAAGCCGGTACGATGCCTTATTGGCGGCAAACGTAGACTGCGAAATTCCCGAAGATCGCTGGATCATGTTCACTCGCTGCCGGGCATGGCTGGTATTTCAGGAATATTCTCAAGAGATTTGCGATGATTGCTTTGTTTCCTTTTATTCTAATTCGGGTTCAAAAGGTATGTGGCGATTTCAGGTGCCCACAGGGCAGGGGCAACATGTATTTTTGTCTGTTTTTGTGGAGTTGATATCCGGAGAGAATTGTTTGCGAATGGTTTTCAACCGCGAACCGGCCAAAGGCCGAAATGGACGGCTGCCTGATCACGAAACGGTTCGCCTCATTTTACGGCCTGATGTTGAAAACCGGAACTTTCATGATACCACCAAAGCCTACCGGGGGCCTGAACACACTTGGCAGGATGCTATCGATTCAAAGCCGGATGGCTTCAATTTTTCCCCTGATCAGAAGCACCAACTGAACCTGAGGATTTCTGACGGTGACTTTGTGTGGGAGCCCGAGTGGCAATACATGGTTCACAGACCCAAAGAGGCTGAACGAGGTCTTGATCCGGATTCGGATCTCTTTAGTCCCGGTTATTTTAATACGTTCCTGACCGGCGATGGACCTGTGACATTGAATGCACGAATTGGGGAGGGAAAAACACCTGATTCCAAGATCATCATGCCAGCGATAAAAGACAGTGAGTCGTTTAACTTTGAAAAAAACAAATTATTACCTCCGGTGGATGTGCTGGAAAAAGCGATGGATCACTATACGGTGAATCGAGGTGCATTGCACACGGTTATTGCCGGATATCCATGGTTCCTCGACTGGGGGCGAGATGCCCTGATCTTTGTTCGAGGGATGATAGCAGCAGAAAAAATCGATGAGGCCCGGGATATAATAAAACTGTTTGGCCAATATGAAATCGACGGAACGATCCCCAACATGATTCAGGGAGAAAATGCGGGAAACAGGGACACTTCCGACGCGCCCCTTTGGTATTGTGTTGTTTGTGGTGAGTTTTTAAAGTTTGAGGGGAACGATGCTTTACTTGATATGCAATGTGGCAATCGAACCATCCGCCAGATTCTTTTTTCCATCGGCCATGCTTACATGACCGGAACATCCAACGGCATTCGGATGGATCCTGAATCGGGTCTCATTTTCAGCCCGGCCCATTTTACTTGGATGGACACCAACTTCCCAGCCGGCACGCCACGTGAAGGTTACCCTATCGAAATACAGGCGCTGTGGTATGCGACGCTCTCTATTTTGGCCCGGATTGATCCTTCGGGGAATAATGGTGATTGGGAACGGAAAGCAACTCAGGTTCAGTCGTCGATTCTTGAGCTTTATATTCTCAAAAATGAAGCGCATCTGGCCGATTGTCTCCATGCCGTTCCAGGAGTGCCGGCCAATCAGGCAGACCCTGACGATGCATTGAGACCGAATCAGCTCCTTGCCGTCACCCTTGGCGCTGTATCCGACGTGGATGTTTGCCGAAAGGTCGTCGCAGCATGTGAGGAACTTTTGATACCCGGTGCCATACGGAGTCTTGCCGACCGTCCTGTTCGACGTCCTCTAATTATAGAGCATCATGGAAAAACGATGAATGATCCAGGTTATCCCTATCAGGGAGAATATACCGGAGATGAAGATACAAAGCGGAAGCCGGCCTATCATAACGGTACGGCCTGGACATGGCTGTTTCCCAGTTATTGTGAAGCGTGGATAAAAGCCTATGGTAAAAAGGGTAAAAAGACGGCACTTGACTGGCTGGCAAGCAGTGCCGGACTCGTTTCCAAAGGTTGTATCGGTCATGTGCCGGAAATTCTGGACGGAGATTTTCCACATCAACCACGGGGCTGCGATGCCCAGGCCTGGGGTGCCAGCGAGATCGTTCGGGTGTGGAAGCTGATTGAATCTTTGAATTGACTATTGAAAAATGGTTTAGTAGTTAAGTGGTTGAGTGTATAATAAATAACTCAAGGTTCGCATCCCAATATCGCTACAAAGATTTTAAAGCAGCGGGCCGAAATAAATTTGTTCTTGTCCGCTTCACCGCAAACGGCATCTTTGACCGGCGGGAAGGCAGAATATTTCATTGACGCATAGTCGTACGGTACCAAAATACAGTATTAATATGTCAAATAACGGGTGACCCCGTGAAATGATCCTGGTGGAATTTTACGGGGCCCCGATAGCGGGATCTGCGCTTCGCTTCGACACGCAAATGACCAACAAAAAGGATAGATGAATATGAGCCATATACAAACTTTTCAGGTATTTCCTGCTGTTCCTGAACCGCTTTCTTTTCTCCAGGTTTTGGCACGTAATCTCTGGTGGTGCTGGCAGTTGGATGCCATTGAGCTGTTTCGTCGGATTAATCCGAGACTCTGGGAACAGTCCGGGCGAAATCCCATTGTTTTCTCAACCTTAATTCCCCAAAAACAACTGGAAAAACTAGCAAAAGACAAAAGCTTTCTGGCCCATCAGCAACGGGTGAAAGAGCGTTTTGTTGCTGAGATTTTAACCCCTGTAGATCATAGCGAAACACCATACGGACAAAATGGAACCATTGCGTATTTTTCCATGGAATATGGGATTCATGAGAGTGTACCTATCTCTGCCGGTGGTCTTGGTATACTTGCAGGCGATCACCTGAAGGCGGCATCCGATTTTGCCCTTCCGTTGATCGGGGTGGGGATTCTATACAATAAGGGCTATTTTCATCAGTTCCTTGATCCGGATGGATGGCAGCAGGAGGAGTATCCGGAGACCGATATCTATCATCTACCCCTGAAGCGGGCAAAAGATCGTTCAGGGAAAGATGTCACCATATCTGTGGAGGGGCCGACAGGCGAAATCAGAGCCGCTGTATGGAAAATAATGGTTGGGCGTGTTCCGCTGTATCTGCTCGATACCAATTTGCCGGAGAATCCTTCGCATATTAGAGACATCACATCACGTCTGTATGCCGGGGATGCAAAGATAAGACTGGTCCAGGAAGTGCTTCTGGGAATCGGGGGAATGCGCTGTCTTGAAGCCATAGGTATTTATCCCATGGTGTGTCACTTGAATGAAGGGCATTGTGCTTTTGCCACCCTGGAACGACTTTCCCAAACGATGTCTAAATATAACGTCGATCTGAAGACAGCCGAAGAGATTGTTTCCAGAACAACGATTTTGACCACCCATACACCTGTGGCCGCCGGACATGACGAGTTCCCGGTGGATAGTGTAAAACCGTATCTGGATTCTTTGGCGGGCCGGCTGGGGGTGACCGTTGACGAGGTTATATCGTGGGGGCAATCGGTGAAATCCGGTTCAGATGCCCCCCTTTCCATGTTTGTGCTGGGTTTGCGAATGGCCCAATACAAAAACGGCGTCAGCGAATTGCACGGAAAGGTGGCTCGGCGGATGTGGTCTCATGTCTGGGAAGGAATCCCTGAAGATGAGATACCCATTACCCATGTTACCAACGGTATACATATTCCATCCTGGATTTCCATGGAAAATGTCATGCTGTTTGAAAGATATCTGGGACCTGAGTGGCAGCAGCATATGTCGAGTCCGGAAATAACCCATCGGATTGATGACATTTATGATGAAGAGCTGTGGCGTGCTCACGAAATGAGCCGGAGCCGCCTCATTCGAACCTGTAGGGCACTCATGGTAAAACAATACAGTCGACGAAATGCTCCCAGAGCAATGATGAAGGATGCTGAATCGGTTCTGGATCAGGACATATTGACCATTGTGTTCGCCCGTCGGTTTGCAACGTATAAACGCGCCTATCTTCTGCTAAGAGATCCTGAGCGACTTGAGGCCATGATTACATCGGAGAGCCAACCGGTCCAGTTCATTTTTGCAGGAAAAGCCCATCCCAGAGACAATGAGGGCAAAGATCTGATCAAGCGCATCATTGAATTTGCACGCAGAACTAAGGTGCGTTCCAGAATAGCTTTTCTTGAAGACTATGACATCAATATTGCCAGGCATTTGGTTCAGGGTGCGGATGTGTGGCTGAACACACCCAGACGTCCCTTTGAAGCATGCGGCACTTCCGGAATGAAAGCGGCTGCCAACGGCGTTCTCAATGTGAGTATCCTCGATGGATGGTGGTGTGAAGGATATACAGAAGAAACAGGATGGCGTATCGGAAACGGTGAAGAGTACACAGATCCGGCATATCAAGATTCGGTGGAAAGCCAGGCCCTATATAATGTTCTGGAGAATGAGGTCATCCCCTGTTTCTATGACAGAAAAAACGGAGATATTCCGGTCCGGTGGTTAAAAATGATGAAGGCGTCGATGGTGATGGCGATGCAGCATTTTTGCACCCATGTCATGATTTCTAAATATGAAACGCTATTCTATGCACCGGCTGCGAAGCGTCTGGAATCTCTGACTTCGGATAGTGCCAAAGAGGCTGTAGTTCTTTCAAAACAATATCAACGACTCGACACCTTGTGGAGTACCATAAATATCGAGACTCCTGTTCAGGAAACAGAAGGTCCGTTTCGAGTGGGAGACAATTTTACGGTAACGACGGTGGTGAATCTGGAAGAACTTCGCCCGGACGAGGTCAACATAGAACTCTATTATGGACCCCTGAAAACAGTGGATACTATAGCTGAAAGTCATTTTGAAGAAATGACAGTTAAAGAAAATCAAGAAAATGGTGCGTATCTGTATACCTGCAACATTACCTGTGCTGCTTCAGGCCGATACGGATTTACTGTCAGGGCTGTTCCCCGTGGAGATGATCGAATAAAGTTCGCACCTGGACGCATTACATGGGCGTGATGGACCGATGTACTAATAGGTAAATTAGACACTCGACATAACCTTTACCCATGGAAATGTTACCAAAAGACTTTTCACAAGTGCCTAAAGTTTGAAGTGATCTAAAGTGCCTATTTATCCCGTATTCATCGGGGAAGTTGAGGTAGCGCTAACGCGCTGTCATTAAAATATAATTGGCTAAAAAATTCCTTAACTTTAGCTCACTTTAGGCATTTGCAACTTTTTCTGTTTTAATATCAAAGTTAGTATATCAGTAAAAAATGTCGAATAGGATTTGTACTCCTTAGTAAATACAGCTGCTCGTATAAAAATATATCAATAGGGATAATAAAATGGCAAATCCCCGTATACTCATCGTTACCCCTGAGGTCACCTATCTGCCTGACCGCATGAAAAGCATGGCCAACTATCTTACGGCCAAGGCCGGGGGGCTGGCCGATGTATCTGCTGCCCTGATCAAGGCCTTATTTGATCAGGGTGCTGATGTTCATGTGGCGCTGCCTGATTACCGCGCCATATTCAGGGACCGTCTTGCACCTTTTCTTAAAAAGGAATTGAACGCCATCCACCGGATTATGCCGGATGATAGGGTGCATCTGGCTGAAGATCGTGCCTTTTTTTATCTTAACCGGGTCTATTCCGATTACGGCGGCGAAAACACCAAACTTTCGCTGGCGTTTCAAAGGGAAGTTATCAATAATATCATTCCCCGCGTTCAGCCGGACCTGATACACTGCAACGACTGGATGACCGGCCTGATCCCGGCCCTATCCAGAGAGGGGGGCATTCCGTGTCTCTTCACCATCCACAATATCCATACTGTAAGAACGCATCTTTCCTCTATCGAGGATCGTGGGATCGATGCGGCGTACTTCTGGCGGCATCTGTATTATGTGAATTATGCCGACGAATACGAGCATGCCCGAGACTTTAATCCAGTGGATTTTCTGGTCAGCGGCGTCTTTGGCGCGCATTTTGTAAATACGGTCAGCCCGACTTTTCTCATGGAGATCATTGAAGGGCGACATGATTTTATTGAGCCGCCGTTGAGAGAAGAACTCACCAACAAATGGCATGCCGGATGCGCCGTTGGTATCCTCAATGCGCCGGATCCCAGTTTTAACCCCACAAAAGATAAAGACCTTTACCGTCAGTACGACGCCAAGAATCATCCAGAAGGTAAAAAGGAAAACAAACGCTATCTGCAGAAAGAATTCGGCCTAATCCAGGACGACAAGGCTCCAATCTTTTTTTGGCCTTCGCGACTGGACAACAGACAAAAAGGATGCCAATTGCTTTCGGAAATTATCTACCGGGTAGTCTCTATGTACTGGAAAGAGAAAGTTCAATTTTTCTTTGTGGCCAACGGTGAGTTTCAGAAACACTTTAAAGACATCGTTAATTACCATCAGATGCATAAGCAAGTGGCCATATGCGATTTTAACGAGTGGTTGGAACATCTGGCCTATGGTGCTTCTGATTTTGTGCTGATGCCTTCCCTTTTTGAGCCCTGTGGGCTGCCGCAAATGATCGGCGCCACCTATGGTGCATTGCCGGTGGTTCATGATACAGGGGGGCTTCACGATACGGTTGTTCAGTTAGATGTGAAAAAAAATTTAGGCAACGGCTTCATATTCGAGACCTATGATAGCGGTGGCCTGTTCTGGGCGATTCAAGAAGCCATGAAATTTTATAAACTCCCGGCAAAAATTAAAGCGCGACAAATCGAACGTATTATGACAGACAGTGTCGCTACCTTCAATCATGACGTCACGGCCCAACAATACATCGAACTTTACGAGAAAATGTTACAGCGTCCGCTGATTACCCCGCGCTTCTCATGAAGAATGTCAAACCAATTGAAAATTGAAAATTGAAAATTGGCGATTGAAGATTTATGGTATTGTTAAATACATAAAATTCACAATTAAGGTACCAATGACCCATGACCCCATAAAACTGCTTCTGGAGGGTGACCCCTATCTTGAGCCGTATGAAAAAGATCTCAAACGGCGTTTCACCCGAATTGCCAAAACGGAAAAAATGCTCACCGGTAATAAGATCGGTCTGGCGGATTTTGCTTCAGGTCACGAATACTACGGTCTTCATTTTTACCGCAACGAATGGATTTTTCGGGAATGGGCGCCCAATGCCGATGCAATATATCTGATTGGAGATATGACGAACTGGCAGGAGGAGAAAAGGTTTGCTCTTGAACGAATCAACAGGGAAGGGGTGTGGGAAATCCGTTTGCCCTCTGATGCAATGGGACATAAAGATTTATACCGGCTTCGGATCCACTGGCCCGGAGGACAAGGAGACCGGATACCCGCTTATTCGCGGCGGGTGGTTCAGGACCCCGACACAATGATTTTTAACGCCCAGGTCTGGCTCCCCTCAGAACTTTACACATGGAAATGCACGGATTTTCAACCTTCGAAAGACGCGCTTTTGGTTTATGAAGCCCATGTGGGCATGGCCCAGGAAAACGAGAAAGTGAGCTCTTTTCGTGAGTTTACCCTAAGGACCCTGCCGAGGATTGTTGCTGCCGGCTACAATACGCTGCAACTGATGGCGATTCAGGAACATCCTTATTACGGGTCCTTTGGCTACCAGGTTTCCAATTTCTTTGCCGCGTCATCAAGGTTTGGACCCCCCGAGGATCTCAAAGAACTTGTGGACACGGCCCATGCTTTGGGTCTTTGCGTAATTATGGACCTGATTCATTCCCATGGCGTCTCAAACGAGGTGGAGGGACTGAGCAGGTTCGACGGTACACGATATCAGTATTTTCACGAGGGGCCGCGGGGCACTCATGAAGCCTGGGATTCCAGATGCTTCGACTATAGTAAGTACCAGGTACTCCACTTTTTGCTTTCCAACTGCCGTTTCTGGCTGGATGAATACCGCCTTGACGGTTTCCGTTTTGACGGTGTAACCAGCATGCTCTACCTGCATCACGGATTGTCAAAAGCATTCACTTCGTACGATGACTATTTTGACAACAGTGTGGACGAGGATGCCCTCACGTATCTTTCCCTTGCCAATAAACTCATCCATGATATTCGACCCGATGCCGTTACCATTGCCGAGGATATCAGCGGAATGCCCGGTCTGGCCGTTCCTCTTTCGTCCGGCGGCATCGGATTTGATTATCGTTTTGCCATGGGAATCTCCGACAACTGGATACGTCTTGTTAAGGATGTTCCGGATGAAAAATGGTATATGGGACATCTGTGGCATGAGTTGACCAACCGAAGATGGGACGAAAAGACCATCAGTTATGCTGAATCCCACGATCAGGCTCTGGTTGGCGATAAGACGCTTATCTTCCGGTTGATCGGTTCAGACATGTATGACGCAATGCATTTAGGGTGTGAAAACCTAAAAGTAGACAGAGGGCTGGCGCTTCATAAACTCATTCGCTTGATCACCCTATCCACAGCAGGCAACGGCTATCTCAACTTTATGGGAAATGAATTCGGGCATCCTGAATGGATCGATTTCCCCCGGGAAGGAAATAACTGGTCTTTCAAATATGCACGACGTCAGTGGCACTTGGTGGATGATGACACGCTTAAATATCGTTTTCTTGCCAATTTCGACAGAGATATGATTTTATTGGCCAAACGTTTCAAACTCCTCGAATCTTCAGGACTGCATCTTCTTTATGAGCATTCGGATGACAAGGTGATCGTTTTTAGACGGGCAGGACTTTTATTCGTATTTAATTTTCATCCGGCCTGTTCGTATACCGACTATTTCTTTGAAGCAACACCCGGTAAATATCAGATGGTTTTTAACAGCGATGCAACTGAATACGGCGGCCATTCCCGATTGATTCCGGACCAGCGTCACCTGACGCTTCATGATCCTTCGAACCAGCAGAACCGGAATATGATCAGCCTATACATTCCCAATCGAACAGCCCTGGTCCTTCAGCCGATTGAATAATGATGCGCCGGAGACTTTCATATGCTTCGCCCTTGATGTCTAACATCTGGGGTACCCTTGACGTTCGCTCAATTAGGGCTTTATTTCTTCAGGTTCCTTCTTTTGACATTATTTGACAGCAGAAGCTTTTCCAATGTTTCGAAATTTTGCGCACCCACCAATCGTTGATTGTTAAATAAAAAGGTTGGAACGGCAGTCACTCCTAATTCGTAGGATCGTTTCCAGTCCAAATCGACCGCATCTTTGTAGGTTCTGTCTTGAATGATCTTATGGGCGTCTTTGCCGTTTAGGTGTATGGATTCAGCCAGTTCCAAAAGGATGGAAGTCTTGCCAATGTTTTGCCCGTCTACAAAATATGCTTGAAACATGGCTTTATGGAATTCGTCACCTTTACCTTTCCATTCTGCAAATTTTCCCAGTTCCTGAGCCAAACGGCTATTATATGTTTTTTTACGTTCACCGAGAGGCAATCCTAAGTTAGAAGCAACCTGTTTTAAATGATCCATCATCTGATCGATATCAATATTTCGATCTGCAAACAGTTCTTCCAGTGTCCGGCCTTGTTCCGGTGTATCAGGATGAAGTGGGAAAGCAGTCCACCGAATTTCAATTTCAAAACCCTTTTGTAATCGTTCAATACTCCCGGTAATGAAATAGCACCAGGGTCAAATATAGTCAGAAAATATTTCGAGTTGTTGAGAATCCTGCATAGGTGTTCCTTATCAGATTTAATTAAATCAGGAGTCGGGGTGTTATTATTTGTTAAATCGCTCCATGGATAATGCTTTTTTTCAAACCGTGTAATCACGCTGGGGGCGTATAAACCTTCCAGAGGCGGATAGACCCGTAGGGGCCGGACAAGCCCCACTTATGGAGAGTTCACTTGTGGGGGGTGTTACTATAGTTTAATATCCCACATAATGAAACGGCTCGATTTCGGAAAGCTGCTGGGGGGTGAGCGTTTTAAAACCCGATGCTTCAATCAAATCCTTGGCCCGCTCTATATCGTTAACATCTATAACAAAGACTGCATTTTTCCGACTTTCTATAA
The DNA here is from genome assembly GCA_963752565.1 of uncultured delta proteobacterium. Classification (GTDB taxonomy): domain Bacteria; phylum Desulfobacterota; class Desulfobacteria; order Desulfobacterales; family UBA11574; genus UBA11574. Next base: position 73,542 of record CAVVZC010000013.1, on the reverse strand, counting down.
CAAAGCCATAGCCATTTTCAATATTGATATTTTCGGTAGAAAGGATCTGTAAAAGCTTATCAAGCCCCCCCGGACGATCCTCGATCAAGACGGCAATAATTTCTTTCAGTTCCACCGGAATGTCTTCTTTGGTGAGCGCTTTTTGGCCCTGTTTGGGATTGTTTACAATAAGGTTGATGAATCCCGAATCGCCGAAAGAAGATATCGTGGCTGATCGAATATTAATATTTTTTCGTGCAAGAATGGACGTTATTTGAGCGAGGACACCGGGTTTGTTTTCTACCGGTATTGTAAGTTGATAGGCTTTCATGACGTTTATTATTTTCCCATCTGTGGATAATCACGAGTTGTTTTGTGTTTGAAATAAGTGAATTTTTTCTAAAAATATAGAAAAACAATCTAAGTGTGTCAATACAATTCGAGCAAAGAACCAGCGAAGCGCCACCTTAAAGCAAAAGGAGTCATGGCCAATTTTTTTCAAATGACTCCTTTTATTTCGGACTCGGGCCCTTGCAGATATTTCAATAGTGCTAAATTATAATCTCAATTGAGGTTAAATTAATTGCTCAGTTACATTCTTCATTTCGCGTTGATCTTGACCGCCATCTTGGCATTGAATTTAGCAGCATCGATAATGAACCTGCCATGGGTTCCTTCAGATATTTTATCGATGCCGTCATCGGCAACAATTGAAAAGACAAGTTTTCGGCCTTCCACTTCTTCTAATTTAACATTTACTGTCACAGTCAAGCCAGGGGGGGTAGCAGCGATATGATTTAATTTTACATCAATGCCGACTGTTTGCTCACGGGGCCAGTCTATATGAGGATTGATGGCCTGGATACATGTCCATTCAAACAAGCCCACCATAAACCCGGTAGCTAAAACTTTTGGCATGGCTTGAAACTCGGGAGATTCAGGATAAAGATGAGGTACGGTTTTGTTTTCTGGGACCTTGAACTTAAATGTATAGGTTAAACCAGGTTGTACAGAATTTTTCATGATTCACCTCCATGGGTAGATTTTTATTGTTCATCGTTACTATTTCTGTTAATTCTATGTTAGTCAAATTAATTGTTTTCATGAATCTAATTAGTGAGACTTATTTAAAATGGAATGGCAACAGATCATAGGGTTTTACCATGTAGCTAAGCTGGGCAGCTTTACAAAAGCTGCCAACACCACATTCCGGACCCAGTCGGCAATCAGCCAACAGATTAAAAATCTTGAAGAAGAATTAGGGTGTCAGCTCTTTGAAAGGATCGGCAAACGCAAGTTGCGCCTGACTTCTGCCGGAAACAGGTTTTTAAAATTTTCAGAGACAATTCTGGAAAGACATTCCTTTCTTATTGAGGAACTCAATGAGATGAAAGGATACAATAAAGGTCGTTTGAGAGTGGCCGCACCTTTCACAACACTCTTCCACTTGTTCCCGCTCGCGCTTAAGCATTATATCAAACAATTTCCTAATGTCGAACTGACCATCCTCGATCGGTCACAGCAGGATATTCTTGGTCTTATCAAAAATGGGGATATCGATTTTGGTCTTGTGCTGGAATCCATTGTCCAAAAAGATCTTACGGCACTTCGTTGGAAGAAGGTCAGAACCGTTGTTATAACACCTGTCGGCCACCCCTTGGCTAAAGCGAAAAGGGTTACACTGAAACTAATTGGAAAATATCCACTGATTTTACCCCCCGTAAATTTAAAATACCGCAATAGTTTAGAAGAGAGGTTTCAAAAACTGGGTATTGACTATCACATCGTTATGGAATCTTCTAATGTCGAGTTAAGTTCCCTGTATGTTGAGATGGGATTCGGCATATCTTTTGCTACGGTAGTGAAGGACTTACCGGAATTGAAAAAAAGAAAGCTAGAGTTTTTACCAATGGACCATATATTTAAACCAGATTATATATCGGTGGTTATGAGGAAGGACAAAGCTCTGATTTCATACAAGGACGCCTTTGTTAAGATTCTGTTTGGAGAAGCGCTCTCTAATGATTAAACTCCTTATTAAGGACAGCAAGAAACATTTTAAATAAATGAAAATAAAGTATTATATTTGTATTCATTTTTCATTAGCTGATAGAAAAAACTTTGGAGAGGTTCTTAAACCGACCGTTTACCATATATTTTAGATCGCCGGTCGGATTGAGAGGCATTTTCGAAGGTCGGATTGTTACTTCTGAATCAAACCGTGAAAAATTGCTGGCTATAGGCCACATTTCTTTGTGCAGTGAAAGACAACGGATGGGATCCCAACCCTTTTGAAAGAGGGGCAACTGTGACAAATTCCACTTTTGGTTGAGATCATTTAGGATGGTATTTTTCAAGATAGGCATGTCTTTCTCCTTTTGATTTTTCGGATAGATTCTGGCATTTTTTGTAAAACATGTTGAGGTCATAATTACAGGTTTTCAGAAGTTCTAAAAATGCCGGTACAAGATCATGATAGGTGGATACGGATATCAATTTGGCATTATTCATCTTTCGATTGATCCACATGTCATAACCTGAATATCCGCCCCATTGCTGTTTCAACAACCGGTATTCATCCTTTAACTTTTCAAATACGGCTGCCTTGGCATATCGTTTATCCGGTGTGAGTAAATCCCTGGCATACAACGTTTCAAGCTCTTTACGATATTTCATCACCAGCTCGATAAACTGCCGTCGGCGCCGGTAACCCATTTTGTAATCTTCAGAGGCATTCAGATTATCTCTTGTTGCCAGCCAACGCCGCAGACTTTCCTGCTCAACGGCGATTGCAAAACTTTCATTAAAGGTGGTATCGTCCGCTACATACAGAATATGATGGGACAGTTCGTGAAAGATCAGCGCCGCCAGTTTAATATCACTGCGATAAATAAAGGTGCTGAAAACCGGGTCATCAAGCCACCCCAATGTTGAATATGCTGCAACTCCCCCAATGTAGACATCATATCCCTTCGCCTCTAATTGATGGCCATAATCGAAAGCATCTTTTTTTAAAAAATAGCCTCGGTATACCGCACAACCGATAATCGGATAGCACCAGGTTTTAGGCGTAAAAGAGAACTCCGGTGTTGCCCACATATTCCAGCCGGCAAAGGGTCGTTCCAGTTCTACAAAACTGAGATACTGATCCTTAACCGGCAGAATAAGTTCATCCTTTGCAAATGTCCGGATGTCCATCACCAGCCTGAGTTTTTCTTTCAGTTTTTCGGATGTCTCGGGGTTGTCCAGAAGCTCATTGATCGGCTGCTTTTTATTGAGAATATCGATTTGACCGGATATCAGTTGCTTATAATATCGTATCGATTCACAGCCTGTTAAACCTGCTGCCAAAAGCACGCCAAAAATAATTTGAATCCCCATCGATTTTAATAACATAATAATTTAATGCCATAGATGGTGAATGATGAGTCCTCTCATCTCATTCCATGCATCTTTTCCAATCGATGATTCATCAATGATCAGATGATACATTTTTTCTTTTGCACCCGTTGTGTTTTTTTTTACCGGGTGCAGTTTCCATTGATGGAGTCCCCCATTTCTTATGATGCGCTTTAATCTTCGATAAGAGACCATTTCATCTTGTTTGTTTATAAAAATGATGGTTGGGACGTTCAGCTTTTGGGCCATGTTTTTATTAAAATGTTCGATGCCTTCAAGCAGTGCATTATACGCTGCCACGGGTGTTCCCCTATTGGAACAATACGACTTTAAAAAAAAACTCGGGATCACCAGTCTCGGAAATGGGGAGAGTAATTTTGCTAAATAATATATTTTATAAATATACAATGCCGGTGCCAAAAGGACCATCCGATCAAAATAAACATCCGGATATGAAGCAAACAGAGAAGCTCCCATGAGCCCGCCCAGTGAAAAACCGATCAAGAACAAGGGGACTTTTTTTTCAAGACTCCTTTCCCCGGCAAGACCATAGGCCCGATGTGTTTCTTTGATCCAATATTCATATGAAACTGTTTTAAAGGTTTCCATCCGGGCTTTACTGCCATCGACGTTCGCCTTTTGAGTATAATTTTTTCCATGCCCGCGCAATGACAAATTCAAAACATCAATGCAAGAATGGGTGAGCAGGGCAATAATGGATTCCATTTTGTCGGGCCGCAAATTAAGCCCATGAATAACCAGGGCTACACCGTTTATTCTATCCGGATGTATCGATTTGATCCACTCAATGCAATCCTCATTGGATAGTATCTCCTGAGAATCTGGAGGTGGTTTTAAACTTTTTTGGTTCTCATTCATGAAAACATTGAAGTAATTGATATATGGCCTCGCTGCCAAAAGTTAGCGCCTCAACCGGAATGCGCTCATCTGCGGCGTGTATCAGTCTGGCAAAGTCTAAACTTTCCGGCAATTGCATGGGTATAAAACCATATGTCTGGATGCCGATTTTTGAAAAAAGCCGTGTATCGGACGATGCGCTGAGTAGATACGGAATGGGGATGCCATCCGGATCCAGGGTGCGCAGGACGTCAGCCAATGTATCAAACAATCCCATATCCGGTTCAAGGGGACCGGGATCATAGCGGATGACCTCAAGTTCAATATCATCATCGATAATCGCTCTTATTTCTCCTATTATGTTTTCCGGTACACAGCCGGGTAACAGGCGGCCATCCAGCAGAACCTCAATTTTACTTGGCAACATGTTGACTTTATCTCCTCCCCGCACAATGGTGGCATTTACCGTGTTGCGAAACATGGGGGTAAGATCTCTTCCCTTTTCCCCAAGCAGCTTTAACACCGAGTCTGTGAACAAAGGATTCAGCAATTGCCGCATCACCATCCTGCCGGGAAACGGTAAAGCAGCAGCCATTTTTTCAACAAATGTTCGGACAACAGGGGTAATATGTACGGGCAAGTATTTTTTTTCAAGCTGATTCAGCATTCTTGAAAGCTTTGCCATTGCCCCGTTTTTCATGACCAAGGCGCCGTGACCGGACCGGCTTCGGATGGTGGCCTTAATACTGCAAACCTGCTTTTGGATGACTTCTATTGGAAAAAACTTTTTCCCCTTGAAATAAAATGAAAAACCGCCAAATTCACTGATCGCATATCGAATCCCTTTAAAATAATCCGTGTGGCGTTCCACCAGAAAACTCGCACCTAAATTTCCTCCGGCTTCCTCATCGCTCAATATGCATAAAACAACATCACCCGCAAGATAGATATTTTCATATTTTGCACGAAGAAAGGCACAAAGCATCATCGCAACGGCGCCTTTCATATCCAATGCCCCGCGGCCCCATAAAAACCCGTCGACGATTCTCCCTTCAAATGGCGGGTATTGCCAGACCTGGCCGGCCGTGGTCACCACATCCACATGTCCATATAACAGCAACGGCGGTGCGTTGCCATTTCCTTTTATGCGACAAATCAGATTGGGTCGCGCCGGGTCCCGGTAAAGTATCCTTGTATCGATGCCGGCAGATTGGATCAAACGATTTATGTAATCGATACATTCCGCCTCTTTTCCAGGAGGGTTGGTCGTATCAAAGCGGATCAGGTTTTGCAGAATCTCTGCCGGTTGTCGGTAACGATAGGAATTGGCATTCACTGTTATTCCTTTCGATTAAAACCAAACGTGTGTCATCAATCATGTTTTAAAGAAATGTTGTCAAAATTCGGATTAGACTCAATAAATACATGATTTTTAAGGAAAATATAAAATAAATATTACAGAAGACGACCCGATAAGTCAAGATTGTTATGTAGAAAGTATTTTGTGCTTCTTTACAGGAGAAAACGTTCTGTCAAAAATAAAAGGGATAAGGCATGAAGAAAAACAGGTCTTCATTCTTGAAAGATCACGGTATAACGTGAAGAATGATGACCTGCCCACGAATTCGTCGTTTCGGTGGGTAAAATTGAAAATCAACGTTTATAATTTTTCAGGCGGTCTTGCGTTATATCGAATATTCTTCACAATCCGAAAAACTTTTTGAACACGATATGCTGCCAACCAAAAGTTCCTGTAATTGAGTTAACATTTCACAGCGACTCGAACACTCGGGGAGACTGCTTTTGATGGGGCAATCTCTGCAAGGACTCTTTGTGATGTAACCAATGTCGATATCCAACCGGTATTCCTTTATGTTTTGTTCTTCCATATGGTCCTCCTTTTGGTGTTGGTTATTAGATGCAAAAATCATACAAGATTTAAGATATCAATTAAAAAAATAGAAAATAGTATACATTACAATTGGTTGGTCAGTAAAAACGAATCACGAACCCAAATTAAATGGTCGTATTTTGACAATATTTTGACGGATTTTGACGGATTTGGGCAAGTTTAGGAGGAAAAAAGGACTATCCGTGAAGGGACTGTTGTTCACATTACTAAGGCTGAGTTTATTCTTCTATTTAGGCGCTTCTAACTTATCCAGCTTATAGGAGAGCAGTCCCTTCCAGGGGTAAACCAAAGACGGGTCATTTGGGGCAGGACATTTTATTATTAGGAAATCCGAGGGTTTAAATTGACAATGTCTATTGTATCCCGTGCCTTAAAGCGATCTTTTCAAACATTCTTACAAGCCCGACAGCAAGGGCATAAATGGACTCAATATTGAGGTTGTCTTCCGCTGTTGAATCAAAAAAAATGTTGAGACTGGATTCGAGTCCGTCTTCCGGCTTCCAATAGCAAATCAGGATCGGCACTTTTGGCAAAGGATGCAAGACAAGTGAGATATCAGAGGCGTAATGATTTTCCGCTGGCTTTCCGTTGAAAATATGAATCATGTCCTCAAAAAGATCCGTATAGGTATCAGCGACTTTCTTTAAGGGTTTTTCACATCTCTGTCCAAAAAGCCGATACCATGTCTTCCCGCCTTCCAACTCCCTGAATGGAACCCATTTCCCTGAAACAGGGGTTTTCGCACCATCTATGATATAGTTGAGTACGGGAACCATTATCCATGAATGGACATGGATGTCTGTGGTAATGTTCCCCTTTGAATCAAGACTAAAGTCCTTGCCGAGGATCTTGATTGTTAATTTATCGTTAGAAAACCTTGCGCCTAATCTCTTCGCTGATGCAGCTATATCTATTGTGGTAATTTTTCTTTTCAACTGCTCCAGTGATTCGTCCATTTCCTGCTCAGGGGTCGTCTTTTTTTCGGTTTTGCCGCCAAACCGCTCAATTATACCGCTTTCGAGACGAGGGCATTCATCAAGTTGTTTTTGACCCTTGAACACTGCGACAGAAAAGGCCAGGCATGTTTTTTCGTTACATTCCCTGCAATTTGATTTTTCGAGCAACTTGAATATTTCCATGGGATTATTTGGTTGAGGCACGTGGTTTTCCTCCTTTTATAATGATATAATACGAGACAATAATAATTCAGTCCAATAAAACCTCAATCGATGCCTTTGTTCTGCACACATCAAACTTTAGGCACATAATTGAATAAAAAACATCGCCCATTTGAGAGATATCATTCATTTTTTTAAAAATTCTTTATGAAAAACGCATACAATTCTGCGACGAGTTATCCAGACAGCCGCCAGGGTGGTATTAAAACCTCAATTGAGGTTAAAGCATCAATGATTTCAACTACTTTTTACCGTCCTTGATGATTTCGCCAAGTAAGTTATCCACTATAACCGGGCTATTGAAATATGTTACAGACGGTTCCGATCCATACTTTTGAAGAATAAATTTTTTCCATTTATCTGTGTAGAGCGTTTCTGCGGCTTTTCGCGATTCCCACAGATATACTCCGCCTGCTGTTCCTCCATCCTCTGAAAGGAGGTAATATTTGCGAATAAGTCCCTTAAATTCAATGTATTTTGGTGCCGTGCTTGCAAAAATATCTTGAGCTTTATCTACAGACAAAGTTTCCGAAAGTTTAATTTGAACGAGTGTTGTGATCATTTTTATTAGTCCCTTTGTTTGAGGTTTTCATGTTATATATAAGAAAATAAATTAAGATCTTTTAAGATATAATTGCCAGAATCAATCTCTGCCCCGCTCGCCGGTTTCAATTTTGATCAGCTCGCCATTTTGGAAGTACAGATATCGTATAAACTTATTGGCACCCATATCATAAGTCCAACGCTCCATCTGGATCGGCTGTTTGATTCGTTTGGGGGCTATATATCGCTCGGTTTTGTAGTCATATATTTGCGAAATAGTACTCTTATGATCCTCTTCCCATTGATCACGTTTACCCGGATAATCACACTTGTCCAACACCTCTGCTTTGGTGTCTCCTATGGATACAAGGCGGCCTTGACACCGCAGATATGAATCCGCTGCAACATCGTTTTGGAACAATAAAAAACAAATGAGTGAAAGAAGTAATGATATTCCTTGTAACCTCTTATGTTTGATTGCCGAATTATTCATCTTACCAAATTAAGCACCAATGAGCTATTTTCAAGCAAACAAGAATAATGGGAACCTGTTGATATCGCCGGCATGGAAGAATGGAATTTGGTTTCTCGTTAAATTGGGATTTCCGCTTGTCCGTTACAGGTTTGTCCGGATTAGGGTTTGACATTATTAAACAAATTATTCTAAATTGTTTTTGCTGTAATGTCCAGGCCAAGCATATTTTTTTTAAAAAATTATTTCGGCCCGCTACTTAAAAAATTATTAAGTGATATTCGAGTGCGAAATTAGAGTTAGATAGTAATAAAATCAGTCATCATCAAGGAGGGTAAGGTAAATGAAAGTCGTCGCCTTTAATGGAAGTGCAAGAAAAAATGGCAATACCGCCATTCTTGTTAATCGTGTTTTTCAAGAACTTCAAAAAGAAGGGATAGAAACAGAACTGGTGCAGCTTTCCGGAGAGAAGATACGTGGGTGTATCGCCTGTAATAAATGCTTTGAAAATAAAGATCAGCGATGCTCTGTTACCAATGATGTATTAAATTCATGTATTGAAAAAATGATCGAAGCCGACGGCGTAATCCTGGCTTCTCCCACGTATTTCGCCAACATTTCGACAGAGCTTAAGGCTTTAATCGACAGATCCGGAATGACGAGCATCGCCAATGGTGGAATGTTTAGACGCAAAGTAGGTGCAGCAGTGGTTGCGGTTCGCCGAGGTGGAAGTATTCATGCATTCAATGCCATAAACCATTTTTTCTTTATCGGTCAGATGGTTGTACCCGGCTCGACCTATTGGAACATGGGGTTTGGTCTGGACAAGGGCGATGTGGAAAAGGACGAGGAAGGGCTTCGTACCATGGAGGTTCTTGGTGAAAATATGGCCTGGTTGTTGAAAAAAATTCACGGTTAATCCGTCGTCATTGAAATGACGAAGCCACTCCGCCAATATCGTTATATGATGAAGCACATCCCGTGAACACGCACGGATTGTTCACCCGTTCGAGCAGTTCAGGGAGCTGTTTCAGGTGGACACGAGGTCTATTTTTTCAAATCATTATATAATCGCTTTTCAATCTCCTGACGAAGATCACGGTTGAACGATTGTTCTTGAGAAGTACCTCTTTCAGTAGAAGTAAATAATGCCAATTCATGTGAAGTTTCTGAAAGACGCTTAATTCGCACTTTCACAGCTTCGATTTCTACACCCTGTGCTATAATGACGAACACACTGAATTTTGGTTGTTCAATCTCCTCGATGACTTCCAATTCAGCCCAATCGAGAGCTTCATGCGTGGCCTTTAGTAGCTCACTAAATTGAATATTTTCAAAAACCATAATATTGCCGCTGCCCGAAACACTTACGTCTCTCAACCCATAGGGCTTGGAACATCCAATGATGTAAAAAAGGCCTATCGTGAAAGCGAATAAACAGAAAAAATTAAAGCGTCTCCTGGCCCACATTTTAAATCCGTTCTCCTTACTCGTTTTTTGATTCGGATTGATTGCCTTGCTCCGAGCTTTCCTTGGAAGATTTGTCCTCAAAGTCTTTATTTGCACCTTCATTAGGCTCTGCTTCAAGGCTCTCAGGTTTGGTTTTTTCTTCTCCTTCACCAGCTAAGGTGCTGGTTTCTGATTCCTGGCCGGAAACGACAGGGTTATCGAAAGAACCTTCATTGGTTCCGGAACTGCCCTCTTTTTCAATAGCCTGTGAGATGGGAGGCCGGTGTTCCGAAGTACGGCTAGACCGACGCTGAAAAACGGGTGTCCTGCCAAGCGGTTTTTCAGCCGACGGATCGTAAGATGCTTCTTCAGAAGCTGTTTTATCATAGATAATAATCTTAATTTTTTTGCTCGAAACATAAATAATTGCACTGTTTAGGTTTCTAAGAATTCGTTTTAGCCCCTTATGCAAAGATACTTCTTCTAAAAAGGCAGTAACCCGGTAATTTTGCCATTTATTATCCAAGCTGATATCGTAACCGGTAGCCATAGAGACTTTGTACAACACGTCCCCTAAGGATTCATCCTTTACATTCAGGGAAATGAGTTCATCGCCGGCATCAGTTTCGTTGGCGGCCCATGATGAAATCGGTAAAAATAAGGAAAATGTGGTAAGAAACAAAAAAAGAATTAAAGCGATGTGATGGTGGGCAAAAACATTGAAATAGTGTTTCATGTTCAACATCCTTAAAAAATGCCGGAAACCAGTGTTAGAAAATAATTTGGAATCTGGCATCAACCCTCAGCGTTCATCCGAGCACCATTATATAAGATTTCCCATTTAACTAGTTGCCGGAAAAATATTAGTCTATATACCGGGTCGCAGTCAAATATAATTTGGTGATTTTCACTGGTCCAAATTACACTTTAATATTATCTGAATACGTCATTATAGAAACCTTTAACAGATTTTAAAATGGAATCAGCAAATTTGAGGACTGAATTTTTTTGCAAGTACCATGTAATTATCAAATTGTAGTCGCGACAAATCTGACAGACTTGCATCTTTTGATTGAAATGATATCATAATCACCGGCACCTTTGGTTTGAAAATATCACAACAATTTGATACATATAAAAAATGGTTCTATAACAAGGTAACTCCTGTTGTTTTGACCGATTGATATTCGCAAAGCCCAATGTGAATATTGTTAGGTTATAATAACAATCACATCTGCTTAAAGGAAATCATACCAATGAAATTCAAACTCACCTATATTATTCTTGCAAGTTTTATCTTATCCGGGCTCATTTTTTGGAATTGTGCACAGTCTGATAAAACTAAAGCAATGAAAAGCAAACCCGAGTTTTACTTTAAAATGAAATCCGTAGAAAAAGGGCGCTTTCTGGTAAAAAAATTAGGGTGCAACGATTGTCATACCGCCGGATATTTACAATCAAAAGGGAATATTCCAGAGAACAAATGGTTAACGGGTGATACCATCGGATGGCGCGGACCGATCGGAACTTCCCATGGATCAAATCTTCGGCTTTTAATCGACGCTTTTAAAGAAGAGGAATGGATAGAAATGGCAAAGACATTAAAAAGCAGGCCTCCGATGCCGCACCCCATCCTCAATGCAATGAACAATGAGGATCTTAGAGCCATTTATTGGTTTATTCGTTACCTTGGCCCAAGTGGGAAACCTACTCCATCCTACGAACCCTATGGTTAATGTCCACCCATAAATGGCATCTTTCGGCTAAGGACGTCGTTCTCGCTTTTTTGCAATCTCTCTCTACGCCTTTTGAAGATCGAAGTTTTTCCGGGTCGGTTGCGAAAACCCTTCGTCCTTGTCCTAAACCAAATCTTAATTTCTGAACGGACACTCGTTCGTCGGCATTTCTCACTTACTTTGATCTTGTCTGATATTTTATACTTTAGAACAAAAATGATGTTTCGTTTTGGCTTTTAGTCTACAAGGTATTCTTTTCATCCGCGTTAAGATGAATGCTGGTATGTTACCCTTTTTAGTAAGTCCTGACTTGTGTATCATAAAAGAAAATCTGATTTCGCTTGGAGTGTTTTTAATCATTTTCTTACACCTAAAACAAATTTGAATTTATTTTTTGTCTTTTAACTGGAATTATTTTTATTCAGCATTATAAGACAAAAAGATAAAACCACAATATAGTATGTCAATAGAGTTTTAAAATAAAAACCCTCAGGTATCATTTATGATTCTTGTCTGTTTATTTTTCTTTCATTTTAGCAATAAATTCCTCGAGCTCATCTGCTTCATCAGAGCCGAGATCACGCAGAATTTTCAACTCCTTTTCCGCTAAATTAAAATTTCCCATCTCAGCATAAGCTTCACCCAGATATTCATGGGCCTCAGCTAAGTTAGGGTCAAGATTAATGGCCTTTTTGTAAGCTTTTACTGCCTTATCAAAATACTCTTGTTTTCGATACGTATATCCTAAATTGCTCCAGGCTTCAGCATATTTGGGGTCGGCTTTAACGACTTTCTCGTAACTTTTTGAAGCTTCCTTGTAATTACCGGCTTCCTGGAGTTTTTGACCTTCTTTGAAATGCATATTGGCTTTCATGGATATTCCGGATGTGGACTTTTCGGTTTTGGCCGGCGCACCAGCGCCATAAGCATTCTGACCCAAGGCCCAGAAAACGCATAATAACATTGCTGTCATAATTTTCATTATATTTCCGAGATAAGACTTTGATAGAATTAGTGTTTTCATACCTCCTCCTATAAACAGCGGTTCAGTGATCAGTCCGATTAGATATAAATAAAAAGCTTTAAAAGATTCGATGAAGAAAATGAACTCTATTCATCTAAAAAAAATCTAACCATTCTTCGAGAAAGTTCAAGGTTATGATTCATAGTCGGAGAGAATACCTTAAAATTACAAAAATATTAACTATTTTTCGAACTTTTGTTTAAAAAGATGTGTGGTAATAAAAATAAGGGACTACATAAATGATGTGAAATTCCGCATTGCGGGGGCAGGATTCTACGTAATAAATATGGGCGCTTTTGTTTGGAAAGGGAGAGCTATCGGTCAAAAAAAGAACGGGTTGCCCAATTCATAACTTTGATAATGAGCTTTCGGGCTTGTCTTTGACATTAAATAATAAAGCCCCTGGATGCGGTTACCAGGGGCTAGAGGAGGTCAGGCTACTATAGGTATTTTAAGCCTAACATTCTCAAAAGTAATACCACATAATGGTATGTCAAGATGTTTTCAAACAGGGAAAGAGGACCGGCTTTCGGGTTTTTCCTTTGATATAACATTAAAAAGCCTGGGCCGTATTATTGAGAGGCTACATCTGCTCGAACAAGTATCAGGTTACGACCCAGGCTGACAAAGCAATTACATTATCACAATTCATAATTCAAGACTTTTTTGTCAGAATGATTTTAAACAGGCTTGGGTATTGAAAAGCCCTTGGGAAGGCAGACTGGTTCCAAGGTCTTGTGCGAGGAGATGTAGCAGTACGCATATTATTATGTATATTCAAAGCTCAACCGTGTCAACACTGAATCATAAAGTAGAAAGTAGCCGATTAAAATTTTCGATAGAGACAACTGTATATCGTATACTTAATTAAGGGTCATAAAATTTATGATTTGTAACCGAAGTCGTTAATATTTATTGAAAAGCTGAATTGTAGGTTTAAGCAGAAATCTTGAATTATTGAGCGTTAATTTTTTCAAAGTCGAAAGCTGTTATATGCAGTTATGGACAAAATCATTGTAGGGTTTTGATTAAACTCCTGCACATCAATTTATCGGATATCTGAATGCTTTAAACTTTGGCAATTTAAATATAATGTTGACCCGTCCTGACTTATTATATTACAAGCTTTTACTGGCTGGCTTGAACTTTTTACAAGCATAATATCTATTTCATCGGCAGGTGTGTTTTAGGAAGGTAAAAATCAAAAAAAGGATGAAATATAATGATTCGCATATCTAAAAAATGGAATCGGTTCTTTTTTTTCACGCTGAGCTTAGTGTTTACATGGATATTGACATTTTCTTGGGGATGGAGCCAAACTTACGTCTCCGGTAAAGTGATCACCTCTGATGGAATGGTTGTCACAAGTGGTGCTGTTGCCTTGGAAAAGGGAGAACTTCATAATAATGCATTCCGTGCAGGTGGGAAAATAAACGCGGACGGCACATTTAAAATTCCGCTTCCATCCGGAGGCCCTTGGGGTTTGCACGTTTATAGTGAAAAGTACATTTATTTTCCACTCCAAATCCAAATTACTAAGGGGGTTAACAATGAAATTCCTGTTATCCTTCCGATCGATGGAAACACTGACGACGACCCGCGAATTTCAAATATCCGATTTTTGAAAATTACCGACCAGGTATTTAGGATTACAATTCGGGTGGATGATCCCAACAACAACCTTGGGCCCCAGATGCTGGCTATTGATACCAAACGTTTTAAATCCTATCGGTTAGTACCGAAAGCAGGTGATCTGAAAGATAAAAAGGCCGATTTCCCAACCGGTGAATACGTCTCACCCTTCATTCCCGTAGCTTTGGATAAAGAGGATCTGAAGGATTGGCTTTTTGCAGTGGCCGACCATCAATGCAGCAATGGTTCCGTCCACAACGGTCTGGGCCAATCTGTTTTTAAACCACCGGTATCTCATACTGAGAAATTGATTTGTGAAGTCCCGGGAATTTGGAAATCAAATTTTGAAAAAGTGTATAAATTCTCACAGACGGCTCCGAATAGACTTATCGGCGAACAGTTTGAAGGTAATTTGATCATTGATCAAATAAACCAGAAGGCAGAAAAATTATTTCTTAATATCCGATTCAAAGGAGAAAAGGGAAAGGCCGAACTCCAATTGCTCTGTAAAGAAAACAGTGTTGTCATGAAAGGATCCTTTAGCCTGCCCGGACGTTCCGGAGAATGGATCTTTACCAAGTTGAAAAATGCAAAAGTTGCTAAAACGGGTCAAGATCTTTTTATGGCAAACTGTTCAACTTGCCACTATCCTGATCGTAAAGATACAAAAATTGGCCCCGGTTTATTGGGATTGTTTACAACTCCCAAGCTTCCTGACTCAGGATTACCCGCTAATGAAAAAAATGTACGCGAGCGGATCCTAAACGGGGGCAAAAAAATGCCGCCGTTTAAACATTTAAAAGATGACGAACTTTCGGCCATTATTGATTATCTAGAAACTCTGAAGTAGGTGAGGGATCCGAGCCCTGTTTTGACTCTTAATCGATCCCTAAGTTCTGGGGACACCGGATTAAAGTAAATGATCGATTGGCAGAGGGCTAACCCGACTTTCTTACGGGCCGGATATTAATATACAGCGCATGTATTGGCTGCTGATGAATCTTTATCGCCTCTATAAAATTAGTTGTGTGGCAGCGCTTCGAGACCTTTGCAAAACGTTTCCTTTTGCTCAATTTCTGCGTCAGTCTCAGATTGTAATCCTCGAAATACTCAATGTATTCCTATCTACCCTGGGGAATGCGAAACATCTTACTCTGGGGCGGTTAAAATCTTTGCCTTCCTTGAACTTAAACAAAATTGAACATTATTCAAAGGTCCCGCTTTTTTTCGGGGTATTAACGGTCATTTTAGGCAATTCCATTATGCAGGAAGTGCTCCTTAGACCGCCTGGATTGCGACTCACTAAGGATCCCTCCATCGTTATTCCCACTGATCAATATTATCCAAATCAGTCTCCGAATTTACCGAAGTATCGTAATGTTTTCGGAAAACCGGCACAAGGTTGGGCCAGCGAAACTGTTGAAACTCGTCGTTTTTCCAGCGACCAGAGCGCATTGATTTATTACCGGGTTTCAGACCTGGCGAATTCCCATGCTATGATAGCTTCTAACGCGTCAAAAACGCTTCGAATCTGGCCCGTTGGCACCATCATCATTTTGGAAAGCTACAAAGGAAATGTTAATATGCTGAAGGGTGAAAAACTTATTGCAATTGACGCCATGAAAAAAATGAATGACCCTAAGGGCTCTTCTTGGGCTTTTTTCCCAGTGAACTGGAGTTATGCCAGATTTTCTCCGCAAGGAAAGCCATCAAATACTTCGCAGAAAATAAAGGAATGTCACCAATGCCACAGTATTGCCTTTCATATAACAGGTGATCTTGTTTTCACTCTGTTTCCGTTGGAGATTCCATGAACCTTTTTTCAGCAAAAAGTCTTTCTCTGAGATCTTACCGAATACTGCCATGGCTCCATTTTATCGGAGCCATACTGGTTTTCGTTCTCATCTCTTTGTTTGCCGCAGCCCATAGCGAACTTGGCAATGAGATCTCAGCTGGTGAAAGTGCGGGTTTTGCCTGGATTAGTGCCAATATCATTAAGTTTTTTTGGATGGGGTTGACTTATTTGGTGCTTGTTTTTTGGTTTCAGTACCGGCAACGTCGGTTAACGTCTCCGCACTTTTCCCGTGTGATCACAGTTCTGATCTGGATTGAAATTTTAAGTATCGCCATGATTACGGTTGCTCTATTTTATGCATGGTATAATTTTTTGCCCGTAGTGCACACTGTATTATTGACTGCTATACTCCTTCAAGGCGTGATTGCATTGAACCGCAATGAATTCCCTGGATTAGAACCATGCATCACGCTGCTGCAAAAGCCTGAAAGAAACATCGGGTTTTTTTTTGTTCTCCTCTTTTTCTCTGGCGCTGTAATTGTTTTCGTCGATCCTGCTTGGCACCGAGATCTGGATCGTATTATACTCGATACGGATTTTGAATACGTCTTAAGAAATATTTTACCCCCGGTTTTTTCGGGATTAACGAGCTTGTGGTTTGGAATAGGGATGGTGGCCATTTTGATTGGCTCCAGGGCCTTAAGGTCTAAATTGTTCCTAAAACCAAAATCTAATGGGATAAGCCTTTTGTTCCCGTTTTTTATCTTGGCCACATTTTATGCTGCCATCTTACTCGGCACATTGTTTCACGCCATTGAATGGGAGGTAAGCAATCTAAATCTAAAACCGGCCCTTGTGCAGCTCATTATGCTTATCGGCACCTGTGGAAGCGCACTGCTTTCATCAGTATTTTGCAGGATAGCCAGTCGGATTCCACAAGCGCAAAACGCGAGTGTCATTGGGGTTGTCTCACTTTCATTTGGCGCAGCACTTTTCTTTCCCATAACGTGGCTCATAACACTCGGGCGTCATGCAAAATGGACCTGGCCTTTACTTTTGGTCACCATCTTTGGAGGGGTTTTATTCATAGAATATTTGGTGTTATACGGGAATATTTTTAACCCTTGGTTTACGTCCCTTTCATTTCTTAAGGGAGCGATATTGAAAACCACAACGGTCGTTTCTGCCGGAATCGGGCTGGTGGCTTTCGAACAATTATTCTCTTTCAGATCGAGAAAATTGCCTTCACTCCGCCGACAGTGTCTTGTTGTGATGATAATCATTGCCGTCGGATTTCTTCCCTTTGGTGCTCTCGAAAGATTCCGGGAAGTCAAGGCAGACTTATTGCAAATCAATGAGCTTACCCGAATTGATGTTACCTATGCCAGAGAGGTGACCAATTTTTTGGGGTTGGGAAGGTGGATTCGAATTGGACAGCATCCAGATCGGAACAACCATCCGAATCCTTGGCCGCTGCCATGGCATCTGAAAAAAACACATTCGTCACTTCTGCCGGAAGATTTTAACTTGCTGGTCATCGTTGCTGACGCCCTGCGCGGGGATGCCTTTCATTCAGCCGGATACCACCGTAATCTTACGCCATTTTTGGATCACTGGGCCAAGAAAGAAGCCATTTCTTTTCGTCGGGCATACAGCCAGGGCGGCGGCTCTTTTGCGGCCTTTCCATTTTTGGTTGCCGGGCGAAGCCGGTTTGAACTGTACGGACCGCAATTGTATCAGGAAAACCTTTATTTTAAAATTGCACAAGCAGAAAATATCCAACACTGCATGGTAATGAAAGGCTTCGGTCCCAGAGCCATTTTTCCCCCTGATTATCCGGTGATAGAACTTACCATACCAAGGGCTGTAAGTGATCGGCGTTCAGCTACTGCCGATGAAGTTTTTGACTCAGCACGAAAGGCTATCGGCAACCTGCCATCGGGTGAAAGGTTTCTGTGTTTTTTACATCTAATGGATGTCCATAACGACCTTTGGAAGAAAGAAAACGGAATTGACTTTGGAAACAGCCCCAGGGATTTATACGATAACAATTTGTCTTATATTGATCGGGCATTGGGCCGATTTGTGGATTGGCTTAAACAAAAAGGCCTTTATGGCAGAACAGTTATTCTGTTTATTTCTGATCATGGAGAACAGTTCTGGGAGCATGGTGCCAGTCTCCACGGGCACACGCTATTTGAAGAAGAAATTCGAATTCCAATCATTCTTCTTGCCCATGGTGTTGGCGGCCGTTTTGAAAACGTGCCCGTGGTTGCAGCAGACATGGCGCCAACCATCGCCGATCTTGCAGGTTATTCAGTTGACCCGCCGTACGATGATTCGCACATGGGGATCTCCCTGGTTCCTTTACTATTGAAAAATGAACGGGAAAGATATCTTGAACGGAGTGTGACAGGAAGGGCCTCCTTTAAGCGCAGGTATTTTTTATACAAAAACTGGGAGTGGAAACTGGTTTACTTTGCTGAGCTTGATTTGCTGCAATTATTTAACACGGTCAAAGATCCCACGGAGAAAAACAACCTGCTTCAAGAAGAGCCTGAACTGGCTGCGGAAATGGAAAAGGAGCTGCTTGCATATCTTGAAAAGACGGAAGGAAAAACGTATCGGCCATTGCTGTCAAATAATTAAATCAGCACTTATTACCTGAATTTTGCAAACGTCGAGTTTGTCGCATATGCAAGGCGCACGGCATGCAGCTGTAGTGTACTACCGCAAATGCCCTGCAACGCAGCAGATGCGATGAAATCGGCGCTCTCGGAGGGCAGACAATCTTGAAGTAATAATGGAAGTATTCCGAAGATACCAATCAGGTAAAAAGACACCATCATTGAATCAGATACAAATATTTAATAAAACGGCATTATTTGTAAATATTCAAGATTGTCTGTGCAAGATTCAGGTATTAATCTTTTCTAACCGTGAAAGGAAGGCAAACGTTTTACTGCCGGTCCAATCTTTTGACAATGGGCGGTCTTTATACATATTATAAAATTCGATAAGATCTTCGAAGGTGTCCAAATCATTCCATGTAGTAAGCAGCTTGACGTTGAGTCCCATTTTTCTGGCCTTTTCAAGAGTTACGGAAAGTACGTTTTCAGTGCTCCAGGGAATATCGCGGAACAATTCCGGATGGGGTTTTCGCATGCCTACCAGATAATAACCACCATCATAGCACGGCCCAAACACAATATCAGCCCGTTTTGACAAAAGTAACTCAAAAGATTCTTTTATTAAGGACTTGGGCAAATCAGGGCTGTCACTGTCAACGATGGAGACGGCTTTATACCCCTGAGACAATTTTTCTAAAAAAATATTATTTAATCTTTCCCCCAGGTGTTTACCTTGCTGGGAAAATAGTTCAAAGCCGTCCAAAGCGAACGTGGTGAACGTTTCTCTGGCATCTTCGGGTGTATAGGCAATCGCCCTATCCACCTCGTTAAGGGTGCTGATCTCCTGTATCCTGTCATGAAGAAAACACCGATATAGGTCGGCGGCAACTGCCGGAGAAAATTTAGGAAAAAGACGGGTTTTAACCTTTCCTGGCACGGGTTCTTTTGCCACGATCACCAATAGCTTTGCTAACTGTTTATCCATTTAAAGACTCCAGAGGATGCCGCAACCTTTACAGCATTTCGGGGGATTTTCAGTTTGCCGTTTTATTCTGAAAGCCCTGTATCTATGACCGGACCAAATATCGGCCAGGGAGTTATCAAAAACGTTACCCAGAATGATAGAATCATAATCAGAGGTGGAGAAGGGAGAAATGCAGCACGGTAGAACGTTACCGTTGGCGGTAATGTACATGAGGGTTGTTGGCCGGTAGCAGCGTTTCCACGGCAAGGTATTCCGGATACCTGTTTGCAAACTTTCAAGCGGATTGCTGAGTCCGGAAGCATTGAATTGAACACCCGACCGTTTGGCAATTTCATAACTCTCATGTATCAATTCGGCTTCTGCGGTATTCGAATCCATGAGCGTTTTTTCAGACCTTGCCAAGCCGTATCCCTCATGGTCCTGAAAATAAACCAGGCGTTGCAAATACACTTCTGTTATATCCAAGGCAGCTGCCAGTCGAACCAAACCAGGGAGCTCAGAAATATTTTCCCGGGTTCCAAGATACCAGAGCGAGAGCTTGGGATGAGAAACGTGAAGAGACTTTATGTGTTCAGAAAAAGCCTTCACGTTGCTGACAATGAGGTTGAATTTGTCACTGTCGCGCATGGTTTTATATCCTGCCGGAGAGGAAGCGTCTAAAGAGATGCGCAGTTCGTCAAGGCCGGCATCAATGAGTTGATTCTGACATATTTCATCCAGCAGGATACCGTTGGAGTTAAAAAATACAAATGCCTTTCTCTCTTTAAGATACCGGATCATATTCGGGAGTTCTTTGTTTAAAATCGGTTCTCCAATCCCGTGAAGCGCTACGCGTTCGAGTTTTGGAAGTTGGTCACATATCATGATAAGTTCTTTAAGGGACAGGTCACGCTGAGGTTCCCAACTTCCCCGGTGCAGAATACACCCCCTGCATCTGAGGTTACACCTGGACGTCGTTTCTAGGTAAAGATGTTTTGGAAGCTTAAAAATTGAACTAACTGTCTGCATGCATTTATATTCCTCTGACGATGGTCGTGCATATACTTCCGGTCCTAAGGGGCTTAGCAGCCGCGGAGAGCCGGCCTTTCAGTTGAATGGTTTTTTTCTGAAATATGGGGCAGTATTCATCCGGTTTTTCAAACTGCCCTCTGAGAATCCGTCGGGCTGCACATCCCCCGCCGCAATTGCTAACGTGTTCGCAGCCTAGACAAAATTTCGGGGTATTATGCGTTTGTTTGAAATGGGCCGATTGAAAGATGGCCTCTTTTTTTTCAACAAGATCCTCTATGGCAAGATCAGAATCCGGCCAATAAACACAGGCCTTTAAGCGTCTGTCAGGCGTAATGCGCATACTTCGCCCGCCACACGGGGTACCGGTCAAACCGTTTAAACCCATGAAGGTGTTTACCAGCGGCTCAGTCACCGAAATGATCTCGCTTTGGTCAAACAGGGCTTCGAAGGCCTGCCAGTATTGGTCGAAGCTCGGTATGAATTCATCGGTATACATCGGTTGATAAACATTGACTCGAAAGTCAGCCCCGAACGAAGCGGCGAGTTGAGCGATGCTGCCTAAATCTTTGTAATTCAGGTTCATAAGAACCGCTAAAACCGAAACCCGGATGCCAAGTCGCCTGCATCTTGCGATGCCGTCCATGATTGTCATCCAGTTGCCTTGTCCGCGAAATTTGTCATGTCGTTCTTGATCGGGGAAATCGACCGAAAATTCAACATCCCCGAAATATTTGAGTACCTCGTCCGGGGTGATGGAAAGCGTATAACCGTTTGAAGCCAGGGTGAGTTTTATCCGTTTGGCATTAAGATATTCAAGAATTTCAAAATATTCAGGATTTAAACCGTTCTCTCCCGTGCCAAATCCAATGGAGCTAATTTCAATACTCTTGCATACTTTTTTAATATCGTCCAGAGTCAGATTATAAACACGGTCTTGGTCTCGATAGCAGTGTGCGCAGGATAGGTTACAGTTGCTGGTCAGACCGATTCCTAATGAAACCATAGAAAACCTCTTCTGATTTTTTTCAAATAATGGTTTTTAGAATTTCCAAAGGTATTTCAAGGGTACCAGGAACATGTAATAGGTGGCCAAAATGGTTCCTTTTACCGTACCCGTGACTTTTGACACCCCAATGCGTTTGCGATAGGTTATCGGTACGCTTTGAATTCGTAATCCTTTTCGGGCCGCCTTAACCATCATCTCTACCGGCCATCCATAGGTCATTTGCTCCATTTTCAAATCGAATAAGATATCGGTTTTAATTGCCCGGAAAGAACCGATATCCGTAATATGCATTCCGTAAAGCAGGCGCAGCAGAAATACAATCAAGCGGTTTCCCAACTGGCCGTGAAGCGGCATTGCTCCCTTCTCGAGCACACCTCCGATACGACTGCCAATGACCAGATCTGCTTGATTTTGAACCACCGGCATTGCAATAGCATCCAGCTGACGGGGATCATCGCTGCGGTCGCCGTCTAAAAAGACGATAATATCGCTGTCCAGGGCGGCCTTGGCTCCCGCCATACAGGCAGATCCATACCCACGCCGGGGTTCATGAATAACCCGAGCACCGGCTAAAGTTGCCTGTTTTGCCGTATCATCCGTAGATCCATTGTCAACAACAAAAATATCTTGTACCCGATCTTGGGGAACTGCGCTGACCACCTCGCCGATGGCCTGGGCTTCGTTGAGCGTGGGAATGACAACCGATATTTTCATGTCTAAACCTTTATGGTGTCGTAAAAAGTCACAAAAGCACTCTTTTTACGAGGGTGTTTAGTGTTTGGCGATCTAAAAACTTAGTATATCAGCATATATTTTAAACAAAGGACCAAATACTAAACAAAAAACACTTGATGAGTTCATCAAACTTATTCCTTTATAAATACCAAAGCGAATGAATATGGGTCGTTTCCGACATTCGGTTTACTGTAACGGCTCCTTGGCATTCAATGCCCAGTCATAATGAATGTATGAAATTTTAGGATCCCGTTCTAAAAACGACATCGCTTCTTTAGAGAGATAAGGATTAATAAATCCCAGAACAGAACCCGGCTTAGACTTGAAATCACTGGAAAACCAGTCGAATATTTTTGAGAGATAGAATGTATTTTCCGCATAATCAATCCGAGTTCCTCGGGAAGAATTAATATATTTTCGGGTCTCTTCTTCCAGCTTGGCCTGAACATTCTCGTCAGTGAATGCAAATCTTGCCAACGGGGGACAACTCGAAGAAGCACAGACGATGGCAAAATGAATTCGAGATTCTTTGAGCGCCTTTCGCAGTATTTCATGCTCGATATCATCCTGGCTCAGCCGTCTGCCGGCCACCACATGATCCCGGGTGGTAAAGAATTTGGTGGATGTCCAGACTTTGGGGACTATCGTTTCACGCACGCTCTTTTTGGGTTTCCATTTGATCACCTTATCAATGGTTACTGCATTGTAAGCATTAAGCCAGAAGGCCAATTGGCCATTTCTGGAGAGTTCTTCCACTTTAACTGACTTCAAAGATTCCATGTATTCCTTAAAACGCGAATCCTTTGAAATACGGTTATAATCTACCAGACCTTTGTGGTCCACATACTGCTTAAGAATCTGGTCAAATTTAGAATGATCAAAGGTGTCAGCGGATGTTTCTTGATGTATGCTAACAAGTATTAACAATGAAAACAGTAATATGATAAATTTTCTCATCATTTTTGAGCCTTCACAAATTTTTTGGTTCTGTTTATGGGGAAAAAGCCGCTAACCCAATTTTGAGAGCCATATCTTTTAAAAATATAACCGATTGCAAGAAGTGCAAACAGCGGCAGATATTCCAGGAGCGGAACCCAGACGGGCATAATACCCATTGGCGTCGTATACTTTATATATGACAGGGCTACCGTACAAGTGAAAATCAGCCAGGCAATGGAGGGGAAAAAGGTTAGAAAAGGAATCAGTATAATGACGTACCAGGCATGAAGTGAAGCCGGCATCAAAACAATGAGTAAACCCATTAAAATATAAGCGCAGCGAATCACTTGTTCTTTTTGCTTTTCTCTAAAAAAGAAAAAACATCCTGCGGCCACCAGAACGAGCATAAAAATTTTGCTAAGGAGGAAATAATCCAATCCCTTAAAAAGACCCATGATCAGATATTTTAATCCTAAGTTAAAGCTTTCATAGGGGTTTTTAAAATAAATCGGTAAAAATCCTGCTAACTTATTTCCGGCGGTTAAAAATGGCAGATAAAGAATCAGGAAAGAAACAAGAAAAGCGACCACCCCCTTGATTCTTTCGCCTCGATTTAAAAACGCTGGAAGCAAAAGAGCCGGGTATAGCTTGGTCGCACTGGAAAATGCCAGGGCGATAACGGCAGGCATTTTCTTCTTTATCGCATTCAGGTAAAACGCCAGAACCATCAAAAAAACCGTCAGCCCTTCCAAATGACCGCTGTAACCAATTTCGAAAATAACCAGAGGATTCCAAGCATAAATAAAGACCCGAGTTTCTTCAAAGCCGTAAGCCCTGAGAAGTACAAGTAACATTAGAACAGTCATCACATCGAAAAAGACCATCAGGCCCTTAAACCCAAAAATTCTGTCGCCGGTCAGGATATGGAAAACACGGAATACTAACTGAGCACCCGCAGGATAGATGGTGGGATAATCTTTACGATTAATATTCGGGTAAATTTTGTCATCCCTTAAGGGCTTTAGTTCCTCGGACGATGGTGGGTAAAGATACGGGTTAATGCCATTTTGCTGCACTCGACCGTCCCAGATATAGCGAAACATATCTTTTGAAAGTACTACTGGATCGGTTGGAACCAGAAAGGCTCTGAAAAATATTGCAAAAAATATTATAATGATTACAAGGTTTTTTGAGCGACCAACCTGAGACAAATGATTTAAAATGAGATAGACACCGATAAAGTAGATGATCGCCAAAAAAAGGAACAAAAATAAAAACATGTGGATGTCTGTTTTGAATAGAAATTTGGGGATGAATCCATGAAGCTTGAAATTAAACAGGTAGACGGTTCCGGATATTAGGCCCAACCCAACGATTCCGACATGAATTGAATGATTTCTGAGTCCCTTTGTCCTTTTATTGTTTGGTTTTTCCATATCCATAAGAAAAGGCCGTAGAGATACTGCTATAAAAATGTACGAAAGTGTGTGTGCCAATTAGACCATAATCGTATCAAAATACAATTAGGAATGGGGCTAAAGATCCGTTATCAGAAAATGAATTTCGCTTTATGAGTGTTATCTCACTTATACTATCGTCATAAAATTCATGTGGAATTGGTTTTCTGACACCCGAATCCGGCACCCGATAACTTTCAATGGAGCGTTTTCGCTAATTTGAGGTTATTTTTTATGCGCAATGATACATACGACGCCATTATGAATGTCATATGTCTCCACCTTAAACCCAAATTCCTGCAAAATTTCTCTGGCCCATTGGGGCGAAATGCGAATCTTATTGAAAACACTTTTTTTCAGTTCCCATTGGTTGTGCTTTTTTTCGTAGATAATGTCATGGACCTTTACATAATATTTTTCATATTCAATAAAGCATGTAAAAATGGTATTGGCATCATTTCGAACAGGAATAAAACGATCTAAACCTTTTAATCCAGATGTTAAATCTCTAAAGGTTAAAATAACCTGACCACCAATTTCCAAGGCGCTGTAAACGCTTCTTAAAAGTTGCCGGATGTTTTGATGTGTGTTCAAATGGGTTAACGTATCACCCATACATACAACCAATTCAACCTTGTCGGGACAGTGTTTTGAGAAATTCGACAGATCGTCGTTAATGATTTCAATTGGTAGATCTTTAGCGTTTTCCTTAAGCTCAGCCAATAGATGACGACTCAAATCGATGGCAATAACCTGGTAGCCTAATTCAGCGAGGGGAATGGATTGAAATCCGGATCCGGCGCCGAGGTCCAGTGCAATCCCTGAACCACGCGACCACACGTTGTGATCCTTAAAAAACTTCCTATTCTCATCAAGTTTTTTGGAGAATCCACCCGACATCCAGGAGTAGTATTTTGCCAGATGATTTTCATAATGCTCTTTTACAGTAGCCATTTAACTAACAATCCATTTAGGGCTTGAACCCAACGATAGTTTCCTTCGATGGTCTGATTTTTCGATATAAACACCATCGGCATCGATTGGATTGATTTAGAATTGATCAGAAATCGCTATATGAAAGCGGATGAAGCAAAAAGATCGAATTAAGTGCCACTTTCGACCTAATCGAAAAATATAGAACCTAACTGTAATTGGTCAAGAATACTAAATATCAAATACTAATCATACAGTCAATCCGCAAGATTTACACAATCCGCCAAGTTAAGGAGATCAAGAGTATAGGCTCAGGCAAACCTCCGTATGGATTTATTAAAGATAGGTTTCAAACGGATAATCAATATGCTTGACATTATAATAATGAACGAATTAATCTATTTATTCTGAAAGCAAGAAAGCTGGAGGTCCAAATTTGTTTGAGTTTATTTATCAGGCACTGGCAAAAATTGGTTACACCCATCCGATCCATCCGGCCATCACGCATGTTCCTGTGGGGTTGATCATCGGGGGATTTGTTTTTATTATCGTTGGCCGGTTTTTTAAACAGCCAGTTTTGGCCAAAACCGCTCGACATTGTATGATTTTGGCGCTGATATTTGTACCTGCGGCCATGTTTCTGGGATATCTTGACTGGCAGCACTTTTATGCCGGCGCCTGGCTTTTTCCAATCAAAATGAAACTTTTACTGGCAGGAATGCTTCTGATTTTCCTTTCCACCACTGTCATACTTGGCTTTAAACCCGAAAGGAATTCCAAGTTTATCATCTTAATTTATACATTTTGCTTGGTTATGGTTGTTGGGTTGGGTTATTTCGGTGGAGAACTGGTCTACGGATCGAAAACAACAAAAAGTGATGTCGCAGACGGACCGGCTGTAGAGGGAACTCGAATTTTTAGTGAACGCTGCTCTTTCTGTCACTATGCAGACAAGACGGAGACGAAAATAGGTCCTGGCTTGCAGGGACTTTTCAATCTGAAATCAATGCCGTCAAGTGGAGTGCCGGTTTCGAACGCTAATTTTCGCAAGCAGCTAAAAACACCTTATAAAGATATGCCACCATTTTCTGATCTCCCCGAAGAAGACATCGAAGCTTTAATTGCGTATTTAAAAACCCTCTAAAGATAGTACCCGTTTTACCGCCTCCGTCATGTGAAAATTTATCAAATGAAAGGAGTGCTCACTCATTGATGGTTTTCAGTGGTTCAAATCAAAAAACAGTGTGGGATTTCACCACTATTCCTCAATCGAAATAAATAAGTCGGATACCATATATTGTGGGTCGGCTTTCAGTCTTCAAACTGTTGATAAATTGAGAGTACCTTATAGAAATTCGAACTTGTCAAAATTTGTGTTATTTTGCCATAAGCACAACTCTGGCCTGACTTGTGATACGCGAAAAAATATTTTTTATATGTTATACGGGGGGAATATAAGCTTTTTCTTTTTTTATATATAACGGTATTTTACAGATCGTTTGAATTTATTTGGTTTTGATGATAGGTTAAAGTATTCTCAGTTCTCGCGATAAATAAAAAATAATGGAGTTTATTTCAAATGGATAAGATCAACTTGGGATCAACTATCCCCGCGTACCCCATGCCTGTTTCCCTTGTGGGAACCCATGTGAACGGCAAGCCGAACTTTTTGGCCGTTGCCTGGTTTACAATGGCCGGCTATAAACCACCAAGGATTTCCATTACCCTCGGGAAAGGCCATTACAGCAATCCTGGAATTAAAGAAAATAAAACCTTCAGTGTTTGCCTGCCTTCGGAGGATATGGTGGAGGTGACCGATTATTGCGGAATTGTATCGGGTAAAAAAAACGACAAATCGGGAATCTTTGATCTTTTTTATGGAGAGCTGAAAACAGCCCCAATGATCAAAGACTGTCCTTTAAACATGGAATGTAAACTGGTGGAAATCGTGGAGAGCGGTTTAAATGAAATCTTTATAGGCGAAATCGTGGGAACCTACACAGAAGAAAGATTTTTGACTGATGGTAAAATGGATTTTAGAAAAATGAAGCCCCTGATACTCTCACAACCGGACACCTCCTATTGGAACCTTGGGGAGCCGGTGGCCAGGGCATGGAGCATAGGTAAAAAATACAAAGCCAAACGCAAGTAGCACCGTTAGCAAGAAGAAAGTCTTTTCCTTCTGACAAACATCAAACTCAATTAATTCTACTTATCGTTGATACTTGGAACTGTAAAATTATCTTGGATCTTGTAGACACAAAGGAGACCCTACAATAACACTTACAAAAGCATGGATCAAAGCCAAATTCGACAGCTTATGCCATTCAATCAATGCTAAAAAGAGTAAGAAAATCGAATAATTCCTTCGGGTTGTCCCTCTTTAATATCGGGCAAAAATATCCAACTAAAAGGCGAAGTATTAATTTTTTTGTTCTCGTACTCATTTAAAGGATTTGTTATCTCATCTCCGGCACTCATCCCGCCATAACTAATAATCCGTCTTTGCCCTTCTATATAATTCAAGAAATCTGCCTTCTCGGTTTCTTTTGTCATCCCTTCTTCATAATAGTAATATTTATGCTTAGCCGGTAATGGTAAATATCCTTCTGATGGTATTAATGTTTTATCCTTGGCAGGAGCTACAGTTTCCTTATCCTCAGCACCTAAATAACTTATAGATATAAATAACATTATAATTGTTATTATAATCTTCTTCATGGTTTGACCTCCCTATACTGGGAATCTATAAAAGTCTCTGCCATTATGGGTACACTCGTCCTTTACTACAAAATGTGTTACTTCTATATGCATAATGCGTTCCATAAAAACTGTTTTAAATAATAATGAGACATCACAGGAGTTTATTGCTGATTGCCGGATTTACATTCAAGTGAAATGACAATTGTTGTCAATCATTTGACGAATATTGTAAAAATATCAGAAGGATTTGTGTGCAAGATTATGCTTATATGTCATCCTGTTACACAGGGTCATGGGGTAGGGTAAGGGGGTGTGTCCCCCCGTACCCTCAGTAAGATTCTTTCCCTGAGGTTCCTTTAACTTCACGAAAAAGGTGGGGCTATGGCACTGCTAAAGACGAAAGGGCTACAGCATAATTGCTATAAGCCCTTGAAATTATTGGTACGCCCGGCAGGATTCGAACCTGCGACCTACGGATTCGAAGTCCGGCGCTCTATCCAGCTGAGCTACGGGCGCACATAAAAAAGTAAATGGCTGCCGAATTATGATCTATACCTATAGCAGTCATTTTTATCAAAAATGGGGTGAGTGACGGGACTTGAACCCGCGGCATCCAGGGCCACAACCTGGTGCTCTACCGACTGAGCTACACCCACCATAATACAAAATAAATTCGAATCTCAAATTACCCAAACTAACCTCTCCATATGTTTGGGTAATCTAATTCAAAAACATACTAAATAACAGATTGCATAAGCCAATTCAAGTCATTTTATTCTTTCCAATGAAAATAACTCAATCAAACTTGATGTTGATTAATTTTACCTTCTAATATATATTTTCGACCTTGGGGCTTTAACATAATTTAAAAAGGATATTCCGTGACTCAATTTAACATTTTCATCATCAGAGCTGTATTTGGCGCTGTTGTTGCGGTTGTTTTGACCCGTATGTTTTATGGAAAAGTAGAAATTGTATATGTCGCAGGGCTTGCTTTTTTTCTGGTGGGTATGGCATATGTTATTGAATATTTTAGAAAAAAAAGAGAAAAGTAGTTTTTTAGACATACTTTTTTGACAGGATTAACCGGATATTGAATATATTTATCATCCCATTTTCCTGATATAAATGGGATGAGACCCCGCTTCAGTCGTAGCAATAAATAATCCGAGAAATCTTGTTCATCTTGTCCAATATTTTAGCTTTTTCAAAACAAAACCAGTCACGGAGCGTGTTTTAATTGAAACAGATCATTTTAGGGACCGCCGGACACATCGACCACGGTAAAACGGCGCTGATCAAGGCGCTAACCGGCATCAACACAGACCGGTTAAAGGAAGAAAAACGTCGCGGTATTACTATTGAACTCGGATTTGCGTTTATAGATCTCCCCAGCGGGCAACATCTCGGCATTGTCGATGTGCCGGGTCATGAAAAATTTGTAAAAAACATGGTGGCCGGCGCAACCGGTATCGATATCGTTGCCATGGTGATTGCTGCGGACGAAGGGGTGATGCCTCAGACGCGGGAACACATGGAAATCTGCACGTTGCTTGGGATCAAGCATGGACTTGTTGTTTTGACCAAAACCGATCTTGTGGATGAAGAATGGCGTGAGTTGGTCATTGAGGATGTCGGGGATTTTGTTAAAGGGACATTTTTAGATAAGGCTCCCATTGTACCGGTTTCCTCGTTAACCGGTGATGGTATACCGGAATTCATCAAAACCTTGGACGAACTGAGTGCCCGGTTGCCTAACCGACCGCCTTCCAGCCTGTTTCGCCTGCCGGTGGATCGTGTTTTTACCATGAAGGGATTCGGCACCGTGATTACGGGAACCCTGATTTCAGGCCATGTACAAGTGGGTGATACCGTCATGCTTTATCCCTCCGGTATTACCTCAAAGGTCCGGGGTATCCAGGTTCACAACCAGAGTGTCACCAAAGCAGAAAACGGTATGCGAACCGCCATTAATTTTCAGGGGCTTGAGAAGACCGTGGTCAATCGTGGGGATGTGTTGTCGAGACCGCATGCCTTAAAGCCGAGTTATATGATCGACGTATCGTTTAACTATCTGAACAGCAATAAGAAACCGATTAAAAACCGTACTCAGGTCAGGTTTCATACCGGTACCAGTGAAGTGCTCGGCATCGTTATCCTGATCGACAGAGAAGAACTTTTGCCCGGTGATACCGCCATTGTCCAGATGCGGATCGATTCGCCGGTGGCGGTTATAAAAGATGACCCCTTTGTCATTCGAAGCTATTCCCCGGTACGGACCATCGGTGGCGGGAATGTTCTCAACCCGATTCCGCAAAAGCACAAGCGGTTTAAATCCGATGTGATTAAAGGACTAACAGGGTTGATGAATCATGAGCCCCAAGAGATCATTTCTTATCATGTGGCCGAGTCCGGCTATCAGGGGGTGACCTATTCCGATCTTAAAATAATGACCAGTTTGCATGAAAAACAGCTTCAGAAAATCGTTCAGGACCTGTTGTCAAAACAAACGATCATTCTGGCGGATAGAGAAAACCAGACATACATTCACCGCAAAAGCTTTGATACATTTAAAACAGAAACATCCGATTATCTTGAAAGATATCACAAGACCAATCCTCTAAAAACCGGTATGTCCAAAGAAGAGCTCAAATCCAAATTTCCTTCTGCTTTGGGTGCACGGCTCTTTAATTTGATGCTGAATCAGATGATAAAGGACAAAGCCCTCGTCAGCGAGGACAATGTGGTTCGCATGGTTTCACATAAAGTGTCCCTGGGCGTGGATCAGGCAGATATCAAAAATAAAATTCTGAATGCCTATCTTAAAAACGGGCTGACCCCCCCTTATTTCAAAGAACTCAAAAAATCTTTTGACATTGAAACATCCCTGGCCAAAGATGTGCTCATGCTTCTGATGGACGAAGGAGTGATTGTTAAGGCCAAAGAAGATCTTTATTTTGAAGCACAGGCTGTCAAAGATTTGCAGAAAAGACTGGTTGATTTTCTTGAAAACCATGGTGAAATTTCCACACCGCAGTTCAAGGAAATGACCGGGGTTTCCCGCAAATATTTGATCCCGTTGATCGAATATTTTGATGCTCAGAATGTCACTATCCGTATCGGGGATATTCGCAAGCTAAGAAACAGGTGATACCTGAATCTTACATGAAAATTAATGAGAATCTTTAGGTTGCTTGATTAAAGAGGGTTTAAGAAAATCATATCCTCTTTCATTTTACCCGAATGGTATACCCGCCTGCCTCTGCAAGGCACGAGCGGACAGGTCGGATGATGAATTTTTTTTCTCATCAATTTTCACCCAAAGGGCGAGCCGGAAGCTTTCATCTCCCCGCAATAAGCGGGATCTTCGAGCTGCGTTATTAAGGGCTCGCAATAGCCATACTATGGCTTCGCCCTTAAGTGCCTTGCAGATGAAAACTCCAACTCGTTCAAAATTCAGGTGATGCAATATTTTGCTTGAATTTTTCAGTCGATGTCAATAAACATTATATAGATAAATCAGGAAAGTGCCCAAATTGAAATAAATCCACCAAAAAATCGGTGGCGGACTTGTCCGCCAAAGTTCGGTGGCGGATAAATTGCCTAAACGGAGATATTATGGGACATTCAAACAACGGCGAAAAAGATCAAATTCATGAAACTGAATTCAAAAGATTTGCTGCCAAGCGAATCATTTTATTTACATTGCTTGGGGTGGTCGCGATATGGGTCGTGGGCGTCGTTATTGGGTATTTCGAAAAGCCTGCCGGAGTTCAAACGGCCAAGAAATCTGAGAGCCATGTTGCCCATGAATCTTCCAAAAACAGCCCGCAACCGGAAACCTTGCACAAGGCCGTTGAAAAAGCGCCGGCACACATATTGCCGGGAGACAAAGGCCATGAAACGACAGCAAGTCCTCTGGAATCCGTAAAGGATACGGCCGGCGACATCATGACAACGGATTTTATCGCTTTAAACAAGGATCTAACCGCCAAGGAAGTCGTAGAATTTCTCAAAGGGACACACCAGGAG
Organism: uncultured delta proteobacterium; assembly: GCA_963752565.1. Taxonomy (GTDB): domain Bacteria; phylum Desulfobacterota; class Desulfobacteria; order Desulfobacterales; family UBA11574; genus UBA11574. The sequence goes on along the minus strand of CAVVZC010000013.1, from coordinate 41,134 downwards.
ATAAAACAGCCGACCCAAATGTTTGTGGTTGATGAGAATGAAACGCTCATGGGTGTCATTACCCTGAATCAATTGTTGCTTGCCTCTGAAGAAACCATACTTGAAGATATCGTGACAACCGATATACATACAGTCAATATCGGCCTGGACATGAAACGGGTGAAAGCAGTGATTGATAAGCACCACTTGCCATCGATTCCTGTGATCGACAAGACCAACAAGCTTGTGGGAGTGATCAATGCGAATCAAGTGCTTCATCTGGCAAAACAGGATCTCGTGAAAACCCCGAGTCATACTCCGGCCCCAACTCACGAGACGCCGGCCCCAGCACATGAGTCGCAAGCCCCAACGCACAAGACACCGGCTCCGGCACATGAGGCACATGCCCCTGAGCACCAGGCAGCGGTCCCAACGCACAAGGCGCCGACCCCCACCCACGAGACAGTTGAGAAAAAACCTGAACATCCCTTGCCCACCACTCACAAAAAAACGACAGCCGAACACGGCGAAACGCCGGCCCACGGCGTTCACAAAGCAGCAGAAACCAAGCCCCGAGCCAAAGGTGTGGCGTTTGTCGAGGCCACCATAGCGCCCCTTGATTATGAATTGAATGAGAGATTCTGGGGATGGCGTTCCAATGACATTCTGGATTTCACGGATAACATAAACAATTTCCAGTTAGGGGTCCTTGAGGTCACTCGACGCACCGTCGTTTCCCTGACCGAACGCATATCCCGCACCGGCGCCACCGCTGCATTTGACGAGAATCTTGAAAGCGCCATGAACTGGTTGATGATTAAAGCCCGTAAATACTGGTTTCCGTCTTCGGAATCCAAATACAACGCCAGTCTGAAAGAACTCACGATATACAAGGAAAAACTCGAAAAAGGGGAAGCCAACTTTCACACCCGAACCGACAACCTAATCCCGCTTCTCATGGCGTATGAAGATCTGTTGGGAAGCTGTGAAGAAAACCTGGTCAAAACCCATGAGGATGATGGAAGTCCGGTCAGTTTTTTCAAGGCTGACGACTACTTTTTCTATACCAAAGGTGTTGCCAGTGCCATGGGGACCATTCTCGAAGCAGTTATGGAAGATTTTATGGTGACCATAGAAGCCCGGCGGGGAATCGAAGTTCTCCATCACGCCATTGAATCGTGCCATCACGCTTCTGAAGTCGATCCATGGATCATCACCAACAGCCCACGTAACGGCGTTCTGGCCAATCATCGGGCGAACATCGCCGCACCCTTGAGCCACGCCAGATTTTATATCGGCGTGTTAATTAAGACGCTCTCCACGTAAAAAGGTTCAAGGGTTCAGGGTTCAGTGTTCGGGGTTGCATCTGAACGGTTGCAACAATTTTATGTGACCTGGATCTTGCATGAAAATTGATGAGAATTTTTATATTCTTTATCATGCACAATTCAGGTAATACATGGTACAGGATTCGAAATAAAAGCGATTGGATCATTGTATAAGGCCCGAACGAAAAATAGGATTTTTCGTTAAGATCAAGGACGACGAAAATTTTAACCACAGTAATACTGATAGTATTTCGAGGATTGAAATTTGAGTCTGACGCCGATATTAGCGAAAAAGACAGTTTTCGTTCAGGTCTTAGATGAACATGGTAGCGATGCTGTCTAAGTGCAGCATTCCCTTAGAGGTCAGACGCACAGCGGTTTTGAGACATCTTTACCAGCCCTTTTTGCTCGAGATCGGCGATAACCCCGGTGAACATGGCTTTAAAGTTTACACTAAACTTTTTGTCAAATGCATCAACAACAATCCCTTTTGTCTGTCTCAACCCCAGATAAACCGCCTCTATCATAAGCTGTTCTCGACTTAACGATTCCTTTCCCGCCCGTGGAAGCCTGCCCTTCGACAGTTCCTGGATATATTTTTTCACATTTGAATGATTCCAAAAACGCTGTGGCTCAATAAATGAATGGGCTGAAGGTCCAAGCCCGATATATGGAGAGAAATTCCAGTATTTCACGTTATGCCGCGATAGGTTGGATTGAGCGCTTTTTATACCCGACTCATCGATAACTTCGTGGGCAAAGTTTGATGTTTCATACTGAACATAACCGTTAGCGTTTAAAAACGACCGGGTGGTCTCAAAGAGCTCGCAGACCAGATGCTCGGGGAGGGGGTTGAAGATTCTGTTTTGAAGATCTTTGTGCATCGGCGTGCCCGGTTCAAAAGAGAGCATGTAACAGGAAAGGTGCTGGGGGTGAAATTCTAATGCCGAGTGTAAATCCTTCAGCCATGATGATTTTGTCTGGTCAGGAATTCCGTATATCAGATCGAGCCCAATGTTCTCATATCCAGCCTTTTGGGCCCATTTTACCGCCATTCGGGCATCTTTGGCTGAATGGATTCGTGCAAGAAAGTCAAGATTCGCGGAATTGAACGACTGGACTCCCATGTTTACCCGGTTGACACCGGCTTGCCGGTAACCCTTCAACTGCTCCAGGGTCACCGTACCGGGATTGACTTCCAGGGTAATTTCAGCGTTGGAAGGAATGTTAAAGCATTCATGGGCGGTTTTGATGATGTTGTCGATGATTTTTATATTCAAAACAGATGGTGTGCCGCCACCGATATACAGGGTATCAAATACCTTGTCGAGTTTACGGGTCATGTTCATCTCAGATGCCAAGGCATCCAGAAATGCAGGCCGAAGCGACAGGTCAGTTATGGAATAAAAATCACAATAGGGACATTTTTTAAGGCAAAACGGGATGTGGATGTACAGCCCTGCAGGTTGGGAGTTGGAAGTCAAACATGGCGAGTTCTGAAGCATCGACAATCTTCAATAAAATCTTCCTGTATCCGTTATTGAGCATCAAGTATCATACATCATGGAACGTGCATCTATATCAGCTTGTAACATCCTCCGCAAGCTTCATTCCCAGATCCAGAGCGTCGCGATTCATCTTTATAAAACCGGCAGGAATCCGGTCTTTTAGTACTTCCATGATGGAATCTGATTTGACGAGTTTTGTCAGTGCAATCACCGCACCCAGCATACAAATGTTGAACACAATGGGTTTTCCGATGTTTTCCATCACGTTGCGGTACATGGGCAGTTCTTTTTGCTGTGCATCGACCTTTCTCTGGATTTTCACAAAACGGTTGTCTGTAATCAGAAGTCCGCCGGGTCGTATGATGGGATAATATTTATTGTAGGCTTCCTGGGTCAGACAAACCAGTACATTGGGCTGGATCACTTTGGGATAATTGATACTTGATTCGGAAATAATAACGTCGGTGCGGGTTGCACCGCCCCTGGCTGCCGGGCCGTAAACCTGGGATTGCACGGCGGTCAGGTTTTCATAGAGCACAGCAGCCTCGGCAAGTATAATGGCAGCCGTAATCACCCCTTGTCCACCTGATCCGGAAAATACCAATCTGCATCTTTCCATGATTCAATCCTTTTTATGTTTTGAGCGAAGCCATGGCTCTTTTGATAATTTTGTCGTATTCACTGCAATATTCCGGCATTTCTTTTTGAATGAAAATACCCCTTTCAATTAGGTCCGGATTTTCTTTTTTGGCCTTTGACCCGATGGGCGTGGTATTTTTCTTGTATGATTCCATCATATCCACTGCGTTTCCTTCGCGGTTCTTTCTTCCAAAATAGGTCGGGCACTGGGTCAAAACTTCCACCACTGAAAATCCTTCATGCAAAATGGCCTGTTTTAGAATCTTTGTCAGCTGTTGAACATGGTAGGTGGTGCTTCGGGCAACAAAAGTAGCCCCTGCAGCCGTTGCCAGTTCAACGGTGTCAAATGAATGGTCGATGTTGGTATAGGGTGCTGTGGTGGCCAGGGTTCCGTACCCGGAAAGGGGAGAATACTGCCCGCCGGTCATGCCGTAAATGCGATTGTTCATGACGATGGCGGTGAGATCGATATTTCGCCGGGCAGCGTGAATAAAGTGATTTCCACCGATGGCCAGTGCGTCGCCGTCTCCCATGGGGACGATGAGGTTCAGCTCGGGCAGACTCAGTTTAACGCCGGTGGCAAACGCCAGCGCACGACCGTGAAGGGTGTGGAGTGTATGAAAATCAACATATCCTGAAATACGGGATGAACATCCGATTCCCGAGACCATGACGATTTCATTTTTGCTCATCCCAAGTGAATCCAGGGCCCTTAAAAGACCGTTCATTACGGTCCCATGTCCGCACCCCGGGCACCAGATATGCGGGAAAAACCTTTCCCTGATATAATCCTTTATTGCCATAAATTACACTCCTTTTCCCTGGATCAGCCGCAGAATATTTCGGATATCTGTGGGGGTGATAAAAACGCCGTCAATACGATTGGCCAGAAAGACTTTCTCGGGCTGGTCCACGGCCCTTCGGACCTCCTGCATGATCTGGCCCATGTTCATTTCCACCACCACGATATATTTTGCGTTGGCACACTTTTCCCGAACAAGATCATAGGGAAACGGCCATAAGGTCTGAAGTTCTAAAAGTCCCAGCTTTTCGCCTCGGGGCCTTCGACTGAACACGACATGATTGGCCGATCGAGCGGAAGATCCGTATGAAATCAGAATGATCTCGGCATCTTTTAAGTAATACTCTTTGTAACGGGCAATTTCATTGACATTGTTTTGAATCTTATCCACCAGATGACGAAGAAGACCATGGACGATTTTGGGATTATCCGAGGGAAACCCCCACATGTCATGAAACAGCCCGGTGACGTTATATCGATGAACGCCACCGAAGTCAGACATGGGAAGGCGTCCGTCTTCCCTTGGCAGATAGGGGTGATAATCCACGCCTTCTTTCACCGATGTCCGGAGTCGTTCTACCAGGGGGAGCTCTCCTTTTTTGGGCACAACCAGCCGCTCCCGCATGTGGCCCACCACCTCGTCATACAGCAAGATCACCGGTGTCCGGTAGGTTTCTGAAATATTGAACGCTTCCACGGTGGTTTCAAACACATCCTGGTGGTTGGAAGCCGTAATCGTGACAATGGCATGATCACCGTGGGTTCCCCACCGGGCCTGGTTCACATCGCCCTGGCTGACATGGGTCGGAATTCCGGTGGAAGGTCCGCCTCGCTGAACATTGACAATCACACAGGGAATTTCCGTCATGATGGCATATCCTAAAGCTTCCTGCATCAGAGAAAAGCCGGGACCGCTGGTGGCGGTCATGACTTTACTGCCCGTAAGGGATGCCCCGATAATGGCGCTCATGGATGCAATTTCGTCTTCCATCTGAATAAACTTTCCCCCCTTTTGGGGCAGCCGGTGGGATAGAAGTTCGGCAATTTCCGTTGAAGGGGTTATGGGGTAACCGGCAAAAAAATCGAGCCCTGCGTAGAGTGCACCTTCCACACATGCTTCATTGCCCTGAATAAATTTAATGTTTTCTTTTTTCATTGTTCATCCTGTTCGATTTCTATTTCGATGGCAAGATCGGGACACCGGAGTTCACAGAGCTTGCAACAGATACAATCTGTAGACCGAGCTGGAAATACCTTGTCGCTATCACTGAGTTCCAGGACATTCTTGGGGCAAAAATGAACACAAATACCGCACCCCTTGCACCATTCAGGATTTATTAAATGCGCTTTTAATTTAGGCTTAGTCATGAAAATTCCCTCTTATTTATTTGACGGCTTCGTAAAAAGTTCAACTTCTGCGTTGCGCGGCATTCCTCGTCACTGCGGCGTACGATAAGTACGCCTCATTCCTCGGAATTTGCGCGCCTTGAATTTGAAGTTTTTTACTTTGCCGTCGAATACTGACTTTTTACGAGTTCAAATAGCTTCAACGAAGTGGTTTCGCAGTCTATCGATACTCCGGATTTTCAATTATGTACGGATTATAGATTGCTTATTGATATAACATCAGAATGTCAATGTAATTATACCCGAAGCGGTAATGTTTTCAAAAGGCTAAATTATTACAAAATTAATTGGTACCTAAAATCAGCAATTGCTGATTTCGCCGCAGTTGCAAGGCGCAGGGCGTGAAGCTGTAATAAGCTACCGCGAACGCCCTGCAACACAGCAAATGTGGTGAAAGCGGTGATCCTGAAGGGTGAAAAATTTTGAAAAATTCTTTAAAGTCGATACACAGCAATAAAGTACGTCCGGATCTACCTCGAAATCGGATTTATCTGTTTATAAATATTGTTTATATTTTCCTTTTCAAAAATTTTCATGCAGTTTTTAGATGGTAGTATCCGCCATCTATCCTGGAATCCTAACCAAAATACCGGCATTGGGTATTGCGGCCACAGAACCCATGGATTGCTTCACCAGAAGTTTTACCTGATCCATGGAGATTTTTTCAATCCCAATGGTTTTACAGATAGAATCACTCAACTCTGTTACCAATAAAATTCTGATTCGATTTAATTTAAACATCATGGAAAGCGCTGTTCCGCCGTTTCCTTCATAATTTTGGGCCAGTCTGTCAAACGCTTTTTCCCAATTGCCCAGTTCAAACCAGGGCAAAAAGGTTTTCGATCCCACACCATCTTGGCATTCTGCCAGGATAATCAACATGCCGTCGTTACGGACAAACTTGGACGCATGCTCGATAGCTTTGTGGCTTTGAATAAAGTTAATATCCTTTGGATACCCGCCGCAGGACGCAATGGCCAGATCATAGTCTCTGGTGACGGCAACCTCACAATGTTTTCCATGCTCGGCACAGGCGTTTCGAAAATGATCGGTTCCCACCCCCGGCAACAGATCACAAACCTGTCCCCGGCTATCGAGGATGCCATGGATGGCCAGATCGGCAGGGCGAAACACTTCGAATTCTGCCAAATCCTCTGCCAGGGGATTTTTATCCAAAACACCCGATTGACAGCATGACGCAAGGGTTTGTCGTTCTCGATCCAAAAACAGCCCGTGATTGTGATAGATCGACTCTTTGTGACCCAGTCCGGGAAAGATCAGCTTTCGGCCACCGCCGTAACCGGCAAAATAATGATGAGAAATGGCACCGAAGGTGATTAAAAAACCGGTTTTAAAAATATCGCGTCGAATCAGAACCGATGTCCCGCGGGAGGTTTGTCCAGAATTTACAAAGCAACTGTCATCCACACAGTCGTGATGGACGAACCGAACATTTTGATAGACACTCCCATATACTTCGAGACATTCTTTGTCCGTCTGTGGAGTATGTGTGCCGTAAGCGATAAACACGGTCATTCGGTCTGGATCAGCACCAAAGTTTTCCAGGGTGTCGAGTAAAACCGGCAAATATTCAGGATAACCACACAGCCGGGTTTTATCGCCGACAACAATGGCAATGCTCTGAAAGATCCGGAAGCAAGCGTTCGAGTTCTTCACGTAGCCTGGTGGCGAACAAAGACGGCGTTATTTTTTTGTCCGGTTCATGGATTTGAAAAATGTCCGTCCGGTCCGGAATGGGAAGAGGGATTTTTCCGTGCCCATATTTTAAGTCTATGATCATTGACATATTTGAAATCGAATAAAAAAGAGTTCAATAAATCTTAAATATTGGGTCACCGCGAATTATTGTGATCGGTGGTAGGCATATCGCCTTTTAGAAAATACATGGCGATGTTCCTTTACTGCTAGCATCAGATAAAATCATTACCATGTTATGGGTTTACATAAAAATATTGGTGGCAAATTTAAGCAGGTAACTAAATATGACGAACAATTTCCTCGGCAAACTCCGAACATTTAACTTCAACGGCACCTTCCATTTGCCGTGCCAGATCATAGGTGACCCGTTTTTTCGCAACCGCTTTTGCCAGTCCTTTCCGAATCCGGTCTGCAGCCTCATTCCAGCCAAGGTAGTCGAGCATCATGGCCCCTGAAAGGATCAGTGAACCGGGATTCACCTTATCCTGTCCTGCATATTTCGGTGCTGTGCCATGGGTGGCCTCAAAAAGGGCAATGCCGTCGCCGATATTGGCGCCCGGTGCCAGCCCGAGTCCGCCCACCATGGCAGACAGGGCATCGGACATGTAGTCCCCGTTGAGATTGGGCATGGCCAGGACATCATACTCTGCCGGACGCAAAAGAATCTGTTGGAACATGGCATCCGCGATCCGGTCCTTGATCACGACCTTGTCCGAAGGAATTGTGCCGTTGTATTTCTCCCACAGTTCTGCTTCGGTAATGGTCTTTTCACCGAATTCTTCTTGTGCGACGTCATATCCCCAGGTTCGAAACGCCCCTTCGGTGAATTTCATAATGTTTCCTTTGTGAACAATGGTAACGCTTTCCTTTTTGTGCTCGATGGCATATTCAATGGCCATTCGGACCAGCCGGCGGGTTCCAAAACGGCTGATGGGTTTTAATCCCACACCTGAATCAGGCCGGATGATTCGGCCGTCTTCGGATTTGACCAGATCGATGATTTTTTGGGCTGTTGAAGAGCCTGCTTTCCACTCAAGACCCATGTAGACATCTTCGGTATTTTCCCTGAAAATAATCATGTCCACGTCCGAAGGCCTGAGCATGGGGCTGGGAATGCCGTCAATATATTTTACGGGCCGGACACAGGCATAAAGATCGAGTTCCTGTCGAAGGCCGACATTAATACTCCGGATGCCTTCACCCACAGGTGTGGTCAGCGGCCCTTTAATGGCCACGCGATGGGTCTTGATGGCTTCCAGGGTATCGTTCGGGAGCCAGGATTGGGTTCGGTTAAAGGCCTTTTCTCCGGCCAGAATTTCCAGCCATTGAATCTTTCGTTTGTCTCCGAAAACACTTGAGAGGGCTGCATCCAGCACACGCTGGGCAGCCCGCCAGATATCCGGCCCGATGCCGTCACCTTCGATAAAGGGAATCACCGGAAAATACGGTACTTCAAGGTTTCCATCGTCCGAGTAAACAATGTTACCATTATTCTCTGTCATGCATGCTCCTTTTTGAAGTTATAAAATTCACCCACCAGTAAGAACCGGAAAGGAAAAAGGTTTCATCTTTATCACGAAAGCACGAAAATATGAAAACACGAAAAAAATAATATAAAATATTTTGTGCTCCCCATATACAAAAACGTATCATTAAATCACCAAATAGTCACGATGCGTGTAAAATCATTTAAGGATACAATGCAGTTTCCAGCTCAGAAATGAGAATTTTTTCGCAAGGTCAAGGATATCGAAAAATCGCTTGTGCGGCATACAGACATGTATGCCGCACAAGCGATTTTGAAGATTGACGCTGAGATTGCAAAAAGGCCATTTCCGAGTTGGAAACTATATGAATCTCCTCATCAACTCATCTATCACCTCATCCACATTTTCCGGTGTAATGCCAAACTGTCTGCAGGCCTTTTCCGCCCTTTCCAGGCGTCGGGGATTTTCCAAATCGCTCAGACGGGAAAAATATCCGAGCCTTCTCCCCACTTGATAGACACATTGCCGATCCGGTGTCATGGCTAAAAACCGGCGGACAATGTTCAGCATGTTTTCTTTTTCCTCCGGCAATTTTCCTTCCAGGTTTTGGAAAAGATTCAGGATGTGATCGCTTTTCAGTACGCTGGTAATTCCGTTTAGCGACTCGATGAAAAGCAGCACCTCCTCGGCCATCATGAGATCCGTGCACTTTTCAAAACGACCGGTTTCATAGTCATCGTACAGCGCCACACTGTTGGGAATCGCCAGGGTCCTGAGTCTGATGAAATCCGGATTGATTTGGTTTAATGCATCGGCGGTCTCTACAGCATGTTCTTTTGAATAGGCTTTTCCGCCCAGACCCGGCATGACATACTCCGACAGCTCCATTCCGGCTTTTTTAACCTTGAGTCCGGCCTTGATCTGGGTTTCTTTGGTGACCCCTTTTTTGATCATCTTTAACACCTTGTCCGAACCGGATTCAAGGCCGATGTGAATTCGGTTTAAACCGGCGTCTCTGATGGCTTTCAGGTTGTCATCGCTGATCCGAGCAATGGTATGGGACCGGGCATAGGATGTGATCCGCTCCACCCAGGGAAAGCACGTTTTAAGATGCGTCAGGATCTCAACCAGGTCTGAAGGCTTGATAATCAGGCTGTTTGCATCCTGGATAAACACCGAGCGCATTCCACCACGAATCCAGTTCAAGGCAGCGTTAAAGGCCCGGGGATCCAAGTTATCACCATTCCCGGCAGCTTTTTGAACTTCTGCCAGAGGGACTTTTCCTTCTCCATCGATTGTCTTTTGAATGATTTCCACACTTTGATAAACCGAATCGATATCTTTTATCACATGATCCTTCGAACGGATGGAAAATCGGGAATCCTTGTAGACCGGGCAGAACGTACAGTGATTCCAGGGACAGTTTCGGGTCACCCGGACAAGGAGGCTGTAAGCTTCACTGGGCGGCCGGATGGGTCCCTGTTCAAATCCCTGATATTCTTCAGTTGTTTTGTGTTTCAGATTCATATTTGGTCAGAAACCTTTCATTCAAACAGTATCAACTATCAAATCATAAACATCTGGGTTATAAAATCAAGCGATTTACAAGATTCCAACAGAAAATATTCCCCAATAAGTCGGGAACTACGCTTTGTTCCGACAATATTCAATCAACAATGACCATTGATGAACTCGTAAAAAGTCAAAATTGAGACGGCAAAGTAAAAAGTTCAAGTTCAAGGCGTCGCGAATTTCGTGGAATGAGGCGTACTTATGTACGCCGCAGTGAACACGAAATGAAGCGCAACGCAGAAATTGGACTTTTTACGAAGCCGTCACCATTAGTTCTTTGACAATTCATGACAATTTGGAATAAAATTAAAAAACTTTTACCAGGAGAGCATGTTTAATTTGAAGAAACTGGGCGTTGCCATTTTACTCATACTGTTTTTTCTTTTTATCGGTGTGGCCGGTGTTTACCTGAATATTGTTGCCTACGCCAAAAAACCACCCAATACGGCACCTGTCGAGGAGGTGGTTGTCGTTCAATCCGGCCTGGGATTCAAGGCGCTTTCCACGTTGCTTTATCAAAGAGGAATGATCCTTCATCCGTTTAAATTCAGGTTGTTTGCCCGCATTAAAGGGTATGACAAACGCATCAAGGCCGGAGAATATCTGCTTTCCTCTTCCATGACGCCGAAAAAAATACTCGAGACCATGGTGGATGGAAAGGTTCGCCTTCATCGGCTGACCATCCCTGAAGGGTATAACCTGAGACAGATTGCCCGGGCGGTTGAAACCGCAGGATTCGCTTCTGAAGCCGATTTTTTAAAGGCCGCAACCGATCCTGATCTTGTGCGTGCCAAGGGGATTGATGCCCAAACCTTTGAAGGATATCTTTTTCCGGACACATATCATTTCCCAAGGGGGGTTACACCTGAAAACATTATATCCATTATGGTCAAACGATTCCGGTCGGTTTTCAAGCCGGAGTGGGAAGAACAAACCAAAATCCTGGGATTGACGATACACCAGGTGATCACGCTGGCATCGATCATCGAAAAGGAGACCGCTGTTGCCGATGAGCGTCCCATTATTGCCTCTGTTTTCCATAATCGGTTAAAACGAAACATGCGCTTAGAGAGCGATCCAACGGTCATTTACGGCATAGAGGACTATAACGGCAATATCACCCGAAAAGATCTGGCCCATCCAACGCCTTACAACACGTATACCATAAAGGGACTTCCGCCCGGACCGATTTCAAATACCGGCGTCAGGGCCATTGAAGCCACTCTTTATCCGGCAGACACAAAATTTCTCTTTTTTGTTTCCAGAAAAGACCGGACGCACCAGTTCTCAACGAATTTCAAAGACCATAACCGGGCCGTTCGAAAGTACCAACTGCGCCGATAAAAAAAGGGCCGATGACCGTACCTGTCAAAACCACCAAAAAGCCAAACAAAGACAATGGGACCCTCCGTCGAAAAGTGCTGGCCATGGTCGAGGAGTCAAGCCAAAGGCTAACACCCGGTGAACTCAGAAAGCGGCTTTTGGGAAAAACTTTTGTGGATCAAAAAGCCATAAAAACCGCCATCATCGATCTAGTTTTAAGCCGGGAGCTCAAATATACCTACCATCTCGGCTGTTCTTTTCTCGAAAAATCCTATGAGAAGCCAACCCGAGTTTCAAGGCGGGTCGTTCTAAAACCGCCGGGCATGGTTTACGAACCTGCGTCTTGTGACATCGTTATTGACATTTTAAAAGGCGCTTCATTCGGATTCGGGGATCACCCCACAACACGATTGGCAATTCAGGGGATAGAAGCGGCATTGTTCAGATAAATCATGGTGACATCAATAGGCCGACGATTGCGGTGCCCTGGATATCGGCACCGGGTCCGGCGTTCTGGCCATTGCAGCCGTGTTGATAGGGATAAAGCGTGCGGTCGGCATCGATATCGATCCTTGTGCAAGAGATGAAGCACAAAAAAACATCAAATTAAACGGCCTCGAACATCGAATCAACATCCTTGATACCAGGGTCGAAGACATAAAAGAAACCTATTCTTTGATCACAGCCAACCTTCGGTATCCCACCCTCAGGCGGCTTTGTTCTCACATCGTCGGGATAACGCAAAAAAAGGGTGCGGTGGTGGTGTCGGGGATTAAAATCGATGAAGTTGAGGATCTTTTATATAATTTTACGCAAAACGGCTTTCAGTGCATATGGAGGGCTGTTGAAAAGGGATGGGCTGGGATGGTCTTTACCTGAATCTTGCATGAAAATTAATGAGAATCTTTAAGTTATTCGATTGAAGAGGGTTTAAGCAAAATCATATCATCGCTCATTTTACCGGAATGGTATATCGGATGATGAACTTTTTTTCTCATCAATTTCCACCCAAAGGGCGAGCCGGAGGCTTTCATCTACTGCGTTATTAAGGGCTCGCAATAGCAGACTATGGCTTCGCCCTTAAGTGCCTTGTTGGAGCGAAGCGGAAATCCCGCTATCGGGGCATATGAAAGCCTCCAACTCGTGTAAAATTCAGGCATTAAATCAAAAACTTTCGTTGCTTTTTTGCAACATAAGCTGCTTAGTGCTTTTCCATTGCCGTCCTCTCAGCGGCAGGCATGGAAAATAATTCAACTCTGCGTCCTCTGCGACTCGAGCGAATCTGCCAGAGGCAGATCAAGCGGGCGGTGATATAAAAGAATATTTTCAACAGAAAAATAAGAATGAGATAATAAAATGGACATTACAGATTTTTCAGACAAGCAAATGGCCGGGCAGCGTTTGATGGTGGGATTTGAGGGCACCGAGATGAATGCTGAACTCAAATTTCTTATCAACACGCTGAAGGTGGGCGGCATCATCCTCTTTTCCATAAACCTCATAGACCCGGACCAGATCAAAGATCTTTGCTTTTCCATGCAATCCTATGCCCGGTCCTGCGGTCAACCGCCGCTCTTGATCGCCATCGACCAGGAGGGTGGCCAGGTGGCCCGTCTCAAAGAACCGTTTACACAGTTCCCGGGCAATCCAAAGATGAAAGGGCCTGAAGATGCCGTCTTTTTTGCCAAAACAACGGCAAAGGAACTTTCAGAAGTGGGGATCAACATGAATATGGCGCCGGTATTGGATGTTGCGCCCGAAGACATTAACAGTGTCATGGCAGATAGGGCATTCGGCCCTGACCCAGGCTGGGTGTCTGAGCAGGGAAAGGTGGTGATCGAACATCTTCAGGCTGAAAATATTATGGCTGTGGCCAAGCATTTTCCGGGCATCGGCCGAACCGTGCTTGACTCTCATTTTGAATTGCCGGATCTGGATATCGATGTGGATGCCATGCAAAGGTTCGACCTTTTTCCCTTTAAGACCGCCATCTCCCATGACGTGGCAGGGATCATGCTGTCGCATATTCGATATACAGGGATCGACCCGAATTGGCCCGCAAGCCTGTCCAAGACCATTGCCGATGATCTTTTGCGAAAAAAAATGGGGTATGACGGCGTTGTCATGACAGACGATTTAGACATGGGCGCCATTGAAAAGCATTATGATATTAAAACCGCTATCCAGCGAATCCTTTCAGCAGATATTGACATGCCCCTAATCTGCCATGCAGGACCCAACATTGAAAATGCGTTTAAGGAAATACTGGATGTTCAAAGGCGATCTCAAACGATGAAAGTCAAAGGAATGAAGTCTTTGGAACGGATCATCAAGCTGAAATCCAAATATTTGCTGAATGTTGCATGAAAATTAATGAGAATCTTTAGGGTATGTGAGTTTATATTCACCGCCCATTCGCTTCGCTCATTCGAGGCACAGAGGACGCAGAGAATAATAATTTTTCCATTACCGTTGACCCCGCTTGATGCGGGACAGGGACGCCGGCAATGGAAAAGCACTAAGCAGCTTGCGCTGCAGAAACGACAATAGCCATCAATTCTTTGGTTGCAAGGTGCCAAAGGGCATTTTATTACCCGAAGGGTTGTGTCATTTTGCTTTTCGGCGTCTCAGCGAAAAGCAAAAAAGAAAAACCAAAAACTCTGCGATCTTTGCGGCTCTGCGGTGAACAAATTTTTATTGAAGAACCATTTATGGACAGACACTATTCGTCAAACGAAACTAATTCCTTACTATAAAGAAACGCGCCATCCCGTTCAATATACCCATCCCCTTTTCGTTCCAGAATCCAGCCGCTTTCATTTTTTCCCCCAAAAGGCAGCCTCAGCGGCGTGAACGTAAAATCCGGATTGTCATGTACCATGCCGAAATTTGAATGAAAGAGCGCTTTGAGCGATTCCGTGGGTGAGCCGAAAAAGGCCAGCAGAAAGCCATAGCGGGTCTGAACCAGTTCCGAGGCCGCGTCATAAGGATCATCGAACGGTTTTAAAACAAGAAACGGACCGAAAAGTTCGAGGTCCGGAATCTGGGTGTTTTCGGTTTCGAGGACCAGTGGATGGATCACATTTTCGTTGATGGATCCGGCGATCAGGTTTGCCGGTTGGCATTTTTCAAGGGCATTTTCAATAATTTTTCGGGTGCGTTCCACCAGGATCGGTCCGATTTCAATATCCGGATCAAAAGGATTTCCCACTTTCATGCCTTGAACCGTATCCAGTATTTTTTCGCGAACGGTTTCGTAAATGCTGCGATGAATATGCACTTTTTTCAAGGTGGTGCAGTACTGGCCGGCGTTGATAAATGCCCGTCGGGCAATAAAATGGCTTGCTGCTTTCACATCGGCATCTTCGAACACAATGGCTGCCGGCATGCCGCCGGGGCCGGCAAAAAAGAGTTTGTCAAAAGATCGATGCTGCTTTCTGTAGATCTCTCCTACGGCTGAAGCTCCTGAAATAAAGAGGACCCGGACATCGTTGTCTTCAACGCAACGTTTGCCGAATTCCCGGTTGTCCAGATCGATCATGGGGTCAATGGTTTTAAAGGGTTCGCAAATTTCAGCCAAAATCGCAGCGGTTTTCGGTGTCTGGGATGAGACGCCGAACCGAAGGCGGTTGCCCGTCAGCAGGGCTGATCCGCCCAGTTTGGCCAGCACCACTACCGGGGCGTCGTATGCAAATATGGTGGCCACCGTGCCGTAAGGTTTGCCGTTTTCGACATAAGGGATTTCTTCTTTTATGGTTCGCAAATAGTCCACCGCCAGATCCACTTCGATGCCGGTGATCTTCACGGGGAAACCGGCATCCAGTGCCGCGGTTTCCTGAAGGTTTGATCGTTGACGTTCAATGGCATCGGCCAGTCGATTGATTTCTTCGAGTCTTGCTTTGAATTTTTCGTTTTGGGTCATATTTTTCTCCGTCCTTGTTTGCCCTTGACATGTTACATTGATTTTCACATAATAATTTATAATTTTTCTATTTTTTTCTTTGACTTATCTCTTTATGGTTATTACGGAAAATGTCAACATAGAATATATCTGTAAAATAACATCTTATATCATAATTGCATCGTTTTTTTGGTAAAAAATCATTCATACAATATTCGGCTCAATATGGTGTTCTTAAAGATGTAGATCTTTTTTTGAGAAATTTTCCGGAAAAACTCATTGATTGGGTCTCTATTTGGCTGAATTCGGGAAAATGTCGCAATTTCGTATGCACGGTAAAGTTCCAGGGAAATTCCCATTATGGCGTTATCAAAAAATTTGGCGCTCTTCCGCATACTGCATTTCTCTATCTTTCACACAACAAACACGAATTGACCTGGATGTCTCTTAATGTTTCTTCCCACAACTAAAAATGAGCTGAATGCTCTTGGCTGGAAGTCCCCGGACGTCATACTGGTAACAGGAGACACCTATGTGGATTCGCCGTTTATCGGCGTCGCGGTCATTGGAAAGGTACTGAGAGATGCCGGTTACACGGTAGCCATAATAGCGCAGCCCGATATCAACAGTGGAAAAGATATCGGCCGGCTGGGGGAGCCGAATCTTTTCTGGGGAATTACTTCGGGATGCATGGACTCCATGATATCCAATTATACTGCGACGAATAAACGGCGAAAGCGAGATGATCTGACCGGCGGCGGTCTAAATATCAGACGTCCGGACATGGCGGTTGTCGCATATACCAACCTTGTTCGCCGATATTTCAAAAAGACAAAACCGATTGTTATCGGCGGGATTGAAGCGAGCCTCAGACGCATCTCCCATTATCATTACAGGTCCGACAGTATACGGCGGTCCATTCTTTTTGACGCCAAGGCCGACATTCTGGTCTATGGAATGGGGGAAAAAACGACGCTTGAACTGGCAGAAAACATCCGGCGCCGCCGACCGGTTACGGATGTCCGCGGAATCTGCTATATTGCCGCTGAAAAAAAAGAAGGTTACATAGAACTCCCATCCCATGCGGATGTTGCGGTGGACAGCGCCAAGTTCACTGAAATGTTTAAGATTTTTTATAAAAACAATGACCCGATAACCGGAAAAGGTCTTTGCCAGAAACAGGACAGCCGGTATCTGATCCAGAATCCTCCTCAGTTTCCGCCAACGAGCGAGGAACTGGACCATATTCATGCGCTGGACTATGAACGTGACGTCCATCCGTATTATGCAGCATGGGGGCCGGTGCGGGCACTTGAAACCATCCGTTTTGCAATCACGACTCACAGAGGATGTTATGGCGACTGTAACTTCTGCGCCATATCCGTACATCAGGGGCAAAGGGTTGTGGATCGGAGCGAAGCGTCCATTCTGAAGGAAGCGTCGATTTTAACCAACCATCCTGAATTTAAAGGATACATTCACGATGTCGGAGGCCCCACCGCCAATATGTACGGCATCGAATGCGAGCGAAAAAAAACCAAAGGCACATGCCGCAACAAGCGCTGCCTGACTCCGGTCGTCTGCGATAAGCTGGAAATCAGCCATCTCCCCCAGATTGCCCTGCTGAAAAAACTCAGGCAGATGCCGAAGGTTAAAAAGGTTTTCATCGGTTCCGGAATACGCCATGATCTGGTGCTAAAAGATCAAACATACGGCCTTCAATATCTTGAAGAGATTATCCGGCATCATATTTCCGGACAACTGAAGGTCGCACCCGAGCATTCCGAAGATCATATCCTTGCGCTCATGGGAAAACCCTCCATTGAGAGCTTTATGGAATTCTTCCGCTGTTTTGAAAAGATCAACCGCAGGATGGGGAAAAAACAGTTCTTAACCTGTTATTTTATCGCTGCTTATCCGGGATGTACACGCCAAGACATGGAGCGTTTAAACCGCTTCAGCCGCAGGGTCCTCAAGTTCAAACCCCGGCAGATTCAGATTTTTACGCCCTCTCCGTCGACGCCGGCAACCCTGATGTACTATACGGGAAAAGCCTATGACAGCGGGAAACCGCTTTTTGTTGAGAAGGACAAACGGAACAAAGAAAAACAAAAAAACCTGATCCTCAAAGGACGTTCCGGGTGACAAGGTTAAAATTTCGCATTTCCGGCGGGCGCCAGGTTATTTCCGTAAGTTTCCCGTCCGGATGCGATCGAGGGCGGTTTTGATGGGTTGCGGGTCGATATGCCGCATGAGGGCGCCGATGTACTGAATCTGCCTGCGCCGGGCGCCATGGCTCCTTATTTTACGTGCGAGTTCGATGGCCGTCAGAAGCTCATCCGGAAGCCCCATGGTCTCAAGCTGGCCGAACGGCAGGGCGACCAACTGTTCTCCCAGGCGCTGCAGGGACCGGTCTTCTTTTTTTTTCGGGTTCTGCTTTTATAATCCGTATCCATTTTACAGGCTTCCCCCTTCCGGTTTGCCTTGAAGTTGCATAAAAAAACAGCTAATACTGAAAAGGTTTGAAATGATCAAGCAATATCTCGATCGTTCTTTCCGGCTCCGATTGAAACGAAAGCGGTGAAAAATGGTATCAACCGATTGGGTCAAACGCCGTCGAAGAGAAAAACGGCAAGCGGCGGTATATCAGTATCAGAAGGATTACCGTTATTTTGCCCAGATAGCCGACAGCTTAAAAGAAGCCGGCGCGGATGAACTCGCTGAACTCGGCGCCGAAGATGTCAGGCCGGAATTCAGCGGAATTCATTTCAGGGCGGACAAATCAACCCTGTATCGAATTAATTATCTGACCAGGCTTCTTTCACGGTGCCTTGCGCCGTTAATATCATACGCTTGTCATGATACCGATACGCTGTATCAGAAGGCCAAACAGATCGAGTGGGAAGATTTTTTTGGAAAAGGCAATACCTTTGCCGTATCGGGGAATGTTTCCGACAGCGTGATTTCGCATTCAAAGTTCGCTGCCCTCCGCCTTAAAGATGCGGTTGCCGACTATTTCAAAGAAAAAACCGGTCAGCGTCCGGATGTGTCGGTAAGGAATCCGGATATCCTGCTGAACCTTCATATCAGGCACGATAAGGCAGTAATAAGCATCGATACTTCAGGCGGCGCGCTTCACCGGAGAGGATACAGAGAGGAGACCGTTTCGGCGCCGATGCAGGAAACCGTCGCCGCCGCGATTATCCGATTCAGTGAATGGGACGGTTCTGTTCCTTTATATGATCCTTTGTGCGGTTCGGGAACCCTTTTGTGTGAAGCGCTCATGCGGTATTGCAATATTCCTGCGGGTGTTTTCAGGAATCGATTCGGTTTTGAATGTCTGCCCGACTTTGACGGCGCTGTCTGGAAGCAGGTAAAAAAAGAGGCTGACGGACACATCAGGGAACTGCCGAAAGGGCTGATTGCGGGCAGTGATGTGTCCGCGGAGGCTGTCAGCGCGGCGCGGACAAACCTGATGGGGCTCCATTACGGAAATAACGTAAGCGTTGAAAGGGCGGACTTCAGAAAGCTGCCCGCCCTTGAAGAGCATGTAATTGTAACCAATCCGCCTTATGGCATTCGGATGGGGGGAGACGAGAACCTTGAAATGTTTTATAAAAATTTCGGCGATTTTCTGAAACAAAAATGCAAAGGCTCGGCCGCTTTTGTTTATTTCGGAGAACGGGAGTATATCAAAAAAATCGGGCTGAAAGCATCATGGAAAAAACCGATCAAGGCCGGCGGGCTTGACGGCAGGCTGGTTAAATACGAGATGTACTGAGAACACTAAGGGGGTCTGTTCCTGGCATTTGAAAAAACCGGGTACAAGGATACAATCGGGACTGAAAACAAGGGGGTCGGGTCGAAAGCGCCGGTAAAAGCCGGCAAAGAGTAGGGGATGAAAGTCCCTCGCATGGTAATGGTTAGCGACCAGCCGTGGCCCCGAATCATGCGTCGGCTCTCGTAAGGGGGGGGGCAATGGGGGTCGGGCCCATAAGTTTAGGAGGTAAAAATCATGCAAATATCATTGAAAGGCAAAACTGCCATTGTCACAGGGGCCTCTCGTGGCATAGGCAGAGAGATCGCATTAACACTCGGCAAACTCGGAGCGGCAGTGGTGGTCAACTACGTTAACAACGCCGAGCAGGCGGAAGAGGTCGCATCAGAAGTAATGAAAATAAAAGGGCAAGCCATGGCTATACAGGCTGATATGCGAAATATTCATGAGATCGAGACCTTGTTTGATCACGCCATCGAGAAATTCGGCAAAGTGAATATTCTGGTCAATAATGCCGGCACTATCCTTTATAAAAAGGTGGAAGAGGTCACAGAGGAAGAGTTCGACAATATTTTCGATTGTAATGTCAAAGGTCTGTTTTTTGCCTGTCAACAGGCTGCGAGGAAATTGGCAGATGGTGGAAAAATCATCAACATATCCTCATCTGTTACAAGACTCATGATGCCAACCTATGGGACTTATGCTGCAACAAAAGGAGCGGTTGAGCAATTAACGAAGGTATTGGCCAAAGAACTGGGTCACAGAGGGATAGCCGTAAACTCAATATCACCCGGACCCACCGATACCGAATTGTTTAGTAAGGGGAAGACAGAAGAGCAAATTAGCCACTTGGCAAGTATGGCGGCATTTGGTCGTATCGGAACTCCTGATGACATCGCAAAAGCAGTGGTGCTATTGGTTAGCGAAGAAGCGGGGTGGATAACGGGTCAAAATATATGTGTCAACGGCGGCTTTATTGCATAGATAACTACTCAAGTTTGGCACTTCACTATTGCTAAAAAGCCTTTAAAGCAGATGGCCGAGTTGCTAAAAATTAAGGGTGTGAAACTTTAATCAGCAACCTAAGGCTCACCCCAAAGGATATAACTGTTGTTGAGAAAGTTTGTTGAATGGACTTTTTTTATTCCACTAGAGATAAAAGCGTTGGTTTTGCCGAACAGATAGTACTATTTGCGCTTGTCTTTACAGTCTTTTTTCTTTCGGGATGCAGTCGGTCCCCCGTAACGCCATCCCCCAAACCGACCTCGCCGATCGCGCTGCCATCAATCCATTATGCCATTCAGGTGGGTGCGTTTTCAAACATGGAAAACGCAATACGGCTTAAAGAAAAGTTACGAAAACAGGGCCTAAATGCCTATCATTTTTTGCATCATTCGGGATTATACAGGGTTCGATTCGGTAATTTTTCATCCAGAACGGCCGCCGTCAACAGGGCGAGTGCGCTTTCTTCTGCAGGAATTATCCACAATTTCTATGTTGTCGCTCCCAAGAAATATTCAAAGGCTCACTTAAGAGATAAAATTTTGCGAACAGCAGACAACTTCATCGGCGTACCTTACAGGTGGGGCGGTCGAGTCAGTGGAAGAGGGGTTCGACTGCAGCGGCTTTACCATGACGGTATACCAGCTGAACGGGTTGGAACTTCCCAGATCGTCTCGAGCCCAGTGGAATGCAGGCATGCCTGTGAGCAGAGGCAGGCTGCAAAAAGGAAATCTGGTGTTTTTTCACACTTCCGGTAGCGGAAAAATTTCCCATGTGGGCATCTATGCTGGAAATGGACAATTTATTCATGCCCCTGGAAAAGGTAAAAAGGTGCGAAGGTCGTCTCTAAAAAACCGGTATTTTAAAACACGTTATGCAGGAGCAAAGACTTACTTTTAACACCGAAAGACCTTGGGGGCGAATTCCCATTTATGATTATAGCTTTCTGGATCGCAAAATCATGATGATGAGCCAGACGGCCAGAATTGTGGCAATTACATAGCCGATCAGCCCTAAAAACGCTGTCAGGGGAACCCCTTTAAAGCCTAAAAAATTGACCGTAAATGAAAAGATGTGTTGGGGTGCATTCAACACCATTGCTGCGGCAATAAGCGAGGCTGAAATGACCAACCCGATGATCACCCGATTAATGCTTTTTACAAGCGGGGTATTGATCTCCTGAAAACCGGTAAGCCGGAGTTCTACCCGCTGTTTGCCTTTGGCCGTTTGATCGAGAATATTATGAACAAGCTTGGGCATCATTTTCATGTGGTTGCCCATGGCCAGAGTGTCTTTTCGAATATTTCTCAAGACGCTTTTTGCCAGATAACTGCGTTTGAGCAGTTCTTTGGCATAGGGTTTCGTTATTTCTAAAAGGCTGGCGTCACTTCCCAATATCTTGCCGAGGGCTTCTGTTTGAATAAATGTCTTAAAGAGGAGCAAAAGATTCCTCGGCAATCTAATCTGGTATTTGTATACCAGATGAATGACCTGGTCATAGACTTCTTTGACCGAAACCGTCTGCAAACTCCGTCCATAAAAAGGTTCACTCGTATCCATAAGCTCCCTGCGGAAGTCTTTGAGGTCCATGGTATCTTCGTTGATAAGTTCGGTATCCAGCAATGCTTCCATCACCATATCATAGTCATGTTCAGCATAGCCCAGAAAGAGATTTGCGATGTGCTGCATGGTTTCATCGTCCAGATAACCCATAATGCCGAAATCGACCAGACTGACACGACCGTCAAACATGACGATGGTATTTCCGGAATGGGGATCCGCATGGAAAAAACCGAAATCCATCAATTGGCGGGAAAAGGAACGGAGTCCGATCAATGCGACTTCCTTTGGGTCGATACCATGAGCATTGATGTCATCCACCTGGTCCATTTTAATACCGTGGATATGTTCCATGGTCAGGACCGATTTTGAGGTGTAATCCCAATAGACTTTAGGAATATAAATTTCATCGATCGTTTCGAAGTTCTTGGCAAATTTTTCTATATTCCCGGCTTCGATGAACATGTCGAGTTCTTTAAAAATAATCCGTTCAAATTCTTTTACCAGATTGTCGGCACCGATGACACGGGCGATCTCAAAGGCTTTTTCAGCCCTTTTTGCGATGGCGTTCATCAGGCGGATATCTTTGCGGATTTCCTTATCAATGCCTGGGCGAATGACTTTGACAGCAACCTGTTCGCCGCTAAAAAGCGTGGCCATATGGACCTGTGCGACAGAAGCGGCGGCCATTGATTCCCGTGTAAACTCAGCAAAGATATCTTCCAAAGGACGTCTGAGTTCTTTCTGGATAATATCTCTGATATGGTTGAAAGGTACCGGCGGCACCTGGTCCTGAAGTTTTGTAAATTCTTCGATGTATTCGGGCGGGAATACGTCGGCCCGGGTGCTGAGTAATTGACCGAGTTTTATAAAACTGGGGCCGAGCTCTTCTAACACAAGCCGAACACGCTGGGGAGAAGGAAAGCCGTTTTGGGTCGTTAATTCTTTTTCTTCTTGATCAATGGGACTTGTTTCCGTTCGTTTGAAAAGTCTTTCGACAACATTTCCAAAGCCGTGTTTGATCAGGATTCGAATTATTTTTCCAAGCCGCCAGAATTCTTTCACAGTGTTGTCCCCTGAAAAATAAAATTATGAAAATTCAAGCCCTGGATTACAAAACCTGGATTTTCTTTTTTCGGTTTTTCCATGTAAAAATCGACTCAGGCTTCCTCGTGTGCAACCTTACCAGCTTTGGGCCACTTTTTACCGATTTCTTTCAGTTTTTCGGGTTCAGCGATATACTGTTCAAGGTAACCGCATTCCTTACAGACATAATTATCAAGCGCAGCAATGGAAACAATGCTGATGGGGATGCTGTTGCTGCCGAACGGACCGCTTTTCGGCAATACCTCGACTCCCGCATAAATTTCTTCAGATCCACATTTGGGGCATTTTCCCTGTTTCAAGTTAACACCTCCTTGCCCGGATAAACCGGGAATCAAAATATCCTGTATTACTGCATTAAGCAACGGTATTTGTCAAGCATGTAACTATTGTCCATCCATAAATGGCCCTTTTTGTCCTGCTCGGCGTTCTCCGCGGGTTTCCGGCTGCGGCGTACAGACGTACGCCTCACCGCAAACCCTTGTGCGGCCTTGATCAGGACAAAAACTGCTCATTTCTGAATTGGACACCCATTGTGTTCATTTTTGATTCATGGATGGACACTAACTAAGGTCATTAGCCATTTTTTTATCATCAAAATCGCAGGCCCTTGATTAAAAAATATATCCCCACACCGATCATCAATATCGAACTGATTTTGTAAATTATGTCTCTTGACTTCAACCAGCCCATGCCGGAAAGTCTGGCCACCATTATGAGCGACGGAATGGTACCGATGCCAAACACGGCCATGAGCCCCATTCCTGCAAGAACGGCATTAAGCGTGTTTTGTGATTCCATGCCTAAACCGGCCGCTGCAATCAGAGCCGTGTACACCGGCCCGCACGGCAGCAAGCCGAGCACCAAACCCAGTGGAAGAAAGGCTGCGGTGGATTGTATGCCGGATAATTTGCGAAAACTCCGTGCAATGATACCTTCGGGGTGGTAATAATCCCCGAAAATCCTTCCCAGGGGAATCCATCCGCTCATGCCCAGCCCCATAACGATGATAATGAGCCCTGCAAAGATCATGGCGCCTTTTTGAAGGCCAACGATACCGGTGGTTATTCGAGTAAAAGATCCGCTAGCGCCCATGACGCCGCCGAGAACAGCATAAGTGGAAATCCGGCCCACGTGGTACAACAGGTTCGGGACCATAACCCCTTTGGTCTTTAAGTTAAGAGAGAACGAAACAACGATTGGGCCGCACATGCCGATACAATGCCCGAAACCAACGATAAAACCAGTGGTGAAAAACGTAAGGTATAAGGTCTCAATAGATGACATCGAAAATAAACTCCACGGACCCTTTGTCCGGAACAGTGACCGTCGCTTTCCAAATTCTTTTTCCGCTGGGACATCGCACAATGGTGCCGGTTCCGGAATAAACGCCTTTTCCGTTGGATTTGAGTAACACCCGGTTGGGGCCCATTTTCATACCCGGCATTCCAAGATCGATAAACGGTTCGAATACGCCTTGCTTCCCGGTCAAGGTAATGGTGAACTTGAGATCTGTCATGGCTTTAACCGGTTTGGGGCTGATATCAAGGGTGATGTCTGTGTCCTGAAGCTTCTGGGTGCAGGTGCCATGATGGACATCGCAATTTATCATCTTGGAATGATCCGTTGCTTGTGCTGTATTCGGAAGGATAATAGTCAAGAAAAAGAGCATGCCGATCCATGACCTTCTCAACAGGCACGTATTTTTCGATCGAGATGTCATTTGGACAAAATGTGACTTTGATTTGTCATCTGAACTGAGCATGTTTTCCTCCAGATAAAAAAGGTTGAGGATTTTATGGAAAGTCAAAAAAGCGAATGGTTTGACTTTATTAATATGTCATGAAAAACACATCAAGCTTTATTTGTTGGTCCTTGAAAACCTGGTCCTTTGGGACAGGACTCTTTACTTATTTTAAAACCATGGCAGAAATAGTCTCCAACACCTATATTTTGGATATTCCTTGATACTTAAATGACCCTTTGTTAAGGTGGCTCAAAAAGTAATTTGGACTTCAACACATAAAAGAACACGGTGAGATATTGATGAAACAAAAAAAATGGCTTGATGAATATCGCCGACAGAATCGATCTGATAACGACCAGCGCTCTGAGAAAACAGCCTATTTTGGTTACCGAAAAGTTTCCGAGGATGAAAAGTCTCAATGGGTTCTTCGACATTTCAATACCGTTGCCAAAAGATACGATTTAATGAATACGCTGTTGAGTTTTGGCATCCATCATTTGTGGAAGCGGACCGCCATCAGGATCATGAACTTGAATCCCGGAGCCCGGGTGCTGGATGTGTGCGGTGGTACCGGCGATTTGGCGATTCTGGCTGCCGGACCCGTCGGCCGGTCCGGCCGGGTGATAATATACGACATCAACCGGGCCATGATCGAGGCCGGTGTGCACAAGGTAACCCATTTGCCGTCAGAAGAGCGTATCTGGTTTGTTCAAGGAGATGCCGAACACGTGTCTTTTCCGGACGGATATTTCGATGCCGCCATGGTGGGTTTTGGAATTCGCAATGTAACCCATATGGATCAGGGGTTTAAAGAGATGTGCCGTGTGCTGAAACCCGGGGGGAAAATGATGTGCCTGGAGTTTTCAAAACCGACATCGCCGTTATTCCGTTGGTTGTACGATATTTACTCATTTCATTTGATGCCGGCGCTCGGTGAGGTTATCGCAGGATCAAGCAAGGCATACCTGCATCTAAGTGAATCTATTCGAACTTTTGCATTGCCGAATGAGTTGACGGCAGTCTTGAAACAGGTGGGATTCTCAACAGTAACGGAACGTAAACTTACCAACGGTATTGCAATGATCCATTTGGCGACGAAATAAGACTGTTTTCAAAGGTCGTACGTGTTCACGAGGTGTGCTTCTCCACTGTTAAGTCATTGAAATGACCACGCCACTTCACCAAAATCGTTACACGGGGAAGCACACCCTATGAACACGTATCAAAGGCATTTTAGTCATATTCGGGTACGAAACTTGAGTTATGAGGTACAACCATGAAACTGAATTGGGCTGAACGGTGGGTGGTCAACAATCCCACAAGGGTATTTCAGCAACACATAGAGATTAAATGGTTGCGACACATGATGCCGCTGAAGCCGGGGGCAACCATTCTCGAAGTGGGGTGTGGCCGCGGCGCCGGTGCAAAATTGATCCATAGAGCCTTTAAGCCGTCGCAACTGCATATACTGGATCTGGACATTAAAATGATTCAAGGGGCAAAGACGTATCTTTCAGGAACGACAAAAGATATTATGACGATGTATGTGGGAGATTCCATTGATCTTCCATTCAAATCAGATGCGTTGGATGCGCTGTTCGGATTCGGCTTTTTGCATCATGTTCCAAACTGGCGCCGGGCCCTTTCGGAAATTACCAGGGTTTTGAAATCCGGCGGTGTGTATTATATGGAGGAGCTTTATCCTTCACTCTATCAGAATGTTATCACCAAACGCATCCTTCTTCATCCCGAACATGATCGTTTTACCAGCAAGGATCTTCGAGCCGAACTGGATGCAGCGGGCTTAAGTCTTATAAACTCTTTTGAGCTGAAGAAAATGGGAATCCTGGGTGTGGCCATCAAGTCGGATCGTATGCCTTAGCACATCTATTCGTAAATACGGTCACGTATTTATAACTTGGTTTTTTTCATTCAATGAATGCAAACTTCAACCTTTTGGACTTCAGCTTATACGGGATAGTGTCCAGATAAAAATATGTCATCGTATTTATGAATTAGAGCACTTAGGCAAGCGATACAGATTATCCATTACCTACTGAATTCGGATTCGTATTTTGCGGGGTAATCGGCGTGACCGATTACCGTGTGTGCCAGGCGTATATGCGCCACATTCCTCCAGTCCACCCCAAGAAGCCCCGAACCGTATGCATCCACTGCAACGGGATCGAAGCCTCCGATCAGCTTTCCCACAGGCGGACTGCATTCCGGTCCTCCGAGATGATGGCATGACAAGCCCACGCTTCCGTCCAAAATGGTGAGATCGGGTGTTCGGTATAGGTTCATCTCGAATATTGAGCGGTGCATGTTCTTGTGAAATCTCGATTTTTTCCAGATAAATCCGCCGTAGTGATCCGGAGGAGCGCACCCGAGCATGTTCTTCATGGTAAGGGTAACTTTTGAAAGGGAATGTTTTTTGAGAACCGGAACCGATATCAAAAATGAATCCATTACCAGTCGGGGCATCATGAACTTGGGAAAAACCCGGCATCGGTGATCGGTGAGTTCCGTTGTTTCGGCATGATTGAGATCTACCAGAACAATGCCGTTGGACTTGGCCAAATCCGAGTAGCCGAGTTTACGAAAAGGTCTGTGAGTATTATACAGAGGTGCACCGCATCCCTCTCCAATTAAGATTTCGGCATTGCTCACAGATTTTACGTAGTCGGCTATTGCAGCCACAAGTTGGACCGGTGTGGTTATGGGAGGCTGTGAAGTGTTGACCAGGTTGGGCTTGATAACGACTCTTTTCTGTTCAGAAAGGACTCGCGCCGCACCAAGCAATCCCATAAGCGCCGGCACGCTCTCCTCATAGCTGAAAAAATCTACAATGCCAAGCGGTGTTTTGTTCATATCCACCTGTTAAAGACCTCAATCCTATATCAGTTTTCGAATTATAGAGGTTACAGGATGCATCACTACATACCTCTAAGACCAATCGATGGCCGGTTTTCAAAATGGAAACCTGAAACCGAATGATTGTTATCCCGTCAGATTATATACCTACACCCATGATTGTTTGCCGTCAATAATGAAGTGAAAGCTCATATCATCATAAAATCGTTACACGATTTTATTGACACCGGAGGGTGTTTCGGCTAATTTGGATAAACTAGTATTAAAATAAAGTTTCACATCAAAAGAATACGTCGTGCTTTTCATATTTCTGAAACCCTTAATCTGAAACATTCTTTTTTATGCTAAAAGAGATTAATAACCAGACAAAAATCATTTTAGACAGCATTGCCGATGGTGTTTTTACCGTCGATGCTGATTGGAAAATCACCTCCTATAACCGGGCTGCCGAAAAGATCACCGGTATCAAAAAAGAGGAAGCAATCGGTCGATATTGCTGGGAGGTTTTTAAGGCCAGTATATGTGAAAAAGGATGTTCCCTGAGAAGGACCATGGAAACGGGGCAGTCCCATTATAAATCAACACGTATTCATCGTTAATTCAAAAGGGGATCGGATCCCGGTCAGTATTTCAACCGCCATTTTAAAAGACAAAAACGATAACATCATTGGGGGAGTGGAGACATTTCGTGATTTGAGTGTTGTGGAACAACTGCGCAAGGAATTGTCCAAGCAGCATACCTTTTATGACATCATCAGTAAAAACCGGGAAATGCAACGGCTGTTTGAAATGCTGGAGTTGGTATCCGGAAATGATACCACCGTTCTTTTAGAAGGTGAAAGCGGCACGGGAAAAGAGCTTTTTGCAAGGGCCATTCATTCCCTCAGCCACCGGAAAAAGGGACCTATAATCACTGTAAACTGCGGCGCTTTGCCGGACACGCTCCTTGAATCCGAACTCTTCGGGTACAAAGCGGGAGCCTTTACCGATGCAAAAAAGGATAAACCGGGAAGGTTTGCGCAGGCTGAGAATGGAACCATTTTTTTGGATGAAATTGGAGACATCTCCCCAATGCTTCAGATGCGGCTCTTGCGTGTCCTTCAAGAGAAAGTGTATGAGCCTCTCGGCAGCACAAAATCCAAAAAGGCAGATGTCCGCATCGTATCAGCCACCAACAAAAACCTGGAGGAGCTGGTACAACAAGGATTGTTTCGAGAAGATCTTTATTACCGGATCAATATTGTTAAACTTTTTTTGCCCCCTCTAAGAGAACGCAAAGAAGATATTCCTCTGTTGGTGGAGCATTTTCTTCGAAGATTTAACAGTCTGCGCGGGAAGGACATTCAAGGTCTATCGCCCACAGCAATGAACATTCTGATGTCTTATGATTTTCCAGGTAATATAAGGGAGCTGGAAAATATCGTTGAATATACCACCGTGGTTTGCAAAAATCATTGGGTCAGAAAAGAACATCTGCCCGAAACCCTCCACCAAAAGATAGACCTGAGGAAAATACCAGCCTCTGAAAAAATCACTGAAAGTGAGCCTTCATTAGAAGCCGTGGAAAAAAATATTATTTTCAAGGCGCTTAAGAAAAATAACTGGAGTCGCAAGTTAACTGCCGCCCAAATGGGCATTCACCCTACAACGCTATGGCGCAAAATGAAGCGATTCAATCTTGAGGTTTCCAACCAGGACGGCCGGTCAAAAAATAAATGATGTGCGACCGTTGCATATTTGCACATACGCAACTCCTGTTATTGCATTAATGAAATACTAAAGGCCATAAAACGTCATTTGCAAATCATCTCTCCTTCCCACAATTATCTTCTATTCCAGTATGTTAGAATTGCATTTTATTTTTTTCACAATGTGGCATAGAAAATGCTCTAATAATAATTGTAATTTCTTATCAACCGAATCTGTGCCGTGGCTTATTCAATACAACTGTAATCGAAATCACATTATTTCACAGGTCACGAGGAAAGAAATTTTCGAGAGGGGAGGAAATAACATTAACAGGCTCTTATTCCATGTGCCTGTTCTTTGGGAAATTGTATTTAGATGATTTTAAGTGCCACCTAACTTCAACATCTATATAAAAACCATGTGATAGATAAAAGCATCCAAGGGTTAAACTTTAAAAAGGGAGTTACAGGTGGCACTGAATTTCTTCGAACCAATTCATTTTATTCATGAAACATCCAGTTTAGGGAGGTGTTTCCATGGCAAAAGATTCTGTTTTTAACCTGGGAAGGATGAGGCTTTCGGGCAATCAGGCCATTGCCCGGGGAGCTTTAGAGGCCGGTGTTCGGGTGACCAGCGCTTATCCCGGAGCACCCATTTCAGATCTCCAGGGGAGTTTTGAACAATTGGCGGGAAACATCTCCAAAAAAAATGCTTTTACCAACAAGGTGAGTGAAGCACTGGAGCGGGTCGGATACCAACTCGCTGCCCATTGGGGAACCACCACCAACGAAGACAACTCGATGGCACTGGCGCTGGGAGCCGTCATCTGCAAGGCCGACTACAAAAAACGGGAATTTCTCACCAGAGAGGAGTGGGATCTTGTTTATGGCGATACGGTTTTCGCCCAGGATCAAGAAAAGCGGATTCCTGTGGGCTCTCGAGTGATGTGCTCCTTCAAGCACCTGGGCGGCAACACCGCGGCCGACGCGCTCCGTGTGGCGGTTAATGTTGTTCCTTACACCGGTGGATTGGGTCTTGCTTCAGGTGACGACCGCCAAGGGACTTCATCACAGACCATGCAGGACAACAAGGTGCTTTACGGGTTCCATATCCGGATTCCCACCCTGGAACTTCATTCCCCACGCACCGCTCACACTACCGTTAAGAATTGTTATCGCCTTTTCGAGGAACTCGGCGTCCCGTTTGCGGTGGTGATGAACTATGACCTCTCCTACAGGGAGGTCTCGGTAGACCCGGTAATGGAGCTGGACATGACAGCCAACCATCGGCGCAAGGGTTTCACCCGGGATCCCAAGCATCTTGTCACCATCGGACCCCACATACGGACCCGGGAAAAAAGGTATCATTCAAAACTGATCCCTTTGTTCAAAACAAAGATCAAGGAAAATTTTGAATTTCTGGGGAATAGAGTGTCTGTATTCGGCGATAATCCCCGGAGCATGTTGATCGTAAACGGTCCTTTCCGGGAAGATTTCGAAATGGTTCACAATGTTCCGAGTTCAAGAGAACGTCTTAAGAGAAAATACGGAGATGTTCTGGTTATGGAAACCGACATTGTCTTCCCCCAACCCGATTCCCTTTTTGAGGAGCTCGTGTCAAAACACGGCATCGAAAAAATATATGTGTTTGAAGAAGGTTACGGACGGGTCATTTACCTTCAGCTGTTAGATTTGGTGAACCAGAATCAACTCGATGTAAAGGTTGTTGATCGCTCTATACCCTACGAACCCAGGATATACGAACGATTTTCCTACATCGATCATATTATGAACATATAAAAGGAGGTGCGAACCATGGCTTTACCTCAGAGCCTTGCTTCAGAACATAAAGTAAAAGATGAAATCACCTATCTTCGGCCGGTGTCCAATTGCACCGGGTGCGGGGACACCAAGGTTTCCTGGTCCATACACGAGGGGATGAGACGATTTAACCGAAAGCTGGGCCTTAAAGGCAAAGACAGGTATGAGCTGATCTACGCTGCTGACAGGGGATGCGGCAACCTCCAAGGCTACCATGCTTACGGCATCGTGGATGCCATCTTTTGCATGGGCTCTGGCGCTATTGTCGGAGATGGAATCAAAGAGGCCTGCTCCGAAAAACAAATCGTGGTCACCGCATCGGGAGACGGTGCCTATAATTTTAATATCAGCGGGATTAAATTTGCGGCCAAAAACAAACGGTTTGGGGCCATCAATGTGATCTACAACAACTACAACATCCGGATGACCGGCGGCCAGATCCCCTTAGAGACCGATTTCGACAAAGAAGGTACGGCTTTAGGCTTCGACATCATCCATGTAAACCCCTTCAGGGTGGATGACAATGCAGAGCTGTTCAAGGATTTGTATGACCGATATCTCAAAAAGGAAAAAGTGATGGTTATTGCAGACGGCGTCTGCGTCCTGGATATGGGTAAGGATGCCAGGAATTCAGGAGTAAAAATGGGCCGTATGGTAAGGTCGGAGGAGTGCCTGGATCTAAAATTTGCCAAAGAGCGTGAGCGCGTGGCGATAGAGGAACCGGAAAAACTCAAAGACCTTCCCCGATTCAAGTGCCGGTTATGCGGTATCGGACTCAGATGCCACGCCCTGCTCAGCAACGACCCCAGGCAATGCCAGGCCTGCGGTTCGTGTTTGCAGTTTCCCTGTCCGGTAAACGCTCTGAGCTTTGAGGGGGTCAGCTTTTCAACTTCCGTCAGTATACCCGAACTTATCGACAAATAGGAGGCATTCATGGCGACAGAAAGACAGCTTACCATCTCCAACCCATCCATTGGCGGTTCCGGTTACCTTACCCTGTCGAACATAGAAGCTGATGCGGCCATTGCCGCAGGGTTTCATGCTGCCATCCACCAGTGTCGGGGTCTGGCCCAGGCCGGTGGTCCGCTTTGTGTGGATGTAATGATTCGTGAACATGAAGTGAGAGGGTCGGTTTCCTATAATGTGGACTACATCAATGGCTATGACCTTTCCGAAGCCTGGCGGGGTGTCTTTACCGCGGGGGACTTTGCCGGCGCTTTTCCCAGGGGGCTCACCGTGGTGGCCGATTTTTATGTGGATGAACCGATTCTGGTCACCGCCAGCCGAAAAGGACCGAGGTATCTCACCAGAGATGAGTATCTTAAAAGATATGAGGAAGTCATCGAACAGGGACATGACCTGAGGTTGGTTTTCTATGATTTTAGTAAATACAAGCTGAGAAACATCATGAAAGGGCCCTTTTCATTGGGTGTCATTATAGCGGATCTTGATCTGCGGCAGGACGCGCGGTTTATTACACTTCCCAAGGAGGCCGCCATTGAGGGGATACTCAATAATGTGCCCCAAAAAGCGGATCCGGTTGCCAATGAGAAAATACGAAAACTCAATCAGGATGTTTTTGAAAGCGGATACGCAGCCAGAGAGCAGTTTGCCGGATCACGGATGAGAAAGATTGTCCTCATTTAGAAACGAATATTTTATATTAATTGCGGTAGGTAATGCATGAATTATAAGCAATAAAGATAATTGAAAAGGATGTTAAAAAAAATAGAAAAAAATTTAAGTCGTCAGTCATCTTTTTTGAATCAGGAGGTGTAATGATGGCATTGAAAGAAAAAATATTAGTGACTGTTGATGGATCAGATCGCAGCCTTGAAACCGTCAAGCACATTGCCAAACGAAAACCTTTTCAAAAAAAGCATTTGGTACTGTTTAATGTTTTCATTTCATTGCCTGACTTTTACTGGGATATTGAAAATGAACCACAAAGCAGAGGAGCCGTTGTTAAAGCCAAAGCTTTTGAAGCCGCAAAAAAAAATAAAATAGAGCAGTTTATGAAAAAGGCCCAACAAATTCTTTATCATTCCGGCTTTCCAAAAGAAACCGTAACCGTTAAAATCCAGGAATGCGAAGCTGGTATTGCCAGAGATATTATTAAAGAGGCACATAATGAATACTGCGCCGTAGTCATCAACAGAACTGGAGCAGGAGCAATATCAAATCTTATTTTAGGTAGCAAAACGGTTAAGGTGATTGAGAAGCTTTCACTTGTTCCTGTGTTTATCAATGGAAGCAAACTACCTGGCAATAGTATACTCATTGCTATGGATTCTTCTGAATGCTCGATGGAGGCCATCGATTTTTCAGGCGAACTAATGGGCGGGTTCGATTTCAACATTACGCTTTTACATGCTGTTCGAGGGGCCGGAGAGCTAACCCCCGGGACAGGGAACATGTCTTTGCCAAGAGAGGATATTCAAGCACAAGAAGATGACATTCATGCTGTTTTTGATCAAGCAAAACGCCGCTTGATCAATTTTGGGTTTAAACCAGAAAACATCACCAGAAAAATAATTACGGGTGTTTCAAGTCGAGCAAAAGCTATCGTTAAAGAGGCTAAACAAAACGGACATACAACGATTGTTGTCGGCAGAAGAGGATTGTCCAAAGTTCAAGAATTTTTTATGGGAAGTGTCAGCAATAAAGTCATTCAATTGGCGGAAGAGCAAGCAGTTTGGGTGGTCAGCTAGAAATATCTTTTAGAGTTATCCCATAGGAAAGGAATGTACCATGAAATCAGGAATATGTCCAAAATGTAAATCAGCGTCAGTTTTCAAAAGAAACTTTCCTGGAGGATACAGGGGCAGCCTTGTGATTGGGTTTAATACTGGAGTCCGTCTTGAAGATTATATTTGTATTATTTGTGGATATACTGAAAGTTATCTGGAAAATTTGAATGAAAAAGACAAGATTAAAGAGCATTGCGCATACATTGTTCCCTCAGCATCATAATTTTTGAAATATCATTATCGCATTGCATTTATGCAGCAATGCAAGATTGGTTTAACCTTCCCTAAATCGAATTTTCCAAGTTTATCTATCAAATATTCAATTGGTTATATCTTTTAGTGCTCCCGTCGAGAATACGTTCAGATAATGATCGAAAAAAAATACACAAATTAATTGAGAGTTCCATAAAAGATCTCCTTATTGATTTGGACGTGACTCATGAACCTTGCAATATTGCATTTATGCAAGGCTTGCACTGCAATCATGCAACAGTAAGGGGCGCCCTAAATCTTTCAAGAGCAATTTTTTTTCCAGATTATATTTTTTAATTCAATAGGTTATTTCTATCTGCTCATCCTTCTCCAATATGGCATGAATAGTGCTGTCTATACTACCTAAACTATCGGGCTATTCACCTGTTGCTGCCAGAACTTCTCCGAGCTAACCAGAAATATCAACGAACAATACCCAGTGAAAGGGAATTTAACCATGAAAATAGCGGTTAGTTCAAGTGGCAAGGATCTTGACTCGCTGATCGACCCGAGATTCGGCCGATGCGCATATTTTTTATTGGTCGAAACAGATGAAAGGTTAAAGTATCTGAACACAGCGAGTTGACTGTTAAAGGATTAGGCCGCGGTATGGGGGCAGGTCGCGGCATGGAAATGGGCCGTCGCTTGGATAGGGGCGGCGGGAAGTAGCTAAGTGTGATGTACGGTAGGACCAGATTTCCTATACCCGTTTATTAAATAAAGGAGGTTAATCATGGGAGTTGGAATTTTATATAAAGGTAAGACTTTATGCGATACGTGTTATGAGGAAGAGACCGATTTCGAGATCCATGCAGGCAGAAATATTCCCCCCAAACAAAAGGGATATAAAAAAGAGTGCGATAAGTGTCACGTAGAACTTGAAGTTGAAGAAGAGTTCTAAAAAAGCACTTTTCCAACGTTTGTCCGAGCTGTTCAAAGCGAGAAGAAGCGTTGGATTGAAGATCAATCCATTTCAAGGAAGTGGAAAAGTATAAAGGTAGAATCTAACCCTGTCCGGCAAAGCAATGTTGCCGATCACAGCACTTGGAGCAGTCAAAGTACGGGAGTGAAAAGACAAAATTGGACTGCTGGTGGTAGAGCAGCATTTACAAGTGGCAGGGACATGGGTGAAGTGTGCGAGTGTGTTGCGGCAGGGGGTATCTTTTATGAGGATAGCAGTTCCAATCTGGGATGATAAAGTTTCACCGTTACTCGATACGGCATCTAAATTGCTAATCATTGAAAGCGAGACTCAAAAGGAAGTCTCTCGTTTTGAAGCCTTTCTGTTAGAAAAGGATATACCTCGACGGTATCATTTTATCCAGGGGCTTAATATCAATGTTCTGATTTGCGGGGGCGTATCACGTCAATTGTCGGGGATGCTCACGGCGTCCGAAATTAAGGTTATCTCGGGAATATCCGGTCCGGCAGAAAAAGTTTTGGAGGCTTATCTGCAAGGTGTTCTGTTGAATTCAGGGTTTTTCATGCCGGGAGGAAAAATTAACCATCTTGATCAAAGCAACACACCATAGGTTTTCAAAAAGTGCTGAAATAAAAGGAGCCCAGCAAAAGGATGAGGAATGGAGAGGATACCAGAGAGGGAAAGGGTCCTGATGGATATCGCGGATCGCCGGGAAATGGAGGCGGCGTATCAACACGCTTAATACCTTAATCTTGCATGAAAATTTTACGTGATAATTTAATAAAGACGTGTTGAAATTTTAAGATTCAAAACAGGTCAGATCCGAGCTGTTGTAAAGCGAAACAAATTGAAAGACTTGGATAAAACTTGAAAATTGGAAAGATAATAGTTTGCGTTAGGGGAGAGAAGTACATTCACTAATCCTAAAGGGATGAAAGGAGGTGATCTTTATGTTGGATGAATCCATCTATCCGAAGATAGATATTGACACGTATCGGAAAGAAACTCAGCTTAAAGACGGAACTAAGGTTCTTCTGCGCCCCATGGTGGCAGAAGACCAGGATGCATTGTACGAGTTTTTCAAAGGGGTTGTCAGAGACGTTGCACGGTATCTGCGCGATGATGTCGGTAGCCGACTTGTGGTTGAAAAATGGGCGAAAAACCTTGACTACGAAAAGACACTGCCCATTTTGGCGATAAAAGATGACGCCATTATTGCCGATGCCACGATTAATCGCCGTCGATCCGGCTGGAAACACCACCTGGGTACGGTTCGAATTTTCGTTCACAGAGACTACCGGAATGTGGGTCTGGGACATCTGATGATTGAAGAGCTCGTGGACATCGCGTACAAACTCGGGATCGAAAAACTTATTGCCGAAGTTCCCGACATCAACACTGCCGCAATCCATGCTTTTAACAGAGTAGGGTTTTATCGTGCTGCACTGATTCCGAACATGGTGAAGGACAGGGAAAACATGCCTTTGGATGTAGCGGTTATGATGAAAGACGTCAGGCCGCCTCACGACGATGCCTATGATTATGATTTCTAGACGCAGTTTTGGAACAAGGATTGAGGTTGCGAGTAGAAAACCTTCTATTCCCCTAACAACATTTTTCTTTTTACTTAATAAAACTTCAGATGAACGAAAGGAATACGTGTGTGCTCCATCTGCCCCTCGATAAGAACCCAAAGCTTAACTTAAATGGCATATTACCTCCATTCGAAATTGAGGGGTAGATGGGGTTTAATAGAGTAAAATGTTATGATTATAAGTATCGCCAGCGGTAAAGGCGGAACCGGTAAAACAACAGTGGCCACCAACCTGGCCCTGTCGATTGGTGAAGGTGTTCAGCTCCTCGACTGTGACGTTGAGGAACCCAACGCTCACTTTTTTGTCCGCCCCACATTCAAAAGAACTGAAACCATTACAACACCTGTCCCCAAGGTGGATGAGAAAAAATGTAACCTTTGTGGAAAGTGTATTGAAATATGTCAATTCAAGGCTATCGTGGTCATCGGGGATACGGTTTTATCTTTTCCTGAACGATGCCATAGTTGTGGTGGATGCATGGCCGTTTGTCCCGAAGGCGCCATTAAAGAAACAGGTAGAGAACTGGGTATTATTCAGAAGGGTTTTTTTAATGGATTGGAATTTGTTCACGGAAAAGTAAGGGTGGGCGAAGCCCTGTCTCCGACTCTAATTAGAGAGGTTCGCGCTTTTTCCCGAGATGATAAAATTATTACTCAAGTTTCGCACCCTATAATCGGTGTAGATGCTTTTAAAGCATGAGTAAGTGATTCCAAATAGGGCTGAAAGTCGTCTTTAATGTTAAACAGATCAAAGATCTTTGAAAAACTGGTTTTAAAAAGACCTTGGAAGAAATCCCACAGTCTTTGTGCGTAAGTAGTTACCGCCGTATCATCGACAAGGGTTTCAAACAAACTACCCAATGTTGAGTGACGTTCGGTTTCATTTAAGTAACTGATCAGGCTGTAGCGCATAAAGCTGGCGGTAGTCGAAAACACCTGAGCGTTAAAACTATTGCTTTGTTCTTTGCCAAGACCAAGCAGTTGCTTGCATTCTTTAAAGCAGACCTCTACGGGCCAGCGTTTAATATACTTCTTGATGATAGATGAAGCATGCAAACGGTTATCGGTAGAAAGAAAAGCATCCCATTTGGACTCTTTGGTTTTCTTTTTTCCTTTGAGGTTATCTTTTTTGGGTTCACGATAACCCTTGGCAAACACGATAACAGATTCTTCATCACAATCGGGCAGTTTTACGGTTACTCGTTTTAGCAAAAGGCCTGTTTTGTGATCTTTTTTAAGCTGAGATTTAACTTTTTGGTAAAGCTCAGAGAGCCGATAGCGTTTGCCCTGATAGTGATATTTGCTCGGATTTTCCTTGAGCCGACAAATGACATGAAGATCATCTTTTATAGCACGTACTTTTTTGATCACCGCCGGCCAAGCATACCAGCTATCAAACAAAACGTATCTGGCTGTAAAGCCATTATTAATAGCACGCTCGATCATCATCAACGCCAGATCTAATTTGGAATAGTGCTTGGCTTCAAAACTTCGTTGGCCGCTGATGCTTCTGGGATCACCGATGTTTTCATCCGGGCTGTCGCTGTGCCGCTTTTGGCCAAAATTGTAGGCAAAGTCGATGGGATAAAATCCTTTGCCGGTAAACATACCAAGGGTGACAATACAATAACCTAGTACCGTCTTACCGATGCTATGGTCATAATGGAAAGAGACATTTTCGATATGCTTACCTCTTTTGGCGATCACAGAGTCATCAACAATGAAATATCGCTCTTTAATCGAGCCTTTCTCAAAGGCTACTGCCTTTGAAATCTGGCTCATTAGTTTATACATAAATGTACGCCATCGGTAGGCGTTATGCTTGAATCTGTAGAAAGTGTCTTTTTTACTGATTGACCAATGATGCCAGTGCTTTTTGCAAAAACCATGAACAGAATTAATCTTAAAAATCGGCAACATAAACAGTACAAAAAGCAGATGCGATGCATGGTAGCCATCTTTTTTAATGATGTTGGTGCGACTTAACCATGTTTTGACCTTAAGACAAGAAAATATCTGATCGATCTTTGAGTCAAAGCTACTATGGCCGTTTCGCAGGTAATTTTCAATTTCTCCCTTGAACTTTGTGCGATTTGTGATACACATGGTTTGAGGACTCCTTTTGTGTGAATGTTTAATTATGTCGTGTAGTTAACATACCACAAAAGTGAGTCCTTTTCTATATAAAAAGAAGTGATATCAGTAGTAATTTATCTCGCCAAACCCTTAATCGGGGGTGCGAAACTTGAGTTATAATCTACGGGACGTACATAAGTTTATAAGTTTCTTCCCCCTCATTCCTTCTTTACCCGATTCAATCACGATGATAGCGGTGTACGACACTTTTCCGGGTCAGTCCTCGTGGGCCGGCAAATGGATGATATAGCCGCCGGAGCGTTCGTCCCTTTCCAGCTCCAGCAGACCGCGGCACTGCGCGTCTTCCAGCAGTTGGCCGAAGGTCCGAAAGCCGTAATAGGATTCATTGAAGCCGGGCTTGCGCCGCTTCAGAGCCTGCTTGACCATTGAACCCCAAATCTTGTCCGCTTCACCGCGCTCGGCGATCAGCACCTCGACGGTTTCGACGATCACATCCACGGCCTTTTGTTTTTTGTCTTCTCCAGTTTTACTGTCCCCCTTCTTGGGCGTCAGGCCCGGACCCGGTTTACAGGCTATTTTTTTGCTCTTTTTCTGTTTTGCCTCTTCCTCCCGAACCAGGTCGTCGTAATAGATGAACTCATCGCAGTTGGATATCAGCAGGTTTGAGGAGGAATTTTTCACCCCGCAGCCGATGACCACCTTGTTGTTTTCGCGTAGCTTGCTCACCAGAGGCGAAAAATCTGAGTCCCCGCTGATAATGACAAAGGTCTCAACATGGCTCTTGGTATAGCACAGGTCCAGGGCATCGACCACCATGCGGATGTCGGCCGAATTCTTGCCCGACTGACGGATATGGGGGATTTCGATCAATTCGAAGGCGGCCTCGTGCATGACCTCCTTAAACTCCTTGTAGCGCTCCCAGTCGCAGTAGGCCTTCTATTGAGCGACGATGCTCCCCTTGAGCAGCAGGCGTTGGAGCATTTTTTCGAATAGAAACTTGCTGGTCGGTGTTTCACGCCGACGATATTCTCGAAATCGCCAACGATGCCATATTCTTGATCTCGACCTGGCTGACCATATGCCGTGCCTCCTTCAGGGAACCTTGGGGACGCTCTTCAGTTATTAAGTTTCTTCCCCCTCATCCCTCATTTAATTAATCTATTAAGCCTTCAGCTAAGCTGAAGGTCCCAGCTTGATATGCGGCTAAATGAGTGCATGTTTTTCACCGCGCAAATGTTGTCCTTTTACTTCATTTTCCCCCGGTGGCCTTACTTTTTTTTTCTCCTCCTTTTTTCTCCTTACTTGACTTCTTTCCGCTAACATTCTTGGCGGTCTTCGCCGGAGTCGCCTTACGGGGGCTCTTTCCGCGGCCAGCTTTTCTGCTTTTACTTGAGCTTTATCCGCATTTAACTTCTCTTGGGCGGCAATGCTTGCCAGCCGGTAATTTGCCTTCCGGATCTCGGCCTTCATTTTTCTGATCAAAACGTCTCGTTGAATGACAGCGCTATCCAGACCTTTCTCTTTGAGAAAGCCCCGTCGGACCGCGATCTTGCCCTCGACGACTTTCTTCTGGTTTTCCGCATAAATCTTTCTTTTGAGGCTCATTCAGTTCTCCTTGTCCATTTCAAAATAAAATTTTTTACAACATCTCCCTTGGAAATTTCAAAAAACAAAAGCGTGATTCTATGGGACGTACATTAAATTATACGTTTATTCACAATATCTGGATGCTTAAGACTGTGGCTGACAGGTCAGGGGCCAGGGTTCGGGGTTCAGCTGTTAAGCTGGTTTGAATCGAATCATATGACCTTTTAGCCAATGAACAAGGTCAGCTCGTTCAATTTTGCCTGTTGCCAATTGGAGTATAATTTTTTCTTGATCAACTACTGCTGCATCAATTTCATATCCATTTAAGACAGGAAACAAATCCTTAGCCCGAATATTTCATGAAAATTTTCGAGAGGGTTTTTTTTAAGTAATGAAAAATGTCTGTTTTTAATAATTTTGTTTAAAGTTGTAAGGTTATAAGTTGTACTGAAAATCTTTTTGTTCAATTTCTAAAAAATTTCACCCTACTGGCAAGTCCGAGGCACCCATTTGCCCCGTTATCAAGTGCTTGCAGTAGTATACTACGGCTATGTCCTTAAATGCCTTGCAAATGATCGTCTCGAACACGTGAAACTTCCGGGATAGCAGCATGGCATATCCGCTTATTCCCATCGATAAACGGATGATTTTGAATGAGGGAATAACCAAGGGCCGCAGCTTTATCTGCAAGAG
>CAVVZC010000012.1:0-37979 GCA_963752565.1 uncultured delta proteobacterium | reverse complement strand
TTCCATTCTTTCTGTTTCACCTAAAGTTTATATTGAACATTATGGTTTTTTGATTCTTCCCATAATGTTCTCCTTTAACTTGACACCTGAGAGACTGGCTCTCGGGGGTTTTCTTTTCCCAGGACATGCTCGAATACCCATCCTCAAGCAATGTGATTTATTTTTTTAACAAAACCCTTGACATATCACGTTGTGGTCATATAAAAGATTTTTTCCATAACTTTCTTGGGAATAAATTGCTTTAACAGCCTGGGTCGTAAACTGAATTTGTGCGAGAAAATGTAGCCTCCCGCTAATTCGGCCCAGGCTTTTTTATGCTATATCCAGAATTATTTTACTAAAAACGATTAGAGAGTGAGAATCATGTCTGAAATATTATTTGTCATTTCAATGGTAGTGTGCATTTTTTGTCTATGGATGTTGTTACTGCTCAGCGATTCCAGTAAAAAAAACCACTATGATATAAGGAATTAATGTCATAGACAAGTCCGAAAACCCATCCTTAACGGTTAGTGTCAACCTCCCCCGATTTCCTCTTATGGCAGGAATTTTAAGCATAAATTCTTTACAGATATCACAATGCCTGCTAAACAGTCTTAAAGTCCAAATACTGGCAAGGTATCTGAAATTTGAAGACATCACATTTTACATGATAAGCAGAACTGTATAATAACTGGTTAGGCAACTATTTAAGCAATTTTTACAACATCGTTAAGGAGAAAACAATGAATGATAAATGGTTAGTTAGTTTGGAAACCGCTGATGCTCAATCAGGTTATGAACTAGCAATTAAATTGTCTAGAATGGGGGTTAAGTATACGCAACCTTCTGA
The DNA here is from genome assembly GCA_963752565.1 of uncultured delta proteobacterium. Classification (GTDB taxonomy): domain Bacteria; phylum Desulfobacterota; class Desulfobacteria; order Desulfobacterales; family UBA11574; genus UBA11574. The sequence goes on along the minus strand of CAVVZC010000012.1, from coordinate 37,147 downwards.
TGAAGTAAGGAGTAAGTTAAGACCGGAATATTCGGAAAATGCAGACAGTTTAATTGCGTGTTCACAGGTAATAGCTATTAATTTTCAAACAATAGCCGCTGCTAATAATTATTGGCGCTCTTAAGTTTGATGGTTTCGTAAAAAACCGGATGAAAATTATTCGATCACAACCGTCAGTTGTGGCCGCTAACATCTACGACAACATGATGTGGTCAATTTTTTAGATTTGGACTTTTTACGGTTTCATCAAGTTTGCCTAACAAGCAAATTAACTCGGCTGCAAATTCCGCTGCGCTCCATTTGCAGCCGGTTTTGCTGGGCGTTAAAATACCAGATATCTCAAACGAACATGTAACGATTTCCGATTTCCGGGTAGAAGCACCGGTTACCCGGTGCTCCCCCCACAGATCCGTACGTGAAGATTTCCCTCATACGGTTCCTCGGTTCCAACCCTTTTACCGAGTTGGAAACCCAAACCGGCAGCTCCCAGTTTTGGCGCATAACTTTGCTGCCCATTAGGCTAATCAGATATTATGGACTATCCTGGGTTTAGGAAGTGGAAAGCTATCTCGGATTTTCCCGAATTTCTTCCAGCTGATCCCGCCTTTATGGCTGCGGCGACTGAGCCAGAACCGCCAAGCCTTCACTGCGCAATCAAATACGACCTCAAGGGCCTTGTAGTTGCTTCGTACTCCAAAATACTGGTAGTAACCCCGCAACTTCGAACACAACGTTCGATATTGCTCCTTGATCGGTTCGTGACGATTCGCGCGACACCACCGCCACAACCCCTTCACATAACGCGCCAGGCGCTTACCAGCTGTTTTCTTCTTTATCACCCAGTAGCCTCGTCGGGATTTTGTCCAGTAAAAGGTGAATCCCAGAAAGTCAAACGTACCTTTCCCCTTGCCTTTTCCCTTTGACGGCGGCCTTCTAAAATCGATGAGCGCCGTCTTCTCCGGATGAAGGGCCAGGCCATACTCATTGAACCGTTTTGGCAGTACATCCATTATCCGCTTTGCATCTAACTCCAGTTCACAACCTATAACAAAGTCATCCGCCCAGCGAATGATGAAACACTTTCCCTTCATTCGAGGCCAAACTTGCTCAACAAACCATTCGTCGAGCACATAGTGGAGGAATATGTTGGAAAGCACTGGTGAAATCACTCCACCCTGTGGAACTCCCTTGCCGGGATAAGAAAGAATACCTTCTTCCATTACCCCTGCGTTCAACCATTTGCCGATCAAACGCAATATTCCCCCGTCATTGACCCTTCGCTTAATCAACCCGCGAAGAAGTTCATGGTCAATGTTGTCAAATAGTCCTGTAATATCCGCGCTTACTATCCAGCCGATGTTCAGCTTCTGGCACTTTTCACGTAGTTTGTGCAATGCCTTGTGCTGGCTGTGGCCCTTTCGAAACGCATGGGAAAAATCGTAAAAGTTAACGTCATAAATGACGTTCAATAGGGTCGACACCGCCCGTTGGACGATCTTATCCTCCAGGGCAGGTATACCTATTGGCCTCTTTTTCCCACCTTCCTTGTCGATCCAGATCCGTTTTACCGGTGTAGCAACGTACTGACCTCTGCGCAGCCGTTGATGTAGTTTATAGAGGTTTTCATCAAGATTCTTGGCATACTCCTTGGCCGTGATCTTGTCTACTCCGGCGGACTTACTCTTGCGAACCTGACGGAACGATTTCTTTAACAGGTACAAATCAATCCTGTGGGCCAGAGATGTGAAGACCAGATTCGGATCACTCTCTGCCAGCATTCTGATCCTGGTAAGTGATGATTCGCCCACTAACAGCGGCGGGCCATCTCCTGCCGGATCCTTGAAACCCTGACCGGAATCGCAAGCGGCCTTTGCCGCAATTCCCTGGTTTCCTGTGGATATGGTTGGTGACCTCTGGGTATCTCCCATAGTTCCTTCCAGAGAAACGTTATGCCCGGCTTCTCCTTCCCTACAGTGGGTCGCATGGGCGTAACTTCCCCACCTTACCGGCCAGCCATAGGGAACTGACCTTCGGTACTATGATCCGCTAAGACTTCCAAATGTCCATCTCCGGCTCATTCGCTCTTCGCTGTCTTCACCGAATACCTTGTATCGCTCAGCTTTATTCGTGTTCCCTACAAAGGCTCCTTGAGGGGATGGAGCCCCCACCTCAAGGCCGGGAGTTTTACCATACGGACGGTTTCCCCCAACCGGATTTGTACAAGGAAACATTTGGATCTCCCAAGTTCCCGAGCTACCCCTTTAGATACATGCCGTGGTCTCAGACCCCGATGGTGTCCTGCGTATTCGCCATAGCACACACAGGACTGCTGCCTTCCGCCACATGCAGAGCGTCGGCTTTCTCCCGCATCAGCAGGATTATCCTAATGACCACAACTATGCATATTTCGGGGCTCAATACACAGCCTGTATCCTCGATCCATCCAGCTTCAGACTCCCGTCTCCGGGTTTGCCCGTGGATTTCTCTACTGGCCCGCTGGCTAAGCTTTAGTCAGGTGGGATTTCCCTGCAATCCTCCAGAGGCACCCACTGGGTAACAATAACCAATTTCATGGGATTACTCCCAATCCCAAGGCCTCGGGTTTAACTTGGCACGAGCATGTATCTGCTATGTATCTTTAGTTCTGAAGCTGGAAAAAAATCTGTGATATCGTTTTTTAATAAGGGCAAATCCATTTCGCGGGTTTGCCTTTTTTGCATTTTTGTAAGAAATAAGATATATGTAAAGGAAATTGAGATGCTTGAATTTGTCATCTTGGCAAGATATATTGAATCAAGCACACCCCTCTTTTCCTTCAACATACTTCCCATTAAATGCCAAAAGTGATTTAAAGTAACTATAAATTTATTGACACACAGGAATTTTGTGTCATACAAAATTTGTAATGGAATCAGCAGTTCCGAATATCACCTCCATCTCAAATCATTTTCCTTTGCTAACTACATCTTATCCTGCTGACCTCATTCTCGATTCTAATTACTAATCAATTCTCCTCTTGTTGATCCATTTGTTATCTTTTGATTTAGATTTATACTGAATATATACGCAGGGTGATTTATCCACAAGTCATTATACTGTGTTTCACTTATACTATCATAATGACCTCACTTTCTAAAGGAGGTATTTCATGTATTATAAATCATTACTATTGTTTATGAGTTTCGGCTTGTTTTTTAATGTTGTACATGCGGAGGAAAAATACACAATAACCGGCAACGTTTCCTTCCAATATGATGGTGACATATATATCCGTGTTTGCACAATGGAAGAATGGGCTGAATTTCTAAAACCGAATTATGAACTATCAGTGCCACCGTGGAAGATGATAAAAATTAATAGTGCAACGAAAAAGGCAGGAGAGGTATCTTTTAAACTCGATAGCATACCAACGGGCACCTATGTCATTGTTGCTTTTCAGGATGTCATAAAAAACCAAAAGGTCGACTATGAAGGTATGTATATGAAAGAGCCGTGGGGTACCTACAAGGAAGATGATTACCTTGGCAATAGGCCAAGGTGGGATATTATTAAATTTAATTTAGAAAAAAATATAGGGGGAATAAAGATCAAACTTTAGACAGCCATCTTATTACAAGTCCACCGAAACTACCGCCGGCTGCAGAGACTGTCGAATAACACTAAAAGCATTATTTTAGCGTTTATAACTATCTGATTTTACAACATGCGGAATTAGAAAAAAAGCCAGAATTGGACTTTTTCGACAGTCTCGCTATGTATCTTGATTTTTGAATCCTGTTCAGAACCTGTGATATCGTTTTCCAATAAGGGCAAATCCATTTTACATGTTTTGCCCTTTTCATTTTTATGATATCTGTAATCAGAAAGAATTGGCTTCAGGATGTGCTTTGGCAAGATACATGTAATTATCGTGATAGAACTGACAGCAATAATTCGCCTCTGGCTTGATGGAAGATTACTCATGAAGACACCTGTTTTGTTATCTTTAGCTTTTCTTTTTATATTTGTAGCGGGCGCTGTTAGAACTTATGCCGAAGAAGTTGAACGTCCGATGATACTTCAATTCATGATAGGAGAAATGGTGATTTCAAACGATGATCCACGGGTTAGCGATGGTGACTACAACCTTACTTTGTTTGGTGTTGCTGCGCAAAAGCCATTTTATGGCGAAATGTCACGAGTCGGCATCGAAACAGGCGCGCTGTTTAACTGGAAGAGCGATACCCGTGCTTATGCCGCCTCCAGTGGAAGTGGGGGAGGCACCATCGCCATTTCAGTAGACATAAATCAATTTCTCTTTGATTATTTTTTTGGCGGATATGTCAGCCTTCAACCCCTCAAATGGTTCCGGTTGTATGTAGGCGCTGGTCCTCTGTTGATTTATGGCTCGTGGGAGACGGATGAAAAGGATCCCGCGACATCCCAGGTTGAAACAAAATCCGAATCCGGTTTCAGTGCTGGTGTGTATGGCCGCGGCGGAATCGATATCATTATTTCAGAAAATTTTATACTGGGTGCGGGTATTCGGGGCACCAAAACCGGACTAAGTTTCAACGATACCGTCGGTAATGTGGATGTGGAAGGTTGGCAATATTTCGGTGTCATCTCCTTTCGCTTCTAATCGGAACCCTTCATCCAGCGGTCTGTAAAAATGCTACCAAAGGTTTAACAACAGCTTTTCGGGGGTTTTTCTCTTTCATTTTATGATATATGGAATTAGTGCAAGTTGGCTTCAGATTGTGTTTATGGCAAGATAACCCAAAAATATTAAAGCAGAGGATAGGGGAAAAATTATGAGATCGAGAGTGCTTTACCTGTTTTTATGCTTTTGTTCGACAATAATGATTTATATTGTAGGCTGCACTTGGTATTCTTCCACAGGTGTATTTTCATCTGGAAAAGATACATACACCGTAGTCGTGTCAGGTGGGGGGAAACCCTGGCCTGTGTATTTGGAAAGGATGGCTCACCAAGAGGCTAATGATTTTTGTCAACGTAAGGGGATGGTATTCCAACCTGTAGCCACCAAAGCAGTTCCAGCATCACACGAGGTTGATTCATTCTTCGAATTACAGTTCAGAGCACTTAGTCCGGATGATCCAGATTATCTTAAACCTGATTTGAAACCACTATCAGACCTTGAGCCTTATATCGAAATTGAGGAAACAGAACAATGAGATTCACTTAACCCGACACCAGCAATATATGATATCTGTATATCAATTGTTGTTGTGAATGGTGCAGGTATTGGCAAGATATATGTAATTTTCCTTCCTTCCATCACTCCGATATTTTCTCAAACACTTGATTAATGGGCTTTTGCCTATTGACTTTTTAATTTTGTTGGAATAACTGCCAAAGAAATAATGGTTATTATGAGTTAATTCAAGACGAAAAAGGGGGGAGGACAGATGACTAAAGCTGAATTGGTTGAAAAAATGGCAAAAGATGCAGGGATTTCAAAGGTTGCGGCTAAAGCGGCATTGAAATCATTTCTTGACGGTATTAAAAAAGGGCTGAAGAAAAAAAACAGCAGAGTCACTTTAGTAGGTTTTGGAACATTCAAGAATGTATATCGAAAAACCCGAATGGGACGTAATCCACAGACAGGTGAAAAGATTAAGATTAAGGGCAAAAACGTCGTTACTTTTAAGCCGGGGAAAAATCTCAAAGATTAAATTTGAGATTAGCAGTTTTATTGTCTCCTTCAGGGCAAATCCGTTTGACAGGTTTTGCCCTTTTTATTTTTATGATACCTTTTCATTATCCCCGCCAGAGGATGCCCAAGCCGGAAAATCTCTTTTCCAGTTGCTTTACATCCCCTTGAGGGTATCGAGTTCCTTGATTACATTTTCTTCCATGCTACTTCTTCTTCTTGTCTTCAAAGGCATAGCATTTCTTGACCACGTTGAAGTCTGCTACACACCAGTAATGGGGCCAGTGGATCTTCTTACACCATCCGATAATGTCTGCGGGCGGGAACTTTGAGCCCTTGAGGACCGGCTTCAAGCCGGTGCAGTTCCAGCATATGTGATCACTCGATTTTTCCGGAATCATTATTTCTTCCAGAAATTCTTCAGGTGTTAACCCTGATTCAAGAGACCTCTTTTTAGGTTTATCTACTTCCACCTCTTTCTTTTCAGTCTCTATATCCTCAAGTCCCAGAACTCTTTTAAACCATTTCTTCATTATTAAGCCCCCCTTTTTTAAAAACTAATTGACGATTTTATAGCCAAAACTGCCCCCCTGAACAAGGTTAAATCGTTCCTGACATCTTAAAAAAAGAGGGCAAACAAGTCAAACAGCCCGTTGATAAGAACTTGCTTTTAAAAAACGGATTGAGCTGAAATTTCGATTTGTGTGCGATAGTTGGATAAATCATAATATGTGGTATTATCTATCACGAAGCGATCATCCTCATACCGGATAACGGTGATAAGAATCGTTTAACCGATTTTGGCCGTATTGTCAACGAGATATCTGCAATGCTGGTAATGAGTATTTCAGTTGGCATGCCATCAGTTACGGATCTGGCCGAAAGCTGGGAAGTCCCATATCTTGCGGTCTGGCTTTTGGAACCAAGATGCATGATTGCTGCCTTGAATCGTGAATCCAGATCATCACATGAGTGAGTTGATTGGGGAGAAAAATCGTCAACCGGAGACCGTGGATATCTGCTATGTATCCACTATTTTGAAAGTGGATTCAGAACCTGTGATATCGTTTTTCAATAGGGGCAAATCCATTTCGCAAGGCTTGCCTTTTTTGCATTTTTGTAAGAAATACGATATATGCAATTGAAATTGAGATGCTTGAACTTGTGCTTATGGCAAGCTGTAATCAACCACATCACCTCATTCCATTGACAAGCCCCAGCTATCAATACCACAAAGTAGCATAACTGTTTAAAATCATTATTTTATTGACAAAAGCAATGCTTTAAAATAGTTTATTAAGATTGATTCTTTTTTGAAATTAATCTTCCATCTCAATTCGTTTTCCATTCTGAAACGCTTCTTGTCTCGATAATCTCATCCTCAATCCGTTTCTTCCGATAGAATGTTTTGTTACTTCGATCGTTACACCTATTTTCAGGAGGTTTTTCCATGGAAAACCCTCAAAATGTGCATGCCTTACTCTTAACAGGACAGCACATGTTTTGTTAAGAGTGAAATCTTCTTTATAAATCCAAGCCAACTGAATAGTATTACCCAACATCCTCAATCATAAAAGGAGGAAACAATCATGAAAAAGAACAAGATGATCATTGCTATTTTGGGTTGTATAGGTATTTTCCTCATTACAGCTTTGATACTGGTACCTGTTGCACAGGCCGGAGAAAAGACCGTGAAGTATAAACTTACTGGTCCCATCATCAAGATTGAAGTGGTTCCAGTCCCTGATGTGAAAGGACATGCTATTGGAGTGCTTGAAAGGAGAGGTGTTGCTATCTATGAAAATGGTGAAGTAGCAGCCTATCACACCCGAGCTACGTTTGACTCTATCAAGGGGAAAGGAGGTTCTTTTAGGGGATATAGCGATTATACCTTTTCGGACGGTGCCACAATTATGTCAAAGTATCAAGGCACCATGACGATGGTTGATGGCAAAAAGCTTATTAAAGGCACGGGTGAAAACATCAAGGGGACAGGTAGGTATGAAGGAATCAAAGGAAAAGTCTCCTTCAGCGGCAAGTATGTTACGCCCTATACCAAGGATAAAACCAAAGGCGACATGTTTGTTGAAGTCATTTCAATATATACCCTGCCTAAAAAATGATTAGCCCAGAGCAAGGCGCTCGGTATTTATGTCATTTATAATTAGGCAGGGCAGAAATGGCTCTGCCTTTTTATTATCCTATCTCGGATATCTGCATGTATCGCAGGAATTTAAATCATCAAACCTTTACAGATATCACAATGCCTGCTAAATTATTTGTAACCCAAATACTGGCAAGATAACTCAAGTTTGACAACTCCGATATTTGCCGTATATTTAATATATAAAAAGTTTAAACACTTAAAATGAGAACCTAATATATGGTATCCACCCCGGCTATTCGGCCATCTGCTCTGTGTTTGGGCAGTATCAGAAAAGCAACAAAAGTTTCTTATTATTAATCGCTATATTAAATTAGGAGATACACCAATGAAAAAATCAAGGACCAGATTATTAAGTGTTCTATTTGCAATCATTATTAGTGCCATGGTTTTCGGATTTGTCATTCCGGCAACAGCGGCCGAGCCCATTGAGCAGCAGGGGCTTGTGGATAAGGCGCGCATTACTTTTCAAAGCTTCATGGCGGATTCAAACATGGCCTATTTAAAAGATCACCTGCGCGAGGCCAGAGGTCTCTTGATCGTACCGAGCATGCTAAAAGCCGGGTTTTGGGTAGGCGGATCCGGGGGTAGCGGCGTGCTCATTGTCAAAGACGCGAAAACAGGGCCATGGAGCCAACCGGCGTTTTACACTTTAGGCTCAGTAAGCTTTGGACTTCAGTTCGGAGGTGAGGCCTCGGAAGTAATCATGATGGTGCGGACCCAAAAGGCTGTGGACAAGTTGCTTACTTCCTCTTTCAAGCTCAGTGGGGATACCTCCATCGCCGTTGGGCCAGTGGGTGGAGGTGCCAAATCGAATGTGGTGGCAGATATTTTTTCCTTTTCGCGGTCCAAAGGAGCCTTTGCCGGAATTGCCCTGGACGGCGCTGTCGTCTCGACGAAGGGCGAGTGGAATCAGGCGTACTATGGAAAGGCAGTAACGCCAGTTGACATTCTTGTAACTCGCGATGTTAGCAATCCCAACTCAGCCGAACTCATTAAAGCGGTGACCCAAGCCACAACCGTCATGCAAAAGGAACCAAGTTCTCCTACCAAAGAGCGTTATTATATAGTCCGCAGTGGGAATACGCTATATGGGATCGCAAAACAACACGGCATATCAGTGGATGAATTATGTCGGCTCAATACCATGACCAAAACTGATCCTATTCACCCGGGTCAAAAACTTTTGGTCGCTCCAAGCAAATAGCTGTAACGCCTTAAGGCTTATGAAAAAAGAGTTTATGTCCTAAACTCAAGTTTTGTTATATGAGAAGCGGGAACGATAGAAGACGCAAATCAAGAACCTATAAATATTAAAGATATTTTAAAAGGGCTGGGCCAGAAATGGTGCCGCCCTTTTTATTATCAGACCTTTGAATATCTGCTATGTATCCGAGTTCTGACAGTGGAGTTCAGAACTTGTGATATCGTTTTTCAATAAGGGCAAATCCTTTTTCGCGGGTTTGCCTTTTTTGCATTTTTGTAAGAAATACGATATATGTAATGGAAATTGAGATGCTTGAACCTGTGGTTTTGGCAAGATGTACGAAACCGCTTCGCGGTAGCCTTCTGGCTTGATAGGCTTCAACCCTTCCCGACCGTCCTAATTTACCGACCTACCTCATAGATTATTCCCTGTTGCTTTGATCATGTAAAATATCTCCGAGTAGTTTTAACCCTAAATCAAAGGAGGTATGACATGACAGAATTACGCCAAAAAATGATCAGAGCAATGGAACTTAGAAATCTTTCCAACCACTCTCAAAGAGCCTACCTTGCCGCCGTCACAGGCATTGCCAAGCACTATCGACGATCCCCCGATAAGATTACAAATAAGATGATCGAGGATTATCTTCTATATCTTAAAAATGAGAAGGGCAACTCTCCTAACAGCTGCGGCAGCGTTTTAACCGGACTCCGTTTTTTCTATAAAAATGTAATGAAAAAAGAAATCTCCGTCGGTTACAGTGTTAGGAAGATCCCGCGGAAACTGCCCACTGTCCTTACAAAGGAACAGGTCTGGAAGATCACCTGTGCACCTGAGAATCTCAAACACCGCCTTATCCTGATGACCACGTATGCCGCAGGACTTCGAGCAAGTGAAGTCATCGCTTTAAAGCCTAAACACATCGAAAGCGAAAGGATGCTGATTAAAGTTGAAGACGGCAAAGGCAGAAAAGATCGCTATACCATGCTTTCGGTAAAGCTTCTTGACGAGCTGCGCCGCTATTACAGAAAATACCACCCCCAAACATATCTGTTCCCTTCATCTTTTAGGAAAAAGAAAGATAAACCCTTATCGTACGAAACTGTTCGGAGCATCTACGAAAAGGCGCGAAAAAGGGCCGGCGTTAAAAAGGGCGCAGGCCTTCACACCTTGAGGCACAGCTTTGCAACGCATCTTTTAGAAGCCGGATACGATATCCGTAAAATACAGGTTTTGTTGGGCCATACGAAACTGTCCACCACTATGATCTATCTGCATGTGAGCCGCGAAACTCTGTCAAAAGTTCCAAGCCCCTTGGATCTCATTGACATTAATCATGCAGAAAAGGAGGACAGAGCCGATGGCCCAAATCATAAAACCTGAAAAGAAAACACCCGAGATCGCCGATATCTTATATCATCATATGGATGACTATAAAGCCGAGTATCCCTTATGGCCGGAACATCGTAAAATCGTATCCGACCTCTTGAACTGCCGCACCGCTCACCTTGGCGGTCATATTGAGCGTTGCGACACATGTGGCGCGGTACGCATTGCCTATCATTCCTGCCGTAATCGACACTGCCCCAAATGCCAGCATATGCCACGGGAAAGATGGCTTGAAAAACGAAAAGACGAGATCTTACCGGTCAGCTACTTTCATGTCGTCTTTACCCTGCCGCATGAACTCAATACCATCATTTTAAACAATAAGAGGGTGATGCTCAACATTCTTTTTAAAGCTGCTTCTCAAACCCTTTTGACCTTTGGCGAAAATGGGCTTGGCGGCAGACTCGGCTTTATTGCCACGTTACACACCTGGGATCAAAAGCTAAAGGCTCACTTTCATCTGCACTGTTTGATTGCCGGAGGAGCTGTCTCGAAAGACGGTGCGTGCTGGACATCCTGCAAAGGCAACTATCTTTTTAATAAAAAAGCATTGTCTATGGTCTTTCGCGGCAAGTTCATGCACTATATGCGCCATGCCCGTCAGTGTGAAAAACTCAAATTGGCCGGCTATGAATACAAAAAGCTCAAAAATAAGCTGCATGCAAAAAAGTGGATTGTCGATGTGCGTGATCCCGTAAAAAACCCGGAACACGTTCTGGAATATCTGGCGCGCTACACGCACCGGGTGGCCATTGCAAACAGTCGCATCAGAGCCATTAAAGCGGGTATGGTGACCTTCACTGCCAAAAACCGAAAGAAAAACAAGACGGAACCGGTCACCATCACCGCAGTGGAGTTTATCCGAAGGTTCCTCTTACACAGCCTGCCCAAGGGCTTTGTCAGAATCCGGCACTATGGCTTTTTGGCCAACCGTAACCGCAGTGCAAATTTAAACACCATACGGCGTTTGATGGGATTATCCGCTCCACCGACAAAGGAAATGACCTCACTTGAAGAAATGATGCAAAAGCTTACGGGAATAGACATAACAATCTGTCCCTGCTGCAGTAATGGCAAGATGCAATTTTTTGCACAAATACCAAAATACCGTGCGCGACCGCCTGACCACTTGAATTGTGCGGCGGGTTAGTCGTTTAGCCTGATATTTTTAACGGGTCTTTGGAAAAACAAAGCAGAGGTGCGCCCTGATCTAAGAAAATACTCTTGAAAGATACCAGTTATACAGAAAAGGATACTCTAATGGGAATAATGATAATACGGTTTACCTTGAATCGCTTCTGTAAAAATCCACAAAATACATTTTGGCGAACGATTTCTAATAGCAGGCATGAATACAATACCCATATAGAAAAATCGTGCAAACTCGTCCGCGAATCGGCTTCGTACATCTTTGTTTTATCAATAATCCCGTCTCGATAAATCCACATCCAAAATCCTGTTGCCAATATAGCCAAAAAACGATAATCTTTGCTATAACTCACGCGGGACTATGGATCCCTGTTGCCAATATAGCCAAAAAGCGATAATCTTTGCTATAACTCACGCGGGACATCCTATAATCCTTTTGTCAACCCAAAAACGATAAATTTTAAAGTTTTATAATATCAGACAGTTAAGAAGGTATGCATTTTAAAGGCGCACCTGTCCTTTGTTCTTTGACATCATTTTTCGGCGATTCTCTCACCAATACGAACCCTACCTCTGATAGTTACGTTTATCCGGTATGTCTTATGACATTAAGACTTCCAATCATCCCTTATTCAGAGTCGAAAGTTCAGTGAGAGGCCCAGGACTGTCCCTCCAGAAGTCTTAATGCTCCAACTATGGATAACGGACTCTCTCGCCGAAATAGTAAACCGTGTTATTCTATGTTCAGGTGTGCCGGATCAAATACTTCTCTTTTCTTCATCAGCGTCCAGGCAATTACTAGCATCTTTGTAGCCAGCTTAACGCGCATCTTTGTTTTAATCCCACGTTCACGTTCTCTTCCCCGAAGAAGTCTGGTAAAGTATGTTCTGAACAGATCGACTCTTGCGGTCGCCACGCTAGCGGCCTGATACAAGGCATAACGAAGCTCACCGTTGCCTTTTTTGGATATTACCGGAATCGCTTTATCGCTTTTTTTTCCGCTTCGGTCTGCACACAAATCATAGCCGGCCAATTTGATAAGCTGTTTTCGGTTTTCAAATCGAAAAGGATCGCCAATCGAAGCCAACACCCTAGCCGATATGTAAGGGCCAAAGCCCGGTATCGTCAAAAGGTAGCTATATTCAGTAAATTCAAGACAAAAATCTTCGATTAAATCATTGGTTTTTTTAACCTGCCGGCGCACCTGCTTAAGCTTTTCAACAAGAAGGTCGGCTTCAAATTCAGCTGCGGGTCCCATAGGACAACCAACAGATTCCGTCGCCAGTCCATGGATTTTGCGCAGCCTGAGCGTCTGGGCGATCCCGCGGCGTGTTGTGGTCACCATGTGAAAGAATTCACCGAATTCCATTGCTGAGATCGTATCAGGATTCAAGATCCACTGCACGATTGCAAGACTTTCACTCTCACAGGCGTTGTAAAACCGGTCGAGCTCGGGAAAATACTGGGCCAGAAGATTATTTCTGATTCGCATTCTAAGACCGTGCTCTTCTCTTTTCAGTCGTCTTCTTAATGACAGCAAAGACCGAAGCTCGATGATGCTTGGTGACGGACAATCATAGTAAAGGCATCTTCTCCTGGAAACCAGGTCTGCAATATTGGCTGCACATTTGGTGTCATTTTTATCCCAGCGCCCGTTAAGAAGCTCCCGATTCCGTTTGACCGCTACACCAGAAACAAGAACAACGTTACAATCGCAACGGATTAAATGCCTGGCCAATGGCTTATGGTAATTGCCGGTCGGCTCCAGTCCATAGACGATTTTGGAAAGGCTGTTTTGAGACTTGATCGCCTCGGCGGTCTTCAGTAGCCGAGAAAAGCCATCTAAGTTGTTTTCAAAGATCAGTTTTCTGAACAAAGATTTTCCAGTTGCCGAGCCCATAAAAGCATGATGCTTTTCTTTGGCCACGTCGATACCGATAACCAAGTATTGATCCGACCCGGTAATCTCTTTAACAATTTGACAATACTGCCTACGTCTGATAATCTCTTGATTACTCATCATAACCTCCTGTTGGCGTCCTTTTTTGGGTTTTAGGTTTGGCGACCTTATGCTATCAGGAGGTTATTTATTTACTATGACTTAGATCATTTTGTTCTGAAGCAATCCTCGTACCCTTGGGGATATAACCTTCTGCTATTTCAATATATAACTATGGATAAAACACTTATTAGATATCTGTACTTTTTATGATTTCGGTTTTATACTGTCATTTTTCGGTAATTGAAAGTGGGTATAGGCAAATAATCATCAAATCTCTGTGGACTTCAATTAAGAAGTTCAAGCAATATAAAAATTCCTCTACCAGGCCACCAAAAATAAATCCCAGCCACCCTATCTGATCCTCTATGTCGGATTTCGTTTTAATTTAATTTTTATAAAAAACTTGAGTGTGTCAAATAATTATCAATAATTGTGGCAAATTATAACGAAAACTGAAACTTTACGATTCTTGGATTATGGGAAACTGAATAATATGCTGATTTTTATGTATTATTTTTACGGTTTCACAATGGGACGGGTCAAGGCATGAAAATTGCTTTATGTTCTATATGTACATTAATTAACTGAATATTTTATGTCCAAAATATTGGCAAGAAATTCTATATTTAAAGAATATTTACTTAACTAACCCAATTTTCAAAATGCTAAACCATTTCAAATTCCAACAATGAATATGCTACCACCATTAATTGGAACAAGCGAAAGCATCGAGAGGATCAGGGAACTTATCGAACACACTGCAGACACGGGATTAAATGTCTTAATCACCGGGGAAAGCGGTGTGGGCAAAGAGGTTGTGGCTCAGAACCTTTATTATAAATCTCAAAGAAAAAACAAACCTTTCATAAAAGTTAACTGTGCGGCATTGCCGGATGGACTGCTTGAAAGTGAGCTTTTTGGATATGAAAGGGGAGCTTTTACCGGAGCCGAACGAAAAAAGCGAGGGAAATTTGAACTTGCCCATAAGGGTACTTTGTTTCTAGACGAAATCGGAGATATGCCCCGTTTACTTCAGGCCAAACTTCTTCGTGTCTTGCAAAGTGGCGAGTTTGCCCCGTTGGGTTCTGAAAAAGAAGTCACAGCAGATGCCTGGGTTATCGCTTCTACAAATCGAAATCTTGAGGAAAACGTCAAAAAAGGACTTTTCAGAGAAGATTTGTATTATCGGCTCAATATTATAAAAATATATATACCTCCTCTTCGCAACAGACCTGAAGACATACCGACGTTAATTGACTATTTTATAGAAAGATATGCTTCTCAGTTCGATAGAAATAAGATTTCAAAACCCGACTCTGATGCTATGGAAAAGCTGATAGCATACAGCTGGCCCGGAAATGTCAGAGAACTTCAGAGTATTCTAAAAAGTTCCATGGTTCTCGGTAATTGGGAAGAAGTTGTTGACGATCTTTCCATCAAAGAGAAACCTGATGTTTATTCAACGTCAGACCAAAAAGGACTGGCTAAAGCCCTAATTGTTGACACCCTTTTAGACCTTAAAGATGAAAATTCACCGGAACATGCATCGTTTTCTCTTAAAAAAATCAAAAAAAAATTCACTGACAGGGTAGAAAAAGAGGTCATCTCATTTGTCCTTGATAAAACAGGTTGGAACCGTACAAAGGCAGGTAAAATATTAAAAATCAGTTATAAAACACTCCTTTATAAAATCAGCGACCTTGATATAAAACAACAGCGCAAATGATGATCAAATAGTATTTTATGGTTACGATTCCGGTTTGAAATCATCAATTCGAAACTTGTACTTTCTGCTATATATCTGCAATTCCGAAGGCGGTTCAACTGGTTGTGATATCAAGTTCTGAGAATCGAACTGTTAAGTAATGTATTGACCCATCTCACGATTATGTCAAATCAAGTATCGGTCGGGACAATTTTTAGCGCCACATTATTTCGGCATCATTTCTAAGGGGCAGTCTTTGATATTTAAATTTCGGATATCCCACCATCATTGATCCGAAGCTAACATTTCCTTCAGGGAACCCCAGTTCTTGCTGCAATGGCGGCCAGAAGGTCGCTGCTGCATTAAAATAACCCGCCCAACATGCTCCAAGGTCAAAAGACAAAGCAGCCAATTCTAAATATGTTAAAGCGATATTACAAGCAGCTGGAGCCGTTCCATCATTTTTATGAGCATGGGTAACGATAACATGTGGAGCATTTCTACATATGGGGTCATTTCCTCCTTCCCAAAAAGAAACCACTCGATTCAGGTGCATAGCGGCAACGAGTGGAGATTCTTCTTTAATTAAGTGGCGCATCCAATCGATAACAAATCCAGCCATTCGTTGGACCTCATCCATTTCATATATAACAAGCCATTTAACAGGTTGGAAATTGTGTCCGGATGGGGCAAATCGTGCTACATTAATTAGTTTTGTCAGAACCTCTCGCTCAACCTGCTTTTTCTTGTATGTCCTTATGGACCTTCGATATCGCAAAAAGTGCTCGACTTGTTCTGAGCCAAATAACCAGTCTTCATTTACTGATTGGCACTCTTCCGGTTTCATAATTGTGTGAGACATGGCACCATGTGGACAAACAGCCACACAATGTCCGCAGCTGATACACAGTTTATCTCCGCCATCGATAAGGGTGGGGAAAGCATCTTTGTCTTTAAATTCGATGATTCGTACAGGGCAAACTTCAGCACAAATTCCATCACGTTGACATTTTTCTTGATCTACGGTTAACAGGCTCATGATTTATCCCTCAATGATTTTTAATAATAAGTTGTATGTTTTTGATGTTCAACATTCAATCAAAAATAAATAATCGATCAATATTCAGCTGTCAATTTTAATATTTTAAATGTCTGCAATATCCCTGGCTATCTAAGGTCGTTTCACCGGTTGTGATATCAAAATCTGAGGCTTAAACTGTTTCCCCTGCTAATCACAAAATTACAAAAAATATCAAAAATATGTGTGTAAGGATATATGTATATATGAGAGGGCTATTAGCTGGGTCCATGGCCCCCCCATGCCAGTATACCCCCCCCTACCTGTCCAACCAATATGATCATTCATACCATTTATTGACAAGCATTGGATACTGTATTTAATACCGGCTTTTTTACAGGCTCGCTTTAGCCCTGCCCGGATATCTGTAACCGGACTCCCATTAGGTTAATACTGTGTAAAACTTTTCATAAATATTATGGCGTATACCTCATAATTCAGATGCTTTGGTATGAATGACTACTGTCAAGCAGTTCTTTCAAATGATGTAACCATCTAATTTTATTACAATCTAAATTAAAATATGTCCCATACAGTTCATTTAGCATGGTTTTTGCAATATTTTAAGTTGGTAGTTAAGAAATGACTTCTCATGTGCACGTGCATCTTAGAACTCGGTCAGAATAAAACTTATATAATTTGCCAGACATCGAGCTAATAACGGCATTTTTGGAAGTATTTTCAACCAGAGGTATTGCTAACCGCTCCCCCTGGCCTACCAACCCCCACAGTAGCCCCTGGTCAAATGGTTTTGCCAGGGGCTTTATATTTTTCAGGACTAACCCGGGAAGCCGTTCAGGGACGTCCTTTTCAGCCCTAAGCGCCTGGCCTGTGGTGTTAGTATTATGTAAATTTTTTATAGAATATATGTATTTTATCTCATAATTACAGACACTTTAATAGAATTTAATGCGTTCATCTACAAGCAACATCTAATATAACTATTTGATATTTTAGTATATATTCACAACTATATGATTTTTGCATGAGATTTGCATGTATAAAGAAGAGCACAAACTGAGTATTTATGATTAATATATAAATTATTTTCACTAAAAAGATTAAAGGGTAAGTTATCATGTTTAAAATATTTTTTTTCATTGTAATGGTAATTTACTCTTTTTGTCTGTGTCTTTGTCTGTTTTTCTTTTGCCTGTGGCTCTGGTTAGTGATCGGTGTTTCCCGCGAGAATAACTATCCCGATACAAAGAACTTATGTCAAGTAAAGGGTTGAGCTGGTATACAGAATAAACCTACCCGGGGGTAGACAAGTTCATCTTTTTGAACACGTTATTATACCCCCGATTTAGCCCCTGGGTAAATGTAGCCCCAGGGGTTTTTTATTGCATTTCTCTTGGTTGTAATTTAATAGAATGATATGGAAAGAAACCTGTAAAAACAAACTTAAACCGAGCTTGCCATGGACTGATTATCATCACCCCATTTCTCATTATAGAGGTGGGGTTTTGTGTATGGATTGAACTGATAAAACTAACACGATGTGGAATTTCGCTTTACACGTAAATTTTTTTAGATTCTTATTGCATAATAAAAAATGGCGTTGAAGTCCACATCATTGGAAAAGAGGGTAATTAATGGAAAATGTTTATGTGGGCTATACCAATCAAGTAACGATAATCTGTCCCAAATGCGGATTAAAAAAGAATAAAATTGTATTTAAATTTAAAGATACCCATAAAAGGCTCAAGGCCCAATGCCGATGTGGCGAAGTTTTTCGGTTCACCTTGGATTTTCGAAAGTATTACCGTAAGAATGTCCGGCTTGCTGGTGAATACTTTGTCCAGGAGAAAGATGAAAAGGGAGAAATACTCATCCAAGATATTTCAATGACCGGAATCAGGTTTGCAACTCTTGAACCCCATAATTTTTCCAAAGATGATTTGGTTGAATTGAAATTTGCTTTAGACGATCTAATGATAATGGAAGTTCACACACTCGTCAAAATATTATGGATACTCGATCGTTCTGTCGGTGCACACTTCAACGATCCAAAATTACTCGAAATAGATTTGGGCTTTTATCTGAAAAAATAATTTGTTCTGAACGAAACTCGACCTGACACCAGAAAAATATGTATTGTAAGAAGAAAAGGGAACATAAATGGAATCCAATGCAATAAAAAAGTCATCAAAGCCTGTGATGAGTTTTCTCACTAGCATTATCATTTGCATCCTGGTTCTGCTGGTCGGCGCAGCGGGAATGGTAATGCTGATCCGTTTAAAAAAACCACCGGCCGAGGCAGAAAACGGCGAACGTTCTTTGCGTGTGGAAGCCATGCAAATTAAAAAGGCGGATATTCCGGTATTGATAACCGGCTATGGTGAAGTAAAAGCATTGACTGTTGTGCCTATCGCACCCGAAGTTTCTGGAAGAATTGTTGATATACACACCAGACTGAAAATCGGAGAGATTATTCCCAAAGGAGAGGTTCTTTTTAAAATTGATCCAAAGGATTATTTGACAGTCCTCAAAACCAACAGAAAACGTCTTAAAATTCTTAAGCGAAGCCATGAATTAGCAAAAAAAGAGTATCAGCGGTTCTTAGTATTGTTTAAAAGAGATAACGTCGCAACGCTATCGGGACTTGAAGCGGCTGAGAAGACAATGCTTGCTGCAGCTGATTTAGAAAACCAGATTATACAGGTCCTGGAAACGACCGAAAACAATCTTGAACGATGTGAGGTCCGGGCTCCCTTTAACGCACGTATCAAGTCGGTTTCTCTGGAAAAAGGTCAGTATGTCTCTCCGGGACAAAATGTCGTTACCCTGGCAGATGATTCAGTTCTGGAAATCCAGGTGCCTTTAGACAGCCGTGATGCCCGCAAGTGGCTGCGTTTTAACGCAGATGAAACAAACTCAAACACGACGTGGTTTTCCAATCTTGAACAAGTGCCATGCAAGATCCGTTGGACAGAGAATAACAATGGGCAAACTTGGGATGGTCGCCTACACCGGATCATAAAGTTCGACCAGCAGACCCGTACCCTCTATGTTGCCGTGCGTTTTGATGCCGAAACCGCTTTCAAGAAAAGTCCTCGGTCTTTGCCGCTGGTGGACGGCATGTTCTGTTCCGTACAGATTCCAGGCAGAACATTGCAGAATGTATTCCGACTGCCTCGGCAGGCGGTGAGCTTTGAGAATACCGTACACATTGCCGTGAAAGACCGCCTGAAAACCGTACCGGTAAACGTCGTACGAGTGGATGGTGAGAACGCCTATGTGGCCGGCGGGATTAATACCGGGGATATGGTCGTAACCACGCGGCTTATCGATCCGCTGGAAAATGCGTTGCTGGAAATAACCAACAGAAGTCAAAAGGATAATAAATCATGAAACGTGTATTGGCAGCATTTGCCCGAAACACGGTATTTGCCAATATCATCCTTGTCCTGATCTTTCTGTCCGGCGGGATTGCAACCATGTCCATGATTCGGGAAAACTTTCCGGAATTTTCCTTGGACATGATTACGATTTCAGTTCCGTATCCCGGTGCTGACCCCGAAGAAATTGAAGAGGGAATCAGCCGGAAAATCGAAGAAGCTATTGAAGGTTTAGAGGGAATCAAACAGTACACCACGACGTCAAGTGAAAATGTCGGTACCGCCAATATCGAGGTAAAAGAAGACTATGATGTGGGCGATGTCCTGGAAAAGGTCAGATCCAAAGTGGACGCCATCTCCTCTTTTCCGGTTGATGCGGAAAAGCCGGTCATTAGTGAACTTACGCTCAAAGATCCGGTGATGCTGCTATATTTTTCCGGTGACATGTCTGAACGGAGGTTAAAAGAGTGGTCAGAGAAAATAAAAGATGAAATCCAGCTGGTGCCCGAGGTTTCTCAGGTGGAAATCTTCGGTGCCAGAGGGTATGAAATCAGTATTGAGGTATCCGAAAAACGGTTACGTGAATATGGATTAAGCTTTGATAGGGTCGTGGATGCGATCCGACGCAACAGTCTGAATCTTGCCGGCGGGACGATACGTACCCAAGGTGAGGAGATCCGGTTGCGAACCATGGGTCGTAAGTATACGGGTGAGACACTTTCTTCCATTGTGGTTCTGGCCCGGCCGGAAGGTGAGCTCATCACACTGGACCGTCTGGCCACCATTAACGACGGATTCACGGAAGATCCCATAAATGCTCTGATAAACGGTGAACCGTCCGTTCTTCTCATCGTCTATAAAACACAGGAAGAAGACGCCCTGAGCATATCAGAGGCTGTTCAAAAATATATATCACAAAAACAACGGCAACTACCTGCCGGCACCAACATTAAAATTCTCTATGATAATACAGACATGCTCCGGTCACGGATCGATCTGCTGGTAAGAAATGGAATGATCGGGCTGATGATTGTTTTTATTTTGTTGTGGACTTTTCTAAATGCCCGGCTTTCTTTCTGGGGCGGTATGGGGATCCCGATTTCCATTGCAGGCGCTCTGGCCATTTTATGGGCTGTGGGCGGTACGATCAACATGATATCGCTTTTCGGATTGATTATGGTTCTGGGTATTGTGGTAGATGATGCCATTATCGTTGGCGAAGCGATTTATTTTCACCGCAAGCAGGGCAAGCCACCATTAAAGGCTGCGGTTGACGGTGTCAGCGAAGTGGGGATGCCGGTCATCGCCGCTGTGATCACGACTATCGTCGCATTTATCCCACTTTTATATGTCGGCGGAATTATGGGCAAGTTCATTGCCATCATGCCTGTGG
This sequence comes from uncultured delta proteobacterium, assembly GCA_963752565.1. Lineage (GTDB taxonomy): Bacteria > Desulfobacterota > Desulfobacteria > Desulfobacterales > UBA11574 > UBA11574. Next base: position 16,063 of record CAVVZC010000012.1, on the reverse strand, counting down.
TCGTAATTTCCTGTCTGGCGGTTTCCCTGGTGGAATGCTTGCTGTTATTGCCGGCTCACCTGAGTCACCTCCCGGACCCTAATGTTAGAAACAATAATATGAACCGTTTGGCTCGCAGACTGGAAACCGTGCATCGACTGACCAGCTCCGGGATGGAATGGTTTGTGGCCCGCATTTACACACCGCTTTTGAGCAAGGCCCTATACTATCGTTATATTTCATTTTGTATTGCCATTAGTGTGCTGCTCTTGACCATTGGGCTGGTCAAAGGAGGTATACTGAAATTTGAAGTTTTTCCTGAGATTGACGGGTTTATCATGACCTCGACCGTGGAGTTTCCCAGCGGTACTCCACCGGATGTGACTTCACAGGCGATTGAAAAAATCGATGCCGCACTCCTGCGATTGGCCAAGCACACCCAAACCCGTTCAGGAGATCCGCTGATTGAAAATCGTCTATCCCTGATCGGCCAGACCCTGGAAGATCTACCCAAGTCAGGACCTCATTTCGGTTCGGTTCAGGCCATACTTTTAGACTCAGAGCGGCGTGGGATTCATTCAAAAGATTTAATGGTCAAATGGGAAAAGGAAATCGATCCAATTCCTGGTGTAAAGTCTTTGACTTTCACAGGCCTGCAAGCCGGACCTCCGGGTTCACCCATCGAAGTCTGGCTCCAGGGCCATGATATGAGCAACATCCTTGGTGCAGCGGATGATCTTATGGACAGGCTCCGCAAGTTCGAAGGGGTCTATCAGATCCGCTCTGATTTTTCACAGGGGAAAAATGAACTGAGACTTGAATTAAAACCTGAGGCCAGGACTTTGGGACTGACAGTTGATGATCTGGCAAGACAGATCTATGCTGGTTATTATGGGGATGAAGCGGTTCGCCTACAGCGGGGACGAGACGATATCCGGATCAAGGTTCGTTATACCGCAGGTGAACGCGGCCGAATTTCAGACCTTGAGCGGGTTCGTATACGGACCCCAAACGGGCATGAAGTCCCGTTAATGTCAGTTGCAGACATCTCTTTTGCCCCGGGATACTCCATCATTACCCGCACCAATGGTATGCGGCGAGTATCTGTTAGTGCGGATGTTGATACCAACAAGGCCAATGCCAATGAAATTTTTTCCGAGCTTGATTCAAACTTTTTCCCTCAGCTCATGCGACGATATCCAGAACTCCATGTAGCGCTTCAGGGAGAACAGAAAAAAATGCGGGAGTCGTTCGATAGTCTGTTTGTGGGTTATCCCCTGGCCATCCTCGGGATTTTTATCATTATCGCTACCATATTTCGATCTTATGCCCAGCCTTTCGTGATTCTATTTACAGTGCCGTTTGGGATCATCGGCGCAGTTTTGGGGCACCTGCTTTTAGGGTATAACCTGTCGATTATGAGTATATTCGGGATGGTGGCACTTACCGGTGTAGTGGTCAACGACGCCATTGTCCTGATCGAGCGGATCAACGAGAATATTGCCGAAGGGTGGTCGTTTTTTGATGCGATTCTCAACGGCGGTGCGCGGCGGTTCAGGGCGATCTTTCTTACTTCGCTCAGTACAGTGGGCGGTCTGGCTCCGCTGATTATGGAAACGGACCTTCAGGCCAAATTTCTCATTCCCATGGCCCTGTCTATTGCCGCAGGCATTGCCTTTGCAACTGTTTTAACCCTGGTGCTGGTCCCAAGTCTTCTGGCGTTGCTCAGCGATTGCCGGTTGCTGGCCCATCGCCTGAAATACGGCTTTTGGCCAAAACGAGTAGACGTTGAACCGGCACGGCATCGGCATGTGGATTTGCTTGCGGATGAATCTGTGCTGGAAGCTATACCTGTGACAACTAAAAATGGGACAGCACCATGAAACGATCCTTTCTATTTGATTCAAAGGTTGTTTCGGATCAAGTCCGGCCTTCGGCACCCTATCAAAAACAAAGGGCTTAACGGTGATAAACGCTGTTAAACCCTTTTTATTGTTCAAAATTGCGATATGCCCTGCCCTTTTATCGTTTTTTTTTAGATTTCCTTTATATCTGACAGTTGCGCCCTTTTTGGGTCGTGTGGGTTTTGCTCGTGGATTTTTTATCAAAAATGTCTTGACATGCCACATTGTGGCATTATTATGTGAGCGTTAGGCAGAATAAAATAACCGTTTACCCTTGCCTAACCTCCTTTCTCCAGCCCCTGGTATTTCTATCCAGGGGCTTTTTTGTTATGTGCCCGGGATTCGATAATTATATTCGGATCATCACTTTATTTCCGCCAAAATTCCGGTACGAAAAGGATAATCACCGTATATATCTCAAGCCTTCCCAAAAGCATGCACCATATGAGCACCCATTTGCCCAGATAGGGTATTTGAGCAAAGTTGTCCGTCGGGCCCACCATCCCAAGGCCGGGTCCTATATTTCCGATGGTGGCGGCAACCGAAGCAACCGAAGTAATCAAATCAACCCCCATGCTTGCAATCAGTACAGAGGAAAAAGCAAACAATCCGACGTAAAGCCCCATAAAACCCAGTACACTACGGACAACATCTTCGTGGACAGACACTCCCCCAATTTTTATATGCTTGACCGCACGGGGATGGATCAGGATAAAAAGTTCTTTATAGCAATATTTAAAAGCGAGCATGACGCGAAGGCATTTCATTCCGCCACCTGTTGAACCCGCCGATGCCCCTAAAAACATACATAACAGTAGGATAAGCTGGGACATGGCAGGCCATAGTTCATAATCGGCTGTGGCATAACCGGTAGTGGTAACAATTGAAACCACTTGGAAAGCACCATATTGAAAGGCACGACCCATGGTTTCGTATACAGTTCCATAAATATTGAATGTCACGATAACCATTAAAATTAATACCGAACCGAGAAAAAAACGGCACTCCGAATCCCGCCAGAATGCAAGTGGTTTTCCCCTTAGAAACTGGTAATGAAGCGAAAAATTAATTCCGGCCATGAGCATAAAGATAATGATTATTGTATCAAAATAGACACTGTCATAATGAGCGATGGAAGCGTTTTTGGTTGAAAATCCGCCGGTCGGCATTGTTGTGAAGGCATGACACAGGGCATCATAAAGACTCATTCCTCCGATCATGAGAAGGAGGACCTGTGTCATTGAAATAAGCGCATAAACCTTCCAGAGAACTGTGGCCGTATCTCTGATGCGAGGTTTAAGCTTGTCTGGAACGGGACTCGGAACTTCTGCCTTATAGAGCTGCATGCCGCCAACACCCAAGAAGGGAAGGATCGCCACGGATAAGACGATGATGCCCATTCCCCCAAGCCATTGGATAAAGCTTCGCCAGAAAAGGAGTCCTTTTGATACCGCCTCTATATTGGTTAAAATTGATGATCCTGTTGTGGTAAACCCGGAAACAGATTCAAAAAACGCGTCCACGAATGTTTCGACTTCAGGTCCCAGATAAAACGGAAATGCCCCGAAAAATCCTATGGCAGTCCAACCGATGGCGACGATCGCCATTCCTTCACGATGGCTGATATGTTCTACTTTTATCCTCCTGAAACACAGAACAATGGACAAACCGGAACCAATGGTGATTCCTATGGATTGCGCCAAAGGAATAACACTTTGATCCTTGAAGTAAAGTCCAAAAAAAAGGGGAAATATCATACAAATCCCCAAAAAAATGATGAGCATCCCGATAATATTCAGGATAAAAGACCATCGCATTTAAAAATACTCCAGTTTTACTGCAAGGATTTTTTCGATTTTTGGGATGGCTTGTTTTTTTGCAAAAATGATGATCCTGTCATTGGGCTCAATGACACTCTCACCAGAGGGGATAATGACCGTATTCTTGCGCATTATGCCGGCCACCAGGGCCTCTTTCGGAATGGAAATTTCCTTGATGGGTTTACCGACGATTGCGGAAGTTTCTAACGCTACAGCTTCCATGATTTCAGCCTGCTCGTCTATAATGGATTTGGCTGCAAGCACCTTGCCCACACGTATATGCTGCAAAATGGTATTGATGGCAGAAAGTCTCGGGCTCACAACCTGCTCCAGACCTATCATCGATATCAAAGGAATGTAACTGAACTTGCTAACCTTTGTAATAATTTTGGATGCCCCCATCCGCTTGGCAAGAAGAGAGGTTAGGATATTGGTTTCCTCATCGTTTGTCAGGGTAACCACAAAATCCGTATCCTGAATATTCTCTTCCCTCAGCAGCTCTTGATCAGAACCGTCTCCGTGAAGAACGACGGCCTTATTAAGCTTCTCAGCAAGCTCTATGCACCGATCCGGATTCTTTTCAATTATTTTGGTAGAGATGGAATTCTCTTCAAGCAAAGAAGCCAGTCTGAATCCGATGCTCCCACCGCCGACAATTATAACTCGTCCAATGGGCTCGACATGTTTATCAAAAATCGACAGGGATTCCGTCAGTTTTTCTTTTTCACTGATAAAATAGATGAGATCTCCTGCTTTGAGCTTGTGTTTCCCCCTGGGGATAATCAGCTCTTCATCTCGAACAACGGCAACGATAAGTGGACTTTGTTTTCCAGTCTTGGCATAAATGTCTGAAAGGCGAACACCGGCCAGCCTTGCCGATTCGTCTAAATATATCCCTATAAATACAACTCGACCATCTGCAAAATTGCCGACATCCACCGCGCCGGGCACATTCATAAGCCTGAAAATTTTCTTTACAACTTCGATCTCCGGATTGATAATCGTGTCGATATGTGGCGCATGTTCCCTGAAAGCCTCATGATATTCATCAAAGTCGGCATCCCGGATGCGACACAGTTTCTTTGTTGTTGGAGAAATCAGGTTTGAGACCAGGCATGCTCCAAGGTTGGTATCATCACTGTCTGTGACTGCAAGAAGTATCTCTGCCTCTATTATACCGGCTTCCTTTAACATCACAGGGCTGCTTCCGGCTCCGATGACGACCTGAACATCAATATTATCAGATACTCGTCGAATCGCAACGGGATCTTTGTCAATAACAACAACATTTTTGTTTTCCCGGGCCAGGTGACTTGCAATATGAAACCCGACTTCACCGGCACCAACTATTATTACTTTCAAGCGTCTCTGTTCCTTTAATACCTTAATCTTACATGAAAATTCACGAATTCGTCCATATTATTCCCCTTTTTGTCCAAACAAGTCAAGGATATCATTCGGATCGTTCACAGATCATATTTCAATATAGTGATCACTTTATATTTGGGTGCCGCACGATGATGCACCCATGAAATATTTTACCTTAGAAAAACTATTTCAGCTTGCTAATCACAAGGCTTTTTAACAATATCGGGGTGCGAAACTTGAGTTATATCTTTATCCTAGAAAACACATCCTCTCCCAGACCGGACACGATGCCATTTTTTATATAGTGGTATCCGATGGCGGCAATCATGGCGGCATTATCGCCGCAAAGCTCGACAGAAGGAATATGAACCGTCAACCCTTTGCGTTCGGCATCATGTCTGATCTTTTCCCTCAATCGGTTGTTTGCAGCCACACCGCCCACGATGGCAACATGGTCGCATCCTTTGGCCATTGCAGCATGAACAATTTTATATGACAAAACATCCACCACTGCCTCTTGAAATCCAGCCACAATATCGGGAATCCGGTGCAGGTCGTCATCACTGTGGATCTGAATATATCGCCTTACAGCGGTTTTAAGTCCGCTGAAACTAAAATCAAAGGTTGATTTATCGATATACGGTCTGGGAAAAGAAATATTTTCAGGCGCTCCTTTTTGGGAGAGCCGGTCGATGACAGCACCGCCCGGATAGCCGAGGCCAAGCATTTTGGCCACCTTATCATAGGCTTCTCCGGCAGCATCATCTCTTGTCTGTCCCATAAGTTCATATCTGGTGTGAGAAGTGACATGGTAGATACTGGTATGTCCCCCGGAGGCAAGAAGTGCGACAAAGGGAAACGGCGGCGGATCCGATTCCAAAAACACGGAATTGATATGACCTTCAAGGTGATTGATGCCCACCCAAGGGATTTCCAGTGCAAATGAAAACGCTTTGGCAAAGCAGAACCCCACCAGCAATGCCCCCACGAGTCCGGGTCCACGGGTCACCGCAACGGCATCAAGGGCTTTTGAATCAATGCCTGCATCAGATAATGCCGTGTTGACCACCGGTACAATCGCTTCAATATGTTTCCTTGAAGCCAGCTCAGGCACAACCCCGCCGTAGGGATGATGTACGGCGATCTGGGACGATATAACGGAAGATCGTATTTTTTTGCCGTCAACAACAACAGCGGCAGCGGTTTCATCGCAGGATGTTTCAATGCCGAGGATTATCATTACTTTTTTGTTGTTCCCGCTGCACTCCCGGCACCGGCTTTTTTCGCTGCTCAGCCTTTGCAGACGGTTTTTCCTTTCTGTGCCTTCTCAACCCATTTCATCAGCTTTAAGAATGGGTTTTTGATATTTAAAAAACCCCGTTTATTGTCGCTATGTTCGATTTTCAGTTTCATTACAGGCGCTTTTTGATAAGCGGTATGGACGATCTGCTTTCACACCCACTGAACCCGCTCTTTCGTTCCCTTTCGTTCCACAACCTCTCCAATAAAAAAAGCGTTCTCTTTCATGGCGATGAGACGATCCAGAATTTCCTGGGCACTCTTTTCGTGAACAACGGCAATCAGACCGATGCCATTGTTAAACGTCCGCATCATTTCTTTTTCCGATATATTGCCGGCCTGCTGCAAATATGTAAATACAGACGGTACATCCCAACTGTTTTTACGCAAGACAACATTACAACTTTGCGGAATAATCCGAATAATATTATCTGTAATTCCGCCACCGGTAATATGGGCAAGTCCAAAAACAGGCAGATCTTTGATAATGCTGTGAATGGTCTCAGAGTATATCCGTGTCGGAGTAAGGAGTTCTTCACCGATGGTTCGGCCGAGTTCCGATACATATGTGTCGATCTTCAATCCGAGAATCTCAAAGCAGACCTTTCGTACCAGAGAATATCCATTGCTGTGAAGCCCACTGGACGAAATTCCGATGAGTTGATCGCCAACATGAATTCCCGAGCCGTCGATTATTTTGTTATTTTCAACAAGACCTACCACAAAACCGGCAAGATCATATTCATTGTCTTTATAGAACCCCGGCATTTCTGCGGTTTCCCCGCCGATAAGGGCACACCTGGCCATCCGGCATCCTTCACCGATACCCGTGATGACATCCGTGGCGGTTTTGGTTTCAAGTTTTCCCATGGAGAGGTAATCGAGGAAAAACAGAGGTTTTGCACCCTGAACGACGATATCATTCACACACATGCCAACCAGATCAATACCGATGGTATCGTGTTTTCCCATCATAAAAGCAATTTTGAGTTTGGTTCCAACACCATCTGTGGAGCTGACAAGAACCGGACTTTCCATGCTGGCGATGTTGAGTGAAAACATCCCGCCGAATCCCCCGATTTCGCTGATAACGCCTGATCTGAAGGTCTTTTTGGCAATTTTTTTAATACTTCCGACAAATTCGTCAGCTTTATCAATATCTACTCCTGCATCCGCATACGTCAGTGGTTTTGTCATGTTATTACCTTTAAAATTGTTCGACGATCAATGCTTATCCTATCGTTACATAAATAGCACGCCGAGTATTGATAAATATTATTATTCAAGGGTATAGGCTTTTTCCGAACCGATTGCTGAAATTCCCATAAAGTGCATTTCTCAAAGGGTTTTAAATTCGCCGTATTATTTGCCCGTTGGGAAAGTCGATGATACCGCATCTCCTTTGTTGTCAAGGATTCGCGGTAGACGACGGAGGTCTATCCCGCTTTGTTGTATAACGGGGCTTCACCCTTGACGTCTCTCGTAGTGAAATGAAGATTACGTTGTCGGGGGGATCTACGGCATCCTTGACTTTTGCAACGTTAACGTTAAAAATGAAAAATTAATTCGTGTTCATTTAAAAGTCAAAACAAATTTTTTGACATGAGATGCTTAGTATTGTAAATAAAAGGCAAAACAAATTTTCAGACCATTCAATTCGACTTTTTACAACCTGAATTTTGCATGAACTTTATGAGGTTATTTTTATGAAAACTTTTGCCAGGCTCGATCGACTTCCACCGTATGTTTTTGCAACCGTTAACCAGATTAAAATGGAGGCCAGACACGCCGGAAAGGATATTATTGACCTTGGAATGGGGAATCCCGACATCGGCACACCACAGCACATTGTGGACAAACTGACTGAAGCCGCCCAAAAACCGCAAAATCATCGATATTCTGCATCCATGGGAATTACCAAGTTGAGAATGGCGATTTCAAGCTGGTATGAACGCAGATATGGCGTCGACATCGATCCCGACACCGAAGCTATCGCCACCATCGGCGCCAAAGAAGGAATATCCCATCTCATTCTTGTTACCATTCGTCCCGGAGATGTGGTGTTCACGCCGAACCCAACCTATCCTATCCACCCTTACTCTGCGATTATATCCGGAGGTGATGTAAGGGGAATACCCGTCGGTCCCGGCAACGATTTTTTCGATAACCTGATGCACGCCACACGACAGACCTGGCCGAGGCCAAAGGTTTTAATTATCAGTTATCCGCATAACCCGACCACAGAAGTCGTAGATATCGAGTTTTTTGAAAATATCGTAGATTATGCCAAGGAACACGACATCATGATCGTCCACGACTTTGCCTATGCGGACCTCGCGTTTGACGGCTATGAGCCGCCCAGTTTTCTTCAGGTCAAAGGCGCCAAAGACGTGGGGGTGGAATTTTTTTCACTCTCCAAGAGTTACAGCATGCCGGGCTGGCGGGTGGGCTTCTGTGTGGGTAACAAAGAGGTCGTGGGCGCCCTCAGACGGATAAAAAGTTATCTGGATTATGGAATTTTCCAGCCGATTCAGATTGCATCCATCATCGCCTTAAACGGGCCGCAGGAGTGCGTCAAAGAAATTTGCGACACCTATAAAACGCGGAGAGATGCCCTGATATCCGGACTCCAGCGTGTGGGATGGGAAATAGAAAGCCCAAAAGCGACCATGTTTGTATGGGGCAGAATTCCGGATAAATACATAGAAATGGGATCCGTAGAATTTGCAAAAATGCTCATCAATGAAGCCGGCGTGGCAGTTGCACCGGGTCTGGGATTTGGCGAGTACGGGGATGAATACGTGCGGTTTGCCTTGATAGAAAACAATATGCGCATCAACCAGGCCATAAGGGGTATTCGAAAGATCCTGTAATCTGCGCGAACTGTGCGGGATATTGCATGAAGAACCGATAACATCCGATGGACTGTTTTTGGTCAATCGGGATAGCAATCCTGTCTGGGGATTAACATGAGAACAATCAATGTGGGTTTGCTCGGCTGCGGAACGGTGGGTACGGGCGTTGCCAAAATTTTGATTGAAAACAAAGATCTGATTTTTTCTCGGGTTGGCGCTGTTTTGAACCTGAAACATATTGCGGATATTGACTTAAAAACAGATCGCGGCATTCAATTTAATGACGGGATGTTGATCCCGGATGCATTTAAAGTGGTGGATGATCCTGACATTGACATTATCATCGAAATGATCGGCGGCGAAGGAATTGCCAAAGATCTTATTTTAAAAGCCATCCAAAACGGCAAACCGGTCGTCACTGCAAACAAAGCCCTGTTGGCCCTTCACGGCAACGTTATTTTCAAATCCGCTATGGAACACGGCGTAGATCTTGCCTTTGAAGCCAGTGTAGGAGGCTGCATGCCCATCATCAAGTCCTTGCGGGAGTCTCTGGCTGGAAATCATATAAAATCCATGGCAGGGATCCTCAACGGAACCTGCAACTACATCCTGTCCCAGAGCACCGAAGACGGCAGCAGTTTCGAAGATGTGCTCACGGAAGCCCAGAAGAACGGGTTTGCCGAAGCAGATCCGACTCTGGATGTTGAAGGTATCGACGCTGCCCACAAACTGGCCATTTTGACTTCTCTAGCTTATGGCATGGAAATCAATTTTAACGATATCTACATCGAAGGGATTTCAAGAATCACTCCCATGGATATCGAGTTTGCCGGGCAGTTCGGCTACAGAATCAAACTCCTTGCCATTACAAAGGATTCCGGCAATGCCATTGAAGCCAGAGTTCATCCCACCATGATTCCTTTTGCCAATCCCCTTTCCGGCGTCAACGGTGTTCTCAATGCCGTCACCATTTCCGGTGATGCCATCGGTGACATGATGCTATACGGATTCGGCGCGGGGATGATGCCCACCGCCAGCGCAGTGGTGAGCGATGTTATTGATCTTGCTCGCAACATCTTATCGGGTTCAATCGGAAGAGTTCCGTCACTGTCTTACCAGATGGATCATATTCGCAAAATTCCGGTGCGCCCCATAGTAGACATACGGCAACATTATTATTTCCGATTTTCCGCTCTGGATCGGCCCGGAGTTCTGTCAAAAATATCCGGAATTCTGGGTGATTATGATATTAGTATCAAATCCGTACACCAAAAAGGAAGAACGACCAAAGGTGCGGTTCCCATTGTTATGCTCACCCATCGCGCCAGAGAAGCGGATGTACAAGGCGCTTTGTCCGATATTTACAACCTCGATGTGGTCAGCGATCGACCGGTGCTTATACGGATTGAGGATGAAAATGAAGAAGATTAAATAATGAAAGTGAGGTTATATGAATATTGTTTGTTCCGACCTGGAAGGTGTATTTGTCCCGGAAATATGGATCAACGTCGCCGAAAAAACAGGGATTGAAGAACTTCGCCTGACAACGCGTGATATCGCCGATTATAATGTATTAATGGAAAGACGTCTTGCAATTCTTGATGAGAACAATCTTAAAATTGATGATATTAAAGCGGTAATCGCCACCATGAATCCCCTTGATGGGGCGGTGGAATTTCTGAACTGGATCAGATCTCGCACACAGATCATTGTTGTTTCAGACACATTTGACCAGTTTGCACGCCCTTTGATGGAAAAGCTGGGTTGGCCGACACTTCTCTGCCACACCCTATCCATAGCACCCGACGGGTTTATCTCGGATTATGTTCTGCGACAGAAAGACGCTAAACGGGAAGCGGTGATTTCGTTAAAAAGCTTGAACTACAACACCATCGCTGTGGGCGATTCATATAATGACATCACCATGCTCAAAGAAGCGGACAACGGTATTCTTTTTAATCCACCGGATAACGTAAAAAATGAGTTCCCGGAATTTCCGGTAACCTTCAGTTATGAATCGCTGAAAAGTATTATTGAGAAAATATTGTCATACAATACAAACCCAAAACCTGCATAAACTGTTCTCGAAACAGCAAACTCGACATTTGAAGGATTTAGGTCTAAGAATAATCCCGGGGGAAATCATCTGGAGATCATGTAATGACCACCCATAAAACCACATGCCGGGTGAGATACGGTGACACAGATAAAATGGGTTTTGTTTATCATGCAAACTACTTCAGATGGTTTGAGGTCGGTCGATCCGAAATGTTCAGGTCCATGGGAATTCCTTACAAATCCATAGAGTCAAAAGGTATCTTTCTTCCTTTATCCGAGATGCATTGCAAGTTTAACGCGCCTTCACAGTATGACGATATTCTGCTGATTGAAACGTCCCTCGACCCACACTACAGAGCGGGTATGAAATTCGATTATAAAATATTCGACGAAAACAACGATAAACTCCTTGCCAGCGGGTATACAAAGCATGCATGTGTAGACAGCGGCGGTCGTGTGATACGACCACCTAAATTTTTAATGGACAGTATTGCCGAGAACTCAGATGCTGGTTGACATTTCAAAATTTGATCTATGCCGTCTCCTTGTTGTTGGAGATTTAATGCTCGATGAATACCTATGGGGTGAAGTTGACCGGATATCCCCTGAAGCCCCGGTACAGGTGGTCGCCATCCAAAAGGAGGATTTTGTTCTTGGAGGTGCCGGCAATGTCGTCAACAATGCTGTAGCACTGGGTGCAATAGTATCTACAGCGGGTGTCATCGGTACCGGTCGAAACGGACAGCTTCTTCTCAAACGATTCAACGAACTCGGCGTCGATACTGCAGGAATCATCCAGGAGCCTGACAGAGCCACCACCCAGAAAACCAGAATTATCGCCGCAAATCAGCATGTGCTAAGAATCGACAGAGAAACAAAACAAGACATATCAGGGCCGACACTGGAAAAAATGATACGTCTCATAGAGGATAAAATGCCCGATATCGATGTGGTTTTGATCTCAGACTATGGGAAAGGTCTGATTACCAAAAACCTGCTATCTAAGGTGACTGCATCTGCGAATAAACACAAAAAGATGACCATCGTCGATCCAAAAGGACTCGATTTTTCAAAATATTCAGGTGTATCGCTTCTCACACCCAACAAAAAAGAAGCCGCCCTTGCCTCGGGTGTGGAAATCAATAATGAATCGAGTCTCGAACAAGCGGCAAACAAAATTCTTCAAAACATAAGCCTCGATAATCTTCTGATCACATGCGGCAAAGACGGGATGGTTCTTTTTGAAAAAAACAGAAAACCCTACCGAGTCAGGGCTAAGGCGCGTCAGGTTTTCGATGTTTCAGGCGCCGGCGATACGGTTCTTGCGGTCTTTGGTCTGGCCCTTGCATCAGGGGCTTCCATCCACAACAGCGTGGCCATTGCCAATACCGCCGCCGGAATCGTCGTGGGGAAGGTCGGAACTGCAACGATTTCAAAGCAGGAACTCGCTTCGGCCCTGAAGTCGGATGATAATGGCCTGCCATCAAAATACAAAGATTTATCCGAACTTTCGGCGCTCGTGGAAGACCTCAAGAAAAAAGGAAAGCGGTTGGTAATGACCAACGGCTGCTTTGATCTTTTGCATGCCGGCCATATCAGGCTCTTTTCCGCATCAAAACAACTGGGAGACATCCTTATCGTTGCCATCGATGATGATGAATCCGTGAAACTCTTGAAAGGATCGGGAAGGCCTGTACTCAATTCAAAAGAACGGGTCAAGATCTTAAGCGCCCTTGACACTGTTGATTTTGTGGTCGTTTTTTCCTCCCAAGAGCTCATCAAACTTGTCGAAATCATACAACCGGATGTTCTGACCAAGGGTTCCAACTACACAACCACACAAGTCTTCGGCCGCGAACGTGTTGAAGCGCTTGGGGGAAAGGTGGTTCTGATTCCCGTAACCGAAGATATTTCCTCCACCCGTATCATCAATACAATCAAACACAGCGAAAAAGATTAGTGTCGTTGGTGAAAATGCCATTTATACAGGAAAATAGTAACGGAATTATACTCAAAGTCTTTGTTCAGCCTCGATCCTCAAAGAACATGATCGCCGGGCGGCATGGCGACGCCCTGAAAATTAAGCTTACGGCGCCACCTGTGGATGGTGCTGCCAACAAGATGTGCATTCAACACCTGGCAAAATGGCTTAAAATCACCAGGTCATCCATTGAAATCATATCAGGGCACACAAGCAGAACCAAGCGGCTCCTTTTGCGGTACAAAAATGAAAAAAATGCGTCTGGTGCCGAACAAAAACGGATAAGGTCTTTAATCTCCTCGCTATTAGATCTCAAAAAAACAGCTTGACTTATTTTCTATATTTGGTTAATTTTGCCTTCTTAATTCTTTGATGCGGGGTGGAGCAGTCAGGTAGCTCGTCGGGCTCATAACCCGAAGGTCAGAGGTTCAAATCCTCTCCCCGCTACCAATAAAAACAAGGAGTTGGCCGACAACGGTTAACTCCTTTTTATTTTCAATCCATTTTTGTGTCACTATTGTACCACCTTTCTTTTTCATCTTTCAATTAGTGATTTCAATGGACGGGGGGGCATACCCCCCTACCCCATCCATGACCCTCAGACAATTCAAAGTGCATTGACATAATCTTGCACACAGATCTTTCTAAAATATTTTAGCCCATACCAGAACATGCATCTAAATTTTTCCATGCCCATTTTCTGATAAGCATGTCCCATTACGGGTTCATTTATTGATAAATATGTCCACATCAGAACCCTTCTCATATGAATCAAAAAACCAATCAAAGCACGTTGACAGAATTCATATAAGTATTAATTTATGATTAAAGCTTCTCTGATGCCCGTGCATCTTAGTTCTCGATCAGATATATATATTTATATAACTTAATAAAATCGAGCTAATAACGGCATTGAGGGAAGCTAAAAGTATGAGATGCTTGGTAGTCTCTTGTGTGGTTTTGCAAAAAGAGTCTATCGGGCTAATACAAGCAGGGCACAGAAGGCCCTGCTTTTTTTTGACAAATAATTCCATATCTTTTAAACTATCTTAATTGAAATAATGAATTTGGAAATGATATGAGAAATTTGTTTCCTATCATAGGAATCGTAGGAGTTGTTCTATTTGTTTCTGGATATTATTTTATAGATAATGGAAGGTACGTATATTTTTTGGGTATAGCATTGATGATAGCAGGATTTATTGGAATTAAAAAAACAAAATAATGTATCGTTTCAAAGGAAAGTGGACAGATTTAAGGTATAAATAAGAGACGGTTTTAGGTTATAATCGATGATTGTGAAAGGAGGACCAGATGAAACCTAAAACCAGTAAAAATCCTGAATCTGTGGTTAGAGAGATCAAACGCAAAACCCGCCGCAAATTCAATTCTGAAGAGAAAATCAGGATCATTTTAGAAGGTCTGAAGGGCGAAGACAGCATCGCCGCTATCTGTCGTCGAGAGGGCATCGCTCCAAGTCTGTATTACAAATGGAGCAAAACTTTTTTACAAGCAGGCAAACGCAGGCTCAAGGGGGATACGATTCGTGAAGCGAACAGCGATGAAGTAAGTGAGCTGCGCCAGGAAAATGAACAGTTAAAACAACTGGTAGCGGAGTTGAGCCTGAAAAATCGTGTGCTAAAAAAAAGTTTGAATGGGCTGGAGTGAAGCTGAGGCGATATATGCGTTACAGTCAATCAGAAAAGATGCAAATCATCCGGTTGGTAGAAGAATCCCCGGTGAGTATAAAGCAGACGCTTTTGGAGCTCAACATCAATCGCAGTACGTTTTACAAGTGGTATCGGCGGTATCAGGAAGGAGGCTTTGAAGCTCTGGCCAATCGATACCGCCCACCGAAGCAGTTCTGGAATGCGATACCGCCCTGGGAAAAGCAGCGTGTGGTGGAGACAGCTCTTGAACACCCGGAAAAATCACCCCGTGAGCTGGCCTGGTACATTACGGATACCCGTGGGTATTATATTTCTGAATCAACGGTATACCGGATACTGAAAGCCAATGATCTGGTAACCAGCCCGGTATACACAGTTGTAACGGCACAGGATAAGTTTCCCAATCCAACCAGAGCGCCCAATGAGCTGTGGCAGACGGACTTTACCTGGTTCAAGGTCGTTCACTGGGGCTGGTACTATCTGAGCACTATTCTTGATGATTATTCACGCTATATACTGGCTTGGCAGCTGTGCACCGGCATGTCCACCGACGAGGTTAAGGAAACGATTGAAGCGGCCATTGAGTTTACCGGCTTTCGGGATCCCAAGGTGGTACATCGTCCCCGGCTGCTCTCGGATAATGGCCCTTGCTATGTTTCTAAGGCGTTAAAAGAATATCTGGAGCAGGAAGGGATTGCCCATACCCGCGGCAGGCCGTATCACCCGATGACCCAGGGCAAAATCGAGCGCTATCATCGCTCGATGAAAAATATCTTGCTTCTTGAAAATTATTACAGTCCCGATGAACTAATGGATCAAATTGATCTTTTTATCGAATATTACAACAATAATCGCTATCATGAAGCGTTGAACAATTTGACACCAGCTGATGTATACTATGGTAAGGGGCGTGAGATCCTGACAAGGCGTGAAAGAATCAAGAAAAATACAATGCTTCAACGTAGGAGGTATAATTGCTCTTTAAAGGTTGCTTAAACGACCGGAAAAAGGTATTTGGAATCTGAAACCCTCTCTTATTTTTATGCCTGATTTGTCCAAAACCTTTTGAAGACATACAAACTGCGGACTGTGCTTTTTTCTAATTTTTCCCATAGTCAAATCCTCCTTT
>CAVVZC010000011.1:0-153013 GCA_963752565.1 uncultured delta proteobacterium | reverse complement strand
TAGCAACGGTGTGACGTCTCCTGCGAGTGTGCTTATCGAGAATGATGTTTCGATGGTCACAGTAGTTAGTCCACCAAGGAGCGCGCCTCCATTATCCGCAACCAGGTAAACGTCGTTACCACCATCATTATTCAGATTAATTCCGCCATCAGTTGTTGCTGTCGTCCGCAGGTCTACCGGTGCATCGTCAACAGCAGTAACATCCACGGTCATCTGGTAGGCGCCTGCACTATATTCGGTCCCGTCATGTACCTCGAACTGGAAGGAATCGTAGCCTGCGCCATTGGCATCGGGGACCGGTGTGAAAGTCAAATTACCAGCATCAATGTCAGCCCTGCTGATCACTTGGTCCGGTGTGACGTCAGATCCGCTGAGTTTAAGAGATCCGATAGACTCCAGTGATGTAATCTGCACCTGGGTCAGGATGTCACCGTCCACATCCGTGAAGTTGAAGTTGGCTGCCGTAAACGTATACGTGGTATCTTCATTGGTGGTAACCGTATTGTCAGATGCAGTCGGCGCGTCATTGATCGCGGTTACATCCACGGTCATCGTATAGGCTGAAACACTGTATTCGATGCCGTCATGAACTTTGAACTGAAAGTTGTCGTATCCGGCACTATTTGCATCCGCTGCTGGAGTAAAAGTCAGATTGCCCGCATCGATGTCGGCCTTGGTTATCACCTGATCCAGGGTGACGTCAGTTCCGCTCAGCTTGAGAGATCCGGCGCTCTCCAGTGAGGTGATCTGGACCTGGGTCAGGCTGTCACCGTCAACATCCGTGAAGTTGAAGTCGGCCGCAGTGAAGGTGTAGGCAGTATCCTCATTGGTGGTGACCGTATTGGCCGTGGCAGTCGGAGCATCCTGAATCGCATTTACTGTGATTGTCACATAATCCGAAGACGCAGTCCCCCCGCCAATTCCTAATCCAGCGTCATAAAGATTGTCAATTTCTGTGGCACTCAAGGCACCACTAAAAATAGCGACCTCATCAATCTGGCCTTCGAAATAGTCGCTCAACGGAGTGGCCTGCAAGTCCCCGCTGCCCCATGTGTTCGCTCCAATGACGATCGGCTCATAGTTCCCAGCGCCGCCAGAGGTCGTTCCCAAACCACCAGTGTAAGAATCGCTATCAACAAGCTGGCCATCCACATATAGTTTCATTCCTCCCGAACCAAAGGTTAAAGCCATTTGGTGCCACTGATCAGCTTGGAGGGTTCCTCCGCTGGCGGTGTAGGTAGCCGTTGTGCTCTGGAAACGCACGTTTACTTCGCCATTCTCAACCCACGTAGTGACGTGCCCTCCCGTGTCATTGTCTGAAGAGTCCTTGGAAAAGAGCTCTCCTCGTGAGTTAGTATCGGGTGTCTTGAACCAGAGCTGAATGGTACCGTCGTCTAACAAAAAGTCATCATGGTGGGGGATCTCAATGTAGTCATTGATACCGTCAAAGGTGGGCGCTTTTTCGCCATCGGTAATCCCGTCTCCACCCACTGTGACCCCATTGGTATAGGTCCCGGAGTGACTGCCTGATTCATCTGAAGCCGATGTCCCCGACGTTTCGTCCAGCTTCCAGTAAGAAACAGGAGACTGGGCCAAAACGGATTCTTTAAAATCTACGACACCAGTGGCCGTCACGTCGAGATCCACTGAGCCGTTAAAGTCTGCATCGGGAGAGAAAGTCATCCCATCGAGGGCAGAATTAATGTTAGAAACAGAACCGGTAAAGGTCATGGTGGTATCGCCTGATCCGTCACCGGCAATAAATGTCAGACCCGTGGTCTGAGCCAAGGACAATGTTCCATCGTTGACGCTCAATGTGACATTGACGTCTTCTCCCGTGTCTACGTCACTGACGGATACGAGGTTTCCATTGCCAGTAGAAAAAACCAGACTTGTGTCCTCATCAACGCTCTGGCTTGATGGAACCGTGATAACCGTGGCGTCGTCAACCGGGGTAACATCCACGGTCATCGTATAGGCTGAGGCACTGTATTCGGTGCCGTCATGTACCTTGAACTGGAAGTTGTCGTAACTCGAGCCGTTGGCATCGGAGGCCGGTGTGAACGTTAGATTGCCCGCATCGATGTCGGCCTTGGCTATCACCTGATCCAGGGTGACGTCAGTTCCGCTCAGTTTGAGAGATCCGGCGCTCTCCAGTGTTGTGATCTGGACCTGGGTCAGGCTGTCACCGTCCACATCCGTGAAGTTGAAGTCGGCCGCAGTGAAAGTGTAGGCAGTATCCTCATTGGTGGTGACCGTGTTGGCCGCGGCAGTCGGAGCATCCTGAATCGCATTTACTGTGATTGTCACAGAATCCGAAGACGCAGTCCCCCCGCCAATTCCTAATCCAGCGTCATAAAGAATGTCGATTTCTGTGGCACTCAAGGCATCACTAAAAATGGCGACCTCATCAATCTGGCCTTCGAAATAGTCGCTCAATGGAGTGGCCTGCAAATCCCCGCTGGCCCATGTGTTCGCTCCAATGACGATCGGCTCATAGTTCCCAGCGCCGCCAGAGGTCGTTCCCAAACCACCAGTGTAAGGATCGCTATCAACAAGCTGGCCATCCACATAGAGTTTCATTCCTCCCGAACCAAAGGTTAAAACCATTTGGTGCCACTGATCAGCTTGGAGGGTTCCTCCGCTGGCGGTGTAGGTAGCCGTTGTGCTCTGGAAGCGCACGTTTACTTCGCCATTCTCAACCCACGTAGTGACGTGCCCTCCCGTGTCATTGTCTGAAGAGTCTTTGGAAAAGAGCTCACCTCGCGTGTTAATATCGGGTGTCTTGAACCAGAGCTGAATGGTACCGTCGTCTAACAAAAAGTCATCATGGTGGGCGATCTCAATGTAGTCATTGATTCCGTCAAAAGTTGGAGCCTTTGCCCCATCGGTAATCCCGTCTCCACCCACTGTGACCCCATTGGTATAGGTCCCGGAGTGACTGCCTGATTCATCTGAAGCCGATGTCCCCGACGTTTCGTCCAGCTTCCAGTAAGAAACAGGAGACTGGGCCAAAACGGATTCTTTAAAATCTACGACACCAGTGGCCGTCACGTCGAGATCCACTGAGCCGTTAAAGTCTGCATCGGGAGAGAAAGTCATCCCATCGAGGGCAGAATTAATGTTAGAAACAGAACCGGTAAAGGTCATGGTGGTATCGCCTGATCCGTCACCGGCAATAAATGTCAGACCCGTGGTCTGAGCCAAGGACAATGTTCCATCGTTGACGCTCAATGTGACATTGACGTCTTCTCCCGTGTCTACGTCACTGACGGATACGAGGTTTCCATTGCCAGTAGAAAAAACCAGACTTGTGTCCTCATCAACGCTCTGGCTTGATGGAACCGTGATAACCGTGGCGTCGTCAACCGGTGTAACATCCACGGTCATCGTATAGGCTGAGGCACTGTATTCGGTGCCGTCATGTACCTTGAACTGGAAGTTGTCATAGCCCGCGCCATTGGCGTTGGCCGCCGGCGTAAACGTCAGGTTGCCGGCGTCGATATCTGCCCTGCTGATCACCTGGTCCAGGGTGACATCAGAACCGTTCAGCTTGAGAGATCCAGCGCTTTCCAGTGATGTGATCTGAACCTGTTCCAGGCTGTCGCCATCCACATCCGAAAAATTAAAGTCTGCCGCACTGAAGACGTAAGCAGTGTCCTCATTGGTGGTGATCGAGTTGTCAGAAGCGGTTGGGGGGGCGAGTATGCCGGTATAACCATCAAGTGCTTCAAAATCGAAAGGTTGGTCGAGTCCTGCAATTAGCTCCGCCTCATCTCCCGCGGATGCCACTTCAAGATCCCAATCGCCTCCGTCGCCGGTAACGTCGTCCGAGGCAAACACGTCGGCATGTGTCACCTGGGCAAGTTCATCCAAAAGGGCCTGGTCGACCTCGGAATCCTGCGCCACGTTACACCCGAACAGGTAGAGGTTGCCGCCATCATTCATGACCGCATCAAGAGCATGCCAGGCCTCGGTGTGTTTTGCCAGGTCGTCCGCTCCGATCCATTCGTTGCCAAGTTTGAACTGTCCACTTGTGCCGTGGGCCATGATTGAAAGGGAATCGATTGCCTCGCCAGATGACGCGGCGTAGTCCACTGCTCGGGTAAGGACCCCGTCAGCCGATTCCGTATTCCCGTCATAAAAAACAACGTGTGTGCCTTGTTCAACTGCGCCTGCAAGATCCTGATAGTCCGCTAGCGTAGTGTCAATCAGGACAACGTTGAGGCCGGCTGTTGCTGCGTCTGCGCCTTCGCCAGATGCCCCGAAAATCACGTTGGTTGCTACTTCTGCAATTTCTGCTGGCTCAACAGCCGCATGATTAATGGCAAAGGATTGGCCGCCCTCCATTTCTATGGTTACCGCTCCGCTGTCAGTGGAATAACGCAGATCAAATATGCCTGCATCGACAGAATCATCACTTACTTCAACGTTGCATCCGGAAGCTGCTTCAAGCTGGTCGATCAAAAGTTCGCCTGTCTCACCCGAGGAAAGTCCGTCACAAAGCAGATCGATATTGCCGCCGTCCTGGATGAGTGATCCGATATCGCTCCAGAACGCCTGCTGGTTCTCACTTACCGCCAGGGTGGTATTGCTCAATATACTGTCACTGGCAAGCTCCATACTCCCTTCGCCATTTTCAGCACACGCAAAAGCAATGCTTTCGACCTTTTGATCCCCCAATACATCTTTTATGTTTTCAAGGAGGGCTTCAGATGTCATATTGGAAGGTGAATAGCGGACGACCAGGACATTGTCCCTTGCCGCATTCACCATCTGATCGGCATCTTGAATGGAATCGCTTATGATCAAAACCGATGCAGAATCCGGTAAAACAGTGTCACTGCCTGTCTCAGAAACGGGACCGGTCAGATGGTCTGCAGCTAAGTCATCACTGGTGTCGTCGGAAGGTTGTGCCTCTGAAGAAGCATCATCTGCCTCGCTTTCAGCAGCCTCCACCGAATCATTAATTGGATCGATAGCATCGGCAGCTTCAGCAACAGCCCCTGCTCCGGCGCCGTCAAGCACGATCCTTTCTTCCAAACGGATAATACGAAGTGTCATCGGGTTACTCCTGATAACAGTCTGATATTATTGTGTGTTTTATTAATCTAATTAGTCTAACAGCTAAACGGGTAGTCCCGGCTATTTTACCAATTCGGGCTGAGTGAGATCGCTCCTACCCGGACGCTGACCAAAATTGCTACAGAATCC
Organism: uncultured delta proteobacterium; assembly: GCA_963752565.1. GTDB lineage: Bacteria > Desulfobacterota > Desulfobacteria > Desulfobacterales > UBA11574 > UBA11574. The sequence goes on along the minus strand of CAVVZC010000011.1, from coordinate 147,799 downwards.
GTCAAATTTTTGTCGCTTTCTGACAGAAAAGAATTTTGTTTCTCTATCTTACGTTGTCTCTGTGGAACCCTATGTTTTCAAAGAAAATCTTCTGCCCGACTTTCTGTAGCATTTACCGCTTCGGCCTATAGATTAGCCGCATCGTCAGCTTCAGAGATTGTCCCTGATTTAATGCCGGAAAGCACGTTTCTTTCTTCTATGTGGATTATCCAAATCGCCTTAAGATGACCTTGTTAACCAGCTAATATTTCTGTCAAAACCCAGTGTTCTCCTCTTTTGATATCATCTGTTACATGATATGACGGTAACAATTTAGATATCTTCCCGTCTGGTTTGGAAAATTTATGTTCAACCTCCTATTTTTTCAGCGCAAATTAACGTTAGAACAGTCTTTGCTTTATTCAATGGTTAGCGGCTTTTCAGACCAGCACTTACAGTTATAGGACTATAACCATTTGTAATTATAGCTTATTTTAGAATAAAAACTATCCGTGTCCGTTCTTTGCGTTTAAATTAAATTCTTTACTCCATGGTTAATCGACATAAATACTCTAAAACTTTAATACTGTTACTGTATTTTTATAAATACTTGGAATAGGATTGACTTAATGCTGGCCCGGATATTGCATTTCTCAGGTTGATTCAAAAAAGTTTGTACAGTTAGACCCCATTGGAGGGGTTAACGAAGCTCTAAGCTGTGTGAAAAATCTTGAAAATCTATTAAAACAAATTGGCGTTAATTTTGATGACAATAATATTTTCAGATTCAATATTAACATGCTGTATACATTATAAATTTACCACTCTTAAAATGTGATTTGCATAGCTCTAAGGTTTAGCTAACTTCAGTATAATTCAAACATGAAAAAAGAATATTTATTGATAACGACACTGACTGCAGGATTCTTTATGTTAAGTTTTTTGTTCACCGGATGTGCCCAAAATAAGACAAACGTCGTGAATGAAAAAGAGTTGCAATCCATACGCGAAAAGAACCTCCAGAAGGATATCAAATCCTTGAATGATATGGCGCTTGTTGAAGATGTCGAATCAACGGATCATTTTGAACCTGTCATTGACGGCCCTCTCACACTCGAAGATGCCATTGAGTATGCCATAAAATTCAATCTGGAGGCTGCTATCACTAAATTGGAGCGTGATATTCAGGAAGAAGCTGCTGTTGGCGCCAAACTAAAGATGCTTCCCTCACTGACATTGGGCGGGGAATTAGGCTACCGAGACAAATATAACGCCAGTTTTTCCGAGCCTTTGATTGGTGAAGAAGGCTTTCAGGCTTTTAATTATTCCAGAGACAAAGCTACACGAAAATTTGATCTGGAGCTATCGTGGAATTTACTTGATTTTGGCATTTCATATTATCAACAAAGGCAGGCCTTCAATCGATTTAGAATTTCAGAGCAGATACGCCGACGTGTTATTCAGAATTTAAAGCTAGATGTCACTAAAACATTCTGGCAGATGCAGGTATCTCGAGCAGCAATGCAGATAGCGGACAGACTGATCGACCGTCTGCAAAAGCGCGAAAAAATACTGTTAAATCAGATTGAGACTCGATTAGTATCTGAAATAGATGTTTTAGAAACAACCACAGCATTATCTGAAATGAAAATGAAAATGAGCGGGTTTGAACAAGAGTTTCAAAAACATAAACACAAACTCGCCACTTTAATGGGATTAACGAAACAGCTCGATTTTGAACTTGCGCCAGTTGACTTCAGCTTTGCAATAGAAAAAATGGATATAAATTTAAAAGCACTTGAAACAGAGGCATTACATCAACGTCCGGAACTCTACGAGCAGGATCTTAAAGAACTCATCACCGTTGATGAGGCACGAATAACAGTTACAAAGATGGCGCCGAACGCATCTATTTTTTATCGATTCAATTATGACGCCGATTCACATCTCTTTTACAACGACTGGCATGATGTCGGACTCAAGCTGTCGTTTGATTTGTTGTCGATTCCGTATAAGAAGAGCCGGCAAAGGGAGGTTATAAAGACACAAGAACTGATCAAAAAATCTCGGCTTTCTATAGCAGCAGCGATCCTGACTCAATTGAATATTGCCGTAGTTGACTATGAATATACGATTCAGAGATATGGGCAGACAAAAGACATTGAGTCCAAACGAGAACAATTAATGGAAGGACGCAGACGTCATGCTAAATTAGGTAACGGAAAAATCGAAGACGTACTTAAAAGCGAAGGCAGACACCTGTTCTCACAGGTACGTTCGCTATCAACTTATGCAGACCTAATGATAGCAAAGCAGAGGATTCTCAACACCATCGGACGTGAAGAAATAGGAAACATTCACTTTTTGAAGGAAGAAAATGTCGCACCCGCTTTCGACACCGAAAAAAACGATGTCACTATCGCTGAAAAGCCTTCTCATCAACCTTTGAAAGAAAACCGTTCAGAGAAAAAAGAAACCGCAAGGCCGGATAATCAGGTAAAGAAAAAGGGTGATTTATCAGACATTTCTCGTATATCCGATTCCCGGCTCCCCTATTCCCTTCACCTGTCGAGCTGGCGTACCCTGGAAAAAGCCCGGAAAATGATTGCGCGCTATAGGAAAAAAGGTCTGACGCCATACGCCATAAAGGTCAATTATGAGAAAAGTGGAATATGGTGGGGTTGTTATTCCGGTTATTACAAAACCAAGAAAGAAGCAGACATTGCAATAGCCAAAGATAAACTTGTTGACGTGACTGTAAAAAAGACACCTTATGCAAATCTTATCGGTTGCTACACGACTGAAAGTACGATGCAGGATATGTCCCTAAAGCTCAACCAACTCGGTTTCTTTACATATGCCGTTAAAGGAGAAAACGATACATACCGACTTTTTACAGGGGCATTTTACACTAAAGAAGGAGCGGAAGCTCAATGTGCTGATTTGCAATCGCACGGCATACAAAGCCAGGTGACTCTGCGATAAAAATCAGAAATATCTGTTTAATAACTAGCGATTGGGAATATTATGAAACGAATCTGTAATTGTCATATTTGCTTTTATGTCATCATCCTTGTTTCTGTAATTTTGTTCCATACTTATTCAGCCCATGCCCAGGAAGACATGGCAAACAAATTGAGCAAAAAAATTCTTGTTGTTCTTCATCCTCTTAAAAGTGCGACGCTTTCTGCTGAAGTCCCAAGTGTTGTCAAGAAAATTCACCATGAGATGGGAGAAAAATTCAGGGAAAAAGAAGTTCTTATTGATTTTGATTCTAAGTTTTATTTGGCAGACAAGAAAAAAGCCAACGCGTTACTAGCCTATGCCAATACGGTTTATAAAACGAATCAGAAACTGTATAACCAGAGATCCGTCTCTGACGTTGAATTTGCTAAAGCAAGGGCGGATCTCGATGTTGCAAAAGCAGACCTATCCATAGCTTCAAAAAAACTGTCCGCATGTTCAATTCGAGCACCTTATCATGGTCGGGTCGTTAGATTGCTGGTGAAAGAAAATGAAATCGTACAGCAAGGGCAACCGCTGATTGAAATTGTTGATGATCAGATTATGCGAGCCAAATTTCATGTACCATTAGGATTCAATGGGCATCTTGATATAGGACAAATACTGAATGTCAAAGTGAGAGGAATAAACAAAAATTTTGAATGCAAGATAACCCATATCAGTCCACAAATGGAATCCAATACGTTTACATTTCAGATGTTTGCTGAAATCGACAATGCCGGCAATATTCTTCAGGGAGGAATGACCGGAGAAATCTTGTTAACACACTCCAAGGGGAATTAATATCATGCCTGAAAAGAAAGGCTCTCATGTTGCCGCAGAAGCCTTCAATATTCTACGCACGCTATACCAACTCTCGAATGATCTTTTTGCCAGTGAAAACAGACAGGATCTGAATTTTCGTATTTTGAACAACACATATCGCCTGTTTGCCTATAATCGTGCCGTACTGTGGTCTTTTGACAACAAACACCCAAAGCTGATCGGAGTGTCAGGGCAGGAAGATATCAACCACCAATCCCCTTTGGTCAGGCTTTGGAAATCTGTTATCACTTCTCTGAAGGAAAACAAGACGCTGCAGATCCTAAGCAACTCCTCGACAAATCAGAAAAATGAATGGCAAACTCTGGTCAAAAAAACATCCGGACTTTCCGTCATGTGGGTTCCAATGATCGAAAATGGTAAACTTCGTGCCGGTCTTTGGATGGAACGTTGGGGGGAGGACGCCTGGGACGTCGGTGAATGTGAAATTATGAATTCGCTGGCTCAAAGTTTCAGCACGGCATGGAAGCAGTTTAATCCTTTATCCCGATGGCGTAATAAAGGAACTCTTCGGATGCATCTTCTCACAATGGCACTTGCCGGTATATTATTAATTTATCTTCTCTATTTCCAGATGATTCCCCTCCGGGTTGTTGCACCCTGCGAGATAGTCCCGAAAGATCCTGAAATGATCGCCGCACCGCTGGAAGGCGTAATTAAGCAAGTATTGGTTCATCCCGGAGAGTACGTAAAAAAAGGCGACCTTTTATTCACTTATGAGGACCGCATCATTAATCAGGAGTTAAAAGTCGCCCAGAAGCAGGTACAGATTATCAGGTCACAGTATGATCGCTCCAGGGTGAGGGCTTTTAGAGATGACGAGGCCATCGAGGAAATCAAGAGCTTACAATATCGGCTTGAACAGGAACAAATCCGCCTGAAGATGGCTGAATCAAATGCCAAGCATCTGGAAGTCCGAGCATCGACCGACGGAATCTGCATGGTTCACAATCCTGAATACTGGCGGGGCCGACCGGTTCAAATCGGTGAACGGGTTGTAATGCTCTTTCAGCCAGGAAAGAGTAAATTGAAAATATTTTTGCCTGAAAATGACAATATTCGATTCGATCGCCAAAAGCCGATTAAGCTCATTTTAAATGCTGATCCAAGTTCTAAATATGAGGCAGTACTGAATTATGTGGCAATTCAAACATCCGATAATCCGCAAGGCGGAGCTTCCTTTATCGCTGAAGCTGAACTGACATTGCCTGAAGCTCAAATCAAGGTCGGATCAAAAGGTTCGGCAATTGTTTATGGAGAAGAAGTCCGCATGGGCTACTGGTTGCTGCGAAAACCGTGGGCAAGCATTCGTCATATCCTCGGGCTCTGAATTTATCGATTACATTAACACCCTTAATGATCGTAAATAAAATGGCAAAACAATATATGTGAATAATTTATCAACTATTTTGTGAATTCAACTGAATTTTTATAATTTTTCTATGAATGAGATATATAATTTTAAAAGAAATCCCATTTTATTTACCTTTTAGGAAAGCCGATGATACCCCATTTCCTTCGTTATCAAAGCCTTGCGGTAGACGACTACAGCTGCGGCCTTGATGCCTCTGACCTGGGGTATCCTCGACTCTCGCCCATTTAGGGTGACAGATAATATGTAAAGAGAAACCGCATGCTGTCTTTAAATCAAGACGTACCATTACCTGCCCTTCGACCGGATATTGAAATCTTTGCCGGGCCACTTGAAGAAGACGGTTCACCTACATACGTGATTCATGACCCTGTTTCAGGAATTTTCAGCAAAATCGGCTGGAGCGAGGCCGCTGTGCTGCAACGACTCCGACAAGGCCAAACCCTCTTTTCATTGATGCGCGAACTTGCTAAACAAACAACTCTTAATTCGAATCCAGAAGAAGTGGTTTCACTGTGCGAAGATGCAGAATTTCAAGGGTTGACGATTAACTCTCAAGTGCGTCCAGCTCAGCAATTGCTTGAAATTGCTACTGACAAAAAAGTCGGCCCTTTAAAATGGCTGGTTTATCATTATCTCTACTTTCGCATCCCTATATTATATCCTGACGAATTTTTGACCAGAGCCTTGCCCCGAGTAAGAATTCTGGTTTCTAGGCAAGCTAAATTTATTTATCTGCTCTTTGCCTGTATTGGCCTGTACTTTTTGAGTCAGCGCTTTGGAAACTATATATCGACCTTCCTATATTTTTTCAGTTTAAAGGGGTTTATCGCATACAGTATTGTGATTATTATTCTGAAAACAGCCCACGAATTCGGTCACGCCTTTGTGGCCAAGCATTATGGTGTACGAGTGCCGACCATGGGACTTGCTTTTATGGTTTTTGCTCCAATGGCATATAGTGATGTTACAGATGCCTGGAGATTGCGCAGTCGTAGGAAAAGATTGGCAATTGCACTTGCCGGCGTAAAAGTCGAACTTGTTATTGGTGCTTTTGCCATGGCACTTTGGGGACTAACACCTCCGGGGATTTTTAACAGTATCTGCTTTCTACTTTCTTCCACTACACTCCTGTCGACGTTTCTTGTAAATTTAAATCCCGCCATGCGCTTTGATGGATACTATATTCTTTCCGATCTGTGGGGTATTGACAACCTCTCCTCCCAAACTACGCACTTTACAAAGTGGTTTTTGCGACGAAACCTGTTGGGGCTTGATGCACCCTGCCCTATATTAAAACCGAAACCACGCAAACAGCTTAAGATAATCTTGTATTCGATTTACGCATGGAACTACCGCTTTTTCCTATATCTCGGTATCGCCATTCTTGTATATTACAAGTTTACCAAGACATTAGGATTGATCCTGTTTTTTCTGGAAATCATGATCTTTATTGTTCGCCCAATTATAGAGGAGATAAAAGTGTTGATGAAGATGAAAAGTCAAATTAAATTTAACTTGAAACTGTGCTTGACACTGTCTGTCGTATTGCTGGCTGCTGGATGGGCAATATTACCTCTGCCGAGAACAAAAGAAGCACCTGCTGTATTTTTACCTGTACATAGCCAGGTTGCCTATGCCCCAAGAGAAGGGCAGCTCAAAGAGACGCTGGTGGAACGGGGACAAACGATAAAAAAAGGGGCTGTTTTGGCCCGCCTAGAATCAGAATCCTTGAATACTGAGATCGAGTATCTTTTAATTTCCCGTAAACAGCTTCAGCATGACATTGAAAGGTTGACCATGGATGAAGAACTGAGGGCAATGGTTCCGGAGATGGAAAAACAATTGGCTTCGATAGAGGAAAAATTGTCCGGGCTGACAGAACAGCGAAATCAGCTTATTATAAAAGCGACAATTTCCGGAAAATTGGTGGAATGGGATCCGATGCTTATTCCAGGCTGCTATATAAAAAAACATCAGGCTTTGGGACGTATCGCCGCAATCGATAACGTTCGGATTGATGCATTTGTCTCAGAAAAAGAGGTAAAGCACCTGGATATTGGTCAAGATGTTAAGTTTTACCCTGCGGACCATTCAGATTGCATTCCTGGCATTATCGAACAGGTGGATCCGATTCGTGAAGAGTCTGTGAATTTTTTAGATATTGGTGCTGCTGCCGCAAAAGAGCTTCCACTTGTCACTGATCCTTCATCCAAAAAAATGACCCTTCTTGAAAGTTACTATAGAGTAAGTATAGCTGTTAACGAAAAATACCGTAAAAATGTCAGGCTCGGACAAAGCGGCAACGTGCGCTATCGTACTCATAAACGTTCTTTTGCCTGGGAACTTCTGCTGTATGGCTATTCAGTATTTATTCGTGAAAGTAGTTTTTAGATTAAACCCTTTAGATCCGACTATGCGCTCCGTCATTCAAAGGAAAATATTGAACGACTTCTAACTTAAAAGGTTGTACAAAATTGGAGGCAGATCATTCTCATCGACTAATGGTTTCTATCAAAAGTTCGACTACTTTATTATCAAGCTTTCCTTCCAAAGCTTCTTCTCTCAGGATTTCAAAGGCTTTTTCCCTAGACATTCCCTTGCGGTAGGGACGATCCGTTATTAAAGCGTCATAGATGTCCACCACTGCCATTATTCGGGCCACCATCGGGATCTCTTCTCCTTTTAATCCATCAGGATAACCTGATCCATCCAGCTTTTCATGGTGATGTCGTATTATATCTAAAGCCAATCCCAGATTCTTCTTTAAGGGCAGACAAATCTTATACCCAATATCTGCATGAGACTTCATAATCTCGAATTCATCGGCATTTAATGGGCCGGGTTTGTTTAAAATATCAATAGACACTCCAACCTTCCCAACGTCATGCAAAGCACCCCCAAACTTTAAGGCTTCAATCTCCCTTGCTGACAGACCCATCTTTGTTCCTAGAGTCATAGCCCTATTCGACACCCTCTCAACATGTCCTTGAGTATAGGCGTCCTTGGCCTCGACCGCGTTTGCCATGGAAAAAAGGACGCTCTCAATACCGATCAAATTGTTGTTGAGCCTTTTTAACTTTATCAGAGATTTTGCCCTGGCGAGGAGTTCCACATTATTTGCCGGTTTGCTAAGAAAGTCATCGGCTCCTGCCTCTATCCCTTTAATCTTAGACTCTATGTCATCCAATGCAGTAAGCATAACAACAGGAATTAAACGTGTGTCCTCACTTTCTTTTAAACGGCGACAGACCTCATAGCCGTCCATGTTGGGCATCATAAGATCCAACAAAACCAAATCCACATCCACTTTCTTAACTATACCCAGGGCGTCTTCTCCGTTAAATGTCTTTACAACCTTATAATTTTCCGAGACAAGGACAGCTTCGATCAATTTTAAGTTAAGGGGCTCGTCGTCGACTACCAAGATAATTGGCTTTTCTTGGTCAATGGATCTTTTTTTATTTTCGAAAAAATGAACCCTATTTTTTCCTCTGAGCTTAGCTTCTATCAAAGCCTCTTTTGCCTTCTGGATAAGGCTTTGCCCATCTCCAATGTCTTTGGGGTAAGAGGCAAGGCCCATACTGATGGTAAGATCTTTACAGGACATTTTTTCAACAGCCTCCCTGATTCTTTCCGCACTTGCCAGGGATGACCGGCTGCTAGACTTTAAGAAAATAACAGCAAGCACGTCATCGGAAAATCTTGCTGCCAAATCAGTCTGCCGGATATTTTTCATGACAAGATCCGATATTTCCCTCAGCATCCGATCTCCTTTCACAGAACCGCAACGCTTATTGTAATGAGAAAAGGAATCAAGATCGATCAGTGCCAGGGTAAATGGGTCTCCATGCCTTTTAGACCTCTTTACTTCGCGGTCCAGTGATATTTGAAAGAATCCATGGTTAAACAAACCTGTGAGACTGTCGGTGAAAGGCGCACCAGTATCTCTTTCATAATTTTTCATTAACTGTGTTTCCATTAGCATCAACTCGTTCCTTTGTTTTAACATGTTGGTGTGAGGCTGACCGCACTTAACCAGATAAGAATGTTTATATGACTAAAACGTGTGATAGATACGGGCTAAACAGGCAGTATAAAGCTAAAGGTGCACCCCATACCTTCGCCTTTACTTTCCACCCAAATCTTCCCTCCATGAGTTTCAATAGCCAACTTGCAGAAATTTAGGCCCAAACCGCTTGTACCTAAATTAACGCCCTCCTTTTTGAGTGTTACCTGTTCAAATTTTTCAAATATTTTTTTATGGTACTCGGGAGCCAGGCCGTCGCCATTATCTTTGACGTTAACGCAAACGTTTCCCTTTTCGGGAATAAAATCAACAGTAACTTCAATTTTACCTCCCTTGGGAGTGTGCCTGACGGAGTTATTGATAAGATTGGCCATCACCCGCTTTATTAAGCCGCCGTCCACCTGGATGGAAGGAATATTTCCATTTCCGGAAAAGGAAAGAGAGATTTGTTCCAGGTCTGTTTTTTCCTTGAACTGAACAAGTACGTCATTTATCAATTCTTCCGTATGTATCATTTTTTTATCCAGATTCAGTTTTTCTTCCTCCATTTTGTGGATGTCAAGGATGCTCCGAATCATTAGAATCATTTCCGAACAACTATTAAAACATCGCTTTATTATCTCAGGGTTATCTTCATAACAGTTTTCTTGATCCATTTGCACCAGCTCGAGGCCTGCCATAATGGATGAAAGAGGACCATTCAAATCGTGAATAATCATGTTCGTTAACCCCTCTTTAATTTTTTCCAAATTTTGAAGTTTTACGTTCTTCTCGGCGAGCTCCCGGTAACTTTCAACGAGATCGTCATGGTATGACTTGATGCGAAGCAGCGATTTTACCCTGGTCAGCAGTTCGATTCGATCTACCGGTTTGCTTATAAAGTCATCGGCTCCGGAATTTATCGACCGAATGCGATCTTCTTTTTCTTTTAAGGCCGTGACCATTACTATAGGGATCATTCTCGTTTTTTCATTATCTTTCAACCTGAAGCATACCTCGTAGCCGTTGATTTCAGGCATCATTACATCCAGCAATATTAAATCGGGCTTGATATTGTTTACTGCTTTAAGGGCCTCATTCCCGTCAACAGCGCAAAAACATTGATAATCATCAGCCACGAGCATGGCTTTAAGAAGTTTAATGTTTCTTTCTTCGTCATCAACGATTAAAATTTTGGGTCTATTCACTCGTCTATCCTCTTATCATCGAAAATCATTTAAATGTTGATTGTTATATGATTTTAAGTGCTCTAATTCGTTAAACGCTTTCGAAAAACCGCTATCTACAACAGAATTCGTTGGCCACGGATTCTTTACATTCGGATCAAACCGGGATAACAAAACGGAACGTACTCCCTTTTTCTTCCCCGTCACTCTGTGCCCAGATTCGACCGCCGTGGATTTCCACCAGGCTTTTGGCCAGAGACAACCCTAAACCTGTTCCCTGATATCTGCGTTCGGATGATCCATCGACCTGTTCAAAACGATCAAAAATACATTCCAGGTCCTCGGGATTCAGACCGATACCGGTGTCCGACACAGAAATTTCTACAAAATTTCCGTTGGTCACCGGCCACTGGTCATTGGGTGTCGGTAGCGTAATTTCATCCCCGTTACTTCTTTTCCAATGACCGTCGACAATTGACAGATAACAGGCAGCCAGATTAATGACACCGCCGTCCGACGTAAATTTGGCTGCATTGGACAAAAGATTGTAAATGATCTGCTTGAGCTTGCGTTCATCGGCCGTAACAGTCTCGGGAATACCGTCAATTGCAATTGATATTTGCAGACCATTTTTTATTGCTTTTTCATTGATCAAAGCCATGCTTTTTTCCAGAAGGTTTTTTAAATCGACATCGGATGGGTTCAATTCCACCTTGCCGGCTTCCACCTTGGAAAGATCCAGGACATCGTTAATCAATGAGAGCAGGTGCTTACTACTGTTCAGCACATCATTGAGATAATCTTCTTGGGCTTCATTCAACTCTCCGAAATGCTTATCGGCAACCAGTTCGGTAAAACCAATGATGTGGTTCAAGGGTGTTCTGAGTTCGTGGCTCATGTTGGCCAAAAATTTACTTTTGGTGAGGTTGGCGTTTTCGGCTTCCATTTTAGCTTTTTTAAGTTCGGTTATGTTCTGCTCTAAATGTGTTTGTGTTTCTTCTCGGATGGCCTCAAAAAAGTATGCGTATAAAAAGACGACCATAAAGGACATGATAAATCTTATTTTGAAATGGGCGTTGTAAGTAGCCAAATTTTGTGAGTCACCGGGAACATGCAGAATAAGCACTGAGGAGAACAGCAGGATGAATGTCGCCGCGGCGCCTCTTTTGGAACCTAAAAGAAATGCGGCGAACAAAGGGAAAGTGAAAAACCACACGTGTCCTGAATTTTCTATGCCTCCGGTAGCAAGAAGATATAAAAACAGGGCTCCGGCGCAACAGACCCCAAAATAGGCGCTGAAACCGAGACTTCCGGTAATTCTTATATGTATTTGAGCGATAATTAAAGCCAGAGCGACGGTAATGTCGAAATAGCCAAGCATGATGTTGCCCGCCCCTAAAGCGATAATGCCGAAGGGGATGAGATTCAGGATCCCGATTGTGCTGATAATATTTAGCATCATGATCCTGCGCTTGGTTTCAATATCGTGACTTTCCCGAATTCCACCCCTGAAAAAATGTTTCATCGGTTGCATGAGATTAATTATCGTTGAATGCATTTTTCTCCTTAAATTATCTGGAGACGTGGTGTAATGTTTGTCCTCATACATCAGCTTTCTATTTCCTTACAATTGCTGCCCCTGAGGGGGAGTTTCGGTTCGGTGTTGTTTGGTCATAAACACAAATCTGGTTTTTTCCCTGTTTTTTGGCCCTGTAGAGCGCTGCATCCGCCTTTTGAATCAAACTTTCTTTTGTTCGAGCGTCTGTGGGACATAACGCGATGCTGATGCTGGCGGTTATATTTATCGGCAGTGAATCAAAATCCTGGTCAAACGTCTGGGAACGAAATATTTCCAGAATCCTTTCGGCAACACCCAGAGCCCCTTCCCGGTCTGTATAGGGCAACACTATGACAAATTTCTCTCCTCCGTACCGGGTCGCAAGATCGATTTCTCGAATGTTTTTTCGTATCTGCTGCGCCAATTCACGCAATATGGTGTCCCCGGCCAAATTCTCTTGAGAATCGTTGTATATTTTAAAATCGTCGAGCTCGATCATAATAAGGGCGATCTGATAGCCATGACGCAGGGATCGTTTCACCTCCAGATCCAAAATTCGCTTAAAATAAGAGCGGTTATACAGGCCGGTCAGCCTATCGGTTATGGCCGAACTCAAGGCCGCTTCGTAGTGCCTATTGATCTTGTCCAGGTATGATTTCTTTTTCAATAAAACCTTGATTCTGGCCAATAATTCCCCGCTGTTAATCGGTTTTAATAAGAAATCATCGGCTCCAGATTCGAAACCATGGATTTTGTCTTCCAGTTCGGACAAATTGGTTATCAAAATAATCTGGATGTTTCTGGTTTCATCCATCTCCTTTAAGCGTTTACAGGTCTTAAAACCGTCCACGCCCGGCATCACTATGTCCAGTAGGATCAGATCGATCCTTTCTGTGATTGCAAGGTCGAGGGCCTCCTTCCCGTTGCCGGCAAGCATGACATGGTAGGGTTGGCCGTGAAGATAACTCTTAATGAGCTTGGTGTCTTTTTCATCATCTTCCACCAAAAGAACCCGGGGAAGATCTTTTTCCGGTTTAATTACGCCTTTTTGATTTCCTGAAAAAGCAAAATTTCTTTCGGACCGCCTGAGCATCAAAAGCTGCTCCTGATAGTGCCTCAACTCCAGCATAGACTTAACACGTGTCAGAAGTTCAATGGTGTTGACCGGTTTGCTCAGAAAATCCTCGGCGCCGGCTTCAAACCCTTGTATTTTATCTTCTGAACTATCCAGGGCTGTGATCAGAATAACGGGAATATGCGCGGTTTTTGAATCATTTCTCAGCCGTTTCGTTACTTCATAACCATTCAAGTCCGGCATCATTATGTCTAGCAGGATCAAGTCAGGAGAGGTTTTTATCGCTTTTTCAAGAGCCTCCATACCCCCATAAGCCTGAAGAATCTCATATTGACTCTTCGCAAGTTTGGCACTCAGCAACTTGACATTCCTCGGATCATCGTCGACAATCAGTATCCTGGCTCTATCACGCGTGTTCTTTTCTTTTTGAGACTCTACTTCTTTTCGAAACTCTGTGGGATTTTGGGCATTGGTGCAAAACTTCTTGATAGTTCCCAAAAAACTTCTGGTATCAATGGGTTTAGTTATATACGCGTCACAACCGGCTTCCGAGGCCTTTTTATCATCTCCCTGCATGGCATATGATGTTAATGCAACAACAGGTATCGTTTTTAGAGCCGGGTCTTTCTTGATAATCCGGGTGGCGCTCAAGCCGTCCATGCCAGGCAACTGAATATCCATCAGAATAAGCTCCGGATGATGCTCGCTGGCCAACTGGATACCGGCTTCGGCATCCACGGCCTCCAGGACCCGGCAGCGACCAAGCATGAGCATGCTCCTTACCAGTTTCATATTCATTTCGTTGTCTTCGATCACCAAAACTGTTGGTGTTCCCATGTTAAACTCCTTTAACTTTTACTTATTGTGGGGATGGTAAAAACAAAAGTGGATCCTTTATTGAGGCCCGCACTTCGCACCCAAATTTCCCCTCCATGGAGATTGACAAACTTCTTGGTTAATGCCAGACCTAACCCCGTGCCCTGAAAGCGTCGGCTTTTCGAGCTTTCTATCTGTTCAAAAGGATCAAAAACTAGCTCATAATCCTCCTTGGCCAAGCCGATGCCAGTGTCTTTCACTGAGATTTCTATCCATTTTCTGCCGGTATGCCCGTTACCCATTTGCGCTCCAAGTGTTATCGAGCCGCCATTGGGCGTGAACTTGACCGCGTTGGACAGCAGGTTATACAAGATTTGTTTGAGCTTCCGTATGTCTGCAGTTACGGTTTCGGGAATGCCGTCTATATCAGTAGAAAGCTTTATGCTTTGCTTCATGGCCTTTTCCTTGATCATGACAAGACTGCTTTCCAATAGGTTTTTAATATCCACCTCCGAGGGTTCCAGCTTCAGCTTACCCGCTTCCACTTTGGAAAGATCGAGGACATCGTTGATCAAAGAGAGCAGGTGCCTGCTGCTGTTAAGTACATCATTGAGATACTCCTCCTGAAACTCGTTCAACTCTCCGAATTTCTTGTCTACAACCAGCTCGGTGAAACCAATGATATGGTTTAAGGGCGTTCTGAGTTCATGGCTCATGTTTGCCAAAAATTCACTCTTGGCTTTGTTGGCCATTTTGGCCTGTTGGCCCTCTTCGGCCTCTTTTTTAGCGACTATAAACTCTGAAATGTTATCCTGAAGCGTATTCGTCATGATCTGAAGAGAGTTGTTTAAGATACCAATTTCATCCCGCCTTTCCGGCAACCATGTAATATCTGCCTCGTTGGATCTGATACTGTCAGCAATTTCCACAATATGTAAAATAGGTTTTGTTAGATTCCTGCTTAAGAAAAAGGAATATGCCGTTAGCACCAGGATCGTTAAGAGGCTGATCGCTATCCCGTAGACGAATATCCGGCGACTTTGAGAAAATACATGACGTTGATCTACCCCACAAACCAAATAACTTGACCGGCTGTTAATCCCCGGAATAGCCATTTTTGAAGCAAAAATTCCGTCATCTGATATACGGATGACATCAGATTCCGGCGCCGTTTCAATATTTTTTAGAACCGGCAGGAGGAAGGATGAATCTTGACCTTGAGCTTGAAGACGGCCGTCACTTACTAAGACAACATTGGAATAGGGATTACCCAGCTGGACCTCTTTGGTAATAATGAGAATCGCGATGACTCTTTTCCCGGACAGGATCGGCGATATTGCAATCAAAGACAATCGTGCGACTGAGTCTTGGTTTTGGCGCATGGCATACAAGGCCCGACTCTGGCCGATATCGGCTATCCGAAACTCTTCCACCAAGTCGAGCATGAGCCCATCTAGCAGTTGCCCGACAACTATGGAAAATGAATTATCTTGAGAAAAAATGCCGATGCTATCCAGTTCATTCTGTCTCACCAAAAGTTTTAAATAGGCCTTTAACTGGAATGGCACTTTGAGCTTATACGGTACAATGATCTGGTTGACAGAGGCTATGCGCATAGCTTTTTCTTTGAATGCATCCAGCTTATTTGTCATCATGCCTGCATTCATCCGCTTTTGCTGGGTTATCTTTACCTTGGAGGACTCGATAATTTTTCTACGCTCTGCCTTTTGAAAAACAAAAAACCCCCCTGCAGTAAGGATAATTGGAAGAGCTATGATGGCAATCAAAAGCTTACAAGTTATTGAATGAATAAACGGTACTTTCCGCATTATCAAACACCTCTTGAAGACACTAACTTTAATTAATTACAGATGAAGTTCCGTTATCCGTTTTTTGACTCTTTTTCGAACCAGATTTCAACAGCTTTTCGCTTAAATCTCCAATGTTTTCCAATCTTTGTGCAAGGAATTTGACCTTCACTGCAAAGCTTATACAACGTGGATTTTGGAACGCGAAGCCACTCGGAAACCTCATTGGCGGTCATGATATCTTTTTTCATTTAAGTGCTCCAGTTTACGATAGATATTTTTTTATAAAGCTTTGAAATTTTATTATTGTTCCCAACCTTTTCTGATTTCCCTCGTTTTAACCGGATAGGCTCCGTTATTATATATCGATATTTCTCGAAAAAACTTTAAATATAAATCCGGCGAAGCTCGGTCTCAACCCGACAAGCGGGCAAAATCCAATAATATACACTATCACTGCTGCAGTGCTCTACGGATAGATGGATGTCATTGACAGCCTTGGTAAGAGTGCCTAACCTGTCCGTCCGAACTCTTTATCATGACTCCAAGGTACTCTTATCCTGTGAACATCCAGAGATTTTTTCAGGCCAGTTTGCTAAAGTCGTGGATTAAGGACAAGGGTTATCACCGGTTAGAAACCTTCACTTTTCGGAATTGAAGGTTCAGGCACGAAGTGAGCACTTTTAACCCCAAAACCCCTTCTTGTAAATTAATTGCCACTAATGTATAAAACCAATGCAGGCGGCTTTGGGATATTCAGAGCTTTTTCTGAGGGATATTTTTGAGGACAATGCCAAGTCTAATACAGTCTCTCAGATTGAAAAGATGGTTAGAATAACGAAAAAACTTATGAGAATAACAAAATATGAAACCAAGGATTATCTCGAGGCCAAAATAATAGAAATCAATAAAGCAGCAAATTAAATTAATTGCTCCGGTGGAGGATTCTAAATAATGACTGAAAAAAAAATATTGGTTGTAGACGATGAAGAGGCGATACGAGATATGTTACATCAAGTGTTTACCAAAGCAGGTTATGTGGTTCGTTTAGCAGAAAATGCTGAAACAGCTATAGAGATTTTAAGACATGAAAGCATCATGGTAATGTTTTTGGACCTTAAGTTTCCTGGAATGAATGGCGTAGACTTGTGTAAAAAAATCCGACTCGATAATCAAATTGGTATCATTTACGCATTAACTGGTTTTGTCGATCTTTTTGGTCTTGTAGAATGCCGTACGGCTGGTTTTGACGATATTTTTATCAAGCCAGCATCCGCCGAATTGATTTTAGAAGCAACAAAAGAGGCTTTTAATAAAATTATAAGATGGAAGATTAGTGATTTAATTTAGGGTTATATTAATTATAGTTGATATTCATATAGTTTGGTGGTTAGAAGCTTAAAAAAAGCTGATAGAAAAAACTTGGCAATGATAACAGTGAAATCAGGGAAGCTCGAATGAAAGTGTTGGCTATACGCGACCTATCGTCAACAAGGGACAACCGTTTCGCTCGTGGAAAAGGCTCTTCAAGAGGCTGCCGCTGTTGGTGAAGAAACAGAACATCTGCTCCTGAAAGATTACAACATCCGTAGTACCCAATTTCAATTCAAAAGTTGCGATACTTCCTATCGAGCTGTAAGGAATCCAGATTCAAGATCACTGCGATAGAGCAGAAATCTAACCATGCAAAAATTTCTTGTGTCCCATAGACATATCTGAAAAAGAGGCAAAGTGCGAATCACTAATGGAGAGAACACGAATCGGGCCTGTTTGTATCTTTAATTTCCAATGCGCAAATGTTGAGGATCTTGGACACCTGCAATTGAAAGCATTTATCAAGTTCCTGAAATTTATGTAAGATCTTCGATAATTTCTAAAAATCAACTGCTGATCTGTGAGAAGAGTCTGTTTTCGTAACCCACTTCTCAAGCGTGTCATGAAGCTCCTGTGGGTTAACCGGCTTACAAAGGTAATCATCCATACCAGCTTCAAGACATTTCTCGCGATCTCCTTTCATTGTATGCGCTGTCATGGCGATAATAGGAATTTTACTATCGAGCACTTTTGATCTTGAGTTTCTGATCTCTCCGGTTGCCTTGTAACCGTCCATCTCGGGCATCTGGCAATCCATCAATACTATATCGTATGGTATTATTTCCAAGGCTCTTACAGCCTCTTTACCATTGTTTACAACATCAGCATTGTATCCAAATTTCTTAAGAATGTTCAAAGCTACTTGCTGGTTTGTAATATTATCCTCGGCCAAAAGGATGCGATGCTTGCGTTTTTTATCCTCAGCAATTGAGTGCCTTGTAACAATAGTTGGAGGTTGATTCTTTAGCACTTCTTTTTTCCTACTAAAAACCGTGGTAAGACAATCATAGAGTTGTGACTGTTTCACTGGTTTTGTCAAATATGCGGCAAAACCTATTTCTTCTATCCGCTTGGCATCACCACGCTTTCCCATTGAAGTCAACAAAACGAGTATTGTGTTTTTCAAATCTGGATCTTGTTTGATTTTTTGTCCCAAAGTCTCCCCATCCATTTCAGGCATCTGCATATCAATAATGGCTGTCTCAAAAGGATCATTAGCGGCCATAGCGAGCCTGAGTTCTTCCAATGCTTGTGTTCCACTTGAGGCCTCTCCATACCTGCACCCCCACAACTCCAACTGCTCTCTTAAAACAAACCGACTTGTTGCATTGTCACCAACTATCAGAATATGTTTTCCTCTGATATCCTTGGGAACAATAATAATTTCTTTCTTACCTTCAGGCTGTTTTTCAAGAACTGCTGTAAACCAAAATATAGAGCCTTTACCCTCTTCACTTTCTACTCCGATCTGACCGCCCATCAACTCCGCAAGCTGTTTGGAAATAGTCAGCCCCAAACCTGTTCCACCAAACTTGCGGGTTGTGGAACTATCTGCCTGGGAAAACGAGTCGAATAAACGGTCTGTATCGTTTTGGGGAATACCGATTCCTGTATCGGATACACTAAATCGGATAGTAACGTGGCTCGTATCTTCATCATCAAGACAAACACGAACAATTACCTCGCCTTTGTCCGTAAATTTGATCGCATTTCCCACAAGATTGATCAATATCTGGCGTAAACGACCGGGATCTCCGCACAGGAGTGAAGGAACTTCAGGTTGGATTTGGGTAACATACTCTAAATCTTTTTCATGAGCTTTTATGGCTAAAATATCGGCTACTTCATCCACAGCTACTCTCAAATCAAAATCTATATTTTCAATGTCAATTTTACCTGCTTCGATTTTAGAATAATCAAGGATATCGTTGATGAGCCATAATAACGAATCTCCGCTTTTTCGTATAATTTCTGTGTACTTTCGTTGTTCCGGACTCAAGTCGGTACCTAATAGAAGGTTTGTCATACCGATTACTCCGTTCATGGGAGTACGAATTTCATGGCTCATATTGGCAAGAAACTCGCTCTTAATATGGTTGGCCCTCTCTGCTGCCATCGCCATCTCATTGGCTTTGGCCATCGCTTTTTCTATTTCTTTGGTTTTTTCTTTAACTTTTTCTTCAAGGATAATATTTTGTTTGCGCATTAAGTCATAGAATGTAGCACTTTCTACTGCGTTTGCCGTATTAAGAAGAACTAGTGATAAGAGATCAAGCGAAACATCATGAATTCTTTCTCCTTGATTTGGCCATAAACCTACAAACATGCCTCTTATTCGTGAATGTGTTGCAATGACATGCAACAAAAACCGTTTTGAATGATCCTTTGAATCGACAAAAACACCCTTCCTTTCGCGTATCGCCCAGCCAATTAAATCATTATCGATCATAAATTCTACTTCATTTTCAACAAATTGCTTAAAATCAGCCGGCTCGCATACAGAAAAGACAAGATTTGAATCATCTTCATCCACAGCATAAAACGCCCGTGCTTCGAATGGAATGATGCGACAAATTCTTTTTTCGGTTTCTTTAAAAATTTCATAATGGCCGTTTTGCTTGTTGATTTTTCCCTGAAAATCACCCAAAGACAGTGCAATTTCAAGCGCATTTTGGATAAACCTCCTGTTATCCTCTAAATACTCTATGCGCGTTAAAAGTTTATTGGAACTGGAATTCTTATTCATCCTCTTTATCCTTGAAAAAAAGATTCTAAGGGAACAAGCTGGTGAGTTGCATGTCGAATTATCGTTTCAAAACTGCTTGGTGAAACACCTAAATTGTCCCAAGCCTTATAATCCAAAGGTGGGACAAACCTTTCTCCACTACTTCCCAGTCTTAAAGAATTAACCATAATATCTGCCAAATGGACAATGGCCGCCTTAATAGGATTGTGAGCGGCTGATGGGTTGTGGTGGAAAAATATATTGTTTTCTAATTCCAAAGGAAGCTTCCATGTTTTCAGCAAATACTTCCCAATGAGAGTATGGTTGCCACCTAATAAGCTATTTTCTTGCTGATAAAGAAGTTTATCTGATATAGCAGACAGACTTAAAAGTGTATTTGCCTGATCCGGAAAATACTGATAAATAATTAACCTGCCTATGTCATGTAATAGGCCACTCACAAACATTTGTTCTGTTTCTGGTATGTTTTTATTTGCTGCTAAAATCCTTGATATAATACCGCAAGCAATACTATGCCTTAAAAATGAACTCATATCTATAATTTCTTTTGGAATGTCTTTAAAAGCTTTAACGATACTAAGTCCTAAGGCCAGACCTGTAATTTCTCTAGTGCCTATTATTGTAACAGCCCGAGAAATATTGTTTATTTTTGAAGGGAATCCGTAAAATGATGAATTGACAATTTTTAGCAAGAGCGTAGCCAGACTTGGACTTTTATTCACTACTTCAGCTATGCTATGAACTGAAGCAGTTGGATCTTCGACAATCTCATTTAACTCGAAGGCTGTAGACGGCATTTCTGGCAGTTTTATTTCCTTATTGGCAATCATTTTTTTTACATCATAGATTGAATGATCTTTTAAATCATCACCGCTGGCTAAAGGGATATTTCCATCAGTATTTATTTCTTGTTGACTTCTATACAAAATAGATAATCTAAATAATTCCTGTATCGCTGGATGAGAAAGATCAACATGTTTAAACATATGTTTTGTTTCTTCTGTTATTTTTTCCAATTTATCTGGATCTATATTAGATTCTGAAATTTTATCTCCATCTTGACCTCCGGTAACACTTACTTCTGTTATTCCCCATATTTTAAAGATTCTGATATGTTTCGATTGAATTTTTTGCCCTTTTGCAAGAAGAAGTCTTGAGTTTACGTCTCTAACATCCTCAGACAAGACCATATCAACTTCTAACTTATCAACATGAACCATACCCATTTTTAGCACCACCAGCTATTTTAGTCTTGTGAAGTTAGTATTTATAGAATCATGGAGTAATTGTTGTATTTAGATTTACGCACGGCCTGTTTTTTTGAAAAATTAAGTTTTCCCATAACGATGGATTGAACGACCGGTTGTTCAGACGAAATATTCTTCTTTCCCAAGACAAATAAGTATCTATAAAATCGTAAATCGGCATGATAAAGGAAAACCTTTAATGAATTTTGATCATAACGTATTAAAAAGACACTGCAAAATTAAACCAAAACCAGAAAAATCAAAATCTTGGATAAAATCCTTGTGGGGGCATATGTGGTCCACGGAATTCTTTCCGGAGTACCAATGGCCTCAGGATTTTCCAGTTGCCGACATACCGGAAAGGTTGGGGGAAAGGTAAAAAATTGACATAAATACACCAAATGAATAAAAATATACCCGTTGATTCCTCCTTTCCACTTAAGTTGGATTTAATGTTGGAGAAAGTTAGGCTGATAAAGAAAACAATTCTATTTGTTGAATTTGAGGCATGAAATAATCCTTAATGATTGAAATATTAAAAACAATGTTTGAAGCTAATCCTCTCTTAATGACGAGCTAAAAAGTCGAAGCATGAAAATAGGGGGTTATGAAGGGATTGCAGCGCGAACAATACAGGATGCTGATACCATTCTTGATCGCATTCCAAAAGAATTATCGCGCTGAAAACTTTTAATAAAGGATTCCGTATGACAACATTTGATGATTCTCCGAGGACAGTCGCTGAAATTACAAAAAATATAATCCTGAATACTGCGAAGAGATCTATTCCGCTCACACCTGAAAATTATCATGTATGGTTTGAATATTTCCTTGGCTCCAACCAAGAACTGAATGTCAGCATCGATGAGCTAATCGCTTCCGAAAATAGCTTTTCCCAAGAGATAAATGAGAGACTTTACACCGAGTACCTAAAAGGTGATAAAAAAGATATATTGCAGGAAGTGCATAAGGAAACCCACAAGATATTTCAAAATATCTTTCAGACAACCCTATCCACAAGTGACCTTACATCTAATTACAGTACCAAAATGGAAGAATATTCTTACAAATTGGATGAAGCGAAAGACCTAACACAAATTCAACATTTTATTGTAGATATAATAAAAGATACGAATAATATGGCTGAGTCCAGCAGACAATTGAATCAACAACTTGAAGAAGCGACTTCACAGATTGAAAATTTAAGTAAGAAACTGGTGGAAACAGAGAGAGAGGTCTTAGTTGATTGATGTAGATCTTGAAGATTCACTTTTTGAAGCCCGAAATAGCCATGATTTTGGTACGAAATCTTCAATCCGAAAAACTTTTATACCTGCAATGATATGCAGCTATCGGTATGTCAACGATACCTAAAGCTTATCTCAACGGACAACCCATATGAAAAAAGTATTGAAGCTTACGAATTTTGAATGAAAATTTTAGGGATTACCTCGTTTAGCCGGCGGTATCCAAGTTTTTAATCCCAAAGCGCCATGCGCAGTACCATTCATCAGGATGATCATCCGGCGGACAGCCGATACACTCGGTATGGATTCTTGGATCAACAGACCTGGCAAAATACGTATGTTCCACAAGTCCTCCCGATTTGCATGGATAATCGTCAAGCCCCTTGCGTTTTCTTGCAGATTGAACCCGGCATTCATTCATTTGAAAGATAAAACTGTCCGTCCCTTCATCGACAATGGAATGCGTGTTGACACGAGCATGAACACGAAAATTGAGGGCCTTTTTTAAACCTTCGAGTCCCGGTTTTTCAGGAAGGTTCAAAAAATTCTTAACGGCCCAGGCTTCAAAAGGGGAAAACTGAGCCCAGCATGAATCATTACACCGCTTGGCATCGTTCATACCTCTGGTAAATTCCACCGCCTGAAACCACACCCCATCATTGACCACCCAGTTTGCGGCCACACTATCCATGAGTGCCATCAGTGATTCTTTCGGCATGTTCAATAGCGGCAACGGAATGTTGTCTCTCATTTCAAACCCCAACACTTTTGAAAGCCGTTTCATCTGAATGTCATAACCTCTTTTAGATGCAGCATTAAGAATATCGAGAGCTTTTTCCATTCCCATCTGATGTTTGACTTCGTTAAACCACAAGGCATAATGGATGATGATACGATGGAACATGTCCAGCACAAGTTTGGCGGTGTGTTCGTGATCCAGGTCTTCTATCGAATTGACGTTGCTTAGGTCCACTATTTCTCCTTTCCTGACAGTTCTTTTCAATTTAAGGGGATCTCATTTCAATAGCGCTACATGCGGGGAGATTCATTTTGTGGGATTAAGTTTCCACTTTCTAAACTAGAGATTTCTTCGATGGGCAAGGCCGCACAAGGGTTTTCGCTGAGACATCTTTCTGTATGTTGCAGACGAAAAACCCGTGGAGAACGCCGCCAATTGGAGAAAGATCCGTTTAGAAAGTGGAAACTATCCTTCATAAAGCACCGCCAGTATCGTCGCTTTTCCTTTTTTCGAAGCGACCAGATGCGGCGTTGTGGACAGATAGTAGGCACTGTCTCCGGGCTCCAAGTCGAATGTTTCCTCTCCGATATTCAGCACAATGGTACCATCCAACACATAGATAAATTCTTCGCCGTCGTGTACGGAGACTTCTTTGTCAGGGTTTTCCTCAAGCTGAACGATCAGTGCTTCCATGTGGCGCCCTTTTACTTCGGGGGCCAGACTCTTGTAAATGTAAACCTGTTTTTTGCCTTTCTGGGCAGTGGACCGGGAGACGATTTTTTGTTCATTCTTGCGGGTTATGGAGTAGATTCTATCACCGGTTCCTGAAATCAGACGGCTGAAAGCACTGTCAAGTGCTTTGGAAAGCTTGATCACTGTTCCGAGTTGAGGCTGTGCTTTATTGGTTTCGATGTTTGACAGAAATTCTACGTCAAATCCTGTCAAGTTTGAAAGCTCTTCTATAGAAAGCCCTTTCTGTTCTCTGAGCATTCTGATCCGTTTGCCGATTTCTTCGACGCCCTCGCAGGTCGCTTCAGAAATATCGCCGGTCAGATCTTCAAAAAAATCGACATTGATATGAGGCGTCTTTTTTTTGGTTTCCATTTTGCGCTCCTAACCCGGATGAACCGGAAAAGTGCCTAAAGTGAACTAAAGTTTAAAGTGAGCTAAATTTGATGTATGTGATTTTGGCACTGTCAATTTAAATTAGTAAAAATGGATTGTCCCGTATTTCTCACAAAGCTGAGTGGTCCATAAACAAAGCATTTCAGCCCAAAGACGTAGCACTTTACTTCAAGGGTTGAATCACACAGTTTAAGCGCTGTTCAGGATTGCCGTAGGTGAAGAACATCAAAAAATTTTATTATTTTATAATAGAAAGAGCGTGCAATATTTAATATAAGTTATTTTTCGAGATAATTTATTCGTATTGAGTTATTTCCCTTTCCTTCTGATGTTCTTCATGAGAAATTCGGGTTATATTCGTCCAGTCAACCCCTTAGGTATTCTTCCGGTATGAACACATTCCGAACGGAGTCGTCGGCCAATAATTTTTTCCAACATACGCCCTATGTTCAGCACCCTGTCCACATCAACACCGGTATCAATACCCATTTCATCCATCATAACCACCATGTCTTCAGTGGAGACGAGCCCCACAATACCCGGGTCCTGATAATAGTATTTTCCGGTGCCGACAACCGGAACGCCGTCCATAAAGTTGGCGGGCTGGCCGCCGGTTCCACCCATGGTCGATTCGAAATGTGTTATTCCGGCTTGAAGCGCAGCCAGCACATTGGCTAGACCCCAGCCCCGGGTCACATGAAAGTGGGCAATATGTTTTGATGGGTCTGGAATGGCATCAAGAATCATGGAATAATACTCGTATACCTTGTTTGGCGGCGCAGATCCGTCATGATCGGCATGTTCGATGTCATCCGCCCCGATGTCCAGCCATCGCTGTGTAAATTCAACGGCTTTTTTCAACTCCGTCGGACCTTCAATGGGACATCCCCATATGGTGCTCACCGTACCGCAGACTTTCATCCCCGCTTCATGGGCTTTTGGAATATATGTTTCACACATTTTCCAGTATTCATCCAAAGAGAGCCCGGAGTTGGTTCTATGGTGCGATTCGCTGGTAGAGACCATAAATAGAATTCGGTCCGGTCCATAGCCTTCTTTGCGGGCCTGGATGGTCCGTTCCACCGCCCTTTCCCGGATGGTTATGGCAGTAATTTCCACATCTTTTATTAGATGGCTCACTTTCTTGCTGGTACAAAGGCGCTTTGAAAGCTCATCGGCATCCTTAAACTGAGGCATCACCTTGGGGTTGCCAAAATTGGTGACCTCCAGCCGTTTGAATCCCGCAAGAATAAGCTCTTCGGCCAACCAAAGTTTTGCATCGGTTGGAATAAATTTTTCTTCATGCTGGAAACCGTCTCTTACGGTTATATCTCCTAAAACAACCTTTTTCGGAAATTGTAATGGTGCCATCTTTTCTCCTTGGGTAGTGTCCATCCCTAAATGGTCTTTTTGTCCAATCTCTGCGTTATGCTCAAAAAATAATCCTCGGAATATTAAACATATGCCTATGGTTATTTTTTTCGCATTCCTTGATCTTGAACAAAAATCCTCATTTATGGATGGACACTAAATTTTTCTTAATTTGAGTATAGGAATCACACCTTGTGAACACTTACATTATAATGTTTTCATCAATGTCAAAATCGAAAGTTCCCAAAAGAAGGCTCGCCGATGGGTTTCAACAGACTGACTTCAAATGCCATGGCAAGCCAGTTGCGAATTTCAGAAAATTTTAGAACCCTGTCATTCAATAGGCGAGCGCCGCAGTAAAACGGATGTGCTTCTCCGTCATATTTTTTGATCATCTCTTGGTTGAAATTTTCTTTTTCCGATTCGGTCATTGGATTATTCTGTTTGGCCCGTTTTCGCTCTTCAATGGAAAGAAGGACCCCTGAAGCACTTCTTCCGCTCATGACGGACGTCCTTGCCCGCATGGTGGTAAATAGAAAATGGGGTCTGTATGCCCTGCCGCACATTCCGTAATTGGCTGCCCCGTTGTCCGGTCCGATGACAAGCTGAATGCGGGGCACTTGAGCACATGAAACCGCTCTCACCATGTCTGCGCCGTATTTCCCGATCCCCATATGCTCCGATTCTGATCCCACCATGAATCCTGGCGAGCTCTGGACAAAAAGCAGGGGAATTTTCTCCTGAGAGCAGCGGATAATCCATTCCGTGGCTTTGCATGCTGCTTCAAAAAATATGATGCCCACACCGTTGGCCGCAACGACACCCACTGTGATGCCTTTAAGGCGCATCTTGCCGGTCACGATATTATTTCCCCGACCCGGAGCGTAGTTCTTTTTGTACTCGGAAAAGAGACTGTCATCAGCAATGGCCTCAAGAAATGAATGAACATTGATTCCCTGATGAACAGAAGCCGGCAGGATCTCATAAATGGCTTCTTCGGACACTTGTGGCGGTGTTTCGGCATAACGGTGGAAATGAAGTTTCTGGGGAGGTTCCAGCATGAGAATCTCTCGAACACGGGCAATGGCGTCATCCTGATTGGTGCAAAAATAATCTGCCCCGCCTGAAATCTGAGTATGTACTTTTGCTCCGCCCAGATCTTCAGCGGAGATAACTTCGCCGGTTGCCATTTTTACCAGCGGAGGGCCGCCCAAAAAAGAGTAAGCCAGTTTGTCAATCATCACCGACTGACAGGCCATAAAAACGATGTAGGCGCCTCCTGCCGTATTGCCGCCGGTGCTCATGGTAATCTGCTTAAGCCCCATTGCCGACATTCGTGCCATATTATAAAACATGGATCCAAAATGCTGATCGTCAGGGAAAACTTCGGCCTGCATGGGGAGGAAAGCGCCGCCTGAATCTGCAACATAAACACAATTCAGTCCGCAGTGCTCTGCGATGGCCTGGGCCCTCATATGTTTTTTTAACGTAATCGGGAAATAGGTGCCGGCTTTCACACGACTGTCATTGGCAAAAATCATGGTCCAGTTGCCGTGAATTTTTCCCAATCCCGTTACAAGGCCGCCACAGGGAACATCCATAACCCCGGGGTAATCCATTCCAAACCCTGCGATACCACCGAGTTCATAAAATTCGGTTTCCGGATCGATAAGTTTACTGATAAGTTCCCGGACCGGCTGTTTTCCCTGCTTTGTCAGCCTTTCCACAGCTTTTTCTCCACCGGGCCACATGGCCTGGTAAACCCGTTCATCCAGTTTTTTTTCTTCGTTTTCCCAGAATGATCGATTTTCGGCCTTTATATCGGTCATAGGATTTCCTCTATTTACCTTTATATACCGGTTTTCGCTTTTCTTGAAAAGCGGCCAGGCCTTCCAGACGATCCTCTGTTGGGATGGTGACCCAGTAAGCATTGGATTCAATGCCCAGACCTGTATGAAGATCGGTTTCAAGGCCGTAATTGATGGCATACTTGGCTTGTTCAATGGCAATTGGACCGGCTTCACAAATCATGGCGGCCATTTTGAGACATTCATCAAGAAGTGATACCTGCTCGCATATTTGATTGACAAGTCCAATCTGCAAGGCTTCTTGCGCATCTGCACGACGTCCGGTGAAGATGAGTTCCTTTGCTTTTCCCCGTCCGATCAACCTAGGAAGTCTCTGGGTGCCGCCGGCTCCGGGAATGATGGCAAGACGGGTTTCTGTAAGGCCCATTAAAGCATTCATGGATGCGATCCGAATATCACAGGCAAGGGCAAGTTCGGTTCCACCACCTAGAGCGACACCGTTTATGGCGGCAATCACCGGCTTGTTCAGGTGTTCAATGGAAGTAAAAAGATTTCTGATGGTAAAAATGAATGTTTTTACCTGAAGCTCATTATAGGTGGTTCTTTCTTTTAAATCTGCCCCGGCACAAAAGGCTTTTTGTCCGGATCCGGTGATGATGACCACACGAATATTGTTGTTGAATTTAAGGGCTTCAATCTGTTCCTCAAGGGCTTGAAGCAATGCAAAATTAAAAGAATTCATTACCTCGGGCCGGTTTAGCGTTAGAATCGCAACGCCATCGCGTTCTTCTGTCAGAAGGACTTTATCATCCATTTTATGTATCCTTTTTCAACCCTATCGTTGCATAAATAACACGCCGAGTGTTGATAAAAAAATATATTCAAGGATCTTGGCTGTTTACGAACCAATTGCTAAAATCCTATATAGGGCATTTCTCAATGGTTACCTGGTAAACATCAGTACAGCCGAAGATTTCCAGCAGCTTGTCGGAGCGAAACGGATATTTCGATTCAATAGGCTGCAAGGAGCTTCAATTTTCAATCGTCAATCCTAACATCCGATATATCGTGAAATAACAATTCTCTGAACCTCGGAGGTCCCTTCTCCGATGTCGAGAAGTTTCTGGTCCCGGTAAAATCTTTCCACGTTGTATTCTTTCATCAAACCATATCCGCCATGGATCTGGACAGCATGGTTCGCTACTCGACCCATAAGTTCGGAACAGTAAAGTTTGGCCATGGCGGCTTCCTTTTCAAAAGGCCTTTGGTGATCTTTCAGCCAGCAGGCCTTATATAAGAGATTGCGGGCGCATTCAATTTCAAGGGCGCAGTCTGCCAGTTTAAAGGCCACGGCCTGGAACTTACAGATGGGTTGTCCGAACTGAACCCTGGTTTTGGCATATTTGAGTGCGGCTTCGTAAGCCCCTTGTGACCCCCCGAGGCCCATAGCAGCAATGGAAAGCCTGCCGCCGTCAAGGGTTGCGAGCATTTGGTGAAAACCGTCTCCCGGCAAACCTAAAATATTATTTTCAGGAATTCTGACATCATCAAAATAAAGCTCAGCGGTGTCTGAAGCCCGCCACATCAATTTTTTATGCATGGGCACGGCTTTAAAGCCCGGCGTTTCGTGTTCAAGCAAAAAGCATGTATACTCAGGTTTTCCGCTGGGTCGGGTACCGGTGACCGCCTGAACTGTTACACCCATGCTCAACTCGCAAGCTGCATTGGTAATGAAAATTTTAGATCCGTTGAGAACCCATTCGTTACCATCCTTTACGGCAGTGGTTTTGCTGCCGCCGGCATCGGAGCCGGCAGTAGGTTCCGTGAGGCCAAAGCCCCACAGCCCCTCACCGGAGCAGAGTTTTGGAAGATACTTTTTCTTTTGTTCCTCCGTGCCAAAATAGTATATGGGGCCGATGCCCAGCGAGTTCCCGGCGGCAACGGTGGCTGCCTGAGATCCATCCACTCTTGCAATCTCTTCCACTGCAATGATGTAGGACAGATAGTCCATGTCCTGGCCACCATATTCTTCTGAGACGAACATACCGAAAAGACCGATTTCACCCATTTTACGTGTGACTTCAGCAGAAAACTCTTCTTTTTCATCGAGGTCCAAAGCCACCGGTGCAATTTCACTCTGTGCAAATTTTCGAACTTCTTTGCGGATCATTTCCTGTTCTTTGGTGAGATCAAAATCCAATGC
Source organism: uncultured delta proteobacterium (assembly GCA_963752565.1). Taxonomy (GTDB): domain Bacteria; phylum Desulfobacterota; class Desulfobacteria; order Desulfobacterales; family UBA11574; genus UBA11574. The sequence continues at coordinate 118,289 of CAVVZC010000011.1, read as the reverse complement.
CGTTCTCCTTGAGATCTTTTGTTGCTACTATGTGAATTAGACACTCGACATAACCCTCACCCATGGAAATGTTAACGAAAGAATTTTCACAAGTGCCTAAAGTTTGAAGTGATCTAAAGTGCCTATTTATCCCGTATTCATCGGGGAAGTTGAGGTAGCGCTAACGCGCTGTCATTAAAATATAATTGGCTAAAAAATTCCTTAACTTTAGCTCACTTTAGGCATTTGCAACTTTTTCTGTTTTAATATCAAAGTTAGTATATCAGTAAAAAATGTCGAGCAGGATTTGTACTCCTTAGTATGTCCTGTTTTCGAAACAGTTTCTAACGACAAACCCGTTATAGGTCTTCTGAAGGAGGCATTAATGGCCCTTCCATACGGGTTCTCGTTTTTCCATAAAAGCGTTAATTCCTTCTATGGCGTCCTCTGTGCCGCAAAGGGAGGCAAACAGTTCATCCATATAGTCAACGGCCTGGTGATAGGGAATTTCCGACATAGCGTAGACGCCGGTTTTTCCAATCTGTATCGCCAGGGGGCTTTTTTTAGCAATTTTTGTGGCAAGTTTCATGGTTTCGGCTTCAAGATCGTCCGGAGGTACCACTTTGTTTATCAAACCGAATTGTTGGGCTTCAGGAGCCGAAATAATATCTCCGGTCAAAATCATTTCAAGTGCTTTCTTTCGACCGACATGACGCGCCAGGGGCACGGCCGGGCCTAAACAGATTAATCCCACGTTAATGGCAGTGGTTCCGAACCTGGCATTTTCGGCGGCCACCGCCAGATCGCAGGCAAACACAAGACCGGCGCCATTGGCCACTGCAGCGCCTTTGACCGAGGCGATCACCGGCTTTTTCATCCGGGGCAGGGTGTGATAAAATTCATCCATTAAATTGAGAAATTCCCGAAGTTCCCTGGGACTTTTTCCCTGGAATTCCGGGAGGGAGATGCCGGTCGAAAAATGTTTCCCCGCAGCACGGATCACCACGACACGGACGTCGTCATCCTGATCCATATCCAAAAGAGTATCATTCAGTGCTCTGGCAAAGGGAACGTTAAAGGTATTCATCTCTTCCGGTCGGTTCAGCGTAATTACGCCGATCATGTCTTGCTTTTCGGTCAATATAAGGTTTTTACCCATGATGAACCCTCCTTTTGTTAAAGTCTTATATCAGTTTAGGTTAAAATATCACCAGGCATCATAGCATAAATGTCGAAGGGTTAAAACTTAAGTTTCGCACCCCAATTTTGTTAAAAGCCTTGTAGTTGGCAGGTTGAAATATTTTTTTTAAAGTAAAATATTTCATTAATCAAGGATCATTCATTTTGTCGATCAAAGAGGGCCTTATCATAAAAATATTTCCGTGATAGTTAAGTCTGTTAAAACAAATCGATTTCAAGGGAGAGGTAATGTGTTCAAAAAACGAGAATGTTACAATTTTCCAAATATTCAGCCCGATTGTTGCTGAATGATTATGAACGAGCGCTCGGTCACAAGGTTGAATTTATGTGTACCTTTGATAAACAAATTTGTCAATAGCTTTCTTAGTACTTGATATTTATGTTATATTTTATGATATGGTGATTCTTCGTTCAGAGGAAAAATCTTGACAGCGGAGATGGGAACATGATATCAATTATGAACGAGCGCTCGGTCAGGTTGGCCCGGTGTTAACCATTTATCGAATAACGTTGTGGAGTTGTCATGGAACAAAGGCATGCAACAAAAGAAATTCCGACTCAAATTAAAAATCCTGAACTTGTGGAACAGCGTCATCGCCAGATCGTTGATGCTGCTGTCCCGCTGTTCATCAATCAGGGGTTTCACAAGACCACAACACGTCAGATCGCCCGTTCCGCAGGTATTTCCATTGGTTCATTGTATGAATATATCGCTTCTAAAGAGGATATTTTGTATCTGGTTTGCGATGCCATCCATGCCGAGGTCGAACTGGGGGTTTCGGATGCGATGGTAAGAGCTTCAGACGGCCGCAGTTCACTGGCTGAAGTGATTCGTGAATATTTTTTAGTATGCAACCGAATGAGCGACCATATCCTGCTGATTTACCAGGAAACTCAATCTCTTCCACCCCAATGGCGTAAAAAGGTGCTCGAGAATGAAGTGCGCATTACCGGCATTTTCATGGAAGTGCTCGAGCGTTTGATTTCATCCGGTGAATTACCACATTTAAGTGAGCGCTCCATGGAACTTATTGCACACAATATTTCTGTTCTGGGCCATATGTGGACGTTTCGGCGCTGGTTTCTTGCCCGACATTACAGTATTGAAGATTATATCGAGCTCCAAACCGAATTTATTCTTGGAATTTCAAGGTAGAATGCCTCATCGATTCAAAACTCGATGAGGCATTGTCTGTGTTTTTCGTTAATGGTTATAGGTTTGTTAGTATCCATGAACGATCTTATATGTTTAGCGATGATAGACATATAAAACCTCAATAAAAACATAACCAAATACAGGGCAACACCTCAATTTAGGTAACAAGTAACCAACAACCAAAATCGATTTAGGAGGATGCATGACGATAGATGTTGACGTTTACAATCCCAAACACCCCATCAGAGTCGTTACCGCAACAGCCCTTTTTGATGGTCATGATGCATCCATAAACATCATGCGTCGTATGCTCCAGGATACCGGTGTTGAGGTTATTCACTTGGGACATAACCGCTCTGTCCATGAAATCGTCAATGCTGCAATCCAAGAAGATGCTCAAGGGGTGGCGGTGTCGAGTTACCAGGGTGGTCATATGGAATTCTTTAAATACATCGTCGACCTTTTGAAAGAAAGAAGTGTTCCGCATATCAGGGTTTTTGGCGGCGGCGGCGGAGTTATCATACCTGAAGAGATAAAAGAGCTGGAATCATACGGCGTTACTAAAATATATTCTCCTGAAGCCGGCGCCAAAATGGGGCTGCAAGGTATGATCAATCACATGATTAAACAGATGGATTTTTCTACGGTTAACAAGACCGATTTTGACTTTTCAGCGCTGTCACCGGACAATATGTCCATGGTTGCGAATTTGATTACCACCGTTGAACAGGCCAAAGCACAAGAAAACGGCCATCTTGCCAAGCTCAGATCTCAACTCCGGAAAAAAATCGGTAAACGAAAAATACCGGTTATCGGTATAACCGGAACCGGTGGTGCCGGGAAATCGTCCCTGACAGATGAAATTATCTTAAGAATTCTAAATGATCTTAAACATATTCATCTGGCGGTTATCAGCAGCGATCCGTCCCGTCGCAAAACCGGCGGTGCGCTTTTAGGTGATAGAATACGTATGAATGCCATCGAAAATCCAAGGGTTTATATGCGGAGCCTTGCTACCCGAGGATCACAGACAGAAATCCCGCATGCCCTGGCAGAAACCATAGACGTTGCGAAAGCCGCGGGCTTTGACCTTGTCATTGCGGAAACAGCAGGAATCGGGCAGGGAGATTCGAGTATCACCGATCTTGTTGATGTATCGATCTATGTGATGACCAGTGAATTCGGGGCTGCCACCCAGCTCGAAAAAATAGACATGCTCGATTTTGCCCATATTATTGTCGTGAACAAATATGAGAAACGAGGCGGTGAGGATGCGGTGCGCGATGTGCGTAAACAGGTACAGCGTAACCGGAAGGCATGGGACCAATCCCCCGAGGAAATGCCTGTTTACGGAACCATTGCTTCCAAATTTAACGACGATGGCGTTACGGCTTTGTATCATGGGATTATCGATGCATTGTCAGAAAGAAAAGGGATCGTATTGGACTCGAGTCTTTCCAGACCGAAAGCAAAAATATCGACATCCAAAACGATTATTATTCCTCCGGAGCGAACCCGTTACCTTGCTGAAATTGCCGACACCATCAGGAGATATCATCGGGAAACCGAAGAGCAGGCAGATGCGGTCCGAAAGGTCTGGCACCTCAAGGAGACCGCAACGGCCGTAGCCGAGGATAGTCTTATAGCCGATACATCACAGGTTTTAAATCGGCTCAAAATGGAAATTGAAAAGGCCGAAAAGACACTGCATTCCGAGACGACCCGTCTCCTCGATGACTGGGAAGGTATCAAAAAGACGTATACTAAAGATGAACTTACATACCGTGTTCGGAACCGGGAAATTCGTGTTGCACTTTACACAACGTCATTGGCGCATACGAGAATTCCGAAGATTGTACTTCCCAAGTATAAGGACCCCGGAGAAATTTACACCTGGCTGAGAGAAGAAAATATTCCCGGTCGGTTTCCGTTTACGTCCGGTGTTTTTCCGTTAAAACGGGTTGACGAAGATCCCACGCGTATGTTTGCAGGAGAAGGGGACCCTGCAAGGACCAACAGACGATTTAAGCTTTTATCTGCTGATGCCAAGGCCAAACGTTTGTCCACGGCCTTTGATTCTGTCACATTATACGGCTGCGATCCGGACATAAGACCGGATATCTACGGCAAGGTCGGCACTTCCGGCGTCAGTATATGTACCCTCGACGATGTGAAGGTGCTTTATGACGGTTTTAATTTGTGCGCACCCAACACATCTGTTTCCATGACCATCAACGGACCTGCTCCCATCATACTTGCCATGTTTTTAATTACCGCCGTCGATCAACAGGTTGATGTGTTTCGAGCCCGAGAAGAAAGAGAACCTTCGAAGAGAGAATACAATGACATTCGATCCAGGGCCCTGTCCGATGTTCGCGGAACGGTTCAAGCGGATATTTTAAAAGAAGATCAAGGCCAAAACACCTGCATTTTTTCCATTGAATTTGCACTGAAAATGATGGGAGATATCCAGAAGTACTTTATCGAAAACAACGTCCGAAATTTCTATTCGGTGTCCATCTCAGGATACCACATTGCCGAGGCCGGCGCCAATCCGATTACTCAACTGGCCCTTACACTGGCCAACGGATTTACCTATGTCGAATATTATCTATCCCGGGGGATGCCCATCGACAGCTTTGCACCCAATTTGTCCTTTTTCTTTTCCAATGGCATGGATCCGGAATATACGGTCATCGGGAGAGTGGCCAGACGTATTTGGTCTATCGCCATGAAGAATAAGTACGGCGGGTCCGCCCGGTCTCAGATGCTGAAATATCATGTACAGACATCCGGCCGCTCCTTGCACAGCCAGGACATCCAGCTTAACGACATTCGGACAACGCTTCAGGCACTTTGTGCGATTTATGACAACTGCAACAGTTTGCACACCAATGCCTTTGATGAAGCCATTACGACGCCGAGCAATGAATCGGTCCGGCGTGCTTTGGCGATTCAGCTCATTATCAACCGGGAATGGGGCCTTGCAAAAAATGAGAATTTGAATCAAGGCAGCTTCGTTGTCGAGGAGTTGACGCGGTTGGTGGAGGAAGCGGTCCTTGCAGAATTCGACAGGATCACCGAACGTGGGGGTGTTTTAGGAGCCATGGAGACCGGTTATCAGAGGAGCAAGATTCAAGAGGAATCGATGTATTATGAAAATTTAAAGCATACCGGCGAGTTGCCCCTCATCGGTGTCAATACCTTTCGAGATCCTGATGCCGATTTGGAACAATTGAGCGAGTACATCGAGTTGTCCAGGGCCACCGAAGGTGAAAAGAAATCACAACTTAAACGTCTGGCGGCATTCAAAAAACGAAACAAAAAAGAAGCAGATAACGCATTGCGACGTCTTCAGAGCGTTGCTCTGTCAGGAGAAAACATCTTTGAAGAACTGATGGAGACCGTTAAGGTGTGCACCCTGGGCCAGATTACCCAGGCGTTGTATGATGTGGGGGGGAAGTATCGACGAAACATGTAACAACCAAATGCCTAAATTGATCAAAATGCCTAAAGTTTTTAAGGTGATAAACGCAGTAACACAGGAAAAACATGGAACGTAAACAGTTTGCAAAAGATTTAGAAAAATGCACTCGGAAGTTTGCGGTTTAAATAATCTGTTTATCAATACAATTGCCTATTTCTCCAGAGGGGATAGCCGTAAGAAATCAGATTGCAAAATCTGGAACTTCTCTTGGTGCGAACTATCGATAGGCCAACAGATCAAGAAGCATAGCTGATTTTAAAAATAAGATTAGAATTTGTGAAAGTGAGGCAAGTGAGACGCAGTACGGGTTGGTAGTAATTGCAGAGATAGGTTGGTTAAGTTGGGATAAAATCAAAGAAGAATACGATGAATGTCGTGAACTGCTTGCCATATTCACTTCCATCGGGAAAAACAAAAAAAATTGATAGAATACATTAACTTCCCCGATAAATACGGGACAAATAGGCATTTTAGGCACTTTAGATCATTTTAGGCATTTCAAATTTAAGTATTCTTCGATCTCTATGTGTCAGAAATCAACGGTTCATAAAAAAAGAAAGGGTATAGACGATATGAGAGAAGCAGTGATCGTGAGTGCGGTGAGAACACCATTGGGAAATTTCAATGGTTCATTGGGGAATATCGGCGCCACCCGATTGGGTGCTGTGGTGATCGAAGCAGCGGTTGAACGGGCAGGTATTAAAAAGGATGATGTCAATGAGGTGATTATGGGGATGGTGCTTCCGTGCGGCTACGGACAGAATCCTGCCAGACAGGCGGCTGTTAAGGCTGATATGCCTTTTGGGGTTGAATGTATCACCGTGAATAAAGTTTGTGGTTCAGCATTAAAAGCGGTCATGCTGGCCGCCCAGGCGATTCAGGTGGGTGATGCGGATGTTGTCGTGGCAGGCGGAATGGAAAACATGAGTATGGCACCGTATTATCTTGAAAAAGGTCGTTTTGGATATCGCATGGGACCGGGCAAGCTTGAAGATCATATGGTTCATGACGGTCTTTGGGATATTGTCAATGATTTTCACATGGGTGTTTCCAATGAGCTGTGTTCCGAAAAGTACGACATCAGCCGAAAAGACCAGGATCGTTATGCCGCAGAATCGTATCGTCGTACGCTTGAAGCCATCCGCAACGGTCGATTTAAAGATGAAATCGTTCCTGTTGAAATCCCCCAGCGAAAAAGCGATCCTGTTATTTTTGATCAGGATGAATGCCCCCGTGAGACGACGTTTGAAGCCCTTTCAAAAATGAAGCCGGCGTTTAAAAAAGAGGGAAAGGGAACAGCCGGCAATGCATCCATCATCAGTGACGGTGCTGCAGCCGTGGTGGTCATGTCAAAAGATAAAGCCAAAACGTTGGGATGCCGGGCCATGGCGACCATCGGTGCTCAGGCATCTTTTGGTATGGATATGAAATACCTTCTTGTGGCACCCATTTGGGCCATTCCCAAATGTTTGAAGAAGGAAGGGATTTCCCTTTCAGATGTCGATCTTTTTGAGATCAACGAAGCGTTCAGCGGTTCGACGGCGGCGGTGCTGAAAGAGCTTAAACTGGATCATGCAAAGGTGAATGTAAACGGTGGGAGTGTCGCTCTGGGGCATCCCATCGGTGCCAGCGGATGTCGAGTGCTGGTGTCCCTTTTGCACGAAATGACCCGACAGGACAAAAAGGTCGGGGTTGCTTCGCTGTGTCTCGGGGGTGGGGAAGGTGTTGCCATGGTGGTAAAACGATAAGGAGAGAAAAATGGGCATAAAAACATTCGGCGTTATTGGTGCGGGTCAGATGGGAAACGGTATTGCTCAGGTTGCTGCCGTGAGCGGCTTTGAGGTCATCATGAACGACATCAAAACTGAATTTGTCGAAAAAGGTATTGCAAGCATAAAGAAAAATTTAAAGCGAAGTGTCGACAAAGGCAGAATGACCGATGAAGAGATGAATAATGCTCTGGAACGGATCAGAACCAGCGTAGACATCAAGGATATGGGGTCTGTCGATTTTGTTGTTGAGGCTGCCACAGAGAATGAAGCGATCAAGTTTCAGATATTTAAAGACCTGGATCAAATCTGTGAACCTCATGTGATTCTGGCGACCAATACATCTTCCATTCCCATCGGACGGATTGCATCCCATACAGGACGCCCGGATAAAATTATCGGGATGCATTTTATGAATCCGGTTCCGGTAATGAAACTGATTGAGATTATCCGGGGGTTACGAACAACGGAGGACACGTTTAAGACCACATGGACCTTGGCTGTAAAGCTGGGTAAAACGCCGGCTGAAGCGAATGATTACCCCGGTTTTATCATCAATCGAATACTCATGCCCATGATCAATGAAGCGGTGTATTGCCTGTATCATGGTGTGGGTTCCCGTGAAGATATCGACATGGTCATGAAGCTGGGCGCGAACCATCCCATGGGTCCTCTGGCACTGGCGGATCTCATCGGATTGGATACCTGTCTGGCAATTATGGATACGCTTTTCGATGGATTTAAAGATTCAAAGTACCGGCCCTGTCCGCTGCTCAAACGATATGTTGAGGCCGGCTGGCTGGGCAAAAAGACAGGGCGGGGATTTTATGAATATAAATAGAGTCCATCCATAAATGGTCTTTTTGCCCAATCTCTGCGTTATACTCAAAAAATAATCCTCGGAATATTACACATATGCCTATGGTTATTTTTTTCGCATGCCTTGATCTTGAACAAAAATCCTCATTTATGGATCAACACTAAATAAGGAGGCGATATGGCCAGAAAGAAAACCGAGACCGTTGTCCCGGTGGGGAAGAAGATAAGAAAGGAACGATTAAAAAAGAAGATGTCCTTAGATCGTGTTGCGAATGAAACCGGTTTTTCCATCGATTATCTTAAATCGGTGGAAAGCGGCAAAAAAATTCCGCCGGTGGGTGCACTTTTGCAGATTGCAAGGGCGATGGAAATAGACTCGGGCTTTTTTTTGAAAGAACAGGAAACGAGCTTAAGACGTCGTATTAAAGCCTATACAAAGCGTACCGATAATTATGCGTATACAACGCTAACGCCCGGTGCTGAGAATAAACATTTAAAGGCGTTCAAGGTCTCCATCGAAGCCATGACGGATCATAAAGGGGTGGGATACCATCATGAAGGTGAAGAATTTGTTTACGTGCTGGTCGGAAAGATTGAAGTGGTTGTGGGAGATCATATAAACACACTCGATGTTGGGGATTCGCTGCACTTTAATTCGGGGATACGGCATATGTTGAGGAACATCGGAGAAGAAGAAGCAGAGCTGTTGGTGGTTATTTACGGCCCGTAAATCGGAATACGAACAGGCTGGACCGGAGTTTAATAAGTCACGAAATAAAGATGTTAAAGGAGTCGTCCATGTTTTTTAAGCTGACCGATGAACAGATCATGATCCAGACCATGGCCAGGGAGTTTTCAAGAAAAGTTGTGGCCCTTGCCGCTGCGGAACGCGATCGAACCAAAGAATTTCCGTCTGAAAATCTAAAGAAGATGGGAGAATTGGGACTCATGGGAATGATGGTTCCGTTTGAGTATGAAGGGTCCGGAGCCGACACTGTGAGCTATGTCCTGGCCCTTTCAGAGATTGCCTACTCATGTGCTTCAACCGCAGTGGTTATGTCGGTCCACAATTCCATAGTGTGTGAAAGCATTTACCGGTTGGGAACCGAGGATCAAAAGGAAAGATATTTAAAACCCCTTGCAGCAGGAGATATTATCGGCGCCTTTGCCATGACAGAACCCCACGCAGGTTCCGATCCGGTAAGACAGTCGACCACGGCTGTCCGAAAAGGGGATGAATACATTATCAATGGAACAAAACGTTTTATTACATCGGGCAGGAATGCCGGACTGGTAATTGTTACCGCCATCACAGATGAAGCAAAACGCCATCATGGTATCAGTGCGTTTTTGGTTGAGAAAGGCACACCTGGCTTTACTGTGGGCAACGACGAAGATAAAATGGGGCTTCGTGCTTCCGATACAACGGATCTTATCTTTAACAATTGCATCGTTCCCGCTGAAAACATACTGGGAGAAGAAGGAGATGGATTCAAAATTGCCATGAAAGCCCTGGACGGCGGTCGTATTGGTATTGCAGCTCAGTCGTTGGGTGTGGCACAGGCGGCATTCGATGCGGCGGTTAAGTATGCTAAAAATCGAGAGCAGTTCGGGCAGCCGATTTCAAAATTCCAGGGGTTACGATGGATCATCGCGGATATGGCCACGGAAATTGAGGCGGCTCGACAGTTGATGCTTTCCGCCGCAGCAATGAAGGACAGGGAAGAAAAGTATACGGTACAGGCTTCCATGGCAAAGTTGTTTGCTTCCGAGATGGTCAACCGGGTTACGGCAAAAGCGCTTCAAATGCACGGCGGATATGGATTTATTAAAGACTATCCGGTTGAACGTTTTTACAGAGATGCCCGGGTGTTTACCATATATGAAGGAACTTCCGAGATACAGCGGGTGGTGATTTCCAACCAAATATTAAAGGACAAACGTCGTCCTTCACACAGTTCCGGTTAAAAAGGGGCTGTTTTCGCATATTATTCTTTAAAAATCTTGGCTGCCAGATCGATATCTTCCGGGCAGAAGACAAAAAGACATTTTTCATCGGGCGACGAAACCGTGCCGTAAACATAATTGATATTGATACCTTCTTCCCCGAACTTATTGGCAATATCGGCAAGGGAGCCCGGTCTGTTTTCAAGCTCGAGTGTCATTACCGGCATAATATCGAAAAGATAATCGTTTTTTGACAACAGATCGATGGCCTTGTCGGTCTGGTCAACAATCATCCGAATCAGAGCGAACTGGGCCGAGTCCTTTCGCATGGAATTGTAGCTGGCAATCGAAGCGATCCGCTTGAGTGACTTCCCCCTGGCTTCAAAGAGGTTCTGAACATAGCTGGAGGCGTCCTGTATGGTGAGGGCATCGATGTTGATATGTTCATCTGAAAACAGCGATGCCAGTTTCCCGAGTTCACCGGGAACGTTTTTCAAAAAGAGTGATATTTCGGTTCTGACCATAGAGTACTCCTGCGTTACAGCGTTAAAAAAATGGAGTTAATTTAAGGCGTTTTGAATCGTTTTTCGCAATTCAGCCGATCCGGGGTTGCTGACCAATTTTTTGTCAACAATGCCAAGAGGGCTGACCTTCTTCCCATAATATGCCTCGTTCCAATCGTAATTCGCATTTAATATGGCGCCTTCCATGGAAATGCCGATAAAAGCGCCTTTGGATCGCACGAATGAAACAAAGTCCGCCATGATATCGGCTTTGGCACCTCCGCCCACAGGCCCTGCAGCGATGGAGGCATCGCCGCCGAATTTAAAAGAGGATGAATACAGCCTGTTCAGTCCTTTTTGGGTGAAAACCATCATGATAATTTCCGACTTTTCACCTCCGAACTGAATGCCAATACTCAACGATCCAATGGTATAAAAAGCAGGTTGGCTCCAGTCTCCTGTCGTTTTATCCTTAACAACAAGCACGCCCCGTCCTCCGGAGCCCCCGACCCAAAAAGCACCTTGGAGCAATTCAGGGATGATCAAAAATCCTTTGGCCTTATGCATGTGTTCGCGGAACCAGCCCATGTTCTTGTCGATCATGAAACTTTTAAAAATAATCCTCGCCTGGTCTACAAGTAATTGCTGTTTAACAGGGTCTTCCGCGTTTACAGGAGTGACAAGGGCTGCGGTAATGGTGATGATGGTCAAAATTACGATGAGTCGCTTTCTCATTATTAAAGTCTCCTTTCGTCTAAAACAGGTCGCATTTTAAATTGTTAATGTACAATAAAAAAGTTTATCAAGTTTTTCAATCTAAATTTAAATTCGGACTTGAGCCGGCATCAGCGAGTGCATCTGCCTTTCAAAGGTTTCGGAGTTCCAGGGGGCGCTTAAATGGTTATTTTTCAACACAAAATCAAAAAAAAGCTAATAACTCTCTCCAGGAGGGGGAACGGGTTGAATGATTTTAACTGGAAGCTGGAGCGTTCTCTTAATAATTCCCAATAATCCCGACCCCACATCGGAAGGTGAAAGCGGCGTAACTCTCGGATTTTCCAGATGGCCTTTTATTCCAACAGGGATAGAGACAAGGGATCCCCCAAATATGTCTTTGATCAGAGGTGTTCTTTTAATAAAAAAGTCGATGGTTTTTAAAGGAGCGACCAGGGCAGTCACATCCATTTGCTTATTGACCACATCAACATATCCCTGGCACACGATGTTCATGGAGGTACCGTCGATGATCATTTCATTCAACATTAATTTTCCATTTTGGATATCTGCTTTAGCATGGATGGAGTTAAAAGCAAATCCATTGGTTTCGGGATTTGAGAGTTTTCCTTTGAATATTTCGGTGACATTAAGAATGCTGAAGATTTTTATCAATATTCTGTAACTCCTGCCGGCCTGGAAACGGCCTTTTGAGGCATAAAACTTTAAATCACCATTTATATTCTGCATCAATGTTTGGGGGGTCCCCTTTGCTTTAATGTTTCCTTCAAGGTTAAAGTCTCCGACAATTTTTGCGGATCTATCTGAAAGACATAAGACGCTGGGATTTAGCTCTTGATTTTGGGCAGACGGTTTTACATCGATGGTTATCTCTTGGGGCGTTATTTCCAAAATTCCTAAAGTGGTTATACCGCATACATTGGCATCGGTAATGGAAACTGCTGCGCTTTTGTCATTAAAACGAATATCAGCCTCAAAGGGTTTCCATGTTAAACCACCATAAGTTAAGTTATTAATTTTTGCTTTTACCATGCCCCGAACCGGATACGCCCATGATTTTTCAGCTGTTTGATCGTCACTATTTTTAGTGTTATTATCCATATCCTGCTTCAGTTGATCCAAATTTAAAACATCCGCAAACAATTCCATATCCACTTTGGGTGCAGCAACCGACAAGGTCACATCCCCTTTAAGGTCAAACGAGTTATCCGCCAATGCCAACTTAGCTGATTTAACTTGAAGAATGTCCTTTTTTGTTGTCAGAGAAAGGTCGTGTATGATGAACGGTGGTTTTGTCTTTCTTGGAAAGATAACATCTTTTACTGTAAGTCCGCCCTTAAGCGTTGAGTTCAAAGGTTGATCCAAAAGCACGTGCGCATAAACATCTCCTTTTATTTGTCCTTTAAGCATCGCATTTTTTTCTAGAACATTATCCAGGGTTTCTTTCTGTAAATTTCCGGCAAATAAAACATCCATGATCCGGTTTTTTTGACCCAGTTTAATGGATGCGTTGGACATTTGATCCTGGATGATCAGTTTTTCGATGGTCAATTTCTCGGGGATTATTGAAAAATCTGTTGAAATTTTAAGCCCTTTCTTTACAGACAGATCTCCTGAAAAAGTCGTTTGTTGTTGATTGTTCCAAATCAGGTGCGCCGCTGAAACCGATATCGGTGGCTTTAGTCGGAGAAGTGGCGATATGTTAAAGGCGTCTTCAGCCCACCGGGTTACATCCGGCCCTATTTCTCCCTGGAATGTCATATCAATACGGCTTAACCCTTTCAGATAATCTTTTAGGGTTCCAGAGACCTTTAAAGAGGTATCATGGATACGGGTTTGAACATCAGTCATTGAAATATTTTCAGAAGTTATGTCAAAATTTCCTTTAGCAGCTGCTAAAGATCCGGGCAACAGCGGTGAGTCTAATGTCAGATTTTGAATCTCACCGGCGATTTGAAACTGATAATTTTCCGGTTCGAGAAACGGGCCGTTTAGACTCATGGAAGATAATGCCAGAATACCTTTGACGTTTTTCAGATACTGGAGTTTTTTAGAAATTATTTTAGAAGACAACAACCACGGATATATCTCTTTAAAATCAATTTTTGCCCTGCCCGACGCGATTTTCAGATGAGGTATGTCATCCCAGTTCGTTTGTGCAGAGACTTTGACAAACGTCGAGTTCCCCATACTTCCGCTCGCATTTATTATGGCGGTTGTGTTCCCTTTCAAAAAGTATTGACCGCCGTTAATTGTCAAAGGATGCGGTAATCGGCGGTAATTTGCAGACAGATTGAATTGAGATACGGCCACGAACACATTGATCGATGCAATGCTTTCTCCCAAAACAAGCCTTCCTGTTGCCCTTCCTTTTAGGTTGTCAACCAGGGAATTCTCTTTAAGGTAGGCCTTATTATGAACCACACGTTTCAAGATGGGAGGAAGTTGTGACAGGTCAGCCTCAATGGCTAGATTAAGATGAAACGGCGCATCTTCGCCTTCAAGTCCCAGTTTCAAACTTCCTTCAAGACACTTCGAGGTCCCCATGCGTGCTTTAAGGTTTTCACCTTTTAGCAAACCTTTTGAAATCGTCACATCTCCTGCAACATCCGTTAAATCCAGATCGACTTTGGGAACAAAAATCTCACCACTTGTTATATTGCTTTTGATGGTGATGTTTTCCAATTCTCCCAGTTCTTTCATTGACTTCCCATGGGAAGTGAACTGAATGAATGGAACTTTTCCGCCTTTTACAATTTTAAATACATCATTAACGACGGGATTTTCTCCTACCAGATCCAGAATCGCTTTCCGGGTTGAACCGACATCCACATCTTTACCCACCAGTTCCAAATTGACTCTTGGCGACGTCAACGGCAAGGCGCGATGGATATCCAATTTGCCGGATAAACTGAGTATGGGATAGTTTAATTTGAGATTTGCAAGGGAAAACGACAGCTTGTCTTTATAAAAATAAACAGCCCCTTTTAGGGAAATATTTTTACAGAGGCTGGCGTCGCAACGCATATCCAAGCTGATATGGTCTTTTAAAACATTGATACTGGCGTTAATATCTTGTAACCAAAAAGCAGGCTTTTTTTCTTTGAGAATATTCACCCGGGCGTTCTTCAACTGGACGCGTAGTCCCGGTGCTTTTGATAATACAACGCCTAAAACGGCCCCCACTTTTTCTTCAACGGTTCCCAAAGAGAAAGAATTGTTATGTTTGTCTTCTGATCTCGGCTTTCGGTTGAGATAAACTTCGATGTCAGACGTGTTTAACGTAATTCTGGAATTTTGAAACTCTCCCATGATAAGGGGTAATAGTTTCGGAGAGATGGACAAGGAAACGACAGTTCCCTTGATTGTTTCGGGAATTGAAAAACGGCACTGTTGAACAACAACTTGGGGTCGCGGAAAAAAAGAAACATGAATGCGTTGAAAGGTTACCTGGCCGTTGATCGCTTCAGAAATACCGGACTGGATTTTATCTAAAATCTGTTTTTGATTGATGAGTTTATCTGAAGATAAAATCAAGATGAAAATAAGCGCAACACAGAAGATAAAACAGGCGGTTATCCAGAGAGATATTTTTTTGAATCGAGTCATTGATAAACGTCGCTTATGGATGGCGGTAACGTAATTAAAACAAAATGTCCGTCATCATTATTTTAGATCCTTGTAAAATGCCCCTTTTGGTCCGATGTCTATGTCAGGTGGTACATCCCGTTAACAACGGAACTCAAAGCCCGGAATTTTCGACTTGAACTCGAACAAAAATTTGCATATTTCAAAGGGATCTAATGATCGTTGCCATCCTTTTTTCTCCATGCATTTATTTATCAATGTCATTTCATGATAAAACAACTTTCTCAGAACTAAATCAAAGTCGGGTTCTTCTAAGCATGGCAGGGTCTACGATGAATCTGGATCTTTACTATTGGACCTTTTTTTCCGTTATTTTGACGGCCATTTTTTCTTTGATCGTATTGCCATTTTGTCTGATAAACAAGAAAATACCATTTTCACCGTTTGGAATTGGACCCGTGGTAATTTTGCCGGCTTTAGCACCCTTACCGGTGAGAGGTTCTCGAGCCAAGAGTTTGAATGGCGAGATGTCTTTTGTAAATGATTGCCCTGCAGGAATGGTATCCGGGGGTATGGTTAAGCTTTTTATGTTTTCAGGCTTGATTCCCTTAAATACAAAAACCCCTATGTCCCTTCCATTATAAATATAACGGGTTTTATTCCAATCGATTTCCAGATCTTTACGGGTCTTGTTTACCACCTTGAGACGAAAGCTATCGAAATAATTTTTATCTTCTGCCAAAGGTTCAAATTGGGTGGTATAATAAGAATTCTCGACAGTTTGAATTTCAGGGGTGCTGATGGAAATCAGTGTCGGCGCACACCCTGTTGCTATAGTTAGCGTAAAACCAAACATTAAAATAAAAACAATTTTCATAGAAGCTCTCATGAGTTCCACCTTTCAATGGTGTTTTTCGGAAAAAACCGGACTTTTCGGTTGGAAAAATCCAAATTGTATCCATGCCAATTCCATGCAGTCAATTTATTTTGCCTTTCATATTCATGAGCATAACATGAAAAAATCATTTTACCAATACGGAACATGCTTGTACGTGTTCACGGGGTTTGCTCCCCAGCTTCACTCCGGTGTCTACGTGTCCGGTCATTTCAACCGTATCGTTATACTGGGAAGCAAACCCCATGAACACATACACATGCTAATAAAACGCCCCTTTTTTCTGTTAAAATATTATAAAATTCATCAATTCTATCGCACAAAGTCAATAAAAAAGCTTACCTACGTTAAATTACAGGGCATTACTCTTTTTTTCCTCGACCTGATTCCTTTTGGTACCCCTCACCAAACCAATACAATTAAAACAGATAAAACAGATTTGAAACTTGGATCTATCTGCGAAAAGATGTATATATTATGCTTTGTTTTCCTAAAATGAGTCATTGGTGAACGATCATTATGAAATACTTTAAATGGGTCTCAATCGGCATCGGTTTGGTCATTGCCGTTATGTTGCTCGCGGTTTTCGGGATTCAGTTTTACCTGAATACAGAACAGGTTCGGCAACGGATTCAGGCAAAGGTGAACCAGGCGATTCCCGGCACGCTGACATGGCGCACAAGCAGATTTTGGGTTTTAGGCGGAAAAGTGGAATTGAACCATGTGCTGTTAACGGGACCTGAAAATGATAAATTGATCGAATTGGAGCGATTTTCAATTCACGTATCCTGGACCGGGTTTTTAAAAGGGGAATTGACCGTTCATGACCTGTTTCTGGAAAATCCAACTGTATCTTTGGTTAAAGATCGTTCTGGTAACCTCAATCTGATTCAGGCACTTTACACTCCAGGGGATAATATATCAGAATCTGGCAAAAATGGCGGCCTTCCGTTTAATATTGTTCTCCGTCAACTAAAAGTGATGAATGGTTTCGTTCAGTACAGTACAGCCGAAAAAACTGCCGAGAACCAAACAGATCACGTGCTGTTTCAAAACGTGAACCTTACGATTACAGATGGGAATCTATTAAAACAGAGCGGCCGGCTTGTTTGTCAGATTGCCGGGGGGAAGATTCAAAGCAAAGGTGTTCGAACCACCATCGATCAATTATCCTTAAAAGCAGATGTTCAAAAAGACCGAATCGATGCACTGCTCTTTGACGTGAATATGGATGGTATTTATGCCAGCATCACCGGAACTATGGAAAATCTTTTTACAGACAAACCCTTTTTGAATCTTAGTTTAAAAAGCCGGGCCTCTCTTTCCAAAGTCAAGGATTTAATGTCGCTTGGACCTGATTTTTCAGGGGCAGTTCAAGTGAATTCGACCCTAAAGGGGACATTAGACAATCCCAATATCGGTTTTGTACTGAGCTACGAAGGAGGAAAACTTGCCGGAAACAGGATCGGCCAGATTCATTTGAATTGCCGTTTAAAAGAAAAAATTCTGAACATCGACGACGTATATTTAGATACTCCCTTGGGTAGATTCAATATAAAAGGTGATATGGACTTTAAGAAGGCATTTGCCGAGGGGCTGTTAACCTCAAATCCTGATTTAAATGCAATCTTTTACAAATTTTCCATCCATCAGAAAGACTCACAGCTTGCTGATTTGCCGCCAGGAATATCCGGTTTAAACGGCGTCGCAAGTGCTGAAATTGAGCTTGAAGGCAAAGGTGTTTATCCCAGCACGCTTTGGGCTAAAACCGCAATTGAACTTTATATAAACAAACTGTCCGCCGGAGAAGGACGTTCACCCCTTAATGTCCATGTGAGTGCACGGGCAGATATGAAAAAGGGGCGGGTTACCATTGGGAATCTGGCCGCCGGTGCAGGCAGGTCCCGGCTTGAGATGAACGGCAATTATGATGTTTCCTCCCATCAGGTGGCAGCTCATTTTAAACTGGAAACTCCCGATCTGACTGAAGTTATGACGAGTTTGGGTATAAACGGCGTGCTGGGCAGGATGAGAATGAACGGAGAAGTCTCTGGAACGGTTAGGGCGCCGTCTTTGGATGCTCGATTGAACGGGGAAAACCTGGGTTTTGAGAACATCAGGTTCGGCAAAGCTGATGTGAATGTCCGGTTTTCAAACGGGCGTTTTTCCCTGGAACATGGAAAAATCCTTAACGGCAATTCCGGACTCGATATTTCCGGTTCTGCTCGAATATTTGATCCGGGAGAGTATAAACTGGTAGAAAATCCTGATTTTGATGTTGCATTAAAAGGAGACACCCTGTTCCTGGAAGATTTTGTTCAAGGGATGAAGGGAAAGTTCGTCCTGGATGGCCGTGTTAACGGGAAATATGACCATCTCAAAGGACAACTTGATCTTAGTGGCAAAAATGTGGATCTCAACATTCAGAAACTTAATGAAATTAAGCTTGCATCAACCATTGACGGCCGTCAAATCCATATCGATCCTTTGTCTCTTGTCATCGCACCGGGTGAGAAAATCGTATTGAATGGCTGGGTTTCCATGGACAAACGTTATGAACTCAACATGGCTTCGAGTGATATTTCAATAAAAAATATTCAAAAATTGACGTCCCTGAAAATGGACAGGGGAAAGATTTCTTTTGATTTTGCCGGAAAGGGCGGGTTTGAAAATCCCCGGCTCAAAGGAAAAGTGGTGCTCAGTGATTTAAGTTTCAACAATCAGCGTCTGGAAAAAGTTCCTTTTGAAATTAACGTCGAGGATCAGTCCGCGGTTATATCCGGGGGACTGAACTTTACCCTGGATGCAACATACGGTCTTCAATCCCGTTCTTTTTCAACATCCGCTCGTTTTGATAACACGGATTTGACGCCTTATTTACAACTTTTCGGCAAAAAAGAATTAAACGGCGCCATAACCGGAAGTGTTGATGCAAAGGGTAATTTCGGCACACCGATCCGAATACAAGGGACCACCCGTATTTCTCAACTGGCAATTTTTTGGAAGGATATACCATTGATCAAGGGTGACGATCTTAATCTTTTCTTACACAATGATGAAATATCGATCCCCGGGATGCGACTATCCCTGATCGATCAAGGCTATTTAACCGTCAAGGGTTCCGGGAAATTAAACAAAGATCTTAATTTAGACGCCGATGGAAACATTCCTTTTAAAATACTTCCGATGCTCACGGAAGCGTTCTCCGATGCCACCGGTGAAACTCGCTTTTCGCTCAAAGTGAATGGAAGCCTGTCAACACCGAACTTGATCATTCAGGCGGATATCAAGGACGGAGGAATGACCGTTCCGGGCTTATTTCAAAAACTGCACAACATAAACGGAGGTGTTCGGGTAACATCCAACGCTATCGTTATAGACGGCATCAAAGGGATGCTGGATAACGGGAAGTTTGAATTAAATGGCGCCATCGATCTTGACCGATATCAACCATCAAACATTGGACTAAAGTTGACAGTGGATAACCTTCCCATTTCGATTCCTGACCTATTGGACGTCCGGTTGAAGCTCTGAACTGGATGTTCGAGGCTCACCGGAAAAGTCTCTGATAAAAGGAGACGTTGAGCTTCTTGAAGGGACATATGATAAAGATGTTCGTCTGAATCTCATGGAAAGCATCGGCCATGAATCACGGGAGGAACCTTTGGTGACCTCGAAGACCCCCTGGCCCATTATTAACAACATGGCTATAGATTGCAGAATCAGGTACAGAGACCCTTTTGTGATTGATAATAATATCGCTTTATTGACGATCAAGCCTGATCTTAATATACACGGGACGGTAAACCAACCCCTTATCAGCGGAAGGGCAGAAGTCGAAACCGGAACCGTATATTTCCAAAGAAATGAATTTAATGTTAAAAAAGGTGTCATTGATTTTATAAACCCGTATAAAATCGAGCCGACCATTGATATCCAAAGTGAAGTAAAAATTCGGGAATGGACCGTATTTTTAAAAATTTTCGGTACACCGGATACCCTCAGGTTTGACATGACTTCCGATCCGTCAGAGGGAGAAGAGGATATTCTCTCATTGCTGATTTCAGGAAAAACAACTCAGGAACTGATTGCAAGAGAAGGTGGTTCATCGTTATCTCCAACACAGATGCTCGCCGATGTTCTGGCTGAAAGCGTTCAGAAAGAAATCAAGGATGCCACCGGTCTGGACGTTGTGGCGCTGGAATATAATGAAGCAATAAATACTGATGAGTCGGATGAGGTAAAGGTTACTGTGGGCAAAGAACTTTCACGAAGAGTAGCGGTCAAATACGGTGTGCGGACAAAAAATGCCCAGGTTATCCAGAAAGTAATCACGGAATATAAAATTCTTGAGAAATTGTTAATGAACGCCTTCCAGGATACCGAGGGAAACTATGGCGGCGGGATTCAATTCAGGCTTGAATTTCGATAGAAAAGATTGATTCAGATGAAAAAGTGGAAGCAGAAAGACTGGATAAAAATAACCGTATTGTTGTGGATTCTACTGGTGGGCATAGCAAAAGACGCCGCATTTGCACAGAAGGAAAAAATAGACCAGCCCGGACCTGTTGTTTCACGGATTATTGTCGATGTTCAGGGAATAAAAGGGGATGTGAGCCGATGGGTTGATTTGGTAAAAAATCTAATTTTTATCCGGGAAGGGGAAGCCTTTTCGACGAATCGGTTCCAGGATTCACTTGAAGCTTTGAAATCGTCGAAAATATTTAAAGCCATCCATGTTTTCGAAAAATCCGTTAAAGAAGATCAATTGGTGCTTCATTTTGAGGTAACGCCCTATCCCCGGGTCAAAGATATTAACATCAGCGGTGGATTTCCCCTTTTGGAACGAGAAATTTTCAATGCCATGCAGCTCCGTACAGGCGATGAATATAATCCGGAAACGTTTTCCGCCAAAGAGGCTGCCATTGTCCAGCTTTTCAAGAAAGAAGGATATATTGCCCCGATTGTACATTTAGACGCCAAAGAAGATCCTGCTGACGGAAACGTGGTGGTTTTTGTCAATATCGACAAAGGTGATTTTTTTCATATCCGGCGCTTTGAAATCAAAGGAAACCGGGCTTTTTCAAAGACGCGTCTTAAATTGCGGATCAAAACGTATAAATCGTGGCTGATTCCGGATTTTATGAGGCGTTTTAAGAAAAAACAATTTGATAAAGATATTAAAAATCTAATCCAGTTTTACCGGAAAAAAGGGTATCCGGACGTTGTCGTGAACTCCGTTGTCAACAAAGATGCCAAAACTCAAAATGTTTCTATTTCTTTAAACATTGATGAAGGATCCAGGTATGACATCGAATTTGAAGGCAACAAGGCGTTTTGGGATTTTAGGTTAAAAAAAGATATAGTTCTTTTTAAGGACGGGAATAAAAGGGACTTTGGTCTAAGAAAAAGTATACGCAAAATAAAGAAACGCTACCTTAACGCAGGATATAAGGAGTGCCGGATAGAGACGAAATCTGAAAGAAAACAAGAAGCAGGTCAACCGGTTCGTAAAATCCGCCTTATAATTGATGAAGGGCCGCAATACATTGTAAATTCAGTCAATTTTAAAGGAAATAACGCGTTTGATTCAAAACAAATCAAAAAACAGATTTTGACCCGAACTCCGGGAGTTATTGCAAACGGTGCCCTCGTTCAGGAGACCTTGGAAGAGGATAAACGCGCCATAACGTCTCTTTATCTCAAACAAGGCTATATGAACACGATGGTGAAAGATCAGGTAACACCGGATAAAGATATTAAAAAAAGAAAACAAAATGTAGGCATTACAATAGACATTGAAGAGGGGGTTCAGACACACGTAAAATCATTAACAATCCATGGGTTGAATGTGTTATCGGGCGCTCAGGCCCGTGAGGCTGTCACGTTGAAAAAAGGATCTGTTTTTCAAAACTATATGATTCGCAGTGATGAAAACACGCTGTCATCCCTGATTTCTGAGAAGGGTTATCCCCATGTCAAGGTCATGGGAACTGCGATTATCAGCAAGGACAATACTGAAGCTGCTGTAACTTATGAAGTTGATGAAGGGCCGTTTGTGAAAATGGGTCAAACGGCTTTGACAGGGAATTTTCTCACCAAAAGACGTGTTATAAAAAATGAACTTGAAATCGATCCTGGAGAACCGTTTTCGCTGAATAAATTTTTGAGATCCCAGCGCAATATCCGAGACGTCGAAGCCTTTGAATCGGTACGTTTTAACACTTTCGGGTTAAAAGAAATGGCGGATAAAGTGAATCTGTTTTTGGAATTGGAAGAGAAAAAGCCTTATTATATTCAAACTGGCGGAGGATATGACACCGAAAGGGGGTTTTACGCAAACATCTTGGGCGGCAATCGTAACCTTTTTGGATTAAACAAGGATGTTTGGGCGGGGGGTGATATCAGCCAGATAGGGTACCGAGGGGACCTGGGCATCTCTGAACCCAGATTTCTGGGGACTCGAATCAAGTCGGCAATAAACATGTTTGCTGAAAATAGGGAAGAGTTTAATACAAATTTCGGCACCAGAGAAAGGGGCGTTCTATTATCATTTGACCGAAGGTTTCTTAAAAAATTTAACGCAGGCATTTCTTTTGTTTATTCCTACAAGAAGGACTACCCGCGCGATTCGGAACCCATTTTTGTCAATGAAGAAAATAGATTTGAGTCCAGAGAAATTTTGACGATAAGTCCCTCACTTGTCTATAATGCAATAGATTCCTATATACGGCCTAGAAAAGGGCTTTATTCTTCTTTGCTCCTGGATGTTTCTAAAGGGATCAACAACTCTCTGGATGATTTTTTTAGATATCGTTTCGAGGTTCGAAAATATTATACACCCATAGAAAACTTAAGTTTTGCCCTGCGGGGACGGGTCGGGGATATTACTCCCTTCG
Source organism: uncultured delta proteobacterium (assembly GCA_963752565.1). GTDB lineage: Bacteria > Desulfobacterota > Desulfobacteria > Desulfobacterales > UBA11574 > UBA11574. Next base: position 95,312 of record CAVVZC010000011.1, on the reverse strand, counting down.
AGGACGCCAGCAGCATACCGGAAGACCAGCTTTTTTTCCTGGGGGGCACATCCACTGTTCGGGGATTTGACGAAAACCTGCTTCGATTTGACGTGTTCGACAAGGCTGTAGGAGGGTTAACTTCAATCTTGGGGAATATCGAGGCAAGAATTGATTTGGGTTCTGATTTTGAGTTTTCTTTATTTTACGACATCGGCAGCGTCAGGAACGCTCTTATCGACCAAGGTTCGGATGAGTTTCGTTCTTCAGTCGGGGCAGGGCTGCACTATTTTACGCCCATTGGACCCATCGGGGTCTATTACGGCCACAAACTGGATAGAAAGCCGAATGAAAGCGCGGGTCGGTTTCATTTCACAATAGGGTTTAGATTATAAAAAGGATTAAACCATGAAAACATATCCCATTCCAATGGTTCCCGGGCCGGTTAAATTACCCCAGGCTGTTCTGGACACATACCAGACCAATTTTGGCTCGGCGGATTTGGAAGCCGAATTTCTGGAATTATACAACAAGACGGAATCCAATCTAAAAATGATTTTTGGTACCAAAAACCGCGTCGTCATTCAATCCGGGGAAGGCATGCTGGCATTGTGGAGCGCCTTGAAAAGCTGTCTTCTCCCCGGAGACCGCGTATTGGCCATCGCCACCGGTGTTTTTGGCGACGGGATCGGCGACATGGCGCTCTCCATGGGTGCCGACGTAAATATAATACGCTTGCCGTATAATGAAACCGTTTCGGATTTGTCCGAAATTGAGGCAGCCATTGTTCAATTCAAACCGAAAATGATTACCATGGTTCACTGTGAAACACCATCCGGCACCTTAAATCCCGTTGCTGAATTGGGGCGATTGAAACAACGCCATAAGGTTCCCCTCCTGTATGTGGATGCCGTGGCCAGTGTGGGGGGTACGCCCGTTCTCAGTGATGCATGGCATATCGACCTGTGTCTGGGAGGATCGCAAAAATGTTTGTCTTCTCTGCCGGACATGGCCTTTTTATCGGTGAGTGAATCAGCATGGGACATCATTCACAACGTCAATTATGCGGGGTATGATGCCTTGAAACCGTTTTATAATGCGCAGGCAGAACATTATTTTCCGTATACGCCAAACTGGCAGGGAGTTGCGGGTCTTAACGCAGGATCTGAGTCGATTCTAAATGAAGGGCTTGTCAACAGCTATGCCAGGCATGAAAAGGTTGCAGAATTTTGCCGCACCAAAATAATTGACATGGGATTGTCGCTTTTTCCGGCTTCGGATGCCGTACCGTCTCCGACGGTTACAGCCGTCAACATCCCTGACGGGGTTGACTGGCCGGAATTTAACTTACAACTTCGACAGCAGGGACTTGTGGTGGGCGGGAGTTATGGGCCCGATGGCCGGCAAAGTCTTTAGACTGGGGCATATGGGCACCCAGGCGGACATGAACCTTGTCGAACAGGCACTAAATGTTATTGAAAATGTCGTGGAAAAAATTTGACTCGAGTTTCGAACCCTTATTTGATATTACCTGGATAGGTCTCATTCAAGTGAATATCGATGAAGGTGGCAATCACCATATATTTTCAAAAGATAGAAACACTATCAAAATATGAACGTTAAATTGATGAGAAACTATTGATTTTAAGGTGTTGATTCGATATAGAAAAGCCTCCACCGAAATGGAAGAAGCCTGTTTAATGGGATTCAGTGGAGGCTTTGAGTAAGGAAAACTGGTGACAGCACTCCTTCAACTCGAAAAGATAAATATCAATAAACCCCGTGTGGGTCAATCGAAAACCCTTAAAATTTATGCTCATAGTGATCGAAAATGCTCAATTGAAGGATGGATTGTTATTTGCTATTTGAAGATGGCGTTACTTAAAGGTTCTATATCTTTCAACAATGCAAGGACAAAATAATATGATGTTTAAAATAAAATGGATTGGACTATTTTTGTGTTTTATCTCGATTCAACCGATACTATTTCCCGTTTGTTCAAAAGCTCAGGAGCCTGTTGAAATTATCACCCTCAAACAGACCATTGAAAGTGCTGTCAAGGCAAATCTCGGGCTGAAATCGTCCAAAGAAGAAACAGCAGCGGCCATGGCTGTGAAAAAAGCCCGACGGACGCAATTTTTTCCTACATTCAGCGCGTCTTACCAATACAATCGTTTGGACGCTAGTGTAGAAACCAGCGGTTTCGTACTTTCAGCGGACGAAGAATACAGTTTTGTAACGTCATTCAGTCAACCCATATTTACGGGTTTCTCTTTACTGAGACAGTACGACATCGCCAAAATTGGACTGGATAGAGCCCAAATTAAGGAACGACTTGTTCGTCAAGATATTATTCTGGACGCAAAAAATGCTTACTTTCAAATACTGCAGACTCAAAAGCTGCATGACATCGCCCAAAAAACCGTTGTACAGATCAGAGCCCAAAAAGAAGTGGCCGACAATTTTTACCAGGTCGGCATGACGCCGTTGAACGATCTGCTCCAGGCACAGGTTGAACTGGCCAATGCCAAACAGGAGCTTATTGTTGCTAAAAACAATTTGGACAATGCCGAGTCGAATTTTAATACACTGCTTAGAAGACCCATAAATACGCCGGTTGTTCTAAAAGACATTCTTGATTATTCTCCGTTTGAAGAAACCCTTGAGTATTGCCTTTCCGAAGCTGAAAAAAATCGATTTGAAATAACAATTGCCGATATGCAAATTGAAATAGCACAAAATGAAATACAACTTGCAAAAAAAGACTATTATCCAACCGTCGATCTTGAGGGGAGCTATTTCAAACGAGGGACGGAATGGGATGTCGACGGCGGTCAGGGTATATTAGATCCCAGTGGATGGAGTGTCGGTGCGGTGGCAAAATGGAATTTCTGGGAATGGGGTCGCACCATATATGGTGTTAAAGAAAAACATTCCCGATTCAATCAGGCAAAGCTTCAAAAAAAAGAGATTCTGGATAATATCCAATTGGAGGTAAAGACGGCATATCTGAGGACTCAAGAAGCGGAAAGGGCGATCAAAACGGTGGAAAAAGCCGTTGAGCAGGCCAAAGAAAATTTCAGGATTTTCCAGGAACGGTATAAAGAACAAATCTCCACGCAAACCGATGTGCTCATTGCCCAAACACTTCTCTCAAGAACTGAGACAAATTATTACAATGCATTGTACGCATTTAAAATTTCTAAGGCGACACTGTATCGATCTATCGGTCAGGAAGTTATTGAATGATTGAGAAACAGAGTAAAAGCTCTATGATTCGGATGTTTCACGTCCACAAGAATTACGGTGCCGTTAAAGCGCTTATCGATATCACCCTTGATATTCCAAAAAGCGAACTCCTTTTTATCAGCGGTCCCAGCGGGGCAGGCAAAACTTCTCTGCTGAAGCTTTTGTATTTTGGAGAAGCTGTATCAGAAGGACAGGTGTTGATCGATGGAATGAATCTATCAAGACTTTCACATCATCGAATACCGATTCTTCGACGAAAGTTCGGCGTAATATTTCAGGATTACAAGCTGATTCGTACAAAGACTGTATTTGATAATATTGCCATTGTACTTGAAGCAAAGGGAAAAAAACGGCGATTTGTTGAAAAAAAAGTAAGGAGTGTGCTCAGAACTGTTGGTATGGAAAACAGCATTCATTCCTTCCCCCCGACCCTATCCGGTGGGGAACAGCAAAGAATCGCCGTTGCCAGAGCCATCGTCGGAGACCCAAAGATTATACTTGCAGATGAACCGACCGGCAACTTGGATGAGGACTCTGCCGATATTATCCTTAACCTGCTCAAAAGATTTCATATTCGAGGTGCTACGGTTATTATTGCAACCCACGACAAAGAGCTCATCCGCAAAACAGGGGGCCGAGTCATTCATCTGAAGCAGGGTCGAATCCAAACCATATCAATCCATTAGAGAACGTGTTCTGATGATTATTTATTTTAAGCGGGCCATAAAGGATATTCTTGATCACAGGTTTTTGAGTGCTGTGACCATCGCTACCATTGCGATTGCCATACTTATTGCCAGTGCTTTTGCTCTTTTTTTTGTAAATACAAACGATATTGTGAATTCCTGGAAAAAGGGGATTCGGATAATGATCTATCTTAAGCCCAATTCCTCTGAAACAAAAGTTTCTGATATCAAAAGTAAAATTGAGGGTATGAAAGGTGTAAAGAATGTTCGGTTTATTTCAAACAAAGAGGCGTTGGAACGGTTAAAACATCAGATGAAACGGCAGTCCTCGTTGCTGGATGACTTGAAAGAGAATCCCTTACCGGATGCCTTTGAAGTTCGGCTTACAGAAGATTTCCAAAACCAGGATAAAGTCGAAACGCTTGCTGCTGGCCTGGAATCGCTTTCGCTGGTGGATGAAGTCGAGTATGGGCAAGTTTGGCTGGGACGATTTACGAACATTCTCAATCTGTTCAAATTAACAGGATATGCAATGGGGGCTCTTTTTTTTGCGGCAACTGTTTTAATTGTCGCCAACACCATTCGCTTGGTGCTTTATTCAAGGCGTGAAGAGGTTGAAATCATGCGGCTGGTCGGTGCAACCGACGGTTTCATCAGAGCCCCTTTCTATATAGAAGGCCTTATCCAGGGAGCACTGGGCGGAATTATCGGGCTGGCAGCATTATTTGTTCTTTTTATGTTCATTTCATCGAATGTCAATAAAAGTTTAACTTCAAGTCTGTTTGCGATCAGATTTCTTTCTTGGAAGGCTTTCCTTGGAATATTGATTTGCAGCATGTTTGTAGGGTGGATGGGGTGCTTTCTTTCTCTAAAACAGTTTTTAAAACAATAGCATATGCTGCGGTCGGTGTCATTATCATACTGCAACCCCCCGATGTTTCCGTTGCACAATCCGATGAAATCGGGGTTGTGATTGCCAACAAGCTGAACGTTCGGTCCCAACCCGGCATTAAAAGTCCCTCTCTGGTATTGATTTCAAAAGGAACGAAAGTCAGAATCCTCGAGCATCATAATAAATGGCTTAAAATTTTACATGAAGGCCAGGTCGGATATATTCGAAATTTAAAGCGATATGTGTACATTCTATCTGAGGACAGTACAAAGAAAACAGTAAAAACAGAAAATAACAATGGCGACATTGAAGGCTTCGGGAAAGAGGCGAGAAGTATCAACCGTGAGATAGAAAAGGGGCAGGCCGAACTCTTGAGGTTTACCCGAAGAGAAACTTCAATCGTCAACAGCTTGAACGATATTGATTTGACACTTGACAGGGCCAGAAAAAATGCTTCGTCTCTCAAAACAGAGCTTGCTGACTTTGATAAAGAAATAAAGAAGACGACAAATACATCCAAAGAACTTCAAAAAAGGATTAAAACCAGCGAAGAATATGCATCAAAGCGCCTGGTCGCTCTTTATAAGCTGAACTGGCTGGGAAAAATATATGTTTTGGCTTCGGCTCAATCCATGTATGAACTTTTTCATCGAAAAAAGGTTTTGGAACAGGTGCTGGCGTATGATGAAAATATTTGGCAAAATCTTCTGGACAATAAAGAGAAGCTTGAGCAGCTTCTGATTGAGTTGAATGCAAAAAAAAAGGAGAAGCTTGCTGTTGAGACAGATTTAAAAAAACAGATTAATATTATGTCTCGTGAAAGACAAAAACGTTCACAACTGCTTGATGATATACGTAAAAAAAGGTCTTTAAAGTTGGCGGCTCTTGAATCCTTGAAACAGGCGGCGGCAGATTTAGATCATACCGTAATATCTTTGAAATCCGGAGCGGATCTGACGGAACCCCAAAAAAATATTTCACTAAAAAGCTTTTCCACTTTAAAAGGATTGCTTAATATGCCGGTAAAAGGTAAAATAATATCCTTTTTCGGACCATACCGAAACAAAAAGTTCAATGTGACCAATTTCCAAAGCGGTATCGAGATAAAAGCGGACAGAGGTGAACCCATACGTGCCGTCTATGATGGACGAATTCTTTATGCCAGATGGTTTAAGGGATACGGAAATATGATCATCATTGATCATGGGAACAATTACTACACCATTTATGCCCATGCTCAGGAACTTTTTGCTTCACAAGGAGATACTGTTGAAATGGGCGAAGTTGTGGCAACAGTTGGAGACTCGGGGTCAATGATCGGTCCAAGTTTGCATTTTGAAGTACGTCATCATGGGAAACCTGTGGACCCGTTGAAATGGATTAAAAAAGGTTAGTCTGGACTTTTCAATGGGCTGAATGAAGGGTATTATAAGAAGTTCAGATTAAAAGGAGAAACTTCATGAATTTATTGAGAAAACAACATATTAAACTGTGGTTGGCTCTGCTGATCGCTGTCGTTTTTGGGACCATTGGATCCGGTTTTTACCGAAATCTTTCGGCCAAGGGAGCAGAAACATATAAGGGTTTAAAATTATTTTCCGATGTGATCGATCTGGTTGAAAACAACTATGTCGAACCCGTCGATTCAAAAGAATTGATCGAAAAGGCCATCCAGGGAATGGTCCACAGCCTTGATCCCCATTCTTCTTTATTGGCTCCTGATGACTTTAAAGAGTTGCAGATTGACACCCAGGGTGAGTTTACGGGAATCGGCGTAAGTATTACCATGAAGGATGGTTTTGTTACAGTGATTTCACCCATTGAAGGAACACCGGCTTACAAAGCTGGAATAAAAGCCGGTGATAAAATCATTAAGGTTAACGGAAAAGCGACAGGAGATTTACGACAGGCTGTTAAAATGATTAGGGGGCCAAAAGGAACTGAGGTCGTTGTTACGATTGCCCGAGAAGAAGTCAAAAAACCAATTGATTATACGCTTATTCGGGATATTATTCCTGTTGAAAGCGTCAAAGCGATTGTTTTGAAACCCGGATACGGATATATCTGGATCACCAATTTCAGGGATAATACAACCGATGACATAGTTTCAGGGTTGGAAAAACTCGAATCCAAAAAAAAGCCCATAAAAGGGCTTATTCTTGATCTTCGTGACAATCCGGGCGGGCTTCTCAACCAGGCGATTAAGGTTTCAGATCTTTTTATCGAAGAAGGAACAATTCTTTCCATTAAAGGACGTGAGGAAAAAAATACCCAAATTTATAAAGCGACCCCAAACAAAGTAAAACGGAATTATCCCATTGTTCTATTAATTAACGGAGGGAGTGCCAGTGCCTCAGAAATCGTAGCCGGTGCCCTCCAGGATCAAAAACGCGCCCTCATAATAGGAACTTCTTCCTTTGGGAAAGGTTCGGTTCAATCTGTGGAGAAATTGAGGGATGGTTACGGCCTTAAATTGACCATTGCAAGATATTACACACCCAGTGGTCGCTCAATCCAGGCAAAAGGTATTCAACCGGATATCATTGTAAAAAGAAGGTTTATTGATAAGGAAGATATGGATGATCTCACTGAGAGGGTACTAAAGGAAAAAGATCTTCAAAATCATCTCGAAGCGGCGCCTGAAAAAGGTCAAGAGAAAAAAAGAGAAGGAGGTGAGAAAGAAAAAAAGCTTGAAAAACAGAACATCGAAAAAACTAAATTTATATACGGCCAGCTTAAGCCTGAACAACTACTGACGGATAATCAAGTGACACGTGCGCTTGATATTCTGTTAAGCTATGAAATCTTCAAGGACGTCCAAAAATAAGGTATGGTTAAAAAAAAGAGACGACGGCCGAAGAAACCGATAAAAAGAGCGGCTAAAGGCAGTATTCAAAAAACGTATCTGCTAAAAGCTTTTACCGGGCTTGGCATTCTGGTACTTTTGGTCGTTATTGCCGGTGTATTGACACACCATTTGATATCGAAAAGATATACTGTGCTGTCGACGACAAAACCCAGATTCACAAAAACGCCCAAGTTTGAAATCTATCCGAAAAATGAAATACCACCCCATAAACCCATACCGAAAAACAAACCCGCAGTGCCCATAAAATTACCCAAAATTGCCATTATTATTGATGATATCGGCTATGACAAAAATATAGCCCAAAAATTCCTTGATCTTGACGCAGTCTTGACATTTTCCATACTTCCCCACAGTACTCATGATAAAAGAATTGCCAGGATTGCTAATTCTAAAGGATTTGATGTGATGTTGCATCTGCCAATGGAGCCCAATGAATACCCATTGATAAACCCCGGCCCCGGAGTTCTTCTTACTTCCATGTCTCCAGATCAACTCATCAACCAACTCAATGAGGACTTGGACGCTGTTCCTTTTGTCAAGGGTGTAAATAATCATATGGGGTCAAAAATGACGACGAATGCCCCTCAACTCTATCAAATATTTTCGATTTTGAAGAAAAGAAAGCTCTATTTTATTGACAGTCGTACCACTGTTGACACACTTTGCAGACCGTCGGCACAATTACTACATGTTCCCTTTGGACAAAAAGATGTGTTTATTGATCACATACCGGAGCCTGATTTTATCCGCGAACAAATACATCGGCTCATAAAGATTGCCGGCAGTCATGGTGAAGCCATCGGCATTGCGCACCCGCATACTGCAACCTATGAAGTTCTTCGTGAAATGCTTCCCGAGGTAAAAGAAAAAGCGATTCTGGTTCGTGCATCTGATATCGTGCATATTGAAGATTAGTTTTCAGACAGAGCCTGCGGGTAAAAAGACTTCATCGAGACAAATCTTCAATGAGCATTTAATTCTTTATGTCTAATGATATGGAAACACAAACGCGATGGACCAATAAAATACTTGCCTATTTTTGCGTGTGTTATGTGCCGCTGGCACTAATTGTCGACCACAATGGCAAATTTTCATTATCAGCAAATCACTACCGATTGGTTTTTTGGTTTGCCATACCTTCGGTTCTTTTTCTAGTGACTGTTTTTTTAGCAAAAAATCGGAGTGAGATCTCACACTGGTTGGATGTAAGAGCCATTAGCCGTAAAGAATGGTATGTGGCCTCAGCCTTGATGTTCTGTTTGGTTTTGGTGATTGCTATTATTCCGATAGTTCCCTCTTTAGCCGATTACTATAAACCCGGCCGGATAAACTTCGGCCACCGGTTTTTTTGGCTATTGGCATGGCTTCCCGGCTGGGAGCTGATGCACCGCTGCTTATTGGCTTATCATATACCGCGCTCCTTGCCAAAATACTCCTGGCTGCTCATACCTTTATTTGAAGGTTTGTATCACTTCAATAAGCCTTGGCCTGAAATATTGGGCATGTTTGCCTGGAGTGGGGTATTAACGTTCTGGACAATTAACCGTAAAAATGCTTGCTTGGCGATCTTGGCACACCTGGTGTTGGAATGTTTGTTGATCGCTTATTTGGGTTTTGCTGCTTAAGTCCATATTGTACTATCTCAAATGCAGAGCCACGTCACCTAAACAGGTAATTGCTTGGAACAAATAAAGTTGCTGGTTTATGAAAATCATGAAAATTCCAAGCTTCAAAATACAAATCTCAAACAAAATGCAATCACCGAAATTCAAAATTCAAAACAGATAGAATGACAGCGAGACATCCAATAAGTGGTTAAAATGTTTTGGTCATTGGAATTTGTGATTTTGATATTATTTGTAATTTGAGTATTGTGATTTGGGATTTTAGTGTCGTATCTGGGAAAGCAAATCGCTTCTATCTGAATCAGTTAGAGATGACTGTGACGTTTGCCTGATCTCAAAGGGTAGAGTACTTGACAGCGCAACGCGCGAATTGTATTCTTTTGTTATAATAAGCCAATCAAAGAACATAACGGAATACCCATGACGAAATTTCTCAATCCTTTTTTTATGATTGTTATTTCTCTTTCTCTGGCATGTTTTACCGCAGTTGGTGCAGCGAATGCCAAGGACATCCGTAAACCGGTATATGCCGGTAGTTTTTATCCTGATACACCTGAAGAATTAACGGCCATCATCAAACAGCTCGTCAACCAGGTGAAACCGATTCATGTGAATCGACCTCCAAATTCGTCCCTCAGGGCGCTCATTATACCCCATGCCGGTTATCTCTATTCCGGATGGACGGCAGCACATATATCACTGGTATTAAAGGAAAATCAATTCAGAAGGGTCATCATTGTGGGGCCGGATCATCGCATCGGCTTTCAGGGTGGCGCCATCAGCGATGTATCTGCATATGAAACCCCTCTTGGACGGATCCCAATGAATAAAGGCGCGGTCCGGCTGTGCCAAAATAAATATCTGTTTCGGGCAATTCCAGTTTCCGACCGGCTCGAGCACTCTGTGGAAGTGGTTCTTCCTTATCTCCAGTATTTTCTAAAAAAGTTTGAAATTGTCCCTGTTGTGCTGGGTCAGGGCCGGGATTTGGCTGAAAAGGTGGCGGATGCTTTTGATCCTTTGCTGGATAAAACCACCCTTCTGGTGGCCAGCTCCGACCTGTCACATTACTTACCTTATCAGGAGGCTGTTGCCAAAGATCGAGAAACCATAGAGATGATATTGAATCTTAAAGCCAGCGAACTGATAAAACGTGAGAATGCAGCATGCGGCAAGACACCGATTCTGGTTGTTATAAACATGGCCCGTCGGCACAACTGGCATCCGGTTCTTCTCCATTATTCGAACAGCGGGGATACTGCCGGTGATCAATCGAGGGTTGTCGGCTATACAGTCATCGCATTTTATGGAGGTTTGTCTATGAAAAACCATATGGATTCCCATGAATCATTGAATGAGGAACAGGGTCAAATACTAGTGAAACTGGCCCGGCAGACCATTGAAGAAAGACTTGACAAACGTTCGATCAAAATTGATCCGGATTCTATGATAGACTCGGCCTTTAAGGAAAAAAGGGGCACCTTTGTGACACTGACCATCAACAAACAGTTGCGGGGTTGTATCGGCAACCTGGATTCCACGGACTCAATTGTGGGCGGGATCGAACGAAATGCCATTAATGCCGCCTTCCGTGACCCCCGTTTTCCCCCTTTGAAGGCCGATGAACTTGATCGGGTGGATATCGAAGTGAGCATCCTTACCGAACCCCAACCCTTGGAATATCGGGACAGTAAAGATTTGCTTTCCAAGTTGCGTGTCAATGTGGATGGGGTTATTCTTCGAAAAGGATCAGCCAGCGCCACTTTTTTGCCACAGGTATGGGAGCAGCTTTCACAGCCTGAAAAGTTTCTTTCCCATCTTTGCACGAAGGCCGGTCTTCCTGCAGATACATGGAGGAAGGGAAATCTTGATATCTTGACCTACCAGGTTCAATGCTTTGAAGAGGAGAAATAAACGTGCAATAATACGGGTGATCATCGCTACAGGTATTTCATCCGTGGTGACCCAATTGTTGATCATTCGTGAATTTTTAGCCCAATTCCAGGGGAATGAGTTTATCATCGCCCTGATTCTCTTCAACTGGCTGATTCTGGGGGGAATCGGTACGATTCTGGCCCGCTGGATCACCCGGGACTTGTGGGCGCCCACCGCAAACCGTTTGGGATGGCTTTCACTGATTCTTGCAGGAATGCCTGCTGTGCAAATTCTGGCCATTCGGTTTCTTCGCGATGTCTTCTTCATTCACGGAAGTTCCGTTGGATTTTATCCGACTTTAAGTTATTCTTTTTTGATCATTGCCCCCTATTGCTTAATGATCGGTTTTGTTCTTCCCTACAGTCTTTTCGTCATTCGGGCAGAGAAGCCGGATTATCCCGGCGCACGTATCTACATGATTGATAACTTGGGAGATGTGTCCGGAGGCGCCCTGTTTTCTTTTGCCCTTGTTTTTCTGGCGACGCCTTTAAAGGCAGTATTTTGGGCCAATTTGCCGTTACTTCTGACAGCCTTCCTGCTGCTATCTCGCAACATTTTCAGGCCTCGAATTGCCATCTATCTGGGGACGGGAATGACGTTTATCATAATGATTACCGGTATATTTCTGGAACCGGCATCACTATTTTCGTCTTCAGGCAAACTGGTGTATTATAAGGAATCCCGGTATGGCCGGATAGAAGTCCAGAAGGATCAGGAGCAGTTTACCCTGTTTGTTGGGGGCGTCCCGATGTTCGGCAACCAGAATTTGAGCATGGCCGAAGAAACCATTCATTATCCTCTGGCTCAATTGTCCCGGGTGCAGAATGTTCTTTTGATTTCAGCTGAAGGCGGTATGATGACCGAGCTTGAAAAATATCGTCCGGCTTCCATTGATTATGTCGAACTGGATCCAAAGGTGGCTGAAGTTGAATTCAGGTTCAAAATGATAAAAAAAATTCCTGGACTGAAGGTTATATATCAAGACGGTCGAGCCTATCTGGCCGATTCGAACAAAATCTATGATGCGATCATCATCAACCTGAGTGAGCCGGATACATACCAAATCAATAGATTCTTTACTGACAGATTTTTTGACCTTGCAAGGCGTCACCTGGCGCGTCATGGGGTGTTGAGTTTCGCCATGAAAGGCTTTGAAAATTATCTGGCCGAACCCCAGCGTCAAAAGATTTCTTCACTTTATAATACGGTGAACGACTATTTTAAGCATGTGCTGTTGCTGCCGGGGCAAAAAATATTTTTCCTCTGCAGCTCCCAGCCGCTCAATACGGATATACCGGCGCTTCTGGCTCGAAAAAATATCCCCACTCGCTATATCAAAGGTTATTATTACGGCAATCTGACCCATGAACGAATCGAGCGCTTAAATGCCCTCATAGATCCGTTGACGCCTAAAAATCGCGATGATTATCCCCAGCTGATGCGTCTGATGTTTCAGCAATGGTTCGCCAAGTTTTCCACTTCTCCAACCGGTTTCATTGCTATTTTGGCCGTGGTGTGCATGGTTTACCTCATTCGTATCAGTGCTGAAGAGTTTGTTCTCTTTTCCACCGGCTTTACCGTCATGGGGAGTGAGCTGTTGGTAATATTTGCATTTCAAATTTTTTTCGGTTATATTTATTTTCAAATTGGCCTCATCGTCACCGTTTTTCTGGCCGGCCTTTTACCCGGCGCCTGGTTCGGCCATAGATTTCGCTACAGGAGTAAGCAGACTCTGGCGCTTGCCGATGGACTGCTGATTCTCCTAATCGGTGTGCTGATTGTGGTTTTGAAGCAAGGAAGCTATCGTTTGCCGGTGAGTTTTTTCCTTTTTTACGGGTTTGTGGTTTCGCTGATCTGCGGCTTCCAGTTTCCGGTGGCGCTTTATTTGCGAGGCGGAGACGCTCCGGCGGTGACCCGGACCTTTTCCGCTGATTTAATCGGAGCTGCTTTCGGTACGTTGATAACCAGTGTTGTTTTGATTCCTTATTTTGGAATCATCTGGGCGGCAGCCAGCCTGATCGGACTTAAGCTATTAAGTTTTACGGTAATTTTTGTGAAGCATGAATAAAATTAGCCGACGCCAGTTTATATATTGCGGTGCGGGACTCCTCTGCAGTGCCACCATGTCAGCCAATACTTTCTGGCCCTTTTCAGAAAAAACAGCGATGGCATCGGGTCCGGCAGATATCCGTGGCCATGTGTTCAAAGGGGATTCGCCCGCGACACTGTGGAAATGGTCCCACGAAGGATTTCTCTATACAAAGCTGGACAATAAAGTGGTCATGTGCGGTATTTGTCCTCACAGATGCCTTCTATCACCGGGTGACCGCAGTGTTTGTCGTTCCAAGGTCAATATGGGCGGCATCCTTTACAGTTTGACCTATGGTAATCCATGCAGTGTGAATGTGGATCCCATTGAAAAGAAACCGCTCTTTCATTTCAAACCTCGCTCGAAAGCCTTTTCCATTGCCACCACGGGTTGCAACCTTCGCTGTTTGAACTGTCAAAACTGGGAAATTTCTCAGGCCAAACCTCACGAAGTGCGACATTACGATCTTTTTCCGGGAGATGTCGTCAAAACAGCACAGCGCGCTGGATGTCTGTCCATTGCGTATACCTATTCCGAGGCGGTCACATTTTTTGAATACATGATCGACACCGCGCGTCTGGCCAGAGATAACAAGATATCCAATTTGTGGATTTCGAACGGCTATATCAACCGAAAACCGCTTCTGGAGCTATGCAAGGTTCTGGATGCGGCCAACGTTAACCTCAAATCTCACAGCGACGTCATCTATCGGAAACTCAATGGCGGACGACTTCAGCCGGTGCTGGATACGTTTAAAATACTGCATGAACAGGGCGTCCATTTTGAGATAACGAACCTGGTGGTTCCCGGATATGTGGATGATGACGAGATGGTCAAAGAGATGTGCCATTGGATTTTGACACATCTGGGGCCAAATTATCCGCTTCATTTTTTACGATTTTTCCCCAAATACAAACTCGACCGTCTGTCGGCCACACCGCTTTCAACCCTGATTCGGTTCCGCAAACTGGCAATGGCCGAGGGAATCCATTATGTCTATGTGGGTAACGCCGCCTATCCGGAGGGGAATAACACCTATTGCCACAATTGTAAAAAATTGCTGATTGAACGGGTCGGATACTTCATTCCCACTTACGATCTGGAGGAAAATCGATGTAAATTCTGCCGGACGGTGATACCCGGCCGCTGGGTATGAATGGGGTACGTGTTCACGGGGAAGCACGCCCCGTGAACACGTACGTGATAGGTCACCAGAGAATTAAAAACTTCTTGTCATCTCTCAATTCACCTCTTAACTTCTCCATGTGGCGGAGTGCTGCAACTTCTCTTTCCAAATCCGCCGGTTTTATTTGAAGTCTATCGGCGATGGCCGCCGGCTCAGCACCGCCGGTTTCTTTTAATATAAGCAATATTTGTTGCTGGATCTCATTGAGTTCCAGGGTGCCGCCTTTGGATTTTGCAAAGGACCGGGCACTGTGAACCGCCCACGGATCACACGTTTTGGCCGGTGACAGCGCATCCATATAACAGTCTTCGCATAGAACCTGTCCATGATGCTCTCTTTCTTCTCCGATATTTATGTCCTCCGAGCAGCGATCACATTTCATTTTCTTGCCTCCGCATTTTATTATTTCCAAAACCGAGTGTTTTAAATTTAAAGAAAAGACGGTTGTGTGTCAATTCAGAATACCATCCTTTTTGGTAATCATGCGGAACTTTACAACTATAAAATGTTGTGTAATAATCCAAAACCATTCGATTTCGTGAGAAACAGCGATATATTTTTTGGGGTAATTTATTATTCGACGTTCGGTATTCAACCGTACATATATTTTTCTTATTATTGGAGCAACCTTCAAATGAATGGTTTTTATGGCAGATATTTAAAAATTGATCTAACCGATGAAAAGTTTGATTTCGTGCCTTTAAATGACGAGATCCTTTTGACATATCTTGGCGGGAAAGGTCTGGCCTCTTACCTCCTTTATTCGATAAATCCCCCGGGCGTCGATCCGATGTCGCCGGACAATTGCCTGATTTTTGCCACCGGGCCCATTACCAACAGCAGGATATGGGGCTCAAGCCGGTATGGTGTATTTACAAAGTCACCGCAGACCGGATTTTATTCCGAATCTTATGCCGGCGGGAAAGTACCGGAAGCTATCGATTCCTCAGGGTTTGACGCCATTGTTGTTACGGGGAAAAGCAAACGTCCGACGGTGGTTTTCGTACAGCCTGATGGTGCCGAGTTCTTTGATGCTTCAGACATTTGGGGAATGGAAACCTATGAAACCGAAGATGCCGTGAATCGAAAATACGGTAATGCCGGTCCGGGACCGGAAAAATCGGGTGCTGTTGTCATTGGTCCTGCCGGGGAAAACCGTGTTCGATTTTCGGTGATCGAAAACGATTACTGGCGGTCAGCAGGAAGAACCGGCGTTGGAGCGGTCATGGGATCTAAGCATCTCAAGGCCGTCGTGTTTAAGGGGGATAAACGGCGTCTTCTTTTCGATGCTAAGGAAGTGAAGCGCTTTTCAAGGAAAATCGCCAATGAATCGAAGAAAAATCCTGTGGTCAAGGCATACAAAAACATGGGAACGCCCATGATGGTGAAAACCATCAATCAAGCAAAAGCGTTTCCGACAAAATACTGGTCTAAAGGGTTTTTCGATCAATGGGAAAAGATTGGTGCCGAGGCCTTGCACAGACAATGTCGTGTTCAGCCAAGGGCCTGTGCAAAGTGTTTTATTGCATGCGGTAGAATGACCACGGTGTTAAACGGCCGCCATGCCGGTCTGAAGATCGAAGGACCGGAATACGAGACCATTTTTGCCTTTGGCGGTCTTTGCATGATCGATAGTATAGAGGAAATTGTATATTTAAACGACATCTGTGACCGTCTCGGTATGGATACCATATCTGCGGGGAACTTGTGCGGGCTAACCATTGAAGCTGTCAGAAAGAAAAAAATCGATGTTAAGATCGATTACGGGGACGTGGATGCCATTGCAGGTTTGCTTGAAAAAATTGCATCCCGACAGGGTATCGGAGGCATCTTGGCCCGGGGAATTAAACATGCGGCAAACATTTGGAATATGGAAGATACGGCGGTGCATGTCAAGGGCCTTGAACCACCGGGATATGATCCCAGGGTTCTTAAGGGCAGTGGGTTGGCATTTGCCGTCTCAGACCGTGGTGCATGTCATTTAAGGGCGACGTTTCACAACCCCGAATTGAAAGGAATGATCAACCCGGAAGTTACAAAAGGGAAAGCCGGGCTTCTGATCGATTTTGAAGATCGACTGATGCTGATGGACGCCTTTATTTTATGCCGATTTTATAGAGACATCTATCCATGGGACCAGTTGGGGCAAATCATTGAAATGACCACCGGCTTAAAAACAGATCAATCGGCGCTGCAAAAGATCGCTTCCGAGATATCCACACTGACGCGCTGTTTTAACATACGGGAAGGGCTCAAGCCCGAAGACGATCATCTTCCCAAACGCTTTTACAAAGAAATCCTTAAAACAGGACACGTCATTAAAGAAACAGATTTTATAGCAATGCTAAAAGAGTATTACAGCCTTCGTGGTTGGAATGAAAACGGCGTCCCCAAAGTAAAACCGGCAATTTCATAACATTGTGCAAGATCCAGGTTACACGATGATAATGATGTTTGGGAGAATCAAATGGGCCATCAAAAGAAAATTGAATCAATAAATTGGAGGAAGCATGGATCTCAATCCTAATTTTCTAATGGAGAAAGCCGGAGTTAGCATCCCGCATATCGGCTTTTATAATGGCAACCTGTCCTTTCTCCTCAAAAAATTGCGATTATTGTTACTCTGTGTTAATAAAATTTAATCTGTATATTTCGACGGCGACCCTTCATTAGAAGCTCTATATCTTTGTGAAGAAGTTTAAGGTATAATTCAAATCAATGTATAACCAAATAGAATAACGGCCAATCAACTAAAATATAACCAAAATTCAGGGAGTCGGCCCACATGTGACGGATAATGGCTCATATATGGTATTCAACTATGCCAATGTATGAGCTTTTCCGTTTTAGGAAGGATTGAAAATGGCTGAGAAGAAAGAAATTACACGTTCTGTAAAGAAAAAGCCTGCAACAAAAAAGAAAGCTGCCGTGAAGAAGGCCCCTGCTAAACAGGTCAAAGCCGCTGCCAATGCAAAGAAAACCATGGTCAAGCCAAAAGAGACCAGCGATTTTCCCATCGTCGGCCTGGGTGCATCCGCTGGTGGACTGGAGGCGCTTGAAGCATTCTTTTCACATATGCGGCATGACAGCGGCATTGGATTTGTCATCATCCAGCATCTAAGCCCCAAGCACAAAAGTATTATGGCCAGTCTTTTGGGAAAAGATACCCAAATGAAGGTCTTGGAAATAAAAGACGGCATGAAGGTCAAACCAGACCATGTGTATCTAAACCCACCGAACAAGGATGTGATCATCATAAACGGCGCTCTCCAGCTCATGGATCCTGTAAAAACCGGTGGCATCAATCTGCCCATTGACAGCTTTTTTAGATCTATGGCTGAAGAAATGGGTGAAAAAGCGATCTGCGTTATCCTGTCGGGCACTGCCACCGACGGTACCCTGGGTTTAAAAGCGGTCAAGGGGGGGGGCGGCCTTGTCATGGTTCAGGACCCGGATTCGGCCAAGTATGACGGCATGCCCAGAAGCGCCATTTCCACCGGGATTGTAGATTTTATTCTGCCTGTGGAAAAAATCCCCGCAGAATTAGTAAAATATGTTAAAGCGCCCTATATCGGACGGCCCAAGAGAATCAGCGTCACAGATGGCCTGTTCACAAATTATATCCAGAAAGTATTTTCCCTGATTCGAGAAGCCACCGGGCACGATCTATCCCATTACAAGCAGACGACCATTCGCCGCAGGATCGAGCGGCGCATGGCCATCCACCAGGTCAATAAAATAGCGGATTATGTCAAATACCTAAAGCAAACTCCGCATGAGGTTGATATTCTTTTTAAGGACATGCTCATCGGGGTGACCAATTTTTTCAGAGATCCCGAAGCCTTTAAGGTTTTAAAAGAACAGGTCCTCCCTGCGTTGTTAAAAAACAAGGATCGTGATTCTTTGATCCGTATCTGGAGTGTGGGATGTTCCACCGGTGAGGAGGCCTATTCCATGGCTATTTTATTTTCCGAAGCCATGGAGTTGGTAAAACAGCATTTTAATATTCAGGTTTTTGCCAGTGACATAGACGCCCAAGCCATCGATTATGCCCGTTTGGGTACTTATCCGGACAGTATTGCCGCAGATGTCTCACAGGAGAGATTAAATCAATATTTTGTAAAAGAAAACAATGCTTATAAGGTCAAGAAACAGATCCGAGATATGATTGTCTTTGCCGTTCAGAGTGTTATTAAAGACCCTCCTTTTTCTAAAATAGATCTTGTGAGCTGCCGTAATTTGCTCATTTATATGGATAGTAAGCTGCAAAAAAAGGTCTTGCCCTTGTGCCATTACACCTTAAATCATGATGGGATTCTCTTTTTAGGAACTTCCGAGAGCATCGGCGAGTTTACCGACCTTTTCCATCCCATTGACAGAAAATGGAAAATCTTTCAGCGCAAAGATGTTTTTGTCGAAAGGGCTGTCGATTATGCCAACATGCCTTTTTACCACAGGCTTAAATTGGGAGACAACGATGAAAAGAAGGTGCCGGGGGAGATGGACATCCAACGTGTAGCTAAAAAAGTAATCCTTGAAAACTTTGCCCTGCCCGGGGTTTTAGTCAATGAAAAATATGAAATTATTCATTTTATGGGTAAAACAGACAAGTACTTAGAGACTCCGGTTGGAAAAGCCAGGTTTAATATTTTATCAATGGCGCGGGAAGGTTTGCGTTTCAAATTGAGCACAGCCCTTCAAAACGCTGTCCGTCAAAAACGGACAACCACATATAATTCCCTGCGAATAAAATATAATGGTGAGTTTCGAACCATTGATCTGACGGTCAGGCCGCTCACTGAATTCGCCGGTACGCCAGTCTATCTGCTTGTCATGTTTGATGATAAAACTCCTCCCGAAAAGCCTGCAAAGAAAAGAGGGGAAAAAGCGGCAAAAGATGAGTCTGACCCTTTCATTGTGAGCCTTGAACGGGAACTGGAATCCACAAAGGAGCACCTTCAGACAACCATTGAAGAAATGGAAACATCCAATGAAGAGCTCAAATCGACCAATGAAGAATTGCAATCGGTTAACGAGGAACTGCAAAGCACCAATGAAGAGGTGGAAACATCAAAAGAGGAGCTGCAATCCACCAATGAAGAGCTGATAACGGTCAACACAGAACTTCAAAACAAGGTGGATGAGTTGTCTCAGGCAAACAATGACATCAACAACCTGCTCGCCAGCACTCAAATCGGGACCATCTTTTTAAACACCGACCTTAATATTAAGCGTTTTACCCCGTCCGCGACCGATATATTTAATTTGATTCAGACAGATTTGGATCGGCCCATCAGCGACATCACATCAAAAATCAGATATGACCATCTGGAAAAGGATTCAAAAAAAGTGCTCGACAACTTGATTGTCAAAGAGGCGGAAGTGCAAGACATAGACGGCAATTGGTATGCTATGCGGATTGCGCCATACCGGACAATAGAGAATGTGATCGATGGTGTTGTTATTACCTTTGTGGATATAACAATAATGAAGCAAACGAAAATAGCTCTGCAAGAGAGCGAGGCGAATCGACGCTTGGCCGCGGTGGTCAGGGACTCCAGCGACGCCATCACTGTGCAGGATTTTCAAGGTAATATTACGGACTGGAACAAGGGCGCTGAAAAGATGTATGGCTACAGCGAGGACGAGGCCCTGAAAATGAACATTAGCGATATCGTTCCCGAAGACAAACGAAAAGAAGCATTGACTTTTATTAAAAAATTGCAAAAAGAAGACGTGGAATCGTTTGAAACCCAGCGAATCGCCAAAGACGGCAAACGATTGAATGTGCGCTTAACGGTGACCAGGCTGGTTGATGACGATGGAAAACCCATCGGCGTAGCCACTACGGAACGCAATATCGCCGAGTACAAGTAAATGAAGAAAGCGCCAATAAAGAGTAAAGATATATTCTCCAAACGAAACAAGCAGACAAAAGAATACGGCAACACTGAAAACCGAATTGATGGGAAGAATGAAAAACAAAATGTCATCACTGCGAAAGCGGGCAGAAAAATTCTTAGATAAAAATCCCGAAACCATTAAAGAAATAACGTCTGGAGATGTGAAAAAACTGGTTGAGGATTTGCATATTCACCAGATTGAGTTGGAGATACAGAACGAAGAGTTGCGTCAGGCTCAGTTGGAACTGGAGGCTTCCCGGGACAGGTATTCCCATCTGTATGACTTTGCGCCGGTCGGCTATTTTACACTGAGTGAAAAGGGACTCATCGAGGAGGCAAACCTTTCCTGTGCCTCCATGCTGGGGGTTGAAAGAAGTTCATTAATTGGAAAACCGTTTTCTCGATTCATATGTAAGGATGATCAGGACGTTTTCTATTTTCATCGAAAAACGCTTTTTGAAGCAAACGCCAAACAGGTCTGCGAATTAAGATTGGTAAGAAAAGACCGCACCCAATTCCATGCTCAACTGGAAAGCATTGTGGCGAAAAACCCGACAGGGGGCATCGCGCAAACGCAAACAACGATCACCGATATAAATGAACGCAAGCTGGCAGAAGAGGCACTGCGAAAAGCTTACGACGAGCTGGACCGGCAGGTTAAAGAGCGAACTGCCGAATTGGCGGAAACCAACGAGGAACTGAAACGGGAAATTAAAGAGCGCAGGCGGGCGGAGAAAATGGTCCGTAAAAGTGCAGAACGATACGCGGTGGCCATCGCAGGCTCTACCGACGGTATTTGGGACTGGGATATCCTGTCGAACACCGTCTTTTACTCGGATCGTTTCAAAGAAATTCTGGGATACGCTTCCGAGGAGTTCCCCGAAACGGTTGATGCTTTCCGGAGCCGCCTGCATCCTGAGGACGCCGATGCCGTCTGGGCAGCTGTGGAAAGCCATCTTAAAGAACGCGTTCCGTATAACATCGAATACCGACTGAAAACGAAATCAGGTGAATATCGGTGGTTTCTGGCACGCGGCCAGGCGATCTGGGATGACAAGGGAAACGCCACACGTATGGCCGGGTCGCTTCAAGACATCACCGAGCGCATGGAGGCAGTTCAAAACCTTCGGGATGCCCTGATTGAAATAAAAGAGTTAAAAAACCGTCTTGAAGCTGAAAAGGCGTATCTTCAAGAAGAAATCAAACTGGAATACAACTATGAGAATATTATCGGCAACAGTGACGAACTCAGATACACGCTCTATAAGGTTGAGCAAATTGCCCCGACAGACACGACTGTTATCATTCTTGGTGAGACCGGAACCGGCAAGGAGTTGATCGCCCGGGCCATTCATGGTTCCGGCCCTCGCAAAAATCGGGCTTTTGTGAAAGTAAATTGCGCCACACTGCCTTTAAACCTAATCGAAAGTGAACTGTTCGGCCATGAAAGGGGCGCTTTCAGCGGTGCATTTGCCAGACGGTTGGGTCGTTTTGAGGTGGCAGATGGCGCGACCCTGTTTTTAGATGAGATTGGAGAACTTCCGCTTGAGCTTCAGACCAAGCTTCTCAGGGTGATTCAGGATGGTGAGTTCGAACGGTTGGGCAGCTCCCGAACCATCAAAGTCGATGTTCGGATTATTGCCGCCACCAACCGTAATCTGGAAGAGGAAGTCCGCAATGGCCGGTTCCGGGAAGATCTCTGGTACCGGTTAAATATTTTTCCGATTACAGTGCCGCCGCTTCGAAATCGTATGGATGACCTTCCGCTTGCTTGTGGAATTTTACTGTCGACAAAGATTTCAAAGAGACTGGGTAAGTCCATTGATAATCATTCCGGAGAGCGTTATAAATACCCTGCAGAATTATCACTGGCCCGGCAATGTCAGAGAACTTGAAAATGTCCTCGAACGTGCGGTGATCAACTCTTCGGGAACCAAACTGCGTCTGATGGATGAACTGGATAAACCTCAAAAGGATTTAACTACGACCCCGAAAACACTGGAAAAGGTTGAACGTGACCACATTGTTCGGATGCTTGAGGAAACCCGCTGGAAAGTCAGCGGGAAAAACGGGGCTTCAGAAATCCTTGGGCTCAACCGCAGCACTTTACGCGCCCGCATGCGAAAACTTGGCATTCACAAGCCATAGCCCGTCAATTCCTATCCCCTCCCCCAAAACCGCCAGCGCTGAAACAGAGATGCTCAAAATGCGTCATATATGACAATATCGTCATATATGACGTATTTTTTGCGCTGATTCATCTCTCCAGCAACGATCCGCATTAATGTAATTATTCTATTATAAATTAATAGGATAAGCCAAAAATATTTAGACTTACTCTGCCTGGCACGAAACTTGATTATACAATCAAATGAATATATGAATTTTTTGGATATAATCCTATATGAAAGGTGAACGTTTATTGTCATGATCATTGTCAAAATAAGAATGAATGCGCTTCCGGAAAAGCGAAAAGAGGTTTTGCAAACACTTCTATCAATGACCGAGGCAATCCGGCAGGAAAAGGGATGCCGGAGCTATCAGGTTTTTCAAGACATCGAGGATGAGAGTGTTTTCTGCCTGGTTGGGGAGTGGGAAACCCGTGAAGATCTGGAGCATCATATGAGATCTGACAGGTTCGGTGTGTTACTTGGATCAAATATCCTATTGAACGAAAATCAAGAAATTCAAATCCACACGGTTTCACATACAGAAGGAAGTGAGATCGTAAATGCTGTCAGGGGCAAAAGAATCTGACCCGGTTTTATCACGGGATGCTGGAAACCAGCTCCCTGTCCGTATGGATTTACCTTTTTAAATGAACCCTATAAAGGTCTTTGAAGTTCTTAGACGAGAGAAGGAAAATGATCTGTTCTCCATGTAAAGGTTGTTCGAGGAAAAATCTGCCGAAGGAGAAATGCGTCAAAGATTGTCAAATATTAAAAGCCATACAGGGAATGGCTTCGTCTACTGAAAAATTGAATGACGGATGTGGGATAGACTATACTGAAGAGTATGGTTACGATATCTCTTCATCTTTCGTTTCAAGCGCTTTTTAACATTTCTGTAATCTTTGCCGCTGGCAGAAAATCCGAGACATAAAAATTAGATAATATTCGTCGTCAAGAAAAGATCAAAATATTTTTCTTTTTTTCACAGACTTAATGAAGGAGAAGGCTGAAATGGAGTGGGACAAAAGAGCATCTGATTCTCTAAAAGCGCTTAACAAAAGGATATTACCTGTTTTGTGCCGGCGGTTTTATAATAAAGGACTGATGCCCATTGAAATCAAAAGGCTTATCAGAGATATTTTAAACATCATCGGCAATGGGGGTTTTTATAACGCCGGCATTTTGAACCAAAAGCTGGAACGTTTGGGGTGGGTAAAAAATATTGTGGATAACTATATTTTTGAGCTGATACTTTATTATTTTGAATACGAAGGAACATATAAAGTTGAAGCTTATATTGAAAAAAATAACAGCACTATGGGAGTTAATCACTAATGGAAGAATTATTTAGAACAATATTTGAAGCATTTCCTGAAAAATCGACAATCATCTTTAAAGGGAAGTGTTCCGACTGCGGAGACGAAGTAATAATTGATATAATTCCCACATTAGACGGATTTGGATTGATCGGTGGCGCTTTTGTTGAATATTCAACGAACAAGTATGTTGCTAAATGTCCTGATTGCTACAAAGTTAATTCTAAGATGGTTGAGCTATATAAAGCAAATCCCAACATTTTGCCAATATTTGATAAAAAAGACCTTTTGAGTTCTATATTGTCAACACATCATACGCATAGAGGTCATTGAAAAATATTATTATTCTAACCCGGATATTGCACGTGATTAAAGCGTTCATTTACAAAGCATTCAAGGGAACAGCTGTCCGTCGCAGATCATTGGCGGACTGAAAGACCTTGATAACGAAGCAATTGGACGCCTCAGACTCGATCGTAGGGTGAATATGAAAAAAATAATCTCAGAACAATTGGGTCTTCTATTTTACTTCAAAATCATTTTCTATAATCCGGGTGTTTATCTCGGAAGATGCCATAAAAGCAGGGGTTACATTTAAATCAATGTGTAGGCATGGCCGTTTGTAAAATCATCCTGCACTAAATAATCAAATTTGGAGTGTATGCAACAAATCTTGGTCGATTCTTCTGGTCAAAGTCGATCAATCGGAAGGAGGGAGAAAAATGCTAAAAGACTTTAAAGAATTTGCCATGAGAGGGAATGTTGTCGACATGGCCGTTGGAATCATAATTGGTGCTGCTTTTGGTACAATTGTAAAATCACTTGTTGACGATGTTATTATGCCGCCGATTGGTCTGCTACTTGGCAACGTCGATTTTTCAAACCTTTTCCTCGTTATCAAACAGGGGGCGGTTGCTGGCACATTTGCTACTGTGGCTGAAGCTCAGAAGGCCGGTGCTGTCACAATCAATTACGGCATTTTTTTTAACACGGTAATCAGCTTTTTAATCGTTGCTTTTGCCGTTTTTATGCTTATTCGCGGTATTAATAAGCTCAAAAGAGAAGAGGAAGCACCTCCAGAGGAAACGACAACTAAAGAGTGTCCCAAGTGTTTATCAACCATATCAATCAATGCATCACGTTGTGCGTTTTGCACTTCCGAATTTTAGACAGCCTGAAATTATTAATACCCGGGTTAAGCCATAGAGGTTATATTCGAGTTCTAAAGCTTACATAACATCTTTGAATCTCCATCAATAAGCATTGATTAAGATGATAGTGATAAATTACTGCTCAGATGGGTCAATATGGCAGACCTCTTTCGCATAAAAGGGGGGGGTGAGGAATATGCCGATTTCCTGGAAGCAGCAGGAGTGGATACGGTCCCAGAGTTGGTACAACGAAATTCCGAAAACCTTTAGATGGTCCTTATCTGAATATGAAGGTCGATAAAAGGAGGAAAGTTATGGAGCTTATTGAGCTATTGACAAAGAACCTTGGGGTGCCAGAAGACCAAGCTAAGGGAGGTGCTGGACTCCTTTTCAACCTGGCAAAAGAAAAGCTTGGAGAGAGCGATTTCTCTCAAGTGGCGCAGCATATTCCCGGCATTAATGAATTGATCGGTACCGCACCAAAAAGCGGAGGTCTTGGATCCGCTCTTGGGGGATTAGCATCGAGTATCGGTGGTGATGCTTCGAAATTTGGAGGTATTGCGAACCTCGCAAGCGGTTTCTCTGAACTGGGACTAGACAGCGGAATGGTTGGCAAATTTATTCCCATAATTCTTTCGTTTGTGCAAGGAAAGGGCGGAAGCGGAGTAAAAGACTTGCTGGAAAAAGTCCTTAAGTGAAAAGAGCCTTCAATTTTATCTCGAATAGTCGCCTCACACCCACTGCCAGTTAGCTTAGGCGTTATACTTCATATGAAAATAACATCTATATTTACTGGTATGAAACTAATCGTTGAAGGCTTAAAAATTTAAGCATGACTTTATTTAAACAACCATAGCGTGGAGGGCATTATGATGTGCACAAATTTCATGAAAATTTTAAAGCATCGATTTATAATGATTATTGGGATGTTTTTTATCACGATTTCTTTAATATTCGGTGCGGCAGAAGCAGGGAATAATTGGTTAGAGAAAGGCAAAGATCTTCTTAAAACTCACGGGGGAACCAGCGGACAATCTGGTCTCACGGTTGATGAAATCGGGGCTGGGCTTAAGGATGCGCTTCGTGTCGGTTCGGAGAATGTGGTTTCCCGGTTAGGCCGTGTGGATGGCTTTAATACAGATTCAGCCGTTCATATACCGTTGCCAAAACAATTAGACACCGTAAAGTCCGTGTTGGATAAAGTCGGGATGTCCGATCTGCTTAAAGACCTTGAGTTGAAACTCAACCGGGCTGCGGAAGTGGCGACTCCAAAGGCAAAAAAACTTTTCTCACAGGCGATAACTGAGATGAGTTTTGATGATGTTAAGAAGATATATGAAGGTCCGGAAGATGCTGCCACCCAATATTTTCGAAGTAAAATGTCTCCCTCTCTTGCAAAAGAGATGGAACCCGTTGTCAATAAAAGCCTTTCCGAAGTGGGGGCTGTTCAGGCTTATGACAACGTTATGAAAGAATATCGATCCGTTCCTTTTGTCCCGGACGTGAAAGCCGACTTGAAAGATCATGTCGTTGAGAAAGGGATGGACGGAATCTTCTATTACATGGCAAAGGAAGAAGCTGCTATCCGCACGAATCCCGCCAAGCGAACAACGGATTTGCTAAAGCGTGTATTTGGTGCAAAATAACTTCCTTTCCCGCATCGCGATGTTCATGTGTATAAGCATAAGGATGAATAAGTATTTAATTTTTGTTATTTATTTTTAATGGAAGCATCACTAAAACAAAAGAAAACTAAGGAGGGAGGACATGAAAAAGCATTATTTGACACCGTTGTTTATTTTAATGATCAGCACCCTGCTAATCAGTTGTGGCGGCAAGAAAGTTATAAAGACCGCACCGTCGTTCGAACCGTATAAATTTGACGCAAGTCAGTATGTGCCCAAGGTTGACAATTTTGTGGTGATCCTGGACACATCTTCTTCAATGGCGGATAAATACGGCAAGAAGGAAAAGGCCAAGATTGCCAAAGAGTTCTTAACCGCTATGAATCAGACGCTTCCGGAATTGAACTATAATGGTGCTCTCATGACGTTTGGTCATGATGCCCATCTACCTGACAAGTCAGCCATGCTTGTTTACGGGCCAACCCGGTATTCAACTTCAGGGTTTGGATCAGCCCTGAACGCTACAAAGGGGCCCAGCGGAGATAGTTCTCTTGCTCTGGCAAAAGCCATCAAGGCTTCCGGTGTAGACCTTAAGTCGACCCGAGGTTCCATGGCGGTCATTCTCGTCAGCGATGGAGAAAAGATGGACCAGGCCCCGGTAAAGGCTGCAAAGGCCTTGAAAAGCCAGTTCGGTGACCGGCTTTGTATCGATACGGTATTGGTGGGAGATAATCCTGCCGGGAAAATGACTCTGGAACAGATAGCCAAAGCCGGTGGTTGCGGAATTTCAACCACTGCTAATCAGCTTGCTTCCTCGGCGAACATGGCCGGTTTTGTAAAAGGGTTATTTTTAGCCAAGCCTGCTCCCAAACCCGCTCCCAAGGCTGCTCCCATGCCGATGGACAGTGATAAGGACGGTGTGGCGGACAATATGGATCAATGCCCCGGCACGCCAATGGGGGCCACTGTGGATGCCAGGGGATGCTGGACCTATGCCGCGAAGGTGGCGTTTGATATTAACAGCGATAAAATTAAGCCCGAAGCGTTCCCCATGCTAAATAATGGGGCCTCTATATTGAAAAAGAATCCGGAGATGAAGGTTGAAATCGACGGGCATACGGATAGTATGGGAAGTGCGGAGTATAATATGAAGCTTTCCGAGCGTCGGGCCGAAGCTGTAAAAAAATATTTCGTTGATCAAGGGATTGATCCCAACCGGCTTACAACAAAGGGTTTTGGACTCACGAAACCAGCCGCCAGCAACAAAACCAGGGCTGGCAGGGCTCAAAATCGAAGGGTTGAATTAACACCGGTTCAATAAGGAATCCATAAATCAATAACCATGATAGACGGATACAGCCGGGATGTTTGGCCATTTGTTGTTGATAGAAAAGTAAACTGCCACCGACAAGGTCGGTGGCAGTTTACTTTCGATTATCCAGGTGTTTATTTCGGAAGATGCCATAAAAGTAGGGCTACATTTAAATCAATGTGTAGGCGTGGCCGTTTATGCTTCTCTGCCATTTTTTGACTATAATAAGCAACACCTTCTAATTTCCATGTGAGATTATTACAGTTCCATCAGAATCAATGGCGGTTTGCATGAACTGACGAACAACTTAAATGTAAAAAAGATTGTTGTCGCATTAATCGAGCGCAAACAGATCGAAAAAGAAAAGACAAACCTTGAAGCTCAAATTCGTCAATCCAGCAAAAGCTTTGAATACATTCCAAATAAAATTTATAAATCAGAGTCGCATTGGCAAATTACTTTTTTCCCTTGTATGTTGCAAAATCACATTTAATGGTAATATTAATCACATTGAAAATTTGAAAACAGATAAGATTTTTTCACAATCAACAAATATTGGAGGATAATGAATGGCCTTTGAAACCAAAGAGCAGGTTTTAGAAAAAGTACTTAGCCAAGACAAGCCCATATGCCCTCACTGTGGGGCAGAAATGATGCTTTGGGAAGTTCCCCCGTTTAGCTTTAGCGACGGTCTCGGATGGGGAACTCCTTATCTGTTTATATGTTTCAACGATGAATGCTCCTTGTATGTTAAAGGATGGGAAAATATGGAGGAAAATTATGCCCAAGTTGCATCTTACCGGTGCATGAACTACCCGGGTACAAAACAGTTTGAATGCATCCCTGTTTTCAGTCCCATGGGAGGCACCGGGCAAATCATTGATGAGGAGATATTGGCGGAGCAGGAAATGATAGAGGAAAAAACCAAGATAGGTTTTTCTATTCTTGCGGATACTTATGTGGCCAAAGACCACGTTACGGTGGTCAGAATGCTTCTCGATGCAACCCAGCCGCAGCGGGTCCGGTTAAAGGCAGCGGAAATGATCGGTGATATTGGAGTGCTTGAAGCCATAGAACCGATTAAAAGTGCCAGATTCGGCAATAAAATTACCCAGAAAAAGGTCGATGAATCTGTGAAAAAGATTCATGAACGATATTTCACCCGCGAATGTCCTTTTTGCGCGGAAATCATAAAAAAAAGAGCAAAAATCTGTAAGCACTGCGGGCAGGATGTCGCAGGGAAATAACGCTTTATTTCAATAGTTTAATTGTAATTTTTGTGCATTTTATGGCAAAAAAACAAAACACAAGCACCAAATTCCAAGTAAATTCCAAATTTCAATGATCAAAACTAAATTTTGTATATTTAATAAGTTTATCTTTGTTTTGAATTTTTCTTTTTGGACATTGAATATTATTTGTTTTTTGTGATTTGCTATTTGTTTTTTCCGGTTTATACGGGTTAGGATTTGTTGGGGTCTGTTAAAAAACGATTGGCTTCTATTCTTTTTGCATCGATCCAGAGTCCTTCCAGATCATAAAAGGCACGAACCGGTTCATAAAAGACGTGAATGATGACATGACCGTAATCGAGCAAAACCCAGTGCCCTTCTTTTTTCCCCTCCACGCTTAGTGGTTTTATGGCGTGTTTTTTTAGGTTTACCTGAATATACTCCGCGATGGCTGAAACCTGACGGTTTGAACGACCACTGCAGATGATAAAGATGTCTGAAACAGAAGTTAGTCCTCGAACATCAAGAACCACCAGGTCTAATGCTTTTTTTCCCATAACGGCGTTGATGTAAAGATCAAGAGTGGGGTCCAAAGAAGTTTCGGGCGTATTTGTCATAAATAAAGTCCTTTGGTTTTTATAAAATCTTCGACGATGTCTGGCACCAATCGTTTAATCGAAAGTCCCTTTTTGATACGTTTTCGAATTGTTGTTGATGAAATATCCACAGGCGTGACATTAAACACACAAACCGGTTGCTTTTTATCATGTATGAAAGACGATTGAGTAAAGGAGAATGTATATCCTTTTGAGATTTTGGATTGAAGATAATTTTTTAAGGATTTCCATTCCAATGTATCGCTGTTTTCTCCGTTTATGGTTCGCGACATAACAATGAAGGGGATGAGTAAAAAAAGGTCATTATAGGATTTCCAGGTATCTATTTCTAAAAAAGCATCCAGCCCAACGATGAGATAGAGTTTCGCATTTTCTGGTGAAATCGATTTAAAATGACGAACCGTATCGATGGTATAGGAGGGGCCCGAACGTTTCAGTTCAACATCTGAGATCACAAAATTCGGATCATCTGAAAATGCGAGTCGAATCATCTCAAGACGGTCGTTGGCATCCACCACGCTGTTCAGTTCCTTGTGCGGCGGCAGCGCAGACGGAATTATCAGAATTTTATCCAGGCCAAAACCCGCTTTAACCTCCCGAACAACCTGAACATGTCCCAAATGAATCGGATTGAATGTACCTCCAAAAAGTCCTATACGTCTCAAAAATTCCCCGCTATTTTTTTCATTGAAAACCCAGCCCTCTGAGCCAAGTCAGGGATAAATGGACCTGACTTGGATTTTGTATCTAAAAATACAAATTCCAAGCACCAAATTACAAATAAATCTCAAATTCCAATAATCAATGACTAAAACCTTCCAAGACGAGACATTGTTTGGATTTTCGAATTTTGGTCATTGGAATTTGTTTGATATTTGGAAGTTCAATAAGTCAATGAACATTAAACAAAGCAAATTCCCTCTAATGATGACCAAAGCATAGTCCACTTGACCAAGATATTCAATTGTCTGAGCTATGTTCTTATCTGCCCGTCCCCGAACACGACAAACTTGGCGGTGGTCAGTTCCTCCACCCCCATGGGGCCGAAGGCATGGAGCTTTGAGGTGCTGATGCCGATTTCCGCACCCAGGCCAAGCTCACCACCGTCATTAAACCGTGTGGACGCATTGACCAGCACCACTGAAGAATCGGTTTCACGGACAAAGCGTTTGGACCGCTTATAATCTCTCGTCACAATGGATTCCGTATGTTTTGAACCATATTTTGAAATGTGAGAGATGGCCTGATCCATATCTTCGACCACCCTGACAGCCAGGACAAGATCAAGATATTCTTCCGGCCAGTCTGCTTGTTCGGCTTTTAATGCATCTGGCAGGATTTGGCATGTTTCAGGACAACCCCTGATTTCAACCCCTGCGCTTGTTAGACGTTTTGCCATTTGCGGCAAAAATTCTTTTGCGATGGATCGATGCACAAGCATGGTTTCCATGGCATTGCACACCCCCGGTCGCTGAACCTTGGCATTAAAGCAGATTTCTTCGGCCATATTAAGGTTCGCGCCTTCGTCCACATACACATGGCATACACCTTTGTAATGTTTCAGTACCGGTATGGTTGAATGTTCTACGACAAAACGGATCAACCCTTCTCCGCCACGGGGGATAATCAAATCGATAAATTCTTCCTGATTTAGGAGGATGTTGACCGCTTTTCGGTCTCTGACGGGGACGATCTGGACGGCTGTTTCAGGAAGGCCGCAATCACCGAGAACCTGTCCGATGATGTCGGCCAGGACCTGATTCGAATAAAGCGCTTCAGACCCGCCTCGAAGTATGACGGCATTACCGGCTTTCAGGCAAAGGCCGGCAGCATCGATGGTCACATTGGGCCGTGATTCGTAAATAATGCCGATGACACCCAGCGGTATCCGCATTCGTGTTACTTCCAGACCGTTGGGCCTCATCCAGGTTTTGCTTGTAGCGCCCACAGGGTCATTGAGTTCCGCAACCTCCCGCAAGCCCTTGGCCATGGCATTAATGGTTGCATTCGACACCGTGAGTCGGTCGATCATGGCATTGGAAAGTCCCATTTCTATTGCACGGTCAAGATCCTTTTGGTTGGCTTCTTTGATACGTGATTCATTTTTCTCAATTTCATCGGCCATGCCGAGCAGAACAGCATTTTTTTGATTCGAATCGCACTTGGCCATCTGTGTGGCAGCCGCCCGGGCTGCTTTGGCCATGTTTATAATTGTTGTTTCCATTGACATTGTATTTTCCTTAGTCAGTTGTCACACATTACATTCCGCAGTAACCGCAAGGTTATCCCGATGAATCACATCGTCATAGGGTTTATGCCCTAAACGGTTTTTAATCTGGTTCGATTTAAGTCCCATGATTTTTCGGATATCTGTTGAACTGTAATTAACGAGGCCGTTACCCAGTGTTTCATCATCTGTTTTTCTAAATTCAACCGGAGCACCGACGCCAAATTCACCTTCAACGCCCACAATGCCACTGGGTAAAAGGCTTTTGCCCCTGTTTAGGATTGCCTCGGCAGCACCATCATCAATCCTTATAACGCCTTTGGGTTTTAGGGTAAACGCGATCCAGCATTTACGGCTTTTCAGTTTTTTCTTTTTTGGAATAAAAAACGTCCCGACATCTTTACCTGAGAAAAGCTTTTTCAATACGTCCGGTTTGCCGCCATTTGCTATGACCATTGGAATTCCCGCAGCAGTGACTTTTTTTGCAGCATTTATTTTGCTGAGCATACCCCCCGTACCTAAAGCACCCGGAATATCGCTGGCAATCTTTTTTATATCTTCTCCGATGGTAGATACCATCGGAATAAAATCAGCATCAGAGTTGGCTCGGGGATCCTTGGTGTAAAGGCCGTCGATATCGGTCAGGTTGACCAGAATATCCGCATCCATCAATAGCGTGATCATGGCGGCGAGATTATCATTGTCTCCAAATTGAATTTCTTCTATCATCACCGTGTCGTTTTCATTGATGATTGGGACAACCTGCCATGACAACAGCATACAGAGCGTGTTTCGAGCATTCAGGTATCTTTTGCGGTTGTTGAGGTCATCACCGGTCAGTAAAATCTGGGCGACTTTTTTATGATACCGGGCAAAAGCCTTCTCATACTCCATGATCAGTCCGGCCTGGCCCACGGCCGCGATGGCCTGGCGCTTGGGAATTTCATCCGGCCGCTTGTCAAGGCCGACTTTTCTGATCCCGGAAGCCATGGCCCCGGAAGAGATCAGAATAATTTCAATTCCGCCGTCAATTAAGCGGCAGATTTGCCGACTGATGGATCGTATGGCTTTTAAATTCAGTCCGTGATCTTCTGTCAGGACATTGCTGCCAACTTTTACCACCACTCGTCTGGCACTGTAAAAAATTGATGCTCTTTTCTCACTCATCATTACTGTCCAATAGTTGAACAATTTGAGACTTTAATTGTTCAAGCCCCTTTCCGGTTAATGCGGAAATGAATAGTACTTTTTTGTCCTTTACTGCAGATTGAAAAATTTCAGCCGCTTTCCGAGTCCCCGGCAGATCAAGTTTGTTGAGTACAACAATTTGAGGCTTTTGCACAAGCTTTTCATCATACATGACAAGCTCTTGGTTGATGGTATGGTATTGGTGGAGGGGATCATCAGGATCAATGGATGAGACATCGATAAGGTGAACCAAAATGCGGGTACGCTCGATGTGCCTGAGAAATTTGATGCCGAGCCCGGTTCCCTGGTGCGCTCCCTTAATCAAGCCAGGGATATCTGCGACGACAAAAGGCTCTGTCCAGTCGGTTTGAACCACACCAAGACCGGGCGTCAGTGTGGTAAAGGGATAATTGGCAATCTTAGGGCGGGCAGAGGAAATAGCAGCAATCAGTGTGGATTTTCCGGCATTGGGAAGACCGACAATACCGACATCGGCCAACAGTTTAAGCTCAAGTTTTAATGTTCTGGTTTCACCGGATTCACCGGGTTGGGCAAATCGGGGGGTCCGGTGTGTGGACGTTTTAAATTTCCTGTTACCCTGGCCGCCTCTGCCGCCTTTTAAAAGTACAAATGTTTCACCGGTGTCAATGAGGTCTTTGATAAGATGTCCGGTATCCGCATCGATCACGAGAGTTCCGGGAGGAAGTTCTATGGTGAGGTTTCGGCCGTTTTTTCCGGTCTTTTGCTTGCCCTGGCCATGTGCGCCGTTTTTGGCTTTGAAATGTTTTTGATATCTAAATTGATAAAGGGTGCGTTTTCTTGACGTTGTACTTAATATAATGTCCCCACCCTTGCCACCGTCGCCGCCGTCCGGACCTCCGCGTGGAATAAATTTCTCACGCCTGAAGCTTACACAGCCCTTGCCGCCGTCACCGGACTGCACGGTGATCATCGCTTCATCAATGAATTTCACTCTGCATAAACACTTACTTTTTTACGAGAACGACCCAGTCTCTCATAGGCAACGATACCGGTAATTTTGGCAAACAGCGTGTAATCTTTGCCCATACCCACATTGGCGCCGGGATGGATTTTTGTTCCCAGCTGGCGAACAAGAATATTCCCCGCTTTTACGGTTTGACCGCCGTATCGTTTTACTCCGCGACGCTGCCCTTGGCTGTCACGCCCATTTCTGGAGCTACCGCCCGCTTTTTTGTGTGCCATTATCTAAACTCCTTAACAAAAGAAACGATTTTTTTTACGCTTCGATTTGATCTATTTTGATTGCAGTATACTGTTGTCGATGTCCTTGTTTTCTCCGATATCTTTTGCGTCGCTTGTATTTAAAAACGATAATTTTTTTACCTTTGCCCTGTTCTACGATATGGCCCTTTACCGTTACATTATCGAGTACAGGTTGACCGATGCTGGTATTTTCACCATCTGAAAACATAAGGACCTGGTCAAAAGAAACTGGATTGGCGATGTTTCCCTCAATTTTTTCGACCCTAATGATATCGCCTTCATGAATTTTATATTGTTTTCCGCCTGTTTTAACGATAGCGTACATCTCTTTAATTCCTCCCGAAACGCCCGAATTCGGCTATGATTTAATAAATTTACTATTTTTAGCCAATCTTCAAAATTTGTCAAGACAAATTTTTATTGTACACATTCGGCAAGAATGAAAGGAGATCTTTGAATTCCCCCTTTTTGCCCAAGTTCTGCGCTTGCCCTGTGAAATGCAAAGCCTATTCCTCTGAGGTAAGGCTCAAATTTTATTCCGCCACCGAACTTTGGCGGATTAATTCTCGAAATACTCAATGTATTCTTATGGTTAAAATTTTCGCCTTCCCCCGGATCAAGGTCCGGGATCTTCGACTTGAACTTAAACAAAAATGAACTTTTTTCAAAGGTCTCAACGCGTTACCAACTATTTTATTGACAAACCGATAGAGTTGACATATGAACAGATGATCATATGTTAAGAGGTGAAACATGGACCGATGCCAGGAAAAAGTATTACATCAAACACAAGTAGAGCAAGCAATCAAGAATATTCCCGACTCGGTTACACTTCAGAGTCTCACCGATATTTTCAAGGCGTTGAGCGAGCCCAGCCGACTTAAAATCGTTACGGCACTGGCAAGCTGTGAGCTATGTGTCTGCGATCTGGCTGCCGTTTCCGGATCTTCTGAATCCGCTGTTTCGCACCAGCTTCGGATACTCAGAATCTTAAAAATTGTACGATATCGAAGAGAAGGCAAAATCGTGTTTTATCGTCTGGACGATGATCATGTAAAATCGCTCATCAGCCAGAGCATACAACATGTTCAAGAATAAAAGTTTAAAAAGGTGGATCATCTCCAAAAGAGTTGATGATTTTGAAAGGATTGAATCCCGGCGCGGCACTTGTCTTTTTACTGGCCGGTCCGGCCACCAACATTGCCTCTATCAGCATGATTTCCGGTCTTTTTGGAAAAAAGTCTCTCTTGATATATCTGAGTTCAATCGCTATATGTTCTATTGTTTTAGGACTTTTTACGGATATGCTCTATTACGGAATGGGTATTTCTGCAACAGCAACTGTTGGACAGGCTGCGGATATCATTCCACATTATATTCAAATCAGCAGCGCTGTGGTACTGGCCGCTCTGATAATTTTCGCACTTTGCCAAGGTATGCCCCATGCCGTGAGCTCTTTTTCTTTATCCGGAAAAACTCGGGGATAAGGGTCCGTAATGAAAGCATCCACCGTAGGAATTCATAAGGGAGATCTTTTTTGGAGACATTTCTTGAGTATAAAGTTTTGTGCTGGGGTCAAAAGGACAACACGTCTTCCAAACACCGGCTTATCGGTGAAGAGCCGTTGTCGATCCGGGTTGAAGGGAAACCATATTCTGTTGTGATGCGGACTCCGGGCGATGAATTGGCGCATGCCGCCGGTTTTTGTCTGTCCGAAGGGATTGTGAGTACCCCGGATGATGTGAACACCATTTCCTGCTGTGACGGTGATGATTCCAATGTGGTCGCCGTCACCTTGAACGCTTCCAGACGGGATAAGATTGTCGATATTCTGAACAGACGCGGGTTTATCAGTCAAACCAGTTGTGGCATTTGTGGAAAAGAGATTGTCAAGGATCTTTATCAGATGATCAGACCTGTCAGTGGCAATACCCGGATGCATGCCGGTTTGGCACTTGAATGCCTTGAAAACCTTCCACAACACCAGTCCCTGAGAGACAAGACCCGTGCGTCCCACGCCGCCGCTCTATATTCGTCTGATTTTAAGCTGTTATCCGTGGCAGAGGATGTGGGCCGACACAATGCCCTGGACAAAGCCATTGGAAAGCTCTTTTTGGATCGCAGGCTCGATGAGGCCATTTTATTGACGCTTTCTTCGCGAATCAGTTACGAATTGGTTCAAAAGGCTGCACAGGCACGAATTCAAGTGATACTGGCGTTTTCACGTCCCACTTCACTGGCTGTGGAACTGGCATCGGAATTAAACATGACCTTGGCCTGCCTGGCCGATCCCGCCGGGTTATATATTTTTTGCGGGGAGCACCGGTTGACCCGATGATAAATGCAGGTAAAAGACCTTAAAAATACAAATCCCAAGCACCAAATTACAAATAGATCTCAAATTCCAATATTCAATGACCAAACTTTTTAGGACGAAACTTTGTTTGGATTTTCGTTTTTTGGTTATTGTTATTTATTTGATATTTGGAATTTGATATTTGACATTTCAATAAGTCAATGAACTTTCAACAGAGCAAATTCTCTTTGGGGATAACCGAAGCATGTTATCCAGGCCGAAAATTTTAAAAAAATGGAGCAGAATGGAAATGAAACAGGAGCTTATTGAAATCATTTGTAAAAAATCGTTCAAATACACAAAAGAACCGAGTTTTAAACTTGTTTCAGGCAGAATGAGCCAATTTTATGTGAACTGCAAACCCACCACATTGAGCCCGAGGGGCATGTTTCTGGTGGGCCATCTGGTCTTTGAGAACATAAAGGATTTAGAGCCCGACGGAATCGGCGGACTTACGTTCGGTGCAGATCCCATGGCCATGGCCACTGCGTTTGTTTCAGAATTAAAAGGAAGGCCCATCAATGCATTTTCCATCCGCAAAACGCAAAAAGATCACGGCATTATCCGATGGGTCGAAGGAGATATGAACCCCGGACAGCGGGTGGTCATCATTGACGATGTTGCAACCACCGGTGGGTCCACCATTAAGGCCATCGAACGAGCCGTTTCGGAAGGGCTGAATGTTGTCAAAGCGGTCATCTTGGTTGACCGCCAGGAGGGTGGATTGGAGAATATCCGCCAACATGTCAAAGACGTTTCTGCAATCATTGCCCGGGATGAGCTCATGGAACAGTTTGAAAAATCAAATTGATAATTAAAAGTATTAAACTTAAAGAAATAATAATAAATGAAAAAGCGATCTGTCCTGAATGGATTACTTAGGGAACAATATAGGTTGCACAGGCGTTTTCAGATTCCCAGGAGGTGACCCGCGTCACTTTAACATCGGGACTGTCGATCATGGATTGAAGGGTTTTTGCAATATAGTGGGCGATATTTTCCGAAGACGGCGGATAGTCATCGTGAAAGTCATCAAGTTCATTTAAATATTTGTGATCCAGCTTTGCCATAATGATCGAGACATGCTGCTTTAATTCTCCAAAGTCAATCAATACCCCGGCCTTATTGAGATCTTTTCCGGCAACACAGATTTCGATCTTCCAGTTGTGTCCGTGAAGATTTTCACATTTTTTGGCAACCATTTTAAGCTGATGGGCGGCTGCAAAATGGGTCACCACTTTTAATTCATACATTACGCCTCAATCTCCTTTAGTTGGATGCTTTATCAAGGCTGCTTTTAAGGATATTTTTTAATTTGTTCGGGATCTTGTTTTGTTCAACTTTGGCAAAATCTTTGAGCAGTGCTTCCTGTTTCTTGTTCAGATTGGTGGGTGTTTTTATCAAAACCTGAATGATTTCGTCTCCCCTTTTGCCGCTTCTAAGAGAAGGGATTCCCTCACCGCGAAAACGGAAAAGATCACCGGGCTGGGTGCCTTTTGCAATTTTTAGCTGCTTGTTGCCGTTTAAGGTGGGTACCATTATGGTATCCCCAAGGGCAGCCTGTACAAAGGAAATGTTCACCTGACAGATGACATTTGTATTGTCACGCTCAAAAAAATCGTGGGGTTCAACATAAATAAATACATAGAGATCACCAGGCGGGCCACCATATGTACCTGCCTCGCCTTCTCCGGTCAACCTGAGCCTGGATCCGTTATCAACACCGGCAGGAATTTTTACAGCCACCTTTTTACTAACCCTGATCTGTCCGGCTCCCTTGCAGTCCGTACATGGATGAGGTATGGTTTGACCGTTACCGTTGCATTGATAACATGTTGTTCTCACGGTAAAAAATCCCTGGTTTTTGGAAACCTGACCTGTGCCGTTGCATTGCCAGCAGGTATCGGGATGGGTGCCCGATTCGCATTTCGTCCCCTCGCAAGACGAGCAGGTCTCCATCTTTTCTAAATTAATCTCTGTTTCCGTCCCAAAAGCGGCTTCCATAAAACTGAGTGTCAGATCGTAGCGAAGATCAGCACCCCTTTGGGTTCTGCTTCTTGAACTACGTCCGCTGCTGAATCCAAAAAATTCTTCAAAAATTCCGCCAAAACTCGAAAAAATATCGTCAAAACCGCTGAATCCTGAAAAACCAGACCCTTCTATCCCTTGGTGGCCAAACTGGTCATAGATATTTCGCTTTTGGGAATCCCGAAGGACCTCATAAGCTTCGGAAGCCTCTTTGAATTTTTCTTCAGCTTCTTTATCTCCGGGATTTCGATCAGGGTGGTATTGCAGGGCCAGTTTTCGATAACTGGCTTTTAGGTCACTCTCATTGGCATTGCGGTCTACGCCTAAAACTTCGTAGTAGTCTCTTTTGGTTGTCATTTATTTACCTGGTAATTGACCGGACGTTTCTTGAACAGTATCAATAAACAAGTATAGGAATGCCAATAAACTAATACAGAAACACCGGTTGTCAATTAAAGTTTAAGATTAAAATCAGATAAGGTTTCAGCAAAATTAAAGGATTCTAAACTTGAGTCATAATGAATAAAGGGAGGGATGGGTCGGTATAAATGTCATACAAGCTATCCCAGAAATGATCGCCGGAGAATCGTATCTTTTTGCCATCGTTTATCGTCCCGGTATGGGAATTCAATGTTGTAGTGAAGTCCCCGACTTTCTTTTCGATGTCTTGCGCACTTGATAATCAGTTCCGCCACCATCGCGATATTCCGAAGTTCAATAAGATCTGCCGAGACTCTGAAGTCCCAGTAATATTCCAGGATCTCTTGCTGGATGATTTCAATGCGTCGTTTTGCCCTTTCCAGTCGCTTGTTCGATCGAACGATTCCGACATAGTTCCACATAAATCGCCGGATCTCATCCCAGTTTTGAGAAACCATAATGACTTCATCACTGTCTGTGGTTCCGACTTCATCCCATGCCGGAGGGTCCGGGGTAAGGCTATAATCCAGCGTATCGATATCCTTGACGGCCTGTCGGGCAGCCACATGGGAATAAACCAGCGCTTCAATCAAAGAGTTGCTTGCAAGTCTGTTGGCTCCGTGCAATCCGGTACAGGCTGTTTCGCCGATGGCGTAGAGTCGATGCAAATCCGTT
The DNA here is from genome assembly GCA_963752565.1 of uncultured delta proteobacterium. GTDB lineage: Bacteria > Desulfobacterota > Desulfobacteria > Desulfobacterales > UBA11574 > UBA11574. Next base: position 55,339 of record CAVVZC010000011.1, on the reverse strand, counting down.
TTGCCGTGCATATCGGTTGCAATGCCCCCGCACATGTAATGGGCCGCCGGAACAACCGGGAGCGATTCCTTTGTCATATCAAAACCGAATGTGAGGCACTTTTCATATAAATTTGGGAAACGTTCCTTGACGAAATCGGAATTTTTATGCGAAATGTCAAGAAACACGAAATCTGTTCCGCTTTTTTTGAGTTCTGCATCTATGGCCCGGGCAACCACATCGCGGCATGCGAGATCCTTTTGAGCGTCATATTTTTCCATAAAAGGGTTGCCGGAAGCATCAAGCAGTATTGCGCCTTCTCCCCTTAAAGCCTCTGAAATCAAAAAGTTTTTGGCTTCAGGGTGATACAGACATGTTGGATGAAACTGGACAAATTCCAGGTTGGCCACTGTGGCCCCGGCACGGTAAGCCATGGCAATCCCGTCACCCGAGGCGATATCCGGATTGCTGGTATAAAGATAAACCTTTCCGGCACCGCCGGTAGCAAGCAACGTGACCTTGGCACAGAAAGTTTTGACCTGATTGGTCTGCTGATCCAGAACGTATGCGCCGCAGCAGTAGTCTTCATGAGTCGTGGTGATCATGCCTCTTTTCATTCGGGTTGAAATGGTAATGAGATCAATAGCGATATGGTTTTCAAACAGGTGGATTCGACGGTTATTTTTTACATGCTCGACCAGGACGCTTTCGACTTCCTTTCCGGTCATGTCATGGGCATGGACAATCCGCTTTTGAGAATGACCGCCCTCACGTCCCAAGTCCAAATCAGGTTCAATTCCGGATGATTCAGAGGATGACGATCGATCTCTCCTGAGATTGAAATGTACCCCCAGATCGATCAATTCACGGATCCTGTCGGGACCGTTTTTAACCACCATTTCCACAACGTCATGGTTGCAGAGGCCGTCTCCAGAGGCAAGCGTATCCTGAATGTGAAGATCAAATGAATCCAACTTCCCAAAGACCGAGGCAATCCCGCCCTGGGCATAGGAGGTGTTGCTGTCCATGACCCCTTTTTTGGTGACCAAAGCCACGTCACCGAACTCTGCTACTTTAAGGGCAAAGGTAAGGCCGGCGATGCCGCTCCCGATAATTAGAAAGTCTGTTTTATTTAGTGTCATAACCTCACTTTTATCAGTTATTCAAAATGCCTGTTCATGGCAATGTGAATCAAGAATGACTTTTAAAATTAAATAAAATATGATACTATCATACAAATTTATAAGCAACCAAGATTAAGGATTATATAAAAAGCCCATATTTAAAATAAAAAATTAGCAAGGCTAAGAGGGGAACGATAGAATTTTATGATTGCTTACGATTTGCAATGTGTCAACGGTCATTCTTTTGAAGGCTGGTTTGAAGACAGAAGGGCATATGAAGCCCAGAAAAAAAAGGCGCTCATCGCTTGTCCGGTTTGTAACAGTACTTCAATTGCCAGGGTTCCTTCGACCTTTGCCATAAAATCATCTAATCCTTTAAAAGAATTTTCTGATCAGCAGGCAGACCTTGAAAACATTGGTAAAAAGATCGTCGATTTTGTTGAAAAAAATTTTGATGATGTCGGAGCTGATTTTGCCAAAGAAGCCTTGAAGATGCATTATGGTGTTTCAAAGGCAAGAAGTATCAGAGGTGTCAGTACCAAAGAAGAAGAAAAGACATTAAAAGAAGAGGGCGTACAGTTTTTTAAAGTCCCTATGCTGGAGGTGCCGGACACCGATGCCTGACACGATTATATTTATAGTATATTTGGATGAACCTGGGCACCCCATGCGTTAAGGTTTTTTGAAATGAATGCAATGATTTTCTGATGTATGACCTGCCCCTTTCCTTCTACAAACATCGGTTCCCCGAATTTAATATAGAGTTTCTTGCTGGGATCGACAGGACCCATATCTTTGATGATTTTTCCATTCCCTTGGAAGTCGGTCTTTAATGCAACCGGTACCACCGGAACATTGGCACGTTGTGCCAACTTAACGCCCAATGAATTAAACGTCGTTTCGTCGAATATGGCGCTCCTGGTGGCTTGAGGAAATATGATAATGGAACAGCCACTGGAGATAAGAGTCAAACCTTTGTTTAAGACGGTCTTTAAGTCTTGCCTGGGATTTTCCCGTGTGACGGCAATGGGATGGATGGCCCTTATAATGGTACCGAGAACCGGATACTTAAGGAGTCCTTCCTTAACCACAAACGTGACTTTGCTGAAGGCAAGCAGTATACAAGGTAGAACCAGCGTATCGAGAAGGCTCATGTGGTTGGCGACATAAACAACCGGCCCCTTATGGCCGCTAAGGGCTTTTAACCCGGATATATGAAACTTTCCACCTGCTGATTCTACAGTTTTAAGGACACCAAGCGATCCTTTTGCCCATGTTTTGCCTTCATACGGCATTTTTCGAGCGGTCAGACTTTCTGCCAGAATGACATTGAAAAGCTGTGTATAATAGATCAGCGTTGCCCAACCGCGGAATTTCTCCACGAAAAAACGACGTTTTTGGGAGCTTTGATAAAAGAATTCGGTTTTGAGAAGATGCCAGAGGTGATCTGTCGTCATTTGTCCTTTTCAATTCAGATTGTTCGAGACGGAATGGATTTCAAGAAGCCAAACGAATACTTTCTTCGAATCGAGAAATAAGGCGGTTTAAACGACTTCTTTGTTCTTTCACACAGATTGAGATAGATTTTAAATTTTCTCCGGGATAAGGGGGCTTCTTCGCGATTTCAAGACAAAAGTCCAGCCCTTCTTCAAGATTTTTTTTATATTCAAGCATTGTTATGATTTCTTTTTTTGTGTGAGAGGAACTCAACACCTTCTTTTCAAAATCATCCACGTACATCTCAATTTCTTTGGCAAACATATGGGGACGTTTTGATGAAACCAAAGATGGCCCTCTTCCATAAATATGGTCTAACATCTCTTTAAGCGTGTAAAATTTATTGAACCATTCAATATTGGGTCCGGGGCATATCGACTGGGGTGAATTTTGTTCATCGGCGATTCCCAGGGCAATGAGCGCTCCGTTCCCTAAGTGGTCGCAGATACAATTTTTTACCACAACTTTTTCTTGAAGTCTTTTCTTTTCATCCGTTGAAATTTCCATATTTTCAATTTCTTTTAGTTTTGCCGCTTGATATTGTCGTGATGCCAAACAGATCGGTTTTTCGGTAAATTCGGTGTTGGATACCAGGATTTTTTTTGGGCATGGTGAGCCAGGCCGGCCTTCCATCGCCTTCTTTTGGGTCCATAATCCTGATCCTGTTCCGTAAACATTGTTAAAAGGGATATTTAAGGGAGAAACGTCACTCAGATAAAGGCTTTCCGCCCGGGCTTGTCGCAAAAGCTCACGTGTGGAATCATCCACGCATGTAACTTCGGGAACCAGCAGAAAAGGACTGGCCCATCCTGTTAAATCCATACCAAAATCTTTTCTGAGTCTGCATACTTCGCCATGGTTTCCGATGCCGCCTTGGACCGTGATAAGCGGATGAATGTTCATCGCCGATTCAGGATATTCCCACCCCATTTTTTTATAGTATTTTTGTATGAGCGGTTTAAATTCCGAAATCAGACTTTTCCGTTTTTCTTTAAATTCTTTAAGAAGTTTTGGAAGCAAAATACCATTGGAGGCAAAGGCATGTCCACCGCAGTTCAAACCGGATTCGATGCGAAACTCATAGATCTCAAGTCCTTTTTTGGCCAAAAATTTACCCTGAATTAAAGCAGACCTGAAATCACTCACTTTTAGAACAATCCGTTTCTTAATCTGCCCCATTTTGTCTCTGTAAAAGTCACGGAATTTAGTTATATAACTATACAAGCCTCGATTAATGCCTGCTGAAAATACAATTGAAGACTGAAGACAGCTGTTGGCATAGCCTCGAAGCCCTGCTTTGGCATCGGTGAATTCTTCACCAAGCGGATCGCCGTTTTTATTAAAACGAATCCGATCCACATTGACCATGATATTGACATCGATGGATCCGGGTTTCATATGATGTGTTAGATCTTTTTCAAGGTCATTTCTTTCGTCGCCGGCGTTCATTTTGAGCAATTTGTTATATTTTTGTTTTAGCATCGAGTCTTCAGACAACAGCTCAAAATATTTTTGCTTGTTGTTGTTTTCAAAAAAAGGCTGCTGTTGTATTTCTTCCATCTTTTTTTGAACAATCTCATGGACGACATTAAGGTAAGCTGAAATGCGTTTTGCCCGGCCGTCTTCATCATCTTTTGCTATCTTGTGATAAGGGAGACCATACTTTTCAGCGTAATATTTGCGGATTTTTTCGAGAAGCAAGTCATCAACCAGCGATATAACGGATGAAATGCCAAAAGGCGCAACGCGGATAGGGGTGTCCACGGAATGTCCGGTACCCATAACAGGAATATGGAAGCTGTGAATAGGATCTGTCATATGTATAATGTTTTTATTAAGTTATTAACTGAGCGTTTCAAATAGTTAAAGGGCTATAAAAAAATAATAATTATAAATGAATATACTTTTCTTTACCAGCGAACAAGGACAGCGCCGTTCGTCAATCCTGCGCCAAAGGCGTCCAAAAGGATCGTTTGACCGCTTTTGATTCGCCCGTCTCTGTTGGCTTCGTCCAACATTGTGGGAATCGTTGCAGCTGATGTATTGCCGTAACGATCAACGTTAATAAGAACTTTTTCCATGGGAAATTTGAGACGGTTGGCCATTGCTTCTATAATTCGAAGATTGGCCTGGTGCGGAACAAACCAATCGAGATCATCAGTGGTCATCTGATTCTTTTTCAAGGTTCTAAGTGCAAAATCGGCCATTGTTGTTACAGCAACTTTGAAAATTTCTTTACCTTTCATCGTTAATTTATGAAGTCTCTTAGCGTATCTTTCAGGGGTGACCTCCATATTCGAGCCGCCGGCAGGAACATAAAGAAGATCCCATAGATTCCCATTTGAATATAGTTGGCTGTCAAGAATTCGACGGTTAGAATTTGAAGGAACCTGTTCGACTACGGCGGCACCGGCACCGTCTCCAAATAAAATACAGGAATTACGGTCCTCCCAGTTGAGAATAGGGTTGAGAACTTCGCCACCCACAACCAATGCTGTTTTGATCTGTCCGGACTGAATGAACTTTTCAGCCGTCACCAGTCCATAAATAAATCCCGAACAGGCTGCATTAATATCCATGGCCCAAGCTCGATCGGCGCCTATTTTATGCTGAAGCCAGCAGGCGGTGGATGGAAGTGGCGTGTCGGGCGAGCAGGTGGCATAAATAATCTGATCGATGCTTTGTGGTGATTTTCCCGCCATCTCCAGGGCTTTCTGTGCTGCTGAAGAACCGAGGGAAGAGTTATGTTCCTCAGGATTTTCAACATCTGAAATCCGGCGCTCACAAATTCCGGTTCTCTCGCGTATCCATTCGTCGCTGGTTGTAATTCCTAATTTTAAAAGTTTTTGAACGATACTGTTGTTAGTGACTCGCTTTTTGGGGAAGGCTGATCCAGTTCCCGTAATCCTTGCTGCAAAATCCATAACCGGCCACTTTTTAGTTATAATTCTTTCAAAACCCTTTTCATAAAGAATTTATGATTTTACTCATTCCAAATCTGACAGGTTCTATACAATATTTTATAATGATATATCAAGTCATAACGGCAACACACAGCCAATTAATGACATTCACTCTTTGGCCGATATCAATTCAGATACTTTTTAAGAATCAGTGTTGCGTTTGTACCGCCGAACCCAAAGGAATTGGTCATGGCGGTTTTCACATCCATCTTTCGCGCTTTATTCGGTACATAATCAAGATCGCATTCTTCATCCGGATGATCAAGATTGATTGTCGGTGGAATGATTCCTTCAGAAATTGTTAGTGCTGTGAACACCGTTTCGATTCCCCCGGCACCGCCCAATAGGTGACCTGTCATGGATTTAGTGGAGCTTATGGCTATGGACAATGCTTTATTCTTAAATATGGATTTGATGGCTTTGGTTTCGTAAACATCGTTAAGTTGAGTTGACGTGCCATGGGCATTGATGTAATCGATCTCGTCGCCCGTCATTTGTGCGTCCACGAGGGCGGCGGCCATGCATCGGGCGGCGCCTTCTCCTTCGGGCGCCGGCGCAGCTATGTGAAATCCGTCTCCGCTCATGCCATACCCGCATATTTCAGCATAAATTCGGGCGCCTCTTTCCAACGCGAAATCGAGTGTTTCCAAAACCAGAATCCCGCATCCTTCACCGATCACGAAACCATCACGGTCACGGTCAAAGGGACGGGATGCCTTTTCAGGGGCATCATTCCGGACGGATAGGGCTTTCATCGCATTAAAACCCGCAATGCACGTGGGTGTGATAACAGACTCCATCCCACCGGTGATCATGGCATCCGCCGCACCTCTTTTGATGATTTTGAACGCATCGCCGACAGCGTGGGTTCCCGAAGCGCATGCTGTGGCAATGGAAGAATTGGGTCCCTTGGCACCCAGATAAATTGAAATCATCCCGGGCGCCATATTGCCGATCATCATTGGAATAAAAAACGGTGTTACCCGTTGGGGACCTTTCTTTTGCAGGACGACAGTGGTTTGTTCCAGCAAATGTAGCCCTCCAAGACCGCATCCTGTAACAACACCGACTCTGTTTTCGTTGGTTTTGTCAATGGTTAGCCCGGAATCTTCCAGGGCCATTCGGGATGCTGCAACAGCATAGGCGATGAATAGCTGGGTACGCTTGGCCTCTTTCTTGGGAAGAAAATCCTTTGGATGAAAATTCTTTACCTCACCGGCAATTTTTGTGTCAAAGCCAGAAGCATCGAACCGAGTGATCTCTGATATCCCTGATTGACCTTTACACAGGGCCGTCCATGTCTCATCCACACCGATACCCAATGGCGTTATTAGTCCAAGACCCGTGATAACCACCCGTCTACTCAATAGGCCTCCTAAACAACCGGCAGGTTGATACCGGTTTTATAAAGGTCTCGTCTTAAATGACAATATTAGTGCTTGGCAATGTAATCGAAGGCGTCTTTAACCGTTATCAGTTTTTCCGCTTCTTCGTCGGGAATATCGATGTCGAACTCCTCTTCCATGGACATGATCAACTCTACAAGGTCGAGTGAATCTGCACCTAGGTCATCTACAAAAGACGCTTCCGGTACAATCTCTTCAAGATCAACACTTAGCTTTTCTGCGATTATCTTTTTTACTTTATCCTCAATAGACATTCAGTGTACCTCCTTTAATAGATATCATATATACATTCCACCGCTAACATGAATTACCTGGCCTGTGATGTAAGATGCACTTTCAGAAGCCAGAAAAGCAACCGCTGAAGCAATATCTTCCGGATACCCCGCACGCCCCAGTGGGACCTGGCTCAGCATTGCATTCCTTGCTTTTTCCGAAAGTGACGCCGTCATGTCTGTTTCTATAAAACCCGGGGCAATTGCATTGACCGTAATACCTCGGGAAGCAAGCTCTTTTGCGGCTGTTTTTGTGAGGCCGATTAAGCCCGCCTTTGACGCCGAATAATTCGCCTGTCCCGCATTGCCGGTTACTCCCACGACTGACGCCATATTAATAATACGGCCATAACGCTGTTTCATCATGACTTTGGCAACAATTTTTGTGCAGGTGAATGCACCTTTTAGGTTTATATTTAAGACCGCATCCCAGTCCTGTTCTTTCATACGGACCAACAGACCGTCTTTGGTGATACCGGCATTGTTCACCAGAACATCTATTCGTTCGGTTTTGTCAATGATTTCTTTAAAAAAGTTTATAACCTCATTTTCGTTTGCAATGTTAACACTTTTGCTTGCTGCAAAACCTTGTGCTTCGGCGACAAGTTTTTCGGTTTCGGCAGCAGCGGCAGCTTCAGCATCAGGATCACTTGGAGAAAAATAGTTAAAATAGATGCTGGTGTTCGGTGCTGCCAATGCGATACAAATAGCCCTGCCAATACCTCTCGAACCCCCAGTAACGACAACAATACGTTCTTTTTGTTCTGTCATGATTACCTCGCAAACAGTATGTCTGCAACCAGATCCATGTCATTAATGACATTTAGACTGCTGCAAACCAGTTGATTATAGGAATGGGTTTCCATAAAATCATGGGCCGCCTTTTGATCAAAAACACCGCAGCCCAATAGTATTTTAAGCGCGTTTTGGGAAACAAGTTGCGCGACATCGTCGGCAAAAATTCTCGATACGGCTTTGAACTTTTCGGCTTCCGGGCTACCGTCTTTTGAAAGGGCGACGGCTTTGCGTGCCAAGCTTGCTCCAACTTCGACATTTGTCATCATATCTGCCAGCAAGAACATGGCATGTTGTTTACGGGTCAAACGGTTGTCATGAACCAACATAATGGTGTCATTTAAAACTCCGGCTGCAAGACCGTAAAGTTGACATCCGGCATCGTTTATGGTGCTATCCAAGGTTTCCATTTCTCTCGAAATGGCTTGGTAAAAATTACCCTTTGACTTGCGCGTTTCTTTCCATCGAAACGTGCTGATGATGCTTTGCTGAATTTCGCTCGTACCTTCATAGATACAGGTGATCTTGACATCGCGTTTGATCTTCTCTACCTCAAACTCGGTGATATATCCATAACCACCAAGGGCCTGGATGGCGTCGTTGGCAGCCTTGTCAGCAGATTCAGTAGCAAACAGCTTGGCAATGGAGCCTTCCACGTGAAGATCAGATTCACCCGCATCAATTCTAAGGGCAATTTCGTCCATATATGCCCTTGCGGCTTCAAATTTTACGGCATGAGGTACAACCAGTTTATGGGTGTAGGCCTGTTTTTCTGACAGTGGGGACCCGAATTGTATGCGTTCTTTGGCATACCGGATTACAATTTCAATTGCCGCTTGGCCGGCGCCTAACCCCATGGCGGCCACCATCAGCCGGGTATATCCAAAAACCTTACCTGCATGCTTCATCCCCATACCGGGCACACCCCCGATAAGATTGTCAGCCGGAACAAAAACATCCATGAAAGTTAGTGGAGAGGTGTTCGAAGCCCGGATGCCGTGTTTCTCTTCTCCCTTGCCCTGAACAAACCCTGGCGTTCCCTTTTCAACTACAAAAAATGCTGGTCCTTCCGGGGTTTTGGCTAAAAGGGTAATAAAATCTGCATATCCTCCAGTGGAGATAAATTGCTTTGTGCCGTTAATGACATATCCCGTGACTTCACCGTTATCGTTTTGTACCGGTTCGGCGTGGGTTTTCAAGGCCGCAAGGTTGCTGCCGGCACTATCTTCTGTGACTGCATAGGCCACCAGGGAATTCCCTTCCGCGATTCGGCCAAGCCACTTTGATTTTTGCTCTTCGGTACCTCCTACAATGATAGGTTCGGAGCCCAGTTGGACTGCAAAAAAACCTGTTCCGATTCCAAGGCATATTTTACACATTTCAAGAATGACTTCGCAGCAGTCACGGGCCCCACCGCCCATCCCGCCATAGGCTTCAGGGATAAAAAGAAGCTGCAGCCCGATATCGGGACCCAGTATTTCGCGGATGGTCTCTTCGGGAAAAATGTCGTTTTTATCAAATTCAAGGATTTTTTCACGGGTCAAAAGACGGTTTCTCATCTTTCTGATGGTATCGATGATCATCTGTCTCGATTCAGTATCCAGCCCTTTGAGTGCAGGTTTTTTTTCGCTTGTAGATTCTGTCATATAATCATCCTTTTGTGTTGCTCATTTTCAGACACAATGCGGCTATTGCATATCCTGTAGCAGGTGTATTCCTAATCCGGTAAGCGTAAAATTACCGTAATGGGGACGGTTGATTCGACACAAAATTGTCGTTTTACGGTGAGTCCGTTTTATGAGGATTTGACTTATATATTTTAAGTTTTGAAACGACAACAAGTAATATATAATCATAACAAACTGGAATTGTTTAATATGTTGTGTATCCCAAATGACTACGCTTACAGTTGCGCTTCTAGTAATTTAAACAAAAATGATTGTCAAGTGTTTTTCAGATGGTTTTTATATGAAAGCGTGAATGATCACTCAAGCGTCACCCCCGAATCTGGCTAAAAAACCGTTAATGTAGAGGACAAGAACAAATTTATTTCGGCCTGATACACGTTATTAAAGTTGCAGAAAATTAAGGGTGCGAAACTTGAGTTGTCAGTTTTATCTTGACTCGTATCTTGCTTTTTTGTAATTAAAATGTTTTATCAATGAGGGATCGTCTAACGGCAGGACGACGGGTTCTGGCCCCGTTAATCCAGGTTCGAATCCTGGTCCCTCAGCCAAGATATTTCAAGAGGTTACGGCTAACACCGCAACCTCTTTTTTGTTTTATGCCTATTTTGTCCCACTCTTGTCCCACCTTTTCACATTGTTCTTTTTTTTATTGAACGATTAGGGTTGGGGGGCATACGGGGTACACTCCCAGTCCGTGGCTCCACGTAACAGGTTGACATATATACATAATCTCGCACACATATCTTTTTAATCTTTTTAGCCACCCCAGAACATGCATCTTAATTTCAACATGCTCATTTTCTGATAAGCATGTCCCATTTCAGGTTCATTTATTGATAAACATGTCCACTTCAAATGTCTCTTGTAAACAACCTTTCATCAACCAATCTCATCCTTATAATTATCGTTATACCAAACACAAATATCCCCTATCTTATTGGAACGTCTGCCTCTTAACCATCCTACTCCAAGATCCAGATTTGTTCGCCAAGTACATTCATCAGGATACATGTAGTAATATAGATCGTTTGCATCGAAACAACCGAAATCTTCCCCCATCTTCAAACCATTTTCAATGAGATCGTCTATGAGATCATAAAAATCACCGCCCATAAAGACACTCACAGATATATCTTGATTACAAAGCGGGTAATATTTTTCCATGAAGCCCTTTAAACTTCCCTGATAATGATTCACCAATGATTCATTTTTAACGACTACCGTAAAGAAGAAACATCTAATTATCTTGTTTGAAGTGTAAACATAACTTAAGCACATATAATCCTCCATCACCGAAAACAAAAAACCCCATTGCTAAAGAGCAACAGGGTTCCTGCTGGCATTTTAGCAACATTATTTTTAAGGTGGGATGCAATAGCCTCAAATCTGCCCACCAGATTTATTCGTTTCTGAATTTTTATTTGGTCGTTGGAGGAGATCTTAACCTTAAAGCAAAAAACCTCACACAATGGTGAGGTCTAATGATTCCGTTTGCCATTTTGACCTCATGGTTCCCTCAGGGCTGGCATTAGCACCTTGTGGAAAAGGTTGCCGGGCAGTCATCGAGCCAGATCTCATCGTGCCACTCTGCATGATTATTTGTAAGTTTTAGTATATCAGGTTGAACACAAAGGTCAACCCTTTTAGTCTTTTTAGACGGTCACTTTCTATTGACATAATTCATATAAGTATTAATCTATGATTAAAGCTTCTCTGATGCCCGTGCATCTTAGTTCTCGATCAGATATATATATTTATATAACTTAACAAAATCGAGCTAATAACGGCATTGAGGGAAGCTAAAAGTTTGGCAAGGGCTTTGTAGGATGGTTAACCTATCTTCATAACCTTTGCTTGGGCGATCCAAAAGGGTCGCCCTTTTTGTTATCGGTTTATACCATATTACCTGTTTGAGTAATCTCTGATAAATTTAATAATCAAAAGGATTAATGGTGCTGAATGATAAAACAGGTCGAAAATATCGATGGGTTTTTTTAGAGTTCCGTCTTTTAACATGATGAGTTTTTCCACAAAATGTGGCATGGGCTTAAAAGGAAGAAGGATCATAATGATCGAAAACACAATGAGTATCGAATAAGGTATTTTGTCAAGGAATGACCACATTAATTTTACTATTTGACTAAAAATCTTAGAGGTGTTTAAGATTTATTCTTTAGAAGAAGCTTGTTCCGGAATTATCAGGATACATGCTTTCTCAAGAGTTTCAACAAATTCAGGATTGATCTTCTTTATTCTAATAATTCTGTCCCAATATAGAATATCTTCAAGTGTGGGCTTCTCTATACCAATATTGGACTCTCTATCAACTGCCTCAATGATCAAGGATATGGAATAGATCGTTACCTTTTCTAACATTTCCTCAATTGATATATTAGTTTTGTCTTTATGTTGGGATATTAATATTTCTGATACACAGACTGATAGGATTGGATCTGCAGTGTCCCCCGGTTTTTTACATTTCTCAAGATCATAGTTGGCTTCTAAAAAGTCCTCTGCCATCTTTTGTAGTATATTTAACCATTTCTTGTTCAAATTCTGTGGGAGAACTGCTTCAGGCCCATGTGATAGAACCTCATTGTTGATTTTGGACAGCATTTCGATTAAACCTTTTGTCTTATTTGGAGTTAACCCTATCCCTCAACTTACCAGAACATTTAAAAGTCACAACCTTTCTCGGTGCCAGCATCATAGCATCACCAGAAGCAGGATTCCTGCCTTTACGTTCCTTTTTTTCTTTTACAGAAAACTTACCAAACCCGGACACCAATACATCTTCATTAGATTCAAGAGTTCTTTTGATGATTTCAAGAAGGGTTTCTACAATTTCTGATGATCTGTTCTTGGGGTAACCGATCTGACTTTGGACTGATTCAACGATCTGAATTTTTGTGAGAGTCATAGTGAGAGGCTCCTTAATTTAATAATGGTTTGGAATTTTGGGTGATTTATCTCAATTATAATTTTGAATGTCAATTACAAAGGCTTGTCTGTCACAAAGTGTCATCTATGGTAATAATCTTGACAAATTAGCTTAAATATTCGAAAAAACAAATGATTCCAAAATAATTGCTTCAACCCTAAACAAAGGGAGAGCCATATGTGATGAATACTTAAACCCCATTTCTCATACAGAGAGGTGGGGTTTTGTTTTTGTATTGAACCAATTAGATATCACAGCATTGGCTTTAGTAATGTACTGGTAAGGTATTTCAGGAATTAATGGGAAATAATTTTGCGATATCGTTATCGTATCTCATTTTGAGTAAAATAGATAGTTGCAAGCTGTATCTGGATCGAAGGTTACGATACGAAACATATTGAATGACTGCATTTTCACGAAAAGCTTCTGCCATTTTCCGACTTTGTCAATACCTTCATTAGTCTATAACAAATTAAAATAATTGCAGTTCCGACCCCTCCATGTCATTCAAACCTAATAGAAAATCATATCAATAAGTGATCATATTCAATGAACAAGTCTATATTTTTTATATGCGAACAATCTTTTAGATCCAAAAAATGACGGTCAGTGCCTGTTCTTTGTAACGATCCCTAATACACCTAAACAATACACGCTTTAGAAAAAAATCATCCATTCCGCTGAAACATAAAGCTTTAGAGAAAAATTCCCCGCCCCTGAATTTTCTATCTAAAGAATTTCTTTTGCGTTTAAAAATTCCGTCACTACCTCTGATGTTTGGCGTTGTTTGGCATCTACTTCAAAATTGAGCTGTTGCATGGTGGGATCATCGATTATTCCGCCGAGAAGCTCCAGAACATCACCAATTTTAGGATATTTCTTCAGAATCTCTTCTCTTATCACAGGGGCAGCATGGTAAGGAGGGAAAAATTGCCGATCGTCTTTGAGTGGTTTCAGGTGATATGATGCAATACGGCCATCCGTGGCAAAGGCACAGATCACATCCACCTCCCCTTTGGCTACGGCCTCGTACATGAGGGAAGGATCGAAATCACGGACTTCTCCAAATTGTAGATTGTAAGTTTGACGGAGTCCGGGGTAACCATCAGGTCGTTCAGCGAATTCTGCGGTAAAACCAGCCCGCAGCCCCTGAGCCGACGCCTGAAGATCAGATATCGTATTCCATCTATATTTCTCGGCATCGGCTGCCCGGACCGTAATCGCATAGGTGTTGTTAAATCCGAAAGGCTTCAGCCACTGTAAATTAAAGCGCTCATGGTACACTTTGGTGACGTGGTCCAGAGCTTTCTCAGGATCAGCGATCACCGGGTGTTTTAAAATCGTCGTCAACCCCGTTCCGGTGTACTCGGCATAAAGGTCGATTTCTCCGTTGACCAGGGCGCCGTGACAGATCATGGTACCTCCGAGATTAAAGCGGCGCTGCACTTTGAAATCCGTTTTGGCTTCGATCAGTTGGGCCATCATCTCACCAAGAATAAGTTGTTCCGTAAAATTCTTGGTTGCAATCCTGATAATTCTGTGACTTGTTTCAAATCGTGCTTCCGACTTGAAAATCCATCCGGGTTTTGTGAAGTAGGTAACGCTACCGATCAGAGTTAAAGCAACGGGCAGCATAAAGGCCAGCGGCCGCATGAACGACTGAGCCGATCCTTTTTTATCCCTTTTTCTTTCCGGTCGAAGCCCCCATTCAAAAGCCCCGATGGAAAAATCCACCACAAGGGCGAGCAGTGCCGCAGGAACGGCACCGAGAAGAATGAGCTTTGTATTGGCCAAGGCCAGACCACGATTAATGAACTGGCCCAATCCGCCTGCTCCGATAAAGGCTGAAAGCGTGGCGATGCCTACCCCGACCACTGCTGCGGTGCGTATGCCGGCGACGATCACCGATGCGGCCAAAGGTATTCTCACCATCATAAGCTGCTGGTATTCTTTCATACCAATCCCTTCGGCAGCTTCCATCACCTCGGCGGAGACTTCCTCAAGCCCCGTGAGAGTGTTTCTGGCAATCGGAAGCAGGGCATAGAGGGTAAGGGCAATAAGTGCAGGCAGGACACCAATCTTCTTGAGCAGCGCCAGCAAAAAGACCAGCATGGCCAGGCTTGGTATGGTCTGAAGAATACCAATGACTCCCATTACCGGCCCGCGCAGCCAGGTGGTGCGGGACAGGAGAATACCTACAGGGATCCCTATGGACATGGCGGCCAGCGTAGAGCAGCCTGTCAGCATGAGGTGCTCACCGGTTCGGAGCCAGAGTTCCGGTAAACGTTCGACGATATACCCAAACAAAGCATCCAAGCGCATATTAGGTGTCCCTTAAGGTAAAAGTTCCCGGCTCTCTTGTTGTAAATAAATCCAGTACGAATTGGGTTGCCGGTGCTTCCAATATATCCTTTTTGGTCCCGATCTGTTCCAGATGGCCTTCATGCAGAATGGCAATGCGGTCGCCGAGCAGAAGCGCTTCATGAAGGTCATGTGTAACAAAGACAATCGTTTTTTTGAGTTGTTTTTTCAAAGTCAGTAATTCTTGCTGGAGGGCTTCACGGGTGAGGGCGTCAAGAGCACCGAACGGCTCGTCCATAAGCAAATAGTCGGGATCTGCTGCAAGGGCTCGGGCCACGCCAATCCTTTGCTGCTGACCGCCGGAGAGTTCATCGGGAAATCTTTGGGCAAAACTCTCGGCCGGCAGCCCGACCAGGTTCAGCAGTTCCTGCATTCGTTCTCGCTTAGAACGGCTAGACCATCCGAGAAGTCGCGGAACAATTTCAACATTCTGTTCAACGGTCATATGGGGAAACAGCCCGATCCCCTGGAACACATATCCGATTTGACGCCGCAGCTCCACTGGATTCCGGCCCATGACGTCTTTACCATCCACTTCAACGGTCCCTTGGGTAGGTTCAATCAGACGGTTGATCATCTTCAACGTCGTTGTTTTGCCACACCCCGATGAACCAAGAAGGACCAACGTCTCGCCTTTACGGATCTGGAAAGAAAGATCCTTGACGGCATAGGTTTGTCCGCCGTCAAATGATTTGGAAACATGCGTTAGTTTGATCATGATTTCTTTGATGGTTTACTTGAAAGGCCGCCAGGATATAAATATTAAAAAAACTTAAAAAAAATGTATTGCTTTATTGATTTGTCTACAGTAATAGATTGTTTGAACTAAAAACTTTTTAACAGGAACAAAATAAAATGTCAACTGACAGCAACGACAATCTAAATACTATAAACAAAATTTTCCCGCCTGACCACACCAAGCAGATTATTTTTTCGATCCGCAGGCTCATTCAGGCGAGTGAGCTCTATACCAAGGAATTAAACAAAAAATATCAGGTAAGCACAGCACAACTCAACTGTATTTTATCGCTTTATGAGTATGGTTCTTTACCTCTATCCCAAATAGCCAAGCATATGATGGTTAAGTCCAGCACGGTCACCGGAGTTGTCGACCGTTTGGAAAAGAAAGGAATTGCGGAACGGATGCGAAACTCTCCGGATCGCCGTGTGATTACTATCCAGCTTACCGAAACCGGAAAAAAGTTGGCCGAAAATGCCCCGCCGCCCATTCAGCAGAAGATCATTGATGGTTTGAAACAGACTGACAATAACAAAGTGGAACAGATCGTGAGTTCCCTAAACATGCTTACCAGCATGCTTGACGTCCAGGACCTGGAGGTCAAGTAACACTTTGAATTTTATCTTTTGCTCGATTGCTAAAGCCTTCCGAAAACTGCCCCGTCTGGAATTTATAAAAAAGCCTTTACAAAAGATATTTATTTGTGTAAAAGTTTTAATTAAAACAATTCAGACTAAACATATCTCTATATAAGATCTTGAGGCCTTTAGAAAATGTTCAATTTTGTTCAAGTCAAAGACCCTGCGCTTTGAGCGGGGAATGCCTTAGATTTTGACCGAAGGAATACATTGAGTATTTCGAGGGTTACAATTTGAGTCTGACTCAAAACTTGATCAAAAGGGATGTTTTCCAAAGGTCTTATTTTTTTGAAGAAATAATCCTTATTAATGCGAGGCGCTTTTAAGATGGAAGTCATACCGACCATAGATAAAAATGAATTGGCCAAGCTTTTTGGGAGTGACGAGTTTGGCAACGTTTCCCGTTCGACCTGCACGAAAATAGAAAAGTTGGAAGCGGTATTTAGCGAACTCATCGATCCTTCTTTGCATCACCAGAATATGGGGGTCGATTCAGTCAAAAAGGGAACCGTTCATCTTGAGGAAGGGCCGGAATTTAAAAGCCCAAAACTTTCAAAAACGTTAAACGACTGCGAGGAAATCGTCTGTTATATTATTACGTTAGGTAATGGAATTGAAGACGAGATCAACCGACTCATGAATGAAAAACACTTGGCAGAAGCATATATCCTGGACGCTATGGCGTCCGTAGCTGTTGATAATATGGTGGCAACGTTTCATCAGCGCATGAAAAACAAATATGAAAACCAAAGCAAACAGGTGACCTTATGCTTCAGCCCGGGTTATTGTGATTGGCCCATCACCGACCAGAAAAAATTGTTTAGCATGTTCGATTCAAATGAGTTGGACGTTGAACTCACAGACTCCTGCTTCATGCAACCCCGCAAGTCTATTTCCGGTGTTTTCGGAATAACCGCGTTCAATTCGAACCCATCCACTGATTCCTATAATCCTTGCTTGGAGTGCAGCCGAAAAAATTGTTCCGAACGAAGAAATTCAACCCATTAACTTTGTACCAGATTTTATCTAATAGTGGAGGTTTAGATGATAACGAGGAAAGGCTTGCCCGGAGGGCAGTACAAGCCTCTGGCCGATGAAGATATTATAAAAATTCATGAAACCAGTCTGCGGATCTTTTCCGAAGTCGGCATACAGGTGAATTTTCCGGAAGCCTTAGAACTGTTTAAACAAGCCGGTGCTAATGTCGACGATTCCACCAAAGTGGCCAAGTTCGATCCGGATCTGGTCACAAAACTGATCGAATCAGCCCCTTCGGTTGTTCACCTTTATGGAAGGGCTGATAATGGTGAGTTGGACTGTGAAATCGGCGGAAGCAATGTTTATATGGGAACCGGCGGAACCGCCCTGAATGTCCAAGATCCGGGCAGCACCGATGCGCGGCGATCAAAACTCGAAGACATTGTCAACATGGCTCGCCTGGTGGATGCCCTGGACAACATTCACTTTTACATGGTCAACGTATTTCCCAACGAACTGCCGGTTGAGAATGTAGATGTCAACCGCTTCGGCGCGGCTCTCAACAATACCCGCAAGCATATAATGGGCGGGGTTTATACGGTGGAAGGGGTGAGAAATGTAATCAGAATGGCGGAAATTATTGCCGGCTCTTCGGAAAAACTAAAAAAGCGCCCCTTTATATCCATGGTAGCATGTAACATCAGTCCTTTTAAACTTGATCAAAGCTATGGCCAGCTTGCCATGGAGGTTGCAAAGCACGGTATACCTGTGGTCGTACCGGCAGAGCCGCTTTGCGGTGCTACCGCTCCCATTACCTTGGCCGGCAATCTGGTCGTGCTGAACGTGGATACGCTAATCGGTGTTATGCTCACCCAATTGGTTAACCCGGGCACTCCGGTATTATACGGGAGTGTCGCTTCGATTACCGATATGCGTGACATGAAATACTTATCAGGCGCCATCGAAATGGGCCTGCTGAATGCCGCTGCAGCTCAGATGGCCCGCTTTTACAACCTTCCCTTATATTCCACAGCCGGCATGTCTGATGCCAAAACCAATGATACCCAGGCCGGTTATGAATCGGCTTTGACTGGTTTGTTGGTCGCACTGGCCGGCGGCAACTTTATTCATGACGCCGCCGGTTTTATTGAGTTTTGCATGACCGCTTCATACGACAAGCTGGTAATAGACAATGAAATCATAGGGATGATTATGCGAGCAGTGGAAGGAATCCAGGTAAACGAGGAAACCCTGGCTTTCGATGTTTTAAAGAAAGCGGGGCCGGGCGGCCATTTTGTTTCCAACCGCCATACGCGCAAATTTATGCGCACCGAACTGTATCAGCCTCAGCTTAGTGACAGGAATAACCGCCAAGACTGGGAAAAAGAAGGTGCCAAATCAACCCAGGCTCGAGCGACGGAAATAGTCGGGGAAATTCTGGCAAAGCCTGAAATACCTATTCTTTCTTCTGAAATACGCACCGAGATCCGCAAAGAGATCCCCGGGCTGCAAGATGGTATAATATGAAAAGGTGATGGAGGTCAGCGTTTATGATCATCATTGGGGAAAAAATTAACGCCACCCTTGATGCTGTAAAATCAATAATATTAAATCGTGACACCCAAAGTCTTTTAGATTTAACCCAAAAGCAGGTATCTGCCGGCGCTGATTATATTGATGTGAATATAGGCACCGGCGTGGGATCACAGGAAGATGAAATTCGATCCATCAAATGGGCTCTTGAGAGTATTCAAGGCCAAGTCGAAACACCGCTTTGCATTGACAGTGCCGATCCAAAGGTGATTGCAACCGGCCTTGAAACTTTAAACGCTAAACCTTCCATGATCAATTCGGCCAAAGCCGAAAAATACAGCTTAGAGGCGGTGGTACCGCTTGCCGCCGAACATGATTCATTATTAATTGCCCTGGCCATGGACGAAGACGGCATTGCAAATACGGTAGATGGCCGGCTGCGAGCGTGTGAAAAAATTTGTAATGCCTGCCAAAAGTACGGCATTCCGATTGAAAATCTTTATATAGATCCTTTGGTTATGCCGATCAGTACCGATATAAACTCAGGATTGGTCACCCTTGAAACCATTTTCGCCATCAAGAAAAGTTTTCCCGGTGCTAAAACGGTGACCGGTCTTTCAAATGTATCTTACGGTCTGCCTCAACGACGCAGGCTCAATATAGCTTTTTTGCACATGTGTATCTTTGCAGGGCTTGATGCTGCCATTGTCGATCCTTTGGATCAAGAATTGATGGCAGCGGTAAAAACCGCAGAAGTCCTGGCCGGCAAGGACCGTTATTGCCGGCGATACATGCGGGCCTTTAGAAAGTAAATAGAGGAGGATATAGTGATTGAATTATTCAGACCGGGGGTATTGGTAAAGCCTTATGAACGCTTAAGCCGTGATCAGTTGCAATGGCTGGATCAAGCATCACTGAACATTTTGTCTGATCCGGGCGTTTGGTGTTATAGCGAGCGGGCGGCTCGGCTTTTCAAAGACCATGGCGCTAAAGTTCGAGAAGAGGATTCCTCGGGTGCTAGATGCTGGCGGGTGAGCTTTCCGGGCGGGCTTATTAAAGAAGCTGTAGCCAAGGCTCCCTCACGCCTTGTTTTAGGCGCGCGCAAACCGGAAAATCGCCTGCTTCTCGACGCTGAAGTTCCCAGGGTTTATTTTGGAACAGGATCGGAAGCCAATATATGGCTCGAAACCGAACTGGAAGATTTTGTCAGTGAAAAAGACAGCTCCCTCAAAACAAAAGTGCCTCGCTACACAGAGATCAGAGGCAGCACGGCCTTGCTGAGCCGCGCGGCCAAGCTCTGTGAACAACTCGAGCATCTCGATTTCTTTATCCGGCCGCTGAACATCCAGGACCCCGGGATTACCTCCGACAACCATGATGTTAATAAATTTTTTGCCAGTCTGAACAATATCACCAAGCATGTGCAGGCCGGCTTGACCAGCCTGGCACGTTTCAAAGATGTTGTAGCCATGGCGGAAATTATAGCAGGGGGTGAAACGGCGCTAAGAGAAAATCCCATCATTTCTTTTATCGCCTGTGTCTTTAAAAGCCCGCTGCAAATTGTGGATGACACCGCTGAAAAGGTTTTTGCCATTGTCGAATCGGGACTGCCGCTTGTCATTTCTTCTTCGCCCCAGGGAGGATCGTCAGCACCCATCCAGGAGGCCGGCATGGTCGCCCAGATCAACGCCGAGATTCTGGCCGGGATTACACTGACGCAACTCATCAGAGAAGGTGCGCCGGTGCTTTATGGCAGCGTTCCGGTTCGGGCTCGACTGGATGATCTGCATGACCTTTACGGCTGCCCTGAATTCAACCAGTATAATATCGACTGCGTTCAAATGGCGCGCTATTATAAAGTCCCATGCTATTCCACTGCCGGCGTAGGCGATGCCAAAGTGCCGGGCATGCAGGCTATGTTTGAGAAACTGTTTACCCATCTTTACATGGCAACCAGCGGCGCGCAATATATCCACTATGCCTTTGGTCTTTTGGACCGCACCAACTGTTTCTGCCCGCTGCAGGCTGTGCTTGACAATGAACAGGTCGGGAAAATCAAACATTGTCTTCGGGCGCCCAAGGTCTCCTTGCAAGATACCGATGATGCCATCAAAATGGTAAAAAAAGTGATGGCTTCCAGCCACCGGCTTTTTGCCCGCCACGCTCGCAAGGCCATGCACAGCGGGGATATATCCAGCCCTTATCAGTTCGAAACCAAAGATAAAAAAGACAACGTCATTGAAAACGCACTTGAGTACATGGCTCGTCTGGAAGCCAAGCCGGCCCCTCACCTGGACCCGGATGTGGTGAATGACATATATAATAAGGTGCCTGGCCTGCTGCCGGGCCTAAAAACAGCATAATCAGAAAATTAATTGGGAGGAATGATTAATGAATACCAGCGAACTTCTTGAAAAGATTGCATTCAATGTTATCCAGGGAAGAGTGGAAGCCGAAGATGACGGCTTTGATCCGGGCCTGGAAGGCCGGCCGGCGGTAACAGAGCTGGTAACCGAAGCGTTGGATCAAAATATAGACCCCAAAAAGATATTGATGGAATCATTAACCGAATCCATGGAAACCGTGGGTGAAAAATTTGAAAAAAAAGAATATTTGATTCCGGACATGCTGGCCTCTGCCGAATGTGTGGGGGTTGCCATGGATTTATTGGCGCCGCATTTGATCAAGGCGGGCGTTGAGAGCAAGGGCAAGTTTGTAATTGCCACCGTAAAAGGTGATCTTCATGACATCGGCAAAAATATTGTCGCCATCATGCTCAAAGGGGCGGGATACCAGGTCATTGATCTGGGTACGGATGTCTCTGCGGACCGGATCACGGCGGCGGTCAAGGAAAACCAGGCCTCTTTTCTGGGCCTTTCGGCATTGTTGACCACCACCATGCGCGTTATGGGCGAGGTTGTTGACCAACTGAAAGAAGAAGGGATTCGGGACCGCGTCAAGGTCCTTATCGGCGGCGCCCCCACATCCATCGAATTTGCGCGAGAGATCGGTGCGGATGCCTATTGCAAAGATGCGTTTCAGGCCATTGACCTTTTAAAAACAACGGCCGCTTGAACGGTTGTCTTCAAGGAGAGTAAGGATGTCAGAGAAAAAAGCATATACCCAGGCATTTCAAACCGGAAAGTACGACAAGGCCACCGGCCTGCTGGGAAAATATGACAATGTCAGAAGATTTTGGGAAGATCAGGTGACCGCCATCTTTTTACGCCCCGCCCTCAACGATCTGGTAGCGCGCAAGAAAAAGCGATTGGAACGTTTGCGCATACTGGATGTGGGCTGCGGCAGCGGGGACGGGTATGACCTGATTATGGGGGTTACCACCAAGCACCCGGGCATCCATGATTACATTGTCAACGCCGTCACCGACGACATGTTAAAGGAATATGTCGGCATTGATCTCAACGAAAATCTGATTCAGCAGGCGCTGGAATACTATGGTGACAAACCCAAATTACGATTTGAAACAACAGACATTTCCCAGGGTATGATTCCTGGCATTTTGGGTGAAGAACCGCCCTTCGATTTATATTTTACTTCTTTCGGGACCCTTTCACACTTTACCAGTGAGCAGTGCATTAAAATCATAGCCGACATCTTAAGGCACGCACCTGACCAGGCCCTTTTTATGGGAGACTGGCTCGGTCGTTACACCTTTGAATGGCAGGATTTGTGGCACCACCCGGCCGATCAGGAGTACTTCATGGACTACCGCATATCCTATATCTATCCCGAAGAGGAGAGAGCCGCGGCCGATGTGGCCGCTTTTCCGCTCAAGCTTGTCTGCCGCCGGGAAATTGAAGATATCATAAAAAAGGCCTCTCAGCAGGCCGGTGTCGAAATCAAACCATTGGTCTATTTCGATCGCTCCATATTCATCGGCCGCCACCTGGACACGGGGGATTACAATAAGAACTGCCCCAAGCTTCGCGGCCCGGTCAACGCCCTTTTTGAAACTTACGTGCGGACGGATTTAGAGAATTTATTGGTCGATTACGTCCCCCGGACAGGATTTGAGCACCTCAACAACTTCTTTGAATCGTTTTTCATGTCCAGCAACGCCCTGGTCAAATACACCATGGGTCTTTTAGGCGACTACGATTGCGACACCGGTAAGCTGGAATGTACCCCGGATATTCTTCCCTATTACCCCAAACCGCTTCAGGAGGCCATGGAAACCATGCGCAGGGTCGTAGAGGCCGTGGGCTGGTTAAAGTGGGGAGATGTGCGCGCCAATCTGATCGAATCGGTCCTCGGTTTTGCCCTGCGAAAGCTGGAAATGGAGCTTCAGCCCGGAACGGGGATGGGGCACGGACTCGTCGGAATTTTTGAGATTAGAAAATAAAACGGGTGATTACAACCGGTTGCAAACGCAACGATTGAAGCACTAACGTGCTTTTGCCTTTGTCCGACGCCGGACAAATTCAAACCACTCCTTTGATAGAGCGGGATGGTCGTCGACTAAATACACATGATTGGAAGAAAGGAAGGGTTGAATGAGTGGTTTTGCTGTCGTCTATAATAAAAAAGACCGCCTGGAACTTGAGTCGATGTTTCGTTTAATCAAACATCGCGGTCCGTATTTATCAGGGATATTCGAAGATAAACGGATCGCAATGGCGCAGAACTATCTGATCGGCGACATTTCCGGAAACCCGGATGTCGTTTTAGCCGGAGGCGATACACAGGTACCGGCCTTTAACGCAAAGTATCCGGAATTAAGAATTTGTTACGACGGTCAGATGGGAAACTGGCAGGAATTGGCCCCGGCTTATAGAATACCGGACGGTCCTTTCCGGGAAGAGCGCCTGCTGCTGCAACTTTACCAAAAATACGACAAATCCATGTTTTCGCATTTAAATGATGCCGTCTTTGCTTTCGTGATATCCGACGGCGAAAACCTTTTTGCCGCCAGAGACCTTTTAGGCATCAAGACTCTGTTTTACGGTCGGAAAAACGCAAGGCTTTATTTTGCTTCCGAATTGAAGAGCCTGGTAGAGACCACCGACGATGTCTACGAATTTCCGCCGGGACATTATATGGATGGTTCGGGTACGCTGACCCGCTTTGCCGAACTGCCGCAATCTCCGCCGGAAATCATTAAAGACGACCTGGACGAAATAACGGCAACGATCAGAGATATTATCCAGCGCAGCTTCAATAATCGCGTAGACTTCAACGTGGTCACCGGAAGCCTGCTCAGCGGCGGCATCGACAGCAGCGTCATTGCCTGGCTGGCGAGTGCCGCTTACAAGGAAAAATTCGGGAATGAGCATCGCTTAAAGACCTTTGCGTTGGGTGTAGGAGAAAGTGAAGACATTAAATGCGCACGTTTAATGGCCGACCATATCGACTCCGACCACCATGAACTGATTGTGGATCTGGACCAGATCCTGGCGGTGCTGCCCGAAGTGATCCGCTGTTTAGAGTCCTTTGATCCTTCCCTGGTAAGAAGCTCTGTGTCGAATTACCTCATTTCTAAATATGCAAAAGAACAAAAAATTGAAGTTTTGCTTTCCGGCGAAGGCGGAGATGAGGTTTTTTGCGGATACTTATACCTTAAAGAGTTTCCACTCGAAGAACTGTTCGCCAGACAAATGGAATGCATCGCCTTTTTACACAACAACGCCTCTTTGCGGTTAGACCGCATGAACCTTTGCAACTCTATTCGGGTAGTGACCCCACTGATATCCGGCGAATTGCTCAACTATGCCATGACCCTGCCACCCGAATACAAGCAAAAACCGGACGGCGACCAGAAAATCGAAAAATGGATCTTCAGAAAAGCTTTTGAAAATGTGCTGCCCAAAGAAATCGTATGGCGGCTGAAACAGGAATTCTCTCAAGGATCCGGCTCCGCCGATGTTCTGCCCATGTATTTTGAAGAGATTATCGAAGATGATGAACTGTCGGCAGCTCAGACCGATTTCCCCATGGTGCGCAGCAAGGAAGAGCTTTATTATTTTAATCTCTTTAAAGAACACTTTGGCAGCGGCCGCGCCGTCGACACGGTGGGTCAGTGGATTCGATTGTAGCTGATGGACATGACCGGGTATATAGAACCTATTTCAAAAACAATCTAAGTGCCCATGGCAGCGTTGCAAAACGATTTAAAATGCTCACATACTACAAGCCCTCTTAAAATTACAAATAACACCCAATTACGGCATCGCGATCTTCCTCAAAATGAATGTTCGGGCGCTTTTAGATAATCTGTTCTTTTTAATTGACATTCAAACAATACTACGAATAGTTTTAATATAGAAAGAGGGGTTAAACATGCTTATCGTCGGAGAAAATATCAACACAAGTCGAAGGCGAATTGCCGAAGCGGTTGAAAAACAAGATAGTGCATTTATCGTTCAAGTAGCAAAAAAGCAGGCAGATGCCGGTGCTGATTTCATTGACGTAAATGCCGGTACGTTTGTGGATCGGGAAGCCGAATATCTATGCTGGCTGGTAAAGACGGTTCAAGATGCCGTTGATCTGCCCCTGTGTCTGGACAGTCCCAGCCCTAAGGCGCTGTCGGAAGCAATCAAACACCACCGGGGCGAACCGATGATCAATTCGATTTCGCTGGAAAAAGATCGTTTTGATGATATGCTGCCGATTGTAACCGCCCAGCCCTGCCGGGTCGTTGCCCTGTGTATGACAGAAACGGCCATGCCGGTTACCGTCGAAGACAGGATTCAAGCCGGTGCTGAATTGATCAACAGATTGACAGTTGAGGGGGTAGCTCTCGGGAACATTTATATCGATCCCCTGGTGCAGCCGGTCTCCGTGGACACGCGCATGGGTAATGCCGTTTTGGGTGCCATCAAAACGATCATGAACGATTTTCCCGGAGTCAACACCATTTGCGGCCTTTCAAATATTTCTTTTGGCCTTCCGGCTCGCCGTTTGATCAACAGCACTTTTCTGTCGCTGTGCATACTCCAGGGCCTGTCTGCCGCCATTTTAGACCCCACCGATAAACGTCTTGTGGCAAACCTGCTGTCTACGCGGATGATCCTTGGCAAAGATGAATACTGCGGTGACTTTATCGATGCCTATCAAAACGGCATAATTAATAAAGAGTAACCAACCGGAAAGCAAAACTTGAAAAGGGGGGAAACCGATGAGCTACCAAACACTGTTGGATGCAGTTATCAAAGGAGATATCAAAACGGCAAAGGAGGAAACCCTTAAGGCTGTTAATGCCGGCCAAAATGCCCAGGACATTCTTGACCAGGGTCTCATAGAGGCCATGAACGTTGTGGGCGACAATTTTTCCAAAGGTGCCATTTTTGTTCCCCAAATGTTGCGATCCGCGAAAACCATGCAAGAATGTGTCGAGGTGTTAAAACCGCACTTTCAAGAAAACGCCATGACAACCAAAGGTAATATCGTTTTGGGAACGGTCAAAGGCGATTTGCACGACATCGGTAAAAACCTTGTGGGCATGATGCTGGAAGGTGCCGGTTTTAATATTATCGATCTTGGAGTGGATGTTGCGCCGGAAGTCTTTGTTGATAAAATCAAAGAAGCGAATGCCGATGTTTTGGGCATGTCAGCATTACTTTCCACCACAATGCCCTCTATGTCTTTGACGATCAAGGCATTGGCTGATTTGGGACTGAGGGACACCGTGAAAGTCATCATCGGCGGCGCACCGGTTACAAGAAAGTATGCCGAGGATATCGGAGCCGATTCTTACGCCTCGGATGCAGGAGCCGCAGTGCATGAAACCAAAAAGCTTCTCAATATAACTTGAGATGATTTATAGGATAAGGAGATGCCATGAAACCCGGACCTATTCCCACATTTCAACCAAGGTTAAAAGTTTTAAATCGCCGGCAGGCCTTGGCGATTCACACAGCAGCCCTTGAGATCCTTGAAAAGATCGGCATAAAGATGGAACATGCCGAAAGCCTTGACATGCTGGCCGGCGCCGGCGGCAAGGTGTTTGATAAAGACTGGATACGGCTGCCCGACTACCTGGCCGAAGAAGCACTTCGATCCGCACCGCGCCAGATAGCTCTTTACGATCAGCTTGGCAATAAAACCATGCCCCTGGTAGATGAAAATCCGTTTTACGGCACGGGCTCGGATACAACGTTTACTCTGGATCTGGAAACCGGAGAACGGCGCAGGTGCATACTTGCAGACACCGGTAATTTTGCTAAACTAGTTGATGGTCTCGAAAACATTTCCTTTGCCATGTCTATGGGAAACCCCGAGGATGTTTCCAAAGTCGATTATATTTATGTTTACGCGTTTGCTGAAATGGTTAAAAATACCAACAAGCCGATTGTATTTATCGCCGACCGCGGCGAGGACATCGCCAAAATCTATGAAATTGCCTGCATGGTGGCCGGCGGTGAAGATCAACTTCGCCAAAAACCTTTTCTGTTGAATTATTCGGAAGCCATAAGTCCTTTGCGCTTTCCTGCACATGTCATGGACAGACTTATCTTTTGCGCCCGCAAAGGAATCCCCATTTGTCTCCCATCTGGTTCAAATGCCGGCGGCGGCGCGCCGGTAACACTTGCCGGGGCGATGGCCATGGGGATTGCTGAAAACCTGGCAGGGCTGATTGTGCACCAGCTTGCCGCTAAAGGGGCGCCGTTTCTTTTCGGCCCCAACGTCAGCGCACTTGACATGAAGTCCGCCGTCGTATCCTATGGTTGCCCTGAATGGAGCCTGACCCAGGCAGCTTTAGCGGATATGCGTGACGAAATATACGGTCTTCCCATTTGGTCCTTTGCAGGGGCATCGGATTCCAAAGTAGTGGATGCCCAGGCCGGCGCCGAAGCCATGTTTTCGATTATTACCGCCATGCTCTCCCGTTGCAATCTTATCCATGATAACGGATACATCGAGTATGGCAGCACGTCCTCCCTTGAAATGGTCACCATTGCCAATGAATTGGTTGCCATGGCGCGTTTTTTCACCCACGGCATTCCGGTAAACGAAACCACTTTGGCTCTGGACGCTCTGGAAAGGATTAAAAATGCAGGCCCCCAGTCATTCTTTTTAATGGACGACCACACATTCGAGAACTTTGAGCAGGCGCTTTTTCTTCCCAAACTTCTGGACCGCAGCCGCTATGACGCCTGGGAAGCCGAAGGGTCAAAGGATCTTTACACACGCAGTAATGAGGAGGCCAAACGGATTCTTTCCGAACATCAGGTAACGCCTAAAGATGACGGCGTATTAAAAGAGATTGACGACCTTTTAAAGGCTTTATAACTGGAAAAGGTATTACATTGCTCACTCGTGCTGAAATCGACAAAATCGACCGGGCCGGACGCAGAATACTAAAACGCGTAGGGGTTAAGATTCTCGACCGCCACACCCTAAAGATGCTCAAGATTGCCGGAGCCAGAGTCGATGTCAAGACCGATCGGGTCTATTTTTCCGGAAGGTGGCTTGACAAAATGATTGCAAAGGCCCCGCAACAATTCACCCTCTATTCCCGCGATGGTAAAAATGATTTGCACCTTGGATCGGGCAATGTTTATTTTGGAAACGGCGGCCGTGTGTTTCAGATTCTGGATATGGGCACCGGGGGCTTCCGCCCAACCATCCTACAAGACGTAATAAATACCGCACGTCTTGTCGATCGTCTCGACAACATCCGATTTTATATTATTGCCTGTCAGGCCCACGATCTGGACCCCGAGTTCTATCATCTGAATGATTTTTTTCATGCCTTCAGCAATACCACCAAGCATGTCATGGGAGGATGCGATACCTTTGAAGGTGTAAAGCAATTGTGGCATCTGGCCAGCTTCATGGCAGGCGGGGAAGACCGGCTTAGAGAGCGCCCCTTTGTTTCGGTAATCACCAATCCCATAAGCCCGCTAGCGTTTGATGCCAATACACTTAAAATATTAGAGTTTTGCGCTTTAAACGGCATTCCGGCCACATGTGCGCCGGCGCCTATTGCCGGCGCTACTTCCCCGGCGACCCTGGCGGGCACCCTTGCCCAGTTGCATGCGGAGGCCTTGGCAGGCGTGTCGATTGCTCAAGTATTTAACCCCGACGCCCGGATGCTGTATGGTGCTGTTCCAACGGCTATGGACCTGCGCACCATGGATCTTACCATGGGCTCGGTCGAAACCGCCATGTTGAATACTTGCGCCGTTCATTTGGCAAAACGTTACAAACTGCCCATTTATGCGTCCGCAGGCATGACGGATGCCAAAATCCCCGATATTCAATCAGGGTTTGAAAAGGGAGTATCGTATTTGTTGGTCGCAATGGCCGGAGCCGATTATATTCACCTGGCCGCCGGAATGCTCGATTCCGGCAACTCGATCTCCTACGAACAATTCATCATTGACAACGAGATCCTGGGGATGGTCCACCGATTGATCAGCGGCGTCGACGTGGACACAGAAACGCTTGCCGTTAATACCATCGAAAACGTAGGGCCCGGAGGTAACTACATCACGGAAGAGCACACGGTTAAGCATATGTTTGGACAGTTTTTTTACCCCAACCTCGCTATTCGCATGAATTTCGACCGCTGGCAGGAGCAAGGCCAGCCCACGCCGCTGACCAATGCCTATGAGCTGGCTCGAACATGGCTCGAAGAAGCCGAACCTGTATTGAGTCTAGAAAAATTGTTGGAAATCAAAAGTAAATTTCCAGAAATTGTAAATACATAACTCAAACCGGGAAATCAATATGTCTATTCGCATCATTGCATGTGGTGTCTTTCGTGATGCACTCAGACAAATTGAACCGCAGCGTTTTCACCAAAATGTCACCATCACCTTCATCAACCCTTATCTGCATAATTATCCTCAAAAGCTGAAAGAGGAAATACTGCACCAAATCCATCTGGCTAAAAAAGCAGGGGACGAAATTCTGTGTTTGTATGGAAGGTGTTATCCGGATCTGGACGACCATCTTTATGAAATGGGCATTCCCAGAGTCCCAGGTGAGCACTGTTATGAGATTTTACTGGGAAGCAGACGTTTTCACGCTATTATTGACGAAGAAGCCGGGACGTATTTTGTTGAAAAGGACCTTATTTTGAACTTTTCCGAATATTGCATCCAACCGCTAGAACTTGATGACCCCCTGATGCTGGAAAGTTGTTTTCAATACTACAAAAGGCTGGCCTACATTCGGCAGTCGCTTGACCCTGACACCATTATGCCGAATGTCCACGATATATCACGATATTTAAAGCTCAAACCAATGGTGATCGATGCTGATTATTCGGAGTTAACAGCAAACCTGCTCAGACTGTGTACTAGGGGACACTAACTAATTTTATCAGTCCTGAAAAACCTGGTCCTTTGGGCCTCCGGCTCGGAGAGCCAGGTCAGAGAATTTCGGATTTAACAGTAACTTGTCCCCTTCCGGGAATAAACCAAACCCGGTTTTTTGGGCCCGGATTCTTTACTAAGTATCTAATAGGAGCAACTTTTATGAAAAACTTGGTGAGAATGAGAATCCTTATCGTAGACGATGATCCTGCCATTCAAAAATTGATCAAGAATATGCTCGCTAAGGACGGTTATAAGAATATTCAGATTGCCGGTTCAGGAGAAAAGGCACTGGAGATGATGAAAAAGACTCTCCCCGATCTTGTAGTGCTTAAAATTCAATTGCCGGGAATGAAGGGTTATGAAGTATCAAAGAAGATGAGAGCGGATAAAAGTACTGCCCATATACCTATCCTGATGATGACAGGGGAGGTTTCAGATGCAGATAAAGTGCTTGAAAAAAGTTTCAGATCCGGCGTCACAGATTTTATAGCCAAACCGATAAAGATGATCGAGTTCACGGCCCGAGTAAAAGCGGCTTTGACGATCAAGAGAAATTACAATCTCATGCAAAAGGAGCTAAAAAAACGAAAGCTGCCTAAAAAGGTAACAAAAAAAATGGTATGGCTGAATATTTTACCGGATGATATGTGGATTAAAGTCCAGCGGGGCATGACCGTCTGGAATGCACTTCAGAATACGGAAATCGAGTTGGAAGGGGATTGTGGCGGTCTTGGTAAATGCGGAAAGTGCAAAATCAGGGTGATTACCCCCCTTGGCAAGCCTTCAAAAGAAACCTTAGAGGTTTTAGATCCTGACGAATTGGAGCAAGGAATTCGATTGGCATGTCGCACCAAAACTCTCAAAAACCTTACAATTTATACCGAAGAACTGAATGGAGAAACGGAAATTTTTCAGATTCTAAAACATGGACATATGCCTCCTGTGGAGCTTGCCCCTCTTGTTGAAAGACGTCTGGTAACCATTCCGCCGCCAAGTCTTGAAAACTCTCTTTCCGACGTTCATCGCATTAGAGAGGTGTTAAGCCCTGAATTTCATGACTTAAAGACAACCTATCGCTGCCTGTCTTCTCTTTATAAAAACTTAAGGACCACCAATTTCGACGGAGCGGCGATTATCCATAACAACTGTCTGCTGGAATGGCAGTCCCGAGATAATATTGGCGGCGTATTCGGTCTGATATTTGATTTGGGAACCAGCACATTGGTGGGCAAACTGGTGAACCTGATAGAAGGCCAGGAAGTGGCGGTAATTTCCAGATTCAATTCCCAAAGAAAATACGGGGCCGACGTTATCAGCCGTATTCAATATATAAAAGGACACCCCAAACGTCTTGTGCATTTGCAAGAACTTTTGGTAAAAGATCTGAACCTCATTACCAAACGCCTGCTTGAATCCTTTAGGCTAAAACTGAAAGATATACTGGTTGCGGTCGTTGCCGGAAACACCACCATGCAGCATTTTATGCTGAGCTTGGATCCCAGCGGAATTGCCGAAGCCCCGTTTACTCCTTTGATCACCGAAGGGATGACCTTTATGGCCCGGGATGTGGGCCTCAGATTGCACCCCGATGCCATGCTTTATGTGATGCCTGCCAAATCTGGATATATCGGCGGCGATCTAATTGGCTTCATTCTTTCATCCGGTGCAGCCGAGCAGGACGACAAGCTGGTACTGGGTCTTGATTTAGGAACCAACAGCGAAATTTTCCTGGGAAATAAAAACAGAATGCTTACCTGCAGTTCGGCAGCCGGTCCGGCACTGGAAGGAGCGAGAATTTCACATGGAATGATTGCCAGGGCGGGCGCTATTGAGAGCTTCCGGTTTGAAGAAAACGATATTTTTTACAATGTCATCGGGAACATAAAACCAAAAGGGCTCTGCGGCAGCGGTCTGGTAGACCTGGCTGCTTTGTTGCTGCACCATGGTATTGTTAATCCGGAAGGCCTGATCTGTCCGCCCGATCAGCACAAAAAAAGAAATTCGATGACAGAAAGGGTGATTCAAACCCAAGAAAATGAAATTTATGACTTTCTTTTAGCTTCTCCCCGGGACAGCCTTGATGGCAAACCCATCGTGCTGACCCAGAAAGATATCCGAGAGCTGCAACTTGCCAAAGCCGCAATAGCTTCCGGCATTAAAATCCTTTTAAAAACAATGGGGGCCGGCATTGAAGATATCGATGATATCTATTTGGCCGGCGCCCTGGGCAACTATGTCCATCCTTTCAGCGCCATGCGCATCGGTCTGCTGCCCAAGGTAAACCCGGAAAAAATAACATCCCTCGGCAATGCAGCGTCAACCGGCGCAAACATGGTCCTTTTATCAAAACGACATTGGGAAAGATCCGCTGAAATTGCAACAGATCTGGAACACCTGGAACTGTCAGGGCATGCCGATTTTTTCGACAGCTTCATTGAAGAAATGAATTTTCCAACTGAAAATTTGTGGTAATAATTCAGCAAAAATGTCGAGTAGGATTTGTATTCCTTGATAATAGAAATTTTAAATAGAATTTATCTAAGAAGGAGCAACCATGAGCAATATAAAAGAATCCCTAATCGAACGACTGGAAAAGGGTGTCGTCTTGGTGGCTGAAGGTTATATCTTTGAGTTGGAAAGAAGGGGATATTTAAAGGCCGGACCTTTTGTGCCGGAAGTTGTTTTAGAGCATCCAGAGGCAGTCAAGGAACTTCATCACGAATTTTTAATGGCAGGTTCCGATGTCATTGTGGCTTGCACGTATTATGCTCACCGGTCAAAGTTAAAAGCCATCGACAAAGAAGACAGGCTTGAAGAACTTAACCTCAAATCCATATCTTTGGCTCAAGAAGTGGCACAAAAAGATGGCGCTCTGGTTGCCGGTAATTTATCCAACACCTGGGAATTTAATCATAACAATCCGACCGAATCAGGAAAAATTGTCAGATCCATTTTCAAAGAACAAGTTGATTGGGCCTCTCATGGAAACGCTGACTTCATTATCGCTGAAACGTTTAGCCACTTGGGTGAAGCCTCTATTGCGTTAGACGTTATAAAGGACGCTGGATTCCCGGCCGTGATTACCTTTACAACGGTTCATGAAAAGAGCTGCGACGGCTATAGCTGGGAGGAAGCCTGCAGAATACTGGAAAAAAATGGTGCCGACGTTGTCGGTCTTAACTGTGGCCGAGGTCCTGAAACCCTCATGCCGATTGTTCAAAGAGTTCGAGATAAAGTTCAAGGCCATGTGGCCGTACTGCCGGTTCCCTATCGAACAACGCCGAAAGAACCTTGTTTTTTTGATCTGAGATTGGAGAATTCCAAAAACGCATTCCCGGTAGCGCTGGATCCTTTTTTGTTAACCCGGTTTGAAATGGCGGATTTTACCGTAAAAGCACGGGACATGGGAGTTAATTATATCGGTATTTGCTGTGGCGCCGGTCCTCACCATGTAAGAGCGATGGCTGAAGCGCTGGGTCGCAAAGTTCCCGCAAGTAAATACTCCCCGGATATAAACCTGCATCCTGTTTTCGGCGATCAAGATGCTAAAAAACAACACTATGTTGAATGTCTACTCGGTCCCTATGTGCCTGTTGGGCTGAAATCGACTTAACCCGGATTTTTCCCGGGTCAGGCCAAATAAAAGATAACCGGTCAACACTTTCCATTGTCGGCCTCCCGAAGCTGTCATTATTCAATCAAGTTAATTCATTAAAAAGTGTGGATAATCGATTCAATTCCATACGTTTCTTTTTTATGTACACCATAACATATTGGGTTTTGCGATCAAGCTACAAATCTGAGATTCCTGCAATGAAAAAAAGCTATCAATGGCCTGATTTTTCTGTGATAACATAATACCATATCACCTAAGGATAGTTGTGGCATTTTTTACTACTTATTCTGCATTCTGATATAGTCTAAGAGGTTGTGATATTAAACTATCAGCATCATAATTCAAACATACCAAACAGGAACATCAAACTGAGACCTTATGGGCTGATCTTGAACTTACTAAGAAATATCTGAGACTGAAATCAAAATGGGGGCAACGTGGAGAAAACTGAAACTAACCTGCTAAACATCATGCTGCCTGAAGAATTGATGGAAAGAGTTCAGAGCTATTGTGATGAAAGAAACTTGAACGTTAAGGAATTTGTGAATGATGCTATAATTGAAAAATTAGAACTTGCTAACAAAGAGAGACGAAAAAAACCCAGACTTTAGGCAGTAACAGCAAATGAAGAAATGAGCAAAATTTACAGCAAAGTGGGATATTGTAACTGTGGTTATGAAATATGGATCGAGTTCCTCCCAAGTAATTTTAAATGGATTTATAGATTCTTTGATATGGATCATAATGAAATTACGGAATGTCCAGCTTGTGGAAATAAGCTGAATGAAGATGATCTGGAGTCAATGTAAATTGAAAAGGATAGTGAGGCTAACTGTCGGTGGAAGTAGATGATTGCACATCGGTATATATTAATATTTACTTAATCCGAAAGGAATGGATGAGTGGTCGAAATACGTTTAGAGCAACCTAAAGATATTGATGAAATACGTTTGTTAAACGATAAAGCGTTTGGTCAACCAGATGAGGGTCGTATCGTAGATAAGTTGCGTAAATCATGTAATGGGATACTATCAATTGTCGCAATCTCAAATAATAAAATCGTTGGGCATATTATGTTTAGTCCCGTGACAATAAAAGCACAGGAAGGCGTTATTGAAGGAATGGGCCTTGCTCCAATGGCCGTATTGCCGGAGTTACAAAACCAAGGGATTGGTTCTAAACTTGTAAAAGAAGGGCTTAGAATTATTCGTAACACGTCATGTCCGTTTGTAATTGTGCTTGGCCATGAAAAGTATTATCCACGATTTGGATTTCAACGGGCATCAAAATATGGTTTGAAAAGTCAATGGAAAGGAATCCCGGATGAAGCATTTATGGCGATGATTCTTAATGATTCAATGATGAAGGGAGTTTCTGGGATTGTTAGATACAGAAATGAGTTTGATGACCACTAAAGATCTTGATGACAAGCTGTTAAACGTGTTTAAAGATTGCCCGTACAAGGGTAAACGAGAAGACTGCACCTTTCCTGAGATGCGAGATATGGAAATAGATGAAAGGCTGGACTTTTTGGACAAGATAGATGAAAATGAGAAAGTTACAAAGTGGCAGAAACATTTGGAATGCCTTATGAACGCTTTAGCCAAGTGAGAAATATATTAATATAAATGTCCTGAAAGAAATTTGACTTGACTTAGGTTAGATCCCTATCAATATCTAATCCGTATGAACGGAGGTTTGTAATGTTTGGACTTGGTGTTCCGGAAATAATTGTCATTGGAATCATAATACTGCTCATCTTCGGTGCAAAGCGGCTTCCCGGTATTGGGGAAGGCCTTGGAAAAACCGTCAAGGAACTACGCAATGCCAAGAAGGAGATAAGTGGTATAAAGAAATCAGAGGTCAAGAAGGAAGTTGGCGAAAGTAATGAATCAGAAGAAAAAAAAGAAATTGCAGGTGATGCGACTGATTTGTCAGAAGGTCAGTCTTCCGAAAGCGATATAGTCGACACGGTTCAAAAAAAAGTGACCAAGCATGTTACTGACAACCTCCTTGGACAGGTTCCGGGGATTAAACAGGCCAAGCAACTTAAGGACAAGGCTGACAAGATTAAGAAGATTGTAAGTTAGTTCCCACCCGGAAACAACCTATTTTGTTCCTGAAAGGGAATTCTTATCAACTCAACTCAACAAATCTACAATTTCAAAAGTGCAGATGTGGTTATTAAATGTTCAATTTTGACGGCAGTACCGTGCTGAAGAATACAAGTTCCAAGGTGCATTTTATAAAGTGCCGAGTGCATGTAGCTGCTGAGACTGTCGAAAAACCCTAAATCTGTGTTTTTAAAGTTCGTAACTAATTGATTTAATTGCATGCGAAATTGGTAAAATGGCCAAATTTGGACTTTTTCGACAGTCTCGCTATAAAACACACCTATCATGTCTATAAAAAATTGTTGTGATATCAACAGAAATACCATTTCGGTTGGCTCCTACCTGCCGTAGCAGGAATGCCGACACGCAACCCTTCCTTGGGATTAACACACCATATTTAACTAATCCCTCCTGCAATAACTTTCTGGCCTTTATGTCACTTATATTACAGAAAAAGTATGTAAATATTTTCATAATATTTAGATGAATTTTTTTGTCAGTACGATATAAGTAATTAATTTTATAGTAAATTAAGCTATATCAAGCTGTTGTGGCTCAACTTTTGCAGATAATTGTTAAAAAGGTTTCAAGTCCCTGCTTGATGATAATGAAAAGTTATTCTTAATATTTTTCAAACGGAGGAAAAGGATGATGAATATTGATAAGATTAAGAAATATCCCTTAAAGATAGAGTCAGAAAACGATTTGGCTTATGAGCTATCAAGAATCGTTAGTCTTTCAATGGAAAAAGGATGCCAAATTCAAGATGAGAAGAGATCATTAACAAAAAAAGAGGAATATGAGCAAATAAACTATATGATTTCTTTGATTATGGCTATTTTGGAGTATGTCAAGAGGTTTGATGTTCAAGAAATTGACAAAAACGAGGTCATATTTTTCCAGGAGCTTCAAGAAGGGAAAAAACCATGGGAGCATACACTACCAAGGAATGGCCTAATTCCGAAATGTGGGAACGGGCTGTCAGAAAATGACAGAAATTGATTTTAAGTCCGCAATACGGACAATCCATGCACGATGAAAACCATCTAATTTTAGCGATTTATATTTGAAATCTTCAATCCGATACCTGTAATATCTGCTTCACAGGTTCTGAACCATTTAAGTATTTTGTTCCTGTCTGATGATATCTGAAAGATGAACAAATTGCAGATCACTTAATTGCCCCCAACCACACATGATCTGACAAATGTCAGATCCTACTGAAAGCCTCTTACTCGCCTTTTTAATGCTTCATTTTTAGTATACTTCATATATGCTTCTTCACCGTTTTCCAAATAATATTGTAATTCCTCTATTAATCGTTTTCCTGCCATTTTTGCTTGAAGCAATTGAGTTATGACAAATGTCACCTTCATGCTTTGTTTTCCTGAAGGAATAAAATAAATTTCTACATCTCTACGATCACTTACACTAAGGAATATGGCGTTCTCTGCTTCAGCATAATCAATTTCCCCGGGATAATGTGAATAATTACGTATCCATCGATCCTCACTATTCATTAAAATGAATTTGGTGGTACTGTATACTTTTTCTAAATCATAATTAAGTATTATTTTAATATGGCCCTCTTCATCTGCGTTGCCTTTTACAGAGTGGCAAGAAGTACATATGAAAAGAGAAATTACAACCATGAAGACGATTAAGAGCAAGCCCTGATTTTTCAAAATGCATCCCCTAATGGTGAATTTCTGGCCACAGCTATTTCTTGTGATTAAAGACCTTGAAAGTTTTTTCATTTTTATGGTCCCTCAGCCACAAAACAACAAGGGGTTATGAACATGATTCATAACCCTTTTTTTCTTCCTATTATCAAATCATTTGGACGTTGTTGTGAACTAAAACCGTCTGAATTTATTGAGCTTTCAGAATATTGGGGTGTGATGTCGGTCAAAAAATTTCTCAAACGCTGAATATAGTCAGAAGGAAAGGTCCAGATCGGCATGTCTTCAGATTGAACCAATCCGCGTACATCGGGCCTCAGGTCGTGCATCATCGTGATAAGGATATCGCTGCTGGGCCAGGGACTTTTCCGAAATTAAAATACAATCCCCACATACCCCACAAAACTCTCTCCAGGACTTTTGTCATGGCTGGTGGCATACGCAATGGTTTCGGCTTGTTTGGCGCCGAGCTCTTTGGCAGCGGCAATTGCGGTTGCGGCTGCACCGCAGCAGCAGGCGTTTTGGTTTGCCGTGGCTTCTTTAATGACCTTTTCGGGATCCATGGTTAGCATGGCATCAATCACCCGCCGGTCGTTTTCATTTCGGACCCAGTCCACTGCCGAGGAGCCCCTGCCATGGGACATAAAACCGTAATTCGGGCCGTAATGGGTTAGATCCGTCGAGCCGATAACTTTGACCTGAAGACCAAGCCGCTTTGATATGGCGACAATGGTCTTTCCAATTTCAAGAGAATTTTTTGTTGGTGGTGTACCGATGGGAACTATTTTTGCGTCTTTGAAAAAGTATTTTATAAAAGGGAGTTGAAGTTCGATGGTGTTGTCCTGAGTAAAGCGATCAGCAGTTTCAATCTGAAATGTAAATTTTTCGTTCAGTTCGTTGGCGAGAGCTGTTTCGATTTCTAAATTGCCAAAAGGGGTTTCCCATGCCCCCTCAGTCATCATATAGGCTGGCGAGCCGCTGTGAAGATGCATGCCGAAAATCACAAAGACATCCGGAGATTTTTCTTTTGTATGACAGTGTATGACATTGCATGCGATGCTGCCTGAAAAATACCATCCGGCGTGTGGCACAATGCCTCCGGTTAAGGGTCTGTCCGAAATGGTTTCTGTACGGTATTCTTTTAGAAAACCTTTAATTTCTTTTTCACACGCAGAAGCGTTTCCCGGATACCAGCTTCCTGAAAAGATAGATTTTCTTACCTTCATGTTGAACACCTCCTTTCTATGTTTTTAATTTGCCATAGACGGCAGAATATGTCCAACATATTTTCATGATGCAAATCCTAAAAAAACTTGACAGAGGGGATATATGATCATTAGTTTTTAGAAAAAATATTCGATTCAGGAGTTGCTGATGTACTCGGATAAGCTATTCTCCACAAACATTGAAGTTCGATTCAGTGATATTGACGCCCTTGGACATGTGAACAATGCAGTTTTTTTTACCTATTTTGAGGAAGGCCGAAAACATTTTTCCAAAAAAGTGTTTAGTGTTTCAGATATTTCAGATTTTAAATTCATCATGGCCCATATCCGATGCGATTTCTTTAGACCGATACGGTTTAATGACCATGTCATTCTTCAGATGTGGGTTAAGGGTATCGGAACCAAGAGTTTTTCTTTTGAATATCGTATAGTCGATTTTTCAGATGAAACCAGGGTATATGCCGCTGGGGAGTCGATCCAGGTCTGCTACGATTACGATAAAAATAGATCCATTGAGGTACCGGTAAAGATGAGAGAAAGGTTGACTCGGTATTTGAAATAATGAATAAAAAAAGTCCAATTAACTTCGGGAGGTTTTAAATGCCTATATACGAATATCAATGTGAAAAGTGCTGCCATTGTTTTGAGATACTTGTTATGGGCAGTGACGATGAAAAAACAAGCTGTCCTAAATGCGGTCATGGACGAGTAAAGCGACTTCTGAGTTCAACGTGCTTTATCGACAGCTCCGGCAGCAGTCGCTGCGGCAGCAGTTCACCGAAAGGGTTCTCATGAGCCAGTTAGTCCTTATGCAGCAGTTCGCTGCAGATATCACGAAACGCTTACCCTAATTGATTCAAAACAAAATGGAATCAATATTTTATATGTTTGATTTATGATGAATTTTGATGGATTCAGAAGCATTTTTCTTGACAGGCCAAAAGAGAGGTGTTAACAAATTTTCGAAAATAAAGGCACGTAGCTCAGGGGGAGAGCGCTACCTTGACACGGTAGAGGTCGTTGGTTCAAATCCAATCGTGCCTACCAGTAATATTCAAGAGGTTATGGTTCATACTGTAACCTCTTTTTTGTTGTCTGCTACCATTTTGCTACCACTTGTTTCAAAAATGGTATTTTCCAGCCTGCAAGCTGCTTCCTGATTGACGGGTTTCATCAAGTGTGCATAAACGTTCAATGTCACAGTCGGACTTGAATGACCAAGCTGAGTTTGAATGTATTTGATATTTTCTCCCTGTTCGATCAAAAGGCTTGCATAGGTATGCCTTAAGTCGTGAAATCTGATCTTTCCAATTCCTGCCTTTTTTAATGCCGGATTGAAAATGTCGGTTAACCATAGTTGTTATGGTTTATTGGATTTCCTGCTTCATTTGGGAATATCAAATCAAGCTCACTTGGTGGACAAGCCAGTTTCCATTTTTTAAGTTCGGTCATCATTGCCGGCCCTAAATCAATTTTCCGATTTGAAGTTTCGGTTTTTGTGTCATACCATGCACTCATTATTGAAAGTTCGTTGAATGTGAATTTGGTTGTTTTCCCAATCAACATCTGACCATTTAAGCCCTAAAAGTTCACCCTGTCTTGCTCCGCTAAAAATTGCCAGCATAAAAAGGGTCTGGTATTTCTTATCTGATTCAGCCTCAAATAATGCATTGATTTCGGCAGGGGTTAAAACCCTTATCTTCTGTTTTTTTGTTTTCCCTTGCCCTTTTGGTCTTTCCGCATCTCTGACCGGATTATAATCAATATATTTGTGCCTAACTGCATAGGCCATAATTTGGCCCAAGGTTACAAGAATCTTTCTAATGTGTTGAAATGTTCATTCCCTGATTTTGCCGGTCTGTAATAAACTTTTCAATTCTTGCAGTAGTGATTCGATTAATTTTAAATCGTCAAGATCATTGAAGTGATTGCGGGTATGTCCCTCATAAACAGACCATGTTGAATCTCTTAAATTCGGCTTTTTGTATTCAAGCCAATCCTTAGCAACTTCTGAAAATGTTGGAATCTTCTTATCAGGAAGATAAATACCCCTTGCAAGCTGATCCTCAATTTCCCTCATTGCCTCTTTTGCCTTTGCCTTTGTCGCTCCCTTCGGCAAGGTTTTCCACCGTCGTTTTCCCTGGTTGTCATAAAAGTCTATGACCCATCGGTCACGCCTTTTTGCTATACATGCCATGATTACCTCCTTTCAAATGAAAAGCGCCTGAAGGTTTTCCCCGGTCCACAGTAATAAACCGCCCACAACGTCACCGTTGCAGGTTCCTTCAAGCGCTATGTTTGATAATTGGTTTTTCATTTTACTGTGGCTTTGGGTTATTGGATTTTGTATTATTAAGTTAATAACTGAATAATCACATATAAAACATAAGTCAATAAAAAAAGATTTTGATTAGTCCAAAAAAATGATATATTTATTATTTATGCCTACAGAGAAACCCATACTTACATTTGCCACTGATGAAGAGCTATTAGAGCGAATCAACGATTTCCGCTTTGAAAACCGCATTGAAACCACGATCTGAAGCTATCCGCATGTTAGTTGAAAAAGGCCTCAAAGAATACGAAAAGAAAGCTAAAAAATAACCTGTAACCGAGAGGTTGCCATGGACTGATTATCTATACCCCATTTCTAATAGATGTGGGGTTTTGTTTTTGCATTGATGCCGATTAAATATCACAACAACGGCGATAGTTCATTTACTGGCAAGATACATGTAATTCACTATGCGGTATACGCGTCCAAAGCTGTATGTGTTTGCCCATATTTTTAGGTCGCATAAAATAGTTAGGCGCAAGGGGTAAAGATGAATCGAATACTTTGGATTATCGGGATTTCAGCCCTCCTCTTTCCAGTTCCCGGCAACGCTATAGAAAAGATTTTGTTGACTCAACCTGTAACATGCATATTTCAATACGGGCAGTACATGGACTCCCATAAGGCTATGACTGATACACAAAAGAATGTATTAGAGTGGAATTTCTTTGACCTACTCGGTGCACGGCCTCATTTTCTTTCTGGCGGAGACACCGGTTCAATTTCCGTGCATCGCCACGAGACGAGTGACGGAATGTCTATCTGGCTCAGGCAGGGAAACGGAGCGCATCTGTTCTCAATTTGGCCAGACGGCACGGCTTTCTGGAGCAAACACAACGACATCTTAGGTTCTAAGGCGACGCAGCAGTTCGCGCGGAACCTGCACGAACGTTAGACGGACTGATTATTAAGACCCCATTTCTCACAGAGGTGGGGTTTTGTGTTTATGATATCTGCATATTAAATGTTATTGTGAATGGTGTAGATACTGGCAAGGGGGATAGGCTGTGGTAAAATATATATTTTATGCTTTTGTATTTTTCCTTTTGGCTTCAATATCTGCGGCTGAGGACCCAAGTACCTATGAGATAGTTCTATCAGGAAAAGCCTGTAAAACGGGTATTACTCAGTCTTTATCGTGTGAATACCGAGTTGGGAACGGGCTCCACTTTTCTATTGACGGTATAGGGCAACCAGACACGGGTATTACATTTAAAAAATCTTCCATCGTTGGTGACTTCTATGCAACATATGGATTGCTGCATGGATGCGTTATTATTAAGCGTGGTCCAAAGGGAATAACATCACCAAATGTTCAATGGCCCCGGAAGTTTTACAGATTTTGCATTTGTTTCACCGAAAAACGGAAAAGTATATAAAAATTGGGAGGAGTGTAATTCAGCATTTTAAGAATAATTGGAGAATTGTTTTTTTTGGTTCTTCTCCAATTTAGTTGTAGAAAGCCTGGTAAATTTTCAACGTAAAGTACCGTAGATCGTGAAATCCGTAAGCTTTACGTTTAATGACTTTAATTTTGTTATTCACACCTTCTAGTTTTCCGGTGTGAATCGGATAATCACAATGGTTGAGGATGCCGTCTCGATATCGTTCCAGCATCTTGGCGAAGCTGGTTACCGAAGGGTGATTTATAGACCGCGCCAGCTCACACCATTGATCAAGGGCCTTACCGGCCCATGTTCTTGATCGGTAGGTCCATATGTGTTTGAGTTTATCCTTGAGAATCATGACCGTATTGATGACTTCGTTTAATGCCAGCAGCTCTTTGAGTTGTTGTCGATGGCTTTGGCGACGGACGTTTTTACGGTTTTTAAGCAACAGGTACTTAGCCCCTTTAAAGACGGCTTTATTCTCTTCAGAAGCTTTACGGTATTCGGTATTCCGGACTTTATCGATAACACGGCTAAAATTGGCCACTACATGGAACAGATCGAATACGATTTTGGCCTGAGGCAGTTTTTTTTAACGGCTTTGATAAACGGGTCCCACATATCCATGACCACTGCCTCGATACCGTTACGTTGTTTGGCATTTAACTGATTGAAAAACCTCTTCAGGGTTTTGGATTTACGGTCTTTGCCGACAAAGACCACGCGGCCGCTAAGATAGTCCAGCACGACGGTCAGATAGCGATGACCTTTTCGGATGGAGATCTCGTCCACGGCCAGGATACGCAACCCGTTTAAGTCCGGTTGACCGTAGTCGCGTTCCAAATAATATTTGTCGATGTCTTTGACTGTTTTCCAATTCAGCCCCAGATGCCGGGCTACATCCGAAACGGTCATCATACGGCATAGCTGATATACATATTGGGCCATCCGGCGGGTTACCCGCAGGTACGGATGAAAAAGCTCCAGATCCTCGATATGGATGCCCTGACATCGCGGGCAAAACAGCTTGCGGTATCGGCATCTGATCCACACGCGGGCTGTGGCAATATTCAGATCCCGCACTGTGCGGTCGGTCCAACTGTGTACACCGCAAGCTTTTTGACCGCA
The DNA here is from genome assembly GCA_963752565.1 of uncultured delta proteobacterium. Taxonomy (GTDB): domain Bacteria; phylum Desulfobacterota; class Desulfobacteria; order Desulfobacterales; family UBA11574; genus UBA11574. Next base: position 11,651 of record CAVVZC010000011.1, on the reverse strand, counting down.
ACCATGACAGATGGGTTGAAAGCGTTTGTCGGGCTGAGCCTGAATGCGAGATTCGCTGGCGTCGGATAAAACCGACTGACTGAAAATTTTGATTCGACGAAAGGGGAAATATGATGCTATAGTGGGTACGGACATCGCAGGCCTCCTTTGTATAGGGTTTTTCTTCGCTGTTAAACCATATACATTTAGGAGATACCGGATGTCCATTCTGTTTTGATCGATGATCCACTTTTTTACCCCTTTTATCTACAACTAATTTGGAGAAGATCCTTTTTTTTAGACTAAATAGCAAAAAATAGCTGCAATATATCTCTTGAGTTCTGAAGCCGGTTCAGAAGTTGTGATATATCTGTATATCAATTGTTGTTGTGAATAGTGCATGTACTGGCAAGATATTCCAAGAAAAAAACAGGGTATAATTTTTGTGATATCATATTACCATATCACAATTTTAATTGAACTTAGGTAGTTGCAAGGTATCACCAGAGTTCGAGTTCAAATTTTAGCAGAAATTTCTGTTAAACTTTCTTGCCGTAATAACTTTTTATAAACCCGCCTCAATAAATCCACACTTAAAATCCTGTTGCCAATAGAGACAAAAAACTATAGCCTTTAGCTTATATACTGCGGGACTATGGATAAAACTCTAATTAGTTATATAATATGTTAAAAATAAAACTTAACAGTCGTAGACGTCTGGGACGGAGGCCGTCACTGAACCAGAGTCTGGAGGATTGTAAAAATATGCAAAAAATAAAACATCCATCAACATTTTCAGAATATGTAAAAAAATTTGATGAATTAAAAACCGTTTTCGATAGTCTACCGGATGGGATTGTGGCCATTCTGGATGCGGATATGAATATTGCAACAGCCAACAAAGCCATTTCCGAAATGCTTCAATTACCGCTTAAAAACATTGTCGGAAAGAAAGCTACCAAAATTTTTAAGAAAAATATTCCCGGTTTGCTTGAAGTTCTAAAAGAAACCATTAAAGACCAGAAAAGAGGTCCGAAATTATACCATTGAAGTTATTACACCGTCCGGTGATGCCAAGTCCTATTTCGTAAGCACTGCCATTATTGAAGAATTAATCGATTCGGATACCGGCGTTGTACTAATTTTGCATGATGTTTCAGAAATGACACGACTCCGGAAAATAGCCCTGCAAATGGACCGTTATGGTGAAATCATCGGCAATTCCGAAAAAATGAAAGATATTTTTGCCTTAATTGAAACCATAAAGAATTATAATTCTTCTGTTCTTATAGTTGGAGAAACCGGCACTGGAAAAGAGTTGATTGCCCGCACGATACACAATGTTAGCGATAGAAAGAACAAGCCCTTTTGTACCGGTAAATTGTTCTGCACTTCCTGACAACTTGATTGAAAGTGAGCTCTTTGGACATGTGAAAGGAGCATTTACCGGTGCAACTTCAAATCGGCCCGGCCGTTTTAACGTGGCTGATGGTGGAACGCTTTTTTTAGATGAAATCGGTACGTTACATATGGACACACAGGTTAAATTGTTGCGGGTTTTGCAGGAAAAAATTGTTGAGCCTTTAGGATCTTTAAAAAAAATACCCGTGGATGTGCGCATTCTGTCCGCAACAAACAGGGATCTGTTTGAGTTGGTGTCAAAAGGAGAATTTCGCGAGGATCTGCTTTACCGATTAAAGGTTTTTCAAATTGACCTACCTCCTTTGCGGGAAAGAGAAGAAGATATTCCCCTTTTGCTCGATTTCTTTATTACCAGACTTAACCGCTATCACAAAAAAAATATTGTCGGTATTTCTTCAAGAGCTAAGGATTTACTGACAAATTACTTGTGGCCTGGAAATATAAGAGAGTTGGAAAATGCCATAGAACATGCTTTTGTTCTTGCTGACGGACCTATATTAGAAATAAAGCATCTCCCTCCAGAGATACGACATGCTGATAAAAATGGCACGCCACCACCGCCACCAGAAAGTGACCTAAGTAAAGAAGAAGAAAATATCAAAAGAGCACTGCTTGCGGCAAAAGGAAACAGAACTAAAGCAGCTGAAATGTTGGGCATGCATCGAACCTCGTTGTGGCGAAAAATGCGAGAATTTAGAATTGATAAAGGCTTTGGAAAAAATCGATAAAAACAGAAATGTTGCAACAAAAATGCTTTTTGTTGCAACATTTTTTTGTTTTTTGAAAATTCTTACAACCCCTATTAATAACTTTTCCATCTATCAAATCAACCGCATCATTTCATTTAAGTTCAGTCTGATCAAGCACTTGAAGAAATCAACTTTCAAATAAAACTCATTTTATAAGGATTTTTATTTTTTTTCAGGCTTGGCACACTTATTGAACTTAATCAGGATGACTATTTGGCACGCTTATCAAATAATCATTACTGTCATCAACAAAGTTTAAACGAGATTAAATATGCCTCCGAAACTTGAACTCTCACTCATGCTGTTTTACAGCAATCTTAATAAAGAAAGCTTAAACACCAGAATAGCGATCAATGAATTTATTGAAAACCACCATCAATCTTTCAAACTAAAAGCAACAGCGGTTAATTATGACAGAGAAAAAAACATCTGCCACCAATATGGTGTTACAGGAATACCGACATTACTTGTTTTTTTGAATCAAGAATTAGTCGGGCGACATTATGGCGAAATAACAATTAAAGAAATTGAAACTATCATTCATAATGAATACGGTTGAGGTAATTTTTAAAAGCAACTAAAAATTGGACTATTTTTGTCTCTTAGAAACATTTAAATAAAAAAGATGAAAGGGCAACTTGTTGAATGGCATAACGAAACCTTTCAATAAAAGGCCAATCCAAATAAGGGGGGGGAGCTGTGGAACCGAAAGACTATGACATCATGGATAAATTTAATTCAAACTTAGAAAAAGACTATTTTGATGAAAAAGAATTTTCTTCTGGGTTTAAGAAGAAAAAGGTAAAATTTGGTTCTAATATTTTCAAAGTACTTAAAGAGGCCCCTTTTTCATGGTTTGGAATAGCATTATTGATCCTGATAATCCTGTTGTTCTTATTCCCTAACCGTTACGGCGTAGATGACAAACAAGTTTCAGCCATAGAAGCTCGGCTAAAAAAGCTTGAAGACAAAATTGTCGAGGTTGAAAGGATTAATATTTATATCACAAAAGTATGGGAAGAAGCAAAATCTTTTGAGCAATTCAAGGAACGTTTTAAACGATCGGAAGCATCCATGGCTGTAAAAATGAACAATATCACAGAAGGCCAGGATAATTTACAAAAAAAGATGGCCGAAGTCATGCCCGAAAATTCCAGGTCCCGCGAACCTACAGAAGTTTATAGGAAAACCGCAAAGAAGAGTTATCACACAGTCAGGGCTGGTGAGTCACTTTATCTCATCAGCCGCCGGTATGGTTTGACGGTGAAAAAGATACAGCATCTGAACAAGATGAATGGTAGATCTGTAATTTATCCGGGACAAAAACTTTTGTTGACCCCCTAAATTAAAATGAAAGGAGACTGTTATGATGAAGGGAAAAACATTTTTTATCTTATTGGAATTATAGTATTTTTATTATTTGTCGGTGCCTGTACAAGCACCAATCTCAATGTCAAACCCATTGCCAAGTCGGAGAATCCTACCGATCAAGTTAACCGTCTGGAAAATGATCTGGCCGCCGCATATAAGAACCAACTCAATGTTCTGGCCCCCACCTGGTTCGCAAAAGCCGAGTCATCACTTAGCCAGGCCAAAAAAGGGCTTGAGAAAGGAGAAGAGCTGTCCGAAATCCTAAGCAACATAGCCGAGGGACAGGCCCAGCTTAAAAAAGCTGAAGAAATATCCCAGGTCACGCGAACCTCGCTGGCCGACGTAATTAAAAGTCGCGATCTTGCACGACAAGCCGGTGCTGCAAAATTAGGATATGATTATACCGATGCTGAGCAGACATTTCTGAGTCTTACAAAATCCATTGAAAGAGGTGACCTGGCATATGCTGAAAAACGTAAGGCAGGGCTCGCCGAAACCTTTCGCAGACTTGAAATGCGTGCCATTAAAGACGAAACCCTTGGAGAGGTACGCAGGCTTATCGAACAGGCCAAAAACAACCGAGTTGATAAAATAGCGCCCCAGTCTTTTAAACTTGCCCAGAATAAACTGTCTGAAGCCGATGCGTTTATTACTCAACATCCTTACGAGAAAGAAATGATGCATCAAAAGGCCAACGAGGCTTTGTTCATGTCGCAGCGGATGTTTCAGATCGCCGATCAGAGTAAAAATTTCAGAAACATGAAACCGGAAGATACGACGCTTTGGATGGAAAAAATCTTGTACGAAATAACGGCCAAACTTGCTGCAACGGATATGCGTAACCAGACTTATGACATACAGGTGAAGAATATAGTCGGTTCAATTGATGCCCTTCAGAAGGACCGTCAATTCATGTTTGACAAAGCCAAAACGCTCAAGTCGGAAATAGAAACTAAAAATTCACAAATCGCCGATCTTGAGGGAAAGACCCGGGAACAGCAAATTGTCAAAGAACGTCTGGCAGCTGAAAAGCGATTCAATCAATTGTTTATAGAAGTCCAAAATCTTTTTAGTCCGGATGAAGCGGAAGTCTACAAAAAAGGGGATTCACTGGTCATTCGTTTGAGAGCGATTCAATTTCCTGTGGGAAAAAGCGTTATCATGCCGGACAATTATCCCTTAATCAGTAAAATTCAGCAGTCGATCCGGATATTTGGTGAACCGAAGGTGATCATTGAAGGTCATACGGATAGTACAGGCTCAAATGAAGTTAACGAGCATTTATCCCAGCAAAGAGCCGAGAGTGTTCGCCAGTATCTATTGGCAAACAAGACATTGTCCTATGACCGAATCGTTGCAGTGGGCTATGGTTCTTCAAAACCTTTGGCTTCCAATGCCACAGAAGAAGGCCGTGCCGTCAACCGGCGGATCGATGTCATTATTAATCCACAAGCCCAGTCCGGTGGGAGTTAACACCTAAATCTTGCATGGAAAAGGGGTTCCCATGAGCGCTTTTCTATTCGGCGGGCGCCTGTCCAAAAGTTTCAACTGATTTATGAGGCAAGAGACTGGAAACACGGGGTGTTTATGGCTGCAACCATTGGGGTCTGAAGCCACCGCCGCGGCTATCGGGCAGGCTGCAATCGACGAGATCCTTTTGCCATGCTTCCCTTTTCCGGTTATAATATAGCCGATTACTGGCGCCATTGGCTGTCCAAGGAAAACAAGGGATACAAACGGCCAAAAATCTTTCGTGTAAACTGGTTCCGCAAAGATGAAAACGGCAAATTAATATGGCTGGGCTTCAGTGAAAATATGCGGGTGGTCAAATGGATAGTGGATCTCGTGTAAGACGGAGTCGAAGCCATTGACAGACCCTTTCGGCTTAACGCCGAAATATAAAGACATCAATTGGGAAGGCATCGATTTTGATAAAGAAACATTTTTCCGATTGATGGAAGTCCATCGTCAAGGCGTCAAGGAAGAGGCAGAGGAACTCGCCCATCTTTTTCCCAAATTCGGCGATCATTTGCCGGCAGCCCTGGAAGTGCAGGGAAAAGATATAGAGATCCGCGCTAATAAAGCACCGGAAATTTGGACATCTTTTAATGAATGAGCTTGAACTTATATCAGCTATCATTGGAAGCAAACATGCAACGATGATCATCAATAGGGATGCTCATCAAGAGAAAGGAGACGGAGTATGTTTAAAAAAATCTTATATCCAACCGATTTTTCAGATGTATCTCAAAAGGCTTTGGATTACATCAAACAATTAAAAGAAACCGGATCAAAGGAAGTGGTCGTTCTACATGTCATAAATCAGCGTATTATTGAAGGTATTCGCCGGCATGTTGCAGATAACAGCCACATCAAAGAGTTTGAAACGAGCGCCAAAGAAGGAGCAAACCAATCATTAATAGAAATAGAAAACGAACTGAAAAAGTGTGCTTATGAAGTTAAGCGTATCATTAAAACAGGAATTCCATTCAGAGAGATACTGCGAACCGAAGAAGAGGAAGACGTCTCTGTTATTGTCATCGGATCTCACGGAAGGACAAATCTTGAAGAGATTTTCCTGGGCTCCGTATCAGAAAAAGTGATACGAAAATGCAAAAAGCCGGTATTGGTCATTAAAAGATAAAGGTCGATGAATCCTCAAATGAACAGGCAGGGCAATTGAACTGATATTTTAACATAATTTTAACCTGAGGTGAGAACGGCCGATTGAAGAAAGCTGTGGCCGAATTGACGCTGAACAAATTGATTTTGAGGGAAGCCCTTGAGGTAAACTACTAAGCCCCATCCGACGCCGTCAATGCATTAAGCGCCTACAGCAGAAGTTGGGGGTATCGGCACGACGGGCCTGACTTGTGATATGGTATTACGGTATCTCAGAAATTTCAAGCACTTGATACATGCTTTCAATTGCAGGTATCTCAGATGCACCCGACGCTTGAATATTAGGGATAGCCCAAGAAGTAAAACAGATCGGATTCATGCGATCTGTTTTAATAATCTTCAGTTTGCTCTTTTTAAGATGTCTATTTGGTGTTTTATCCATAGGTATCATCATATAAACAAAATATTTAGATGGTACAGAACCGGCGATCAATAGCAGAAGTCCAACCATTTCCTTCAAAACCGGGCTTGATAATATCGCAGTTTTTACTGCCCCCTCGATTTTAGCAATTACATTTGAAGAATCTTTAGTATTAACAACCAAATTTCCTACTTTATAATCTATCATATCAACTTTTTTATAAAAATCCGTTAACAATATGTTGAAGTATTATTTATTATTGGCTATAGTCTCCATGCACAGTAATAACTATTTGTAATGCAAAGAGAAAGCGTATTTTCAAGTAGACAGCCATATCCGAAAATAGGCATGATAGAGACGATATACACTCTGAAAGCAAAACCATATCGAACTAAACAATGCCGATATAGATGTTGGTGATTTTTCGTCCTTTGAAAAGCTCAATTTGGCCTGCTTAAGGATAGTCGGTCATTGTTTTTTCCCGCTGAAATATCATTTGTATTAATTTATCGTAAAGGGTTTCCGGCTTATGGACATCTGGTTTGTCGTTATGGAACTGGTACTGCTGCTGGGCGGTGCTTTCATGATGGGCGCCGTGGCCCAGCGCCTGAGGCAAAGCCCCATAATAGGATATCTTCTGGCGGGCACCATCGTCGGCCCGCTGCTGTTTAACACGGCGCTTGTCAACCAGGCCTCGGAGCTGGGGGTCTCGCTGCTGTTGTTTTCCATCGGTCTGGAATTCAGTTTCAAACAGCTAATGAAAATGGGGCGGATGGCATTCGGCGGGGGAACGCTGCAGCTGGTGTTGACCATCCTAACGGTTTCCCTGATAACGGTCAACATGTTCGACCTGCCCCGGGCGCTTACGCTGGGAGCCATCGTAGCGATGAGTTCCACTACCATAGTGCTGCGGTTGCTGGTGGACCGCGTGGAAATCGATTCGGTCAAAGGCAGGACATGTTTAGCCATTCTTTTGCTTCAGGACATCGCCATCGTACCCCTCGTGTTGATGGTCAGCTTCTTTACACCGGCTGCGTCAGAGATGAATATCGGTCTGCATATCCGCAAGGTGATCCTATCCGTGATCGGGCTGGCCGTTGTTTTATACCTACTGCTGTATCATCTCGCCCCGCCACTGCTGAGCGAGGCGCAACTCTTTGCCAATCGTGAGCTGACCGTACTGCTGGCATCACTGTGGGTTTCGGCGCAGCTTGGGCCGCCCACACCCTACACATCTCCCCGGCGCTGGGCGCTTTTGTTGCGGGCATGCTGCTCGGAGAATCCCCTTTTGCCACCCAGATCCGATCCGATATCGGTTCGATCCGCATCATCATGGTCACCCTCTTTTTCGCCTCGGTGGGCATGCTGGCCAAGCCCATCTGGTTTATCAACCACCTTCACTGGGTAGCGCTCGTTTCGGCAGTCGCTTCTCACTGTGAAAACCCTGATCCTCTATGGCGTCGGCCGTCTCTTCAGCCTCGAACACCGCCAAGCCCTGGCCACGGGCATCACCTTGCGCCAGGTCGGTGAGTTTTCATTCGTGCTGGCAGCCACTGCCCGCAGGGGCGGTTTGCTAGCAGCCGATATCGTTGATCTGATTGTGTCGGTGATCATTGTACTGATGCTGGTCACCCCATATCTGATTGCCAATGCCGATTCAATGGCCGAGCGGTTACTGACACTGATTTTTAGAAAGAAACCTTTGACCGCAAGCACTTCTCCATCCGGGAAGGCCGAACCGGCCAACCGAGTGCTGGTGGTGGGATTGGGGCCGGCCGGGCGCCAAGTGGTGCAGACACTGTTGGCCCATAACTTGGAACCCGTGATAATCGACGTTAATCCCAAAAGCCGCGATTACGCCAGCAAACAGAGCCTTCATCTTCATCTGGGAGATGCAGGTCAGATCGTAAAGGACGATGAGGAAGCTCTCCGGAGCGATATCATTAGATTGGCAACTCAATACCGTGAACATCTGACCTTTTGATATCTTGTAACGCATACAACTATCTGAATTGAAATGAATTTTTGTGATACCTTCATGCGGTATCACAAAAATTTCAGGCACTTGATACATGCTTTCAATTGCAGATATCCAAGATTTCCCCGTCATTTGTGTATTGGAAATTTCTCAGGTATAAAAACAGTCTGAATGTTTGATCTTATTTCGGTATCTGAAATCAGCCTTCTTAATTTAGGTTGGAGATAGTGCAGGTTTCGCCAAAACCATGGAAACTACAATACCTGATATTCAGATCAGATATAACGGCTTAAGGTTTTTTTCCAATCTGCGGATGTTCTCAGCAACGACTTTCACAATTCCCCTCATGGAGACATCCGTGGAACCAGCAATATGAGGCGTGGCCATTACGTTATAAGTAAAAATCGGGTCATTCGGATCCGGTGGCTCCTCCCAGAAAACATCAAGGCCAGCACCGGCAATTTTTCTGGATGCGAGGGCATCTTCCAAGGCATCACGGTCCACTAACCCGCCTCTGGAAAGGTTGATTAAAAAAGCTCCGTTTTTCATGAATGAAAAAGCATTGTGGTCAATAAGGTTCCTGCTCTCGGGAGTCACTGGCAGACACAAAATCACAAAATCAGATCTTGACAGCAATTCCTTTAGATCTTCAATCCCCCCGACCCAATCCATTCCAAGTTTTTCCTTGGCGTCTTCAGGGTTATAGCGTTTGATACCGATTAGGTGAACACCAAAGGCTTTTAACCTTTTTACCAGAGCGCGTCCTATTCCACCGAGACCAATGAGCCCGATGGTTCTGCCATTCAAAGCCCTTCCCTGGGGTTGGCCCATACTTTGATCTGCCAAGCTTTTTGACATTCCCCGAACATCCCTTGAAAGACCTATTATCATATAGATTCCCAATTCAGCCACTGAATCGGCGTTTCCGGAGATATCTGTGGGCACATTGGCAACCTGTATATTGCACCTTTGTGCCGCATCCAGGTCAACCATCTCAAGCCCTGCACCGCACTGCTGGATCAGTCGCAATTGGTCTTCCGGTTTCAAGCAACTCCTGTGATGCCGAACACATGGTGGGAATCAATACATCGAAACCTTTTAACGTGTCGGCCTCAAAACTACCGGTGGCCTCGAAATGGTACTCAGGCAGTTCAGCCCGGATCAAACCAAAAAATCCGCCCCAGGCATTCTCCGGTGCAGCAAAAAGAATTTTCATTGGTCACCTCTAATATCGTTTGGCGATTTCATAGTATTTAAGAGCGGTAACGCAGCCCTGCTCGGAAAGACGTCATTTATGGATATTGACACCCAACACCCCTTTGAGTATATACTGCATCCTCGGCTTTTATTCATTTAGGATAAAAAATTTATGTCTGATAAGAATTTATCCCGAGATTTTTCATTTTCGTTGTATGATATAGCTTTTCAAAAAGAAACCAATTTGTTTATTGAGTGGACAGATGCGAATCGTTCTTGTTAACCCGAATCCCATGAAACCGCCGGTGTCGCCGATATCTCTGGACTATCTTGGCGCTGCATGCCGTCATGCCGGAATAGACGTCGATTTGGTGGATTGTGCCATTGAACTGGATTGGCGAAAAAAACTCTCTGATGTTTTAACAGAGAAACCGGTTCTCGTCGGTGTTACTCTCCGAAACATAGATGATTCCTATTTCGCAAGTCAGGATTTTTCTCTTCTTCGAGCAATACCGGTACTTGAAACAATTAAACGTTCAACCAATGCGCCGATTTGTCTTGGCGGCGTCGGTTTTTCTATTTTCCCCTCTGAAGTTCTGAAATTTTGCGATGTGTCTTATGGTATATGTGGAGACGGAGAGGAGAGTCTCGTTAAACTGGCAACGGCGCTCAGAGACAACATTGAATTGGATACGGTGCCGGGACTGGTTTGGATGGAAAACGGTAACTTTAGACACAACGCCATATCACCGGTTCCTCTTGAAAAAATAGATTTGGCCTCCAGATCTTTGATTGACAATCAACATTATTTTAAAAACGGCGGGCAAGTCGGGTTCGAGTCCAAACGCGGCTGTTCCATGAAGTGTCACCGCCCTTATTGTCCGGAACCATTTATTAAAGGTAAAACTGTAAGGCTGCGTCCTCCAAAAAATGTTGTACAGGAATTAACCGATCTTTATCACCGTGGTGTCAATGTTTTTCATACATGTGACTGCGAGTTTAATTTGCCATATTCCCATGCGGTTCAGGTATCCAAATCCATCATCGATTCAGGACTGGGAAGTAAAATTAAATGGTATGCATACTGTTCTCCCGAGTATTTTTCAGAGGAGCTGGCGAATGTAATGCATAAAGCCGGATGTGTTGGAATCGATTTCGGTGCCGACCATGGTGATGATAACATGCTACGCCGACTCGGCCATAATTACAGTGCGGATGATTTGACCCGAATTCGAGAAATTTGTCTCAGATATAATATTATTTGCATGTTCGACCTCCTCCTTGGATCTCCGGGCGAAACAAAACAATCCATTGAAACAACGATTTATCTCATGAAAAAGATCAGGCCGGATCGTGTGGGTATCAGTCTCGGTGTAAGACTTTATCCAATGACGCCTCTCGGACGAAAAATCATAGAAATGTCAAAAGGGACGTTATCGAAAAATCCCAGCCTTTTTGGCGCCCTGGAAAACAATGAATCTTTTCTTCGCCCGATTTATTACTGTGATATAAGTTTAGGTGAAGATGTGGAAGATTGGCTAAGTGGTATTGTGGGTGATGATCCGAGATTCCTTCTCGGCCGACGAACCGACGCAAATCCAGATTACAATTATAATGACAATCCGGCACTGACCGAAGCAATAAAATCCGGACACCGCGGCGCATATTGGGACATTCTCCGAAGGGTATCCGAGGGAATTCCTCCTTTATCTTAGAATAGATCCTATCGTTATAAAAGTCGAAAATGCTGCAAACGCCGTGAAATGGATTTGCCCCTATCCAAAAATGATATCACACGATTTTTTTGGAAATGATACGTGTGTTTTATTGTAAAAATCACCACAACTATCGTTTGGTGATATGGTGATATGGTATCACAAAAAAATCAGGCCACTGATAGCTTTCTTTCATT
>CAVVZC010000010.1:0-65005 GCA_963752565.1 uncultured delta proteobacterium | reverse complement strand
CAAAATTCAAAACAGATGGAATAACGGCGAAATATTTAATAAATATTTGAAATGTTTTGGTTATTGGAATTTGGGATTTTGATATTATTTGTGATTTGAGTATTGTGATTTGGGATTTTAGTGCCGTATTCTGGAAAGCAAGTCGCTTCTATCTGAATCAGTTAGAGTTGACCTCGACGTTTCTCTGGAGTACTGCAAATATGGCTTGACTAATTTTTTACAATCATAGAAAATTCGGAATTCAGATCTTTAAATACAACCAAAATATCTCAAGGATCGGGGAGTTTTTTATCACGAAAGCACGAAAGTACGAAAACACGAAAAAGATAATAATAAAATTTCGTGCTTTCCCTATTTCGTGTTTTCGTGATTGTTTTTATTTTTTGCCACAAAAAGCACAAAATTCACAATTTAGATACTCAAATATCTAAGGATTTAAAAAAATGGAATATGAACCGGTCATCGGGCTTGAAGTTCATGCCCAGCTCAAGACCAAGACAAAAATTTTTTGCAGCTGCTCAACTCGATTCGGAGCACCGCCCAATACGCACACCTGTCCCGTGTGTCTGGGGATGCCCGGCGTGCTTCCCGTCTTGAACAAACAGGTTGTCGAATATACCCTGCGGATGGCCTTTGCAACACATTGCACAATCAATCGGGAAAGCAGATTCGCCCGCAAAAACTATTTCTATCCCGACCTTCCCAAAGGATACCAGATATCCCAGTATGAGTTGCCCATTGCTCGTGACGGATTTGTGGACATAAACATAAACGGCGGTAAAAAACGGATCGGCATTACACGGATACACATGGAAGAAGACGCCGGCAAATTGACCCATGACCCGGATCGTCCCTTGAGCATGGTCGATTTCAATAGAACCGGCGTGCCCCTGATGGAGATCGTCAGCGAACCGGACATCCGTTCTCCTGAAGAAGCCGGGGCTTACCTTCGAAATCTCAGGGCCATTGTCCGTTATCTTGACATCAGCGACGGCAACATGGAAGAAGGAAGTTTCCGATGCGATGCAAATGTATCCATTCGGCCGAAAGGGGCTGAAGCCTTCGGGACCCGTGCTGAATTGAAAAATTTAAACTCATTCAAACATGTCGAAAAAGCACTGTCATTTGAAATCATCCGTCAAAAGGAGATCTTGGAAGACGGTGGTCGGGTCATTCAGGAAACAAGGCTGTGGGACCCGGATAAAAACAGATCCACTTCCATGCGGGGTAAAGAGGAAGCCCATGACTACCGCTATTTCCCGGACCCCGATCTTTTGCCGCTGGTCATCGATGATGACTGGATCGATTCGATCCAAAATTTTATCCCCGAGCTGCCGGACAAAAAAAAGGAGCGGTTCGTGGATGAATACCATCTCCCTTTCTATGATGCCGAGTTTCTGACATCAAGCCGTGAGCTTGCAGACTATTTTGAGGCCTGTGTAAAAGATTTTCCGAACCCCAAACAGGTCAGCAATTGGGTCATGGGATCTCTGATGGGGCTTTTAAACGTCCAGGGCAAATCGATTGCCGAGTCACCGATTGCTTCGAAAGATCTCGCCCAGCTTCTTCAGTTGATTGATAAAAAAACCATCAGCAGTAAAATTGCCAAAACCGTATTCGACGAAATGGCCCAAACCGGGAAACCCCCCAAAGAGATCGTGGCGGAAAAAGGGCTGGTTCAAGTGACCGATGAATCGGCCATAAAAGCGGTGGTATTGAAGGTGCTTCGACAGTGTTCAACGGAAGTGAAAGACTACAAAAACGGCAAGACCAAGCTTTTCGGTTTTTTCGTCGGCCAGGTCATGAAAGAGACCAAAGGAAAAGCCAATCCCAAGATGGTGAACGAAATATTGAAAAAAGTACTGAGTGAATAGTGACAGAGTGAATAGTGACGAGTGAATAGTGACGAGTGCCCTGGTTATGAAACCGCATCATAAATTAAAGGTATGGAAAAAATCGAGAAATTTTGTAAAACATATTTATGAGTTGACGTCTAAATTGCCTGATGCAGAAAAATTTGCTTGAAAACGAATAATAAAATTAAAAAACATTATCACGAAAACACGAAAGTTCGAAAGCACGAAAAAAGATAAAAATGATGAAAAATACCAATAATATTAATAAAATCCATGTCAAACCTAATATGGAGCATAGAGGAAAATATAATTTTGAAGAATTAAGCAAAAAAATTATTGGCGCTGCAATAGAAGTTCATAGAGAATTAGGACCTGGTTTCTTAGAAAGCATTTATGAAGAAGCATTAAAGGTTGAATTTATGGAACACGGGCTTCATTATGATGCTCAAAAAGAAGTACAGATAAAGTATCTGGGCGTAGAAGTTGGCCTTCATCGTCTTGATTTGCTTGTTGAAAAGCAGATTGTTGTCGAGTTAAAGGCTGTAAAAGAGCTTACGGATGTCCATTTTTCTCAACTACGCTCCTATCTCAAAGCAACTGGCTTAAAAGTGGGGCTTTTGTTCAACTTTGCAAAACCCACTTTGGAAATAAAGAGGGTGGTTAATTAATCGTTTTGATTTCGTGTTTTCGAACTTTCGTGCTTTCGTGATAAAATATATAAAAAAATTTTACGCCTTAACAAAGAAATGGAAACTGAAAATGAATTTTTTTTTGAAAACAAAGTGTTACAAAACTTACAGAATATTTCTTATTGGTTTAATACTGATTATCGTAAGTGTCGGCACTCCGCTGTCGGCATTTGCCAAAGTGCTTCAGGTGGCCATTGTCCCGTTTAAGGTGAATGCGGAAAAAGACCTTTCATATTTAAAAGACGGTATTGTCGACATGCTCTCGTCCCGCCTTTTTTTGGAAGACAAGGTCAACATCATCAATCGGCAAGCCACCGAAAAGGCGGCTGAGGCTGTTGGCGGGCCGTTGGATGAGACCAAGGCGCGGAAGCTGGGCACCGGGCTGGGCGCAGATTACGTGCTTTTCGGCAGCCTCACGGTTATCGGCAACAGCGTGAGTATCGATGCCAAGTTGGTGGATGTATCCGGTAAAAAACAGACCCTCACATTTTTCAATCAGAGCCAGGGGATGGATCAGGTGATTCCCGGCATCAACCTTTTTGCATCCGACATCAATGAAAAAGAGTTTGGGCGAGCGATGGAAACCCGTCAGGCTGCGCCGGCCGCCGGGCCGTCTTCTACCCAATCAGGGCAAGCCCAGCCAGATGTTCGGGCCCATCCGGAGAAACTCATTGCCGGTGGTATTGCCGGCGGCGGGCCTCAGGGAGACCAAAAGGGCGCGCCGGGTTCTGCATTTATGACCACACAGATGGCAGGGGGCCAGAGCACCAAATTCTGGAAAAGCAGAAGCATCAAACATCGGATTACCGGCCTGGCCATCGGCGATATTGACGGCGACGGCAAAAAGGAAACGGTGCTTACAACGGAGCATACGGTTGAGGCTTACCGGTATGACAACCAGCGATTTATTAAACTAACCACCCTTGCCGAGCGCAACCTGGACCATCTCATCGGCGTAGATGTGGCGGATATCAATGGCAACGGTGTTGCTGAAATATATGTCTCCGCTCTGGATCCGTATCGAAAATACGTCAGGTCCTTTGTCATGGAATTTTCCGGAAAAAACTATGCTGAAATTGTCAAAGACACGAACTGGTACCTGCGGGTGGTTGACATGCCGCAGCGGGGAAAGGTACTGATCGGTCAAAGACAAGGGTTGGAGAGCCCTTTTGACAAGCCCATCTTTGAGCTGGTGTGGCAGAATTCCGGATATGAACCCGCCGACCGGGTCATGGGCGCCAAACGGGCCAACGTCATGGGCTTTTCCCTTGGAAATGCCATGAACGATGGATCTCAAGCGGCCGTGGTGTTTGATGAGCTCGATTATCTCAGGGTGTACGATTCATCCGGGCAACAGATTTGGAAAGACGGGGAAAAATCCGGCGGCACCCCCCATTATTTCGAATTGCCGGACCAAGGCTCCGAGGACATGAAAAACTACGCATACTATCCCATGCGCATTTTGATCCAAGACATCAACAAGGACGGAAAAAATGATGCCATCACCGTCAAAAACCACCGCCTCAGCGAACTCATTTCGTTCAGAAAGTTTACCTACGGCGAAATCGAAGTCCGGAACTGGGATGGCATCGGCCTGGCCGTGCTCTGGAAGACACGCAAGCTTTCGGGCTATTTCAGTGATTTTGGTGTGGGAGACTTTGACAACGACGGGCAGGATGAACTGGTGGCCGCTTTGGTCCTAAAGACCGGATCCGTGGTAACGACCAAACCCAAAAGCACCCTGATTGCCTACGAACTGGAGTAGACAGGGAGAGGAATTTAAAAGGAATTTTTAAGTTACTAAAGCTGAAGAGGGAAATTAAAACATTTTTATCACGAAAGCACGAAAATTCGAAAACACGAAAAAGATATTCATTTCGTGCTTTCTTTCTTTCGTGTTTTCGTGATTCGTTTTTCTTTTCTGCTTATAATTCATAAATATTATAACTGGTGTCTGTCCAGAAATGAAGTATTTTATTCAATATCAATAGGCATCCGAGAAAATTAACCACCCCGATGGAAAATCTACCGGGCCAAGCAGGCATATAATTGATATTCCGAGGATTAATTTTCGAGGATAACGAAGAGATTGGACGAAATAATCATTTATGGACAGACAGCAAATAAAAAACCCGGGGGCGTTTCCGCCTCCGGGTTTTTTTAATGCTAATCCTGTTCAGACAGGATTATTTGAAATTGATCATCCAGAACACACCAAAGATGGTGGAATCACCCTGTTCGGTGGTTACACCATTAGTAATTACGTCTTTATTATCCTGGAAGATAAGCTCGGGAATAATGATAGACACCGGGAGCCACGGTGATTTTGCCGATCACACCATATGCTATGGCGTCATCTTCGTTGTTGAGGTCCGTATCTTGCGAGGAAGACAGGCTTGCAAAGCTGCCTTCAAGGGTGAACATGTCATTGACCTTCCATCCCAGTGAAGCCACAATACCAAATGCCTTGCCATCTTTTAAGTTATTTCCCTGGAATATGGCAGCTTCTTTCGAAGAAACCGTCCACGCGCCATAGTTGTCACCGTTTTGACGATAGGTCAGGCCGAGACCGGCGTAGGCCGGACCGAAATTGGCTTTGGCCCGGGCACCGAGTACGAAACTGTCAATATTCTCGGTGTTTTTGGCCTGTGCCTGAGATGTTATCAGAGCCTCGTAATGATCTGATACCCACCGATAAAGTTGAGTGCAAATGCATCCATCTTCATGTCGTATCGCAGTTCGAGTTTGGGAAACTGTGGTGTTGACTTCATCATAATCGCAAGGCCAGCACCAGTACCGTAGTTTCCGCGCGGTATCCGGGGGCAAGAACGCCACTCTGAAGTCCCCAAAGGTCAGGCGGATCTGGCCGGTACGGGCCACATCATATCCGATGCCGCCGAACTTTTGCAGGCCGCCGGAATAGTAATTGATGCCTGAGACGGGTGCATCATACAGGGGATAGTTCTGGCCGATCATGAGCTTGCCGATGCCAAAATCATATTGACCCCAGAGATGTCTCAGCCTCAAATTACCAGGACCTAGAAGCCTGATTGCCGGCTTCAATATTAGCGGTTGAACCCTGCCGCTGCCTGCTCTGGAATCAATTTCAAGCTTACCGGTGATCTTGTCGGCCTTAAAATTAGCGCCAAAACGATTCAGAAAGCCCTGTCTCCATTCCAGGTCCTTGTCGCTGTCCGCACCCGGTACGCCGCTGTCAACATCCGCATAGTAAGTTCTGAAACGGGCGCTGCCGTAAAGACTTACATCGGCGATGGCGGTGGCGGTAAACGCTCCGACCATTGCAATGACTGCAAGTATTACAATCAATTTCTTCATCTTTAATTTCCTCCTTAATGGAATCAAGATTTTAAGTTTAAAAAATGATTAACCTAAAAATTTCACCTAATAATTCCTATGCTTTTTCTTTTCCGGTTCACCTCCTTTCCCCGCGCAGCAGAACCCGGCAAAATCATCGGGTCCGAATACGCCGGCACGCTATGAGACCTTTTAAAAACGTTCAATTTTCAAAGGTCTCGTTGTCTGTCGCTAATAATACCGGCAAGAAAATTACCAATTTTCCTAACAGTCTGTTTTCAGATTGTCAAGTATTAAAATCATGTTACGATGTTATGTCCGTTTTCTCAATACTCAACGCAAAGCAATTTTTTTTGTATTTTCTCCTGTCACATTTGTCATGTCAAGTAAAATTATATATAATTTATATATAATTTTATAGAATTAGAACATATTGTATTTCTTTTATCGCAAATTTCTATATCTTGTATAAAGATTTATTAAATTTTTAAGTAAAATCGATTTGTTTTGTTTAAAAACCTCCTGAAGTACCTTAGGATCGGGTGTCG
The DNA here is from genome assembly GCA_963752565.1 of uncultured delta proteobacterium. GTDB lineage: Bacteria > Desulfobacterota > Desulfobacteria > Desulfobacterales > UBA11574 > UBA11574. Next base: position 58,597 of record CAVVZC010000010.1, on the reverse strand, counting down.
GGTGTCAGGGGTCAGGGGCCAGGGGTCAGGGGATCAGTGAAACAGAAGGGACAGTTGTTACCGGACTTTTGCCTACATCTCTTTTCACTGACCCTGAAACGTTTTTGATGAATCTAAGGTCGTTTCCGACAAAAGTGATATGATTTCAAATGGTTGGGCTCGAAGGCGTTTGAAATTCATATCGCCTGATTCGACCCGTAAGATTCATATAAAAAAAACGTTTCAGGGTCCGCGTTAAAAAGAGATGTGCAAAATTCCGGCAACAATTCCTCTATTCCTCTGATCCCTTTACCTCCTGACCCCTGACCCCCGACACCCGACACCTGACACCTGAGCCCTGTAGACTAACTGGTAAAAAATCCATAAAATATCAAAACTTTCGGGAAATGTGTTTGACTTTTAGATCATTATCTTTTAAAAAGCAGATAAAATTTAAGCGCTCCTTAAATTCGAACATTCCATATATTCTATGAAGAATATCAGAAAACAGGTGAATATCACGCGTTATATTCAGATTGCATCGCACTGCCTGCCTCAACCTGGACCACCCTTGGCTAAACATGGTCATCAACATTATCTAACATATTGCCTTTACTCCTTTTATCTATTATTTTTCGTATATGATATCCTGATAATTTTTTGTCACATCTCGTCAAAGGTGATCAATAAATTGACGACTAAAATTGGCAGACAATACGTATTGTCGATATAAAATTTCTTATATAATTGTTATTACAGTTTTTATTTATACATCCCGATCCGTTTTATCCTGGCATATGTTTTGCTTATTATTTCAGTACTGTCTCTAAAAGATATATTTTTTCAACCAGTCAACTTACAGGAGGTGGTGGAATGAAAAAACTTTTTGTTCTTCTATGTGTCGCAGGCCTGATCGCTGCCAGTGCGTCTCCCCTTTTTGCCGGCGGGATTGAAAACAAGCACAACTGGAGCGCCGAGTGGGTTCGTTCGCTGAACAGAAATGCGGCAACCGACTCCGCGGACGCGGTGGCCTACAACCCGGCAGGTGTGATGAAGATGGACGGCGGCTTTTATTTGAATGTTACCGGCCAGTATGCCCTCAAAGACTATTCCAACACCTATCAAGGGACAAAGTACGAAACCGATGAACCTGATTTTGTGCCCAGTTTGTTCGCCCTTTACAAAAAGGACAAGTGGGCGGCCTACGGCGCCGTTACCGTCGTTGTGGCCGGTGGAAAAGTAGACTATGAAAAAGGGAGTGCAACAACCAAAATTCTTGCTGATACAATAATCGCCGCTAACGCCTTTTAACAACATTTTAGATCAGCGCATTGAAGGTAAAGCCTATTCTATCGGATATACCATTGGCGGGGCGTTTGCTTTCAACGATATGGTTTCCGTTTCTCTGGGAGTAAGGTTTGTTGACGCCTCCAGAGAGTTTAAAGGGTTTGCGACGGTTAACAACAGTTCAATACCGGCAATTCCAATAACAACATATGAAGTCGACTTTGAAGAAACCGGTAACGGCTGGGGCGGGATCATCGGTGTCAATGTTGCGCCAACAGAAGAACTCAACATCGGGCTTCGGTATGAAACCAAGACCAGCATCGATCTGGGAACCAGTGTAACGACAAACACCTTACCGGGAGCACTAAATCCGTTGATTACAGATGGTGCAGAAAGAAACAGAGATCTCCCGGCATTGCTGGGTCTGGGCGTTTCCTATAAATTTACGCCAAAAATCAGAGTAGAAACAGATCTCACCTATTACTTCAACGAGGATGCAGACTGGGGGGATATCCCGATATCAGGGGGGGATGAGACCCAGAAAGATAACGGCTATGACATCGGTATTGCCTGTGAATACACCTTCAACCCCAAATGGAAGGCCAGCGTGGGATACATGTACACGGATGTGGGCATCGATCCGGCCAACATGTCCATCGAAACCCCGGAACTGGACGCCAGCACCATTGCCGGCGGCGTCGCGTTTTCACCCACGGCCAATTGGGCTCTCAATTTCGGTATCCTCAAAACATTCTATGATGATGCCACAGCCCCCGCCTATGTCGATCCCGATACCGGACTTCCAATAGCCGCAAAATTATACGAAAAAGACGTCGTCATCATCGCAATAGGGGTTCAGTATAAGTTTTTTTAAGATAAATCATTAAGACTTGTAATATACAAAGGGTCGGTTTTTAAGCCGACCCTTATTTATTATAATGAAAACCTTTTAACCTTTACAAAACCGGTCGAGGTGTAACGGAGATTCCGTCTCCATTAAAGCTAAAGCAGAAAACAAAACTGTTTTTATCACGAAAGCACGAAAGTACGAAGACACGAAAAAGTTATGTCATTCTATTTCGTGTTTTCGTGATTCGTTTTTATTTTTTTCACAACTTGTCACTCGTCACTATTTCTCTACTATTCTCTATTCTATTCCTCTTTCCTATTTCCTCTTTCCTCTATTTCCTCTTTCCTATTTCCTATTTCCTCTCTCCTATTTCCTCAAACAATCCTTTTGAATAATTTTTCAAGATCCTTAAAGCTCCATCGGACCCACGTTGGGCGGCCATGGGGGCAGTTTGAGGGCTGGTCACATGTATCGAGCTGAAAGAGCAACTCCCGGATCTCTTTATCTGAAAGCCTCTGATTGGCCCGAATGGCGCCGTGGCAGGCCATGAGCTCGAGGCACTGGTCAAGAACCGTTTCAAGGCCGGAAGAAAACCCGATCCGGGCGGTCTTTTCCACCATCTCAATCACCAGGGGTTTAATCTCTTTGTTTTTCAAAAGCAAAGGAACGGCTTTTACCACAAACGTATCTCCGCCAAAGGGCGCTATTTCCAGTCCAAGATCAAAAAGATTTGGAATCAGTCTTTCGAGAATTTTCGCTTCCCGGTATCCAAGATCGATGGTTTCGGGAATCAGGCATTTCTGAGACGTCATTCTTCTCTCTTGAAATCGGTTTTTAAGCTGTTCGAAAAGGATCCGTTCGTGGGCGGCGTGCTGATCGATGAGAATCAGCCCGTCACTGGACTCGCAAAGGATGTACATGTCACGAAACTGTCCGATCACCCGTAAATCCCCAAACCGTTTTTTCTCCCAGAGTGGCGTCTGGGCGGTGGTCTGGGCCAGGCCCGGATCCGTCTTCGGCGAAAATGCCGGTGGAAGCGAAGCAAAGGTCCCCATCTCACGGGCAGGCGGGCCCTTTCTTTGTTTTTCAAATATTTCGAAATCAGCCATTGGTTCAAAAATGCCGGGCTGTTCCACGGACGGCAGGTTTACTCGAGTTCCCGGAGCATTCCACCCGGATTGATCAGCATGCTGCAATGCCTCTGCCACAGCCCTTCTTACCGCTTCATGAACATTTTTCTGCTGTGCAAACCTAACTTCGTGTTTTGCGGGATGGACATTCACATCCACCTGATCATAGGGAACATGGATAAAAAGCACCGCCAACGGGAACTGCCCCTTCACCAACCTGCCGGAATACCCCTCGAACAGGGCATGCTGGATGACCCGGTCACGGACAACCCTGCCGTTGACGTAGACGTAAATCCCCCGGGATGTCCTGCGCGTGTTCCGGGCAGAAGATATCCAGCCGGTAATTGAAAGATCGTCTGCTGAAAATTTTATTTTGCACAGATCATCTTTGATATCGTTGCCAAGGACATCCACGATCCTGTCAACGGGATCCCCGGTCGCCGGCCAGTTCTTAACCCGCTTTTCGTTGTGCGTCAATCTGAACTGGACATCAGGCCATCCCAAAGCCATTTTTGTAATGGCATCGACAATGTGCCCCATCTCTGTGGTAACGGTCTTTAAAAATTTTCGGCGGGCCGGCATGTTAAAAAAAAGTTGCTCTGCGGTCACCATGCTCCCCCGGGGAGCGCCGACCTCTGAAACCTTTTTGATGGTACCCCCATGAACAACGATCTCGGTCCCCGACGAAGCGGTTTCGTCCCTGGTAACCAAACAAAATTTTGAAACCGCGGCAATGCTCGGCAGGGCCTCACCCCTGAAACCAAGGGTGTTAATGGCAAACAGATCTCCATCTGTGTATATTTTACTCGTCGCATAACGCTCCAGTGACAGCATGGCATCATCGGAGCTCATGCCGACACCGTTGTCTGAAACCCGAATCAGAGACCGCCCGCCTTTTTTCACTTCGATCATGATTCGGCTGCTGCCGGCATCCAGCGCATTTTCAACGAGTTCTTTGACAATGGAAGCCGGGCGTTCCACCACCTCGCCGGCAGCGATTTTGTTGGAAAGGATCTCAGGAAGGATTTTAATTTTGGACATGTTTGTTTTTATATCACTTCAGTATAAATTTTACGTCTTCATTTTTAAAGTTAAAAGATAATCACGAAAACACGAAATATTGAAAGCACGAAATAATATCATTTTCGTGTTTTCTTACTTTCGTGCTTTCGTGATAAAATTTCTTTGACTTCAGATTTTATGGTTTAAAAATCCCTACTTTTCCTGTTCAAGAAGGTGGCGGAGTAAAAAATCCGCCTCTTTGGGTGACAGGTCGAATTTCATGCACGCCTCTTCAATGAGGGTTTTTGATTCTTTTCCGGGATTGAACTGCCGTTCATCGGAAACCCACTTGACGGCTTTTCTTAGATCTTCCCCTTGCGGCTGAACACTCATAGCTTAATCTCCTTAAATTTTATCCTTTTTACCACGAAGACCACAACGTATACAAAGAATGTATGCAAGCGTTCATAAAATCTATAAAATCCCAAATTCCAAGCATCAAATTTCAAACAAATCTCAAATTCCAAATACAAATGACCTAAACTATTTTGATTTTTCCAGTATTGATGATAATATCTTTTTCAATTCATTTGCCTCTTGCATCAAACTTTGAGCATCATTAGCATTCTTCAAATTATTCGTCTCATGAATTAACTGAGCCAATAAGCGCTTTCTTTGGCTTCTTTACGGCTTATTTTCATCCTCATCAAAAAGTCTTTTTTGCTTAATGATTCATTGGCCTCCCTGTAGTTTGCACCCACGGAACCCGAGGCTTTTACTACTTGTTTGCCATCCTCGATATTTGTAATTGTCTTTGGCAATGTTTTAACGAAAAGCCTAACAGCTTTAGCAAACTGGAATGTTCTTTCTTCAAGATCATATACTGGTTTGTTATTTGAGATTTTGGTCATTGGTATTTGCTTGTTATTTGAGATTTGTTATTGAATTTCCACCAACTCAACTACTCCGCGAATGAATACGAATTTATAAAACCATTTAATTCCTCAAATTTCAATCTTCGTGTCCCTTCGTGTTCTTCGTGGTCTAATAAATTATTTTAACATCGGTTTTTTCGTATGAAAATCCGTTGCCTGTTCGAAATTGTAGGCCACCTTTAAAAGTTTTCCCTCCTCAAAATGCCTGGCCATGATCTGAAGCCCCACTGGAAGACCTTCGGATGAAAATCCGCAAGGAACGGAAATTCCGGGAATTCCGGCAAGGTTTGCTGAAATCGTAAATATGTCGGACAAATACATGGTCAGCGGATCATCGGCCATCTCCCCTATTTTAAACGCGGGAGTGGGCGCCACCGGGGAAAGGATCACGTCGCAGGTGTTAAACGCTTTTTTAAAATCTTCTATGATCAGTGTTCTCACCTGGGAAGCCTTTCCGTAATATGCATCGTAGTATCCCGCAGAAAGCGAATAGGTTCCTAAAAGAATCCGGCGCTGCACTTCGGGACCAAATCCTTTGGAACGCGTGCTTTTGTACATATCCATGAGATATTTTTTTTCTTTATCCCTGTAACCATATTTAACGCCGTCATACCGGGCCAGGTTCGAACTGGCTTCAGAAGGTGCAATGACATAATAAGCCGCCACCACATATTTCGTGTGGGGTAAAGAGATTTCAATGCATTGGGCGCCCAGGTCTTCAATTTTTTTTACAGCGCCTTCCACGGCATGAAAAACGTCTGGATCAAGCCCCTGGGTGGCCGTGTATTCTTTGGGAATACCCACGGTCATCCCTTTCAAACCATTTTCAAGAAAGGACGCATAGTCCGGCACATCCTCGGGCACCGAAGTGGAATCCGAAGCATCGTAACCTGAGATAGTATTCATCAAAAAGGCACTGTCGGTGACATTTTTCGTCAAAGGTCCGATCTGGTCCAAAGAGGAAGCAAATGCCACCAGGCCAAAGCGAGAAACCCTGCCATACGTCGGTTTCAAGCCGACCACACCACAGTGAGAAGCGGGCTGGCGAATGGACCCTCCGGTATCCGAACCCAGGGCGCCAATGCACATATCCGCTGCGACCGCCGCTGCGGATCCACCACTCGACCCGCCGGGGATACGCGTCAGGTCCCATGGATTGCGTGTGAGCTTGAAGCCCGAGTTTTCGGTGGAAGACCCCATGGCAAATTCATCCATGTTCAGTTTCCCAACAATCACCGCATGTTCTCTTCTCAATTTTTTTACCACCGTTGCATCGTATGGCGGTATGAAATTTTCAAGAATCTTTGACCCACATGTCGTCCGAAGACCTTTTGTGCAGATGAGGTCCTTTAGCGCAATGGGAATTCCCGTAAGTGGTCTAATGTTGCCGTTTGAAATTGCTTTATCGGCAATCTTGGCCTGGGCCATGGCCATTTCATCGTCCACGGTGAGATATGCACCCAGGGCTTCATCGACTGCATTTATGCGATCAATAACTGCTCGAGTCAGATCCTGTGAAGAGATCTCTTTTTTTCTTAAACGTCGGTGGGCTTCTTGTATGGTCAGTTCATTAAGTTTCATACCTGCTAATCCTTTTATTCTGTATTTCAGTAAATACTTTAGGTTCTTCTCTATATTATTTGATGAATTTGAACCATAAGCTATGTATAAAAATCTAAAATCCGCATTCCTAAATCCAAAATCGTTATCCCACGACCTTGGGAACGATGAAATTTCCATCCGCTTTATCCGGGGCATTGGCCAGGGCCGAATCCCTGTTAGAAATCTGTTTTTCTTCATCTTCCCGGAAGGCATTGGTCATGGAAATGGCATGAGAGGTTGGGCGCACGCCTTTCGTATCAACATTTTCCAAGGTATCCACATATTCCAGTATTGTTCCAATCTGGACGGCAAATTTGTCGATAAGTTCGTTGTCCACATCCAAACGGGCAAGGTCTGCCACATGGATGACTTCTTCTCTGCTTATCTTCATAAAATCTCCTTAACCCGAACAAGCCGGGAAAGTGCCTAAAGTGAACTAAAGTCTAAAATGTCTAAAGTTATCGGAAATTAAACCCCTCGCACGGATATTTCACGTTTGCGAGACGTTCATTTGCAAGGCATTCAAGGGCGCAGTCGTAGTATACTACTACAAGCCCTTGATAACGCGGCAAATGGGCGTCTCGGACACGCCCGTAGGGTGAAAATTTTTGAGAAATAGAACTATAACGTATTCGTAACAAACTACCATCCTACAACTCACAGTAAAATTGTAAATAACGAACTGTTTTCATTTTTTAAAAAAGGCCTCTCAAAAATTTTCATGAAATATCCTGGTTAACGTTGAACAATGATGGCGTCTAACTTTTCTTTTTTTAGACGCTTGAACGTAGAACCGGCTTCGGACCTGCTGTTAAAATACCCGACCCGCACCCGGTACCAGATGCCTTTCCCGGGGATTTTTCCGATACTTCGATATGCCGGATACCCCCCTTTTTTTAACCGGCTCACCAACTTGTCGGCAACCCCGGAATCTTTTAATGAAGCGACCTGAATTGTAAATTTGTTATTATTTGGAGATGCCTTTTTTGAATCGGAAGTTTTTACTTTTGGAGCCGGGCCGGTTTTTTGGGTCGGCATCTTTTTCTTTTGTAAAGAAGCGGTCTTTTTCGGCTCAGACTTTTTCTTTTGCAAAGAAGCGGTCTTTTTCGGCTCAGACTTTTTCTGACGTTCGATCGTGTCGTTTTTCAGTCTGGCTTCACCGCCGGTCTTCTTAAGCGTTTCATAAAATCCCATTTTTGTTTTGCTGTCATCGGTACTTGAATCTATTTTGTACTGATCCAGTTCCTTTTTGATAACCGCTTCCTTCAAAGCAGCCAAGTCATTCTGAAGCTTTTCGATATCAAACTTTACAGGGACCATCTCTCTTCCCACAAGAATGCCAAGAACAAACATCCACGCACAGACAAACAATGTTAACCCTATCCATGGAATCAGTCCTTTACGTGTCTGCTTTTTGGAAGATTTCTTTTTTGGGGACGGTGTTTTTTCTTTTTTACCCATTATTTTTTTACAGTTCACCGCAGAGACGCAAAGAGCGCTGAGAATTTATTTTTTTGTTTTCCGCTGAGAGGGCGAAAAACAAATAGATTCAAGTTTTCAGGGCTATTCTTTAAGCTCATTTGCAATTCTAACGATGCCATTTCGCATAAGAGACACATTAAAATTGAGAATTAATCCTAAATTAAGTCCTGACAATTTAAGATATGTCAAAAGTTGTGCTTTATGGATCGATTCTACTGTCTCACATGATTTCAATTCAAGGATGATTGCATTTTCAACAACTATATCAAGTCTGTAACCACAGTCCAGTTTCTTTCCTTTATAATCTATAGATAGAGTCTTTTGTTTTTCGAACAACAAACCTTGAATACTTAGTTCATGGCACAGGCACTTTTCATATGTTGATTCGAGCAACCCTGGTCCAAGAATTTTATGAACCTCAATAGCAGCACCAATGATTTTACTGCTCAATTGATTGATATTCATAGCAATTACCTTAAACTTACTAAAGATAGATGGAACATTTTTCCATTACCGTCCTCTCAACGGTAATGGAAAATTATATAAGTCTCTGCGTTCTCTGCGGCTCTGCGGTGAGAAATTCAAGGTTACATTTTTTCCGGCGCAGATACACCCAGAAGCGTCAGTCCGTTTCGGATAACTTTCCGGACCGCCAGCACCAGATAGAGCCGCCCCTTGGACAACAACAATTCGTCGGATAGAACCCTGTGCTTGTTGTAGTAAGCGTGAAAAGAAGACGCAAGATCCATCAGATAAAATGTGATTCTGTGCGGCTCCATATATTTTGCGCTGTCTTCGATAACTTCGGGATAACGGGCCATGGCTTTAATGAGGTTGATCTCCTCGGGTTCTTTCAGCATCGCTGCAGCCGCCTCATCCCATTCCAATTCGTCCAAACCCCTTTCCCGGCTTTTTCGCGAAATACTCGATATTCTGGCATGAACGTATTGGACATAGAAAACCGGGTTGTCATTTGTCTTTTTCTTTGCCAGTTCCAGATCAAAATCAAGAGGGCTTTCATAATGACGCGTAAGAAATATAAATCTTGCAGCATCTCTCCCGACTTCCTTGACAACTTCACTTAAAGTTACAAATTCACCGGCTCGGGTCGACATGGCCACCGGTTCTTTTTCTCTAAGGAGGTTGACAAGCTGCACCAGGATAACGTTAAATCGGTCTCTATTGAGCCCCGATGCTTCAATGGCGCCGGTGACCCGGGGAATATATCCGTGATGGTCAGCCCCCCAGACATCGATGACCCGATGAAACCCGCGCTCAAATTTATCCATGTGATATGCAATGTCGGATGCAAAATATGTGGTCTGTCCATTTTTACGGACAACCACACGGTCTTTTTCATCTCCAAAATTCGTGGTTTTGAACCATAACGCCCCGTCTTTTTTGTAAATAATGTTTTTTTCTTTAAAATCTTCGATAACAGCGTTCACCTTGCCGGTATCATAAAGGCTTTGTTCGCTGAACCAGTTATCAAACTCAATGCCGAAATCCATCAGATCCTTTCGAATATCTTCAATAATTCGCTCTGCTGCGAAACGGGCACAAAAGAAAATCGACGGCTCATCATCCTGATCAAACAGCGTCTTCCCTTTCAATTCTGTGATCTCTTTAGCATAATCGCGGATATAATCGCCCTGATAACACTCCTCCGGAAACTGAATAGTTTCCCCCATCAACTCCCTATAGCGCAGATACACAGATTTACCCAGGGTATTTATCTGACGACCCGAATCGTTGATGTAATACTCTTTTTGAACATCATATCCGCAAAATCGCAATAAGTTCGCTACACTGTCCCCCACAGCAGCACCCCGTCCATGACCGACATGCAGCGGGCCTGTGGGATTGGAACTAACAAATTCCACTTGTATTTTTTGACCGTTCCCAATGTCCGAAGCACCATAAACAATATCCTCTTGATGAATTTTGCGCAAAACAGGGTGCCAGGAGAATGTATTTATAAAAAAATTAATAAATCCAGGACCGGCGATCTGTGTTTTCGCCAGAATTCGGTCCGGATCTTTGATATATTTTAAAATCGCTTCTGCAATTTTTCGTGGCGGCATCTTTTGAATCGATGCAGTAACCATGGCAATATTTGTGGAAAAGTCACCATGGGATTGAACTTTCGGCACTTCAATTTCGATTTCAGAAAACTCGGCACAAGGCAGCGCTTTGTTTTCATGTGCAAGTGAAATGGCACCTGAGATGATGTTCTTTATTTTTTCCTTCATTTACTTTACACTTTCTATCTTTCGTGTTTGCTTGATGTTTCATTTTTAAAAGAGTTTCAATTCATAAAGACTTTTCATTTCCAAGTCAAGACACTTTGAAGTCAAAATTTTTCGGGTACACTTGAAGCGTACCGGCTTTTATGAGATAATAGGTGCGTTACGATATCATTTGTTCTTTTAGATAGAAATTTTAAACAAATAATCACGAAAACACGAAATATTGAAAGCGCGAAATTATAGATATCGTTAAGCAGTTGAATGGTTTAGGTAACTTCTCAATAAAATATGTGACAATTGGATGGTAAAATCGAATCTTCCGCTGATAACAAAATGTAAACCACCTGAACTTATTTTTCTGTTTTCTGTTTTCGTATTTTCGTGCTTTCGTGATAAGTTTTCTTTAGCTCCGGATTCTAAGGACTATGGTCTATTTAAAAATGATCGGTGGTCTAAATTAACACAGGAGGGAAAAATATGCTGGTTAAAAATTGGATGAGCAAAGAGATTATAACTGTGGATGCTGATGATTCGATGCAAAATGCCATTTATATTTTACAGGAACAAAATATCAAAATGCTGCCTGTCATGGAGAATGAGAAAATTGTGGGCATCATCACCGACAGGGACCTGAAAAAAGCATCCCCTTCCGATGCAACGACCCTCGATATGCACGAACTTTTATTTCTGATATCCAAAATTAAAGTCAGAGATTTAATGAAAGAACCGGTCTATCTCGCAAGACCTAACGACACGGTAGAAGAAGCTGCTGCCTTTCTTTTGGAGGAAAAGATTTCAGGTCTTCCGGTTCTCGATGAAAATGATCGACTGGTCGGTATTATCACCCGGAGTGATATTTTCAGAGTCCTCATATCCCTTAGTGGATTGGGGAAAAAAGGCATTCAGTTTGCTATTCGAATCAAAGACATGCCGGGTCCCATCAAAGAGGTCAGAGAACTCGTTCATGAATATGGAGGACGTACCGCCAGCATACTGAGTTCATTTGAAAATTCCCCCGAAGGATATTTAAATATTTACTTCAGGATTTACCAAATCGACAGACAGAAACTCCCGAGTCTTTTAGACAGAATTAGAGAAAAAGGAACCCTTCTCTACATGGTCGACCACAGGGAAAACAAACGGGATATCTATGAATCTTAATTTGTATTGACATCCTCAATTTGGTGCTATAGATAATTACGAATATTTCTAGTCAGAAGGCTGCTCTAATAATTTGTCTCATTAAAAAAAAATCGAAACCACGAAGGGATGGATATCAGGAAGATATTGTCACTTTGTGGTTTTTTTTTGGGCAAAGGAGGTTTTTCATGATAAAAGGGACTCTATTTCTATCCATCATCATCAGTTTGATAATTCCAGGGCAGACATTTGCACATTTCGGCATGGTGATTCCATCGGATTCCATGGTCATGCCGGAAGACCATCGAACCGTTACCCTTATGGTATCCTTTTCACATCCTTTTGAAAGTGTAGGAATGGAACTGACGAAACCCCATGTTTTTGGTGTTATGGCCAACGGGAAAAAACAGAATCTTCTGAGTCATCTGAAAAAAATACAACTCATGGGGCATACAGCTTGGAAATTGGATTATAACGTCAAAAGACCCGGCGTGTTTATGTTTTACATGGAGCCAAAGCCTTACTGGGAATCTGCGGAAGATTGTTTTATCATACATTACTCAAAGACGGTGGTGACAGCATTTGGTGACGATGAAGGCTGGGACAAAGAAGTGGGATTAAAAACCGAGATTGTCCCCCTGACAAAGCCTTATGGCCTCTATACCGGAAATCTTTTCCAGGGAATCGTCAAACTAAACGGGAAACCGGTCCCATATGCCCAAGTTGAGGTGGAATTTTATAATAAAAACAAAACGTTTACAGCACCCACGGATTACATGGTCACCCAGACCGTCAAAGCTGACAATAATGGTGTATTTTCCTACGCCGCACCCAAATCCGGATGGTGGGGTTTCGCCGCTTTAAGCCAGGGTGATTTTAAGCTAAAACATAACGGTGAAGACAAAGACGTGGAGCTGGGTGCCGTCATCTGGGTGGAGTTTCATGATATGAAGTAGAATTTTTGAACAGTGAATACTAAATAGTGAATAGTGAATAGTGACGATGCAAAATTGGGCTTCATTCCTTACGAGCCACTTTTAACTCGTCACCCGTCACTCGTAACTCGTAACTATCTTTTAAAGCCATGCATATATCTGAAGGCGTATTATCACCGGCCGTTCTCATAGGGGGAGCGGCCCTTGCGGCGGCAGGTGTTGCCGTGGGCATGAAAAACCTGGACCAAAAGGAAATCCCCACCATAGGAATTCTGTCGGCAGCTTTTTTTGTGGCCTCTTTAATTCATGTGCCAGCAGGTCCGGTTTCAGCGCATCTTATCTTAAACGGCCTGGTAGGGTTGATTCTTGGGTGGAAAGCCTTCCCCGCCATTCTCGTCGGTCTTGCACTCCAGGCACTCCTTTTTCAATTTGGGGGGATAACAACCCTTGGTGTAAATACACTGAATATGGCACTTCCTGCCGTAATCTGTTATCACATATTTAAAAACGGCCTGAAGACCGGCATGGGTAAGACCACCGTTACTATCTGCGCATTTGCCACCGGATTTTTTTCAGTCCTGTTATCCGGTATTATGGTGGGATTGTCTTTGTATTTAACCGGCGAAGCGTTTTTACCCGCTGCAAAACTGGTGGTTGCAGCCCACCTGCCTGTGATGTTTATCGAAGGGATTTTGACGACCACCTGCACCCTGTTTCTAAAAAAGGTAAGACCTGAAATTCTGGAGGGAGACCATGTTTCGTGAAAATCCACATCATGCGGTCGTTTTTTCGTTAAAATATTGTATTTTTTGTCTTATTTTAACAATGCCGTGGCTTTTGTTTTTACCCGCGTTGGTTTCTGCTCACAATGTCACTGTTTTTGCCTGGGTGGATGGGGATATAATTCACACCCAGAGCAAATTCAGCGGAGGCAAACGGGTAAAAAACGCACCGATACTCGTTTATGATGTTAAAGATGTTTTGCTTCTTGAGGGCAAAACCGACGGAAACGGGATGTTTTCTTTTAAAATCCCCCAAAAGACAGCATTAAAGATCGTATTGAAAGCCTCCATGGGCCACTTGGCTGTGTGGAAATTACAGGCCGAAGAACTTGGCGAGACTGAATCGAAAACCGCTGTTCAACCGACCGGCATAAAGGCGCCACTGGTAACCGATTCAGGTTCGGCCGACATTTTGAAGAATGTTGATGTTTTCGGATCTACAAAGATATCTTTGGAAAGACAAGAAATCGAGGAAATCATTAATGCTTCCCTGGATAAAAAGCTTCGGCCCATTACCCAAATGCTGGCCGATGCGATGAACCAGAAGCCCGGTTTTACAGAAATCATGGGCGGAATCGGCTATATTCTGGGGCTGGTGGGTATTGCCCTTTATTTTGCAAACCGAAAAAGACACCGCTAATGTTTGAAGAACTGACAAACGGTGATTCGTTTATCCATGGGCTTGATCCTCGCGGCAAGCTCATCGTCGTGTTTCTGTTTTCCATTGTTGTGGCAGCAGCCAACCGGTTTCAGGTTCTTCTGGGGTCGTTGACGCTTGGTTTGTTGATTGTAATGACAGCCAAAGTGCCGGTAAGGGAACTTTTCAAAAGACTGATACCCGTTAATATGCTGATTCTTTTCCTCTGGCTTTTTCTCCCCTTTACATTTGGAGGAGAACCGCTTTTTTTTATGGGGTCCCTGGCCGTCACCCGAGAAGGCGTGTTTTATGCCACACGGATCAGCATTAAATCCAACGCCATGATGCTGATGTTGATCGCTCTGGCTGCGTCGACACCCATCTTTTCCATGGGCCACGCCATGCACCAACTCAAAATCCCCAAAAAAATTGTGCATCTGTTTTTCTTTACTTACCGCTATATTCATGCCATATACAGAGAGTATCTTCGTTTGAAAAACTCAATAAAAATTCGAGGGTTTATCCCCAAAACCGATCTTCACACCTACAAAACATTTGCCTATGTGGTGGGGATGCTTCTGGTTCGAAGTTTTGACAGGGCTCACAGGGTCCACAACGCCATGCTGTGCCGGGGTTTCAAGGGGGATCTTTACAGTTTGAAAGAATTTTCTTTTAAAACAAGTGACATCGTTTCCATAATTTTTATGATGGCGATGATTGTTATTATGGGAGTCGTGGAGTGGGCCCAAATCATTTAATTCTTAACCTTGAAGATGTCAGTTTCAACTATACCGGCGGTCCCAATGTTCTCGCCGACCTCGATCTACAACTTTTCAAAGGGGATCGGATCGGTCTGATGGGGCCAAACGGCAGTGGAAAAACCACCCTGTTTCAAATTATCATGGGCCTCTTAAAGCCTTCCTCCGGCTCGATTGAAATTTATAACACTCCTTGTAAAACGGAAAAAGACTTTATAGATGTTCGGAAAAAAATAGGCCTTCTTTTCCAGGATGCCGACGACCAGTTATTTTCACCCACGGTTTTAGAGGATGTCGCCTTCGGCCCGCTGAATCTGGGCAAGTCCCGGGATGAAGCCATGGAGATCTCCCTTCATACGTTAAATTTTTTAGGCCTTTCGGGCTTTGAGGACAGGATCACCTATAAGCTTTCCGGAGGAGAAAAGAAGCTGGTTTCACTGGCCACGGTTTTGGCCATGGAACCAGAAGTGCTTCTTCTTGATGAACCCACCAGCGGTCTTGATGAAAAAACACAAACAACGCTCAAAAACGTGCTGTCCGACCTTGATCTGTCGTATATCATCATCTCCCATGAAATCGATTTTCTGGCTGAAATAACAGATCATATCTATATCATGGAAAATGGAAAGATCCTTTTTGATCAGGAGGTTCACGCACATCAACATGTCCATGCTCATCCCCATGGGGCATATGTACACGAACATAAGTAACTTTGATTTCACGCACCAATATTTCTAAAAAGCCTTGTAAGCAGCATACCGAAGAGAAAATTCCAAATAATAAATCCCAAACTCCAAACAAATCACAATGACCAAAATTCGAAAATCCAAACAATGTCTCGTTTTTTTAGAAAATAGGAATTAGAAAATAGATCACCGCAAATGGACGCAAATGTAATTAGAAGATGAGAAGGTTAGAAAGTGAGAAGTTTGGAAATCAAGAAAATATGCCGACCTTCCCTCCGGGCCGTAGGCCCTATGGGCCAAAGGCTGATCTTCTCTCCTTCTTACTTTCTTATTTTTCAAAATATTTGTGTTTATTCGTGTTCATCCGTGGTTTCCCTTATCCTCTTTCCTATTTCTGGCTTAAAGATTTTGGTCATTGAATATTGGATTTTGAGATTTATTTGTAATTTGGTGCTTGGAATTTGGGATTTAAAAAAAACCGTGAATGGTTGTGAAAAACATTATCCATGGAGCGATTCGAAAAATAAAAACACCCCGACTCCTGAATTACACATAAAAAAAGGGGTCATCTCAACAAATGACCCCTTTATTAAAAATGGTTTCCGTAATATGTTACGCCAATCCCGCAACCTCTTCCTTTATCGTCACCGCGACCTTAAACAGGGCGGTCAACACCAGAAAGCCTATGGCCCATACCCCGAGGGCGATAAGAATTTCGGGTAATGTCGGAACATATTCATTCACATGATGCAATGGATTCGGTACAAACCCGCCTGAAATCATTCCAAGTCCCTTGTCAATCCACGTACCGACAAAAACGGTGATACAGGCAACAACCAGAACGGTCTCGTTTTTGCGGGTGACGGGATTCACCAGCAGAATAATCGATACCACCATCAATATCATGGATGCCCACATCCAGGGCACCAGGACACCATGTCCGTGAAGTCCCACGAACAAGTATTTTAAATGGTCCATATGTTCGGGTATGTTGCTGTAAAATACAACAAACACCTCACAGAGAAAGAAGAATACATTCACCGTGATGGCATATGCCACGACCTTGGCCAGTGACTGGATCTGTTCCTTGCCGGGATCAAATTTGGTAAGTTTTCTGACAATCATGCACAACAGAATTAAAAGTGCCGGACCCGCAGCAAATGCTGAAGAAAGAAACCGCGGGGCCAATATGGCGGTCAACCAGAAGCCCCGTCCGGGAAGGCCGCAGTAAAGATAGGCTGTTACCGTATGGATGCTGACTGCCCATGGAATCGAAAGATATATCAACGGTTTTAACCAGCCTGCCGGGGCAACATCGTTTCTTTCTGCTTCAAGTATTTTCCATCCGATGACGATGTTCAGAAAAAGATACCCGTTTAACACAATCATATCCCAAAAAAGGATCGAGTTGGGTGTGGGGTGCAAAAGAACATTGACAACCCGCGTCGGCTGGCCGAGGTCCACAAAGATAAACAGAATGCACATGGTAACAGACGCCACCGCCAGAAATTCTCCTAAAATGGTAATCCTGCCAAAAGCTTTATAGTTATGAAGGTAATAAGGAAGAACCACCATGACCGCAGATGCGGCAACACCGACCAGAAATGTGAACTGGGCAATGTAGAATCCCCACGATACATCCCGGCTCATGCCGGTAATTCCCAGACCGAATTGAAACTGCCACAGGTAGCAGGCAAAACCAACACCGATAACGGCCAAAAGTGCCGCCATCCATCCATAGTATTTCTTTGTTCCTGTCAACGCCTTTTCAAGCATAACCACCTCATACAATATAGAAAACTGATGGGCCCGTACCCAGGGCCGGTTTACGACGAATTGTGTAGTTGTTTCTCAAAACCTTTCTAACTTCTGATTCAGGATCATCCAGGTCCCCGAAAGTCAGCGCACCCTTTGACACTTCCACACAGGCAGGAATATTCCCAACCGCCAGCCTTTCCGCACAGAAGTTGCATTTTTCAACAACCCCTTTTGTTCTTGTGGGGAACTTAAGGTTGGTCTCCTTGATAAAGGGTCGTGGATCTCTGAAGTTGAAACTTCTCGACCCGTAAGGGCATGCCGCCATGCAGAATCTGCAGCCGATGCATCGGTGAAAATCCATCAGTACAATGCCGTCTTCGCGCTTAAAGGTTGCTTTTGTGGGACACACCCTGACACATGGCGCCTTTTCACAATGATTACATAACGTCAAAAAAGACATGTGCTTGAGTCTGTCACCTAAAAAGTCCTGTTCCTGCATGGGAAACACATGTTTAAACTCTTCTTCCCAGAGCCACTTGATCTCATGATTCTTATTTTCAAACTTGGGAACATTATGAATCTTGTCACAGATTTCGATCATCGGCTCGAGATCTTTTTCTGACTGCAATTTCCGGGTGTCGATGACCATTCCCCATCGTTTGGCGGTAAGGGCATTTTCACCTTTGATGGTTTTCGGTTGTGCCGTTTCGCCAGAAGAGGCCATGACATCGAAGACCGGTTTGGCCCCTAAACCCAGCGCTGAAACTCCAACTATTTTCAAAAAGCGTCTTCTACTGCTTTCCATCACTTTGCCTCCTTCGGATCGATGTGGCAATCCCAGCAGTAAGGGGTTACCGAAGCATAATTGTGGCACTTGTCACAAAATTCAGCCTTCTCTACGTGACAGTCCAAACAGGTATTGGAAAGACTCATATTGAATTTCTTTCCGCTGCTGTTGACATAGATTCGCTTGGCCTCCCGAGTCACCGTTTCCCGCCATTCATTCAAAAGCTGCATATGCTCGTATTTCATGATTGCCTTTGGCATGACGCACTCTTTGGCGGCTTTCGCTTTTTCACTGAGTTTGATTTCGGGTGCCGGAGCGGCCTTTCCAAGGTTGAACCAGAAAGGAAATGTTATCAACACCACAAAGATGCATAGACCTGCAACGACTTTTCCCTTATCATACATCTTTTTGTTATTCGGCATCGTCATCCTCCATTCCCGGCAGCGGTTCACTGCGCAGGTCTGTCGTTCTTTTTTGTTCACCGGGCAGAATCAGTGCATTGGCCACCATCTCATGAACGCCCGTAACATCCACTTCCGGTACCCAGTACTCCATGGAAGACAGCAATGCCGCCCGATCAATGGCGCAAATGCATGACAGCATATTCACCCCGTGTTTTTCATGAACATATTTAACCGCATTGGCCCTGGGCAGACCGCCCTGCATCCTCAATTCCATGTTTTCGCCGGCATTGAGGCCGGACCCGCTGCCGCAGCAGAAGGTCTGTTCCCGGATGGTGTTGGCCGGCATCTCATAGAAATTATTGCATACGTTTTTAATAACGTACCGGGGCTCTTCCAGCAGTCCCATGCCTCGGGAAGTGTTGCAGGAGTCGTGATAGGTTACCTTCAAATGGTCATTGCGGCTGGGGTCCAGTTCGAGTTTATTGTGTTTGATCAGATCGGCGGTAAACTCGGTAATATGAACCATCTTGGTCGATTTGGCATTTTCAAACTTGGTTCCGGTGATGGGAGAAACCGGCTCTTCCAGAAAATCGGCCGGGCCGTTCATCGTATCCATATACTGGTTAATGACCCGCCACATGTGGCCACACTCTCCCCCGAGGATCCATTTTACGCCCAGTCTTTTTGCTTCAGCGTACATCTTTGCATTCAGCCGTTTCATCATCTCGTGAGAGGTAAAAAAACCGAAATTTCCACCCTCGGAAGCATAGGTGCTCCAGGTGATATCAAACCCATATTTTTCCTGTAAATAATGAAACAGCATCATGTACCCCATACAGGTATATGTGCCGGGGTCGGCAAAAACATCACCGGAAGGCGTGACAAAGAGGATTTCCGCGCCTTTTCTGTTAAAACTGGGTTCCACCTTTACACCGGTGATCTCTTCGATGTCATCGGCAAAAAAGTCCATCATATCCTTATAGGCATGGGGCTGAATTCCGAGATGATTCCCTGTTCTGTAACAATTGGCCACCGGCGTTGCAATCCAGTCGATATTTAGGCCGATTAGATTCAACAGCTCCCGGCCCATGATGGTAATCTCGGCCGTGTCGATGCCGTAGGGGCAGAAAACCGAACAGCGCCGGCACTCTGAGCACTGAAATAGATAGTACCACCATTCTTTCAAGACTTGCAGATCCAGTTCCCTGGCACCGATAATTTTTTTAAAGTTCTTTCCGATGGATCCGATAATTTTGCCGGCGGTTGTAAAATCGTTTCTGTATACCGAACGGAGAAGTTCCGCCCGTAAAACCGGCATGTTTTTAGGATCACCGGATCCGATAAAAAAATGGCATTTGTCGGCACAGGCCCCGCAACGGACACAGATATCCATGAAGACTTTTATGGAGCGAAACCGATCGAGCCGTTCCCTGAAACCTTTGGAAATAATCTCTTTCCAGTTTTCGGGAAGTTTCCAGTCTTCATCTATGGGATTCCACTGCCGTGCAAACGGGAGACCGACATATTCAAGGCTTTTGGGGTTTCCAGCATAAGAATAGATCCCCTTCTGAATATCAACGGGGGTGTCCATCCATCCCGAGCTGGGAGGTCGATAATCTATGTTTGAAAACAATTCATCAGGTTTGGGGGTCTCTGACATTATTTACTCCTTTTCCTCGGGTTCCTCCGGCGTTTCCGGCGCCATCATTTTTTCAACAGGAAGTTCGGCCTCTATCATTTTTTCCCTGAATTCATCTTCATAAGCGTCGTAGGTATGAATCTTAACCGGATAATTCCACGGATTGACATGCCTTTTGACCCGGCTGGTGTTGGCCAGATTTCGAGTGGGGCTCATAAAGATACCCCCCAAATGCATGAGTTTGCTGAACGGGAAATAGGCCAAAAGCACACTGACAAAAAAGAGATGAACATAAAAAATGCTGCCGATCCCTTCGGTGATGTGGGGTTTAAAGGTAACCAGTCCCATGGTGAACGCTTTGACGCCGACAATATCCACTTTGGTAAAATACCGCATCAGAATACCGGTAAATGCGATACCAAAGATAAGAAAAAGTGGGAAATAGTCTGAACCCAGCGATATGTATTTTACCTGGGGAATCCATATTCTTCTCAAAAATAGAAAAGTTACGGCCACAAGCAATACCACGCCGGACAACATGAGTATCGGGAGGCCGATCTGAAGGAATCCGTCCAGTTTTCCCAATAATGCCACACAAGCCGGCACCGGTTCAGTAAAAAAGCGCAGATGTCTGAACAACACGGTAAAAAAAGCCCAATGAAACGCCAGCGAAAAGAGCCACAACCACTTTTCCCACTCATAGGAAATTTTATCCCCGGCTTTTAACTCGGCTTTTGTGTTTCTGAATAACGACCGTAAAAAAACAACCTCCAGTATCATTCGTACGATAACGCCGCCTGTGGTGGAGGGGTTGTCGATACTGGCCGGTTTAATCCAGGGAAGTGTTTTTTGTTGACCGCATGTTGTGGGAATTCTAAAAGGCACCGGTGAACGCGCCCAGTCTACAACACGGTTAACAAATCCCAAAACAAAAATAATGATCGCCAGATAAGGTATGACAACGCCGAAAAATACCTCGCCCCCCGGAAATTTAACACCGACATAAGCCAGCAGAAATAGAACGACGACCGCGATGAGGGAATACATGTAACTAATATTCATTATATCATTACCTCACTTGATGACCCCATGACGACGAGATAGAATTTATCCAAAATTATTTCGAGCTGTTTTGATAAAAAAGCTCGACCATGATTTTGCGAAAAATCGAATCTATTTATCGTTTGAAGCCTCCTTGCATATATTAATATTATCTAAATCCGGCTGTTCCGCCGGCGTCTCACGCACCAAACCCGCCCGCTCAAAAGCCCTGAACGTCCTGTTTTTCATCTCGTTGGCCTTGAGTTCATAAATCTTTTCCCGGCAATTCATATAAAGGTTAAACGCAATCAGGCTCAGTTCATCAATCTTAGACTCAAACACCAACAGCTCGCTAAACAGCTGCCCTTGGAAATCCTCTTTTTTTATATTGTCTCTGATGACATTTTTTAAAAAAAAGATAAAACTTGTGGCTTGGGAGGGGGAAAAGTTTTGAATCGCTCTGATTCTGATGATCGGGTCAAGGAAGGATCGTATGACGTCATGATCCGTTTCCTTAAGGAGTTCGTCAAATAATGCCGCCAATCCTTGATAGATGGTTCGACCCACAGGGTTGGCAAAAGGATCTTTCCGGCTTTTAAGGAATTTTGCCGTATCGGATGGATACGTCTCAATCGTCGCGGCAAACCACTTTTTTACAATGGCGGTTTTTCTCTGTGCCAGTAATGTCTTCAGCCTCATATTCAGGACTGCTCCGAACTCCCAATTTTATCGCCGATCCGCAATCGAAATTAAAAAAGATCCAAGATTTATTAATCGACGGCTCCAAATGGAAATAACAATTAGAATCATTACATTTAAGAGAAATCCTATAGACATTTTATAAATTCATGTCAAGGATAAATGAAAAAAAGATGCCGAATGTAAAAACTCAAGTTTTGCACCCATATTTTTAAGTGATTTTATGTGTTTTACACCATTTTCTTGTGATGACATTATTTACGACAGGACCAGGGCCTTCACCCTCTGGTGTTGTTGAAAAAATGGAAAACAGATGTTTTAAGAGATTTTTAAAGGTTATAGGGATTGATTTTTGATCCGTTTTTCTGCCAGCAAATCCAAAAGTGCAACTTTTTTTGTGGATCGATGCACAGATTTATGTGCATCATTGAATGGCCTTCGGTTTCTTAAACGTCGCCGGTTCTATTTAGTGTCCATCCATAAATGGTCTTTTTGCCCAATCTCTGCGTTATGCTCAAAAAATAATCCTCGGAATATCAAACATATGCCTGTGGTTATTTTTTTCGCATGCCTTGATCTTGAACAAAAATCCTCATTTATGGATGGACACTATTTATCAGCAAAAAACGTCCTTAAAGACCAAAATCGTTAGTTTTCATCAACAAGGTATTACGATGAATGCCGAGCTTTTTGGCCGCTTTTGTTCTATTTCCATCTACGCTTTCCAGAACATCAGAAATATATTTTTTCTCAAATATGCTTACGGCCTTTTTAAGAGGCATGTCCTTAATTTTCTTTTTACCGATATTATCTGCGGCATTATTTTCGAGATGGATGATCGGACCTTTAGTAATGGTAAACAATCTTTCCACCAAATTCTTAAGCTCTCGAACATTTCCAGGCCAATTATAACTAATTAATACTTTAACAGCTTTTTTAGAAAACTTTTTGGGGGGTTTACCGGCCTCATTGGAGTTCAGTTCCAAATAATGGTCCAGAAGCAAAGGAATATCATCTCTTCTCTCTCTCAAGGGCGGAAGCCATATCGGAAAAACATTCAGCCGATAATAAAGATCTTCACGAAATGCACCGCTCTTTATCAATTTGTAAATGTCCTTATTGGAAGCCGCAACAAACCTGGCATCTATTCTGACAACCTTTGCACTGCCGAGTCTTTCAAATTCCCTTTCCTGAATAATCCTTAATAGTTTTGCCTGCATATTGACATCAAGAAGATCGATGTCATCAAAAAAAACGGTGCCGGTATCGGCAAGTTCCAGTTTTCCAATACTGGTATTGATGGCCCCAGTGAAAGCGCCCCTGTTGTGCCCGAAGATTTTGCTCTCCATCAGTGTCGCCGGTATGGCTGCACAATTTACAACCACAAACGGCTGATTCTTTCTATGGCTACGATTGTGTATGGCCCTGGCAACAAGTTCCTTTCCTGTTCCGCTTTCTCCTTGTATCAGTACGGTCCCGTCACTCTGAGCAATCGTCGAAATTAAATCAAATATTTTTCTCATTTTTTTATTTTTACCCACCATTTTTTCAAATGGATGATACCGTTTCAGTTCGTCTCTAAGATACGTCACTTCTTTCACAAGGCTTCGCTTTTCTAAGGCTCGCAGAATTACGGTTAAAACATCATCTACGACAAACGGTTTAATGATGTATTCGTAAGCCCCCAGCTTAATCGCCTGCACTGCCGCTTGAACCTCATTGACAGCAGTCACCATGATAATTTCCGTATTCGGGTCCGTCTCTACGAGTTTTTCAAGGAGTTCAAGGCCGTTTATGTCCGGTAAAAGGATATCAAGGAGAATTAAATCTACCGAGTTTTTCTTAAAAATATCCATCGCTTCCTGACCTGTTCCGGCGAGAAGCACTTGATAATCATCTTTTAACACCACGTTAAATGACTGGCGAACGCCATTTTCATCGTCAACAACTAGAATTGTATCTTTTTTGTTCATCCCAATAATCCCGATATTCTAAAAAGCGAGTTAAATAGATTTTTTCGAATCCGACCCAATTAAATAAATCGTCGATAAACGTCGTGCGATATAAAAACACCTAAATTTAGCAAACTTTATGCCAAAGTGTAATTTCGAGTATTCACCTTAAGTTAATGAAAACACTACGACCGACCGGTTAGATATGAACAAATTCATGTTCCACAGAGGTTACTTGAACAAAAAAATGTAAATAATTATATCAACACAAAATTTCAGACACGTCAATTTAAGAGGTTTGAATATCATTGTGCACAGAAAAATGTGCACTGATGCACATTTTTCTGTGCATAACTAATCCTCGGCCGTCAAAATGAACAAGATTTACTAAATCTTTTGAACTTAAAAAAATCTTCTGCCGGTCGGTCATTGAAAATGGGAATGCCCATACAACAAGGATTGACGGCAATATGGATAAAACATTTTAAAGAAAAACCGTTTTTTTTCAAATGCCGATTTCAACTGAACACTTTGGCACGCTTTTTGAGAGAAAAAATCTAAACAAATCGATTGATAAACATCAAATATTCACCACCGATATTTCGTAACGAATGACTGTAATTCTAAAGCAACCTGTTGCTTCCGCCTCACCTTCAACACTTCCATCTGGATGTTATCAATTCTCTTTTAAGTCAAGGATAATTATCATAAGAGATATTCTTAAAACCTTAAGGAGGTAATACCATGAGTCTAAACTTAAGTTCTTTTCTGCAGTGGCGATGTAACATTATTATGTGCAAGATTCTGGGATTAAAGGTAACTTTTTATTACATCAGCATTCTCGGAAAACTCTATTTCTTTTTTAACAAAAAAGAAAAATGGCAAATCAAAAAGGCTGTTAACACGGTTTTTAACGATCATAAACACCAATTTGAAATCAGATCATTAACCAAAAATGTGTTTCGGGGAATCGTATTTCATTACTACGAAAAATTTGTTAATGCCTTTGGCGCCCCTGAAGCATTGAAAACCTTCTTTAAAATACACTTCGAAGGCGAAGGTATGACAGCACTGGAAAAAGCGCTTGCCAAAGGAAACGGCGTTCTTTTAATTACGGGTCATTATGGGGGGCTCGAGTTTATCCCCGCTTTCCTCGGTGCAAAAAACTATCCGGTAACAATTGTCGCAAGGTTCTCATCAGATAGTTTGCGGAAATTATGCTTTCAACAAGCAGACAATTTTTCAGTAAAAGTGATTGACGGGGACCACACACCCAATATCGTAAAGGCCATTTTTGCTGACCTTAGAGAAAATCGAATTGTAATTACCCAGTGTGATGAGATAGATGAATGGAGGCCCTGTCGTCATAAAAAAATACATTTTTTGGGCCAACAGATTCATCTTGACAAAACCATCAACCTTTTATCTAAAAGATGTGCTGCCGCCATTGTTTTCGGTGTGATGCACAGAAATCAACAGCACCGATATAAATTTATTGTAACTTCATGGGAAGAAATGGCAAAACGTTTTCAGCGGTCCAGGGATATGTCTATTGGAGCGGTAGTGTTGAAATTTATGGAACATTACATATACAAATATCCTGAAGGATGGTATCTGTGGAAGAATTACCAGGCATTGAATTTGTTCGCTCCCTCAGGTGCTGATGTAAAAGCACCGGCATCGATTCCTGTGCTGGAACCTTCCACTGCTTAACGTGGGTTAACGCAAAGATGTAAACGTTCATATCGCCTTTTGGGAAAATATATAATGATTTTATTTATCGAGCCGATTTCAAAAAATACGGGGATGTATGTTCCTGCTTATCCATTGCCCGTCATGGAGATTGCCAGCTATGTTAAATTTAACCTGCCAGACGTAGAAATAAAGGTAATCTCCATGCCGATGGACTATGGTTTGCCCCTTGGCAAAAAAGGAAAAGAACAGATAGAAAAAGAATTCCTTAAAGACCTTTCCAAAATAAAACCAAAGGGGATCGGTATTTCATGCACGGCAATTTCCCAGGCGGAAGAAGTTATCCATTTATGTAACCTTATCAAGGTCTTTGATCCGAATATATTCATCTTTTTGGGAGGATACTTTCCGACCCTGTATTATGAAGAGATATTTTCCAGAACTTCGGCCGTGGATTTGATCGTACTGGGTGAAGGTGAGGTATCTGCTCTCGAAATCGTTACACTTTTGGATAAAGACCAACATCCGATCGACAACAATATCCCAAATCTGGCCTGGAAAACAGACGGAAAGATCCATTTAACCCAAAAAGGAAAACCTTTTGATCTGAGTAGAAAAGTGCCGCTAAACCCCGACTTGTTAGGACATCCGGGCAGATACGATATTCTGCCGTACGCTTTTAGTAGGGGATGCCCCTATAAGTGTAATTTTTGTATGGAAGAGTCTATACGACCCTACAGGAGGGAAGTCCCCAGCGATATAATCCATCTCGATCTGAATAATTTATTAGATCAGACGAACGCCCATACACTGCTGGTCAGCGATGCTCTTTTTAAGTCATTTGATATCTTCCCATTACTTCGATCATTAAATTTAAACGTTAATTTTGAGACCCGTTGTGACGTTCTCAACCCTTCTATTCTTTCCGATATATCAGATGTTTGTGGAGTTTTAGCCCTTGGGTTTGAGTCGGCCAGCTATCATACGTTAAGACGGATGAATAAGGTCAAAGACCGATCGCACTACGAAAAATATATCTCAAATACCATGGCCATATTCAAAGAAGCCTCCCGAAATGAGGTCCCTTTAATGGTTTTCATGATTGCCGGGTATCCGGGTGACACGGAACAAGATCTTAAAGAAAGCCTTGTATTTGCTCAAAATTTATCTAAACACAAGGGGTCGGGGGGACATGTCTTTAAAATCGGGGAATGCAGAGTTTACCCAAAAACAAAAATTTATGACCTCGCTCGTTCCCTGCCGGATGTTGTTTTTGATGACGACGGTGTTTTTGGACAGAATATTGTCCGACAGCCATCTAAAAATCTTGAGTTTGACACTGTTTTATCTTATATGAGAGAAATCTATAACTTATCCAACCTTACGTCAAAAATGCAGGACATTATTTTAAACATTATGCCCTTTTTTCGACTACCTGCCTCTGCATTAAAAGATGATTTGATTCCTAACACCTGTTTCAAAAAAGAAGACAGAGAGGTATTTAGTATACAAAGTGAAAGCCTTACAGCTTTCAGGCCATTGGCACCCAAATTAACAGACAAATACGCAAACTTAATGTCAGAACAACGAAGTGTGAGAGATTTGGTTTTTTAGCATGGAAAAAGAAGTCAACTGTTTAAATTCCAAAGTTATATTGGGATATGTAAAGGAACACAATAACGGCGACTATTCCGGCCTTCTGAAGAACCTAGATCCAGAAATCGATGCCCTTTCAGACCCTGAGCGATTTTTAATAGATCCCAACAACTGGATCTCATGCGCTGTAGCCTCCAAATTATATGAAAGGGCCAGAATGATTCTTAAAGACGAGTTGGCTGCCTATAAGATAGCCAAATATGCTGTTGAAAAAACTAAGCTTGGTTATGCTCAGAGGATAATCGCCAAGGGGTTTTGGTCGTATAAAACAGGACTCAAACATGTTCAAAAATTAAATGACAAATGGAACCGAAATAAGAGATGTGAGCTGGTTGAAATCAAGAGAAACGGAGCCATCCTTAAATTACACTGGAACTCCCAGATGGATGTATCCAAAGATTTATGCCTGATGAACCAGGGAACCTATACCTTTTTGCCGCTCATATGGGGAGGGAGACCTCTGGATCTGAAAGAAAAATGTTGTTACTTTAACGACGCACCTTATTGTGAGTATCATTTAAAATGGCCGCTCCGTAATAGATTATATGAAATTTTTTCAAGGTTTCACACATCAAAATCACTTTTAATAGACACCATAACTGAAATGGAGGAGGACAAAAAACTAGTCGAGGCAAAATATGAAGAGGTCAATCGTCTAAATTTAGAACTTAATTATAAAATCAAACAGCTTCTGGCCATACATGAGACGGGTAAGGCGATCCTTTCTGTGCTGAATCTGGAACAACTTTTGACTGTTATCATGAAAATTCTTTCAAACGTTTGCCAAATTCACCGTGCCATAATTATGCTCGTGAATGAAAATGAGGCCGTACTTGAGTATATCCACGGCACCGGTTTTGACGGTGAAGTTCCGGAAGCGGTAACAAATTACAAAGTATCGCTCAATCGCTTGAGCAACATTCTGGTCAGGGTAACCAACACCGGACGGTCGGAATATGTGCCTGAGGTAAACAACTCAAGTTTGAGAAAAGAAAACATTATGTTGACTTTAAGCAAACCCGCTTCGGCATACGTGGTTCCTCTAATCACCCGTTCCAAAGTGATCGGCGTCATCGCCACGGATGCTGTTGATGGAAAAGGTGTGCCCAAAGAAACCCGGGAAACACTGGAAGTTTTCGCACCCCAGATCGCCATCGCCATAGAAAACGCAAGACTTTACAGAAAGCTTCAGGAACAGATGAAGGAACTCAAGCAATCGCATGCGCTTTTGAGCCGCTCTGAAAAATTCTCCTTTCTGGGTAACCTGGCAGCAAGACTGGCCCATGAAATTAAAAATCCCATGACCGCCATAGGGACTTTCATCCAGATGATACCGCAGAAATACCATGATGAAGAATTCCGGGAAAACTTTCATAATATCGCAATGGAAGAGACAAGCCGGATAAATAACCTCATTACTGAACTGTTGGATCTGGTCAAGAAAAGAAAATCAAACTTCGAGCTGAATAACCTTCATGATCTCATTGATAAAATGATTCTTCTTATATCGCCCCAGAGTAATGTTAAAAAAATTGAAGTTTCCCGTCGATTCGATCCCAACATCGGACAGGTGTGGATGGACAGTGAAAAGATGAAGGAGGTGGTTCTGAATCTGCTCTCAAACGCGGTAGAATTCACCCCCGAAGGCGGTAAGATCGAGTTGGTTACAACACACTGTGTTGAAAAAGGGAAACCGGCCACCATTTGCATTGAGATTAAAGATAACGGTCCAGGAATCCCCCAATCGATGATTGACAATGTATTTGATCCCTATTTTACAACAAAACACAGAAGCAGTATGCATAACGGTACCGGTCTTGGCCTGTTTATCAGTTATCAGAACATGCAGGATCATAATGGAAACATAGAAGTAAAAAGCAAGGTCAATGAGGGATCTGTATTTGCGCTGACCCTCCCTGTCGATAAGCCAAAATTATCATTACAAAAAGATGGATGGTAACATCTTGGCTATTTGAAAACAGATCGCTTCAAGTAACGTTTAATTTTTGCTGGAAAAAACTTTTTCGATAACAGCTCGCAATGAAAATCGATAAGATCATCGTATACCCTGTAAATCTCCCTTTTTCTATTCAGTTCTCTCATGCATTGAGAAAAAGATCCTCGGTCAAAAACATCATCGTAGAAGTTGTCGCCGAAAAAGGAAAAATTAAAGGATACGGTGAAGGCGCCCCCAGATCTTTTGTAACCGGGGAATCCCAGCAAAGTTCAGCACAAAGTATACACCGCTTGGTTAAACTGGATCAATTTCCATGGAATCTGGATGATGTCTCTCAGATCTGGGATTTTATCGACAGCCTAAGAAATGGAAAATTACAAAATGCTGCCACCTGCGCTCTGGAAACAGCCCTGCTCGATGCCTTGGGGAAAAACCATAAAAAGAACATCATAGACTATTTTTCAAAAGATTTCATAGCAGGCAAAATTTATTACGGAGCTCCGCTACCGATTGCAGATAAACAAAACATTTTTGAAATATGTCAGCTTATCAAGAAAATGAAAATTAAAAGGCTGAAGTTAAAAATGGGAAAAGATGTATTCAAAAATAAAGAGGCCCTCGAGACCGTTCATCTTGTTTTTGGAGAAGATTATGATCTGAAGATCGATATAAACGGTGTATGGAATTACGCCCTGGCTTTAAAACACGAATATTTGATAAAAAAATATAAGGTAAAAGTTGTTGAACAACCCATGGCTCCGGGCTCTTCGGAACTCGCCGATGTTGCAAACCTTATGCAAAAAGCCGGCGCAATCCTGATGGCCGATGAGTCTGCATGCTCTCTGAGTGATGTGGAAAAGATTTCAAAAAACGACCATTATCAGATGATTAACGTTCGCCTATCCAAAAATGGAGGATTTAGAAATTCCTTGAAGATTATTGACCACTTAAGGCACAACGGAACTTTATTCCAGATCGGATGCCATCTTGGCGAGTCTGGTATTCTTTCTGCAGCGGGTAGAATTTTATGCCTTCTCTGTAATGATGCAGTGTATTATGACGGTTCTTATGATGAATTCCTGCTCAAGGAAAATATTACACTTGAAAATGTATCCTTTGGGCTGGGTGGTGAAGCCGATCCCTTGAATGGCCCTGGTCTGGGCATCGAAGTGAGCAGTCAAAATCTGGCGCGCTTATCCGAAGGTTCCCCCACCGTTATAGAAAGATCAAGACAATGACCCGGCTTTATCGGACAAAAAAATATGAATTTCATTGTTCATCTCTAAATCGTCACAATTTTTTAAGATATTGCGTCAGAACGTACCCAAAAAGCCGGGTCCCTATTTCCAGGGCCCTTTCATCAAGATCGAAATAAGGAGAGTGGAGATCATGCTGAAAGCCTTTGCTTGGATCGTGGCAACCGATCCCTACCATTACCCCACCCCATTCCTGACAAAAATAAGCAAAATCTTCGGCACCCATTCTCGGAAGTCCGCTGTGGACATTGACGGCACCCAAGACTTTTTTGGCGCAGGTCACAACATGTTCCACCAGTACGGGGTTATTTGCCAGAACAGGATATCCTTCTGTAATGTTCAGTGTTGCCGATATACCGAATGATCGGGCCGCGCCTTCCACCATACCTTCTAAACGCTTTATGATCACTTCACGAATATCCGGTTTCAGTGTTCGCAGGGTACCCTCCAAAACAGCTTCCTCAGGGATGATGTTTGACGCTGTTCCAGCGTGAAAACGTCCAATGCTAATCACTGCACTTTCAAGGGGTGGGAGTTCGCGGCTGATAATCGACTGCAGTTGTGAAATAAGATGCGCTCCCGCGACAATAGGGTCTTTACAATGGTGCGGATGAGCACCATGCCCGCCCTTGCCTTTTAAGCGGATGAAAAGACTATCCGCAGCGGCATTGCTGATCTCCGGCGCCAGTCGAATATGTCCTCTCGGCAGTTCAGGATACATGTGCCCGGCAAAAACAGCTTTTATCGGCTCATTATTAAAAACACCTGATTTAAGCATGGATCTTGCACCGGCGCCACCTTCTTCAGCAGGCTGAAATATAAATACAATTTCACCGCAGCCGTTCTGAGACCATCGGTTTTCAATCAACCATCGAATGATACCCAGGGCAATGGTCATATGCCCGTCATGTCCGCAGGCATGCATAAATCCCGGATTCCGGGATTTGTAGGGAACATCATTTTTTTCTTCCAGTGTCAGGGCATCCATATCCGCCCGGAATGCAACCATCGGTCCGGTCCGTTTTGCACGCAGCTTCGCCACCACACCGGTTCCCCCCACACCCGTCTGAAAAGGGACCTTGAGGGTATTTAAAGTCTCACAAATTTTAGCTGCGGTTTTCACTTCCTTGTAAGCCGGTTCCGGGAACCGATGAAACCAGCGACGCAACTCCACAAGCCATTTAAAAAAATCATCCGGTAATGTTTTCGACATGTTATACCTCCCCCGCATTCTTATGAATCACGGAATCATACAGGATTGAAAAGCGATAGTTTCTTAAAACTCAAGTTTCACACCCTTAGTTTTCAGCAACGCCGGTACAAAATAGCAGACCGAAAATGTTTAGAGCCCTTTGGAGAAAAATTTATTATGGATGGCATTGACCGCACAGTGTAAATCCTGGTTGCTCACCAATAAATAAAGGGCCACCGGAGAAGGTCCGAATGAAATCATCTCAACATTGACGCCGCATTCAGCAACGGCCGAAAAACATTTTGCCGCAATCCCTTTACTTTTAATGAGACCGGCGCCAACAATACTGACCAGCGCCACATCTTCAATCTTTTCTAACCGTCGATGGGGCTTAGGATGAATTGATTTAATAGCGAGACAACCAGGCTCCAAATCCTTCAAAGCAAGCAGCAGACTGATGCAGGTTTGAGACGTCACTACAGATTTAATATTAATGCCGCTTTCAGCGATTTGCTTGGAAATGATAGAAAGAATGCCCAGCCGAGCACCAACCCCCGAAGCGTGAACCTTAATGATACCGATATCGTCGTCATGGGCAACGCTCTTTATGATATTTTTTGATTTTTGGCTTCTTGCGGTAATCAGACTCCCTGTGGCGTCCGGGTTCAAAGTGTTTTTGATGGCAATATTTATACGACTGCTTCTTAGGGGTTCCACTGTTCTCGGGTGAAGAATTTTGGCACCAAAATAAGAAAGTTCAGCAGCTTCGTTATAAGATAATTTCGGGATAAGTTGTGCTTCTGGAACAAAATACGGATCAGCGCTCATATAACCATCAACATCTTTCCAGACTTCCAGAATATCCGCTTTCATCGCTGCAGCCACCGCCGCCGATGAATAATCACTGCCGCCTCGACCGAATGTTGTGATGTCGCCGTCTTCGCTCACCCCAAAGAAGCCTGGAATAATAAGAACAACGTTTCGCTTTATTAAAGGCTTTAGATTCTTTTGAAAATTATGGGTTGTTTTGCGCAAATCGACCGTAGCATCACCAAACTTGCCGTCGGTCATCATGCCGATTTTGTCAGGCATACGACAGGTGGCCTGAACCCCCATGGAACGAAGCACACTGGAAAGAAGTAGTGCGGAAAAACGTTCACCGAAACTGCTAATAATATCCAGAATTCTCGGTGTGGTTTCCCGGGTAAAACTGAGACCATAATAAAGGCGCTCGAGTTTACTTAAAGATTTGTTTAGATCCCGCTTAAAATTTTTTTGGATGTTACCTTTGGGCATAAGATGACGGGCGATGAGCATGTGTTTGTTATTTAAACGACCCATAATATTAGGTATATTCCGGTCACTTTCAAGTGCCGCGGACATGCTGTCAATGAGAAAATCAGTAACCCCGTTAAGGGCTGAAACCACAAAGATATGACCCCGACCACGATCGGCAATCAGTTTAATAATCTTCTCGATATTCTTTTTCCCTTTTAGACAGCCACCACCGATTTTGATCACCTTCATAATGTCTCTCCTAAAGTTTATTGGGCATGCGACTTAACGTAAACTTGCAAAAAGTGCAAGAATGAATAAGATAAATAGCTGCATGAGTATGATCTTACCTTAATACGTTTTTCCGGCCCGCTACGCTATATTGGCGTTGCTTAACATTAGGGGTGCAAACTTGAGTAATAATGTTTATTGTTTGTATACTTTTATGGTATAGTTTGAAAGTAATTTTATTGTGCAATTTCAGGGAATAAATGAAATTATGAATTCTTTCGGTAAAACTCCAGATTTTATTGATCGGGTGATACATAGACTCTATGAAAAAAACCGTCATAATAGTATTTTTTCAAAAAACGCTACGAATTCTTCGACGACATCCGCCGTGCTCTTTTTACTCGGCATGCATTGTAAAGAAAAAGACTTTTCCAATGCGCCATGTTTGATTTTGAACAAACGCTCCTTAAAGGTGAGACAACCTGGAGACTTATGCTGTCCCGGAGGAAGCATATCGTCCCGTGTTGATACCTTTTTATCAAAAATTTTACATTTACCGGGTTCTCCTCTCACGCGTTGGCCGTACTGGCAGCTGTGGCACAAACAACGGCGTCACGAAGCCCAAAACCTGGCCCTTTTGTTTGCCACGTGTTTGAGAGAGGGTTTTGAAGAAATGCGTTTGAACCCTTTGAGGGTTAAATTGCTAGGACCGCTTCAGTCGCAGCAGCTTATCATGTTTCACAGGGTGATTTATCCAATGGTTTGCTGGATCAACCATCAACAGCAGTTTATCCCAAACTGGGAAGTAGAAAGGATTGTTTATATTCCACTCCAAAATCTATTGAACCCCTCTCATTATGCTCGATATAGGCTGCGGATTGAAACATCCCGTGGGGATGGAAAAAATCCGGACGTGACAGACTATCCTTGTTTTATCCAAAAAGACAAAGATAATACTGACATACTATGGGGTGCCACATTTCGCATCACAATGGTTTTTCTTGAAATTGTCTTTGGATATAAGCCACCGGACATGGAATCGCTTCCGGTTGTTTTTGGGTCTTTGGATAAAAATTATCTCACCGGAAATGGGTAACTACAATTTAATTGTGTAACGATTTTATGAAACTCTCGCAGACCCAGGTTCAACCAGAATGCATATTACCGTTTCAGAATATTTTTATACATTTATCAGTATGAAAATTGAAATTTTAAAACGCTTTCCATTGACAAATCCCATTGTCGACACTATTTTATTGTAAATTTTATTCCAGATCGGATACATAGATTATTATGATAAAAGGAGAAAATAATGGTTGAAGTCACAGAGGTAGCTACAAAACAGATTGCTGAATATTTCGAAGGTAAAGAAGTTTCACCCATTCGAATTTTTTTAAATTCAGGGGGATGAGGCGGTCCATCACTTGCCATGGCTCTGGATGAGCCAAAAGCCACAGACGATGTTTTTGATATAGACGGTTTTCAATATATTGTAGATAAAGATTTCATGGAAAAGGCAAAACCTATAAAGGTGGATTTTTCTGAAATGGGTTTTAAACTCGATTGTGCCGTGGATTTCGGGGCAGGATGTTCAGGCTGCGGAACAACAAGTACCTGCGATTAAGCATATAACCAATTCTGTTTCAAGGGCAACACATCATGTGTGTTGCCCTTTTTTTATGATTGTTCCAATTTTATAAAGCACAGGGAATGCACACGTGCTTACCGTTTTCTGTCTCAACCATTTTGGTCGACATGGTCATTTCACCGCACGTTGAACAGGCTTCTGAGCGTGCCAGCGTTGCATAGGGCGGCATCACACAGTCAACTTTTTCTGTGGAGAAGATATCGTCAAACGGTCTTTGGAGAAGATCATTTGATTTCAGCATCTTATGGCGCCGTTTATCTTTTTCCGTTGCAGTGCCTGAAGAAATAGCTGCATCAAGTCGAACAAATTCGTCTTTGGGTTTACCCTGATATTGATAATGTTTTTTACGTGAAAAGCGGTAAGCCTTCTTGCTTTGGCGGTTCAAGATGGTATATACATTTTTCCCGTAGTCTTTTAAGATGAGATTGCCCTTGCCGATCGAGGTCCCTAGAAGGATTTGTAATGCGTCAACCGCGCATGAATCATTTTCACTGATGGCAACGACCTCTTCATCCCTTGATCGGTTGAGTTTGAGAAGATCCATGGCTGTTTTGGCAACAATGTAACCATATATGAGCCCCGGACAAAGATGTCCGTGAAATTCAATGCACTTTTTTAGATCTTCCGGTGGTTGAAATTCAATATTTTTGCTCTCTTTCATGGAAAAGCTCCTTTTATTACCGTAAAAATGGAATTGTTTAGAACATGTTTAACGGATTTATTAACTTTGTATCTGAATTCTGGCTGATTTTTTCTTTTTCATTCCTTGTCGCATTAACCGGAGCCATGTCTCCCGGCCCCCTGCTAACCTATACCATTATTAAATCGGCCCAAACAAACAGGCGCGGTTATCTGATGGGGCTTTGGATCATAACAGGACATGCAATCCTAGAAATGGGCATTATCATTCTTTTGCTTTTCGGTTTTTCTTTTGTGTTGAAAAACATTGCTGTTGTCCGCATTATTGGCGTTTCAGGAGGTCTCATTCTTATACTTTTTGGAGCATCCATCATAAGGGATATATTTAATGGAAATATTTCCACCAACTTTTTGAATTCACGAGACGAACCCAACAAAGATCCTGGTCTGATTGAAAATAAAGGTATCGAAAATCCCGTCATCGGGGGTATTATGGTTTCCATGTCAAACCCTTATTGGTGGGTATGGTGGGCCACTATAGGGTTTGCCTTTATGATCCAGTTTGATATTTCTTTCAAAAAATGGCCAAAACTTTTAGCATTTTTTTTAGGGCATGAAGCTGGAGATCTGATTTGGTATTTACTTGTTTCAACACTCGCATTCTTTGGCTTGAGGCATATGAACCGAAAAGCATATTACGGGATTCTAATGCTTTGTGCACTATTCATGGTTTTGTTCGGCATATACCTTGGTATCTCTCCTTTTCTAAAAAACACCATGTAATTGGATGATTTATCTATATCCTCTCGATAAATCAATTGATTCAGCCTATTCAATTACTTAAACGCAAATCATAAACTATCGGACTTTGGGGAAAAAGAATCGATGGCATCATCCCCGATACCGGATTTTTCCGAAGCATCGGCTTCAGCTTTATTTTGGCGTTTCTCTTCACGAACACGCAATTTGATGGTCTCGATATGTTGTTTCGCCAGCTTCTCACCCCCCAATTTTAAATATAATTGAATGATTTTTTGAGTATGACTGTCACTTCTAAGTTTTTCGGGTACCCGATACATTAAGCGCTTAAAAGTTCCTTGAAGCTCGTCCGGGATATTCAAGTTCTGTGCCATCGTCTCTCCTGGATATGGTGTAAATAAACACTCAATTAAATGAAATCATTAAACGTTTTTAAACACCATGTGATCCCGCCTGTGGCAGGAGATAATGTTTATGCGTGAGCACATCGGATTTTTAGATTTCGATAAAAATCCACGTTACAAGTTTATTAAACATGACAATAATTCATGGCTGGAAAATGTAAAGCGCTTTTCACATAATTTTTCAACCCTTTTATTCCATCCGCCCAACTTTTTTGTACGGAAGCATTCCAGAATCTTTTTGCCTGAAAAAATATTTGGAATTGAATAAAACATGACATATGTGTTAAAGTTTAGAAAAAAATCGTGTGACGATCTTATGAAACTCTCGCCAGCTCCGCTATGACGGGATTTCTGCTGTGCTATAACAAACTACGGGGTATTTCGTAATTTTTACCAGTACCCTCCGGGATGCAGCACCGCACTTTCACTTTAAAATTGACTGACTCAAAAAAATTCACCCTTAATGAGGAAAGTATCGAAACGATGCACAAACAAAAAATGAACCCTGGAAATTTATTAGAAATATCAGGAAACTACTGGAAAACATGTACGCTCCATGCCGCGGTTAAACTTGATATTTTTACCATTATCGGTAACCGTCGCCTAAAAAGCGAAGATGTATCGGATATGCTGTATGGTAACCAAAGAGGCGTTGAGATGCTTCTGAATGCCCTCTCAGCCATGGAGTTACTGGAAAAAAAAGAAAACACCTATTCAAACACGCCCTTAAGCCTGGCGTTTCTTGTCAGAAACTCTTCACGGTATATCGGTTATATCATCATGCATCATTATCATCTGGTGGATTCCTGGAACAGGCTGGATGTTGCTGTTCAAACAGGTAAACCCGTGAGAGCGAGAGTCTCGCATACAGACGAAGACAAAAGGGAAAGCTTTCTCATGGGAATGTTCAATCTTGCGATGAATCTGGCACCGGTTCTGGTCCCGAAAATAGATCTTTCCAATCGGCATCATCTGCTCGATTTGGGGGGTGGCCCCGGAACTTATGCAATTCATTTCTGTTTGAACAATCCCAAGCTTAAAGCCACTGTTTATGATCTTCCAACTACACGACCCTTTGCTGAAAAGACCATTACCAAATTTAATTTGCAGGATCGAATCGATTTTAA
Source organism: uncultured delta proteobacterium (assembly GCA_963752565.1). GTDB lineage: Bacteria > Desulfobacterota > Desulfobacteria > Desulfobacterales > UBA11574 > UBA11574. The sequence goes on along the minus strand of CAVVZC010000010.1, from coordinate 21,027 downwards.
GGATGTAGACTATCTCGAAGAAGATATTAAAGGGGGCTTTGATGTGGCTTGGCTGTCACATATTCTCCATGGAGAAGGTTTCGAAGACGCCCGCAAAATCGTTCAAAAGGCCGTTTCCACCCTTGAACCCGGTGGTTTGATCATCATTCATGAGTTTATTTTAAACAATACCATGGACGGTCCGCTTTTTCCCGCACTGTTTTCTTTGAACATGCTTTTGGGTACACCGGGTGGACAAGCCTTTTCAGAAGAACAACTTATAAGCATGCTATCTGACGCCGGTGTCAGGGATTTTCAACGTATTTATTTCGACTCTCCTAATGATTCGGGTATATTAACAGGCATTTCCGGATAAAATGGCCAATATGATGAATACGTAAAGATTTGAATTCATAAAGTATTATGATTTTGCCTTAAAAAATTTATTTCGGCCCGCTGCTTTATTGGCTTTTTAGCAATATTCGGGGTCCGTGTTCACGGGGTTTGCTTCTCCGCGTAACGATATTGGCAAAGTGGCTTTGTCATTTCAATGACTTAACAGTGGGGGAGACCGTGGCTCCCGCATGCTTTGCCCGGTTTATTTATGCGAAGTTGTTTGCTCGGTATGTGAAACCGCCTTTTTCTGTTCGGTATGTGAAGCTACCTTTTTCTGTGTTGTGTATACATTTTCTTTTTTACTGATCTTCCATTTTTTGCCATGTTTGACCAAAAAGAGCTGGCCGTCAAAATTTATTGCACCCGACACCTTTACAGTGGCCCTGTTGCCTTCTTTTTCCGTAACAGTATATTTTAATTTTGATGTATTAATTCTAACATTGTTATCGAAAGCAAACTGTTTTTTTACATATTCTTTGGCCACATCTTCAACGCTAGCTTTGCCGCATGCAAAAAGCATTAGAACAGATAGAATAATTCCAAGATAGATGATCCTTTTCATTAAGCACCTCATCAATTTCTAATTGTTGAAAAAAATTCTGTCTTGTTACACAGATCCTATGTTCGGGTATGGGCTGATAGCATCTCCATTTAAAACGGTCAAGCCCCTTTAATAAAGATACACTGATGTAATCATGAACAAACTTGTAACGATTTAATGATGTCAATAACCAAATCTGAAACTGGAGGAATTTTATGGAAAAACCCATTGAGAATTACTGGAAAACCAGGTTGGCGGAACTTAAAGAAACCCTGACCGAAAATAGTTTTGAAGTCTTTGTAGCGGAAAACACCGATGAAGCCAAATCGATTGTGCTTGAAAAAATAATCCCCGAGATAGCACCCAAAAGTGTCTCTTGGGGCGGATCTTTAACATTTGTTGCCACCGGACTTTATGATATTTTCAAAAAAAACAATGATCTTAACATACTGGATACGTATGACAAATCCCTGTCTCCTGAAAAAAGTCTGGAACGGCGTCGGCAGTCACTGCTGGTCGACCTTTTTATTACCGGAAGCAACGCGGTGACCGAAACCGGGCAGCTTGTCAATCTGGATATGATCGGCAACCGGGTTGGTGCACTCACTTTTGGACCCAAAAATGTCATTATTCTTGTCGGTCGCAATAAGATTGTTCCGGATCTGGATGAAGCCATGTTTCGTATAAAAAATTATGCGGCTCCGGTCAACACCATGCGACTTGACAAAAAAACACCCTGTGCCAAAACATCTTTTTGCGCGGATTGTAAAAGCCCGGATCGTATATGCAACACCTGGACAATTACGGAGAAGTCATTCCCCAAAAAAAGGGTGAAAATTATCCTGATTAACAAGGATCTGGGGTTTTAGCCTGAATATTTCATGAAAAAATCGAAAAAGGGGTTCAAAAAGGCCTTGATAAGAGAATATTAAAACGAAATTTGTTCAATTTTGGCAGGTGACAATTTGTTGCTAAAGATAAATAACCAGATTAAACTTCTTCCATTTCTTCTGTCATCTGGTCTTTGTACAGCTCATAATACTTAAACACTTTTTCAATGTAATAATGGGTGGATTTATAAGGGGGGACACCTTGATAGTGTCTGACCTTTTTACTTCCAGCATTGTAAGCTGCCAGTGCCAGTTTGACGTCTCCGTCAAATCGGTTCACGAGCTGTTTAAAGTAGCGAACACCACCGCTAATGTTTTGCTCGGGGTTGAAAGCATCTTCCACGCCGAGAGCCTGAGCGGTTGAGGGCATCAGCTGCATAAGGCCTTTCGCACCTTTTTTAGATACGGCGTTGGGATTATATCCGGACTCAGCCATGATAATCGCCTTTACAAGGGCGGGGTCAACCTCATGACGACTGGCCTCCTGAAGGATGATGGGATGAAACAAGTGTTCTTTTTTATGTCTATATTTTAACGGCAAATTATATACGACGACGGTTGTACGATTTTTGTCGGCCGAGGATAGGAGGGCCTTAATCTGTAAAACATCTCGAGTGTTATCCATCATCTGAGCATCTTTATTTCCGTTATGTATCGAGACCAAAGACACCCCCAGAATCATTGTTAAAATAAAGAAAAAACGGATCATTTCCACGAATAGTATCTGTATGTTGATTTTATTATCTATTTTAGATTTCAATTTTAAACCTGTTTGATCTGCAAAGATTCAGATCCCGTAGTATATGATTGAGGATAGGATGTGTCAAGCAAAAAAGAATGCGTATATTGTGTTCGATAAAAAAAAAACAACAATATATTGAAGTTAAGTCACACCAATTACTTTATAAACAACAGACGTATTGTTTTATAAAGCGGTCTTTTTTAATCCCATGGATTTCTTTTTGCAAAAACATAATGAACACGAATGCGTATTAGATCATTCATAAAAAGGATTGCTTTTTCAGCACTTGACAATCAAGAGTGCTATTGCTTAAAATGTTCATCATAAAAAATCATACCCGCGTTTTTCAGGGCTTTAATTAACCCATTAAACCTTCCCGATCAGCCGGGATGGTCGAAGCTTTGCTATGCTGATATGTGAGTATGTGCTCATCGCCACGCCTGTCCCGCAGAACGGGCCTTCGTTCAAGGCACAGAGAAAACAGGGATAAATATTTTTTCCATTTCCGTATCAAACCACCTCTTTTAGGGGTGGTTATCGCCTTTTTTCTAATTCATCATCCTCACATGTTTAGCTCAGATTACAAAAAGAAGAACACTTGGCGGAGGACGTGTGCATCCTGTTAAGATTGCTGGAACATTATCTCCCTGGGAACCGGGTATTTTTAGTCTGATAGTCTACGGTGTTTTAGTCTTGGGTCTGGTTGCAGCCCTTCTTTTCATCTCTTCATGGCTTGGTGAAAAGAAAATTAACCCCGAGAAATTGAGACCTTACGAAAGTGGAATTATTCCTACCGGTTCAGCCCGTCTTCATTATCCAATTCCCTTTTTCCTGGTTGCCATCTTTTTTGTTATCTTTGACGTAGAAGGCGCCTATATTTTTTCGTGGGCCATTTCTTGTGACAGGCTCGGGTGGTCAGGTTGGCTTCAGATGTTATTTTTCATTATTATGCTACTTTTAGGACTTGTTTATATTTGGCGCAAAGGGGGGCTTGATTGGGGGCCAACTCGGAAAAAAGATTAGGCGGTCTTAATAAATATCTGGACCCACTAATTAACTGGGCGCGGTCACGGAGCCTGTGGCCCATGTTTTTCGGGCTTTCATGCTGTTTTGTTGAGGAAGCCACCGCTTTTACCTCGCGCTACGATATTGCCCGTTTTGGTGCTGAAGTATTGCGCCCTTCGCCCAGGCAGGCCGATCTTCTCATTGTTTCCGGCACCGTGTTTAAAAAAATTGCTCCGGTGGTACTGAGGCTTTACGAACAGATGGCAGAGCCCAAATGGGTTATCTCCATGGGATCTTGTTCCAATACCGGCGGTATGTATGACGTCTACAGCGTGGTGCAGGGGGTCAATCAGATTCTACCGGTAGACGTTTATATTCCGGGCTGCCCGCCGCGTCCCGAAGCCGTTCTGGAGGGACTTGTCCTTTTGCAAAAAAAAATTGCCTCAGAGCGGCCCACCCGTTCCATCCTGAATCTTGCCGGTGGCAGTCAGGGTTCACAAATCCCTGTACTTGTAGACGGAAAAACCAAATCTCGGGATCCGCGCGGTCCGGGAATGGAAGGCATTGAAATTCGCGGTTCGTCAGAGGTACCACCTGAATTTTTTGAGAGTCGTTCTGACCTGATGTGGTCACCGCCGCCGGCTCAAATTGAAATCAACGAAAATGACAGAAGTCTTTCTGAAATTTTAACAAAGAAGTTTGGAGATGTGCTTCAGCAACTCCCTCAAACTTCAGATATGCTGACTTTTCAGGTAAAAGATGACGGTATAAAAAAGGTGCTTCGCTTTCTCAAGACCGAAGCGAATCCTAAGTTCCGTCGATTGGAAGATCTGACGGCCATTGACGAATCCGCTCGAAGGCCGGGCCAAAGCTATCCGGATTACTCGATGGTGTATAGCCTGCTTTCTTTTGAGCCGGCTCGCCGGCTGCGCTTGAAAGTGCCGCTGCGGGGCAATGATCCGGTAACCGAAAGCATTACCGATATCTGGGCGTCTGCCAATTGGTATGAACGGGAAGTTTTTGATATGTTCGGCATCCGTTTTGAAGGTCATGAAAATCTTCGCCGGATTCTCATGCCCCACGACTGGGAAGGACATCCGCTTCGAAAAAATCATCCCGGCAGGGCCACACAAATGCTTCCTTATACCCTGAATGACGCCAGGAAACACCAGCCACTGGATGGAGGCTTTTTTGCACGACGATCGAACAGAGAGCAAGAACTGGTACTGAATATCGGTCCTCACCATGTGAGCACCCATGGTTTGATGCGCTTTATCGTCACTCTCAAGGGTGAAGAAATTACTTCGATGGACATGGATATCGGCTATCATCACCGCGGCGCCGAAAAGATTGGTGAACGACAAACATGGCACCAGTTTATCCCTTACACGGATCGTGTAGACTATCTGGCCGGCGCAGCCAACAACCTCCCATATGTCATGGCCGTGGAGACCTTGGCCGGGATCGGAGTGCCGGACCGGGCCCAGTATATTCGTGTGCTGTTGAGCGAACTTTTCCGCTTGAGCAATCACCTTGTTTTTTTCGGGACCTTTGCTCACGACGTGGGTGCTATGACCCCCACCTTCTATACCTTCCGGGAACGGGAGATGATTCTCGACATCGTAGAACTCATTACCGGAGGACGGCTGCATCCTTCCTGGCTTCGTATAGGTGGCGTCGCCGCCGACCTTCCCGAAGGATGGAAAACGGCCGTGGATGCTTTCATTGAAGTCTTTCCTTCCCGTCTCAAGGAATACGAAGCACTCATTACCAAAAACGCGATTTTCAAGGCAAGGACCATGGGCGTTGGAAGGCTTTCTCTGGACGATGCCATGGAATGGGGTGTAAGCGGTCCCAATTTGCGCGCCTGTGGTCTCTCGTGGGATTTACGAAAAGCGTTTCCCTATTCCGGCTACGAGTCATTTGAGTTCGACATTCCCACTGCACCTGACGGCGATTGCTACGCCCGTTATCTGGTGCGGGTCGAGGAGATGCGGCAGAGCCTGAAAATCATTAAACAGGCCGCAACACAGATGCCATCTGGACGCTATATAACCGATGATTACCGCTATGTGATCCCCAAAAGAAAGGACATGCTCAAGGATATCGAAAGTCTGATTCATCACTTTGTCAACGTCACTCGTGGCCCAAAAATTCCCAAGGGTGAGGCATATGCATCCTGCGAGATTCCCAGGGGGGAACAGGGATATTATGTTGTTAGCGACGGGTTGGGATATGCATATCGAATGCGGATACGAGCTCCCGGCTTTCCCAATGTTCAAGTGTTGCCTATGATGGCTCAGGGATGGTCCATATCCGACCTGATCGCCATCGTCGGCTCTGTTGATTTTATATTGCCGGATATTGACCGTTAGCCCGAAATTCGTGGTAGGAAACTAATGAATGCTGCCTGAAGAATTAAAGAAATCACTGATTGATAAAATAGCGAGTGTCGATCATCCCCGGGAGTTGGTTGTGGATGTCATGTTTGTGCTCCAGGATCACTACGGCTTCTTGAGTGAAGAGGCCTTGGAAGAGACAGCCTTGTTGCTGGATATGACACCGCTGGAAGTGGAAGAACTCGCCACTTTTTATACCTTTATCTTTCGTGAACCGGTGGGAAAATATGTCATTCATGTGTGCGACAGTGTTATTTGCTGGATGGACGGATATGAATCCATTCGGGCCTATCTCAGTCAGAAATTAGGGATAAAAATGGGCGAAACCACATCCGACGGGTTGTTCACCCTTCTGCCGGTATGCTGCATCGGCTATTGTGACAGGTCACCGGCCATACTCATTAACCGTAAGGTCTATGGTCCCCTGACGCCCGAAAAACTCGATGAAATCATAGAAGAATTAAGAACAAAGGCGACGTAAATGTATTCTAAAGTCCTTTTCCAAAACCGCAAACCAGACCGGATTGCCTCGTTGGAAGAATACAGGGCGAGCGGAGGTTATCAGGCACTGGCCGATGTTTTGAAAAACTTTTCTTACAAGGATGTCCAATCCATGGTGCTGGATGCTTTGCTCCTTGGCCGGGGTGGTGCCGCATTTCCGGCAGGGCGAAAAGTAATGACGGTGGCCGATGACGCACCTTTTCCGAGATATATCGTGTGCAACGCCGATGAAATGGAGCCTGGGACTTTCAAGGACCGCGTGTTGATCCATGCGGATCCCCACATGCTCATTGAGGGGATGATCATAGAAGGATATGCGGCACGGGCAGAAAAGGGGATTATCTTCATCCGGCCCGAGTATGAAAGTGCTGCCGTAATCCTCGAACGGGAGATAGAAAACGCAAAAGCAGCGGGCTATTTGGGAAACAATATCCTTAACAGCGGCTATGCTTATCATATCGTCGTTCACCGAAGCGGCGGTCGCTACATTTGCGGAGAAGTGACTGCTCAGCTAAATGCCCTTGAAGGCAAACGGCCGAACCCAATGCAACCCCCGCCATATGCCACGGAGGAGGGCCTCTGGGGCCAACCCACCGTTGCACACAATGTTGAAACCCTTGCCTGTATTCCGCATATCTTGCGTAATGGCTCCGAGTGGTTCAGAAACCTGGCTTTGACCGACACCGGATCGGGGACCAAACTTTTCTGCGTCAGCGGCAAGGTCAATCGACCGGGATGTTATGAACTTCCCATGGGCATCCGCTTGAGTGAAATCATAGAAACGCATGCCGGCGGCATGCTTGCAGGGGCTGAATTCAAAACCTGCTTGCCCGGTGGTGCCTCCACGGCCTTTTTGCCTGGTGAGTTCTATGACATTGAGATGGATTTTGAAACCATGCGAAAAGCCGGACACCGGCTGGGTACCGGTGCGATCATTGTTTTTGATCACAAAACCTGTCTGGTGGCGGTAACTTTGAACTTAACCGAATTTTTTGCCCGTGAATCCTGTGGCTGGTGCACCCCTTGTCGTGAGGGGTTTCCGTACATGCGCGACCTGCTTTGGCGAATAGAAAACGGCCGTGGAGAAAAGGAATTTGTTTCGATCCTCAACCAAATGTGCCGGCATTTATGGAATTCCTACTGCGCCTTTGCCCCGGGTGGGGTAGCACCCATAGAGAGCCTTTTGACATATTTCGAAGATGAAGTGTACGCGCACATCGAAAAAAAGAAATGTCCGTTTAAAAATAGTAAACAGTGAATAGTAAACAGTGAATAGTAAAAGGAATAGTAAACAGTAAATTGGAAAGAGTATATAGGAAAGAGAGAAGAGGCACGGGGCAGAGGGGAGAGGTCAGAGGACGGAAGATTAGAAGGTGAGAAAGTAAGAAGGTTGAAGGTTAGAGGTTGGAGGCAAATCAATCAACAATCATAAATCATCAATCCAAAAGCAATCATCAATCGTTAAGGGTTTTTCATGCCGAAACTGATTATCGACGATCAGGAAATAGAAGTTCCTACAGGAACCAAGGTAATTGATGCCGCCGAAAAACTGGGCATCGTGATTCCGCGGTTCTGCTTTCACCCGGCCTTGGGGTCTGTCGGGGCTTGTCGAGTCTGTGCGGTAAAATTCCTGGAGGGTCCTTTCAAAGGTGTGCAGATGAGTTGTATGATCGATGCCAAGGATGGTATGGTGGTGTCCACCACTGATGAAGAGGCCGTCGATTTTCGCAGATATGTTATCGAATGGCTGATGCTGAACCACCCGCATGATTGTCCGGTGTGCGATGAAGGCGGCCACTGTTTGCTTCAGGACATGACCATTGCGGGGGGTCATGGAATCAGGCGTTTTCATGGGAAAAAACGGACCCATCAAGATCAATATCTGGGGCCTTTGATTCAGCACGAGATGAACCGTTGTATTCAGTGCTACCGTTGTTCACGCTTCTATCAGGAATTTACCGGTTATCGCGATCTGGGGGTCATGCAAATCGCTAGCCGTGTCTATTTTGGCCGTTACAAAGCAGGCACTCTGGAAAGTCCTTTTGCCGGGAATCTTACCGATATCTGCCCAACCGGGGTGTACACGGACAAACCGTCCCGGTTCATTGGACGGCGCTGGGATTATAAGCGCAGTCCTTCGGTATGCATCAACTGCTCTTTGGGATGTCATACCGTGGTCAGCTCCCGGTATCGTGAAGTGGTGAGACAGGAAGCAAAATTCAGCGAAGCGGTTAACGGCTATTTTATCTGCGATCGAGGCCGGTATGGATTTTTTTATGCCGGACAGGATGAACGACCCCGGCATGCACGGATCGATGGGAAGGAGGTTTCCCGGGAAAAGGCCTTCCAGGCCGCTTCTGAAAGACTCGACCGTATCAGCTTAGAATCCGGTACCGGTGCCGTTGCCTGGATGGGGTCAACCAGAAGTAGTCTGGAAACTCAGGCAGCCTTAAAGCGTCTTTGTCAGACCAAAGGTTGGCAAGGACCTGTATACTCGATGGATCATGACATCGAAATGAACGTCAAAACTGCTGTGTCAAAACTCGAATCTGGCCTGACCGCTTCGCTGAGCGAACTTGAAAAGGCCGATTTCATTCTGGCTGTGGGGGTAGATCCTGTCAACGAAGCCCCCATGCTCGCCATGGCGATGCGTCAGGCTCAACAATGCGGGGCCAAAGTTGTCCTTGTCGATCCCCGGCCGATTACGCTGCCGTTTAACTTTTATCACCTGCCGATTGCATCTCGGGAGATAGAACACCATCTTGCATTTATTGTGAAAGACACCGTTGATCCTGATACTGCAGAAGCCTTTGATCTGAACACCAAAGATATTTTTAATGATGTCACCACAGAAGGTCGAACCACCTCATGGAACCGGGATCTGATGGACGTCGTAAAGAAAAACCTCAAGGAGAGTCAACGGCCGGTGATTGTATGTGGCACGGAAATTGTGTCCGAGTCCATAACCGGTCTGGCCGGGGACCTTGCATGGCTTTTAAAAACCACGAAAAACTGGGCCGGCTTGTTTTATCTGCTGCCCGGAGCGAACGCTTTTGGCGCCGCCTTGCTTTCGGACCTCGAAACATCCTTTGAGCACATTCTTTCGGGAATCGAAAACGGTTCCATCAAGGCGCTGGTTCTGGTCGAAAATAATCCGTATTGGTATTTTGCGAACCGGGTCAGATTAGAGCGGGCACTTGAACGACTCGATGTGCTTGTTGTGATGGATTATCTGGACTCCCGGATCGTCCGGGCTGCAGATATTTTGCTGCCGACCTTGACGGTGTACGAGGCCGGTGGTTTGTTTGTTAATCAGGAGGGAAGGGTTCAAAAATTATCCATAGCATATCGGGGCGGCCGACCCGTATCCCAGATCAGCGGCGGAAGCCATCCGCCCCGTTCGTTCAGGCATGATATTCCCGGAGGAGAAGCCGAACCTGCCTGGCAAGTGTTATCAGAACTCACCGCTAAAACACCCGAACCACAGCAAAAGGAAATATACCCGGACTTAATGAAATGGCTGGCCGAGACCCATCCCCTATTTTCGAATCTTTTTCCGGTGGATGTGTTTCCAGACACTGGCATCCGGATCAGCCCCGGACAAAATATAGGAATCCGGACTGCTCGGGACAGATTTGCTGGAGCACAACCAGCCCTGAAATCTTCGGACAAACTGGAGTTGATTACCGTGGACTGGACCTTTGGCACCGAAGAGCTATCCGCCTGTTCCCCTTGCCTAAAGCAGATAGAAAAGGACCCCTGTTTGTTTATGCAAAGTGATGATGCCGCCCAACTGGGGATTTCCAATGGGGATACCATTGCCATTCGATCGGTCCCAGGCATCGTAAACGTTCAGGTGGGCGTCGTAGAGAATATGGCACGCGGCGTTCTCGTGATGCCCCGGCATCGCAAGCTCGATTGGCAGCATTTGGAAGCACTGAGGATCACTGTAAGCAAAAACCAAATTTATAAAGTGGAAGAAGACGAATAATGTTGAACTGGATCGCCGGATGTATTCTTTTGATTATCAAGTTGGGAATTGTGCTGGGTTTTATGCTCTTTCTCGCCGCCTATCTGGTGTGGGCGGAACGTAAGCTCCTGGCGCGACTTCAGGTTCGTTACGGTCCCAATCGGGCGGGAAAGTTTGGTTTGCTTCAGCCCATTGCCGATGCAATCAAGATGATTGCAAAGGAAGATATCGTCCCAAAAGCGGCTGACCGGGTCACTCTTCCTCATCGCTCCGGCGGTGGTTGCAATGACGGCCCTTCTCATGTTTGCCGTGGTCCCCTTTGGATCCGGCATGAAGATTTGGGGCCGGGAAATACCTCTGGTGATATCGGATCTCAATGTGGGGCTCTTGTATATTTTTGCTCTATCCTCTCTGGGTGTCTATGGTGTTGCCCTGGGCGGCTGGGCTTCGAATTCAAAATTTGCCTTGTTGGGCGGCATTCGGGGTGCTGCTCAGATGATCAGTTATGAACTCTCCCTGGGTCTCTCTCTGGTTCCCATCGTCATGCTCGCACGTTCTTTCAGCCTGGTGGACATTGTCACAGGCACAGGCAAATTATCCCTTTATTCTTGTTCAGCCGGTTTCCTTTATCATCTTTTTTATCAGTGCCATGGCGGAGAGCAAACGGATTCCATTCGATCTTGCCCGAAGCCGAAAATGAACTGGGAGCCGGTTTTCACACGGAATACAGCGGCATGCGTTTCGGCCTTTTTTTCATTGGCGAATATGTCCATATACAGGTATTGGGAGCGCTGACAGCGGTATTTTTCTTGGGCGGTTGGCGAGGTCCATGGTTTCCGCCTGCAATGTGGCTCTTGTTGAAAATCATTCTGGTGGCAATGGTCATGATCTGGATACGCGGGACCCTGCCGCGTCTGCGATACGATCAACTGATGTCCCTGGGCTGGAAACTATTGGTTCCGGTGGCGTTGATAAATATTTTGGTCACCGGAGCATTCGTTTTGATGTAAAACGTGACGGTTTGGCGTAAAAAGTCCAAATTCTGAATAAGGTATCTTTATGGCAGCGGATAACGATCAGCATGGTATGTTAAAAAGACACTACCGGTGAAAGAGTTGGCACGGTCGCGCCCATGGCAGAGGTTTTGGAGGTTATAAAGGCATTTGGAGAAGGATTTGTCACCACATTCAAGCATCTTTTTCGAAAGCCGATTACCGAAGAATATCCGGAATATAAGCGACCCTTGCCGGCGCGGACCCGGGCCCGAATCATCTTGACCCGCGATCCGGACGGCGGCGAACGCTGTGTTGCCTGTTACCTGTGCTCGGCGGTTTGTCCGGTAAGCTGTATTTCCATGCAATCGGCAGAACAAGAGGATGGGCGACGTTATGCTTCCTGGTTTCGCATTAACTTCGGCCGATGCATTTATTGCGGTTTATGTGAAGAGGCATGTCCGACGTCGGCCATCCAATTGACACCCGATTTTGAAATGTGTAATCGAGAGATTTTGTCACTGGTTTACGAAAAAAAAGATCTGCTTGTGGATCACCAAGGAAAAGACAAGGAATACAATTTCTATCAATATGCAGGAGTTATTACAGGTGTGGGTGACAAGGGGACCCATATTCAGGAAGAAAAACCGGTGAATGTCAAGAAGTAATCTCCCTGATTCAGGGGGCAGGGATCAGGGATCAGGGATTAGGTTTCAGGGGCCAGGGTTAAGAGGTTGGAGGCAGGACGATGGACGAGGGAAGATGGACGAAAGGCCGATGCGTTCTGTCGTCTCTCATCCTAGCGAAGCGGTCTTCCTTCATCCATCGGTATCTTTCGGGCCTTAAGCCTAAGGCGAAGCGATCCTCAAACCTAATGCCGCCGAAGGCGATAGCCGGAGGTTGGAAATTGGATTAAACACATGACCCTTTATTCTCTTATCTTTTATGCGCTGGCAGGTTTGATTGTCTTATCCACGGGATTCGCCATAACACAGCGTAATTTGGTGCATGCCGTGGTTTACTTGATCATTTCCTTTTTCGGAAGTGCCATGTTGTTTTACCTTTTGGGAGCACCCCTATTAGCGGCGCTTGAGGTCATTATTTATGCCGGGGCCATCATGGTTTTATTTCTCTTTATTATAATGATGTTAAAGGTGGACGGGATCGAAGAACGGTTTTTTCCGATTCATCAATTGATCCCCGCCGTTATTATGGGTTTTATATTTCTTGCGGCGGGCGCACTGATGATCACGGGCGATCCTAAAAGCCGGATTCCGCTGAAAATTTTCGTGGCCGAACCTGCGGCGTTCGGACAGTATCTTTTCCAGAGACACTGGTTGGCCATAGAGATCGTTTCTTTGCTTTTGCTCATTGCACTTGTCGGTGTGTTGTATCTGGGAAAGGATAGCAAAAAGAATATTTCAAGATAAACGAGGACCGATAATGATTGTTCCTTACAGCCATGTTCTTATGTTGGCCGGCATACTTTTTTTAATGGGAATATTTTGCGCAGTGACACGGCGAAACCTGATCATGATCCTGCTGGGTCTGGAAATCATGTTAAATGCCAGTGCCATCGCATTTATCGGCGCTGCCCTTCAGTGGCAGCATTTGGAAGGACAGGCCGTCGCGATTTTCATCTTGGCCATAGCCGCTGCCGAAGTTTCAGTTGGATTGGCACTGATTGTCTGTGCTTACAAGCGGAAGGGGACTGTTGATCCAGGAGCCTATAATTGATAGGTTTCGTCCAAAGTTTAATGCCCCAGTGTTCGGAGATAGCTGAGGCTTTGGGTTTTTATACTTAAGAATACAAATTCCAAGCACCAAATTACAAATAAATCTCAAATTCCAATATTCAATGACCAAAACCTTCAAAAACGAGCCATTGTTTGGATTTTCGAATTTTGGTCATTGGGATTTGTTTGATGTTTGGGATTTGATCTTTGGGATTTCAATCTAAAGGGTGTTCGTGAGAGCCCGAATGCTCCCACTTCGCCCATAGGATCAGATTTTTTACGGACACATCGATATGACTTTGACGCTGATGAAAGATTGGACCTTAGTAATGGCCGCTGCGACGTCATTGCTTCCCTTTGGCGCCTTTTGGCTGATTATTCTCTTTTTCCGAAGCAGACCGCAGCTTTCTGCCGGTCTTTCCATCGGGGCTGTTACGGGGTCTTTGGCTGGCGCAATTTTCCTGCTTATCCGATACCGGCATTTAGAAACACCGATTCAGTATTCCGGTCAATGGATGGTATCTGGAACCTTCACCGTCCCTGTCGGTATTCTTCTGGACCCGTTAAGCCTATTAATGCTCTTCATCGTAACCTTTATCTGTCTTATTGTTCAGATTTACTCCCTGGGCTATATGGCTAAAGATAAGGGATTCTCCCGTTATTACGCATTCATGTCACTTTTTGCCTGGGCCATGATAAGCCTGACGCTGTCCCCGTCGATGCTTCAGCTGTATGTATTTTGGGAACTGGTGGGCTTGTCCTCTTATTTGCTTATCGGTTTCTGGTACGAAAAATTCAGTGCCAGCGAGGCAGGGAAAAAGGCGTTTGTCATGACCCGGTTGGGTGATGTTGCTTTTCTAATAGGTCTTTTGTTGGTGCTAATGAATTTGGGAAACCTGGACATCCTGAAAATGAACGGGCCAGAGGTAACAGCACACATGGCGCCAGGAATTATTACGCTTTCAGCGCTTTTGATTTTTGGAGGAATTATCGGTAAAAGCGCCCAGTTCCCTTTACTGACCTGGTTGCCGGATGCCATGGAAGGCCCAACGCCGGTCAGTGCTTTGTTGCATTCAGCCACCATGGTGGCTGCCGGCGTTTACCTGTTTGCGCGTCTTTTTCCTTTTTTTAGTCTTTCTTCCGTTGCCATGACCGTCTTTCTTTCCATCGGCACCATCAGTATGCTTATGGCTTCGACCATGGCCATGGTCAGCCGGGATATCAAACAGGTCTGGGCGTATTCCACCATCAGTCAGCTTGGGTTTATGATCATGGGACTGGCTGCAGGCAGTTATGTTGCAGGGGTGTTTCATCTGACCACTCATGCCGGATTTAAAGCCCTGCTTTTCCTGTGTTCCGGCGTTTTTATTCATGTTTGTGAAAGTAACGATATATTTGAAATCGGTAAACAAAGAGGTCGTCGTTTAAAAATTCCCATGATCTGTATGACCATCGCTGCTGCAGCATTGGCGGGTTTTCCGCCGCTTTCCGGCTTTTTCAGCAAGGAGTTAATTTTAGCACAGTTGGCGGTGTTGAATAATCCCATATGGCTGGCGGCAGGACTTATGGGTGCATTTTTAACCGCCTATTACGCATTTCGGCTGATCTTTATTATTGTATTTCCTAAAAATTCTGAAACAAAGGATTTGGAGAGACACAGCCCATTAACTCACGAACATGACATTGAACGTCAAGACTACTGGATGATGGCCTGGCCGTTGATCATCCTGGCGACCATAACACTGCTGATGGGTTTCAGCCAGGACCTGCTAAAACTTTTTTTAACAGGCGGCCATACCGGTTTAGAAGAGATCGGTAAACATCATCATTCCTGGCTTCCGCATGCAGCATTGGGTTTGGTTATCGGCGGGATATTGATTGCCTGGCTGGAATTCGGCCGCAGCAAATCCGCCAAGATAGGTTTTATTGAACGGGTTCCGGCTGTAAAGGCGTTTTTTTTGGAACGGTGGTACCTGGACCGGTTTTATCGCTGGTTTTTGAATGCTGTTATCTACCGGGGGATCTCCAATCTTTGCACACAAAATGACAACAAGGTGATCGATGGAAGTATCCATGCGGTCGGTAAAACCACCGTAAAAAGCGGCCGTATACTTTCAGACCTTCATCTTTCAATAATTCAGTATAAATTGATGGTGATGTTTGTTGTCGTTGGGCTACTGTCGCTTTACTTTTTATTTTAGGGTATGTTCAGATGCAAATAGCATATGCGGGTTTTCCCTATCTATCTACAATCCTCCTCAGTTGCTTGGGGGGGCTTTTAATCATTCTTCTTATCCCTAAAGATGAAACGACGCACATTAAATGGGTCAGTGCCATATTCTCCGGAATTACCCTGCTTGTATCCGTATATTTGTTTTTTGCCTATGACAAAAGTCAGGGCGGCCTACAGTTTGTGGAAAAATTCCAATGGGTTCCTTCCATAGGGATCACCTATTATAATGGCGCCGACGGGTTTTCGCTGCCCATGCTGCTGTTGACCGGCATTGTTTTTTTTACGGGCGTACTCACCATGTGGGAACTGGAGACACGGGTCAAGGAGTTTTTTGCACTCGTCTTCCTTCTGGTTACCGGTGTCTTCGGGCTTTTCATGAGCTTGGATCTTTTCTTCATTTTCGTCTGGTATGATGTTTCACTTTTCCCTATGTACCTGCTTATTGCCGTGTGGGGCAGTACACGCAAAGAGTATGCGGCCATGAAGCTGACCCTGTATCTGCTGGCGGGCAGTGCTTTGATTCTGCCCGCCATTGTTTATCTCGTTGTCAAGTCGGGGTTAAATACCTTTGACCTGGTTGTCCTTATGCAGCCGGAAACTTTTACCCCCTTTCAACAGAAATTTGCATTTATTCTTCTTTATATCGGGTTTGGCATTTTGGCCGGTGTATGGCCGTTTCACACCTGGTCACCGGTGGGCCATGTGGCTGCACCAACGGCAGTCAGCATGATCCACGCCGGCGTGCTTATGAAGATCGGTGCCTTCGGAGTGTTACGTGTGGCCATCTTCCTTTGTCCAGAAGGATGGCAGTATTGGGCACACCTCATGGCGCTACTTGCCACCATCGGTATTGTTTACGGTGCTTTTGTGGGATTAAGCCAGAAGGATATTAAATATGTTATCGGGTATTCCAGTGTTTCACACATGGGTATCGTGGGATTGGGACTGGCCACAGTGACCGCGGACGGGCTCAACGGTGCCGTCTTTCAGATGTTTGCCCACGGGGTGATGACGGCCTTATTTTTCTCATCGGTGGGTTACATATATGATAAAACCCACACCAAGGTCATTGCGGAACTCGGTGGGTTGAGTCGAATCATGCCCGTGGCAACCGGCTACTTTATTGTTGCAGCGCTCACCGGTATCGGTGTTCCCTGTCTGGCCAGTTTCTGGGCGGAATTGACGGTTTTTATTGCTTCGTTCAAAGTCTATCCGGTTTATGGAATACTGGCTGTCTGTGCCTTGGTTGTGAGTGCTCTGTTCATTTTGCGCGTGGTACAACGTACCTGTTATGGTCCGAAAAATGAGCGTTTTGCTCACCTAAACGATGTCTCTTTCGAACTCGGGATCCCCAGGATGATTCTGGTTTCTGTTATCGTACTGTTCGGTCTTTTTCCTTCTGTCATGTTTGATATGATACAGACGGCGTCAATTCCTTTTATCAAAGGGTTGCCATGATGAATTGGATGATTTTCACTCCCGAACTCTACTTTTTGATTATGGGTGTTGTTTTTTTAGGCCTGTCCGTGGCACCTACCCCCATAACGCAACGGGACTATTTCACCGCTCTTGTTCTGGCCTCGATAGGGGTTGGCGTAAGTCTGGCGGGAGTTCGTTTGCAGGGAGACCTCTTTTTCCAGACCTACCGTATTGATCTCTTTTCCCAGGTTTTCAAAGTGATGCTGTCCATGGGTTTTTTTCTGGTTGTGTGCCTTTGTTCAGAACTTAACGGCATCGAGGAGCACCATCATCCCGAATTCTATTTTTTGCTTACGATTTGCACCCTGTCCATGATGATGCTGGTAAGCGCTGCTCACCTCTTGACCATATACATCGCCCTGGAGCTTTCCAGTTATTCCCTCTACACTCTGGTTTTCCTGAGAAAAGAACGGAGCCAGGGCGTTGATGCGGGTATCAAATATTTCCTGATCGGGGCCTCGGCCTCCGCCGTGATGCTTTTCGGGTTTGCCTTGCTTTACGGTTCCATTCAGGCCACATATATTGTCGAAATTATTAAAGTGCTTCCCGGTGTCATTCACAGACCTCAGGTGATTATCGCCTTGGTTCTATTGCTCAGCGGATTTTTTTTCAAGCTGGCTGTCTTTCCTTTTCATTTCTGGGCCCCGGATGTTTACGAGAGCGCTGCCAATCAGGTGGCCACCTATATCGCCACGGCTTCTAAGGTGGCGGCAATCGCTATTCTTATGAGAATCATCGCGTTGAGCGGTACCGGTAGTGCCTCTCTGATTCATGTCCTGGTAACGCTCTCCATTGTTTCCATGACCCTGGGCAACCTAACCGCCGTTGTCCAAAAAGATTTAAAGCGATTACTGGCTTACTCCAGCATCGCCCATGCCGGTTACGTACTCATTGGCATTTTGAGTATGAATCAAAACGGCTATACCAGTGCAATTTTTTACGCGTTGTCTTTAATGGTTATGAAATTCACATGTTTTCTGGTGGTGGTTAAGGTGGCGGACGACGGTAGGAATTTGAATATTGAACACCTGGCCGGATTACATCGCCGTTCTCCCATCCTGGCCATGGCGTTAATGTTGTCGCTTTTTGGTTTGGCCGGTATTCCACCGACCATCGGTTTTACGGGCAAACTATTAATCTTTACCGCGGCCATGGAAAAAGGCTACTTCACACTGGTGTTGATCGCTATGATCAACGTTGTCATTTCCCTTTACTATTACCTTCTGGTGTTGAAGGCAGCCTACGTAACGGAACCTGATAAGGAACTGCCGGATCTAAGGGTATCTCTTCCCATTAAAATACTGACCGGACTATTGATTTTCGGGATAATCGTAGGGGGAATCTTTCCCAGCCAACTTATTAAAGTGGCCAGAGCTGCTGCCATTGTTCTGATGTAAGAAATCTCGGTTCGGTTCATCTCTTGTTTCGATGCCATCCCCAGTTTTCATAATATTCCCAACTGGCAATCTTATTCAATTCTTTAATATGACGATCCTGTTCTATCAGGCTGGCCCTAAGAACGTCGCCAATGGAAAGAAGGCCGACGTAATCACCATCTTTTTCGACGATAATATGACGGATAAACAATCCCAAAAACATTTCCTTGATTTTGAGAATGGATGTATCGTTTCGAGCTGTATGGAGTGAGGTGGTCATATAATCGCCAATCAAATGAGTATCCGGATCAAATCCCGGCTGATTGCTATTGTACAATAGGTCGCGCTCTGTCCATATTCCAACAATTTTATCTTCCTTTTTTACAAGTATCGCCCCTATTTTATTTGCTGTCATCAACCGTATAGCCTCACGGATCGTCTGGTTGGGAGAAATAGAAACTATTTCCCTATTTTTTTCTTTTAAAATGTCTTTTACGGTTTTCATTTTGGCTCCTACTTTATATTTTGGTGTTATAATGTTACTTGTCAGCAAACAAAACTGTTCATACCCTAAGTCTTTGAAAACATATCACCTATTTATTTGATAGCATATACTATCAAATCATAATAAGTATCGATAGGGATAATGGAAGTGTGGGTCTTTCTAATCAAATTTGTTCAATGATGCACTGCCTGGAATGCTGACTGATTTCCCGTGCTGCATTTCGATAACAATTATGGTATAATTTATTTTTACTAAGCTTGCTTAAACTAATGCGCAATAGGTTCCCAGTCAAGATAGGCGGGTACTATTTTAAAAAGCATTATTAATATATCAAAGACCTTAATTGGTTCAAGTTCATTTTATCCGTGTCCGGGCCGTCTTTTTGTTTGGGTGTTTCAATAATTTTAGGGACATCCCAAAATCGCATGTCGTTCATCAACAACTCAAATGCCTTGATTCCGATATATCCTTCGCCAATGTGTTCGTGTCGATCCACCCGGGAGCCCAATTCTTTTTTTGAATCATTTAAATGGATAACATATAGATTCTCAACGCCGATGATTGCATCGAACGCATCTGTTGCCTTGCGGTAGGACTCTGGTGTTCGAATATCATAACCCGCCGCAA
Source organism: uncultured delta proteobacterium (assembly GCA_963752565.1). Classification (GTDB taxonomy): domain Bacteria; phylum Desulfobacterota; class Desulfobacteria; order Desulfobacterales; family UBA11574; genus UBA11574. Next base: position 1,656 of record CAVVZC010000010.1, on the reverse strand, counting down.
AGACATGGGAGGTATCCAGACAAATCCCAATCCGGTTTTGGTTTTTTATTTTATCCATAATCGATACCAGTTGTTCAAAGGTATGTCCCAGTCCGGAGCCCTGACCGGCTGTGGTTTCAAGAAGAAGCCGGATTCGTATGTCAGGGGTTTGAGCGAATATTTCATTGATACTGTGGGCAATTTTTTCAATACCCTTGTCTTTTCCTTTTCCCAAATGAGCACCCGGGTGAAGGACAACAAATGGAATATCCAGCATGGATGATCGTATCAACTCCTGTTTAAGTGCATTACATGACATGGCATGCTTTTCTCTTTCAGGCGTTGCCAAGTTGATTAGATAAGAAGTGTGTGACGCAATTGAGGTGATACCTGTCTGTTCTCTGGCCTGATCAAACCGGTTAATCTCTTCCTGGGTCAGGGTTCGCTCCTTCCAGGTGCTGTTGTTTTTTGTAAATATCTGAAGGGCAGTACATCCGTATGTTTCGGCCTCATAGAGCGCATGGTACAATCCTTTTGCGATTGAAAAATGGGCTCCGAGAAGAGGTGAAGCCTTACTATATTTCATTGTGCTCTTAGCCTTTCTCGTTTGAAACGGATTTGACCGTTGAACCCGAATATTTCATGAAAATTTTCGAGAGGTCTTTTAATTAGTAGTGAATACAGTTTATTATTTACAATTTTGCCTCTTGTCGTAAGGTGATAGTTTGTACCAAAAATTTTCTTTTTTCAATTTCTCAACAATTTTCACCATACGGACAAGTCCGATTCGCCCATTTGCTGCGTTATCAAGGGCTTGCAGTAGTCTACTACGGTTTCAACCTTGTGTTACAGAACCTAAACTATACCAAATCCAACCTACTGAACCGATCCTATGGTTTAAACATATCAATCCCAAGGTGTATCTTCAATGAGGATTACCCCATTAATCCAAAATACTTCGGTGAAAAGCTTCGTAAAGCCAGAATGGATGCTGGCTTAAAGATCAAGGAGCTCGCCAATCTGGGCGGGGTATCCGAGAATACAGTTATTAACTGGCAATTGAGAGAAATGAGGCCATGGAGGAAGGATATTAGGAAAAAGGTGAACCAATTTATCGAAAACTAAAAGGAAAAAAGTTTGATATCTTCTGAATATATCAAAAATTTCAAGGTGTTGACAGTTGGATCTTATTGCAGATATCCAAGATTTCCCCGTCATTTGTGTATTGGAAATTTCTCAGGAATAAAAACAGGTCTGAATCGTGTGATCACCATTAGTGATCCCAACTTTGCTCCTTTTTCAGATATGTCTGTGGGACACAGAATATTTTATCATGGTCAAATTTCTGCTCTATAGCAGCTATCGCCGGATTTGGCTTCAACCCATTGACCACAAGACGTAGTGGCTGATCAAGGTTTACAGATTTTATGGTTGATTCCCAAAGTCTGCTTAAAACTCAAGAATAGGATAATAATCCTTGAACGCTCGCCTAAGGTTCGCCTGGAGCAACGCGGAAGGTGTCACCCTTGAGGCGCTTGTCATGTGTTTTTGGCTCCGATTCTGTGGCCAGCCGACTGTAAGGGCCTAAAGAAAGGGCGGCGTTTCAGATTGTATTGAAACGCCGCCCTCATATGTTGCCAATAGCTTCCGTGAGCGTTCAAAACATCCGTCAATTCG
>CAVVZC010000009.1:0-46150 GCA_963752565.1 uncultured delta proteobacterium | reverse complement strand
AACCATTCCTGTTCTGTTTGCTGCGGTGCAGCCGTGGATCTGGTCGTTTTATACGGCATGTATGGTTTTGGCATTTTTGATTCTTTTGTGGCAGATCAAAGATGGCCGGGTGTGGCACCCACCCAGGATATTCATTTTTACCGTGGGTTTGTTCTTTTGTGTAACGCTGTTTCAAAGCCTTCCGCTTCCGGAGTCTGTTTTATCTTTTTTAAGTCCGTTTCGATACAAAATACTGGTGCAATCCCGTGCCATCATCGACAGCCCTTCTGCATTAGCGACATTAAGCTATGCCCCGCTGACATCTCTATCCTGGTGGATATTTTTACTGGGACTTTTTCTGTTTTTTCTTGTTTTCCAGAAAAACTTTAATCTCTGATAGGAATCTGAAAATTCTGCTCTGGATTTTGCTGGGTGTGGCCTTTTTAGAGGCAATTTACGGACTTATCCAGGCACTTGTTCCTTCTCTGGGGGTTCTCTGGGTCGATTATATTAAATCTTACTTGGGAGATGCACGGGGAACGTACATCAATCGAAATCATTTTGCCGGTTTTATGGAAATGATGCTGCCCCTGGGTTTGGGCTTTACGCTGGCCATGGGAAGCTGGCAAAAAAAAATCAGCTTCAAAGCCTTGATATCTTCTGACCGACCCAATTTCCAGTTTTTTCTATCCATTGGGCTCATTGTCATGGTGCTGGCGCTTTTGTTGTCCCAGTCCAGGGCGGGCATTTTCGGCGGGGTAATGGGTTTTTTGACCTTTGCGTTGCTCATGCGTTCATCCAGTGGAGAACTGCCCCGGAGTTTCTGGGTGATTATATCCGTAATTGTCGGTATGGTCTCCTTTTATAGTCTTAAAATCGGTATCGATCCTGTTTTGGAACGATTTTTAAGGATTGGCAAAGATACATCCCGGCTCGACATATGGCGTGACAGCCTGGCAATGATAAAAGATCATCCCTTTGGGATCGGCCTTGCGGCATTTAAACAGGTGTTCCCTGTTTACAATGTGTCCAACTTTTCGGATGTCCGGTTCATCTATTTGCACAATGATTATCTGCAGCTTCTGGTGGAAACCGGATGGATCGGCTTTACGGCCTTGGTGGGAGGGTTTTATATTTTTTTAATAAAAAGTGTTTTTAAAATTCAAAAGCTGCACCTGCAGACGGATCCTTTGAGATTTTTCCTATCCATCGGTGCGTTAAGCGGTCTGGTTTCCATCGCCTTTCACAGCTTTTTTGATTTTAACCTGCATATGCCGGCCAATTGCGTCTATTTTGTGATGCTGATAGGAATTGTTTATAATTGCGCATGGCGATCCATTAAACCCCATAGCGAAACCCGAGATTCAAAGATAGCTTGATTTTTTGTGCTTTCACCGCCCGCTTTATCCGCCTTCGGCAGATTTGCTCGAGCCGCAGAGAACACAGAGAGAATAGTTATTTCCATTGCCGTTGACCCCGCTTGATGCGGGACAGGGACGCCGGCAATGGAAAAGTAATGCATCTCTTTCAACGGATTTATTGAAGTCATGATGAATATGAATCAATTGAGCAGTAAGATTATTGGTGCTGCTATTGAGGTTCATAAAACCCTTGGGCCAGGGTTACTTGAATCGGCATATGAGGAGTGCCTATGCCATGAACTAAGCATTCAAGGTATGTTATTTGAAAAACAGAAACCACTATCTATAGATTATAAAGGAAAGAAACTGGATTGTGGTTATAGACTTGACATTGTAGTTGAAAAAGCAGTCATTATTGAATTGAAATCATGTAAAAAAATTGAACCGATTCATAAAGCACAGCTTTTGACATATCTCAAATTGTCAGGACTTAATTTAGGATTAATTCTCAATTTTAATGTGACTCTTATGCGGGATGGCATCGTTAGGATTGTAAATGAGTTTAGTGAATAGCCCAGCAGAGCTGAATCTTTTGTTTTCCGTCCTCCTCCGTCCCGGAGGATGCGGAGCCAATCCTTCGGGGTCAGCGGAAAACAAAAAAACAAATTCTCAGCGTTCTTTGCGGCTCTGCGGTGAGCAAAGGTAAAAGATTGAAGAGTATAATCGTTAAAAGCACGGTCACGCTGGTACTGATGGTTTTGTCATCCTGGTTGATGATTCATAACTGGCAGCATCGGACCATTTTCCATAAAGATTATGCCTTTCAGGCAGAAGAACAAGATAAATTCAGGCACTTTCCAAAAGCGCTTTATGACATCGGCATTAAATTCTGGTTTGATAACGATACAGCTGCTGCGGCCCCTTTCTTCCGGGAAGCTGCAATGCAGGACATATTGTTCGTGGATGCCTGGCTCAAACTGGCCCAGGCTGAAACCGTTTTGGGGAACCCGGATAAGGCCCGAACCATATTAGAGTTTTTGGACAAGCTGACCCGAAATATTTTTCGCTGGAAATGGGAGCAGACCCTGCTGGCCAATGAACTGGGAATGGAGGATCTTATTTTCGGCAACATCAATTTTGCGGTGAAACATGGAAAAAAGGTTCAGGATGCGTTTCAGCTTTTTGACAGTTATCTGGATAAAAATGTAATGCGTGCAATCCAGGTTCTGGATACGGACAATTTGATCCCCTATCTGGAATGGATGATGCGATGGGGAAGAGCGGATGATGCAGAGATTGTCTGGCAAAAGATCACGTCCTCTGGCACTCAGAATGAGGATATCCAGTTGAAATATATACATTTTTTGGTGAGCCAAAAACAGGTAAAACAGGCGGCGGATATACGACGTCAGAGTGTCGGAGATATGGTCGACATGACGAATGCAGGGTTTGAAAATGAGATCACCGGTCGTGGATTTGACTGGCGGTATACGGCAAACCAAAAAGGGAAATGGACCATTCGCCGGACCCTGTCCGGGGCTTTTTCCGGTGCACATTGCCTCAGGATCCGGTTTGAAGGGAAAGAAAATATTTCTTTTGCCCACCTGTATCAGATCGTTCCAATAGATCCGATGACCCCTTACCGGCTGACATATCACTGGCGCAGCCGAGATCTTACCACCGACCAGGGGCCGTTTGTGGATATTTATGGCTATGATTGCAAGGGGTATTACGCCAACGGCCCCATGATGCTCGACACACACGGATGGCAAAAGCAAGACATTGAATTTACAGCACCGGAGGACTGTCATGCAGTGGTGGTTCGTTTGCATCGACGGCCCAGTCGCCGGTTTGACAACAAAATCGATGGAAGGTTGTGGTTGGATGATTTCAGGCTGGAAAAGGATCTGTCAATCACCAAGGGCTCTGATTCGTAAGTTCGATGACGTATTTAGGAATACATATACTAAGACACGAACAATCGAAAACACGACACTTGAAACGCTCAATTTAGGTCGGACTATAAAAGATTAGACAACAGTAACTTAATTTAGTATTATAAAGGATAGAGACCTTAACAAATTTTCAAAGGTTTCGAATAAACCATGTCTGATGAACTAACTGGATTTGTAAGAGTTACAGAGAAGTATAACGGCAGGGCAGATAATTCGTATCTCCCTTCCACCGAACTCCGTCAGGATTTTTCTGATTGGGATGTGGAAGAAGTCCACCTGCGTGACTATCTGGATGTCATTTTCCGTCGCAGGTGGCTGATTGTCAGCTTTCTGATGTTGACGTTTATTTCCACACTTATCTTAACCCTCGCGTCCCCCAAAACTTACAAGGCATCATCATCCATAGAAGTATCACCACAGGATCAGAACGTGACCAAGTTTGAGGAGGTGGTTGCCACAGAGGTTCGGGTTCAAGAGTTCTATCAAACCCAGGTGGATCTGCTTCAAAACAATGAACTTGCCCGGCGCGTCATTGAAACTCTCGAGCTGGCAGAGAATCCGATTGTTCTAGAAATGTTGGAAGGCGGCGGAAATCCGGGACTGATGGCAAGGTTCAAGGCAAGGCTTAAAACCATCATCAGCTCTGATAAAGAAAAAGAGCATTCAATGGAGATATCGGCAGAGGCCATTAAACAGCAACATCTGCTGAAATTTATTGAAGAGAATCTTGAGGTTTCTCCGAAAAGAAATTCCATGCTCATCGGCGTCTCGTTCACATCACCGAACCGAAAATTGTCAAAGAACGTGGTCAATGCCTTTGTGGAAGAATTTGTTCGCTGGAATATGGATAAAAAACTCGGGGCTTCCCAACTGGCCCGTGATTTTCTGATGAAGCAGATTGACCGGGCAAAAATCAACCTTGAAAAGGCTGAAGAGGACTTAAACAGATTCGGCAAGCAGTCGGGGATTGTTTCCCTGGATGCCAAACTGAACAGCGTTTATCGTCAACTTGAGGAGCTGAATTCGGCCCTTGCTGAGGCTGAAACCGAAGTGATCGGCAAAGAATCTGTTTACAAACAGGCTTCTTTAGGCGGACTGTCTAATTTACCGCAGGTCATGCGTAATGAAGTAATTGGCGCTTTAAAAGCCGAGTACGCCCGCCTGCAATCTGAATATGAAGACCTGGCGGTGACCTTCCACGATGAATACCCGGCGGTCAAAGCCTTAAAGACAAAGATGAACACCATTGGCAACCGTATCAAAATGGAAGAACAAAGGGTTTTTCTGGCCATTGAAAATGATTACAGGGCTGCCTTGGAAAAAGTAAAGACCATGCGGGCACGGGTTGAAATGCAGAAAAAGATGGCCATTGATCTGAACGAGCGCGCAACCCAGTACAAAATAATGACCCGTGAGGTGGACACCAACAAAGGAATCTACCAGAGCCTTCTGGAGCGAACCAAAGAGATCGAATCCATGGTGGGGATATCTTCCAGCAACATTCATATTGTGAATAAGGCCATGTTGCCCATCAAGCCGTTTAAACCCAAAGTCAAGTTGAATTTGCTTTTGGCCTTAGTGGTGGGCCTGATGGGCGGCGTCGGGATCGCCTTTTTCCTGGAATATTATACAGATACCATTAACAATCCTGACGAGATTTCTGATCGATTTCGTATTCCGATCCTTGGGGTGGCCCCGTTAACCAAAACCGATGAATATCCTGTTGAACAAACATTTATCAACGACCCCCGGTCGCCACTCTCCGAGGCCATTCGAAGCACCAAATTGTCGATTCAACTGGCCGGTACCGCTGACCAGGCCAAAAGTTTTCTTTTAACCAGCATCAAACCGTCTGAAGGTAAAACCACAATGGCGGCCAACCTGGCCCTGGCTTTTGCGGGATCAGGCGAGAAAGTGATTCTCATAGATGCGGACATGCGAAAACCCAAACTCCATAAATTTTTCCAGGACCCGGAAGATTCATTCAGCCCCGGTCTGTCCAGATTTTTGTCCGGTGTTAATGACAAGGGACTGGTCTGTCAGAACGGTATTTGCAACTTGGGTTTTATTCCTGCAGGGCCTGCGCCGCCCAATCCTGTTGAACTTCTGGCCTCGGTTCGTTTTTCTGAGCTGATAGAGACCCTGATCCGGGATTTTGATCGAGTGATTGTTGACGGGCCGCCTTATTTGGGCTTCGCTGATTCCTTAGTGATTTCAAGGTGTGTAGGGGGTGTGGTGCTGGTCAGCAGCATGGGTGAAACCACCCGAGATGCCATACGTCATTTTAAAAAGAGCATACTGAACTCCCAGGGCAAGATATTGGGATGTGTCATCAACAAGGTTGATGTTAGCAGGCGCTTTGGATATCAGCCCTACTATCGATATTACAGTTATTATCAATATTACGGCGAGATAGAAGACCGGGGTTCAAAAAAAGAAAAGAGGAAGCCTGCCAGGATCACCCAAAAATAAATATTCAAGTTTTGCGGTTTCGCACCCGATTACTGTTAAAGAGTCTTTGACATAAACGGAGCGTTTCAAACCTTGCATCTCCCCGCCGATGCGGGATCTTGCGACCGGCAAACTCTACAATCGCTCAATTTAGGTTTAAGTTAATTTAAAGTCATGTATCTCTCTTTTTATAATCTGAAAGTTAAACCGTTTCAAATGAGTACGGATCCGGAATTTCTCTGGCTGGGTGAAAAGCACAGGGAAGCCCTTGCTATCCTAAAGTACGCCATTTTGGAAAACAAAGGGGTACTTGCGCTTACCGGGGATGTTGGGACCGGCAAAACCACGCTCATCAATGCACTGTTAAGGAGTCTTGGAGAGGATACTGTAACGGCGACCATTTATGATCCCAGGCTTGAGGTCCTCGATTTTTTCAACACGGTTGCCGCTGCATTTAAAATGGGGGAAAGCTTTGAAGGCAAGGGCAAGTTTATCCTTAAGTTTAGGGATTTTTTAGCCAGAGTCCACAAACAGAATAAGAGCGTCCTTTTGATCATTGATGAGGCCCAGGGGATTAATGAAGATCTTCTCGAGGAGATACGGCTCTTATCGAATCTTGAAGCCGGATACGCCAGATTACTGAATATCTTTTTTGTGGGACAGAATGAATTTATCGATATTTTGCAGAAATACGAGAACAGAGCCCTAAGGCAGAGAGTTTCGATACGATATCATATCGATCCACTGACCCTAAATGAAACAGCGGCGTATATCAAGTATCGCCTCGAGGTGGGTGGTACAAAAGCGCTTATTTTTGACTCCGGCGCAATTGACGAGGTTTTTATTTTTTCAGACGGATATCCCCGACTGATCAATATCATGTGCGATCATGCACTGTTAAGCGGCTATGTTCGGGAGTTTCAAGTTATCAACGCAGATCTCATAAGGGAGTGCAGGGAGGAACTGCTGGTATCAAAAAAAAATTCTCAAAAAGATTTTGAATACTTTAGAGATGTTCATCAACCACTCCAACATGATACAAGGGTTATCGATCCGCCGGTGGATCCGTTCATTCCTGTGGAGGATCATCATATTCAGGAAGACGAACAGATGGCGTTCAGCCTATCGCAACCCATGATTGAGCCGATAAGACCTCGAAAGCCTAAGAAAAAGGGTTTTTTGCGGTCACCCATATTCATGGGTTTTATTTTGATTGTCGGAGTTGCCTCCGGGTTTATTTTTTACAACAATGATAATAATAATGCCGAATCTTTTGTCACATTGGCTAAAAAGCAGGCCAAAAAATATGTTTCGACAAAAACAGGATCCAACAATGATAAACCACCGATGGTTCAAGTGAGATCTGAAACATCGGATAGTCCCAGCCGGGTTGAAGCCGGCAAGGTGGGAGATTCCCGTTTTTTCGATGAAATGCCTCCGAATTCCACCTTAAGGAAAGAAACCATTTCGAAAGAGTCTGAAACGTCACAGGTTATTCCCTCTAAACAGTTTCCAGAAGACAACGGTGTACAAACCTACACTACAAAACCGGTCGATACCGTGCCGTCCAATCTGAGACAAAAGGGTCCTGTTATAGTGCCGGTAACCGAAAAGACGCCGGAAACGATAAAAACAAAGGCCGTCAAACCGGACGAAAAACCTGAAACGGTCAAGTCGATAACAAAACCTGTCCAGGTGAAGAAAAAGACATCCCAAAAATATCAAACCAAACCCGAAGTTAAAAAGAAAACAGAACCGAAATCCCCTAAAAAACCTGCGATGGAAAAAAGATCACCGGTTGCATCTTCTGTTTCTTCCGAGAAAAAAGCGATTACGCTTGCCGCAGTACCTGTGGTGAGACAGCCCAACAAAACGGTTGTTTCAAAAACAGATCAGCCAATGATGAATAAAACTGAGGCCACGAAAAAGACACAACAAACGATATCATCGGCGGATGAAAAGAAGGCCGGAAGTCGAGATGATAAGAACATTGTTCCTTCTATCGACATGATGAGAAAACTTGAAAAAGAGAACAAGGTCATTTTTTACTATAACGATATAGAGACCCGCCTTAAAAACTTTTTAATCAGATATTGTTGGTCCTATGCGCAAAAAGACCTGGACCAATTCAGCACCTTTTTTACCCCTAATGCCCTTGAAAACGGAATGCCTTTTCGTCACTGGCATTCTCAGTATCGCAAAAATTTTAATCGGATGGATTCAATAGAATATGATATTGAGCTTGAACGCTATGCCATTCAGGAAGAGACCGGACTTGTTAAAGTCGATGGCGTCTTTCATGTCAGGGCTAAATTGGTTGACAGCAAAAAATGGCGGAAAAAGAGCGGGCAAATTTCAATGATACTGGAAAGTGATGAGAATTCGTTTAAGGTAAGGCAGTTGGATTATTAATTAGTTTCCTTCCATAAATGTTCTTTTTGCCCAATCTCTGCGTTATGCTCAAAAAATAATCCTCGGAATATCAACTATATGCCTCCAGTTATTTTTTTCGCATGCCCCTCCGGGGCGTAGGCCCTACGGGCCGGAGGCTTGATCTTGAACAAAAATCCTCATTTATGAATGGACATTAATTGACGTATTAATAACCAACAATTTATAAAACCTTTGAAAAATAAGTATTTTCAAAAGGTCTTTCTTTACCATTCCGGGTTGCGGTACCCGAAGCCGAGTCCGGGAATCCCGATGTTGAACCCTCCCCCGTGAACCACATTTCCCCAGGAACTGGTTTTGACCACAATGATGTCCCCGTCTTTTATTTCAAGTTCATGATTGTCCGGATTTTTCAGATCGATTTCGATCCCTACGCGGCCCTTGCCCTCAACATTCCGAATCAAGACAAGGGAATCCTTGAGGCTCCAGGGTCTCATCCCGCCGGCTGTGGCCAAAGCTTCCCTAAGCCCCAGTTTTTCTCTGATTGGATAGGATCCTGCGCGGCGGACAGCGCCGTCGACAAAGAAATGACCGGCTTCGGGCGCGAAGATGATATCCCCGCCGTTTATATCGACATTCAAGTTTGTTTGACCTTTTTTAATCAACTGGTCCAGATCGATCACCAGCACATTCGGTTCACCGGGCCGTGCTGCATGTCGACGGACTTGAACCATATTTCCGGCATTGTCGGTCAGTCCGCCGGCCAGTGCCATGACATCCAGCAGCGTTTGTCTTGAAGGATATTCGTATGTCCCGGGCTGTTTAAACTGCCCCACCAGTGTGACACGCTGGCTCATATGTTCTTCAACAAATACAGTAACATGGGGATCTTTTATATACTTGACCCGGTAACCATTTTCGATTTGTATTTCCGCTTCGCGTGCGGTCAACCCTTTAACCTTGACCTGGCCCAGGAGCGGGAGCGTGATATGACCGCGTGAACTGACACGGACCGTGGCATTTAATTTCTTGGATTCAAAAACGGTGACCTGAAGAAGATCCCCGGCACCCAGGAGATAGTCGCTGGGATCGGTGCGCATCTTGGCGCCGGCAAACATCTGTTCATTCAGTCGGGTTATTTCTTCATTTTGGGCAGGTGCTGCTCCATACTGTTTGACAATGTCACTGGTTGTTTGCTGATTGCGGCTGCAGCCGGGCAAAAGACCGAGGAGAAATACAACGGCCATGAATGTCATGTAATAATTACGGTTTAAAATCATGTTTCCTGTCGTGTCGACAAATGAATACGGTAGCTTACCAAGCGGTGAGCTACCGTAATATTTTGTTTGGATAATCTGATAGTGTTTTAAAATTAAGCGATTGTTTAAAAAATCTTAAGGTGAGCCCGGACTGGCAGGAGGAGGAGAACCCCCACCGTCTCCGCCGCCACCACCGCCACCAGCGGCAGCAGCAATCACACCACCTGCGGCTATAATTCCGAGAACCACCTTTGTCGTCGTTGACATCCCTTCAGCAGGTTCCTCTGTTTCACCCGTCTCATCCGTTTCACCGGGTTTATCTTCTTCGGGCGTTCCATCTTCTTTAAAAATTTCAGCCTGAGCCAACCTCAATTCATGACCGGATGACACCACCTGCGGTTTGTCGTCAGCCACTGTCACCAGCATGGATCCACCTTCAAGCACCCCCATCCTTGTGATGCCCTCTTCAACGTAGACATACCCTTTTAATAATCGGCCGGCGGAAGAAGCTTTAAGCATAACATCATTGGTGGTTATCACACCATCCGGTGTTTGAAATACCAGCGTGTACGGCGTGGAGGAAAGCGCAAAATAAACGGTTCCTTTTTGAACGAATAATGTACGAGAGCTGTTGTTCGTTGTAATTGAAAACAGGCTCTGATCTATAGCGACAAGATATAGGTGACTCAGCTTGACAGCGCATTCTCCCTGAACAGACAAAAGCGTATCTTCAGGAAGGGGAGCTTCTGAACGGAACTCTCCAACCTTTTGGTTATCATGGAACAGGACAACCTTTCCTTTAGGAAGAATTCTGCCCACAGGCAATCCTGCTGAGAAACCTGTCGATGTAAAGGCCAGAATTATAACGACAGCCATCATTTTAAATTTTAATGTATTTTTTCTTAAAATCTGCATCATTCACATCTCCCCAGCTCGATTTTAGGATGAAAAAAATAGTTTAAATTCATGGTAAACAGCTTCTTGAAAAATATTTTATATTAGATTATAGATAAAGTCAATTTTAAACCTTGATGGTATTGTAAAAAAAAAATCAAAAAAGGAAATTTTAGACGCTCAAAACATGACGAATATCAAGATGAATAACGAAGAAGACAAGACCCAGGCGGATTTAGAGTGGGAGCAGCGCACACTGTGCAGTGATGAGGGTTGCATCGGGGTCATCGGACCCGACGGACGGTGTAAGGAATGCGGACTTTCCTATGCGGGGCCTGTTGATGCAACAAAAGAAGAAAGCGTTGCATCGGATTTTGAAAAGGCTGACCCAGAAGACGAGATAAACGAAGAACCGGAAGAAACCGGAGAAAATGACACAGAGACCCCGACGGATTTAGAGTGGGAGCAGCGCACACTGTGCAGCGATGAGAGTTGTATCGGGGTCATCGGTCCGGACGGGTTCTGTAAAGAGTGCGGCAAACCTTATGACAGTGAATAGAGAATAGTGAATAGAGAATAGTAAATAGAAGATAGAGAATAGTTCCTAATCGAGTGAAGCTCCATTAGGGAAAAACCAACAACTGGTGGCGATTTGCCACACTCTAATTGAGTTTCAACTCGATTGATGTTGTATATTTTTCACCCTTCGAGATCCAATGGGCCGGTTTTTAAATCCGCCTGAGCAGGCACTTCTTTTTTGTGGTAGGCCAAAACAATAAAAATCCCGAGACAGGTCATCATAAGGACGGCTCCTGAGGGAAAGGCATGTCGGAGCCGGGAAACATCCATCATCAGTCCAGCCAACAGCGATCCCACAAGCATCCCCAGACTATGAGCCATGGCCAAAAGGCCCATGACGGATCCCATAGCATCGATTTCGTTACCTTTTATAACAGCAAGTGCCATAAGTGCGGGCATTGAAATGCCCCCGCCAAGGCCGAACAATACGCTGGCCAACAATAGATCCCCGAAGCTGTTGGCCCAGTCAAAAGAGAAAATCGCATATGTGATGATCAATCCCCCTCCGACAATCATCATTTTTCGGTTAACCCGGTCCGCCATAAAACCCATGGGCACATGGAGCAATCCACTGGAAAAAACCCCCAATGTCACCAGGATTCCGATGGATGAACTTGAAAGTGAAAACTCTAAATCGGCCAAAACCGGCAGGAAACTCCAGATGACGCCAATACATCCGGCATAAGCGAGCCTGAAAAGAAAAAGTCCGGCCATATCCTTGTCTCGCAGAACCCATTTCCACGCCATTGGTTCGATTCCCCGGCTGACAACCTGCTCAGATTTTGTATGCGGCAGCAGAAAGAAACTTAGTAAAAAACCTAAAAAAGTTAGACATCCCATGGCCGCAAAAGACGTGCCAAGGCTGAAACGGTCACGGATGACACCTCCGATCAAAGGACCAATGCTCAGTCCAAGGAACATTGACATATTGAACAACCCCATGGTGAAACCTTCTTGGCCGGAAGGTGTTATATCTCCCACATAGGCTTGAACGGCCGGCATGATCATAGCGGATGCAATACCCTGGAGAAACCTTATGACGATAAGGGATTCGACACTATTTGAAAGTATGAAGGCCAGTGAAACCACAGTATAAGCGAAAAGGCCAATGATAATGAACGGCTTACGTCCTTTTTTATCTGCCTGCCTGCCGAAATACGGGAGGAAAAATGTTCTGGATATGGAAAATGCACCGAATATCAAACCGATGTATACACCGCTGGCACCGAGATTGCTGGCGTAGATTGGAAGCAGGGGCACGACGATTCCCACGCCGGTGACGGTCCCGAACATTGAAAAGAACAGGGTACCAAATATTTTTTTATCGATTTTTTTCATAAACCGGAAATGATTTGCCTCTCCCGGATTGCGGGGGTCAGAGAATTATGGCTCTGCCTGAGGAATCGCTGGAAGAGTTTAAAGTGAACTATAGTTAAAAAAGGTTGTGCCCGTCGGCCCGTCATGCCGGTTTGCCCGTAATTTAATACCGGCCAAGTGGCTAATCCCGCATTGCGGGACTAACCAGAGATAGACACTTTTAACTTGTACGGCTTTAAGTAAAACAGTCCCTACCATGGGTTATATCAAAGCGGGGTCCCCTGAGTCCGGATGCTTTACTTTTGTGTTTTTTGGATATCAGCCAACGTGGACTCGACCAAATTTCTTATCTCTAACAGTCTGGCTTCTGACAGGGCTTCAAAACGGAGTACGAGGGCCGGCTGGGTGTTGGATGCGCGAACCAGACCCCACCCGTCCTCAAAGAGTACACGAACCCCATCGATATCGATGATATCGTATTTTTCACGAAAATATTCGGTCACTTTAGCAACAACGTTGAACTTTTTATCATCCGGACACTCAACTCGGATTTCAGGGGTTGAATAGGTCTTTGGGACATCCGACAAAAGATCTGATATTTTCTTTTGGGTTTTGGCCAATATTTCAAGAAGTCTGCAGCTGGCATAGGTGGCATCGTCATATCCGAAATACCGATCGGCGAAAAACATATGGCCGCTCATCTCGCCGGCCAGTTCGGCCTTTTCTTCCTTCATTTTCTTTTTAATCAAAGAGTGACCGGTCCGCCACATGATCGCCCGCCCGCCGTGTTTTTCGATATCGTCATACATGGTTTTAGAACACTTCACTTCAGATATAAACGTAGCTCCGGGTTTTCTAGAGAGGATCTCCCTTGAAAAAATGATCATGAGCCTGTCACCGAAGACAAGGTTCCCTTTTTCATCAACGATACCGATCCGATCGCCGTCACCATCATATCCGATGCCGACATCCAATTTCTTTTCCTTGACCATGGCGATAAGATCCTGCATGTTCTTTTCCACGGTTGGATCGGCTTCATGATTGGGGAATCTGCCGTCCATATCACAGTAAATGTCATGTACTTCACACCCGAGGCGTTTGAGTATCGGTACAGCCACCACCCCTGCGGTTCCGTTTCCTGCATCCACTCCCACTTTGATCGGCCCGGCCAAGGTTATGTTATTTTCTACAAATTCCCGATAGGGTGTGACAGCGTCCGCTGTGGATCGAGAGCCTTTTCCCACAGCAAAGGATTTTTCATTGATGATGCCAAGAATTTTCTGGATGTCCTTACCATGAATCGAATCCAAACCGATACAGAGTTTAAAGCCGTTATATTCTTTAGGGTTATGGCTGGCCGTTACCATCACCCCGCCTTCGGCATCAAAATGCTGAATTGAAAAATATAAAACCGGTGTGGGACAAATTCCAATGTCAGCCACATCACATCCGGTTGACATCAACCCTTCAATGACCTTTTCAGAATACAGATCTGAAGTTAATCTGCAGTCCCTTCCCACAGTAAGTTTTGAACAGCCGTTTTCTCTGAGAAAAGTACCCACGCCTTTTCCAATCAGCACGACATCATCTTCTGTCATGTCTTTTCCAGCAATCCCCCTGATGTCGTATTCTCTGAACATTTCCGGATTCATGACCCTCTCCTTTTTCACTGTTCACTGTGGTTATTGACTTTCTCGTATGCCTCGATCTTGAACAAAATATCTCATTTCTGGATCGGCACTAGATAGTTTAAGTTTTTTACGGTTTGTCCGAAGGAATAAGTTATAACCGGTATATTGTACCCTAATCGATCGTAAACAAAATGGTGAATCTATCCTCGACTTTCGCTCAATTAGCGTTGTATCATAAAATCTATACATCAATATAATGTAAAAATAAACAAACTGTTCTGTTTTATTATGCTTGAAAATTTTTTTAGAGACCTTTGAAAAATGTTTCCCGCTTTTAGCGGGATTCAAGATCAAGTCGAAGATCCCGGACCTTGATCCGGGGGAAGGCGAAAATTTTAACCACCCCAGTACGATCTGCCGGCCTGTTCCGGTATTTTAACGGAGACCTACGGGGCAAGCAGACATACATTAAGTATTTCGAGGATTAGAATTTGAGCCTAACGCCGAAATTGGGCAAAAGGGGATGTTTTTCAAAGGTCTTTCTTACTTGCTTGACACACAAGCTGACTGTCTCTATACTCGCTTGACTTTTATTACAAGGCAATTCTTATCAATTCGTAACACTTTAGCCTTTTGAAATCATACATGAAGCGCCTTTGACATCGATTTATTTTAAAGGACTAAACTATACCATCAATTCAAATCGTTATTAATTTTGAGACGCGGGGATGACGCAAGAATATTCTATTGAAATATGTAGGACGCTTGAGGCGAGATTTCGTGATGCAGAGTTGCATCGGCCCATGCGGGTACAGCGTTATGATGAGGGTACCGAGCTTGTTTATGATGTGAAAGCGGTTGCCGGCACGAATGAGGGAAGAATTCGTGCGGTTGTCGAAAAGTTCATCGGCGGCGGGTTTGCCGGGCAGGTGTACCGTGTAAAGGTGCTGGAAATCGATGCTCAAAAGGGACCCATCGGTGAAATTGAAGTGGGGGGAACGTATGCGCTGAAAATACTGATTCCACCTTCGAAGTTTTCCCGTCTGTTTCGGAATGCACTATATCTGGTCGGTTTTCAGGGGCCGTTTCAGCTTCAGGTGAATCCCGTGGCTGCAAGAGCCGGGGCCCTGTGGCAAAAATTTATCCGTCGTGCGGCCAAAATCAGATTTGGCGATGAAAGTACGGTTGTAGATATTCATGCAACCTTTGTGGACCATACCCTGGGAAGCTGCGGCGAGTTCAGCGAGTGGGTCGAGGGGCGTACCTGGCGTCTTGAGGTGGATGATCATCTGGATGTTTTGAAAAAATGGCGCAGAGGCCAACAGGTAGACAAGACCCGCTTGGGTTCTCCGGAATATCGAGCCAAATATCAATTTATGCATGAATTCGTTAATCTGATGCATGATATGGGAGGATATGAGTTTGCAAGACAATATGAGTGGTCCACGTGTAAGAGCCAGCCAAACTGTCTGAAACGAAAGAACACAGACTCTGATCCGCACGGTGGATTGGTGGCCGTTGATTTCAGGGCGGGTCTGGCGCTGTTGGCGTTTTTGCCAATGAGTCCCGGAGATTTTAAGCTGATTTTCAAAGGGCTTAAACGGGGGAGCCTGGTTCAGTTCGATCGAGGCAGTATTCAAAAGTTAGAGCAATTTGTTAACGGATATAAAGACGATTTTGCAGATATGCTTGAGATGCTTCAAGAACTGAAAGCATGTGAGCGTATTTATAGAGATTCGGTGCCGGATATAACGCACAATCTCTTCCGGTTGTTTTACAGTGGACGGCTTTGGTCGACGATGCTTGACAGTGCGGTGAATGGATGGAAGGTACAGAATCTTATCGATGATTTGCGGGCAGAACAGCTTCGGCGCAAAAAAGTCTTAACGATATTTTTGTCTTTCATGGGTCTAATACCATTTATCGGTAGCTTTTTTCAGCGAATCACGGGTCATGAGGGCTGGCGAAACCATTACAAGAGGGTT
Source organism: uncultured delta proteobacterium (assembly GCA_963752565.1). Taxonomy (GTDB): domain Bacteria; phylum Desulfobacterota; class Desulfobacteria; order Desulfobacterales; family UBA11574; genus UBA11574. Next base: position 30,348 of record CAVVZC010000009.1, on the reverse strand, counting down.
CTAACGAGTTGGGATTATATGAAAAGGACCTTTAAAGGGAGGATTGCGGAAAAAATCATTGTCTGGCACAGGGCGGGCCGGGTCGATGGTGCCGGTTCTTTGAAAACCGCTGAATCGGGTTGGCTTTTTACGGGTCATTTTATGTTGTCGATACTGCCGGTTGGACTTCACAGGTTCATCACGGATTGGCAATATGCAAAAGATCGGCTGGCCCATCTCTTTGTTCGGCCAATTCGGTTGTATTTTAATTCTTGGCTCCGGGAACAGTGGCTTCGTGAGATGGTCACAGAGGGACAGAAAAAGCATATTTTAAATGATGAGGATGCCAAGATTATTCTTTCACAAGTTGACGAGCCCTATATACAAAAATATCTGAAAAGTTTGGCCGTACATATCTGTACGTTACCGGTGACACAAGTTGTGTCCGTTTTGGTGGCAGTGATCTATGTTGCCATGCATCCTGAAATGTCACGGGCACAGGCATGGGGGATAGGGCTTGGAATCGTGGCCTTGTTTCAGGTGGTGCCGATTTCACCGGGTTCTCTGGTTCGAGGGCTTTATGTGGTGTACCTGGTGATAAAGGAACGAACTTTCAAAGATTACAATATTGCTGTATTTTTAGGCTTTTTCAAATATATCGGGTATTTGGCGTTTCCAATCCAGATGGCATATCGTTATCCCGTGTTGGCTCGATTTATGGCCGGTCACTGGGCCAATGAATCGGTGCACATTGTTCCGGTGTTTGGTGAAAGCGGCGCGTTATTGGAACATTGGGTGTTTTGTTTGTTCTACAACTGGCCGTTGACCATACGGCAACGTATTCAAAAACGCATTCAATTGCGGGCATCCATCCGAAAACGATTTTGGCACATCGGTGTGTGTGTCGTGGCTGCTACAGTCATATTTGGGCTGGCGGATTTTGCCTATATAAGAAGTATTGGAGAACTTCCCGGTTTAAAGACGATTTGGTGGCTATCCGTTTTTGTGCCCATGCTTTGTGGCTCAATTGTAACCCTTGGATGCGGCGGCGCGACATTAGGGCAGCGTTTTTTCGGGGCTGTTGTTTGTGGCGCAATGGTCGGGATACTTTATACGGCAGTATCGACAATGCTCGTCTTTAGCAGCGGAATCTCAGTCGGCGCTGTGACAACAAACCTGTTGTGGCGGATATTTATCTTTTCCATATTTTCGTTTCTCGGTGCTGTCATTACGGAACTCAAGTTGGGTGATCCGGATCTAAAGTAACTCGAAATATAAGACTTTCCGCCTCTATCCACTCACCAATGGTCACGATTTAGATTTGAAACTAATAACAACTAACCCGGTGCTTCGGCCCGGGTTTTTTATTGCCTGATTTTCACCGTCCTTTCCATGTCTTTGTAAACCAATTCGATCTTTATTCGTCTTAACCAATACATCGCTCGAAAATCCAATTCATTGAATAGGAGGAAATCACGATGAAAAAAATAATTATCGGTGCATGTATTTTGTTGATAACAGTAATGTTTTCCCCGGCCATGGCGCAAGACGGCTCGACCGAACGGATGAATAGACAAAGAGATCGAGTTGAAGAACAGAAAGGTAGGGATGGCGATCGAAATGGTAACCGCATGGGTAGAAATAGCGACCATACCAATACAAATTTTGACCGCCAAAGTCAGCGTGGCGACCGCCGCATTGATCGCGGAAAGAACCATTGGAGAGGGCAACGTTCGACTCGCTTTGCGAATCCAAGGGGCCATCGTGGCAATCATATGTATTCACGGCATAACAATAGACATCTGAGACATATGTATTCACGGCATAACAATAGGCATAAGAGGCATATGTATTCACGGCATAATAACAGACATAAAAGGCACCTGTATTCCAGGTATAACAACAGGCACAACAGACATGTGTATTCACGATTTAACAATAGAAATCAAAGATATATGAACTCCAGGTCTAACCATGGGCATTACAGGCACAGGAAAAATTGGTAAACTATTTTGTTATCAAAGCGTCTAAAGGGCCAAAACAGAATGAAAGGAGGCTCAAATGAAAGCTAAAACAATAACCATTATTTTTGCGACAACGATACTGGCATTGATGTGGTGTTCAGCGGCTTGGGCAGACCGTTCAAGTATCAGGGATCATCGACAGACGCGGCGCATCCGCCAGGGGATCCGGAGCGGTGAGATCACACGCCCGGAAGTTCGCAGATTGAAAAAGGAGCAGCGTCGTATCGACCGCGCTTATCGTCGGGCATCAGCCGATGGTCATCTCAACCGGCGCGAAGGTCGACGTTTGAACAAAATGCAGGATCGCGCCAGCCGTCATATCTATCGGGCCAAACACAACCATGCCAACCGGCGTCTGCACCGGCATTACCGTAATGGTGCTTATCGAGCGTACCATCATCGCCGTGCTGTAGTGCATAATCACAATGTTTACTATTATCCTCCTGCGATGGCGTCCGACTATGCCGGCGGCTATGAGTTCTCGGTGGGCGTCAGCGATACGGGTTGGCAATTCGCTTTCTCCGGTAGGGACATTCAGTAGGCTCTAATTAAAGCAACATCGGCAACATGTTGTCGATGTTGCTTTATCCAATATTCAATATCCAATGATCAATGCCCAATTGAAAAATACCTTAAAATTGAATGCGGGTTTTATGTTTTTTTGGACAAAAAAACCTTTTATGGACGGACACTATTTATCCTTTAACAACCCCTATGGGTCTTAATCTGGCCACTTTTTTTGAAATTCCGGCTTCATGTACCACCTCAACCACCTGAGATACATCCTTATAGGCCTCGGGCATCTCTTCGGCCAGGGTGGACCTGCCGGTCCATCGGACAAAAATTCCTTTGTCTTCAAGTTCTCGATGGATGGCCCTTCCTTTGCTCGCCTTTTTAGCAGCCTTTCTGCTTAACACCCGCCCGGCACCATGGCAGGTTGAGCCGAAGGTCTCTTCCATGGCTTTTTGGGTGCCCACGAGAACATAAGACGCCGTCCCCATGTCTCCGGGGATAATCACCGGCTGCCCTGTTTGTTGATATTCCTTGCAGAGCGCCGGGTGCCCTGGCGGAAAAGACCGTGTAGCGCCTTTTCGGTGGACACAGACGGTCTGTTTTTTCCCGTCGATCACGTGGGTTTCTTTTTTTGCGATGTTGTGACAGACATCATACAACAGGTTCATGCCAAGATCCCTGGGACCCATACCCAGGATCTTAAAAAATACGTCACGAGATCTGTGCATTAAAATCTGTCGGTTTGCCCATGCATAATTTGCAGCACAAGCCATGGCATTATAATATTTCATCCCTTCTTTGGATTGAATCATGGCGCAGGCAAGTTGTCTGTCCGGAAGATTAAAACCCAGTTTTTTAACATGCTTCGACATGAAGGCCAGAGAATCGTCACAAACCTGGTATCCCAGGCCACGTGAACCCGAATGAATCATCAATGTAACCTGACCTTCAAAAAGCCCGAACACTCTGGCTGCCTCAGGTTCATAGATGGTTTCCACCACGCCGATTTCCAAAAAGTGATTCCCGGACCCGAGGGTCCCCAGCTGCTTTTTTCCCCTTTCAAGGGCTCTAGGGCTGACGGTATCCGGATCGGCGTTTTCCATGCAACCGCCGTCTTCCGTGAAATCTAAATCCGACGTGTCTCCAAGCCCCTGGCTCACCGCCCAACGGCTGCCGTTTTTGAGGACCTTTTTTACTTCGGGGATGGACAGTTTTATCGAGCCTGTTGAACCAACACCCGAAGGAATGTCACGGAAAAGGGCATCCACAAGTGCTTTGAGCTTCGGTCGTATTTCATTTTCTACAAGGGATGTGGTGGCAAGTCGCACCCCGCAGTTGATGTCGTAGCCGACCCCGCCCGGAGAGATGACACCCGATTCCCAGTCAAAGGCGGCAACACCGCCGATGGGAAAACCATACCCCCAGTGCATGTCCGGCATGGCTAAAGATGCCTTTAAAATCCCGGGAAGGGTTGCGACGTTGGCCACTTGTTTTAACGGTTCTTTCTGAGGGCTGGCTGCCAGCATCGACTCGGTGGCGTAGATGATGCCCGGTACCCGCATGGCACCTGTTTTGGGAACTTCCCAGCGATATTTGTCTATCTTTTTAATATTTGTTGTCATCTTTTGTACCTCATCCCTAAAATGAGCGTTTCAAATTTTTGAAATGGTTAATTTAATAATGTTTTTAAAGTATTTTGCCATTCTGAAATTCAAAATTTGTAACCCTTTGGGATTTCCAATTTCACCGCATCTACTGTGTCAGATGTCGTTCCGCATAGGCGACTATAGCGAAACAACATCTTCCTTTTACTGCGGCAAACTTGAAAATCGCTCAATTTAGGTCATCGATTAATTTGCATTGTGTAACATTGTAGCATCTTGAAAAGAATATCGCAATCAGATATCAAAGATAATTCTGGCCTCCCATCCAAAGGGACTGCTCGTTACTTGGATCTGATGATATGTTACCGCCTTTATTTCGGTTTTGATCGTATGGCGATCCGGCATATAAGCATCAAAATAGATTTTGGCGGAAATTTTGTTTTCAGACAGAGAGGATATTTGGACAGATTTCACCAGCATTTCCCTTCCGTTCCACAGGTACAATATCTCTCTGAGCCAGTTGATCATCAGATCGGGCCAGTCCTCTCCCGAGGTCGTAATGTTGCAGGAATCAAGGCCTTTTAACACATCCATTTCAGTGATCACATCGAACAGGGCCAAGGCGGCATTGGTAAAAAGCTCCTGTGAATCAGAACCAAAAACCTGTATGCCGAAATCAGCAGTATGGTCGATTAATTTGTATTTCTCTCCAATCCTGTTTTCCATGACCAAAACCTTTAAGCCAGAGATAGGAAATAGAAAATAGGAAAGAGGATAAGGGAAACCACGGATAAACACGAATAAGAACGAATATTTTGAAAAATAAGAAAGTAAGAAGGTGAGAAGCATCAGAAGGTCGGCACATTTTCTTGAGTTCCAAACTTCTTACTTTCTAACCTTCTCATCTTCTAATTACATTTGCGGTTATCTATTTTCCAATTCCTATTTTCTAAAATGAACATTCAACAAAGCAAATCCTCTCTGGGGATAACCAATTCCTGGTCCTTCCCCGAGTGGCGGGATCTAAGATGGGCAAGGATTTTTACTAAAGGATTACTTGCCCTGTCCGTTCCGTGCTATACCCTCCTAAGGCTTCAACCTGATTTTTGAACTCAGAAGAATCGATGGTGTCAAGAAGAATCTGAATGTTTTCAGATTCAAAATAAGTTTCGGGAATAACAAGGTCATATTGTTCGGTGACCACCGGGATAAAATCGAGGTTGAGTGCTTTGGCAGCCGCGTAAATGCCAAGGGCAACATCAACCGTGCCGCTCTGCACCGCCACGGCCACCGACATGTGTGTAAATTCTTCATTTTCATACCCGTTGACGTCAGATGGATCGATACCCAGCTGTTTCAATCGGTAATCCAGAAGAATTCTGGTGCCGGAACCTGCCTGACGATTTAAAAACGTAATGTCTTTTCGACGGAGATCTTCAATGTTCTTGATGGTCTTGGGATTGCCCCGCGGCAGGATGAGGCCCTGGTCTCTTAACACAAGATGTACCAGTTTCACTTTCATATCCGGGAGGTATCTTTTTACATACGATATGTTGTAAGATCCGTCTTGTGTGTCGAGAAGGTGAGATCCGGCCAAATGACACCCCCCCTTTTTAATGGCCATCAGACCGCCCATGCTGCCGATGTGGCTTGAGGAAAGGGTAAGGTTTTTTCGCCCGACTCGAATCTGGTTTGCCAGAACATCCAGGGTATTGTCGTGACTCCCCACCACAACAATGGTGTTTTGAATAGAAGACAATGGACGCAGGAGTTCGGCTGTAACCGGTTCTTGAGGATTTATCCCTTCCGAATTTTTGGGTACCCGAATGATGCCGTCCGCTTCTGTTAAGGTTGTGATACAGCCTGCGCTTCTGGGCAAAGGGATTGCCACAATTTTGTCACCCACTGCTCCCAGTTTTACCCGTATAAATTCTTCCAGGCCAAGTTTTGAAGCGATTTTTCGGGTGGGTGCCACCTGAATTTTTGATCTTTCTTTTTCAGGCTGTCCCAGCATGAAGGATATCAGCGGGCCGACAAACTGTTCAAATGCAACGATGGCGGAAACCGGGTATCCTGGAATTCCAAATATCGGCTTATCCTTTATTTCAGCGATTAAAACCGGCTTCCCCGGCATGATGGTAACGCCATGAACCAACACTTCGCCAAGTTCATCAACCGCATGTTTGGTATAATCCTCGGACCCGGCTGATGATCCGCCAACGGTCAAAACCATGTCGACATCACTGTTCACGGCATTCAGAATTGCTGTTTTTATCTTCATGGGATCGTCGGTGATCATCTCATGTCGAACAAAGGTACCGCCGTACGACTCGATCAGCTTGCCGAGAACAACAGAATTGGTTTCAATCACCTGACCCGGCTGAAGGTTTTCAACGATGGTTTCACGCCAGTCAACAAGCTCGGACCCTGTTGAAATAATCAGTACTTTGGGTTGGATCTTTACCGGCACTTTAAAAATACCGCCTGAAAGCAGGGCTCCCAAACAATACGGCGTGATGACATGGTTTTGGGGGAAGAGGAGCTCGGTGGCCACAATATCTTCACCAACCTTTCGAACATTTTGCCACGGAAATGCCGGAGTTTCGATTTTGACCCGGTTTTGATCGAGAACTTGAACATATTCTATCATGATCACCGTATCGGTGTTCTCGGGCATGACATGGCCGGTGTTGACATAAAAAGCGGACTTTCCGACAATCAACTCTTTTGGCTTGGTTTCAGATGCACCAAAGGTATTTGCTGCTTTTACGGCGATCCCGTCCATAGCGGATAAATGAAAATTAGGTGAGGAAATTACGGCCGTTACCGGTTTTGCAAGAACCCGGCCCACGGCGTCGGGCACGGAAATTATCTCTTGGGGAATCACCCTCTCGGAAAGAAACCGCTTAAAGAGAATCTCTCGTGCTTCTTTTAAGGGCTTCATCTTTAAATAAACGTTTCGTTTATGGCTCATGTTTTTTCTGTTGAATAGGGCTTGTTTTTGGATTGATTTTTAGCACTTTAGCTTTTTGATAAAATTACCGCTACAGGAATAATTAAATTTTTCCTGAAAGATCGCGCCAAAGGCGGATAAAAACTCGTGAATAAGGGCTCGTAATGAAAGAACCTGGATAGGCTATTCATAAAGGTTTCTGCTTTGACGGGGTGTTTCTTCCATAACGTTAAATCTCCTATGGTTCTTTCAAAACGATCCCTAATTCACTCAGACAGCTTCCAGCTAAAAATTTAATCATACCTAAAGCTTCTTTCAAATCAATATGTTCTAAGGATTAAATTATGACTGATTTTAAAAATATTTTTCGACGAAAATGCCAGATGCTCATTCAATTTCAACAAATCTAAGCCAGTGTCCATCCAGAAACGGTAGATTTCGGATCAGGCCAAGGCCGCAGTCTTTTTGCAACCACAGGCGTAGTAGTGCTACGTCGAGGATTGCAAAAAGATGAGAACATAGGCCTGGGCTGAAAGATGCTGTTTCTGGATGGACACCAACTAAAGGGGTATTACCTCAACTTTGGCCCCCTTATCCAACCCTTCTGTGTTTAACCCGATTTCAATCAAACCATCGGCTTTGACCATGGTATTGATCAGGCCGGATTTGCCAAGAATGGGTTCCGCCCAGAGAATGCCGTCCTTTTCAATCAACTTAACGCGAATATAATCTGCCCGGCCCTGAGTCGACGAGAGGTTTCTATTTAGTTGAGCAACAGGATTAAAATGCCTTTTATGTTCAGGGGAAAGGCCGCCAATATGCTCAATAAAAGGCCTGACGACAATTTCAAAGACCACCATGGTTGACGTCACCTGTCCCGGTAAACCCCATATGGCCTGATCGCCAGACCTGGCAAGAATCGTTGGTTTCCCAGGGCTTATGGAGATACCGTGAACGAAGATTTCGGATGCAGGGAGGGCAGAGAGCACTTCGATGGTAAAATCACGGGTGCCCACGGAACTTCCCCCTGAAATCAAAACCATATCTGATTGGGCCAGGGCCATAGTGCATTTCTCGAAGAGATCGTCAAAATCGTCTCGAACAATTCCGTACGTGGTTGAAACGGCACCGGCCTTTTCTACAAGCCCGGAAAGGGTATACATGTTGATATCACGAATTTGTCCAAAAGTGGGCATCTTTTCAATGGATACCACTTCATCTCCCGTAGAGATGATGCCGACAACAGGCTTTTTATAAACGGTTATCGTTTTTTTACCAAAGGCAGCTAAAAGTCCAATTTCCTGGGCCCTTAGACACTTTCCGGCTGGAACCAGGGTTTGGCCTTTGTGCAGATCTTCTCCCTTTTCAAGAAGATTTTGACCCGGTGCGACACTTTTGTAAACTTCTATGGTTGTTTTGTCGATGGCGTCTGTGTGTTCGATCATCACAACACTGTCGGTGCCGTTCGGCAACATGCCCCCGGTAGAAATTTTGGCGGCCTCGCCGACGCCAATGGAAAAGGCGGGGGATTCTCCCATGGGCACGGAACCTTTAATGGTAAGATATGCCGGATTTGCTTCTGAAGCACCAAATGTGGAAGAAGCACAAACTGCATACCCGTCCATAGTAGATCGCATAAAATCCGGAAGATCGACATCTGCATCAATATCCGCAGCAAGCATCCTTCCCATCGATTCCATCAGGAATATGTCTTCGGTTTCAAGCCTGGGAAAGTCGGATGCAAATTCCAGCACTTTATTCAGATCGGTGACTTTAAAAAATTCCTTCAATTTAAACTCGCTTTGCAGCCATTCTTTAGATTGGCATCGAAATGAAATGGTTCTGTTTAGATAAAAGGATATAGTATGCTGACGGTAAAAGTGTCAATGAAGTTTTCTACTTGAAAAAATTGGTTTTTTTCATTAAAGAACTTTGTATGGGCTATGTTTTTGACTTTAATGATGCGATTTATTACGAAAAGTGGCTTAATGATCCTAAAAACAGGTTTGCTGTCGATCTTGAAAAGCGCTTGATGCTCAATGCGCTCAAACCTGTACACGGAGAGAGCATGCTCGATATCGGTTGTGGAACCGGTTTCGGTTTGCAGACCTTTCTTGACAAGGGACTCCAGGTAACAGGCCTTGACCCTTCACCTTACATGATTGATATTGCATCAAAAAATATTGGACATCGCGCAGACCTCCATCGAGGCTATGCAGAGGATCTTCCGTTTGATGATAATTCCTTCAACTATGCCGCCCTAATAACCACCCTTGAATTTGTGGAAGATCCGAAAAAAGCCCTCGAAGAAGCATGCCGGGTGGCCAAAGACAAAATATTTTTGGGTGTCCTTAACCGTTATGCGATCAAAGGGGTTCATCGACGGATCAAAGGTGTTTTTACCCGAACCATCTATAATCACGCCTGTTTTTTCAGCATCTGGGAACTCAAAGATATCATACGATCTCTATTGGGGGACGTTCCCATATCCTGGAGAACCGTATGCCAGTTTTCAGCATCTCCGGGGCGGCTCACCAGTAAAATAGAACAATTTTCACTGATACAAAAATGCCCGTTTGGTGCATTTATCGGTATGTCGATCACACTTGTTCCACGATTTAGGACCAGGCCGCTGGAATTGCCCTATAAAACAAAACACACCACCCGTGCAGTACCGGGATGATTAAGCTGAAAGCTCAAAGCTGAAAGCTGAAAATTCAAAGTTGAAAGCTGAAAGCTCAAAGCTCAAGGCCCAACGTGTACCAGAAAATCTGGAGTCCCAATAATGGAAGCTTATCTTTACGAATCATTAAAGGGTAACGAGGTCAAATGTAATCTTTGCAACCATCGCTGTAACATAAAGAAAGGTGGTCGTGGAATATGCGGTGTTCGGGAAAACCGTGGAGGTGTTTTGGAAACACTGGTTTACGGAAAGGTCATCGCCCGGAACATCGATCCCATTGAAAAAAAGCCGCTTTTTCATTTTCTGCCCGGGAGCCTCTCTTATTCGATTGCGACGGTAGGGTGTAATTTCAAATGCCGTTTTTGCCAGAATGCGGATATTGCCCAGATGCCGTCAGACCACAACGGGAGGGTTGTGGGTGACGCCTTTACACCAGAGGATGTTGTTGCTGCGGCCTTAAAAGGGGATTGCAAAACCATTGCCTATACCTATACGGAACCCACCGTCTATTTTGAATTTGCCTATGATACGGCGAAACTGGCAACGGAAAAAGGTATTCGAAACGTCTTTGTTACCAACGGTTACATGACCGAAGAAGCACTTCAGATGATACATCCTTTCCTTGATGCCGCCAATGTCGACTTAAAGGCCTTTACCGAAGATTTTTACAAGACCACGTGCAAGGCAAAGCTGGTGCATGTGAAAGAGACCTTAAAACGGATGAAGTCCCTGGGCATTTTTGTCGAGGTGACGACGCTGATTATTCCCGGATTGAATGATGATAAAAAAGAACTCGAAAATTTGTCGGCTTTTTTGGTGGATGCGTTAGGTCCGGAAACCCCCTGGCATATCAGCCGATTTCATCCCACCTACAAGCTGATGGATCGCCCCCCGACTTCGGTTGAAACCCTGATCAGGGCCCGTGACGTCGGTATAAAAGCCGGCTTGAAATATGTTTACACCGGCAATGTGCCCGGTGAGAGCGGAGAAAAGACGTTTTGTGATGAGTGTGACCATCTTCTGATAGACCGGTGGGGGTTTAATGTCCAAAACAACCGGATAAAAAACGGGAAGTGTCCGCAATGCGGTGCAGTTGTGGATGGCGTGTGGGATGTAAGGCTTAAAGTTCAAAGCCGTTAAGCCAGAAATAGGAAAGAGAAAATAGGAAAGAGGATAAGGAACCAAGGATGAACACCAATAGTTCGAATTCGACAAATAAGCACGAGTTAGAAGGTGTAACAAGATCCATTGTTTCGATTTCCAAATTCTGATTCATTCTCATTTTCTTTACATTTGCGGCATTTATTTTCCTAATTTCAATTATAAATGAACTTTCAAAAAAGCAAATTCCCTTTGGGGATAGCCAGATCCTAGTCCTCTTGGCCAGAAGTTCTACTTTAGATCACGTACAGGTAAAGCGCGGTACGATTTATAATGGCCGATTCGGTCCATGTAGTGGTACCCGCGGTTGAAATTGAAAATAGCTGCCTGAATTGCGGATCTTTCAGATGTCCAGACCCAGCCGCAGCTAAACTTTATTTCGGGCACTGCCTTGATCAGCTGCCCACAATCCGTTTCATCTCCCTTATAAGCTTTATCTTGTACATATAGGCTTTTAAGCTCAGCCAGAGTGGGAAGTCGCCAATTGTCGTACTGTTTTGTAATGGTGAAGGGGAAGGTGTATTTAACCCAAAGGTCGGCCTGTTTCCAGTTAATATTCCCCTGGTTGTCGGTTTTGGCCCACATGACCCCCAGTTGATGATCCGTAACCGTGCCGTCACCGTTATCCGTAAAGCGATCACCCGCCAAAACCGGTGCACTCAAGAAAAATGCGCAAAGGGTCACTATCGTTACAATGGTTGATTTTATTCCGGACATCTTTGCCCTCCTTCCAGAAAATGGTCCGTGACAGGTTACGTGAGTTTTATTTTTTGTCTTAATTTTCCGGAACTCTTTTCATCACGAAAAGAGATGACCGGCACCGGGGAACGACGGAAAAGCTTTTCAGCTACCGACCCGATAAAGACATGTTCCAGGTCGCTACGTCCCTTGACCCCCATAACGATCATATCGATATTTTCTTTGACAATGAGTTTCAATAGCTCATCTATAGGGTTGCCGACTTTGAATATGGCCCGGATCTTTTTACGGTCAAAGGAAGAATTGGCCAGGAACTGATCCAACATTTTATTCCGATCCGCCTTAACCCCTTCAACGTAGTGTTCAGCGTCGACTTCATATCCCATGGACGCAACCATCCCTATTGCTGAAATATCCCGGGAGTTAATGATGTTTGCGACAACCAGTTCAGCATCAAAGGTTTGTGCGATGTTTGCGGCATAATTATATATGCCCTCAGAATCTTCCGAAAAGGCGAGTGCAACCATTATTTTTTTGACGTCATCCATAATATTCTCCCTTCTTCCGGCCAATTGGCTCCATTTATTTACCTTATCATGTTGACGGTACGGCAACTTTTTTCGGAATACGGAGTCTTTGCATCATGTAGAGCAACCCAAAAATAACAAGCCCGATGGGGTATACCCAATAACGTTGTCCATGTGGTATACCGATCAATTCAGAGATCAAATCCGGACGCATTAATATCAGGGTTACAGATAAAAACATAGGTATCTCCCAGATTTTGTTTTTTGTCACAAACCAGCTTTGAGTTGCCGAAGCAAATGCAAAGTTACCCACACATGCCATGAGAAAAATTAGAATCCCCTGGGGCCAGCTGGTGATATTGTGAAGAATCAGATCGCTGTTAAAAATGAACATAAACGGCAAAATGGCTGTACGGATATCATACATAAATCCCTGTATGCCGGTTGCAATCGGTGGCGATTTGGCAATGGCCGCTGCTGCATAAGCTGCCAGACCCACGGGTGGGGTGTCATCCGCAAGAATTCCAAAGTAGAAACAGAACAGGTGGGCAGACATCAAAGGAACAATCCATTCCTGTTGGCCTGCAATGGTAACGATGGCCGGCGCTGTCAAAGAAGCCATGACGATATATGTGGCTGTAGTAGGGAGTCCCATGCCGATGATAAGGCTTGCAAGGGCGGTGATCACCAACATCAGGTAGATGTTGCCCATGGAAACGACGTCGATGATTTCGGTAATGAGTCCGCCAAGCCCCAATGCCACAACACCAACGATGATGCCTGCGGCGGCGGTGGCCAGGGCAACGGCAACCATATTTCTGGCGCCGGTGGCCAAAGAGGAAAAAAGATCGACGATGCTCTGCTTAAACGCGGGACCGAGGGGTTGTTTGTTCAGGTGTGCCTTTATTGGACCCTGCACGAGCATGAGCAGTGCCATGACCCAGATGGCATGAAAAGCAGCCAGTTCCGGTGAATGACGCACAACCATAAGCTCATACAGGAGCATACTAATTGGTAGTAGAAAATGGGCCCCGCCAATCAGGGTTTTGAAAAAGGGCGGGAGCTCAGCGCGCGGCATGCCCCTTAATCCCAATTTAGAGGCCTCGATGTGGGTAATATAGAACAAGGCGGCATAGGAGGCAAACGCCGGTACGATGGCGGCTTTGACGACCTGTATATAGGGGACATTAACATATTCGGCAATAATAAAAGCAGCTGCACCCATAATGGGCGGGGCCAGCTGTCCGTCCGTGCTGGCAGCCACTTCAACAGCCGCGGCCTTAGTGGCCGGATAGCCGACTTTTTTCATCATGGGGATGGTAAACGTTCCGGTGGTGACGATATTGGCAATGCTGGAGCCGGATACCATTCCAGTCAGCCCGCTGCCCAAAACTGCGGCCTTGGCCGGTCCGCCTTTAAACCCGCCCAAAAGGCTCAGTGCCAGTTGGATGAAATAACGCCCGCCCCCGGCCTTGTCGAGCATAGCTCCGAAAAGAACAAACAGAAAAGACGATGGTTGCCGAGACATCCAATGGGATTCCGTAAATTCCTTCCGTGGACATGGTCATCTGTCCGACGAATCGGTTCATCGAAACCCCTTTAAACGAGATAATATCCGGCATATAAGGACCGAAAAATGCATAGCCACAAAACAACATTGCAATGATCGGAAGCGCGGGACCGATCACACGACGTGACGCCTCAAGTAAAAGCACTGTAAGGGCTAATCCGACAACAATATCTCTTGTGATGGGGGCACCGTATCGCATGGTAATTCCCCCATAATCGATGGCGATATTAAGTGCAGTAAAAGCAGCCACAATTGCTAAAATGTAGTCAAATACAGGGATCCTGTTGGTAGTGGAAAGGAATTTGAGGCCGAAACGAGGTTTTTTAAATAAAGGATAGTTGAGGAAAACGATCAACAGGGCGAAACCAAGATGGATGGCCCTGATGAAAGTGGAATCGAGAATCAACCAGCTTGCGATGGAAAGCTGAAAAAAACTCCAAGCCACCGCAATGGTTGGAATGACGTATTTAGAAGGCCCTTTAGGAAGCCTTCCTATTCCTTCTTCTTCTTCGGCCATTTTTCTGGCAAGTTCAAGGCCATCATCTTGCTCCAGGCTGTCATCCTGATCACGGGTTTCATTTTCGCTCATGGCTGTCACCTAATCTTTTAGTATTGTATGACGATGTTGAAATAATATCGTACAGGACGAAATAAGGCAATTGCACCGGTCTAATTATAAAGGGCGGCGGGCTTGTATCCATGAGTACACGCTCCACCGCCCGATCGTTTATTGTAATCTATTTTAACCTAAATTGAGCGATTTTTTGCTCGATCTGCACCGATCTCTTGCGCATGAAGGCTTTGCAAAAATCCTCGACATATCCATGGGTATGCCTGCGGTTTGTGCAAATCTTTCTGCATCAAGATCTCAGCACATATCTTCGCAAAAATCGCTCAACTTAGGTTTAATTTACTTCAGCCCAGCTTCCTTATAATATTTCATGGCACCAGGATGGATCGGTGCAGACAGACCTTCCAGCATACCTTTTTTCGTGAGGACCTGGTAAGCCGGATGCAGCTTTTTAAAATCCTCGAAGTTTTCAAAAACTTCTTTGGTTATGGCATATACAACCTTGTCCGGTACTTTGGCCGATGTAACAAAGGTTGCCTTAACACCAAAAGTCATAACATCTTCTTTGTTTACAGCGCCCGGATAAAGCGCAATAGGTATATGAGCCTTGGCATAGTAAGGATATTTTGCCAGCAGTTTGTCAACATCGGTGATGGAAGCAAAGCGGACCTTTCTTTTACCGGAAGTAGCTTCCTTTATCGATCCGTTGGGATGACCGACGGTGTAAAAGAAGGCGTCGATTCTGCCGTCCTGCAAGAGTCCCGCGGATTCTGAAGCCTTAATACCTTCTGCCTTCAGGTCTTTTTCATAATTAATCCCTACTGCTTCAAGTGCATCAATAGAATTCTGACGCTGACCTGATCCGGGATTGCCGATGTTTACCTTTTTACCCTTAAGATCCGTGATTTTTTTTATATTTGCATCAACAGCAGCAATCAGGGTGATTGATTCCGGATGGATGCTGAAAACGGCACGGAGATCTTTTTGCGGCTTGCCCGCCCACTCGGAATTAGGAGAGCCGTTTATCGCCTGATACTGGCGGTCCGATTGGACAACACCAAATTCCAGGTCACCTGACATAATGGCATTGACGTTGAACACCGATCCTCCGGTGGATTCTACGGTACAGCGAATACCGTATTCCTTCCTCTTTTTGTTTACGATTTTAGCAATGGCGCCACCGGTGGGATAATAAACACCGGTAATACCGCCGGTACCAATAGTTATAAAAGTGGTTTTAGCCTGCGCGGTTGTCGGCGTTCCTCCCATAAAAATGGCAAATCCAAAGACAAGCGCAATGCCGATAATCAAAGCTTTTTTCATTTGAACCTCCTTACTCAATATGCGGTTACGGTTTGATAAAAAACACCTGTTCTTTTACAAATTGTTATCTCCCTCCTTTCTTAGTTTCATTGTCATAAAAAGATATAAAATTTAATTTGTTATTTTTTGTATCGTTAATAACCTGTGTAATTTAGAGACTATTGTGGAGTTAGATTAGATGTTTGATGAATACTGTTCAATTAATCATGTGAAATCAAGGTTAGTCAAGCTTTAAATGTAAAATGTTTATCAATGGTGACATTTAAAACGTTGAATTCTTGCATAATTTAAGTTCTTCATTTAATCTAGTTGAATATGGAAAAGATGAATAAAATAGAAATAATACCTCAAGTGAGTGTTATCATTCCGACGTATAATCGCGGATGGATCATTAAAGAGGCCATCGATTCCGTCCTGGCACAGGATTATACAGAATTTGAGTTGATCGTCGTGGACGACGGTTCCACAGATCATACATCTGACGTTTTAGATTCCTACAGGACCGTTATTAAGGTTCTTTCCCAGAAAAATAAGGGGGTGAGTGCCGCACGAAACCGGGGGATTGCGGAAGCATCCGGAAAGTTTATCGCTTTCCTTGACTCGGATGATCTCTGGCTGTCCCAAAAACTTTCCGTGCAGATTGAATTTTTTAATCAAACGCCGGATGCTTTGATTTGCCAGACCGAGGAAATTTGGATCAGAAACGGAATCAGAGTCAACCCTAAAAAACGACATAAAAAGCCTTCGGGGATGATTTTTAAACCTTCCCTGGAACGATGTCTTGTCAGCCCGTCGGCGGTAATGATCCAACGAAAACTGTTTGACAGGGTAGGGGAGTTTGATGAAACTCTGCCGGCCTGTGAGGACTATGATCTGTGGCTTAGAATCAGTTGCCGGTTTCCGATTCACCTTATTGATACCCCGCTGATTATCAAACGGGGCGGGCATGACGATCAGCTTTCTTCAAGGGCTGGTCTCGATAAATTCCGAATCAAGGCCATCGAAAAAATCATCAAGGGCGGGCTTCTGTCAGATGATCGATACCGGGCGGCGGTTAAAACACTCAAAAAAAAATGTGATATCTATGCAGCCGGATGTCGAAAACGGGGACGGATCGATGAAGCACAGTATTACAAATCGCTCTCTAAAACGTTTAGGTAGCGCCTGAAGTGGGACATATGTTCAATTAAATTACAAATTCCAAGTACCAAATAACAAATAAATCCCAAATGCACAAGCATCAAATATCAAATATCGATGGTTTAAACAATTTTTATGTACAAATAGTTATGAAAACATCCTTTTCAATTCATTTGCCTTCCTCAAGATCATAAGGTTTGGAATTTTGAACTTTGGTTATTGTAATTTGTTTGGAATTTGAGATTTGTTATTTGGAATTTTCACTAATTCAACACCTTCTGTGAATGGACACAACTTATTTTAGGCCATCCTTTCGATCTCTTTTAACTTCTCTTTAAGCCGTTTTTTTGAAACCGGAACTGATGTTTTTAACTCCTGAGCAAAAATAGACACTTTATACTCTTCGATCAGCCAGAAATACGCTTCAATGGCGTCCCTTTTTTCTTTTGAAGTGGTTGGAGAAAGGCCTTTCAGAAGTCGATTCAGGCTTTCGGTAAAAATCTGAATGTCATCGGATTTTGCCCGGTCTTTTTCTAAATCAACCACAGCCCTCTGAGCTCGAATTTCCAAGGCCTTCATATATCTGACAAGATGAATTATCCGGCCGGTATCATAAAGATCTACAAAAGTTTCAGGCACCAGTTTGGAAAGTTCAGTTCTTAAACCCTTTAAAAATTGCAGAACAGCCCTGTTGCTGTTATGAGCGGTTTCAAGGGCATAAATTGTGGTTCGTGTCTCATGATACGCTTCGAGAACCGGCAGGCTTTGATTTAATAATTCTCGGCCTTCAGAAAGAATGGATTGAGCGATAGATTCTGCATGGGTAAAAAAGGCGTCTTTGGACCGGATGTTTTTAAAAAACAGCTTTTTGACGATACGTTCATACATCCTTTTTTCAAAGCATGCCGATCCCCCGAAATAATTGGATTTTTCTTCCTTATCCTTTGGCAGTTTCAGCATCTTTTTTAAAAATTTGAGATCTTTTGAAAAATAGAGGGTAAAAAGGAGAGTCACCCCTTCTTTGTGAGATTCTATGGCCTTTTCACTGCTTTGAAAAAGGCGCAGATTGACGCTTTTTTCCTTTGGGTCGACTTTTTGAAGTCCGGGATAAACCAGCCATTGGACCATATTTTTGTCTTTGATATCGATGTACTCGGGTAAATCCGGAAAATCCCAACGTGTGATATGGGTCCGTTCCCAATTTTTTTTTGCAGCACCCATTTCAGCGGATTCAACCTGCTCGGCTTTTTTTGAAACTTGACGGCTTAACATGTTCGGATCTCTGCAGGAAAAGAGTTCTTTTCCTTTTGCGTCTGTAATCGATACCCGCATTTTTAAATGATCCGGCAAAAGATCATCCGGCCATGCGGATGATGGGATATCGATGCCGAAACGGGTGTGAATAAAATTGCCAAGCGCCGTAATCAAAGAGGTTTTCGTTTTTGGCATTTCACGGATAATGATATTCACTGTATTTGCCACAGGGACCAGTTTTTTTCGAAAGGTTTTGGGAAGACCTTTGATGAGTGTGGTTATTTTTTCCCTGTAAAGACCGGGTACCAGCCATTCGAGAGATTCAGAAGGAACTACAGCTGTCATGGGGGCGGGAATGTTGACAGTTACACCGTCATCGCTGCTTCCGGGTTCAAATCGATAAGTGCAGTCAAGGCTAAGGTCCCCTAAATCAATGCGGTCCGGGAAAAGAGACAACTCTTTTTCATCCGGGGCATATCGGGTGATGTCTTGAGGCTTCATCCGGAGGAAATGGTCATTTTCATTTTGTTTTAGAACCCTTCTCAATGTTGGAATATCATAACACCCTTTGAGCCGTTTTATGTAAAAGTCGAACAGATCCGCTTCGCCAACCAGAATGTCCTTTTTTCGAATCCGGTCTTCCATATTTTTGACGTTGTCAATAAGATTCTGGTTGTGAAGCATAAAGGCAAATTGTTCTCTGACGTCACCCTCAACCAGCGCACTTTGAATGAAAATCTCCGTTGCCAGATCAGGGTTAATTCTGCCATAGGATACCCGCCGTTTGGGGATGATGATAAGACCAAAAAGGGTGGCCTGTTCATATGCCACCACTTCGCCTCTTTTTTTTTCCCAGTGTGGATGAAGATAGGTATATTTGCATAGGTTTCCCCCCAGTTTTTCCAGCCATGTATTGTCGATATTTGCACATGTTCTGGCGAACAGCCGTGATGTCTCAACCATTTCGGCCGCTACAATCCATTCCTTTGCCGTATTGAACAATGATGATCCTGGAAAAATCATCACCTCTTTTCCTCTTGTCGCAAAAAAGATGTTCTTTTCTTTTTTCATCGCGATGTTCGACAATAAACCGCTCAACAGCGATTTGTGAATGGCTGTGTAATGATCGCTGAATTGGGTGTTCAAAATGGTGTTTTTTCTTGTTTGCTGTTTGGGCAAAGCGCGCTTTGTGATTCGGCTTTCCATGACCGTTTTGTTTTTGTTATCCAGACCATACTCTTTAAGCGCATGAGAAAGCTGCGCATGGATATCACGCCATTCTCTCATTCTTTTGAAAGAGAGATAGTGGGTCTTACAGAATTTTTTTATGCGTCCGGTTGTTTTTTCTTTTTTTAATACCTCGTTGTATTTATTCCAGATGTTGAGCAGGGTGATAAAATCGGAAGAAGGGTCACAGAACATTTTTTGTGCTTGATCTGCTTCTTGTGCTTTTTCAGCAGGCCGTTCCCTTGGATCCTGAATACTCAAAGCAGAAGCAATCACAATAAGCGCTTCAAGACATCCTCCGGCCTGAGCTTCAATGAGCATTCGAGACAACCTGGGATCAATCGGCATCTTCGCCATGAGCCGCCCCTTTTTAGTCAGAGAAAAACGCTGTTTCTCTTTTTTCTTTTGGTTTGATTCCAAAACGATAGCACCCAGTTCGTAGAGAAGATCGAATCCGTCTTGAATGCTTTTTAAAGCGGGTTTGTCGATGAAAGGGAAATTTGATATATCACCGAGTTTGAGGGAGATCATTCTCAGGATGACTTCGGCGAGATTGGCTCTTAAAATTTCAGGCGACGTAAAAAGGGGTCGGTTCTCAAGGTCCTCTTCAGAGTAAAGACGGATGCATACACCGTTTTCTACGCGTCCGCATCGTCCTTTTCGCTGATCAGCGCTGCTTTTTGATATGGCGGTAACCGGAAGAGAGGTGGTTCTTGATCTTGGCGTGTATCGGGAAATCCGTGCAAGCCCTGTATCGATGACATATTTAATTCCGGGTATGGTTATGGATGTTTCAGCGATGTTGGTGGCGACGATGATCTTTCTGCCCAAACCCCGTGAGAAAACTCGAGACTGCTCCGAAGCCGAAAGCCTTGCAAACAGCGGTAAGACGTTTGTGTTTTTATCATTCTTTTCCCTGATAAGGTCACAGGTTTCACGAATATCCTGTTCTGTGGGCATGAAAACAAGCATGTCTCCAGAAACGGTCTCTTTGAACAGGCGATCAACTGCATAGACAGCCATATCAACATGGGTCTGTTCGTCATCGCTCCCAAATTTTGAGTCCGTGGGCCAATAGCGGACGTCTACAGGGTACATGCGACCGGATACTTCGATGACCGGGGCATGGTCAAAGGCTTTCGAGAATTTTTCGGTATCAATGGTTGCAGAGGTGATGACGACCTTAAGGTCTTTTCTTTTTTTTAAAAGGGTCTTTAAAATGCCCAGGATAAAATCGATGTTCAGGCTTCTTTCATGGGCCTCATCAACAATGATGGTATCATATTCATTCAAATACGGATCGTTTTGAGTTTCAGCCAGCAAGATACCATCTGTCATGATCTTGATAAATCCATTGGGGCTCGTTTTATCCTTGAATCTGATTTTGTAACCGACCGACTTGCCCAACGCTTCCCCGAGCTCCTCGGCAATCCTTTTTGAGACCGTCATTGCGGCAATTCTTCTGGGCTGGGTGCAACCGATCTTCCCATCGACCCCACAACCTGCGGCCAGACAGAATTTCGGTATCTGTGTGGTCTTTCCGGAACCGGTCTCACCGGATATGATGACCACCGGATTGTTTGAGATAGAGTCTATGATGTCATCTTTTTTGGATAGAATAGGGAGGGCGTCGTTATAGACTATTTTGGGCCGGTTGGTATTGCGCCACGATCTTTTTTTTATGGATCTTTGAAGCTTTTTCTCAATGAGAATTAGCCTTTTGCTTATCTTTTCATTCGGCGGTGTTTTCGTTTTTCGTGGTTTAATGCGAGCTATTTCACGGCCAATTTTGTATCTGTCTGCAATCAGGGCTTTTGGTAAAAGCGACTCAATTTTTTTCAACATATGACTCAAGTTTCACAGCCTTCATTTATTTTAATCAACGTCAACAAAAAGTGGAAGGCCGGAACGTTAGATATGACTGAACAATTGATGTAAATGAGTGAAGTTTGTCTTGACGTCTTTTGCACCACCAATAAGATCTCCATGACCCGGTAACAGCCATTCGATTTCAAGTTCATACAGCCTTTTTAAACTTTCTTTCAACAGTGGACCGTCACCCCCTGGAAGGTCCGTACGCCCAATACCCCCTTTAAAAACGAGGTCGCCTGTGAACAGTAATTTTTGGTCCGATAGGTAAAGTGATATCGATCCCGGTGAATGTCCGGGCGTGTGAAAAATCTTAAGATCAACATTGTTAATGGAAATGTCGCCTTCTTTAAGAAAAAAATCGGGTTTAATTGTATTGGATCCGAAACCAAAGGAAGCCCGAACATTTGGTGCCATGGTCTTTAAAAAATGCCATTCTTTATGGTGAAGGGTTGTCATCGCAACCGTTTTTTTAAATCGTTGAACAGCTTCAATATGATCCGGATGGGCGTGGGTACATATAATCAGACCGATATCTTCAAGGGTTAAATCTAATTTCATAAGTTCTTGCTGCACGTGATCAAAAAGGTGAGTGTGCCCGGGATCAATGAGAATACGGGTGGGCCCGTCAATTAAATAGGTGTTACAGTTGTTGGCGGACATCGATTTCCACATAAATCCGTGGATGTTTTTTGTGATCTGCATCGAACCCTCTCTTTGAATCTATTTAGCTTTTTCCATGTTGAAAGGATGAAATATTTTCAGGAAGATTTACCATATGCGTTCCTTGATATTCAAGGCAGCGGCCCATGTAATATGCTTCAGGCAGCTTTTTTTTAACATTTTCGAATACATCCTCCGGGCAGGTAAACAACAGTTCGTAATCTTCTCCTCCGGCCAGGATCATTTCTTCGGGTTTCAAGTGATGCTTTTCGCAAAATGAAACAAGTGCCGGGTGGAACACACTCGACCTTAAATCGAGTTCTATTGAAACTTCAGAAGCTTCCGCAACCCTTTTTGCATCACCGGCAAGGCCGTCGCTGACGTCAATGACGCAGCCCACCTGATTTTCGGCCAGCACATGTGCAGCGTCGAATCGGGCTGACGGAGATTTGAATTTTTCAATCAGTTCTTTAAACGTATCATCTTTTCGGATAAGTGAAAATAGACCGGCACGGGCAAGGCCCAGCGGCCCCGTGCAATAGAGCCCATGCCCGGGGAGTGCTTCGGAACGCCTCGGAAAGATGTCGTCACGTCCAAGACCCACGGCAAAAAGATCTAATGTTACTTCAAGCCCAAGAGAAATATTGCCGCCACCCAATGTGCAGTTGTGTTTTGCGAGGGCGTTTTTAACACCCTTGTAGATGGTTTCGACAATTTGGTTTGGGATATAGTCCGGAAGCCCAAGATTGATAAAAAGACTTACAGGCGTTGCATAAGAAGCTGCTAAGTCGCTGAACGTAACTTCAACGGCTTTACTGCCCACCTCTTGGGGCGTCTGCCAGTCAAATCTGAAATGAACCCCCTCTTTTTGGGTGTCTGTTGTGATGACAGGACGATCTAATGACTTCAAGAGACAGGCATCATCACCGGGAGCGACGTCTATAAATGGGTCTGACGGCATATCTTTAATCAGTTTTTTGATCAATGCGAACTCATCGTTCCACGGTGAAAAAACCGTGGAAGGGGGAACACATCCACAGGCTGAAGAGACCTGCAACGCCTTTTGAAAAGGGTTCTTTGCCCGGGTAATGACGCTGATGACCGCAACGCCTACAGCACCTTGCTTGATACAGGATGCAGCGGTGGTCTCATCAACACCCCCGATGGCAACGACTGGAATCGGAGATGCCATTGCAACAGCATTTAATCCCGAAAGACCAATAACTTTTTTTGCATCCCTTTTTGTCTGGGTTGAAAAAACAGGACCTGTGCCGATGTAGTCACAACTTGACAGATCCGTATGATGAAGTTCATCCATATTGGATACGGACATTCCAACAATGGACTGCATTCCTAAAATACGTTTGGCCAGAGTCGGATCTTCATCTTCCTGACCCAGGTGAACCCCGTCAGCTGAAACCGCCTTGGCAAGGAGGATGTTGTCATTGATAATAAAGGGAACAGCATTGCATTTACAGATGTTTCTTATGGCGGCAACATCTTCGAAAAACCTCGAAGAAAAAGATTTGTTGCGGTATTGTATGATTGTTGCTCCTGCACGGATGGCGCTCTGTACCTGCTGTATCGGAGGAAAACCGGAAACATCTTCATCGGTTATAAAATAGAATCGCAGAGCTCTTTTTAATTGATTAATCAGCATCTTTGTTATAGTTCACAAATCGGGTTTAAAATTCGTATGTAAATTACCACAAATCGATATCCTTGCAAACCTTAAACTCGAATTTCACAAACGACACCGAATATGTTGAACAACAAAGATATTATACCATGCGACTAAAACTGTGCCCACGCAAACAGAATTTTCCGATTGACATTGATCTTGTTGCCGGCCTAATCGCCAAAACGCAAAAACAAAGCGGTGAAATACCCTGGTGTGATGGTGAGAAAACAGACCCGTGGGATCACGTAGAGGCTGCAATGGGGCTTAGCATTGGTGGATATCTCGAAGAGGCACGGCGTGCATACGAGTGGATGGCTCAAATACAGCTCGGTGATGGAAGCTGGTATACCGCTTATGTAAATGGTGTTCCGATCGATAGGACGCGGGATACGAATCTTTCATCCTACATTGCTGTCGGTGTCTTTCACTACTATCTTATCACCGGTGATTTGATTTTTCTGAAAAAGATGTGGCCGACGATAAAATCGGCCATAAACTTCGTCCTTAACCTGCAAGCGCCCGACGGCGAGATCTTTTGGGCAATAAGCCCCCAAGGGAGGATTGATTCCGCTGCGCTATTAACCGGCTCCAGCTCCGTCTATATGAGCATCAAATGTGCTCTGGCCATAGCAAAATTACTCAATGAAAATATGTCGGTATGGGGAAAAGGGCTGGTTAGGTTGAGACATGCCATTGTGAATCTGCCCGATCGCTTTAATAAGGACAAATCCCGATATTCAATGGATTGGTTCTATCCCATCCTGTCAGGGGCAGTCACCGGGCAAAGGGCACAGCAGCGAATCGAAACGTTTTGGGATAAATTCGTCATCAAAAATAAGGGCGTTCGATGCGTATCGGACCGGCCCTGGGTGACGGTTGCAGAAACATGCGAGCTTTCTTTGGCGTTATCTGCCATAGGCAATATGCATCTTTCAGAAACGGTGTTTAGCTGGATTCAGAAGAGAACTAACTCAGACGGGTCATACTGGTGCGGGTTTACATGCCCGGACATGACCATTTGGCCAAAATATAAAAGCACATGGACCAATGCCGCTGTTCTGATTGCAGCGGATGCTATTTACAAGCATACAACGGCGTGTCGACTTTTTAATCACCGGTTCTGGACGGAAAAGTTTAAAGTGCCTAAAGTGAACTAAAGTGCCTATTTATCCCGCATTCATCGGGGAAGTTAAGGTATTCTATCAATTTTAATTATAATTGATCGCGCTGAAAGCGCGTTCCTCAACTTTAGCTCACTTTAGGCACTTCAAACTTCAAACTTTTGGACTTCAGCTTATCTGGCATATTTGCCCTGATAAAGATACGTCATCGTATTTATGAATTAGAGCACTAAGTATGGGATTCTCCAAAAGCCTTTGTAAGAACCCGATGTCCTTTGGGCGTCAAATATAAAAGCAGTCTGTTTTCTTGGCTTAATCTCTGCTCAACAAAACCTTTTGCCATCAGTGAAGAGAGCGTTTCATTAATTTTTTCGTTGATCAGTTCAGGATCTTTTAATAGATCCACAAGACTGGTATGCGCATGTTTTTTGTCGGCAATGGATCCCAGTATTTTGAGTTCACTTGCGGACATTTCAGTTCGATTCGTTTTGTCCCTCAAATATTCCCGTTGAGACGTTTCGACACCATAATCTGTTTTAATGGGAATGATAATGGTATTATCTTTTTTATCTTTTTCGGTTTTCTGTGATTGTTTTACAAATATAATCTCTTTAAACCTGCACAAAACAAAGGCGAAAATAAGACAGATACCGTTAAAGACCAGCAGATTGATCGGATTTTTTTGTGCTGTGGCCAGCAGATTACTGGAGATGATGTTCAAAAAGAGCGGAACGGTTAAAGCTGCGGCAATTCCCAGCAAACAGCGACCAAGGATCGTTTGTAATACCCGTGACTTCTGATTTTCACTGAAGAAGTAGTTCGTTAAACCCGCCAGTATTCCGGATATTACCATGATGCCCAACACCAGGATTAAAAAAGTGCCCGAATAAGATGTCAATTCCAGCGTTTCTTTTGCCATCTGGCCACCCATCTATATTCTCCAGTTACTAAAAGTAAATTAGATACTCGGCATAACCCTAAATAATATAAATGTTACCGAAGCTTTCTCTTAAGTGCCTATTTATCCCGTATTAAACGGGGAAGTTTGAAGTGATCTAAAGTGCCTATTAATCCCGTATTCATCGGGGAAGTTGAGTGTAGCGCTAACGCGCGGTCATTAAAATAAAATTGGCTAATAAATTCCTTAACTTTAGCTCACTTTAGTTCATTTTGGGCACTTATAACTTTTTTTGTTTTAATATCAAAGTCAATATATCAGTGAAAAATTAAGAGTAGGATGTGTTCTCCTTAGCATATTTAAGAGATTAGAAATCTACCCAAACTTCAAGCAGACCTTTTTGTGCCCCTGGATATTTGCGACTTAAGTTAATGACTTTGATCTTGTTTTCATTAAGATTCTTAACAGATTGAATAAATCCGGTTAAATGTTTTTGTAAAAGGAATGCGCCTTTTCTATCTTGATTATGAAAGAAACGAATATCTCGATTCTTATAGTTAACCTTTTGAATCCCGGAGACCTCGAACCCGTTTTCTTCGAGAAAAGCAGAAAATTTTTTCATTAGCTTTTTATTTTTTATATCCGAATAATGCAGATATACCGTGTATTTTTTAGGTTGAAGAATGTGTTGAGGCTCATTTAATTCGGTCGGTTTTATCTTAGAAGAAGGCGGTGGCGTATTGCCGGTCTTGGTTTTTGCATTTAAAGCATTTACTGTTTCAGATAATTTTGTAATGTCTGAATTTATCTTTTGTAGATCAGACATGACAACATCCGTTTTTTCCAGAAGCGTTTCCGACGTCACAGAAATTTTGTCCGTTTTTTCCAGAAGCGTTTTCGACGTCTCAGGAATTTTGTCCGTTTTTTTCCAAGCCAGGCTGATGATCAAAAGTGTGACACTGACACCAATCAACAAACCCGCAAGAAGCCACAGCCAGGTAAATCGCTTTTTGAGTGACAGCGCAACCGATTTTGATAATGTGTTAACGAGCAGCTTTAACTCATTGACAGAGATTTCAACGTTTGAAGGATCGGTATTCATTTTAATTTCCGCTTTTTTTGATAGTTATCAAAAAAAGGTTAATATATCTGGGATCGAGATCGTTGGGGGAGACTTTCCCGTATTCGCTCTCGATTTCACTGAAAAGATTTTCAAAAGATTGCCCCAGCCTCTGGGAAACCTCGTAATGCACCAGTCCAGTCTTGCTTGATACCCAGTCTAAAAACGATTCTTTTACCGATAGACTCGTTTTACGCGGTGGTGCTTTACCGGTCAAAAGCTCATCAAAAAAGCCTCGGAACTCATCAAGGGTCAAGGGAATAAGTTTTTCCGACAGTCCTAAGGTATGCCTGGCCCACAGGGTCAATATAAAATTTTTGTATGTCAGATAACCCCTCGTTGCTGGATCGGGTTCTATTGAAATTAAGGAAAAAAGCTCATCAAAAGCAATAATTTCGTTTAGTATATTTTCTGTTTTTTTGATGTCATCAATGGAAATAAATTCTCTGTAAAGTTCTCCTGTTTTAGAGTTGTCGTAAAACAACGGCTTTTTAATCAGAAGTCCTCCCAGCACACCCATCCATTCTTCGCCCCAGAAGCCCAGAAGTAATCCCTTGCTGCTAAACCAGCTCTTTTTCAGCCACCTTTCGGCCCGCCATTTCAGCTCTAAAGCAAGTCCGAATCCTACTCTGAAGATACTCGAAAGCGGATAGTTTTGCATCAGAGTGGTGTAATGTTCGGTATCACGCTCACCCTTGTCTTCGATAAGTTTTTCAAGTCCGATATTCAAATAACCAGAAGCTTTTTTGACGATACTTATAAGTTCGTCTTTTTCCCGAATGGTTTTCTGATCCGCGGAAATAATCCGATTGCAAAGGCCGACAAATTCGGATTGAACTTGCTCCAGAACATCATCCGCTTTAATATTTTTCAAAGCGACTGTAAAATGATTTTCTTCTTCTATAACCCCCGTATGATATAGCGGAACAGGAAAAAAGAGTTTTCGATCCGGGTCTTGATTGATGAATTTATTTTCTTGTAGTTTAAAATCGCGAACTTTCATCGGCTGGTAAATGCCGATGGCTTCTTCATAGGGCAGAAATCCTTTTTCAGCCAGTCTTACATTTCGTAACCTGTAGGCTTCCTCTTCAGACTCGGCAGGTATGACGCCGGAAGACTCCAACAGAACATTTTGATATGCAATGTGATCATTGTCTGCGAGTGTTTTGAGATATTTTAAAAGAAAAGCATCGCGATGTTTTTTATTGGTTTCATGGGATTCATCCCCATCTGATTCAAAAGCCATCGGTTCGTCGAGAAACCTTACATAGAAGATATCGTCCAGGGTAATAAATGCATCACCAAGTTCGGATGGATCCTGGTCGGTCTCTCTGATTTTGACTTCGATGTTTTTGAATAGATAAAATTTGATGAATTCAATTTTTTGATCCAGAGACCATTTTATGAAGCGATTCGGATCGACTTTAAATAGAAGGTCAAACCATCGTGTCATTGATGCAAGTTCAATTCGATCCTTTTCCCATACTTCAAGATCAGCGATATATTCCCACTGTCTGTTGGATGCCAGGTATAAAAGTGGATGAGAATCTTCAATTCCGATGTTGTGAATTAAAAAATAAAAATCTTCTTCTGAAAATGAATGGACAAGGGCAGTGGATTGGGTCGAGTTTAAAATGGAGTTAAGAATCTCTTCAGAGGACAGAGATAGAAGTTCTTTTCTTTGTCGGGCCAGATTTTCAATTCGAGCAATAATCTTTTTATTTTCTATTTTTTCGTCCATTGGTTGTTGAGCCCCTGTAAAATTTGCAATTTCGCTGTTTTTTTATTTGTCTCATAAGAGGCAAAGATCAACTCTTTTTCGATATAGAACCGTATCACCTATGCCTGCTGACTCCAGGGCGCAAATTTTAGAAGCAGCAGTAAGCCGGGAACAGCAATTAACGTACAGACGATAAAGAAGGTTTCCCAGCCCAGATATTTAACAAGAAATCCGGTGGGTGCCGAAGCAATCACCCTCGGAACGCCCATGAGGCTGCTGAGCAGTGCATATTGAGTGGCGGTAAACCTTTTATTGGTAATACTCGCCATAAACGCCACAAAAGCGGCAGTTCCCATTCCACTAGCGAGGTTCTCAAATGTAATGACTGCCGATAGTGCAAAAAGGCTGTTGCCGATTCGTGCCAGTATTGCAAAGCCTGCAGTGGAAATTGCCTGAAGAACACCGAAAACCCAAAGGCTGCGATTGATTTTAAGCCGAAGCATAATCACGCCGCCGATGAGGGTTCCTCCTATGGTGGCCCAGAATCCGAACAGTTTTACCACGGTGCCTATTTGAGTTTTTGAAAAACCGATATCGAGATAAAACGGAATCGTAATGGCACTGGCCATGGTGTCGCCGATCTTATATAAAAGAATAAACGCCAGTATCCACAAGGCACCCTGCCGGTTGAAATATTCAATCAAGGGCAGTACGACGGCTTCTTTTATGGTTTTCGGAGCGCTATCATGTATGTCGGGTTCCGGTGCCAGAAGGGTGGTTAGAACTCCCGGCAGCATACAGGCTGCCATAACCTGATAGACCATTGAAAACGGCATGTGATCGGCCAAGATCAGACCGCCGCCGGAAGCCAGAAGCATCCCCACCCGGTATCCATTGACATACAGTGAAGCGCCCAGCCCTAGCTCTTCATCCGGAAGATCTTCTCTTCGGTATGCATCAACAACAATATCCTGTGAAGCACTGCAGAAGGTTACCAGAAATGCGATAAAGGCCACCATCCAAGGGCTTTTCCCCGGATCTGTAAATCCCAATCCTGAGATTGAAAACATCAAGGCCACTTGAGCGACAAGAAGCCATCCTCTTCTTCTACCCAAAAACGGCAGTGTAAACCGGTCCAGAACAGGAGCCCAGAGGAACTTCAGCGTATAAGGCAGACCCACAAGAGCCATCATGCCGATAACGGTCAGATCCACGCCCTCTTCTTTCATCCATGCCTGAAGTACGGTGATGGTCAGAAGAAGCGGCAGGCCGCAGGAAAAACCCATCAAGAGGGCGACCAGCATGCGGCCGCTGCAAATAACGTTGAGTATGGGTCTAATATTAAAATTCCTCAAGTTGAGACGGCGTTACAACCGAACCATATGTTTTTTTCAGCGCTAATAGACCTTCCTTTTGTTCTTTTAAAATATCGAACAGTTTGCCGGAAATACCGGGTTCTTTGCCATATGCTTCTTTCTGCATGTCTATTCTGGCAACGATATTGTCAATATATAAAGAAAACTGCTTGATATACAGCTCTTTCTCATAATCTTTGTCGATGATTGATCGAAACAGATTTTGAAGATCATCGAATTTCGGGAGATACCCTATGGGGGATTCAATGGCATTTACTTCATTGTTAGCAAGTCTTTCCAGCCAGGCTAACCAGACCTTGACATCCCTTTTTTCTCCGAGAAGTTTTTTGGAAGTTCCGCCTCTGGCTTCTTGTGTCAAAAAATAATTCAATCCAGCCATCACAGGCTTTTTGTCTTCTGCAATTTTATTGTTCCCGAAAAATTTAAATTGAGCATCCAAATATTCAGCCAGAGGGCCGGGGGTGAAGGGGGCATTGGCCCATGGGGCCCGTTTAACCCCGGTGGCGCCGACTTCCGTCGCTGTTGCTGCGGACACGATGCAGGCGCCGATGGCAACCCCGTCATCCGAGTTTTTCGCCACCCAGACGGGAGGCATGGTATTACTATCTCGGCCGCTGTAGGTAACCACTCTTGTTTCAACACCAGCACTAAATGTCAAGTAGATGTACATAA
>CAVVZC010000008.1:0-10611 GCA_963752565.1 uncultured delta proteobacterium | reverse complement strand
CACGATGATGCGCTCGTCGCGTAGCTTCGCCGATGCCGCTCGCATCCGTTCGACCTCGTCGTCCTGACGGCCGAGGGTCTTCACGACGAGCGTGCCGTCGAAGCTCTCGTGGGCGACCGACGACACGTCGCCAACGCCCTGCTGGGCACGCGCCGCGGGCTCCTCGACCCTCGCCGTGTACACGTGGCTCATCACCACGAGCAGCGGGAACGGCACGATCACGATGATCGCCAGCAGCGGATGGATCAGCAGGATGCTGACGATCGCCACGATCACCAGCAGGACGACGCTCATCGAGAACGCCAGAGGCTTGAGCACCATGGTGGCGGTCTGGACGTCGATGTCGGCGTGGGCGAGAAGCTCGCCGGTCGGCCGGGTGCGATGAAAGCGAAGCGGCAGATCGAGGTAGTGCCCCAGCAGATCGCGACGCCAGTCGCGCTGGGTGCGCATCTCGGCCATGGCGAGGAACCACCGCCGGGTCACGATGCTCACGCCGCGTGCCAGGGAGATCCCGACGACGGCGAGCACGCGGCCCACACATCGCCGCTCGCCACCTCGCCGTTTGGTGGATGAATTAGTTGATCCTTTCTTTATTAATCTATAAAGTTCTGTTTCCCACTGGAACCAAAGGATGTTGAATCTGCAGAACTGATCTGCGAAGCCATGGATAAGGAAAAGGGGATCATGACACCCACAGGACTTGTAGGCTTATGGCTTGATTTTTCGATGATTGACGACCTGCACCGCGAAGGAACCGTGAAAAAGGAACTCCCTGCAAAACACATTCCGTTCATCCGACACAGATTTGATATAAGCAAGGAACCGATACTGTCATATCCCACCCTGCATTATCAGAATGGCGGTGTAAATGTTAATGCTGACGCTGAAACAGATGTACTTGGCCTTTTTGAAGCAGGTGAAGTCATGGGTGGTGTTCATGGAGAAAATAGGCTGATGGGCAATAGTTTGCAGGATATCATTACATTCGGCAGACGCGCTGGAGCAAAGGCTGCCGAATACATTAAAGATGGGGTTGAACTGAAAAAACTTACTCTTGATCATGCTGTCAAATTTGAAAGGGAACTTACAGATGCCGGCATTGAAAATCCTAAAACCCCACCGATCATTTTCTCGGATTACTCAACTGATGAGGTAAGCGCCCGCCGCTGGACGGATGTACCGATGAGAGGCGAATAATCTTAATCCAGTCATGTAATTGATCTGGAAATTTACCCGCAAATTTGATGCATATTTTTAATGTTATCACTCTATTCAATCCAGGCTATCTTCATTACTTTATAAATATATTAGTTGGTTATTCA
Source organism: uncultured delta proteobacterium (assembly GCA_963752565.1). Classification (GTDB taxonomy): domain Bacteria; phylum Desulfobacterota; class Desulfobacteria; order Desulfobacterales; family UBA11574; genus UBA11574. The sequence continues at coordinate 9,289 of CAVVZC010000008.1, read as the reverse complement.
TTTTAAATTTTATTCAATCGCTGAAATGGACAAAGAGGCTTGACAAGATTCTTAAAACTCACTAACTGTAGAATTAGTCGTCAAATCTTAAAAGAACTAAGCCTCCAATCTTTTCGCTGAGCTTGCTAAATATTGTTATAAAGGCACTTGGATAAATAAGGAGATAGAAATGCTGAAGATAGAAGACTTGAAATCAATCATAATGTTGAGCGATTTGAATGATACTATGTTGAAGAAGTTGTTAAAGGTGACTAAGAAAACAATTTATAGCTCCAAAGAATACATCTTCAAAGAAGGAGGCTATGCCGAATCTCTTTATTCAGTCATTGAAGGAAAAGTGGCACTAGAACTTCGAAAAAATACGAACACTTTGATTATGATAAATACGATTACCCGAGGTTATTCTTTCGGGTTTTCCGCTCTAGTTGACACAGAACAAAAAAAGTACGCTTCCCATGCCAAAGCAATCACCGATACAACACTCTTAAAATGGAATGGTGAGGATTTGCAGAAACTCTTTTATAAAGACTACGAAATGGGTTTCCTGTTAATGAAAAGAATTGCCAAGATTGCCAGAGGGAGGCTGCAAGTTAGGAATGCTCAATTTCTTGAAATTTATAGATAGACTTCTCGGTTATCACCCAGACATGGACCACTTTCCAATTATATTTTCCCAAAAACAAGTTTCGATGTTAAGAAGAGCATTACGGATACCTTTAACATTGGCCGGTAGTGATCAAGGATGCCACAACCGATAAAAAGGTGGAACATCGGAAGGAAAAGAAAGAAGAAGGGATTGTCTCCATTCTATCTGACCCCATAAAGACCAAAGAGAAGGTGATTGGATGCCTGAGGCTTTACACCGGGGTTCCGCGAGAATTCACCGAGGATGAGATCATGCTGGCCAGTGCCTTGGCATATCATGGCGGCCTGACCATCCAGAACGCTTCCTTTTATATAGAGCTTCAGGGTGATATGAAAGACCTAAAGGATGAAATATGGAGTCATAGATCTTATTTTTAAATGTATACATTAGGAGAATCAAACAATGTCTAATGATGTAATTGGGTCGGTACTGGTTGTAGGTGGTGGGATTGCAGGTATGCAGGCTGCACTGGATCTGGCCGATTCCGGATACTATGTGTATCTGGTTGAAAAAGGACCTTCCATTGGTGGAGTGATGGCACAGCTGGACAAGACCTTTCCCACCAATGATTGTGCCATGTGAATTATTTCACCGAAACTGGTCGAGGTCGGCCGGCATTTGAACATAGAGCTAAAGACGCTCAGTGAAGTTAAAGACATTAAGGGTGAAGCAGGTAACTTTGAAGTAGAGCTCTTACAACAGCCCCGATATATTGACGAAGAAAAATGCATTGCCTGCGGGTTATGTGCTGAAAAATGCCCTAAAAAGGTTGTTGACACATACAATATGGGGCTTTCCAAACGTAAATCGGCCTATGTCGAATATGCCCAGGCAGTTCCTTTGAAATATGTTATTGATCCGGAAACCTGCATTTATTTTAAGAAAAAAGGAAAATGTGCTGCATGCAAGAAGTTCTGCCCGACAGAGGCGGTTGATTTTGATCAAAAAGAAAAGGTTGTAACGCTTAAAGTCGGATCTGTAATTCTATCTCCCGGTTTTACGCCATTTGACCCTTCTCAATTTGATAACTATCAGTATGCAAATCATCCCAATGTCATCACCTCCATGGAATTTGAACGGATTCTTTCCGCATCCGGACCCACCATGGGTCATCTTACCCGACGTTCGAAAGATAACAAGGAGCCGAAAAAAATCGCCTGGTTTCAATGCGTCGGATCAAGAGATATAAATAAATGCGACAATTTTTATTGCTCTTCTGTTTGCTGCATGTATGCTGTCAAGGAAGCGGTGATTGCCAAAGAGCATGCCGGCGACGCTCTGGACTGTGCCATCTTTTTTATGGATATGCGAACCCACGGCAAGGAGTTTGAGCGCTTTTATGAGAATGCCAAAAAGCATGGTGTCAGGTTTATAAGAAGTCGTGTTCACACCGTAAACCCGATTCCTGAAACTGATGATCTTGAAATTCGATATGTTACGGAAAGCGGAGAATTAAAAACCGAAATTTTTGATATGATTGTCCTCTCTGTCGGATTAGAGACATCTCCAGGAGTCATCAATCTTGCCGACAAGCTTGGTATTGAACTGGCAGATGGGAATTTCTGTAAAACAGAGACGTTTGAGCCGGTTTCAACTTCAAAGGAAGGAATATTTGTTTGCGGTGCTTTTCAAGGACCCAAGGACATCCCCCAGTCCGTGGTGGATTCCAGTGCGGCAGCTGCGGCAGCCGGTGAAATATTAGCCCCAGCGAGAAACACCCTTACAAAGTCAAAAGAAGATGTTCCGGAAATTGACGTAATGAACGAACGGCCCAGGATCGGCGTATTTGTCTGCCGTTGCGGGATCAATATTGCCGGTGTGGTCGATGTACTTTCTGTTGCGGAATATGCAGCCACACTTCCTTATGTGGAATTTTCAACGGACAATCTTTACTCCTGTTCTCAGGACACCCAGGAAACGATAACTCAGATAATAAAAGAGAAAAATTTAAACCGCGTGGTAGTGGCAGCCTGTACGCCCAAAACCCATGAACCGCTGTTTCAGGAAACCCTGATCAATGCGGGCCTGAATAAATATCTCTTTGAAATGTGCAATATCCGGAATCAAGACTCCTGGGTTCATAAAAACAATCCCGATCTTGCTACTGAAAAAGCAAAAGATCTGCTGAAAATGGCCGTGTCAAAGGTTGCTCTTATGGAGCCACTTAAAGAGGTCAAAGCTCGAAGTCAATCAGACCGCCATGGTGGTGGGTGGAGGCATATCCGGCATGGCTGCGGCCAGGAGTCTGGCCCGCCAAGGCTATGAGACGCACATCATCGAAAAAAGTGAAAAACTGGGCGGCCAGGCCTGGAATCTTTACCGAACTGCTCGCGGTGAGGATGTCCGCGAAAAGCTGGCTGAGTTGATTGCTGATATTAGAAAGGAAGACAACATTCATGTTCACTTGAACACAATTCTAACCAATGTAGACGGCTTTGTCGGGAATTTCAAATCAAGCCTTTCATCCAAAAGGGACGCGTGGATCATTGAGCACGGTGTCGCTATCCTGGCGACGGGTGCATCTTCCTTAAAACCCACTGAATACAATTATGGCAAAGACCCCGGAATTCTTACCAGCTTGGAGCTGGACAAAAAATTTATGGAAAAGGATCCGGACCTAAAAACTTTGAACTCGGCTGTTTTTATACAGTGCGTCGGCTCCAGAGAACCGGATCGCCTTTATTGCTCCAGAGTCTGCTGTACCCATTCCGTCGACAATGCTCTGGAATTGAAAAAACTGAATCCTGACATGAATGTGTTTATTCTCTACAGGGATATCAGAACATATGGTGAACGAGAACTTTTGTATAAAAAGGCGAGACAAGCGGGTGTTATCTTTATCCGATACTCCTTGGACAACAAACCCGAAGTTATTCTGAAAAACGGACAATTGGTGGTGAAGGTTACCGATCCTATTCTCGGGCGACCTTTGGAGCTTGACTCTGATCTGGTGATCCTTGCCTCTGCCATCATACCGAGCAGGGATGAAAAACTGGCTACTTTTTTCAAAGTTCCATTGAATGATGATGGTTTTTTTGTGGAACGCCATGCCAAACTGGGGCCTTCGGAATTTGCTACAGATGGGGTATTCCTTTGCGGAATGGCCCATTATCCGAAGCCCATTGATGAGTCCATTGCCCAGGGCCAGGCAGCGGCATCCCGCGCTGTAACTCTGCTGTCACGAAAAAATATATTCATGAGCGGAACGGTGGCGATGACCGACCCCGTGAATTGTAGCTCATGCGCTGTCTGTGTTTCCATTTGTCCGTATAAGGCCCCTTCTTTTAAAGAAGAGGTGCCCTTTGCCGGAAAGGCTCAAATCAACCCGGTTCTGTGTAAAGGCTGCGGTCTCTGCGTGGCATCCTGCCGATCCGGTGCGATCCACCTCAAAGGCTTCGATAATGACCAGATCTTTGCGCAGATTTTTGCGTTGGATAAGACGGGATAGAAAACAGTAAACAGTAAATAGTAAATAGAGAACAGGTAAGAGGGTAGATAGGTGATAGGCAATGGGTGATGGGCAATAGGTGTAGGTGATAAGTTAATGATAACAAAACCTATAACCTATAACCTATATACCCATCACCTGCTTTTATAATCAGGAGATGTTAATATGTCAGACTGGGAACCCAAAATCGTCAGTTTTTTATGCAACTGGTGCAGTTATGGCGCCGCAGATCTTGCGGGCGTCAGCAGAATGGAATATCCACCCCATATCCGTGTGATTCGAATCCCCTGTACCGGTCGGATGAGTTCGAAGTTTATTCTGGCCGCTTTTAGACAGGGCGCAGACGGCGTCTGGGTGTCCGGGTGACATCCGGGAGATTGCCATTACCTGGAAGGTAATTACTATGCCCGAAGAAAATTTGCGCTGTTTAAAAATTTTATTGAATATATGGGGATTGAGCCCGGCCGCCTCCAGTTTTCCTGGATCTCCTCTGCGGAGTCGACGAAATTTGTGGAAGTGGTCAATGAGGTCACTGCCGTGATCAAGGCGCTGGGACCTCATGAAAAATTCGTAAAAACAGAAGCCAAGGTCGCTTAAGATGCTATCCTACATTGTTAAAATAAAAGAAATCTCCCGTCGGCTCTTAAAAGAAGCCAAGGTGGACATGGTGATCGGATTCAGAAAAGGCACCGTGCCGATGATGAATGAACCCTGTTTTGCAAAAACAGTCGAAGATGTGGATCATTTCATGTGGGACAGCAACTGCGGAATTAATCTTGCGAATTATCTGAGCAACAGAACGGAAAAAATCGGTATTGTTGCCAAAGGATGTGATTCTCGAAACATTGTTACCCATATTATCGAAAACAAAATTAAACGGGATCAGGTGGTGATTATCGGCGTGCCCTGTAAAGGAATGATAGACCGGCACAAAGTCGAAGCCATGGCTGAAGCTGAAATCCAAGAGGTGATGGAGACCGATGACACCATTCATATCAAAGGGGATGGTTTTGAAAAAGCACTGGATAAAGAAGAAGTGCTTCAACAAAATTGTGCCATATGCGTTCACCGAAACCCGGTGATCTATGATGAGCTTGTGGCCGATGAGGTAAAAGAACAGGCAGATGTGGACCGGTATGAAGATGTTCGTCATATTGAAGCATTATCATCCGAAGAGAAATGGGATTTTTTCGAAGACCTTTTGTCGACGTGTATCCGTTGTTATGCATGTAGAAACGCCTGTCCGCTCTGCTACTGTCCCACCTGCTTTGTGGATGAATCAAGACCCCAGTGGGTGGGCAAAAGCCAGGATCCCACAGACATCAGAACGTTTCATTTTTTAAGAGCATACCATTGTGCCGGCCGATGTACCGATTGCGGGGCCTGTGAGCGCGCCTGTCCCATGGGAATCAAGGTTCGATTGTTTACAAAGAAGCTGGAGAAAGACTGCCTGGAACTGTTTGACTGGGAAGCGGGGTTGACATTGGAAAAACGGCCGCCCCTGGATACATACAGGCCGGATGATCCGGATGATTTTATTAGATAACGAGTATTCAATGACCAAAATCTTTAAGCCAGAAATAGGAAAGAGAAAAGGGAAAGAGGATAAGGGCAAATCACGGATAAACACAAATATTTTGAAAAATAAGAAAGTAAGAAGGTGAGAAGATCAGAAGGTCGGCACATTTTCTTGATTTCCAAACTTCTCATTTTCCAACCTTCTCATCTTCTAATTACATTTGCATGCACTTGTGGTTATCTATTTTCTAATTCCTATTTTCTATTTTTTAAAAAAAGATACATTGTTTGGATTTTGAAATTTCGATTATTGGAATTTCAATAAGTCAATAAACTTTCAACAAAGGCATACGTGATGAAAGTCATAAAGATTGACAAGAAAGCTTGGGCGAAAGGCCTTGAACGCTTATCGAAGACATATCAATTGTTCGGTCCGGTAGAGCAGGATGCGTTTTTTGTCTTCAAAGCGCTAAGAGACGGTGAACTCCCAGATTTGGATGTACAAAACACCCGGCTTTCGCCAAGATCTATTATATATCCGCAATCTGAAAAGATGTTTGAATACACCCTGGATGAAAACCAGAAAGAACATCACGTTTTAAAAGAGATTGACAAAGAATATTCACTTCGGGCCGTCATCGGCATCAGGCCCTGCGATGCCAAGGCATTTCTGCTTGTCAAACGAAACTTCGACACACCGGAATATAAGGACCCTTACTGGATCAAATCTTACGAGACAACCACCCTTGTGGGCCATGCCTGCAATACTCCGTGCAGCAGTTGTTTCTGCACGACCGCCGGTTGCGGCCCTTTTCATGAGGAAGGGCTGGATATACTTTTAGTGGATGCCGAAGATACCTATTTGGCCAAGATCATTACGGAAAAAGGAGAAAGGCTTCTTGCAGCAGCCGGCTGGGAGACTGAAGCCGATCCTGCTCTAAGTGATGGGATTGAAACCATGAAGTCAGCAGCAGAGGCAAAGATAACCTCCCGGGTGTCCACGGATCAATTGAAAGATAAAAGCACCACAGACCTTTTTGAAGCGTCTTTTTGGGAAGATGTGGCGTTTGCCTGCATCAACTGCGGGACCTGTACCTATGTTTGTCCAACATGCTGGTGTTTCGATATTCAGGATGAAACCCATGGACTTTCCGGCATCCGCATGCGCAACTGGGACAGCTGCATGTATCCGCTCTTTACCTTTCACGGCTCCGGCCATAATCCCAGGGATACAAAGACGCAAAGAGTCCGCCAGCGGTTTATGCACAAGCTGAAATATTACGTGGACAAATATGACAATGGCATTCAATGTGTCGGCTGTGGTCGATGCGTTCGTTTTTGCCCGGTGAATATAGACATTCGAAGGGTCTGCGATTTGATGAACAGCTTTGAATCTTAATCCTAAGTCAATCCCCAAAGGAGAAGTAGACGTGCAAAATCCGTATTTGCCGTATCCGGTTCGGATCGAAGAGATCATCACCGAAACCGAAGATAAAAACCTTAAAACATTCAAACTGGTTTTTTTAAACCCGGATGACGAAAAGAAATTCAATTACAATGCCGGCCAATTTGGCGAACTTTCCATTGCCGGAAAAGGAGAAATTCCCATCGGAATCGCCTCCTCGCCAACGGAAAAAGGGTTTTTAATGTTTACCGTCAACAAAGTGGGTCTGGTGACAACGCATCTTCACAACATGAAACCCGGAGATATTATGGGGGTGCGCGGTCCTTTGGGAAACTGGTATCCATGGGATATCATGGAAGGAAAGAATGTTGTCATCATTGGCGGCGGTTTTGCTTTTACCACCCTTCGATCGTCCATTATATACATGCTGGATCCGGCCAATCGTTCAAAGTTTGGAGACATTCACGTGATATACGGTGCACGCACGCCTGGAATGCTTCTGTACAGGGACGAACTTTCTGAATGGGAAAAACGGGATGATATTCACATGCACATTACGGTGGATGCCACCGATGATCCCGACTGGAAGTATAATGTCGGTTTTGTGCCGACCATTACCGATCAGAAAGCCCCTCCCGGAAACGCAGACACCTATGCCATTGTCTGCGGACCTCCCATCATGATCAAGTTTACCCAACCGGTTTTAGACAAACTCGACTATGCCCATGATCACATCATCATGTCTCTTGAAATGCGCATGAAGTGCGGTATCGGAATTTGCGGCCGATGCAACATCGGCAAAGAGTTTGTTTGCAAAGACGGACCAGTCTTTACGCTGGATCAGTTGAATCATATGCCCAAAGAATACTAAGCGTATTTTTCAAATACCAACAAGGAGGCCTTCGAAGCTAATAAGGAAGACACCAAATAAAAAACAGTCTCGATTAAGGAGTAGGAAGAGGGCCAACCCACTATGATAAAATCAGAAAACGAATGACCTGAGGTATACGAACAGTTCATGAAGAACATTAAAGAACCTGAGTTTGAAGAAGGAAACATATCAAGGTTCGAACGACTCCACACTCAGCCAGGGTGATGACTCAACGAATCAGATGGTGCCTTGAAACAAAAGAAGCTTTCAAGGCGGAAAGGGCAGGGTCAGCAATGGCCCTGCCCTTTTTTTCTTTTGACATACAACCGCCTATATATCACAGACCATTGACACACAAATTCCATATCTTGATACTTCTTCTAATTAGTTTTTGTAGAAGAAGAAATGCCTTCAAATATTTCTTTTAAAAAATCATTAATCGGTTATGACAACCATTTTTCTCTTAACTATGGGTTAGTTTTGTTTAGTTTGGGTTAATTTTGACTCTGATGGTTACAAAATAGTCATAATTTGAGCGGTAGGCAACCTTTAGTCGATTATCAACAAAATAATTATTGATAAAAGGTTAAGGCGACACTAAATTGCATATTGAATAGGCAACAATCAATGCGGAGGCGGTGAAAATGAAATCTTTTCAAGCGAAGGACATCCAAAAGCTGGTCGATATTAAAAAACACAGGTATGACTATATTGCTTCAAAGATAGGAATAAAACCGGAAATCGATGAGGTTGAAAAAACTGGCTATCATCACCTGTATTCTTTTAAAAACCTACTGGAATTTGCGTTTGTGCATAAAGCAAACAACTTGGGGGTAACTCGAAAAGCCGCTAAAGAAATGCTGGGATTCTTATCTGATAACATAGAACTTAAGGAAGCAGGTCTTTTCGATCCAGAAAAAAGAATCAAAGCCTTATTGCATTATGCAGATAGCAATGATGGTAAAATTTTCAAACTATTCGGCCCGTCAATATCTGCACAGGACAAAAAAGGCTTTTTCCTTGGAGAGGGGTTTGACGCGATCAATAAATTTCTTAAAAAATCAGAAAACAAAGAAAATGAAATAAGCATTCCGAGGGTTACAGAAGCAATGAAAAACTTGACATCACTATCAACATTCGCTGATTTAGCCGACTTTGATGGCTATATTACGATTAATCTTGGCGCCATTAAGGATCGCGTTTTAGAGCAATTAAAAGAATAGTTTTTTTAAAAACCAATCAATTGCCAATAAAATAGGCAATAGGCTCATGGGGAGTTTATCATTATGAGTCTTGAATTTGAATAAGCCCAAAATATCAATTTTAAATGAAAAACGGTGTCTTTGATTTTAAAGACTGAATTTCAATGAAAACATGCTGGGAAGATGTGGTGATATCTTG
>CAVVZC010000007.1:0-136695 GCA_963752565.1 uncultured delta proteobacterium | reverse complement strand
GACCTGACGGTGGCTCCAAAAAGATTTCCCGGTGGTGGACAACGGTCGAATCGAGGTATCCTAACCAAATCTCTACCTCAAAAGCGCTGTCTTCGCGTGATCAATATTCAACCGTCACATCAGCAATGCAGAAAGTTTTCGTTACTGTGGACTACCTGGAAATGCTGGAATCCGCTTTCGCCAAACTGAAAGACTGTAATTGCCACACACTGCCGGTGACGCTCAACGGCAAATTGGTAGGATTGCTGACCATGGACAGCCTCGGAGAGTTTATGCGGATTCAGGCTGCTTTGAAAAGCTGAAGCGAATATCTTCTAAAAGATGCAATATCACTTCGGAGCCGTCCTATCTTTTTAATTTTATTTCTTATTGCACATTAAAGTAAAGTGGTTATTGTTTTTCTGCCAATTCATAAACTGATTAAATGAAACCGCTCATTCTATGGAAGTGACACCACGTCTGGATATATAATTAATATTGAGAAAGCAACTATAAACAACGATAACTTTCGAAAAGTGCTAAACACAGCTAAAAAAACAGCCAACTGGTTGTAATGAGCCTATTGCCCGGTGAAGATATCGGCTCTGAAGTTCACGATCTCGATCAATTCATTCGTTTTGAATCGGGTCGGGGGAAGGTCATTTTAGATGGCAAAGAACACGAGGTTGAGGATGACTGGGCAGTAGTGATTCCTGCCGGTGTAGAACATAACGTGATCAATACTTCTGACAACGAGAACATGAAGCTTTATTCCATTTACTCGCCACCAGAACATCCAGAGGGTACTGTACATCATACCAAATCAGATGATACGGGTCATGATCATTAGCTTTTTAACCAGGGGGCGCCTTCTAAAACTTGTATCGGAATAACCATGGAATCAAGCAGCTAAATTTTTAAAGGCGTCCAAACCCTTATTAGATTTTAGAAAATAACATATGTATTGATAAAAACAAGTTCGTGCTTGGAGTGTATGATACATTTTCTCATGATACACAATTGTATCATTGATACGGCTTCGAACGAATAAATTATAAAGTTTACAAAGTAATATTATGATGTTATATATTATTTCTCTTTTGGTATGGTTATTGCTCTAATTATAGGATAATTTTATTTTTTTCCTTAAAATCATTATTAAACATTGAAGTAAGGAATCGAGAAAGGAGGATATTATGGAAGTAAAAGACTATTGTTCGAATGTGGATATGGAACTTACGGTATGGAAGGCAAAGATTTTTGACACAATTCGTAAGGCCGATCAATTGGGATCTGCGGAACTGGAAAAAATTCTTCCGAACATTCAAGACCTCAAGATGGTCGTCACCGAATTGGAAGATAGAATTCATAATCTCAGGACGGAATGTCCTCTGGAGTGGAAGCCGGTAAGGGATGAAATTGAGGGTGTCAAGGGCAACTTAACCAATACCTATGACGAAGTCATTGACTACATCGGCGGAAGAGCCGCGCCTGTAGACGTACCGGGCTAAACTTGAAAAAATGATACGCATCAATTTCATTCATAGAATTGTTTACATCTGTCCGATAACCTTTACATAAGGTTGTCGGACAATTTTTCCCCACCGTTTTAGCACACAGGCTCAAACGCTCCTCTCAATTACACACGAATCTAATTATTTAAATTTGTTAATTTTTTTTTGAATAGGGTTTAAGTAAAATTATAGTATCTTTCAATCCCTAAAAGGCAAACCGGTTGTATTATTCTATAGTCGATCAAGGTTAGACGGCAACCAATAAAAAGAGATAGAGTCATCTAATACGGCAGGAATACCTTCATGAATGGTTGGAAATTTAGGTTCCAAACCGATTGCTTGACTCATCGTTCCTGGCATAACTGGTAAACGCAAATTCCAGCAGGAAATTGCTCCGCTGGGATAGGGATTCGCCTGGGCGCTTAAGCTAAACAGGGCGTCTAAAATACGCGTCCCTATGTAAGATATTTTTTGTGGAATGTGCATCACACGAAGTCTCGGATAGTATGTTTGCACCGTTTCAAAATAATCATTCCATGTACACGATAGATCATCAGCTACCACCCAAATACCAGTTTTACCTCTTTCAGCGGAGTGTATTAGTGCACGAGCTGCGTCAATAACGTGCATATGCGCAAATTTATTATTACCACTTCCCGGAAAGAAGACCCTTCCGTGCCGAACCTGATCAAAAAGGAGGCTGTGAGCCCCGTAAACATGGGGCAGGCGCAAGGATACAAAGCAAATATCGGCTTTTGCTGCCATTTCTTCAAGGTACTGTTCAGCCTCGAGCTTGGCCTGTCCATAACCGGACATAGGAGAGGGTTCTGTATTTTTATCGATGGGTTTGGCGGTATCTCCGTAAACCAGCAGACTGCCTCCAAATACGAAATTTTTGACACGAGCTTCAATTGCCGCCTGCATGAGATTAATGGAACCCCTGACAATAGATGGATATAGCCTGGGTTAAGGCTCAAAAGCAGCTCTCGCCCCAAGGTGAATGATAGTATCAATTCCCCTAAGAACGCGTTGCAGACTCTGGGGACTGCGTATATCTGCCTGCATGATTTCAGCTTCCAAATTTCTTAACATAAGACCACGAACGGGACGCCTGACCATCAGTCTTGGAAATGTTCCACGCTCAGCCAATTGCCTGGATGCTTCAATACCGATAAATCCCGTGGCTCCGGTTACCAATACCCTTTTCATCACTATATTCCTGATTACCTTTGGTTTTTCCAGAATCTCTTGTCCTCTTCAGTATGAATAATCTATATAGAAAATTCAAAATCATTGCTTTTTCTGCCTAATTTCATCTTTTCGCATGGGCATAGAATCGATAAGTTCAAAAATTGCTTATAGGTCAATTTGATCATCCCGTTTAAGTTTGATACTACCATCTTTGCCAATCAGAATGATTCTAAATGATTTGTGGGGTACGGAAAAGTGTTTCCGAATCGAATCGACTTTCTTTTGATCTAAATGAGCCGTATTCATTATAGACGGGCCTCGTTCAAGAACTTCGAAAACCACCAAATCTCGGTCTTCCACTTCAACCTTTTTGGCAATAATTTCGTTTAGTAATTTTTGGAAAAGCTTATCATTGGAATCTGGAGCGAAAATTAAAAGCAGTCGATTCTTCCACTGAAATTGAGTTAAGTCCATTGACTTTGTATCCTCGAGGTCAAAAATCAATAACGCTGTAAAAATAATAATTACAATCTTAAATGACTTCATGTATTTTTAGTCCTCTATTTATAATATTTATGTTTGTAAGTTATTTTTATTACATATAATTATAATTACACAATAACCCATTGTAACACATTGTAAAGTTTTTTTGAAAGATTGACTTGATTTTTAGCTTTTAAAAACGTTCTCTTTTTTTTCAGTTTTAATACGACGGTTTGCCGAAACTAATTGATGCAAGATTTCCTAAAATATTTCCATAATTGAGAATGAACCTCAATGGCGATATCTGCAATTTATCGCTGCGGCATAAAATCCTTAAATAAATTTGATATGTTATGAGTATCACACTTGGATAAAGCCTCATTTTTCAGACTGGATTGAGGCAGGAAAAATCAATATATTGTGGTATTAATTTTAACTGGTTTGCTGGTTTTTGTGAGCCTGCTTTGTTGATGAATGAAGGTGATCCTGAAAATCGCGAACATTGGAGTTCAAATCATCACAACGATTCCTGAAATATCATCTATAGATCACAGCCGCAATCAAACCACTGATAAGAGAATAATGTCTAATAAATTATTCCTATCTAATTCCTGACATACCTCAGTATATATTTCAGATTGATGGAATTACCAGCGCAATAATATCATACTCCCATACCAACCAATCCAACCCCAGAATTGAGGGTATTGGCCTACTATTAAACTAAAATTTTTCTCCTATTGCATTTAATGTTTTTGATCTATTATTATGATTTATAAATTTTCGTTTGCATATTTTAATGCTGAATAGTATAAAGTGCTTTTTTTTATGATCACTTAAACGGGTTAACATAAAATTGGCTAAATCATTCAAAGCAGGAACTCAAATTTAAAAGGAGGTTATCATGGAAGTAAAAGATTATTGTTCGAACGTGGATATGGAACTTACGGTATGGAAAGCAAAAATTTTTGACACAATTCGTAAAGCCGATCAATTGGGATCTGCGGATTTGGAAAAAATTCTTCCAAACATTCAAGACCTCAAGATGGTCGTCACCGAATTGGAAGATAGAATTCATAATCTCAGGACAGAATGTCCTCTGGAGTGGAAGCCGGTAAGAGATGAAATCGAGGGTGTCAAGGGCAACTTAACCAATACCTATGACGAAGTCATTGATTACATCGGCGGAAGAGCCGCGCCGGTAGACGTACCGGGATAAGCTTCAATAACATCATTACACCCGTATTTTAAGGCTAAGGCGTTTCTTATTCACTGTCCGATAACCTCTCCTTTTGAGGTTATCGGACTTTCTTTAAGGTCAGCATCCTGTCAATTGGACTGTACAGAAATATTCAATGGACATACGACCTAAATTCTTGAGTTATAATTTAATATCGTTCACAAGGGTGCATCAAACGCTTTGGCATACCCTGTCAGCTCCACATATCCTTTACCGTTAATCCGACGGCCATTTTTAAAGCCTCGAACGGACACACTCCCTTCCCAGTAAGTCACTCCGGTACTTTCAACTGTTCTCATTTCCTGATCTGCCAGGTTGGGAGCAACAATCAGGTCAATGGCCGGCGACTGAATTTTTAGTCGCCATCGGGCCGGATAGACCGCCCTGGAGTTCGGGCTATTCCAGGTATCTGTAACGGTCACTTCAATATCATGCCTGAATAAATGCCTTGTCTTTCCATTGGAACGGATATATGTGCCGCTGGAAGCTGGATTCAACTTGCCGTCTTTTTGTCGTAAAAGATAGATCATGATTTCCGTGTTATCGGATAACTGAAGGCTGAACCAGTCCCATCCGACGAGTCCGGGTTCCAACGGCGCAGTGCTGAATTCATGATCCATCCAAGACAGGCCGCTGACTGCCAATGTTTTTCCAGCGAGCGTCACCTGTCCTTTGGTATCAAGCCGGGTCAATGAATAGTAGCAGCTGGCCCTTTCGGGCGTTGAACCTTTTCGGCTGTAACCTTCCTTTCCATGAAACACGGGCGGTTTGACGGGTGTTAAATTGAGATCAAAAGAGAATGGGGCGGAAATCACCTTAAGGTGATGAGCTCTGGGGCCGATTTGGGTGGACCATTTATTGAGAAAGATACGAACGATATCATCATCCCAAAGTTCACCGGCAATTCCCAGCACCCCTCGACCCATACGCTGGGCATAAAAATGGCGTTTTCCATCAAGATCCGATATGGCCGCATGGGCCAGATAGATCTGACTGGTGCGCCAGGCAGATGCGGGCGTAGGCCATTTCTTTTCAGATTCCAAGGGAATAATACGTCTGCGAAAAAAAGTGAGCTGAAACCCATAGTGATTCCCGACTGCGGATTGTAAATTGCCGGTATAATACCACCATTCTGTTCGATATCCTTGATGTGATGCGTGATCTTTTGGGAATTTGAGATCGCATGGACCGGTTACAGAAATATAACCCTTTGTATCTTCCGCGAATACCCACACATGGGAAAAAACAAAGACGAACAAGAAAAACAGTATAAATCGCTTGTGAAAATACATCATGTTCGAATTAGAAAATAGATGACCGCAAATGGACATAGATATTATTATTTTAATTTGTGTTTATTCGTGTTCATCCGTGGTTTCCCTGATCCTCTTTCCTCTTTTCTCTCTCCTATTTTCTCTCTCCTATTTCTGGCTTAGCGGGTTAATTTTCTCTCAACAGCGTGGCCGGTGATTCTCGAAACACCATTTTGATCGCCGGGTATGCAGCAGCCAGAGCTGTCAATATAATCAACGGCAATGACATCATCAGCGCCCCCCAGTCGACTTCATAAAGGAATGTCCAGCCAAAAGACTGGCGATTGATGACATACACCAGGATATAAGACAGGATAAATCCGCAAACGATCCCCGCCAATTCCCCGGCAACGACCATAAATGCCGCCTCCCAGAGAATCATGGATCGAATCTGCCCGAAGTCGGCACCCACGGCATAAAGCGTATTTAACTGCTTTGAGCGTTCCAGCACCAATACCGACAGTGTCGTGGCAATGCCCAGGGCAGCGATGGTCAATGCAATGAGTAACAGAACGGTGGTAATGGCAAAGGTTTCATCAAAGACCCTTAAAATGGTATTTCGCAACGCATGGCCGCTGATGATTTCCAACGTGTCTCCCCAGCGTCTTACAAATTCATTTTGCAGCAAGGCAACGGCCGTTTCAAGATCCTTTGTACGATCTTTTAAAAAGATACGACATCCACCCCACTGAACGTCAAGATAACGTGTTTTGAATTGTGAGATAGAGTAAAAGACCACACCACCCTGGGTCCGATAGTCCCGAATGATGCCCAACACCGGAAGCTCAACCAGCGATGATTCGATCCGGGTCCGAAACCTGTCGCCGATCGTCAATCCGGTTCGATTGGAGAAGACTTCTGAAATCACAACCCCTTTACCTTGCTGTAACAACATTCGAACCCGATCCGGATTCCCCTTTAACCAAACGAAGTCTCCGTGACGTAAAAAGACATCGATATCCAACAGTTCGAATTCATACGGGAAATTGTTATAGGTCAAAAAATACCGGCGGCTGGGAACAATGTCCACTTGATCTTTAAATTCCTCCAGTCCATCCACTACAGCCCGAGGCATGGGATAGCGAAACCGGTTGATTTCTCCCATTTTAGTCGTGATAAACAAATCGCCGCTCACCGTCTGAACGGCCCACAACTTTACCGTGCTGCGGAAACTGTGGATCATGATGACCAAAGATGCAAATAATGCCACAGCAGTGATGAGTGCGCCCACGGAAACCGCAGTTCGGGTTCCGCTGTCCCTTACATATCGGCCGGCAAGATACGCCGGAATTCCGGCAAATCGACGGAGTGTCGGTGACAGAGCCTTCCCCATTTGATTGAGGCCCCAAGGAACGACCAGGGAAAACCCACCAAACAGAAGCAGTATGGCAACATATCCCGGCAAGGGCATATTCAAAACCTTTGGAAGCAGGGACAACGGTACCACCAGCAAAAGGCATCCTATTCCTACCAGGGCAAGTTTATAGGGAGATTTTTTATATTGCATGCCATGATGGGATATTTCGAGCGCCTCGTTGGGTGTTACTTGCATGGCTTCCCGGGCTGGCTGTAAGGCGGAAATACTTGAGGTAAACACGGTGATACTGAAACTCAATATGACCTCCCAGGGACTCAGAGAAAGCGTGTCCACCTGAACTCTCGCGAAGAGTATCGAAATCGTCTGACTGACACCCTTCAACAAATACTTGACCAGTACCGTGCTGATGGGGAGTGCCGTCAACCAGCCGATAACACCAAACAGCGCCCCTTCAGCTAAAAATACCAGGAAGAGCAAATAAGGTGATGCACCGGTAGCGCGCAGTATGGCCAGTTCGTGACGCCGAGAAGCAGCGTTCAGGGCAACCAGACTGTATACCAAATACATCCCCACAAACAATGAGGCAAAGCTTAAAATCGAAAGATTAAGCTGATAGGCGCGAATCATTGACTGACCGCTCACCTTTGCGGCAGAAGGGGAACTGAGTAAAATATTTTCAGGCAGTATTCTTTGGATTATTTCGAGATCCCTGTTCGTGGCCTTTTGCGAAAGTTTTAAATCAATGCGATCCACCCATCCGTGAAGTTTGGTAAACTCCTGAAAGGTGGCGATGTCGGTTAAGGCGATCATCCCCCCTTCTGCTGCGGCCAACCCGCCGGCAGACAAAATTCCAACAATGTTAAAAAAAGCGGTTTGCCGGGTGTGCTCGATGGTAAGTTGATCGCCGCTACGGCACGCGTATTTTTCGGCCAGAGACTTTCCGATGATCAGAGAATAGGGTCTTTTGAGCAGTTCAATCCAGCTTTCGGCATCTTCTTCCTTGAGTTCAGAAATTTGCCATTTGCGAAAGCTCCGATCCATGATTGGATCAACACCGATCAATAAAAACGGTTCGGACTTTTTATCGGCCAAACGGACATATGTGGTCAAAACAGGTGAAGCCTCTTTTACACCGCTAAGCTGAATGAGTTTGGCCACCCATTCTTCGGGCACTCGACCCCCGGGTTGGACCAGCACCCGATCTGCACTGCCGGCAATCACGTCCATGCTTCGGGTGAACGAATCAAGAGCAGCATGAATGGAAAGTCGCACACTGGTGAAAACTGCGGCGCCCAGCGCGATCCCCAAAAGCACCGTCAGTGCTCGACCCAGGTGCTTTTTCATGTTTCGCAGACTGAACCAAATAAAAAATCGGAAAAAAAAGCCTATATGTCGCATGTTTGATCGGTAATCATTCCGTCTTTCAGGCAGATGGTCATGGATGCCAATGAATCTGCAATATCGCTGTGGGTGGCAATTATCACGGTTCGGTTCCATTTGCGATTCAGCTCCGCAAACAACTCCACCACAATTTGGCCGTTTCGACTGTCTAAATTCCCGGTGGGTTCATCGGCCAAAATAATATCCGGATCATTGATCAGAGCCCTGGCAATTGCCGTGCGCTGCATTTCTCCACCGGAAAGCTGGGCCGGCAAATGGTTCCATCGGGTCGAAAGACCCAACCAGTCCAACAGTTCCATCGCTTTGGATGTTATCCGGTCCGGAGATTTTCCCGCCAGCAATCCGGGCAGGCAGGCATTTTCAACCACGTTCAGGGTGGGCATTAAATTGAAAGATTGAAAGACCATACCCACGACTTCACGCCGGAAATGCGTGAGATCGGATGGTGTCGCTTTGGTGAGATCATGATCGGCAACATTCAGATACCCCCGGGTGGGGTGATCCAGACCGGCAATAAGCGACAAAAGAGTGCTCTTGCCCGAGCCGCTGTTGCCTTTGAGCACCACCAACTCACCGGTAGCAATATCGAGGCCGATATCGTTGATACCGATCACTTCACTGTCACCCAACCTATAGATCCGCGTTAGATGTCGGGCATCAATGACCCGTCTTGTTTTAGGCTCTGCCATCTCAGCTATTCCGCCAGATACTTTTTCTGAACGGCATCATCGATTAATAGTTTAACAAGATTCCACAAAACAGGCGCCCCATCAAACACCGGCTGCATTCTGTCCATCACCTGGCGGCGTGTTATGTTATTTTTCCGCCAGATTTGACCCCGAGTAACATAATTTTGCATAAACGGTTGAAAGCGATCCAGGGCGTTTGCATATTTTGATTCGGGAGTATCCTTGTTTTCAAACTCAACCCATAACGCACGAAAAGATTGAGACTGGTCCGAAGGGAGGATTTTGAAAATTCGTTCCGCCGCCTCCTGCTCCCGTCGGGCTTGATCCTGCCGGCTTTGATGGTCATAACAATATGTATCACCGGCATCAATTTCTACCAGGTCATGCACCAAGAGCATTTTGATCACCCGATACAAATCCATTTCCTGGTCCTGTGCATATTCTGAAAATAAGAATGCCGCCATGGCAATATGCCAGGAGTGCTCCGCCGAATTTTCTTCTCTGGATCGATCCGTCAAAATCGTCCTTCGAAATATATGCTTGAGCTTATCGATTTCGAGCATAAATTCGATTTGTTGTTGAAGACGTTGAATCTGGTTGGGTATCAATTTCTGATTTAATTTAACGGATATCGATTCCATTACTTCCGAGGGATTCACCATGTTCAATATCCTTTATGACTATGGTTGAACTTAGCTCGCTCTTTTCACAATGGTAATGTTGGAATTCTTAAAATATGACCCCATTTGAGGTAATGGATAATGAGGTTAAATGTATTTCTGATATGTCATCAAGTCAAGACAACTCCTAAATATTGTATAAGACTGTTTTGCACAACGAAAAAAATCGTAAGTCTTCACAGGGTTTGCTTTCCCGTTTCCACTTACAAAAAATCCTTACTTGATGAATAATGTTTTCATTTTGTTCGGACATAAGATTTCACAAGATCCAGCGATTCATGTCGATTCTTAAAACGAATTTTTGAATAGATTCTTCTGCAATCTTCAAATCCCAGGCGGTCCACAAGTCTATTGACCAGGGCTTCGTCCAAACTGTGAGGCGTCGTATTGTTGTGATCCGGAAGCATTTCCTCTGTTTGTATCAGTTGGGTATAAATCAGGCTTCTTGCAGCCAACAAACTGGCAAAATCTTCTTTGATCGGTAGATTCAGGGCATAATACAAAGTGAGAATATCTCCGGGTCCCATGTTGCGTCTTTTGCATCTGAGTTTTCTAAAAACAGGTTGCATTAGGTAAACGGCCCGTATATTTTGATTGCCTTTGAAGTCGTGTAAAAGGCATCGGTAAAGAGGATAATGGATGTAACCGGTTTCCACAAAAATCTTCTTCGTTGTATCCAGAGTGCCAATTGCTTTGGCTCTTAATATTGACTGCAGCTTTGAACGTTGGGCATCCTCACTTGCAAACGCTTTTACGGATTCAATCACCTGCTTGAAATCTTTTTCGATACTACGGGCGTAGTAGTTGATCAAAGCACCGGTGGCTGCTTTTTCCGCCAAATAGACGGATTTCAAATCGGCCAAATTTAAGACTTCCTCCGGTGTCATGCCTTCGGCAAAATGTTCATGGATTTCGAGAAGTCTTTCTAGATAAGGTTCAACCTGCAATAGCTTTTTTCCATTTTGGTGTAGCCTTCTGGCCTCCTTACACATCAAACGCTCAAACTCGGGAAATCCAATATCAGTCTCCATCAAATAGTCAGCAATCGAGAGGTTACCATTGAGCATGTCTGCGAATTTTGGATGTGGGGGTTCCTCCAGCACAATGATCTGATGTTGTTCCATCATTGGTTGGGCAAAGGGGATGATTTCAGCGCGATGAGATGAAAAACCAATAGTGATCATAGATGTCCTCATAAACGTTGCAAGTATTAATGAAATTTAAATATAAACATTTTATCAACAATTTCAAATCACTGTTTCTTGGAAAAATCACATGAGACAGACATAAAGACACATTTCTTTTTGACTTTGTCTTTTGGTGGAAATAGGATATAGTGACACTTCAATCCGATCACAAATGCTTTATTTCGCCGCATTCGGCGTTTCGGAAAACTCTGGAAGTTAGGAGGTGTTTTAATGAAAACATGTAATTTGTCCGATTTTATGAAAGCGCTCACTCCATGGCTTGACGATGATTATATTCGTAAGGCCTACGTGGATGACAACGGCCATTTTGTATTGCTGTTCATGGATGGCGTAAAAAATGTCTACCGCATTGAAGATTGTAAAAAACCCCAACTAAAGGCGATACTTGAAGACCTGAAAAAGAAAGGTGTTCCCGTCGAATTGTCCTGATAAGTATTCTCGTGAATTTTTGATACAAATCGTCTCCAACTGACCAAACATACGCATCTGAAAAATAAAGGAGGAAACAAAATGGCCATCGTATTTAACGCAGATGAGATTTTTGAAATGGCAATCCGCATTGAAAACAACGGTGCCGCCTTTTACCGGAAGGCCGCGGGTTTGCAATCTGACACCAAAAATCAAAAATTTCTGGAAGGCCTTGCCAACATGGAAGTTCAGCACCAGAAGATATTCACCGAAATGCGAACGATCCTTACCGAAAAGGATAAAGATCCGAAGGTGTTCGATCCTTATGACGAAGTGTCTCAGTATCTTGCCGCAATGGCGGACACCATGGGTGGAGAAGGGAGTCCTTCTGTTGCTGATTCCCTCACCGGAGATGAAACCCTTGAGGAAATACTCCAGACAGCCGTGGGACTTGAGAAGGACTCGATTCTATTTTATCTGGGGATCAAAGATTTGATACCTTCTCAGTCCGGAAAAGATCGGATCGATAAGATCATCAGGGAAGAGCGCAGACATGTGGCTCAGCTTTCGAATGTGCTTGAAAAATTGAAGACAAAATGAATTGCTTTTGGGTTTAACGTCACCGATAATTTTAAACCGTTGTTTGGCAACCTATATTTGCCGCAAAAAATCGTCTTGAATCTCATTTAAAGAGGGATAAAATCGATGCGAATTGCAGTTATTGGCTCCGGCATTTCCGGCATGGTATCCGCATATTTACTGAGTCAAGACCACGACATTGTTCTGTATGAGGCCAATGACTACATCGGTGGGCATACCAACACCATCGATGTATCAATTGAGGGTATTTCCTACCCGGTGGATACCGGTTTCATCGTATTCAATGAAAAGACCTACCCGAATTTTATCAAATTGATGCGGTCGCTCGGGGTGGCCTGGCAACCGTCGAACATGAGTTTCAGCGTTCAATGCGATCAAACGGGGCTGGTTTTTTCCCCCAGCACCTTGAACGCTTTATTTGTCCAGCGAAAAAATCTTTTCCGCCCCTCATTTTACCGGATGCTTTGGGATGCGCTTCGGTTCCGGCGTGAAGCGTCGGAACTCCTTCGATCCGATGATTACAGCATAACCCTTCAGGCCTATTTGGAACAAAAGAATTACAGTCATACCTTCATTGAACATTTCATTATTCCCATGGGCGAAGCCATCTGGTCGGCGGATCCTGTTCAGTTCAGAAAGTTTCCGGCACGATATCTGGTTGAATTTTTTAACAACCATGGTTTTTTGAACGTACGTCATCAGCCGCAATGGCTGGTCGTCAAAGGAGGGTCGAGCCAGTATATCGGCCCCTTAACCCGACCCTATAAAGACCAGATCCGTCTGAACTCGCCGGTTGCATCGGTCAAACGATTCCCTGAAAAAGTCGAAATCACCACAAAGGAAGGAGACAAGGTCTCCTTTGATCAAGTGGTCATCGCCACTCACAGTGACCAGGCGCTTCAGATGCTGACGGATCCTTCGGACCTGGAAAGAGAAGTTTTAGGCGCCATTCCCTACCAGGAAAATCTGGCCGTTTTGCACACCGACAAATCGCTCCTCCCCCCTAAAAGAACGGCCTGGGCCAGTTGGAACTATCACATCCCCAAAGAAGAAAAAGGGCGAGTTGCACTGACCTATAATATGAATATCCTTCAAAGCCTGGGGGCGACGGAAGCGTTTTGCGTAACCTTAAACATGCCGGAGAAGATCCACCCGGACCGTGTTTTTCAACGCATCATTTACCATCATCCGGTGTACGACCCGAACAGTTTCAGTGCGCGTCGAAAACAGGATGAAGTCAACGGAAAAAATCGGACCTATTTCTGCGGAGCCTACTGGGGTTACGGGTTTCATGAGGACGGCGTGAACAGTGCCCTGTCGGTTTGCAAACATTTCGGGAAAACATTGTCATGATAAAAAGCGCTATATATGAAGGCTCTGTAAGGCATCGGCGCTTCAGTCCCCGGCCAAACATGTTTCAATACCGCCTCTTTTTTATGTTTCTCGACCTCAAGGAACTCCCCACACTTTTCGATAATCACCCCCTGTGGTCATACCAGCGATGGAATGTTGCTTATTTTCGCCGAAAAGATCATTTTGGCGATCCTTTTGTGCCCATTGACACCGCTGTTCGGGATCTTGTTCAAACGCGCCTTGGGAACCGACCGGCCGGGCCGATTCGACTGCTGACCCACTTAAGATATTTTGGATATTGCTTTAATCCGGCCAGTTTTTATTACTGCTACGACGCTTCTGATATCAGGGTCGAAACCATTGTGGTTGAAATCCACAACACCCCCTGGGGGGAGCGCCATTGTTATGTGCTCGATGATACGCACAATGAACACTCCGTTAATCATTGGCGTCGCTATCGTTTCAAAAAGATTTTTCATGTGTCACCGTTTATTGATATGGATATCCTCTGCGACTGGCGAATTCGTGTGCCCGGCGAAATAATTCGCGTTCACATGATCGATATCGAAAAAGGTGAAAAGCTGTTCGATGCCAGTCTAATGCTGAAAAGGCGACCCATCAGCCATAAAGAATTAACCCGCGTGCTTATGAAATACCCGTTAATGACCATGAAAGTGACCACAATGATCTACTTTCAGGCACTGCGTCTGCTGCTGAAAAACACCCCATTTTTTACGCATCCCAAAAAAAGATCAATGTCATATAGAGGAAATGACCCATGACGGAAACATTCATACCATATAAAGTATCTGCCCTGGAATTTCTTCGGGAAACGTTTATCGACAGACTATCCCGTAAACTTTTTTTCGTGCTGATGAAAGATTTTAAGATAGGAAGGCTTACCCTGATCGAAAAAAATCAGCAGGTCCAATTTGGTCAATCATTAAAAGGGGATTCTTTGCAGGCGACCATTCATGTGCATCATCCACGATTTTATACGAGTACCGTTTTTGGGGGCAGCATCGGTTCTGCTGAAGCCTATATGGCCGGACTGTGGTCAGCATCCCATCTGACCAATGTCATTCGCCTGTTGATTTTGAATTGGCAAAAGATGGAAAAAATGGACAAAGGCTGGTCTTGGCTCTCTGACCCTGTTCATAGATTGTATCACTACTTTCGACGCAATACCTTGAAAGGGAGCAAAGAAAATATCGTTGCCCATTACGATCTGGGAAACGATTTCTATAGGGTTTTTCTGGATAAAACATTGACCTACTCCTGCGGCATTTTTGAGCATGAAAACAGTACGCTGGAAGCGGCTTCCATAGCAAAATACGATCGAATCTGCCGCAAACTCCAGCTTCATCCCGGTGACCATGTCATCGAAATCGGCGGTGGATGGGGCGGTTTTTCCATACATGCTGCAAAAAATTACGGATGTCGCGTGACATCCACGACCATTTCCGACGAACAGTATGCTTTGGCCGAAAAACGTATCGCGGTATCCGGTTTGTCTCATCGAATCAGATTGCTTCGCAAGGATTATCGACTTCTTGACGGCAAATTTGACAAACTGGTCTCCATTGAGATGATCGAAGCGGTCGGCCATCAGTATCTGAATACGTTTTTTCAAATTTGTAGTCGGTTGCTCAAGGCGAACGGCATGATGCTTCTTCAGGCCATCACCATTGTTGATCAGATGTTTGACGCTCATAAACGCTCAGTCGATTTCTCCAAGCGGTATATCTTTCCGGGCAGCTGTATTCCCTCGATCCATGCTATTATGAGTTCCATAGCCCGTAAGACCAATCTGAAGCTGTTTCATCTTGAGGATATCACACCACACTATGTCCGAACACTTGCCGAATGGCGAAAACGATTTCTTGATCACATTGATGACGTTCGTGAAATGGGATTTTCGGAAGCATTTATTAGAATGTGGGAATATTATTTTTGCTATTGTGAGGCGGGCTTTGCGGAAAGATATATTGGGGATGTTCAAATGCTTTTGACCAAGCCCATGTGTAGACGGGAACCGTTGCTTCCCCCTCTGGTCTGATCAACACACCTCACCTGGCTCCATAAAAACCCGTTTTAACTATATTGTTTGCTGAGTCCATCAAACATCTTATTTATTCTTAGCTTTTGGAAACCAGGGAATAAACGCATTGGTACGCCGAATATATTCTTTGTAACCCGGTCGATGAATTACAATGGTTTTTTCAGTGAGTGGAATCCCTGTCATTTTCAACAGCACCGCAGTGATGATTAGCGGACTTAAAACGGTCCACCAGCTGTTTGGTGCTGAAAATGCAATGAGAAAAATCCCCCACCACATGAGACATTCACCAAAATAATTGGGATGTCGGGTATAGGCCCACAATCCCCGATCCATGACTTTTCCCTTATTGGCGGGGTTGGATTTAAATACTGCCAACTGCCAATCACCAGCAGCTTCAAATATAAAACCGACCCCCCAAAGGATTAAGCCGCTCAAATCCAGCCAGGTGATCATTTCCGGTGTCTTAGACGCCATTCCGTACTGAATTGAAACGGAAATCGCCCACAAAAATACAGACTGGAGCAAAAACACCTTAAAAAGGCTCATGATCCAGAAATGTTTACCGCTCTTTTCACGCCACAAACCATATCTGGGATCCTCCCCCCTCCCCCAGTTGCGCCACGTCAGATAAATACTCAGTCTTACACCCCAAAACGTTACCAGAAATGCGATTAACAGCTTTCGTCCTAAAAAACCCTCCGTCAAAAAAAAGGTTGTCCAGGCAATCATAACAAATCCCAATCCCCACAAGCTATCTACCACCGTGACGTTTTTAAGAACAAGGCTGAGTAAGCCATCCGATAGTCATCATCAAGATAACGGCAGCCAAATTGAGGCTGAATATAAAAATTAGATGTTCCATGTTCATCTCTCCCCCTGCTCTTAATTTATAGGCTACTCATCAATCAACGGGTGCAAAGTTTAAGTTCCATCTTCAGACCGTCGAAGACATTGGTTTTATGGGATTGATTACTAAGATGCCTTTGTTTCGATCATCAATGGCTTTTCGTATGTTTTCATGAACCTTGCCGCTGATCGGATAAGCCAGCGCAATTAAAATGGCAATCAAATTACAAACGGACGGCACCAATGCATAAAGTGTCCGTAAAACTAATTTTACCTGTTCAGATTGTTCCACATTGGGCGTGTAGCCTGCTGCACCAAGAATTGAAAGTCCGGCACCGATACCGACTGCCGCTGCGAGCTTTTTTGAAATCGACCACAAACCGATATATTGTCCTTCACGTCTTTCACCGGTTAACCATTCATCATAGTCGATGACGTCGGCCTGTATGGCAGATGGAATCGCCAAGGTGGCACCGAAACCGATTCCGGATAAAAACACCAGCACCCCGTAGATCACTGCATCCCCAGGGCCAAGAAAAAAAACACCGAAAAAAGCGCCCGTATTTATGGCCATGGACGCCAACCAAGCCGGTTTTTTGCCAATCTTGCGTGAAATCGAAATCCATCCTGGAAGGAAAACAATACCGGTAACAAAGTATATCATCAAAAAAAAGTCTGCCAATTTTGATTGCAATACATACTCTACGTAAAAAAGAATCAACGTGGCCGGCAAATTATTCCCGATGGCACTTATGGTGTAGGCAATGAGGAGAATGACAAACGGTCGGTTGCGACCTGTTTGCCGTAGTCCCTTTACAACCCCCAAAGGACGGTTTACACGTTTGTGAGGCAACTCTTTTATGGAAAGCACACACCACCATGAAAAACCGACAACGAGAGGCGCATAAATTACGGCCATCCAGAAAAATTTGGCCCGTTCTCCCTGAGCGGTATTTGAGAGATTAAACAGCCATTCCACCATAGCCGGCGAACTTGCAGCAGCGAGTGTTCCGGCAATCAAAAAACCGTCCCGCACTCCAAATAAAGAAATACGTTCATTATAGTCAAAGGTAATTTCAGGGCCCAAAGATTCATAAGGCACACTGACCAGTGTCCAGAAAAAAAACAAAGCAAAAATACATACACCGAACCATAGGGCAGAAAAATATGCAGACGCTTCTGGCGGGTTAAATAAAAGGTACATTGACAGTGCAACAAAGAACGATCCACCTGCGATAAACGGCCGTCTTCTACCGAACGGGGTCTTGGTTCGATCGGAAATGAAGCCTATGGCGGGATCCGTTATGGCATCGAAAATTCGAACACCTAGGAGAACATAGCCCATCACCATAACGTTGATCCCGATAACATCCGTATAAAATTTTGGTATGTAAACATAAATCGGTATGCCGACTACTGCTAGTGCATAAGCCGGTGCAGCATAGGCAATCTTTTTATGAAACGGAATAGATTTTCGGGCTACAGCTTTCATTTTAACCCCAACAATTGCTTTTTAAACGGTTCGTTCATGGGGAATTCCCCCAACCACATCGAAAAGAGCGCGGACGCAAAATCAGCACCCTTGATAATGCCCTTGGTTCTTCCGTTTAATGCCAGTTCTGTGCCCCTTCCCGGGATATATGTCAATGAATACCGATCTCCAGGTTGAACATCTTCATAAAGTGAGTTGTGATAATCGATTTGTGGTCGAATTTTTTCCAAGGTTAGTGCATCCGTGTTCTTTGCAATCACTTTGTTTGTAGAAATCCCGAAATCTTCCCCTTTTAAGGCATGGAAATACTCAACCTCCAAGCGTTTGGGTTTGTCAGAAAGAACATCCTCTATAGAACTCCCCTCTTCCAGGTAAAGCGCACCGACATAGGCTTTGATAAAACCGAGATACCGAAGCAGTCCTGTTCCTTGAATCTTTAATCTAACCCCGTCTGTCTCGTAGGTGTTTTCAAAATGCACCCCTTCGATTTCTGCTCCACTTACATTGGGTGCTATGCTGATCGATGTTATCACTGATAAAATTATTATTTTAAATACAAAATGTTTCATGAATCCGTTCCTCAATGTGTTTTTGATTTTAATAAACATTAGTTTTGTAAATCTGAAAATAAACAACTATGAGTAATAATACTCACGTTTATAGAATATTCAATACGAGTAATATTGGCGTACAGTAATAGGTAATACCTATTATTTTTAGCTAATTATTTATGTTCCTAAACACGATAGCTTAATTATATCTTGATTTATCCTTTCTATTCATGCGAAAGTTTAAAATGCCTAAAGTGAGCTAAAGTGCCTAAAAATTGTGGTATCGCTTCGCTTCAATATCCTATATGATTGGTAGATTTCAGCTCCGGGTAAGCCACAGGGGTGACAGAATGAATTATCATCGACTACCTAAAACTTTATGCATTGACTGTACCAGTATTTTTCGCCGTTGATATTATTTGGCTGGGATTTGTTGCAAAAAAGTTTTATCGAAACAATCTTGGATTTATACTTAGTCCGGATGTGAACTGGTCGGCGGCAATCAGCTTTTATTTGCTGTATATTGTAGGTATTCTTATTTTTGCTGTTGTGCCGGCATTAGAAAAAAATTCATTGGGAAAAGCGCTTTTGTGGGGCAGTTTGTACGGTTTTTTCACTTACGCAACATACGATTTGACAAATATGGCCACCATAAAGAATTGGCCGCTAAAGGTGGTGATGGTTGATATTTTGTGGGGCGTTTTTCTCTGTTCCATAGTCGCTTCGTTAAGTTTTTTGATTGCGAAATGGCTTTCATAAAAGGTAATGGCAAAGAAATGAAAAAAAATCTCAAAGTTTTCATTGGGTCTTTGATGCTTGTTACTATCCTATGGGGATGTTCCGGAAACCCTACGGAACGTCACAATAGCGAATCATCGGGGTTCTTGGATTGCCCGGATACGCCCAATTGTCTGTCGTCATTAGCAAAAAATCCAAAACATCGAATTGAGCCCTTTAAGTTAAAAAAAGATCCTGAAACAAGCTGGGAAATTGTTCAAAAAACGGTTGGCTCACTGCCCCGAACAAAAATAGTTTCAGCAGATAACAGCGATATTCATGCAGAATGCAGGAGCATGATTTTTCGATTTATTGATGACCTCACGCTCCATTTAACCCCCTCTACCGGCATTATTCACATTCGTTCGGCCTCCAGAATCGGCTATTCAGACTTCGGTGTTAACCGTCGTCGTGTTGAAAACCTCAGAAAAAAACTCCGGCATAAAGACATTATCGAATAATCTGTTGACCCGGACAAGTCTGAAATTAGAACTTCATGTTCCACTTTACAATGACCTATGTATTGGAGTAATATATTACCTGATCTTGCAAAGACAATCTTGAAACTTTATAAATTACAAAATATTTTAATTGTTCGAATCAGGGAGTACACATATGAAAAACCAGCCGCAGGAAGCCAAGCCCCATATTGAACCTTTGAATTTTTCCGAAGAACTGGCCAGAGCTGTAATTAATTCGCTCTCTGCACACATCGCCATTCTGGATAAAAACGGTGTGATCCTTGAAACCAATCGCGCATGGAACACCTATTCTATTAAAAACGGCATGCCGGAAGACTTTGACTACAGGGGAATGAACTACCTGGAGGTCTGCAATGCCACCACAGGAGAGGATGCGCAAGATGCCCATGATATCGCAGAAGGGATTCGGCAGGTTATCCAAGACCATACCAAGGAGTTTCTATTTGATTATCCCTGCCATTTTAAGGACAGCCGTCACTGGTACTACATGCGGGCCATCCGAATGTCTGATACGAAACCCGTCCGGGTCATCATTAGTCATGAAGATATAACAGCTTTAAAACTTGGCGAAGAGGCGTTAAGAGAAAGCCGTGAAGAACTAAAAGAACAGAAGCAAAGCCTTGAGGAAGCCAATATTGCGCTGAAAGTCCTAATCAAACAGCGGGAAAACGACAAACTAGCGCTTGAAAAAAATGTATTGACCAATGTTAAGGTGTTGGTTTTGCCGTATGTTGAAAAGTTAAAGGCAGTTCCATTAAAACCCAGAAACAAGACACTCGTTGAAATCATTGAAAATCACCTGAAAGATATTATTTCCCCGCTCCTTCAAAAATTTTCAAATGCCCAAATTATTCTGACCCCCCAGGAAATAAAAGTGGTCACCTTGATCAAAGACGGAAAGAGCAGCAAGGAAATTGCAGATATCCTGGCCATATCCGAAACCACCGTCAATTTTCATCGAAAAAACCTGCGCAAAAAATTCGGTCTTAAAAACAGACAGATGAATTTGAGGTCGTATTTGATGTCAATGACCGGAGGATAAAAATGAGCTCGTCAAGAAAAATTCACAAAGTGTTTCGAAGTAAACCGGTTATCGAAGGGGCAGGCGTCCATCTAAAACGGGCCCTCGGATTTAGTGAAGTTCCGCAGTTCGACCCCTTTTTACTGATGGACGATTTCCGTTCAACGATTCCTGAGCATTTCATCAAAGGATTCCCCTGGCATCCCCATCGCGGGATCGAAACCATCACCTATGTTCTTCGAGGGGCTGTTGAACATGGTGACAGCATGGGGAACAAGGGTATCATCGACTCCGGAGATGTGCAGTGGATGACGGCCGGAAACGGCATTATTCACCAGGAGATGCCGAAAGGCGACTCCGATGGCATCATGTTGGGATTTCAGCTCTGGGCGAATTTGCCGGCATCCCACAAGATGATGAATCCCCGTTACCAGGAAATAAAATCCAGCCAAATCCCGGAGCTTCAATTGGAAAACGGAACCAAGATCAAGATAATCTGCGGTCGAATCAACGGCACTCCAGGTCCGGTCCAAGACATTGTCATCGATCCGGAATATTTAGACATCCATGTTCCCGCGAATTCAGTATACGAACATCCGACAAAAGCAGGGCATACGGTGTTTGCCTATGTCATCGATGGAAAAGGATATTTCTGTGATGGAAAGAAACCCTTTACCTTTGATGTGGTGGGAGACAGTTATTTTGAAATGAACAGCGAACCTTTCATCGAAAACGAAATGCTGGTGCTGTTTGATGACGGAGAATCGATCCGGGTATCCACGGAAGATAAACCGGTCAGGTTTCTTTTTATTTCAGGAAAACCCATCAACGAGCCCGTTGCCTGGCGCGGTCCCATTGTGATGAATACCCAGGAAGAATTGCGGGTGGCTTTTGAAGAATACCAAAACGGAACATTTATCAAACACAAGTCGACTTGATCACATAAATTTTTTAAAGACAAAATATGTCTTTGGCGAATTGTCCTTCGGCACCATGATAAAAAGTGACCTTTATACTGAAACCCTAAATGAACAACTCCAAATGGCTTATTTTTAATTATCGGGATTTAAAACAGGTGGGGTTTGCCCTTCATTCAACCGTATCGGTTGACCTGGTATTCACTCTGAGAGGAAAATGTCTGATCGATGTGTTTGATCTAAATTCGTTAAAGCAAATCGCCTATCTCGACTTCGATCTTTCAAAATCCATCATGCTGGGGTCGGCGTTCCGATCGCCACTCATCGGATTGCCTTTTTCCACTTTATTTCGAAAACGTTTCGAAACGGATCTTCTACCGTTAAAGGATCTTCGATCTAAACATGAGGTGGGATTTTTCGTGGACATCGACTACAGGAACAAGGGGAAAAAAGAGATCTGGAATTTAGATGAAATAATGATGGCCATTGCTTTTGAAACCGCTTTTGAAGATAAGGTCCAAGATTTTACCATCAAACCCACCGGCGACACGGCACCCTATTATCGAAAAAAATTCAATGCAAAAATATGTCGTCAATTAAGGAGCGAATTGACAATGACCGTTCATTTAAAAACAGTTAGAAAAGCGCTGCAACACATCCGGATGATTGAAAAAGAAGGCAAGACCGTTTTCTTCAAGGTCAAAAGTGTGTCGGACCTCACAACATAGATGATGTTTTCATCGGAGGATGAGACCTTTGAAAAACGCCCCCTTTTGCCCAATCCCGGCGTTAGGCTCAAATTTTAATCCTCGAAATACTTAATGTATGTCTGTGGTTAAAATTTTCTCCTGCCTTGGTCTTGAATAAAATTGAACATTTTTCAAAGGTCTCAGGATACATAGAGCAGGTGCTTCCTTCCCCAGGGATGCTATCAACGAAGACACGGCCGCAGTGGGCATGGGCGATGTGCTTGACAATGCCAAGGAAAAGGCCCTTACCGACAAGCTGATGGCTTCGGGCCTTATCGACCCGGTAGAGTCTCTCAAAAATCGATACTGTCTTTAGCCTCCTCCCACAAAACATCCTTCTCCTCTTGAGAAACCGATCGTATATCTTTTTGTCCCTTTGAAATTCGCTTTTCCATATACCTAAAGCGCCTTTCAAACTTTTTAGTGGAATCTCTCAACGCGGTTTCAGGATGGATATTTGCAAACCGGGCTACATTTACGAGTGTAAAGAGAACGTCACCAAATTCCAGCGCCACCCGGGTATGATCTTCTGGAGATTGTTTTTGTTTTTTCAACACCGTTTTTAGCTCAGACCATTCTTCTTCGACCTTTTTCATAACACCGGATATATCTTCCCAGTCAAATCCTGTTCTGGCTGCCCGGTCGGAAATTCTGTAAGCACGCATCAAGGCCGGAAGATTTGAAGGGATGGAGTCCAGAATTGACGTCTCCGAAGAAAGGTCTTTTTCTTCCATTTTAATTCTATACCACCGTTTTCTGACTTCATTTGCACTGTCGACGTTGTCATTGCCAAAAACATGGGGGTGGCGGTGAATCATTTTCTTTACGTTTAGATCGACAACATCCTTGATACCAAATTGACCCATCTCCCGGAAAAGACTTACAAGAAAAAATATATGAAACAATACATCCCCAAGTTCTCCACAGACTTCCGCCGGATCGCCGGATTCAACTGCATCCATGAGTTCGTATGTTTCTTCCAACAGATACGCCAGAATGGTTTGCGGTGTTTGCTTCTTGTCCCAGGGACAACCCTTTTCCCCCCTTAACGTCTCTATCAAATCGATAATGGCTTCAATTTCCATTTCAGTTTTCCCTATATGGGCTCATGCGGCTTTTATCTGTTTAACCCTCTCATTTACATAATTTTACATTAAAAAATTTTCCGGCCCGCCGCACTGTTTTGGCGTTGCTTAAAATTAAGGGTGCGAAACTTGGGTCAATGATTAATGTTTTTTCCAGATCTTTTTTAATTCCGATATCTTGGCCATAAAATCGTGCTTCATATCTTTGGAAACAACCTTGGCCATTTTTTCTGAGATTAGCGTTATATGGGGAGAAAGTAGGGAATCTTTAATGAAAGGTGAGCCTTTTGGAAGAAAGGCGGTGAGCGCAATTAACAACACTGAAACAATAAGCAGTCCTTTCAATGCGCCGAATAAGGCACCGGAAAAACGATCCATCCAGCCCAATAAAGCCAGTTTAAGCAGGTAATTGATAATCACACCCAATATGCTGATAATTAGAAAAACGACACCAAATATAATGAGGAAACTCAATATATTGAGGTATCCGGTATTGGAAATCCATTTTGATAGGGGTTTTGCAACCACCATATAATAGGTAAAAGCAGCATAGAATCCGCCAAACACGCCGATGATAGAAGACAATTCCTTTAATAGACCTCTGAAAACACCTCTTATGATACAATAAGCCAAAATCATAATGGTGATGATATCAAAAAAATTCATGGTACTCCCATTTAGCATCGCTTAGGATGCTATGGTTTTGCAAATAAGATTTCTTAAAAAGCGTCATATACCATGAGCGCTTAAAAAATTCCTTTCGGTGCGATATCGAGCAAAACCAAATTATTGTCGAAATTAGCAAAAATATCATCAATATCAAAAAGATGTGATTGCTGAAATATGTATTGCTGAAAACTAACAAAGCAGATATTTTGAGTCAAGAAATTTTCTTTTGTCCACGTGTATTAAATTATGGAATTGACTTTTTATGAATTCATCAATATTACATAGCGTATAGAGATTCCTACAAGACCTTTAAAACGAATCAGAGCATCTGCTCAACCCTGAAAAATGGACGTAATTTCCGAAAATAATAAAACCAGATTGATTTTTTCAGATATTAATCTGGCAAGTCAACTTTTCGGCGAATATAACAGCAACCTACAAAAAATTGCAGAATTAACAGATGTCTCCATTCACGCAAGAGGTAATACGATATTCATCCAGGGAGACAGCATTGCTGAAAACCTGGCGAAAAAGATACTCAAACAACTTTATGGACTGCTAAAAGATGGTTATCCCATCTATCCAAATGATGTCGAATATGCAGTCAGAATTTTGAGTGGTGACGACCGCATTAAACTTAAAGATATTTTCTTGGATACGGTTTACATCACTTCCAAAAAACGCCCCGTAATACCCAAAAGCCAAGCTCAAAAGGAATACATAGATGCCATCCGAAGTTCAGACATGGTTTTCGGAATAGGACCGGCAGGAACAGGTAAAACGTATCTTGCCATGGCCATGGCGGTTGCAGCATTTGCAAAGGGAAAGGTGAATCGCATCATCCTTACAAGGCCCGCTGTGGAGGCAGGTGAAGCGCTGGGATTTTTACCCGGAGATCTGGCCCAAAAAGTAGATCCCTATCTCCGACCACTTTACGACGCGCTCCACGATATGATGCAGTTTGAAAAGGTATCCAACCTGATAGAACAAGGCGTTATCGAAGTTGCACCTTTGGCTTTCATGCGCGGACGAACATTAAATGATTCTTTTGTCATTTTAGATGAAGCTCAAAATACGACGTCTGAACAGATGAAGATGTTTCTGACAAGGATTGGATTCAGCTCAAAAGCAGTTATCACCGGTGACATTACTCAGATTGATCTTCCTGTGGATAAACCTTCCGGCCTCATTGAAGTTAAGGATATATTGCAGGGAGTAGAAGGAATAAAATTCATCTTTTTTTCAAAAAAAGATGTCGTACGGCATGGATTGGTCCAAAAAATCATTAAAGCATATGAAGATCTGGATGCCCAAAAAATAAAATAACGTTATGTCATTAAGGAGTACAAATCCTACTCGACATTTTTTACTGGTATGCTGACTTTGAGATTAAACTTGTGGGAAGGCTTCGGTAACATTTCCATTGGTAAGGGTTATGCCGAGTAACTAAGTTACTTTTTAGTACAATGAGCATTGTAAAAACTCAAATATCTTTTAACAGACTTATTGACAACAGTGATAGTGTCCGATGGGCCCTTCTAGTTGCTGTTACAATAATTTTTACAATTTTGCTGTATCCAAATCTCGTTATCAAAAAACATTCCTACAAACTTGGGGATGTTGTAACGAGGGATATTAAGGCCGCAAAAAATTTTTTAATCGAAGACAAAGATGCCACAGAAGCCAGCCGAAAACAGGCCGTAGAAAATGTATTGACGGTGTACGATCATGATGTAAACATTTCCACAAAATCCAATCAAAAAATAAAAAAAGCCTTTGATGATCTTCGTGTAACGCTTGAAACTATAAAAAGCATTGATAGCCTTAACAAAACGGAAACATCCTCATCCGAAGATGAAGAACAAATATTAACAGCACATAACCTTATCTGGCAAAAAAAGGCCGACTTTGAGGAAAAGATCGGCCTTTCAGTCAGCGACGCGGATTATAAAATCCTCGAACTGGAAGCCTTCTCCAGTGATATTTCAAATCTTATTTCCACTATTTTAAAAGAAATATACGATAATGGGGTGGTTGCAAATAAAGAGATTCTTCTGAAAGAAACCGATAGAGGCATAATTTTAAGCGATATCAAAACAAAAAATGAAATGCTTGTTTATAATTTAAAGCACTTTTACGGTCTTGATCAGGCAAAAACCATGGTCAAAATAATCGGCCACCCCATTCTTCAAAACAAGGACCACGATCTTCGAAATTTGATGGTAGATTTCGCTCAAAGACTAATTCAGCCCAATATAACGCTAAACAGAAGTGAAACCGAAGAACGGAAAAAAGAGGCCTATTCGGAAGTTAAACCGATATTTTACAAGATAAAAGCAGGTGAGATGCTTTTGCGCGAGGGTGAGCGTGTAACCAAAGACCAGCTTCTAAAACTCAAGATCTTTCAAGAAGTCGTAAAGAATGAGAAAGTTTTAACAAACTGCATTGGGTCAGCGCTTTTCATTCTGTGCATCCTCATGACCATTTATGCCCTTTGCATTCACAATCGACCCAATCTCAACAACACCAAGAACCTGCTCTTTTTGGCCAGCGTACTCATCACTTTTTTCTTTATCTCCAGCATATCGGAGTCTTTAGCCGATTCCGTGTCTCGTTATACACCCTTTTCAATATCCGCAGATTCAATCTCTTATGGTATTCCCCTTGCCGCAGGTGCCATGACCACATGTCTATTTTTGGGCATTGAATTGGCCATTCCCATTGCCATGCTAATTGCAATCGGCACAGCGATTATATTCAAAAACAGATTCGATATTTTCATCTACTTTCTTCTTAACAGTCTGATGGCGGCATACTGGATGCAGAATTGTCGGGAGCGCAAAGTCTTTATAAAGGCCGGGTTAAAACTCGGCTTGTTGAATGTTATCCTCGTTACGGTTGTCGACGTTTATATAGGAGGCTCCACAATCTTTAAACTCTTGTGGGATTGGGGGTTTGCGTTTTCAGGGGGGGTCGGGGCAGGAATCGTTACAGCCGGCATCGCACCGCTGGTTGAAATTGCATTTGACTATACCACAGACATTAAACTTCTAGAACTTGCAAACCTCGATCAACCGATCCTTCGAAGACTTATGCTGGAAGCGCCGGGAACGTATCATCATTCGGTCATTGTCGGAACCATGGTTGAAGCTGCGGCATCTGAAATCGGTGCCAATCCGTCACTTGCAAAGGTTTGTGGTTATTTTCACGATATCGGCAAGATCAAAAAGCCATTGTATTTTATTGAAAACCAGGCTGATGGAGTGAATAGACACGACAAACTTGCACCCTCCATGTCAAGTCTTATCCTCATCGCTCACATTAAAGACGGCGTGGAGATAGCCAAGCAAAACAAACTGGGTTCTACCATCATTGAAACCATCAGGCAATCCCACGGTACAAGCCTTATTCGCTATTTTTACGAAAAAGCAAAGCAGCTCAAAGGCGGAAATGGAGTAAATATCGACGATTTCAGATATCCCGGACCAAAACCTCAGACCAGAGAAGCCGGGCTGGTCATGCTGGCAGATGCGGTTGAAGCTGCATCCAGAACCCTTGCAAACCCAACACCAGCCAGAATTCTGGGGCTGGTACAAAATATAATAAACAAAATCTTCTCGGACGGTCAATTGGACAATTGTGAACTAACGCTGAAAGATCTGCATAACATCGCAAAGAGTTTCAATAAAATATTAAATGGAATACACCATCATCGCATTGAATATCCTGAGAAACAACTTTTGACCAACGGAATAGGAAAAAATGAAAGTTTTGATAGACAACAGGCAAAAGAAGTACAAGATATCGATGGCATCAATTCAACAAAAAACCAGAGACATCTTAAACGCCTTGGCCTGTCATGACGCAGAGCTTTCTATTTTGATCGTTGATGATCCCCAAATCGCAATACTCAATAAAAAATATCTTCGTCGATACGGCCCCACAAATGTTATCGCCTTCCCCATGCGCACAGACCCGTTTTCGAACATCAACCCAGAACTTCTTGGCGATGTGGTTATTTCCATTGAAACCGCTGAGAAAGAGGGGAAACGTATCGAAATCAGTGTGGAAGAACGTTTTACACAGCTTCTGGTGCACGGAATTCTTCATTTATTGGGATATGATCATGAAAAGTCTGAACAGGAAGCTGACAAGATGGGAAAAAAGAGTGACGAAATTTTGAAATTGATTAAATCTTAACCCCGATGAGCGGGCTTCCGGCTCCTAATACCTACAGAATTAAAAATATTTGCCACAAAGGCACTTAGTACTCTAATTCTTAAACACGACGACGTATTTTTATCTGGACACTAACCCGTATAAGCTGAAGTCCAAAAGTTTGAAGTTTGCATACATAGAATGAACAAACCAAGTTATAAATACCTGACCGTCTTTACGAATACATTTACTTAGACACAATGGAGGTTTATTAATGGCTGGATTAGCGGTAAACGTTGATCATGTTGCAACATTGAGAGAAGCCAGAAAAAGCAGCTATCCCGATCCTGTGGCAGCAGCAATTCTGGCGGAACTGGCCGGGGCAGACGGGATTGTGGTTCACTTAAGGGAAGATAGACGGCACATCCAGGACCGTGACCTTAGGATATTGAGAAAGGTTGTTCAGACAAAACTTATACTGGAGATGGCTTCGAACAATGAAATGATTGGGATTGCTCTTGAAGTACAACCTGATGTTGTCACACTGGTTCCGGAAAAACGGGAAGAGTTGACCACCGAAGGCGGATTGGACTTAATCTCGTATAAAAATGCGATTGCTGAAACTGTCGGTACGATTCAAGACAGCGGTATTCCTGTAAGTATCTTCATTGATCCTGATCCTGATCAGATTAAAGTTGCCCACCAAATAAACGCAGCCATGGTGGAGATACATACAGGCATATTCTGCGATGCCAAAACAACTCAAAAAAGAGAGCGGGCTTTTTCCGATATCGTCAACGCCGTAAAATTTGCACACAAGTTGAGATTGGGCATCAATGCCGGCCATGGTCTGTGTTACACTACAATAAAGACTTTTAAAGGCCTCCACGAAATCGATGAATTCAGCATCGGTCACAGTATTGTCTCAAGGGCGGCACTTGTGGGTATCAAAAAGGCTGTTAAAGAGATGTTGACACTCATCAAAGAACTTTAACAATAATTAAGTCGAAAAATTCGAAATCATCAATATATGTTGCATGCTCCGCAAGCACTTTTGGGAGAGGAAAATGTATCTTGTAACCGCAAATGAAATGCAGAAGATGGATCGTTCGACCATCGAATCGTTTGGTCTTCCCGGCAGAATTCTGATGGAGAATGCCGGTCGGGGGGCAACCCAATTTTTTCTGGAACAATTTAAGGGTGCTGAAAATAAAAAGATTGGTGTGATCGCAGGTCGAGGAAACAATGGTGGAGACGGTTTTGTTATTGCCCGATATCTGGCTCAAAAGAAAATAAGCGTTACCGTTTATCTTCTTTCAGAACGTCAAAAGGTCTCGGGAGATGCTGCCGCCAACCTCAAGCTCCTTCCCTTTCTGGAAGTCCCTGTTATTGAAATACCGGACGCAGAATCTTTTTCAGAACATGAAACTGCGATGCGTCATGAGGCGATCTGGATTGATGCAATCCTCGGAACCGGTCTGCGATCCGATGTGAAAGGATTTTTTAGAGATGTGATAGACTTCATCAATCAATCAAACAAACCGGTTTTTGCAGTGGATATACCTTCCGGCCTGAACTCGGATACAGGCCGGCCATGCGGCACCTGTGTCCGAGCCGATGCCACGGCAACGTTTGCCTTTGCCAAAACCGGTCACTTTCTCTTTCCCGGTGCTGATTATACCGGAAATCTGAAAATTATCGATATTGGGGTTCCACCCCATATTGCAAACGATGTCGCTCCCCTGCAATACTTGTTAACGCCGAATCTGATCCGTGCTGTTTTTTATCCCAGGCCTTCAGATGCCCACAAGGGGCACACCGGCCATCTTCTGGTCATAGCAGGTTCACCAGGCAAAACCGGAGCAGCTGCCATGACGGCCACTTCAGCCATGCGGGCCGGGGCCGGCCTCGTGACCCTTGGAATCCCGGACAGCTTAAACCCTGTTGTAGAGCCTCAGGTGATTGAGGTCATGACAGATCCGCTGCCTGAAACCGCTAAAGGTATTCTTGGTGAAGCATCATTTAACAGAATTATGGATCTTCTTTCCGACAAAAAATGTCTTGCCATTGGGCCCGGCATCGGCACAGCCCCAGAAACTAAAACGCTTTTTCAGCACCTGCTTCAAGAGAACACCAAACCGATGGTTATTGATGCGGATGGATTGAACATCCTTGCCGGTCATACCGACATATTGAAAGATCTCGACACTCCCATCGTTCTGACGCCGCATCCCGGAGAAATGGCACGGCTTATAAGTACAACTGCAGCCGACGTTCAAAAAGACCGCATCAAATGTGCCCGTGATTTTGCACAAAAGTTCAATGTCCATGTTGTGTTAAAGGGGGCCAGAACGGTTATCGCCCATCCAGACGGCAGGGTTTTCATTAACCCCACCGGCAATCCAGGAATGGCATCCGGTGGTATGGGAGACGTTCTGACCGGAGTCATCGCCGGCTTTATCGCACAGGGACATTCACCTGAACTTGCCGCCCATGCCGGTGTCTATCTCCACGGTGCAGCAGCCGATTCTCTGGCCAAAAACCAAGGTCCTTTCGGTTATCTGGCGGCGGACGTGATGAACACCCTGCCCAAAGCGATTAAAAAACTGGTCGAAAGCATCTAAAAATAATATCGTGTAACGATTTTATAATCCTTGAGGCTTCGTATCTTTGTGACTGAGCTATTATCAACTTTCAAATATCAGCTAACAACTCGTTCCGTCGATGAAACCAAAAAACTGGGAAAAATTATCGGCACAGCCATGACAGGTGGAACGGTGTTGGCTTTAACCGGTGATCTGGGAAGCGGAAAGACCTCCTTTGTCCAGGGACTGGCCAGAGGTCTTGAAGTTCCGGATGGTTATTACATCACCAGCCCATCTTACACGTTAATCAATGAATATCCCGGTCGATATCCCCTGTTTCACGTCGACCTCTATCGCATTTCAGATCCCATGGATATGGAAGATATCGGTCTTTATGAGATACTCCACACGAACGGCATTGTGGCCATCGAATGGGCGGACAGAATCGAGCAAAAGCTTTCACCCGATTCAATAAACATACACTTTGAACTTACGGGCGACAAAACACGTAAAATATGCATCGCTGCAGATGATGTTAAAAATGAGGGTCTGTTAAACCTAAAATCTGCAATTGCCGATTTCGCCGCAGTTGCAAGATGAGCTTGCGAAATCCCGCCTGTCGCTAGATGCCGCTTGTGGTGCGGGGCATAGGGTGTGAAGCTGTATGAAAAGAATAAGCCTATGGCCAAAGGCATTCGTTTCAAGTTGTTTTGCTTGACTTAATGTCGTCACTTATAATATTTTTGATTTTTTCTTGGTTTGATGGAAATTCGTGAGGGGTATACTAAAAAGGTCACATCATACTCGACATTTTTGTACGTGTTCATGGGGGTACTTCCTCGTATAACGACACCTGCCCGCTCGTGACTTGCATGGCAGGCGGGTTGACGGAGTGGCTTCGTCATATCAATGACTTAGCAGTGACTTGCCGAGGGTATGCAGCTAGTGGTTAGCGGACCTTGGAAATTGGAAAAATTTGACATCTTAATTTTATTTCAGGAAGTTATAATATGGGCTTAATCGTACAAAAATATGGCGGCACTTCGGTGGCCGATCTTGAACGGATTAACAATGTGGCAAAACGGGTTGCCAAGACATTTGACCAGGGTAATGATGTCGTTGTCATTTTATCCGCCATGGCCGGGGTCACGGACGGGTTAATCGATATGGCAAACCAGTTGACAGAATCACCTGACAAACGTGAACTCGACGTTCTTCTTGCAACAGGTGAACAAACGACGGCTGCGCTTTTAGCCATGACATTAAAAAAAATGAATTATTCTGCGTTGTCCATGCTCGGTCATCAGGCCAGAGTGGTTACGGACTGTACTTTCGGTGATGCACGGATCATCGAAATTGGTGCCGAATATATCATGAAGCTTATCGAAAAGCGGAATATCGTTGTTGTGGCCGGATTTCAGGGATGTGATGTCAGCGGCAACATTACCACTCTCGGAAGGGGGGGATCGGATACATCTGCCGTGGCCATCGCCTCAGTTCTCAAGGCGGATATCTGCGAGATATACACCGATGTGGACGGTATCTATAGCGCTGACCCCAATATCTGCGATAAAGCGAAAAAGATTGATAGAATTTCATATGACGAAATGCTCAATATGGCCAGCCTCGGTGCCAAGGTTTTACAGATCCGTTCAGTTGGATTTGCAAAAAAATATAATGTCCCCATACATGTTAGATCGTCTTTTAGCGAAGAGGAGGGAACCATGGTTGTTAGTGAAGACGCCGGCATGGAAAGTCTTGTTGTTTCTGCAGTGACACATGACAAAGATCAAGCCCGTATCACCCTTAGAAAGGTTCAGGACCGACCTGGAATTGCTGCCAATATTTTTGCGCCCATTGCTGAAGCGGGTATCGTTGTGGATATGATCATTCAAAATACGCGCGCCGAAGGTCAAACGGATCTTACGTTTACGGTTCCAAAAGCACAATTTTCAACCGCCATGAAAATCGAACAGAAATTGGCAAAAGAAATCGGCGCAGAAGATGTTCTGGGTGATAAAAACATCGCCAAGGTTTCTGTTGTGGGCGTCGGAATGAAAAACCACTCGGGCGTAGCATCAATGATGTTTAATACACTGGCCAGAGAAAACATAAACATCATGATGATCAGCACATCGGAAATCAGAATTTCCTGTATCATCGAAGAAAAGTATACCGAGCTCGCAGTTCGTGTTCTGCATACCGCATTTGGGTTGGATAAAGAAGATTAATCCCCCGTTGGATAAATAACACGTCGAGTGTGGGTAAAAATATTAAAATCATCTCCCAAAGAGTTGGTCGATTGATAAGGGGCCAAGGGCCAAGGTTCCCCGTCAAAATGCCCGCCGGGACAGGCAAGGTTCGAGTGAAAAAGCTTTAAAAACAAACAAATAAAGATGATACCTTGTTGCTTGGAGTCACTTTTTTAAAAGAACATATTTTTGAAAAGATCGAGGAATAAGGGCAGAAAAAACTCCAATGTTAACGTCATCTGAATCAAAGCGTTTACAATCACTTGACCCCTTGAATCCTCGAATCCTATTTTCCAACTAATCTGGAGAAGAACCAAATACTACAACTCAAATGCTCATGAAAAGATTCGATACCGAACAGATGATTTTCACCATCGTGTTGGCGATTGTCATTATAGGTGTCTTTATCTACAGAGTTCTTTACCCTTTTTAGAAGCTGTTTCAAAGGTTCCTGTTCGATGGTTTGAACCGCGAAAGAAGCTGCCATGAAAAAACATCTCCTTGCCCTTCTTATTATTACGGTATTCCCGTCATTTCTCATGGGCCAGGTCCGACAAGACAATCCCAAATACCGGCAGGCAAGGGATAAGATGGTTCTATCACAGATCCGTCTACGGGGGATATCCGATAAAAAAGTTCTGAAGGCCATGTCCGAAGTTCTTCGGCACGGCTTCGTCCCAAAAGAACTTGCTTCCCGGGCCTATGCAGATCATCCTCTACCCATCGGCGAAGGCCAGACGATTTCTCAGCCTTACATTGTGGCACTTATGACCGAAAGCCTTAAACTCAAAGGCCCTGAAAGCGTCCTTGAAATCGGAACCGGCTCCGGCTATCAAGCCGCTATTCTCGCAAATGTCACCCAAAAAGTTTACACGATTGAAATCAAGGAAAAACTTTATACAAAAGCAAATCAGATCCTTCTCACATTGGGTTTCACGAACATTAAGACCCGTCATTCAGACGGTTATTTTGGTTGGCCCGAAGCAGCGCCTTTTGACTGCATCATGATCACCGCTGCCATCGACCACATCCCGCCGCCTTTGTTAAAGCAGCTCAAAGACGGTGGGCGACTCATTCTCCCCCTTGGGAACCCATTCAGCTATCAAAACCTGAGCCTTGTAACAAAACACGGTGAAGACTATACTGTTAAACAAATTACCGGTGTTCTGTTTGTGCCCATGACTGGGTATGCCCTTGACCATAATTGAACGTTTCGGAATTTCTACAAGTAAAGAATCCTGACCCAAAGGACCAGGTTTTTCAAGGAAAAATAAACTTCATGATACTCGCCGCGGTATTTCTATTATCGCTTTCAGCCCTGTCTTTTGAAATACTCCTTGTCAGGGTTTTTTCCATCAGCCAGTGGAACCATCTGTCTTTCATGGTCATCAGTATCACGCTTTTTG
Organism: uncultured delta proteobacterium; assembly: GCA_963752565.1. GTDB lineage: Bacteria > Desulfobacterota > Desulfobacteria > Desulfobacterales > UBA11574 > UBA11574. The sequence goes on along the minus strand of CAVVZC010000007.1, from coordinate 102,266 downwards.
GATTTGCTGCCGGCGGCACATTTTTAAATATCATCGATACCCGCAAAAAAGGCTGGGAAAAACATCTTTCCTCCTTTGAAAACATCCATGTTTTCACCATCCTTTTTACCCTTTCCGCCATCATTTCATTTATTGTTTTGAATCGAATTCCTTTGGATTATTTTAGGCTGCCTTTAGAACCTATCCAAGCCCTTTATCTTTTAACAGCGTATCTTCTTCTGGCGCTGCCTTTTTTTTCACCGGCCTTGTTGTGTCCATTGCCTATGCTTTTATGCCCGAAAAAACCGGTTTCGTGTATTTCGCGAGTATGGCAGGTTCGGCATCCGGAGCCATCATTCCGGTTATGCTTCTCCCTTTTATCTGTGAAGGAAAACTTATCATTCTTTCAGCACTCATTCCTTTGGCAGTGATTTTTTTAAAGCACTCAAGTCAAAACCAAGAGCGTATTCTGACAAGAAGAATTCTTCACCCAAAAAAAAGATACTTTCGGTTCGTCAGCCTTTGCATCGTTATCATTGCTGGCCTACTGATTGTTAAAGGCGGCAACACCATTGTCCAAGTGAAACCCTCCCCATACAAGAAGCTCAGTCAGACCCTACTGTTTCCCAACACCCGAATCACCGAAACCACAAACAGTATACGCGGCAGATTCGAGGACATTGAAAGCCCTCACCTCCGATTTGCACCGGGACTAAGCCTAAAATACAAAGGCATGCTTCCCGACCAGACGTCCACGTTCAAAGATGGAGACAACCCTTTATTCCTTTATCAATTAAAATCCAAAAACGACGCACAATTCTCCAAATTCACGCTCTCATACACCGGATACCTTCTTTCGGTGCATCCAAAACACATTCTTGTGATTCAGCATGGCGGCGGATCAGCCATTCCATGCGCGTTAGCATCGGGTGCAGACAACATCACCATAGTCGAGCAACAACCTCGGATCGCAAATCGTGTTCAACAGCACTATAAACTTCCGGTAATCAATCAAAATCCAAGAACATTTTTAGCTCGATCTAACCGGAGATACGACATCATACACATAGAAAACTGGGGAACCTCTCTCCCTGGGTCAGCGGCTCTGACCCAGGATTATTTTTTTACCATTGAAAGTTTTACACAATATTTTCAACATCTTTCTAATAACGGTGTTCTCATTGTCTCGCGTTTACTTTTGCTGCCACCGTCAGATGCGATTCGCCTCTGGGCCACTGCATATGAAAGCTTGAGATCCCTTGAAATCAAAAACCCTGAAAAACACATCGCCGTTCTGCGTAACTGGAACACCTTTACCATGATCGTATCTGTACAACCCTTTAACGATACCACCGTGCTTCAAGACGTTTCGCGAAACCTAAATTTTGATATTGTTTACCTTCCGAAATTATTAAAGAAAAATGTCAACCGCTTTAATATTTTCGATGCCCCGTTTCACTATATCGAAATCAACCGTCTTGCAGAAGCGTACCGGTCAAAAACAGAAAAAATATATTTTGAAAACTACCCCATGGATGTCTTTCCTCAGACGGACAACCGCCCCTTCCCTTACCGGTTTTTAAAGTGGTCCCGACTGAAAGCGCTTTTCAAAATGACAGGGAGCAGGTTGTATTCCTTATTCATGTCCGGCGAAGTTGTCGTTTCCGTTGTTTTAATAGAAGCATTAGGAATATCCATCCTTCTTTTGATTCTTCCCTTTTTTACCACCTTAAAAGAAACTCGAAAATTCTACTTCCCCCACATGCTATATTTTCTTGCAGTGGGTTCAGGTTTTATGTTCATTGAACTCTTTTTTATAAAAGAATACATTTTTGTTTTCGGCGATCCGGTGATCAGTTTAACCGTCGTCATTACAGGACTCCTTGTGTCTTCGGCATTCGGCGGCTATTGGTCACAGCGAATAAGTGCTAAAAACTTTCCCATTGCAATCGCTTCACTTATCGTGATCCTCATGTGTATGTTCTTCTTTTTTAATTCCATTATGCATAGCGTCATACAGCTCAACCAATTTTTGCGTTACACCCTGCCATTGTTACTTCTCATACCGCCGGGATTCTTAATGGGTCTCCCCTTCCCCCTCGGCATGCGATATATTTTGAATCTTCCTGCCCAGCGGGCTTACGCCTGGACGATAAATGGATGCGCGTCGGTCTTGGCATCCATAGCATCTGCACAAATCGCCCTGGGTCTGGGTATTTCCGTGATCATGATCTTTGCAATTTCAGCTTACTTTCTGGCATTCATCACACTTTGTTTCAAAAGGAATTGACACTAAAGCATAATACCTGAATCTTGCACAGACAATCTTGAAATATTAGAAATTATAAAATATTGTGATTGGGCCGTTGAATCTCAAAATAAAAAAAATCAAACAAAACCCCATGTACCGTTATCTGATGGTGTTGACCATCAGTTCAACAATAGGACTGCAGGCATGGCGAACGTTGTTCGATAATTTTGCCGTAAGGGTCGTCGGTCTGAACGGCGATCACGTGGGGATCATTCAGTCGGTCAGAGAAATTCCGGGTTTTTTGGCTTTGCTTGCGGTGTTTGTCATCATGCTCATTAAAGAGCATCGCCTGTCAGCCCTTTCCATTCTGGTTTTGGGAATCGGCGTGGGGGCCACCGGGCTTTTTCCTTCATTCGGCGGTCTTCTGGCAACTACCCTGGTCATGAGTTTTGGCTTTCATTATTATGAAACCACCAATCAATCGTTGACCCTTCAATATTTTGATAAAAACACGTCTCCATGGGTATTCGGCAAACTTCGCGCACTTTCTGCAGCTTCGAACATCGGAATCGGCATCTTTATCTATTTGGTCGCCTCTTATCTAAATTTCACTCAATTGTACCTGCTCATCGGAGGACTGATTGCAGCTGCAGGGATATGGGGATTTTTTCAAAACCCTGTGGATAAAAACATTGTTCCCCAGCGAAAAAAAATGATTTTTCGCAAAAAGTACTGGCTGTTTTATTTTCTCACCTTTATGGCCGGAGCCAGACGCCAGATTTTCATCGCATTTGCTGTTTTTTTACTGGTAAAAAAGTTTCATTTTTCGGTTCAGGAAGTTACCATCCTATTTGTCATCAACAATCTGATCAACTATTTTATCAGTCCGCTCATTGGTAGGTCGATCATTCGGTTCGGTGAAAGGGCCGTGCTTTCTTGTGAGTACTTCAGCCTGATATTTATTTTTCTTGCTTATGCCACCGTACAGTCAAAATGGATTGTGGCGGTGCTTTATATACTGGACCATATTTTTTTCAATTTTGCCATTGCCATTCGCACCTATTTTCAAAAGGTGGGGGACCCGAGGGATATCGCCCCGAGCATGGCGGTGGGATTCACCATCAATCACATCGCCGCCGTGGTCCTTCCTGCTGTCGGGGGATTGCTGTGGATCATCGATTACCGTATTCCATTTATCTTCGGCGCATTTTTGAGCATGATTTCCCTGATTGCCGTTCAGCGAATTAGAGTGAAATAACCCCAAACCGTTAAAGCTAACCTGACAATTTTTCCTTTTTGTGTTATACTTTTATTATAATTTTTGAAAAATATATCGCATTCAGATAATCCGGTTTTTAACGGCTCAGTCGTTAATCTCTTGTTCAAAACAAAACGCTTCACTAAAATGTAAAAACTTTAAGAATGAAAATCCTGCTGATCATTATCGGATTGATTTATGCCTTGAGTCCATATGACATTCTTCCTGATTTTCTCATGGGCTGGGGCTGGCTCGACGACATCATCATTTTATTCATTCTGTGGCGGGTTTTTAAAACTTTCGGTCAGAAACCATCCGATTTCCAAAACTTTTATCATCAAAGCCGCCGTTCTTCCCAATACAGCAAAGGATCATCTCAAAAGGACACCCATGGGACCAACCGTTTCCAAAAAGGGAATGCGTCAAGGGATCCTTACGCGGTGTTGAATGTTACAAAAGATGCATCACAAGAAGAAATAAAGAAGGCCTACAGGGAACTGGCCAACAAATATCACCCGGACAAGGTGCTTCATCTGGGCGATGAATTCAGAGAACTGGCAGAACAGCGCTTTAAGGAAATAGAGGAAGCTTATCGGGAATTGATTCCCAAATAATGGGATAAAGGTAGGAAGAAAGGTCGGGTGTGAACAAAAAAGAAAAAAAAGAAGTTGTGGTGCCCAAAGAGAAGGCCGTCTTTTGGCTGGACGCTTACGGCCGATGGCACAATAAACATGGTGTATTTGAGCATAAAAAAATTATCGGCTTTTTTCATTCCTCGATTCGAAGGGATGCCGATGGGTATCATCTTTTTCAAAAACACGGCGACCACGCCATAGAAAAAGTTTATTTCAAATACGAGGATACCGCTCTGTTTGTTTTTGACGTCAACATAAAAGATGATTCCGACAAGATCCGCCTGATCCTGAATACGAAAGACGAAATTCCGCTGGCCCCGGAGAAACTGTTCGTTCAAAACGACAATCTGTATATTGAGAACGCCGGCGATCGGATCAAATTTATCGACCGGGCGTTGTTAAAACTGGCCCATCGATTGAAATTCGATCAACATCGATATCGCCTCGAATTAAGCAGCAAAACCTACGATATCCCGATTCGCAACAGTTAAATTTATGTGTTGAACGCTTGTTTTACATTTTTTAATCGTTCGTTCAATTCGCCCAAAAAATCAACCATCATACCCCGGTGGCTTCCATCCGGGTTGACGATAACTTCCGGCTCAAAGGCGTCGGTATAACACAGCTCAATATCCGGTTGTGCTTTCAGCCAGGCTTTTTCCGGAGCCGTTAACCGCAACCCCGGCTTGAGGCTTTTGGTATGATTTTCAGTGTGTGAAGGTCCCTTAAGAACAGGCTTAGAGGTTTGGCCTTGATGACCATCACAGGGCACAGAAAACACCATCAGAAACAATTTGTGCATTTGTGCACATTATTGGGATGTTATATGTGTTTGTATTCACAAATAGCAACCTTTTAGAATTGTTAAGCCGGAGTAACAAATAAAAGACCGGATTCGGATTTTGTTGTATTGAAGGTAAAACTGGTGTATTAAGTGATTTAAGTAAGGAATGATAAAAAAAGATATCTGTAAATAACGAATATCGCACAACACAATTTTACCTGCAATTAACAGGTGTACTGGTAAAGGAAATTTATGAAGCGCTATCGTGTTATACCAGGAAGCCGTGTCGACCTAAACCGTTGGGATCCCGACGACACAAGTGCGTTTGTCGGGGGTAAGCAGGAAGCAAAAAAGACACTACGAGCCCTCAACGATCGGCTGGAGGCGTTGCAGGAATTACTCTATGCAGAGCACAAGCACAAATTACTGGTAGTTCTCCAGGCAATGGATACCGGCGGCAAAGATGGAACGATACGTCACGTTTTCCAAGGAGTGAATCCGCAGGGTGTGAAGGTTTCGAGTTTCAAAGCGCCGTCGAAAGAGGAATTGGACCACGACTATCTGTGGCGGATTCACAGGCGAACACCGTGCATGGGGGAAATAATGATCTTCAATCGAAGCCACTATGAGGACGTTCTCGTGGTTCGAGTGCATAACCTGGTACCGGCGGAGGTGTGGAAACGACGATATGGACACATCAACGACTTTGAGCGAATGTTGACCAATGAGGGGACAGAGATACTGAAATTCTATCTGCACATTGGTTGGGAGGAGCAAAAGGAGCGATTCCAAGCGCGGTTGGAGAATCAGAACAAGCAGTGGAAGTTCAGCCTGGGAGATTTAGAGGAACGGAAATTATGGACACAGTATATGCATGCCTACGAAGACATGCTAAGCAAAACGAGCACGGAAGAGGCGCCTTGGTACATTGTGCCGGCAAATAGGAAGTGGTATCGTAATTTGGTAGTAGCGACCCTTCTGGTAGAGACAATGGAGGGCCTAAACCTGACTTACCCTGAACCGGAGGATAATTTGAGCGAGATCGTAGTAGAATGATGGGGGGGCAAATCTGCTGGATCTATCAAATATCGGGGAAGCGGACGGTTCAAAGGAATAAAGTTAAAAAATGGGTTAATGATAAATTAAATTATTATAGAGCCAGATCGAATGTTTCGTAAACATAGATATAAATATAAATTTTCTGGCTTTTAGCCGTTACAACACATTAACTAAAAAGACTTGCTTGTCGTCTATTTTTTTAATATTATTTTTATACATTGCGGTTCTTCTGAGATGACCAATCTGTTATGTTTTCACAAATAGTTATTTTTACAAAAGAATAAGATATAGACCTTTTCTATAGAGGGAGACAAAAATGGCAAAAAAAGAGAAACGTATGTGCAAGTGGAAGAAAGATGATATTTCTGAAAAATTTGATACATACCTAAATATTGTCAGAAATCCAAAATTCGTATGCAAAAAGTGTGGACGGGTGGCGGACAAGAAAAAGTTGTTGCACCAACCTGTTTCATTAAAATAAGGTCAGTCTTGGCATACTAACAAATCTAAATTTTAATTTCCCAAGAAGCATGCTTCATAAATAACTTTAAAAAATAGAAAGGAGGATCCAATGGCAAAAGAAGAAGAGAAGGTTGAGGAAGCCAAACTCAAGGAGGATGCCAAAGAAAAAAAGAAGGAGAAAGAGAAAAAAAAGAAAAAGAAAGAGAAAAAAAAGGTAAAGGAGAAAAAGAAAGACAAAGAGAAAAAAAAGAAAAAGAAAAAAAAAGGGGGAAAAAAGAAAAAGGGGGGGAAAAGAAAAAAAAAGGAAAAAAATAAATTAGAACGAAATAGAGAAACCATGCGGCCCCGAATTGATGCCACGGCCTTTGGTTCTATCACCATCGAAGGTCAGAAAATCAAAAATGATGTCATTCTGGAACTGGATGGCTCGATCCAAAAGCGAAAGAAAAAACTGCCCAAAAAGGTTTACGGCACCTCCCACAAGATTTCACTGAAGGAGGCCAAGCATGTTCATGAAAAGGGGGCCGAGCTGCTAATCATCGGGACCGGTCAATACAAACGGGTTGTGATATCGGAAGAGGCCGAGAAATATATTAACCAAAAAGGTTGCCGGGTAAAACTGATGGTAACCTCCGAGGCGATTAAAGCCTGGAACACCGCCGGTGAAAAGGTTATTGGCCTATTTCATGTGACCTGCTAATCCTGAATACTTCATGAGATGGTCTATTGCCGGCGTCCAGGAAATTCAAAGACAATCCGGTCCATCTATACGGATTGTTTTTAATACCTCTTTGTATCATGAAGAAAATACTTATATTGGGTGATATTCACGCCAATTATCCGGCATTAAAAGCGATACTGAACTATGTCCGGCCTAACCGGTTCCATCGAGTAGTTAACACGGGCGACCTCACCGTTTACAGTACCTTTCCCAATGAAACCATCCAATGGTTCCGGGAGACGAATAAATCCGTCTGTATATTGGGAAATACAGATAAGCGCGTGCTAAGAATCTTAAAGGACAAGAAATTAAAAAAACCTAGAAAAAGAGAAAAGCGGGTCATGTATTTCTGGACGTCTGAAAACTTGCTTCCTGAGAATGTAGAGTTTTTGAAATCCTTACCCAAACATAGTGATTTCAAAATAGACAATATCCACATCGGTGTATTCCATGGAACCTTTGATGACGAAAATGAAACCCTATTTCCCGGAACCCCTGAAAGCCGTTTCCGTAAACTCGCAAATGACTCTCCATTTCAGGTTCATATCATGGGCCATTCTCATGTGCCGTATTATAAATTCGTCAGTGGTGTTCTTTTTGTCAATCCGGGAAGTGTGGGACGCATGTTTGATGGAGACCCGCGAACATCTTTTGCAATTCTTATGGTTTCTTCAGAGGGAATAAAAATAGAGCATTTCCGCATACCATATCCAGTGGAAGAGGTGATTAAAGACCTGAAAAAGAACCATCTTCCTGATATTTATACAAAGATGTATCGCACAGGAAAGAAATTAAATTAATCGGAACGATTTCTTATGATTAATTTTAAATAGAATCCTGAACAAGAAAGGAATGAAGCAGACATGAGAACGACGGGGAAAAAAAAAGATAAGAAAAAAGGGGTGAGCGATTCAAAACTTCAGATTAAAGATATGGCAAAGAAAACCGAATCGAAAATCAAGTCTGCTGATCCAAAGCAACAGAAACGCAAGGGAGAGAAATCGGCAAAGAGGATAAATGGTCCGACGGTGCAAATCGGCGATGTGGTAAGGAAAGCCGAGTCAAAAATCAAAACTGCCGATCCTGACAAACAGATTCGAAAGAACACTAAGCTGCTCAAAAAGAAAGAGAAAGAGGAAATTGTCGGAGGGGCATTAGAGAAATATTACAATTCACAGGAGTTGAATCCTTACCAGGCAGAACTGATCAAGATGCAGCGCCATCTGGAAAATACCGGGAAAAAAATGGTCATCCTCTTTGATGGTCGGGATGCCTCCGGTAAAGGCGGGACGATCCGCCGCATTGTCCGGTATATGAATGAGAAAAGATATCGAGTGGTTGCGCTTGGCAAACCAAGCGAACACCAGAAAACAGAACTCCATATCAAGCGGTATATCGAACACTTCCCCCATGCCGGAGAGATTGTTTTGTTTGACAGAAGCTGGTACAATCGGGCTCTGGTTGAACCGGTGATGGGATTTTGTACCCAGGCTCAATATCGGCGATTCATGAAGAAAGTCATTATTTACGAACAAAATTTCCTCGAAGATGCCGACAAAACCATACTGATTAAACTCTATTTTTCTGTGACCAAAGCAGAGCAGAATAGACGATTTAAAAGGAGAAAGAACGATCCACTTCGGCAATGGAAACTTTCCGAGGTGGACCTGCAAGCCCAGGAATTATGGACTGAATTTACCAAAAAAAAATTCGTGTTATTGAAAAAGACCCATACGAAAAAATCTCCGTGGTGGGTAATTCGATCTGACAATAAACATTTGGCCCGACGGGCAACCATGAAAGTGATCCTCAATTCGGTGCGATACAAAGGAAGAAGTCGCAAGCTCGATTTTATACCGGATCCGAATATTGTTATCCCGGGTGATAAAGAGTTAAAAGAAATGAAAAAGCAGCGTAAAAAATATGGCAGATTCCTGGCATGATTCCAACGATGGCTCTATTGAATCCGAATTGCGAAAATCGAGGATGCTCCCCCGGTGAGATATGCCTTGCATTTCACACCGATACAATACACCGGCACAGTCCCGGTATTTCCACGGGGACCGTAGGCCATTGAATATTACCCGCCTTCCTGAAGGTTAAACACATTAAAGTTCTTCTATTTGAACAAAAAGGGGGACAAGATGGCAAAAGAGAAAATGAAAAAAAATGAAAAGAAAGCCAAAAGTGTAGAAGCGAAAAAATCCAAGCAAATTGCGATAAATGAGGAAAAGGTATCTAAAGGCAAAAAGAAACCAAAGGGGAAAGGCAAGAAAAAAGAAAAAAAGCTAAAGAAAAAATTGACCGAGCACACCAGCTTTAAAAGTTTAAAAAAGAAAAAAGCAAAAGGACGCCAACCCGTCTGGGTAAAAAAGTTCACCCTCGTATACGAAGAGGAGCTGAACAGACTTCAAATCGAGCTTTTAAAATGGCAAAAACATGTCATTGCCAACGAACAGCGTGTCTTGTTGCTGTTTGAAGGGAGGGATGCTGCCGGTAAAGGCGGCACGATCAAAAGGATTATTGAACATTTGAATCCACGGGGTGCCCGGGTTGTTGCACTTTTAAAGCCCAGCGACAGGGAACGAACCCAGTGGTATTTTCAAAGGTATATTCAACAGCTCCCATCCGGAGGAGAAATAGTACTGTTCGACCGAAGCTGGTATAACCGTGCCATGGTTGAGCCAACCATGGGTTTCTGCACGGATGAGGAAAATAAGCGCTTTTTGAAAGACACACCCATGCTTGAATCAATGCTGGTAAAAAATGGAATTATTTTGTTCAAGTTCTTTTTCTCTGTTTCAAAAGAGGAACAGTTGCGCCGGTTTGATTCGAGAGAGACGGATCCATTGAAGCAATATAAAATTTCCCCGGTTGACAGAGAGGCCCAAGAAAGGTGGGATGATTACACCGTAAGAAAGTTCCAGATGCTTAATGAAACAAATCGAACAGTTTCTCCATGGACAATTATTCGTTCTGACAACAAAAAAAGAGCAAGGCTCAACTGTATCAAGCATATTCTGTCCAAAGTTGAGTATAAAGGCAAGATCCCTGAAGAAGAACTCCAGATCGATCCCGAGGTCGTGGTATCGGGCATTGATGAAATCAGATTCATGGAAGATCATTTAATGACGGGCATTGAATTGCCCGGATAATTGCGCTGCTTGGTAGCTTGGTGTTGAAAAGCAAGACGTTTTGAATCTGAGAAATAAAAGGAGGACAAAATGTCTATTAAAGTTATAATTAAACGCAAATGGCAAGTCGATAAGCCAGAAGAACTGCTTCCACTACTCGCGGCATTACGGGCCGCCGCAAGAAAACAACCCGGCTTTATTTCCGGCGAGACATTAAGAAGCCTTGAAGATCCCGAAGATTACCTGGTTATAAGCATATGGGAGACGGCCAACGACTGGAAGAAATGGATGCAAAACAAAAAAAGAAGGGATCTTCAGGGCAAAGTGGATTCTCTGATCGGAGAAAAAACCTTTTACGAAATGTTCGAGACCCTGAGCGAGGAATGACGTACATCCTTCTCCGAGTGGCTGAACAAAATAACAGCGACTGCGCCAGAAGAATGCCTTATTTAAGTGTAAGGATCACAGGAAACGGCCGAACCTGCATTCAGGGTCTAATATCTCGGAGCATTCTGGAAAACGATCGAATTTCTTGCGTAACTTCTCTGTATTTTTTCTTTTTCGGCTTTTTCCCAGCTTTTTTCAAAATTGAATGAAGAGCATCGGACTTCTTGATAATCTTTTTCTTAACCTTTTTGGGAAGGTCTTTTTGAATTTTAGCTATCGTATCCATCCGGGTTTTAAGTGTATTCGATCTTTTTTTAAAGACAATATATAACTCCAAATATTTCTTTTCCCACAAAGGCTTTAATTTTTCATCCGCCCGATTTAGACTCTTGTTCAGTCTTTTAATATTTCTCTGTAAATTCCGGTTGATTTCTTCTGCTTTTTTTCCTTTGACAGCTCCCGGCTTTCCAAGTGATACTTCGGATTTTTTCCTGTAGTGTTCATTCACAGAGTTCTTAATCAGGTTGGCATAATGTCTGCCGATCGATTTGATTTCGGATAGTTTTTCCAGTGGCATTTCATAAAGCTGCTCTATGGTTGTGATCCCAAAATCGTTGAGCAATTTCATGCGAGAAACACCAACATGTTTCAACTGGGTGAGATCATCCTGTTTCATAATCATCCCCATCCTCCCTTTCTCTCTCTCCCGAATATTTCATTTCGTTTTTAGGTATCAATATAATGAGCAGCCCTCGTTTGTGTCAAGTGAAAATAAAAGACGGCTATTATCGAAAAAGAAACATGTTACCGTGTGCAAATTCTTTTCGTCCCAGTGCTTCATCTCACCACTTGCTATAAGGATGATGAATCAGATTTGCATTGAAATACCTTGGATCTCCCGTCACTTCCTCACCAACCCATTTAGGTTTGACAAATTTCTGGTCTTCACTTTCAAGCTCTACCTCGGCCACGATCAAACCCGAATTTTCACCCAAAAACTCGTCGACCTCCCAGACGAACCCTTTGTGCTCGATTTTGCACCTTATCTTTTCAATAAGGGGCTTTTCACACAGGTCATCCAGCATGGCTTCAGCTTCGACTTTAGGGATTTCATATTCGTATTCCACCCGGACAGCTCCTCGCGAAACACCCTTGACAGTTAAATATCCTCTGTCATCCATAGTACGTACACGCACCGTTCTTTCTTTATCGGTGTTTAAATACCCCTGGCGATATTTCGTTCCTTGTTCATTACGCCAAGCACCTTCTTTTACCTTGAATTTTTTTTCGATTTCTAGGGCCATCGCCGCCTCACAACATTTATGGTTATCCAGTTATTTTCCCTGTAAAACGAGTTCCTTATGGTGTGAAATATTTTATTTCCATTTCTATTCCGGAAGAGGCTCCATGCCGAGAATTCGCTTGATTGCCAATAAATAATTCACATTTTCATATTCTTGCAACCCAAGCCTCTCTTTTGCTTTTAATACGGCCTCTACATCTATCGATTCTACCGATATGGTTTTAATGGCTGCCGAGTTGATGAGCAGTTCCGCAATTTCGGCCATACACCCATCAATCAAATAACCAAAACGACGTTTGAATACTTGGGCAACAGCCAATTCCGGGTGCGGTTTAATGATATCTCCAAGATACTGCTTCAAAGTATATTCTGGTCGACTAAACTCCGGAACGGCCACACCAAAAGCAGGAAACACCTCATCCCGGAGAATCTCAGCCTTTATGGGGAATTTACTTTTCATTCGAGGACGCCATTGTTCGAGTCCTTTTTCTTCTTTCACGAAAACTTTAATATCCAATATGTTATAGCGAATTTTCACGTTGTTTTCGTTATTGGCCGCAGACAAAATGTAAAATTCAGAACTTTCCCGGAATTTCTCAAAGTTTCCAAGCCTCCATATCTTTTCCTCCACAACCCCAAAATTTTGGGCAAATGTACGAAATTCAAAGCGCGGCATGATCTTTTTCATTTTTTTCTGATGGGCAACCCGCCAGGGCGAGGCCGCAAATGTCTCCAGTAAATCTTAAACCCAAATTGAGCGCTTTTTTTGGCTCGATCTGCACCGGTCACTTACGCTTATCATGGGAAAGTATGGTTTCTTGAATTGTTTCCCACAGGTTTTGATATGATATTGAAGCCACTGATTTTGGTGAGAAGGCGGCGACCGGTTCTCGCTCAATTCCCATTCTTTCGATCTGTGACAAATAAGGAATAGGGCTTCCTAAAACACCGTTAAATTCCTTTGACACCGTTGCCATAAGTTCGTGGTGCATCTTTTTACGCCCGTCAACCATCGAAAAAAATGTGTAAATCTTATGTACATCATACATATTCTTTTTGCAGAAAGAGAGCAATTGTCTGTAAGTTCTCACTGAGAGTGTTGTTGGAATAAGCGGAACAAGTGTGTAATCAACAGCGTTGAAAATATTTTCGGCTAAGATACTGATGGTGACCGGGCAGTCAAGAATGATTAAATCATATTTGTTCTTAAAAGGATCTATAATTTTGCTCAACCGTTGTTTTGAACGTTTCAATTTATCAAAAGTGACGTCTAAATTTCGAAGACTAAAATCTGCCGGCAGTAGATCCAGGTTTTCATAATCAGTGCCTTTAATACTTTTATTAACCTTTTTACCGCCTTTAATGAATCCCTTTGTACCGGTCTTAAGCTTGGGCTTTACGCGAAAATAATAGGTTGCAGAACTTTGAGGATCAAGATCGCAGATAAGGGTTTTAGCGCCTTGCTGCGCTGCCAAATAGGATAAATTTACTGCTGCCGCAGTCTTGCCAACTCCACCTTTATTACTGTAAAGTGCCAGCACTGTCATGAAACAACCTCTTTCTATTTTGAAGCGAAAAGTTCCTGGAATAACCCCTTATTTTTTTTCGAGGCAAAGTTTGTGAAGGTTTTGGCAAATGCATCTTTAACTATCTTTTTTTCTCTATCCAGCGTTCCAATCAAGCTGCCAATTGCCACAAGTACTTTCTTAGATTTCTGATTAATTGTGGGCCATTCTTCGGCAATATTTAATAGGTATTCTTCCTGAACACAGAGATCATTAAAGTCACCTAAATTGTCTTGCAATTTCTTCAATTGAGCAATCAGGATTTTAATTTTTTCCCGGGAAAACAAACTTGAAAAAAACTCCATCAAGTATCTCAGTTTTTTGCATTCAATTCTCAGGGCATGAAGCATCTCGTCTTGGGTGTTCTCAAGGATCTGGTTGCCATTTTTTACAATTTTCAGGTATATTTTATAGATTCTTTTCCGCGCGATATCAATTATTGGGAGATCTGCATTCGGTGCTGATGGGGACTCCAGTGATATTTTATTTAAAAACTTCTCCCAATCCTGAAAAATTTGCACATATTTTTTGGACTTCAAACCACCAATCACTTCCTTCAGTTCTTTTGATCGTTTTTCCCGCAAATAATCAAACAAAGGATCAATATCATCATGTAAAAAAGAAGGAAGCATTCTATTGTAGGCATCCTCTTTTAAAAGATATACATCTAAATCCCTCAGCTGGTTGGAGAGTTTACCCACAATAGCAAAGTCTTTCTTAAATCCGTCCGTCGTCTCTTGAGGAAGCACATATTTAATCTGACCCAAAGCAGATCGAGTTCGGCGAATAGCGACTCTGAAATCATGTAAAAATTCCGTATCCAAATCTTTTTTAATATTGGCTTCATTAATCTTCATTACTTGCAACAACGAGTGTAAAATTATTTTAGTCGCCTCATCAGAGCGCATATCAGGGTCGAGATGAATTTCTAATTTTGAGGAATAACTTCCTGGTTTTTTATTAACTGTCTCAAGTGCTTTAAGATATATATCTTCTTTTTTTTCGATTATAAACCCTGATTCCTCGCATTGTTCGGTCAGGCGTTGAGAATATTTTGGGTATCCCTTAACTGGTTTCAGCCATAAATAAGTAGCCAATACCGGTATGTCGTTGGTGCCGGATGGTCGAATTTCTTCATATACCAATCGCACCACCGTTTTTTCGTCCAGGTTCAAAATGCGATAAGGTACTGATCGGGATTGTACTTCAACAAGCTTTAATAGTGCCCGCATTTTTATTATCGGTGCCAACTGTTCTTTTAATTTACTATCAGGCAAATCCCAAATAAAAACCGGTGGAGAGGTAATTTTAATGCTGTTATTAATAGTATGTTTGAACAGTTTGCGTAAACATAATCGGTTCCCGGACTCAAACAAAACAAACGATTTATTAAATAAGCGCCAGTCAAAGGTGTCGTAAAATGTAAAACTTTTAAAAACAGGTCGCTCTTTTTTTATAGAATAATGATCTGAAATTTGGCTGATCAATTGCCGTTCACCATACCCATTCGGCAAAATGAACCTCAAATTATTAAGCATGATTTGATCCTTTAAATATTTATAAGTCCGTTTTGAAAAAATCACTCCCATTTTGTATAGGAGATATTCGGACTAAACTGACTCATCCGTATAGCGCTTTGGATAGTCAAAAAATACGGATTCGCCTTTACCTTCTCGCACTTTTTTCCAACTTTCCACATCAAACCTGATACAGTAAACTCCGGTAGTGGGAATATTATATACCGGATTTTTTTTAAGTAATATGTCTGCAAAATCATTGAAACCAGGGTTGTGTCCAAAAAGCATAAGCGTTTCATACTTATCATCCTGATCCCGCACCAATTCCATCAGATACCATTCACTGGAATGATACATATTGTCATCAAAAATAATCTTCTTTTTGGGATAACCGATTTTTTTGGCAATAGTTGTTGCGGTCTTTCTAGCTCTTTTTGCAGGACTTGACAGGATAAGGTCCGGCATAATCTCTCTTTCTTTCAGTTTTTCCCCCATGAACGGTGCATTTCTTTTTCCTCTCTTGTTCAAAGGTCTGTCAAAGTCATCCAGACCAAGATCTTTCCAACTGGATTTTGCGTGTCTGACTAGAACAATTGTTTTCATCTTGGACACACTCCCTTCAGGCTTTCAAATAGAACATGATGCGGCACCTTTTTTCAACCAAAAATTGGCAAAGGACTGTCTTAATTCAAAATGAGCACAGCCGCATTCATTTGAAATTAAAGTTAAATGATAAGAACTTGCTTTTTTGAGTTAAGTCTGTTGAAAAATGAGCCTTGTATTTCTGACCCCGTGATGTAACAAGATATGGACCTCGCTGACCTGGCTTCTTTTAAGCATTATCTTGATTAAAAGTCAACCTTCTGACGTTGCCCGTACCGTCGGTTGATCATCGCAAACCACAGCGTTTTTCAGCATTTTTGCGCGCACCTGGTCTTTGTGAACCGATACAGTTTTTTTAATTCATCCAGCTTTCAATGGGATAAGCAGGATCTATTAGATAATCGTCAGCAGGCGGGATCGAAGAGTCCAGATAACCTTTGATAACACATTCAGGTGACCACTTAGATTTTCTACATATAGCTAATATTACATTAATTTCAAAGAGTTGATAGTCAAATCACATCCGCAAGTTCTTGTCAACTCAACACAATCCTTACGTTTTATGAGCGCAATCGTCGATGCCCCTTGACATAACCATCCATCTCTTCCAGTATTTCTTTAAGCAGTTTATCTATAGCAAAAACAGGACGGGAATGACGAACTATCGAAAAGTGATTCTTCTATTTAATTGCCGTTTAATATTACAACTGAAAATGGAGGACTTATGAAAATTACTGATTTTAATAAAAGTATTATCCCTTTCCGGCAAGGAGATGCCAAAAAGGTTGGAAAAGATAGTTACTATGTTGACATGATCGTATGGCTCAACGGAGACCAAATTGAGTTGGGAGATAATATCGGATTTAATTATGGTTTCTACGTCAATGGTTTTGGGGGGTTGATTGTCGAAGACGGCAGTAGACTCGGCCCAATGACCATGATACACACCGCCAACCACATTATCGATAATGTTGATGCAGGCATAGAAGGATTAAGTCACTTTGGTCTTTGTAAATACAAACAAATTGGCGAAAAATATTGAAATAATCACTAACTGTTGACTTAAAAAGAAATTTGAATTTAATTTTTTACTATTACTCATCACAATTTTTGCTTTTCTTTTAATCTTATCAACTTGCATTATATCCTTCTTTTGAACTGTATTGAAATTGATTCGGCACTTTTATTCAATTGTAACGCTATTTATAGCAGAAAGAAGCGGTTTCCTCGCACAACTGCGAATACATGTCTACAATGCATCCAATATTTGCCTCAACTGTGAAATCCCAACGGCGTGCTCGGACATTTTCCCGTATGGCGGCCATTCTTGGATTCCGCAGCCGTCCAGTCAATCCAGACACTGTATCAATAACGAGACCTAAACGGTGTGTCTCCAAAAAACGCTTAAGTGCCTCATGTGGAAAACTGATGACTGGCAAGCCACAGGCAATGTACTCGAATAGCTTGTTCGGTAGAACCGTATTCAGATGCACCCTGTTGAGGGTATCGTTGAACCCAGCCCAGCCGAAATCATACTGAGAGATCTCTTTTAAAAGCTTATCTGGTGCGAAACTTGGATGATAAAAGATGTTCTGAACGGTATCTGATAGCGTCTTATAGTCGAAATTATCACGTGACGGATATATATGCACTTCAATCCCCTCTGCCGATAGTGCTTTAAAGATGGAGCGCATATCATAGTGGCCGCCATTACTGCTGATAAAGCCCTCGTAAACAAAACGAATGGGTCGGCTATCAAGGTTTTGGTTAACCTGGGGAAGCGTTTTAGGAATGAAACGTTCTGGGATATAGTTCTTATAGACGTGTGCGATCTTCGGTAGGCGATAGCCCTTCCGCCTCGCGAGATTAAAAATTACATCCGAAACGGTAATTACGGCATCACTACGTTCGATAGCCCGCTGCTCCTCCTTACGCCAATTCACAACATTGATCACGCTATTTAGACCATCCTCATAGGCTGTATTGCGCGCACTCATTAGATCATGTATGTCGTGCACGATCGGAATTTTTCCACCGAACAGATCGATGCACAGGTTCGTTAGCGTATCCGGTGCATTGTGAGAATGGATAAGATTGATATCATGTGTATCGACAAATTTTTGCAGCTCAACTGCCGGATTGTCGTCGAGAGGAAGCCAGGTTTCAAAACATTCATCACCATGTCCGTAAAGCTCGGAAAGCGTTTTACCCAAATAAGCGAACGAAAGGCGAAACTCCGAATTAATTTTGTATAGTCCTTCGGCATATTTAAGAGCACGAATGCATGGCTGCGGTTGAACAAAGAGTATGTGCATGTTCTTGATTGGTTGTGTTTTTTCGAATGTGAGATAATACAGAGACGTTCTGCCATACGGCAAAACATGCAGACAACCTGACCGAGTTACTTCCGCTCCTTGATGACTTTACAGGGATTGCCGACGGCAATGCTGTAGGGTGGTATGTTTTTGGTCACCACGCTTCCTCCACCGACTATGGCCCCATCTCCGATAGTGACACCTGGTAATATCAACACTCCCATCCCGACCCAGACCTCCTTGCCGATTATAACGGGTTGCTTGACCCACCCCTGTTCTTGAAGGGGTTTGTCTGGGTCGGTCTCGTGATTGGCAGTATGAATCATCGAGTAGGGTCCGATAAGCGTCTTGTCGCCGATAGTAAGTCCGCCAAAACCGTTGACATAAACACCGTAATTGAAACCTACGTCGTCGCCAAGCTCTATGAACTCTCCATTGAGCCAAACAATTTGGTCAAGGTAGAAGCAGCGTTCGCCGACCCGCTTGGCATCACCAGGACGAAACGGAATAACGCTCTTGCTTTGAGCAGTAATCATCATAGCAACCTCCTATTTGTAATCGTGTCATGTTTATACGTGGAATCTGTTGCACATAAGATGTAAAATCATGGCTAAGAGTCCACTGCAATATATTCTGGGTGGCATTACTATAAATGGCATTTTATAGTACACTTAAAGAACTATAGATATTTTGTAATCACAAGTCAAACAAAGATCTTTTAATTTAAATTTGAAAAACGGGAAGGTCAGGTTACACGACTGAACGAACCAGAATCTTTTTTGGATGAATAGTTTTGTATTGAGGATTATAAATGGAAGGTTTGACCCCTGATATTTAAGGAGTTATATCAGATGGCAAAGGCGGGGTAACGTCACGCTTCAGCGGTAGGGTTTAGCCTGGCTGGCTGAAAGTCTATTGTGGGAAGGCTTATTTATATTTCAAAATTTATTTCCAAATATGGTGTAACTTTGTTCAATTTAGACAATTTACCATTAACAACGCCATTGAATTTTGAGAAAATCGATTTTGCATTCATCCTTTCAAAATTTAGAGATTTATATTGATTTAGGTCTGCGACAATCGACATAACGCAATTTTTTATCTCTTCAACCTCTTTTTCGTTTTCGTCTTGCATTTTGGATTTAACCCAACCAGTGAAAACAATACTTTTTATGTTATCATTTGTGTCACTCGAGAATATCTCATAAATTGTTCGGATCGCAATTTGATAAAGAGTATCATCGTATATGGCATTGACTGAATTTTCTGATTCATGAACTTTCTCTAACGCATCTTTTTTTTTATTATATTTATATTTTTTTATAACCTTAAAATTGTCTATTGATGGAAAGAGGTATTGGACGATTAATCGTTTTTTGGTTGCATCATAATCAAGATCGAAATCCTGGAGAAAGCTATCTGGATAATTAGAGTTTAACAGGACCATATCCGCAAAATCTACGATGGCCTCTGCTTTACCATTAAGTAAATCTTCTTTCCTTGAAGTAATTGCATCAACAATTTCATCCTTTTCAATTTTCCAATTTTCCAACTCTTTCTGATATTTTTCTATGGCAATTTGTCTTTCATTTTCAATATTATATTTTTCTTGTTCCCATTGAATATGGCATTCTTGAAAGTTCTTTTTTAACTCTTCGATTTTTTTTTGCTTCTTAGATGAAAGTAGTTTTTCCATGATTTTTAAATCGGGAACAAACTGAGGATCTGTCTCGCAGGGCTCATCCGGAATGCTTTTAAAAGATGGTTCAACGGGTTTCTTGATTTCAATAAATTCAGCTAATGAATCGAAGTCAATTATATTGTCAACAATGAGTGCATGGCTGAATATATTATTAAGGAATCTTAAATATTCTTTTGCTTCTTTTGTATATTGATCTGCCAGAATTTTTTTCTCCTTAATATCCTTTGCATTAATCCATGCTTTTTGTCTATGTTGTTCCACATTTAGTTTTCTTTGCCATTCCTTATCCCAAATCGATTTAATCAAAATCATTTTTTGTTTAGCGATGACTTTGTCTGAACTGCTAATCTTTCTTTTTTTATTTAGTTCTTGATGCTCAGCCACAACTTTATGCTCTTGTTTTGTGAACATATCTTCCTCCTTTTGTTGTATAAAATCATCAAGTAAATTGCAGTTATATAACAGTAGTTATTAAATCAAAATCTTTTGTTTATCATAATTTTCTTTATATATTCTAATACACGAATTCCCCCTTCAATACAACAACATCCAATTATAATTTTATTTGTATTTATAGAATATTATCTCAGTCTGACCCCGGAGGGCTTGTCGTGTTCATGTCAAGTGAATCTTAGTGAAGGTTTATAAGCGGAATAAAATTTGGGATTTCTGACCAGTGTCGACAGCATTCACAACGACACCGGAATAAAATTTGAACCCGCGCAGCTCATTAGTAAACAGCTTATCCAAAACAAAATTATGATTGCAAAGGTTTAATTTTCATGTGCCCTTCCCCTTTCAGCACTCAAACAGTCATTGGTGCTCGAATCGTACGGCAGCATGGGTTGTACTGTCAAGGTTTCGTGCCTGAACCATCAATTGTTGAAAATTGAAGGTCTCGAACACGAATCAATGTTGCGATTCCTTGATAATCACTAAAGGGTATAATTATTCTGAACTATCCCGGCACCATGGCTTGAGCCTTGGCCACATGCACAGTCAAATTCATTTTGGCGAGATCAATTTGTTATTTTGCAAATCATTAATCACAACCTTGATCACATCATTAATGATTTGATCTTTTGAGTCTTTGCTAAATGTTTTTGATTGCCCGGACCAAATGAGGTTCTCTGTTTTTACATCGTACAAATTCGTTTCCAATCGGATGGTTTTGCTTGTGCTTGAATACCCCGGATCACGCGCATAACTGTATGTGTATCGGCTATGATAAAAACCGTAATAGCCTCTATGTGCTTCGACCGCCTCGTGTGAAGGCTTCTTTTTCTTCTTTGTCAATCAAGTGTGTGATGATCACAGCGTCATTTTTAAATTGATTGACAGCTTTTAATATTGTCTCTTTTTTCAGTTCTAAATCTGCAGGCATCGGTATGGCATCTTCACTTGAGATAGCTTCAACACCCGCTGATTTTAACTGGGCAACGAATTTTCGCTCAAAAGATCGCCGAGAATCTTCATTGCCCGTTATTGCAATTACAAGAATATCAGATACGGGCTTTCCTTTATAGGCTTCATTTACCTGCTTGTGGGTGAGTTCGGTCTCAGTCCCAGCGCAAGAAATAATCAGAAAAACAAAAGAAAACAAATAGCCAAACCATTTAACAGAACTTTTATTCATTAAACTCCTCCTAACCCTAAAAGTGTCTCATCGCAGACTGCCCTTGCCATAGTGGTCGATGATCAATACCAACTTACAAGAGTGGCATACAATAGATAGTGTTGATTCTAAGAATTATGGAAAATCCCACATATTGCGGTCCGCCTAAAACCTAAATTTTTCATGTATATTGAGAATATGCCGTCGAAATCGGGTTTGTCAAAACCTTTGTGATCTTGCCAGTATCGACACCTCAATTCATACCTTTATACTTTTAGCCTTATAACAGGCGCGAGATGCCCTGCACTACCGAGTTGGGGAAAATGGCAGCAGCCCCTTTCGCAGTATTATTTATCGTCCCCTTAATTGACAAAAATTTTAAATGTTCCGGATAGCTCCGTAAAGCGGCAGAGTGAAGCGGCGCAGTTTTAAGATCCGAGTTGATGGCCTTGTTACATTGCTAGTTGTACGTTTTGCCGCCATGCCTTAACCACCCGCCAACATGCCGACCACTTGGATCGTGGTGCGTCCAGTGGATAACGCCACCTTTGGCATTCCATTCATA
Source organism: uncultured delta proteobacterium (assembly GCA_963752565.1). Classification (GTDB taxonomy): domain Bacteria; phylum Desulfobacterota; class Desulfobacteria; order Desulfobacterales; family UBA11574; genus UBA11574. The sequence continues at coordinate 80,411 of CAVVZC010000007.1, read as the reverse complement.
TTCACCATAGAACTCCACTTTATCCCCTCTGTTTAAGCCACTGATTCGGGGGGCTAAATCAATATTATGAGCGACCATCAATGTTTGGCCGCTGCTGAGCCTTAAAACGAACCTTTGATGTCTTGACCCCTCAAGATCATCGGGCAATATTTTTATTACAACGCCTCCTCCTTGTACTTGAAGGTCAGTTTTTCTGTTATTATATGCTTGTTGGAGAACGCTGTTATCGCTTTTCGTCCATGACGAAAAGCGATGGAATGTAATGTTTCGCTCTTGAATGTATCCATAGGCCAATACCACGATAACAGCTAAGAAAAGGTATTTCTTCATATTTTTTCAATGTAACGTTGCGGGTGTGCTGCCGGCAAGGGGTCGGTACCATCCGCTTGATATCTGCTGCTTAAGTTACCTATGATTTTTTCTCTCGATCTTTCTTGGATCTGGCCTTTAACCGCTCAATTAGCTCTTGTGCTCTTCTTTTCGCTTCACGCTCTTTATCATCAAGGACCTCAGCCCATGGCTGGGTTATACGCCATGTCAGCTTACCGCTGAGAGGCGGCTCCGGATATGCCCCCGGATCGTACAATGAATAACCACGAAACTCTACAGGGCTTTCCTGATAACATGACCAAACAGCCTTTCTGATAAGATCCGGATCTCCTTCAAATTGAAGATCGATGACAGAAAGCTGCTTCCGGAAACGCTCAATCATCTCCATGGACAGGTTGAACAAAAAAGGATGGGGCGCATCGGTTTCAATGATACGTTTTTTGTCATCAACGCCATGTTGAATTAAGGCTTTTAAAGCTTCACCAGTCGAATGACCCCACGATTCTGGCCCACCGACGATTAGATAACGAATGTTAGGATTCGCAACGATGTTGCATACAATTTTTTCAAACCCAATATTCTCGGTCTGGACAGTGCCTGACAGAGCAGCCCCCGTTTCTATCCCAGCCCTTACAAGACGCTCAAGTTCGGGAGGGATTTTGTCTCCGTCACAATTCAAAATTACGGCCACAGCAACCGGAGAAAAATCATTCCCCCTTAGATACCGACCATCCTCTGAAGGATAATCAGGATGTGGATCGACTTTTAGCATATTTTTCCTTTTAATCCCCTGTTCAAATTTTGAATATGATGGAAAAGAATCATTTCTCCGAAGATTTCAGCTGGGAGGCAACGAAATCCCAGTCGGTGAGGTGATTGAGTACATTCTCAACAAAGTCTGCCCTGCGATTCTGATAGTCCAGGTAGTAGGCATGTTCCCAGACATCCACCGTGAAGACCGGCTTCAGCCCTTGGGCTATGGGTGTGTCCGCATTGGCAGTCGTGACAATCTTTAATTTCTCACCGTCAAGGACCAGCCAGGTCCAACCGCTTCCAAACTGGCTTTTGGCCGCCTCCAGAAATTTTTGTTTAAAGGTGTCGACGTTCCCAAACGATTTTGTGATCCAATCAGCCAGCTCGCCACCGACCTTTCCACCACCCGGTTTAAGGCATTTCCAGAAAAAAGCATGATTCCATGCCTGGGCGACATTGTTAAAGATCGCAGTGTACTCTTTTTTTCCCGCTGTGAGCACTATAATCTCATCAGCAGTTTTGCCTTCAAAGCCTCCCCCTTTAAGGAACTGGTTTGCCTTGTCCACATATCCGGTATAGTGTTTATCATAGTGAACGCGCATGGTTTGATCAGAAATGTACGGCTTGAGTGCATCCATCTTATATGGAAGCGTTTCCTGGGCAATCGATGGTTTCTCACCGGCTTTTCCGCATCCGACAAGTAGAAGTGCCAAACCAATCGCACCAAGTAGACACAGACCCTTGGGTAAATGATGAACCCTTTTTATCCAATGTATTTTCATGGTCCCCTCCTTAACTGTAACAGCGCCCTAACCGTGCAGCAACTCGACCGAGGACTTCGATCGGGCCAACATTAATATTAAATAGACGTCTATTTAATATCCCTAATTGGAACAAATAATAGCCTGATTTTTGCCAGCCATGAAATGTAGTGCCATGTTTTTATAACAAAATTTTAAAATTACAGATTTTTGATAATTGTCTAATCATCTACGTCCATCGACACGTAATGCATTAGACGTAATTCTTCCATGTAAGCATCCTAAAGAATTTTTCGTATTGTGTTCAAAGCTTCTTCATCCACGAATTTTCCCATAACATATAGCCTGATTTTTTTACTTCTGGGGAATTCCTTCTTTAAAAGGGTTTTGAGCAACTTTTTCAGCTTGTCAGACTTTATTAAAAACCTATCCTTAAAATAACCGTCCTCAATAACCAAAAGTTTCTTTTCATCTATTTTAACAATGATGACAGTTCTATTGCGCTTATAAGTCTTTAGGTCTATATAGTGTCCTAAAGGGAGCTTTTCTAATCTTTCGCAGACTGTGTCAATTATCTTTGTTTTGTCAATCATCAGGTATGTCTCAATATTCTATTGAACATCGCTATAAAATGATCGTACTTTTACACAAATAACAGTTCCCCGGCTTGGGGAAAATGACGACAGCCCCTTTCGCGGTTGATTCTAAGTGCAATTTTCTGTTCAGCTTTGGTTTTGTCCTGACGCTCTATTAACTCCAGTGCTGGGTTCCCATGGTTTTCCGGCAGAATAATTTTAATCACCCGCTGTGGCATATGTTACCATTTTAACTCGAAATCTAACAATCAAGCTCAGCAGCGCAGCTTGTCCGCATCCGCTGAAACGTCTTGCTGTATTTGTAAATTCGCAACCGTCAGTTATTAGCGAGTGACTTTATAAAGCCTGAACTTCTTACCATCGTGTTTATGGTAGTAAAGTTCTTTAGCATCTCCGGAAATAGCCGGCCCTTCTACAAAATCAGAATCGCCAATGGCATCTATCATCTTAGGTTTGCTGAATGGTTCCGACAAAGATGTCCTTGTTGAGCGCATGATTCTTGATCTTATGTTGCCTTTTTTGTAATCAGCAATGTTTAGCCTCGTGAAAAACAGCTCTAAGCCATCGGAGGAAATGGAAGCCGCATACTCCAAATCCAAAGTATTGACATTCTGCATAACACGTTTAGCTTCGGTTTTATCGAAAACATACGCATCCTTTCTTTTTCTAACAAAAAGAATATCTGAGCCAGCCAGTTTTCCCAGTGAGAACCCGCGCATGTTCCACGTGGCTCTGGAAAAAAAGACGATTTTCCCATCAGCACTAACCTCAACACCCATATTACCATGAAACTTTTGAGCAAAGAGTTTTACTTCGCGTTTTGGCACTCCTTCAAAAACCTTAAGGGCACGAAGTTCACCCGTTTTAAAAGCGAAACTGGCTGTTCGGACCATTCGGTCGACATTTGAGTCGATGTAAAAGAAGTTATACTTGCTGTCCATAGAAGGATTTCCTTCGACCTCCTTCTTCGTGTTTACATTTGGACCAATTTGTCCGCGATAAAACCACTGGCTTTGTATCAACTCGGCAAAGTGCAGGTCTTTATTGTTTTCTTTTTTGCCTGTATTGAAAAACAGAAAACGACCGTACCGGGAAAGAAAGGGCTCCTCCGTACTTATCGGAGTCCCATCAGCACCATTTGGCAACCCTTTAATTTTAACAACCTGAGGATTTCTGAATCTTGATGATGGTTTGGGAAGCTTGTCAGTAGCCAAAACTAGCATCGACGCCCCAATAATGTAAACAGCAAACATGACATTGAAGACTGTTATGATCAATCGAGAGGTCATGATGTCCCTTTCTGAAAGATAACCATTGATTATACAGTTCTTTATTTCTGGAATTCATATGCTGATTTATTCACTTGGTAAAACATAAAAGAACACCGACATAAAATGACAAAAACTACCAATTAAAACAAACATATGGAAAACGGCGTGATTGAATTTTATTTTTTTAATGCTGTATAAAGTTGCACCAATTGTGTAAGATATTCCTCCTGCAAAAAGCCAAAGTAAACCTTCTAAAGGTAAATTGTTAATTAATGGTTTTATGGCGAAAATGATAATCCAACCCATTAATACATACATTATAGTCGAAATTAAACTGTATTTCCCTGTAAAAAAAAGTTTTAAAATTATTCCAGTTAAAGCCAATCCCCAAGAAGTAGCGAAAATCACCCAACCTATTGTACCATTTAGAGTAACAAGTGTAAATGGAGTGTAAGTTCCAGCGATAAGAACATAAATAGATGCGTGATCAATGATTTTCAATCTGTTTCTTAACTCTGACTTTTTAGCGCTGTGGTAAAAAGTAGAAGCAGCATATAATATAATTAAACTTGCTCCGAAAATGCTAAAACTAACAATATGCCAAACGTCTCCGTGCAGATTTGCATGCGTAACTAAAAGTACCAAAGCGACAATACTTAAAATGAAACCGATAGAATGAGAAATGATGTTACTTTTTTCTTCTATTGGCGAGTAGTATTCTATTCTTCCTATATCTTTCATTTAATCAATGTCTTTTGTTTATATTTTTCAATGACTGATAACGTAAGCAAAATAAAAAACTTGCAACCAGTAATGGGGTCATAATGGGTAATGGTTATCTGAAATTCATATCCATATGTTATCCTCTGCAGTCATTTCACCACTTGCGTTCGCGGTATTATTTATCGTTCCCTTGTTTGACATAAATTTTTAACGTATTATTTATTATATCATGATGTTTCTGTGGTGCGATCCCCCGTTTGCTGTCAAAACCTTTACCGATGCCAGGTTATAAACTAATGTACGCACCTTATTTCTTCATGTCCAATTGAATTTCAAGGACGATAAAAAAAAATAAAAAAAACATTAACGAATCAGCGGTTTTTCTGTTTACATTATATCAGTCTAAAAAAGCAATTTCTTACCATTGGCTGGGTCACGAACGAATTTAAATTCACGTCTGATTCTTTTAAGCCCGAAATATTTGAACCACCCGTCGACATCGCAATCCGTCGGAAAAGGAGGAAAACATGAGCCAACGAGGAAAAACTATATCCGAACGAATCAAATCATTCGCCGATGAAGTGATCAGTTTTGTGGAAAGTTTAACCAACAGTGATTGGACCAAAGTCTGCGACATGGAAAAATGGTCCGTAGGTGTCACCGCGCGTCACATTGGAGCCGGGCATTTTGCAATATCAAAAATGGCCGCAATGATTGTTAGAGGTGAAGATCTGCCGCCCCTGAGCATGGATCAGATCAATGCGATGTCCGATAAGGATTCCCGTGATCATGCGGACTGCACTAAGGTCGAGGCCCTGGAATTTCTGAGAAAAAATAGTTCTGAGCTGGCCGCATTCGCTGTCGAATTGACCGATGACGAACTCGACCGTAAAGGCAGCATGCCCGCCTTTGGAGGTGAAGTGACAACCGAGCAGCTTTTCGACTTCATTATATTCCAATCGGCAGCCCAACATTTTGACAGTATGAGATCCGCTGTTGGCAAATAGTCCGCCTCCGGTTTTTATACCAAAGGCGAGAGTATTTTGCAGCGTGTGTAATCGCTTTCAAGTAGATACCCACGGGCTTACGCCACCGTAAAGATATCTACAGAAACCTGACCTAAAATTCATACATTTATACTTTTAGACGTATAACAGACGAGATTTGAGCTGTACCCTTTACTTAGGGGAAATGACGACAGCGCCTTCTCGGTATTGTTGTTAATGGGTTAGTTCTGAAAAATAATATTATAGATAGACAATGTATCGTTATATTAAACAATACCAATACATTGTTAAGTTGCAGAATGTGGAATCGTAAAATTTGAGTGTATTTAGATTATTACGCCCAAACCAGGGGTGTGTCAAGGAGAATCAAAAAGGATCAGCTCCAAAAGTGTCGATTATCCTATGAGGATTCAAGTGTTCAAGGGGTCAGGGGTCGGGGGTCAGGGTGAAATGCAAAAAAATTATCCCACCGCAAAGACGCAGAATACGCAGAGAATGACCCCCGCGAAGGTGGGGGGAATGGGCGGTGAAAAACATGCACTCATTTAGCCGCTAAGGGTTCGATAAAGTACGACGGTCGGTTTGGCTTCAATTGGAGATAACAAGATTTCCATTACTGAAATTGATGTCAATTTCGTTGGCAAATAAAGCTTTTATGTATTCATGCTCAGAAGGGTGAGAGTATGTTAGAATTTTTGCCAGCAGCGGACCGTTATGGCCGAGTACGATGGCCATCATGCATTCATCATGCAGAGCATTTCGGTATTGCGGCCCTAAAATCAGTTTTTGTCTTTTTCTGGCAGCCTGTTTCCATGATTTACAGGCACACCATCCGTTGTCGATATAAGCTCCCATTTATATATCCTCAAATAATACAATTAGCCTAAAGCCTTTAAAGATATATCGGCATAATGTGGGAATTCTTTAATCTCAATTGAGCATAAAAAAATGCTGATAAATATAATAAGAATAAAAATAGGGTCACTCTAGACTTTCGCTTAACTAAGGTTTAATTTTAAATTTGAATTAGATGGGATGTATAAGGAGGGGACAAACAATTTATAAAACAAACTCGGATTTAAGCTGGTGGTGTTTTACAGTCGCGTGCTCGGTATTTCAGTTCAAAGGTCTTTTGTTTTGAATTGTTCCAGAATTTTTACCACATCTTCTTCGGCGACATCCGACCAGTGTTGGTAGGCGCTGGCCACGGCATAACTGTAGCCGCCACGGATATTGGCACAATAGAGCGTTTCAACATCGCGTGCGATCATTTCCGCCGAGCGACGATGACCGGTCGGCACGGCGACAACAACCCGGTGGGCCCCGGCGTTGCGCAATGCTGCGACCGCCACCCGCATGGTAAACCCCGAAGCCAGTCCGTCATCCACCAGAATTGCGGATCGATTCCCAAGGTCGGGGAAGGGCTGCCGGTCCCGTAATTTTGTAACCCGTCGCATTACCTTGGCCATGGTCTTTTCGATCCCCTTTTTAACATCTTCGGCAGTCAGGTTTACGCGCTGAATTAAATCTTTATTCAGCTTAACCGTGCCGTCAAAAGCCACAGCCCCGTAGCCGGCTTCAGTATTCCAGGGCAAGGTGATCTTGCTGACGACGGCCACGTCAAAATCAAGCCTTGTTTTTTCAGCCATCACAACCCCTATGGGTACACCGCCGGCCGGTACAGCTAAAATGATCCCGGCATGCTTGTCATCGGCCGAAAGCATCTGGGCCAGGACTTGACCGGCATGGACTCGGTCCTGAAAAACATGGGTTTGTTCCCGCAGTTCGGGCAGGTCAATGATGTGCGATGTCATAGCATTTTAACCCAAATATTTCATGAAAATTTCCGAAATGGCCTTTTATTCACAATGAAAACAGTTTGTTATTTACGATTTTGCTTAAGCGCTCTTTAATCAAGTAACCTAAAGATTCTCATTGATTTTCATGCATATCCAAGAAAGAATATCAGGAGAGATAAATAGAGTCAAAAAAATTTCCCAAATTAAAAAACAAACCCTTGAACCCTTGACTCCTTGAATCCTGGAACCCTTTATCCTATAATAACTTCAGGCAGCTCTGTTTCCCAGGCACTACTTTCATGATCTGGGGCCAGTCAGTTTAGACAATAGTCGGTTGTTTTTTTTATATAACTATTGTAGGAAAAACATCCGTTCAATTGGAATAGCAAATGACCAACGAAAAAAAATCACCCATTGCCGTGGTCGGGATGGCCGGGCTGTTTCCCGGCGCCTCGGACCTTGATACCTTCTGGCAAAATATCGTCAACAAGAAGGATACCACCGGCGATGTGCCCCCGGGCCGATGGATTGCCGATTCGGATGATATGGTTCATCCGGATCCCATGCCGGACAAAGCCTATTCAAAACGGGCCTGCCTGATTCAGGATTTTAAATTCGATCATAAAGGACTCGATCTTGACGAAGATCTTTTAAACGCCCTAGACCCTTTGCACCGGATGGCCCTTCACTCCGGCCGTGACGCCCTATCGAGCTGTGACACCTCATCTGTAGACAAAAAAAACATCGGGATCGTGCTGGCCGCCATCGCACTCCCCACAGATGCATCGTCATCTGTCACCCGAAAAATCCTCGGAACATCATTTGAAGAAAAACTTTTCGGCAGCCCCATTTCGGACAGACATCAAGCACTGTCTAAAGAAGCATGTCTTGCCGCCAGGGTCACCAGCCTTCCGGCAGCTTTGATGGCCGAAGCTCTCGGCCTGGGCGGCGGAACCATGACCCTGGATGCGGCTTGCGCGTCATCCCTGTATGCCGTTAAATTGGCCTGCGACGAACTTTCGTCTCATAGGGCCGATGCCATGCTGGCCGGCGGCATCTCAAGACCCGAATGCCTATACACCCAGGTGGGGTTCAGCCAGCTCCGCGCGCTATCCCCTTCAGGTCGGTGCGCCCCATTTGATGAAACCGCAGACGGCCTTGTGGTGGGAGAAGGGGTGGGCATCCTTGTATTGAAACGTCTTGACGATGCCCTGCGGGATCAAGACACCATTCATGCTATCATCAAAGGTATCGGACTTTCCAATGACATGCGGGGCAATCTTCTGGCCCCGGACAGTGAAGGCCAAGTCCGTGCCATGCAGAGCGCTTATGAAAATGCGGGCTGGTCTCCCCGGGATGTGGATTTCATTGAATGCCACGGCACGGGAACACCGGTAGGGGATGTTGTGGAACTTCAAAGTTTGAGAAATCTCTGGGGTGAATCTGGCGGGTCAACAGGCCAGTGCCCTATCGGATCCATCAAATCCATGATCGGCCACCTTTTGACCGGTGCAGGGGCTGCAAGCATGATCAAAACCCTTCTGGCTTTAAAACACAAAATATTGCCCCCTTCTCTCAATTTCACTCGATCTTCGGCAAAAAGTCCCCTTCTTAACAGTCCGTTTCGGGTGCAGACCGAGCCAGAACCCTGGACGAAAAGAGACAAATATACCCCCCGGCGCGCTGCGGTGAGTGCATTCGGGTTCGGCGGAATCAACAGCCACCTGCTTTTTGAAGAATGGAATTCTGAAACTGAAAACTCCCGCATAGAAATTAACCATCATCCATCATCCATCACCCATCCCCCTATTGCCATTATCGGCATGGCCGCTGCTTTCGGCCCCCTGATATCTTTAAGGGCTTTTCAGGAAACGGTTCTAAAAGGAGAATCGATCATCACCAAAAGACCCGAAGATCGGTGGAACGGATGTGATACCATTGCCGAAGTTTATCTGGAAAACAGGGCGGCCTGGGGCGGATTCATGGATGAATTCGCACTTGATCTTCAGGAATTTCGCATACCCCCCAATGAAATTCCGGATATCCTCATCCAGCACCTGTTGATGCTGAAAGTCTCAATGGATGCAATGAAGGATGCCGGGCTTCCCTTAAGACAGGAGCGGCCCCGCATGGGCACCTTCATCGGAATCGATTTTGACTTTGAAGCCACGGATTTTCACCTCCGGTGGAACCTGAACAACCGGGTTCGAGAGTGGAAAAAAGAAAACCGTCTGGATTTAGATCTTGATGACCCCAAAAATACCGCCCAATGGCTTGCATCGTTGCAGGATGCCTTTCGTCCGCCGCTGACAAATACGCGAACCCTGGGAGCCCTGGGCGGCATCATCGCCAGCAGGATCGCCAGAGAATTTCGTTTTGGGGGACCGAGCTATGTGGTTTCCAATGAAGCGGCATCAGGCCTGAAAGCCCTTGAAATCGGCGTGCGATCCCTGCAGCAACATGAAACCGATACTGTTCTCGTGGGCGCTGTGGATCTTTTTGGCGATGTCCGCAGTGTCGTTGTATCGAACCAAATAAAATCCTTTACCCAAAAGCACAACATCTGCCCTTTTGATGCATCGGCAGATGGAACCCTTCCCGGCGAGGGCGCCGCAACCGTGGTGCTCAAAAGACTCGATCAGGCCATAACAGACGGCAACAGGATCTATTGCGTGATCAAAGGGATGGGAAAGGCCAGCGGAAGCAGCGGAAAAAACCGTGCCCCCTCAAAAAACGCCGTTGTTCTGTCCCTGAAGCGATCCTTTCAAGACGCCGGAATATCCCCATCCGCGGTGAGTTTTGTCGAAACCCACGGCAGCGGCAACCCAATGGAAGACCAAATAGAATCAGAAGCGTTGCTCGAGGTGTTTAACGGGCAACACCCGGGTTGTGCCGTGGGGTCCGTAATGCCGAACATCGGGCACACCGGGGCGGCCGCCGGTCTTGCGTCTCTGGTCAAAGCCAGTCTCTGCCTGTACCAGGAGATCATTCCGCCTTTGACAAACTTTGTAACCCCCTCGTCTTCTCTCTGGCAGAACAGCCCGTTTCATATGCCCGTGTTTCCCCAATACTGGTCAAGGAACAGAAAAGAAGGTCCGCGAAGGGCATGCGTCGGTTCCATGACCACAGACGGCAACTGTATGCACGCCATCCTCGAAGGACTTGAGTACGACGCCGTTGACCAGAGTTCTGAAAAGATCTTTTTGGAAAGAAGACGCCCTTTGGGGTTTATGGATTCAGGGCTTTTTGTGGTTGAAGGCAACAACGAGGATGAACTGCTGGAAGGTCTTTCTTCGCTCTTGCTTCATATGAAACATTCAAAGGAAACAACCGGCCTGTCAATTGAATTTTTGGCTCGATCCTGGTTTCGCAAAAACGATCTTGATCCGGATAAAACGCTTGCCGTATCCATTGTTGCCGAAAACTTGTCGCAGCTTGAAAACTACATCGATGATGCCAAGGCGGCCATTTCCACCCAAACCCCAAGAACCATAAACGGTGCGGGCGGTGTGGGTTTTTCTCCTTCGCCCCTGGGTGCAACAGGTGACGTCGCATTCGTGTTTCCGGGGTCCGGAAATCACTATGTGGGCATGGGCAGAGGCATCGGCGCGCTGTGGCCGGAAATTCTTCGGAAGATGGATGCCGACACCCCTCAGTTAAAGACCCAGTTGATTCCCGAATGTTATGTGCCCTGGAGAACCTCATGGGAAAAAGGATGGGAAAAAAAGTCCCATAAAAGAATCGTTTCAGATCCGTTGAATATGATATTCGGTCAGGTGGTTCACGGCTCGGTGATGACCCGTCTTGTCAAGCATTTCGGGATCAAGCCGGATGCCGTGATCGGATACAGTTTAGGAGAATCCGCAGGACTTTTTGCCATGGGTGTCTGGCCGGATCGCGGCCAGATGCTAAAACGCATGCTTGGCACCGACCTGTTTAGCACCGAGCTCGCCGGTCCGTGTCATGCGGCTCGAAACGCATGGAAAATACCCGATGATGAAGACATGAACTGGTGTGTCGCTGTTGTCAACCGCCCGGCAGACAAGGTTCGAACGAAGATTGACAAACAGCCTTATGTAAGGCTTCTCATCATCAACACCCCGGATCAATGTGTCATCGGCGGCAGAAAACCTTTTGTCGAGGCAATCATTCGAGAACTGGGATGTGAAGCGGTCTTTTTAGACGGCGTGGTCACGGTTCATTGTGACGCCGCAGCCCCTGTTGCCGAGGACTACAAGAATCTTCACCTGTTTGAAACCACACCGCCGGAAGATATTCGATTTTACAGTTGTGCTTTGGGGCGCGCCTATACGCCGGACCGCGAGAGTGCTGCAAAATCCATTTTAGAACAGGCCCTTTCAGGGTTTAATTTCACAACCTTGATCGAGCAGGCCTATTCGGACGACGTCCGCATTTTCCTTGAGATGGGTCCGCACAATTCCTGTACGGGAATGATAAAAACGATCCTTAAAGAAAAGTCCCATCTGGCCCTTTCAGCATGTTCCCGGGGTGAAGACGACCGTCTGACGCTTCTTAAGTTTTTGGGGACACTGGCAACCCATAGGGTTCTTGTTGATTTTGATGCTTTTTACGGTATCCATGCATTTGCCCCGGCCGTCCATGAGATCCATGCGCAACAACCAGAGCGTCTGATGAAACTTCCCGTGGGAGGAAAGATACCATCTCCTTTTCTTCCGAAACCAGGGATCAGGGATCGGGGGCCGGGGGTCGGGGAGCAGGGATCGGAGGCAGAGCCTTCGGCTGTTGGAGGTTTAAGGTTGGAGGTTGGAGGAAGAATAAGGTCTTTGCCTAAAACCTCTGGCGAAGCGATCCTCAAACCTAATGTCGCCGTTCCGAAAGATTCCGGATTCCTGCGGAAAGGCGATAGTCAAAGATCAGAAGGAAATATCCAATATCAAAACCTCATGAACACCCTGACCGAGACCACCCAAGCTACAGCCGATGCGCATCAGGCGTTTCTAGAGTTTTCAAATGAGCTCACCCAAAGCTTTGAAAAAACCTTTACAACCCAAGCCCGGCTTCTTGAAACCCTGATTGCAGACAAAAGTTTGCAAACCCAAAATGGCCTGGCAGGACTAACACATAGACAAAAAGCACAACACCCCATTGAACCGGCCTTTGACCGGGACATGTGCATGGAGTTCGCTGTGGGTTCTGTTGAAAAGGTGCTGGGTCCGGAGTTTGCGGTGGTGGACACCCACAACGTCAGGGTTCGCTTGCCGGATGAGCCCCTCATGCTGGTGGACAGGATCATTTCGGTTGAGGGCGAAAAAAAATCCATGGGCGCCGGTCGGGTGGTGACGGAGCATGATGTTCTTTTGGATGCCTGGTATCTCGACGGCGGCAGGGCGCCGGTATGTATCTCGGTTGAAGCCGGCCAGGCCGATCTTTTTTTGTGTTCTTATCTGGGCATCGATCATGCGGTGAAAGGAAAGCGGAGTTACCGGCTTTTGGATGCCAAAGTCAAATTCCATCAGGGCCTACCACAACCCGGCGACGTAATTCGCTATGAGATCGAAATTGATCATTTTTCCCGTCAGGGGGAAACCTATCTTTTCTTCTTCAGTTTCGAAGGGTATATCGGTGATTCGCATCTGATCAGCATGACCGACGGATGTGCGGGTTTCTTTACAGAAGAAGAGGTGCGAACCTCAGGCGGAATCATCCTGACCGAAGAAGACACCCAACGCCTGCCCGGTCAAAAACCCTCTGACTGGAAAGATCTGGTCCCTTTTAAAACGGAAAGTTATGATGATGCGGCGGTTGAATCCTTGAGACAAGGTGATCTTGCAGAATGCTTCGGCCCCGACTTTATCGGCATCCAACTTGCCGAATCGCTCCGGCTGCCGGGCGGCCGGATGAAACTGATCCACCGGATTTTGAAGCTCGAGGCCAAAGGGGGGCGATACGGGCTCGGCCGAATCCGGGCTGAAGCGGACATCCATCCTGATGACTGGTTTCTAACCTGCCATTTCATGGATGACATGGTCATGCCCGGAACGCTGATGTATGAATGCTGTGCTCACACGCTCAGGGTCTTTATTCAGCGCATGGGATGGGTGACGGCAAAATTCGGCGTCTGCTATGAACCTGTGGTCGGCGTTCAAAGTGTCCTCAAGTGCAGGGGGCCGGTAACGCCTAAGACCCGGAAGGTTTGGTACGACATAGAGATAAAAGAAAAGGGTTATGCACCGGAACCGTTCGTCATTGCCGATGCCTTGATGGTTGCGGATGGGCATCGTATTGTGTCGTTCAAAGACATGTCCATGAAAATGACCGGCATCACCCGGGATGAAATCGAATCGATCTGGGAAAAAACAGGGGTCAGAGGTCAGGGGTCAGAGGTCAGGGGTCAGAAACCTGAGATCGGGGGCCGGAAAACGCCCCTATATGATCGAGATAAAATACTTTCCTTTGCAGTTGGAAATCCTTCAGAGGCATTTGGCGAACCTTATGAGATGTTTGACAAAGACCGGGTCATCGCCAGACTCCCGGGCCCGCCCTATTCCTTTTTGGACAGGATTGTTGCTGTTGAACCTGAAGCATGGATCTTAAAGGCTGATGGATGGATCGAAGCCGAATATGACATGTCGCCCGATGCATGGTACTTTAGAGCGGACCGTTCATCGTCTATGCCCCTTTGTGTTTTGCTCGAAGTGGCCCTTCAGCCGTGCGGATGGCTGGCGGCTTACCTGGGATCTGCCCTTAAAAGCGAAAATGATTTAAAATTCAGAAACCTGGGGGGCAATGCCGTGCTGCATGGCATGATTTTCCCGGAAGAAAAAACATTGACCATGCGCGCCCGGATGACAAAAGTATCTGAAGCTGCTGAAATGATCATCGAGCATTTTAACTTTATGGTTTTACAAGATACTGAAACGATCTACTCGGGGGATACAAACTTTGGATTCTTCACAAAACAGGCCCTGGCCCAACAGGTCGGCATCCGAAACGCTGAAAAAACAGCATACATAACCTCTCCGGAGGAACTTCAGCACAGCCGACCCTTTATTTTTGACGATGCAGCACCGTTTTTTCCCGAAGATCCGGACGTGGATCCCGCGTCTTCTCTGGCCATGCCGGCAAAAGCCCTTCGCATGATCGACCGGATCGACGCCTTTGTTCCAAACGGCGGTCCCCAAGGTCTCGGTTATATCCGGGGTGTCAAAAAGGTCGATCCCACCGAATGGTTTTTCAAAGCGCATTTTTTTCAGGATCCTGTTTGTCCGGGATCTTTAGGAATCGAATCGTTTCTGCAGCTCATTAAGTTTGCGGCCATGAATCAATGGCCGCATCTCGCTGAAACCCATCGTTTTGAATGGATCATGGACGAACCACATTCCTGGTCCTATCGAGGGCAGATCACTCCTGAAAATAAAACCATTGAAGTTGACGCCGTGATCACCAAAATGGTTGACAGTCCGTTGCCGACCCTGTACGCAAATGGTTTTTTGAAAGTGGACGGACTCTATATTTACCAAATGAAAAACTTCGGTTTTCGCTTGATACCGATATAAATTCGTTAGTATTTTTCAAACAACATTCAGATTATCATTGAATACAAATCAATCCTGAGTCATAGATGAAGTTCACCGCCCGCTTGTCCCGCCCCTGCGGGGCTTTACTCAAGACGCAGGGGTCGCCGAGTTAATTTTTTTATTGTTTTTCGTTGAGAAGACGAATAACAATAATCTCAAATCCTTCGGATATTAAATCGTTTATTGGAAGCCATTGAATGATTTCTTTTCTGCCCTCTCAGAAGAAAAGAAATTGAATTTTTCCTCTGCGATCTTTGCGGCTCTGCGGTGAGAGTTCATAACATATTTTTTTTGGACAAGAGTGAGTACTTTTTTTATGCTTTATTCCAATGTTTACATCGATTCGTTCGGATATGAGCTGGCCCCCAATGTGATCACATCCGATGATATTGAACGCCGTCTTGAGCCGGTGTATGAGGCCCTCCATTTTCAGAAAGGCCAGCTTGAAGCCCTTACCGGGATTCGGGAACGCAGATTCTGGGATCCGGGGTATTCCATGAGCCAGGGAGCCATAAAAGCCGGGCAAAAAGCCATGGATGCCTCTTCTGTTCTTCCTGAGCATATCGGTATGCTGATTTACGGGGGGGTTTGCAGGGACAACCTGGAACCCGCAACCGCCTGTGCCGTATCCAACGGCCTTGGATTGGGTTCCAAAACTCAGATTTATGATGTTTCAAATGCGTGTCTGGGTGTATTAAACGGAATGATTCAGGTGGCAAATGCCATAGAACTGGGTCAGATCAAAGCGGGTCTTGTGGTATCCTGTGAATCTGCAAGACAGATTGTCGATTTTACCATTGATCGTCTTCTTGAAACAAAAGACATGGATCATTTCAAAAAAACCATCGCAACGCTCACCGGCGGCTCAGGGGCAGTGGCCGTATTATTAACGGATGCATCCTTATCCGATACAGGCCATCAGCTTTTGGGCGGCGTCATCATGTCCGCCACCGTGCATCACAAACTGTGTCGCTGGGGACCGGATACCGGAATTCCGGCCAGCGGTCTTCATATCATGCAAACGGATTCCGTGGGCGTTTTGCAGCACGGCGTGGCCCTTGGCATCGAAACATTCACAGCGTTTAAGAAAGAACTCTTGTGGCCGGAGGATAAACCGGACAAGGTCATTTGCCATCAGGTGGGGGCAACCCATCAAAAAAATATCCTCGAATCCATCGGTATTCCAAAGGAAAAGGACTTTACGACGTTCAAGTACCTGGGAAACATCGGTACGGTGTCTCTACCCATCACGGCGGCCATCGCAAAAGAGCGAGAGTTTCTGGTTAAAAACGATCTGGTGGGATTTTTCGGCATCGGCAGCGGCCTGAACTGTTTGATGTTGGGGGTGAAGTGGTGATACTAAAAGGGTTCAAGGCTTCGAGGATTCAAGGATTCAATTGAAATGCTTAAGAATTCATTATAGTTTAGTCCTTTGAAACAAATCGATTTCAAAGGCGCTTCAGGTATGATTAAATTTTTTACTGGAAGCTGTCTGAGTGGATTAGGGATCGTTTTGAAAGAACCATAGGCGACTTAATTTTATGGATGGGATCTTTAGAAAGAAAACACTCGAACCCTTGGATCCCTGAATCCTGGAACCCCTTTTCCCAAATAATCGGGAGAAGAACCATTAATATGAATGAAAGGAGGGCGCTTTGAAAAAAACAGCATTTCTTTTCCCTGGTCAAGGTTCACAGGCCGTTGGTATGGGGCTTGATTTTTATCAGGAATATGATGTTGTGAGAGAACTTTTTGATATGGCGGAGGAGATATCCAAAATAAATATATCAAACCTATGCTTTAAGGGTCCCATGGAGGATCTCACCCAAACCGTCAATCTCCAGCCGGCAGTCACCACGGTGAATCTGGCATGTCTCACAGTCATCGAAAAAGAAGGCGTCACACCGGATATCTGTGCGGGTCACAGCCTCGGTGAATACAGCGCCATACGTACATCCGATGTTGTCTCCCGGGAAGACACCTTCAAAATGGTTTTCAAACGAGGCGAACTCATGCACCGGGAGGCAGTTAAAAACAAAGGCGCCATGCATGCAATTATCGGGCTCTCCATAGATGTGGTCGAAGAAATCGTTTCAAAGGCAAAGATAGAGGGTGTTGTGGCTGTTGCAAATCACAATGCTGAAAAGCAGATTGTCATTACCGGTTCCCCTGACCCTGTTAATAAGGCCTCATCCATGGCATCGTCCCATGGCGCAAAAGCCATACCGCTGAAAGTCAGCGGTGCGTGGCACAGTGATTTGATACAGGGTGCCCAAGATGAATTCAAAGACTTTATCGAGTCAATACCTTTCAAAACACCCCAAATGCCCACGGTATTCAATGTCACCGCCGATTTTGAAAAAGAACCCGATAAAATTAAATCGATCATGGCCCTTCAGCTTTGTAGCCCGGTTAAGTGGTACGATTCCATGTGCAAGCTCATGGCTGAAAACATTGAAATCTTTGTAGAAGTAGGACCTGGGAAAGTCCTTACCGGACTCTTGAAAAAAATTCTGCCCAAGGATTATCCATGTCAGATATTTAATGTCAACAGCATGAAGGAACTGGAACGATTTTTGAAAGAAATAACGTAATTTCAATGATATACTATCATTGTTTTCAAAAAATAGTGAAAAAAACAAATTTATGCTTTACATAATATTTTTCATAATGTATTCTGCCGATTTACAAAAAACAAGCTGTCTTTTCGTTCAAGGATTACGTCATGAAAAAGAAAGATATTGAATATTTTAAAAAATTTTTAAACAACCGCCTCGAAGAACTGTTAAGCCACGCAGACAACACGGTTTCCGGCATGACAACACCCAAGGAAAATTTTCCGGATCCGACCGACCGTGCTTCCCTTGAATCAGACCGTAATTTCATGCTTCGTATCAGGGATAGAGAAAACAAACTAATCAAAAAGATTAGGAAAGCGTTAGCTCGTATTGACAACGATACCTTCGGAATTTGTGAAAAGTGCGGTGAAAACATTACTGTTAAACGGCTTAAAGCCAGACCGGTTACGGCGCATTGCATTGATTGCAAAACCAAGGAAGAAGCTTTCGAAAAAGCCCTTGGATTATAAATAAGCATGTGAGCATCGATCTTCATATCCATTCAACCGCGTCAGACGGGACACTTTCGCCGTTAGAAATACTTACCCTGGCTCAAGACCTTAACATCGCGGCAATTTCGATAACAGACCACGATACACTGGACGGTTCAAAAGACGCCCTTTCATTTGGAATTCCCCCTTCAGTCAAATTTTTAACCGGTGTTGAAATCAGTGCCGAACCACCACCGCCTTTTTCCTGCGCTGGAAGTTTCCATATTTTAGGCTATGCCGTCGATATGGACAATTCTGAGTTAAATCATACACTTTTAATGTTGAGAGACTCCAGAAAGAGCCGAAACCCTCAAATTCTTAAACGGCTTTCTCGCTTGGGGATTGAAATTTCATTAGATGAGGTCCGAAATTTGGCTGGAGACAGTCAGCTGGGAAGACCTCACATTGCTCAACTTATGGTTGAAAAAGGCTATGTTCAGTCAATTAATACGGCATTTGACGAATATCTGGGAAATGGCAAACCAGCCTATGTTGATCGATTTCGTTTTGAATGTGAAGAAACCCTAAAAGCCATACTGAACGCGGGAGGAATTCCTGTTCTGGCCCACCCACTTCTTTTGGGCATTAAAGAAAATGACATTCTCGAAGATCTGATTGCCGTGTTGACAGAAATGGGCTTGAAAGGGATTGAGGTCTATTATCCGGAACACACGAAGAATCTTATTGCATATTACTCCCGGCTCGCAACTCACTATAATCTATTGATCACCGGTGGTACGGATTTTCACGGGGATATAAATCCCGAAATAAAAATGGGGGTCGGTAAAGGGGATTTCTTTGTCCCTTATGAATTGTACGAAAAACTTATTTCGAGATTATAAACAGGAACCACCATGACATCACCAGATCTATCTGAATTCCAGCAAAAATTTTGTTATGAATTTAAAAATATCGATTTTCTTGTTGAATCCCTCAGACACAGTTCCTTTGTAAACGAAAACCTCGAACTGGATATTCAGGATAATGAGCGGCTTGAATTTTTAGGGGATGCGGTTTTAAATCTTGTTGTCGGACACATCCTCATGCAGCGTTATCCAGAGTTAAAGGAAGGCGATCTGTCCAAGATGCGAGCCAATTTGGTTAATGAATCTCAACTGGCTTCCATTGCCCAACAGATGAACCTGGGCTCTTATGTGCAACTCGGCAAAGGAGAGATCCAGTCAAAAGGATGGGAAAAACAATCGATCCTGGCAGACACCTTTGAAGCGGTTATTGCAGCCGTTTATATAGATGGCGGTTTTGATGCGGTATTTAAAATTATTGACAGCCATTTCTCTTTTTTACTCGATTCCGTTGTCATGTCGACGGCGAATCATGACTACAAAAGCCAGCTTCAAGAGCTTGTCCAGATGAAACACCAGGAAATGCCGTTTTACACCGTTATTCATGAAAGCGGCCCGGATCATGACAAAACCTTTCGTGTGAGGCTGAAAGTTGGAAAAACTCAAGCGGAAGGTGAAGGAAAAAGCAAGAAGGCTGCCGAACAGGATGCAGCCAGAAAAGGCCTTGAAACTTTTGAAATCGGATGAATAATACCCATATCCACCCACCGTCCTTTCATCATTCCGATTTTCTTACCCCATGCCGGGTGCCCGCACCAATGCGTCTTCTGCAATCAGACATCCATTACCGGCGTTGGGCGTGACACTGTTTCTCCTGAAAAAGTGGAACGGCAGATCCACGAATTTCTCAAATTTAAAGGAAATGATCGTCGGCCGGTTCAGGTGGCATTTTACGGCGGAAATTTTTTGGGCCTGGAAAAAGAATATATCGAGCGCCTTTTGAATGTCTCCGCAAAATTCGTAAAAAACAACGAAATTGATGCCATTCGATTTTCCACACGACCGGATACCATTGACCATGATCGGATTGAAATTATAAAGAATTATCCGATTAAAACCGTTGAAATCGGCGTGCAGTCCATGGATAATCGGGTGCTGGCAATGGCCAATCGGGGACATTCTGCCTCTGATACACAACTGGCTGTGGCACTGTTAAAAGATCGGCACTATCAAATCGGCCTGCAAATGATGGTGGGATTGCCGGAAGAAGATGAATCCAGTTCTCTATCCACAGCATACCGAATTGGTGAACTTGAACCTGATTTTGTCAGGATATATCCAACGATTGTCCTTAAAAACAGTTTGCTTGCCAGGTGGTACGAAAATGGAACGTATCGTCCCTGGTCTCTTGAACGATCCATTGCTCATGTCAAAACACTTTACCTGTTTTTCAAAAAAAAGAATATCCCGGTGATCCGTATGGGACTTCAGGCTTCTGAAGATCTTGACAGCGGCGCCGCCGTTTTGGCCGGGCCGTATCATCCGTCATTCGGTCACATGGTTCATTCGAAAATCTTTTTGGATATGGCCACAGAAATCCTGGGACACAAGTCGGTTTCCCAGGATACGGTTACGTTAAACGTTCATCCCAAAAGCATTTCAAAAATGAGGGGTATGAAAAACAGTAACGTGGAAACATTGAAAAGAAGATTTCAACTCACATCACTTGAAATTGTCCCGGATTCTTCCCTTGCAATAGACAGTTTATCTGTATCTTAAGGAACCAATCTTTATCCAAAACACCCTGGAACGAAATGGCTAATTTGAGGGTTAGACAATAATATCGAGGATCTTTTTTGAGGTATATTCTCCCACATCCGCCAGGGCGTCGATGGGTAAAAATGAATGGGCGTTGTTTGAATAAAGGCAGGTAACAGAAGCCGGAAAATCTTCATCAGCCTCATAGAAGATATAACAAAGGGCAATTTTCGGAAGCGGGTAAACCATAAATGAAAAATCCCCGCCGATACCGGCAGGGGCGTTGCCGCCTTTTAGGGTTTCAATGATCCGGTTGCTCGATCTTTCGATGTTATCAACATAAGGGACCAGGATCTGCTGGGTATGGGTGACAAAAGCACCGGCATAAGGCATGCTGTTGGGAAGATCTTTAAAGGCTTTCAGCGGTTCTATCAAACATGTTTCGGGTTTGGCATTCAGTGCATAAAGGGAAATCAGAATTCCGATCACGCCGGTCTGCTGCACTTCACCTAAAAAGATGCCTTCGGATCGAATCTCACATGTGTCTCCAAAGGCCTCAAATAAAAAGGCATCGTCATTCTGCTGTGCGGGCAAAGCATCGGCAAGATCCGTCGGGAGATTTTCGAATAGTTTTTTAAGATTATCTTGAACAATCTTAGCGTAGTTGTTGCTCATCATTTTCACCGATTAGGAGCAATTAAAAATGACCCTTATCCTATTGTTTTGGATGGTTTTCATTTTTGGTTTTTCTCTCGATTAGTCAAGAGAAAGGGTTCAAGGATTCTGGGATTCAAGGGGCCGGGTATTTCTTTTCTAATGATCTTATCAAGAACTTCGGCATCCTTTCAATCTCACCGATGTCCCTCTGGAGCCCGGATAGGCTTTCCTTCTTAAAATAGCCCAGATCCCCCAATATTAATATTTGCGTTGTAGATTTGGTGATGATCCTCATTTTAATTGAAACGACTTTGTTTACGATCAATCAGGATATTATCAAACTTTGCCATATTTCGAAAGATGATAATAAAACCCAAAAGTTTTTAATAACCGAATCCGATCTTGATTTTCGATTGATTTTCAACTATTTTTAAAAATAAAGCCATGCTGCCCAGACTTATTTCAAATAATGCACTGCTTTTTAGATTCTATTGAGTATTTTGTCTGACGATAATGTTCCTTTGAAATTTCGGCCTGTGAAGCAGCCCTGGAGAGATCGGAGGTGATGAATCGTGAACAAAAAGAATCAACCTGCAAAAAAAACCATGGGCAAATCGAATGCCTCACCAAATGAAATTGCCCACACCATCAATTTGGCCATCGTCGGCGGCGGCAGAGCCTGTAAATTCTTCCTGGATCTTCTCCGCAGTGAATCCTTCACCTACCTCAATATTAATATCGTCGGTGTTTGCGATATAAATCCAGAGGCTGAAGGTCTTGTTCTGGCCAAAGCGCTGGGAATCTATACCACCGATAACTTTCAGGATCTTTTTAAATTGAAAAACCTGGACAGCATCATTGAACTGACCGGCAAAAAAGATGTCCTGCTGGAGATCATCCGTCTCAGGCCCAAGGGAATCGGGGTCCTGGAACACAACATCGGCAGGTTAATGAGGCGACTTTTCGAGGTCGATCAGCGCCTTAGCTCTGCAGAAGAACAGTTGGTCTTTGAGAAAAACTTTTCCGACTTTCTCATCCAGCAGAGCACCGGTGCCATTGTGATTTTAAATACAGATTTTGAAATCGTTGAAACAAATGATGCATATTTGAAAACGGTGAATAAATCGAAAGAAGACGTCATTGGTGGATACTGTTACGAGATCTCCCATGGTTACAGGGTTCCGTGTTCGAGTTCGCGTCCCGATATGAAATGCCCGTTGGTGGAGACCCTGAGAACCGGGAGATCTGCTCATGTTATTCACGAACATCCCGAACCGGGAGGTCATTTCAAATTTTGCAATTTGGTCACTTACCCTTTAAAGGATCAAAACGGCGAAATTTATCGAATCATCGAGGTTTGGAGAGACCTCACAGAGCAATTGTCATATCGTTGGGATAAGCAGGTTAAAGAATTAAAATCCGACCTTCAGAAACTGGTTCAAGAAGATCGCATGATCTCTTTGGGAAAACTGGCTGCCAGTTGTGCACATGAAATCAACAATCCCATTCAAGGGTTATTGACCTTCAGCGATTTAATGCAGGATATACTTACCGAAGGCAAGCCGAGCCTGGAAGATATAGAACAGTTCAAGAACCATCTTTCTTTTATGTCCAAAGAACTGGAACGTTGCGGTAACATTATTTCCGGTCTTCTTTCGTTTGCCCATGAAAGTCCTAGAGAATACAAGCAAATAGATCTTAACGAAGTCCTTGAGGCCGTCCTTGCCCTGACGAGACATAAAATGGAACTTCGAAATGTCGATCTGACCACTCAACTATATCCGGGGTTATTAATGATAAAAGGCGATGACCAAGAGTTGCAACAATGCTTTCTCAACCTTATTTTCAATGCAATTGAAGCCATGCCGGGCGGTGGACAATTACGGATAATTTCCGACCTGAAACATGACAATAAAAAAGTTCGAGTTGAGATCCAGGACACCGGATATGGAATTTCCAAGGAAAATCTTGAACACATTTTTGATCCTTTTTTCACCACAAAGGGAGAAGGAAAAGGGACCGGACTTGGATTATCCATTGTCTATGGCGTCACCAAAAATCATAAAGGAAACATTAAGATAAACAGCAAAGTGAAAGAAGGGAGTTCCTTTGTTTTAACTTTCCCTGTATTGTAGTTTTTTCGCCCAATGGAGGAATACCATGGATAAAAAGATGAGTATCATGGTCGTGGATGATGAGGCAATTGTCAGGGAATCTCTTTTCCACTGGTTTAAAAAATACGGCCATGTGGTAGAGACCGCTTCATCGGGCTTTGAAGCTTTAGAGAAGTTGGAAAAATATCCTTTTCAGCTTCTTTTTGTGGACATTAAGATGCCCGGGATGGACGGCATCGAGTTGCTGGAAAAAGTGAAAACGGATTACCCGGATACGCTTGTAATTATTATTACTGCATATGGATCCATTGAGTCGGCCGTTAGCGCCATGCGGATCGGCGCCACTGACTATCTGCTAAAGCCGTTTAAACCGGATCAAATCTCTCTCGTAATGGAACGGATATCCGTTCAAAAGAAACTCGTATCACAATACAACTATCTAAAAGGACATTTGGAGAAAATCACCCGTTTCGACAACATTATCGGACATTCCCTGGAAATGGAGAAAGTTTTCAATTTAATTCCAGAGGTTGCCCAGAGCGATACTTCTATTTTACTCGTCGGAGAAACCGGAACCGGCAAAGAGCTGGTTGCAAAAGCCATTCACGCTGAAAGCCTTCGATCCCATCTTCCATTTATCGCCATAAACTGCGGTGCGATGCCGGAATCTCTTTTAGAGAGCGAACTTTTTGGACATCAAAAAGGGGTATTCACCGGTGCAACTCGTGCTCGTAAAGGTTTTTTGGAGGTTGTTTCCGGGGGAACCCTCTTTCTGGATGAAATTGGAGAAATAAGTCCCAAAATGCAGATCAATTTATTGCGCGTTCTGGAGGAAAAGAAAATAACGAGTATTGGAAGCAGAGAACCTGTAGAAATTGATTTTAGACTCATCTCAGCCACACGAAGAGATTTGAAGAAGGAAGTGGCTGAAGGAATTTTCAGGGAAGATTTTTTTTACCGCATCAATGTCATTATGATCGAAATTCCGCCGCTTAGAAAAAGAAAGGAAGACATCCCATTGCTGGTTGAACATTTTCTGAAAAAGTACTGCCAGGAAACAACCAAATACGTCGATCATGTCACCCGTGATGCAATGGAGATGTTAAGAAGCTATGATTGGCCGGGTAACGTCAGGGAATTGGAAAATGCCATTGAAAGGGCGGTCGTACTTTCCAAATCCCGGACCCTCGGAGTTGAAGATTTATCTTTTATTCGACCTTCTGATTTACAGTTTTCTCATACCTTATCATTGCGTGAAATGGAAAAGGCCTACATTCAAAAGATCCTGGTCGAAAACAACTGGAATGTGTCGCAATCCGCCAAAATCTTGGAAATCAACCGAGTCACGCTGCATAAAATGATTAAACGGTATCGTTTGGAAAGGCCGGAAGGTTGACCTCAAAGATAATATCCGTCGGTGTGATGCCCCTGGGAAATATCTCCGAAATCGCCTTACAGGTTATAGCAGACCATATTGCCGAGTGTTTCAAGCTTACCACTCAAATTCTTCCACCACTTGAAAAACCCGAATATGCCATAGATGAAAGGCGGTTGCAGTATAATGCCGCTATTATCATTGAAGCCATGGAGGCCATGCACTTTGGCAATCATGATAAGGTCATCGGTGTTCTCAATAAGGATCTCTTCATCCCGATTTTTACCCACGTCTTCGGCGAAGCCAGACAAGGAGGACAATGCGGTCTGGTTTCATTATTTAGATTGGAAAGAAATCCAGACGGTTCCACCCCACCCAAATCTATCATTCATGAACGTACGGCAAAAGTGGCGCTTCATGAGCTGGGTCATCTTTTAGATCTGCTTCATTGTGAGCATAAAAAGTGTCTCATGCACTTTTCAGGAGGTATCGATGAAGTGGATGAAATGTCCCTTGACCTTTGCGAGTATTGCTCAATTTATCTTCAAGACAAACTTCGTTGAGCAGCGGGGTCGTCGAGTGGTTGAGTAGTTAAATGGCTACAGTGTGTGTAGCCATAAACAACATCCAATTATCCATTTGATATTTATATAATTTTAGTTGAAACATCCCCTCATATCTCTCCCAAGTATAGCCAAAGTCATCACTCTCCCAGTGAGGCTTTAAAAAGCTGCGCTTAGCTCATTCCAGTTATAATTTCAAAATAATGAATAATACCAATAAGTAAATAACTTAAATAACAGTTTATCAAATTCTGGCACTCTCATTGCATTTAAATTATCAAAAGATAAAATAAATGCGGTTTCCGACTCATGGCTCAGGGAAGATGCGAAGGTTCAGTTTCGACTGCATAAATATTTACCGCGCCATTAAAGGAGGTCACTATCATGAAAACCAGTGAATTCAAATCAGATAAGGAGAAAAAGAAAGATATTGGTCCAAAAAGACTTATCGGAATAGATCAACCCTTTGATTATCAGAAGGTGGCTGCAGTAACCGGTCCGGAATATGTTCAGAATCTGCAACATGATGGAGTTGCTTTAATCCTTTATGAGAAATTGAAAAAAAATCTTCCCGGTTTTTATTTGTCCGAAGATAAATGCGTCTGGATGAGAGCCGGAGTCATTAATTTCAGGCGATGTGATTATGAATATGATTGCTACAATTGTCCGTTCGACCAGGCGATGATATCTGCTATGGGCGATAAAATCGCTCCGGATGGAAAAGAAAGGCAAGTGTACTGGTTGAGACATGCGAAAGAAAAATATAAAATCATTGCAACGCCCTGCATCCACTTTTTATCAGGGCGGATAGAATCACCTGAGGAATGTCCCAGCAATTATAAATGCTATCATTGTACTGTTCATGAACTCCTGGATAAGGAAACTGAGGTGGGAACCTCTGAAAGGTCATTATACAGAAATGTATCTGGGTATCGAATGGTTGAGGATTATTATTATCATTTCGGACATTCATGGGGACATATTGAAGATGACGGACGTATTAAAGTCGGCGCAGACGATTTTACATCCAAGGTCTTAGGGGCCCCGGATGCCATAAATCTCCCTCCGAAAGGCGCATTTTTGAAGCAAGGAGAAATCGGGTGTGTATGGACCCGTGATGATAAAAAAGCCCCCATGCAATCTCCTGTGTCAGGAACCGTTTGCGCTGTAAATAATAGAGTTTTAAAGCATCCGGCCGTCGCACACGATGAGCCATACCATGACGGCTGGTTATTCATGTTGGATCCTGCAAACATCAAGCCTGAACTGGAAGGCCTCTATTCCGGCAAGGAGTCTTTCCAGTGGATGGAAAAGGAGAGTCAAAATCTTCATGAACTCTTAGGGCCCAGATACAAGCAACTGGCAGCCACAGGTGGTGAATTGATTGACGACATATTTGGAAATTTTCCCGAAATTTCCTGGGATCGGCTGGTAAGGACTTTTTTTCGTACAGCAGAAAAGCGCTAATTCACTCCGGTAAAAGAGAGGCGAGCATGAAAAACAATGTAATTGAATTTAAGAAGAAAAAGACAACTGGGAAAAAGAACGGCCTTCATCAAAAAAAGCTTATATGCATAGATTTGCCCTTTGATTACGATGAAGTGGTCTCTGTAACCGGTCCCGAATATATTCGGAACTTACACCGTGACGGAATAGCCGTTCTCCCGAATGAGGAACTGAAGAAAAATTTCGCGGGTATTCTTATAAGAGCTATTGAAAAGCCGACTTTCGCGAAGGTGTCGGGGGTTCAGGTTGCCGACAATTATTATCACCATATCGGCCACTCCTGGGTGCAACCATTGCAAGATGGATGGGTCAGGATCGGAATCGACGATTTTACCTCCAAGGTTTTCGGACCGTCGGACCCGATAAATCTTCCTCGTGTCGGAGACTTTTTGATGCAAGGCGAAGTGGGATGGGTTCTGAACCGCAATGATCACGAGGCCCCCATGCAGTCTCCTGTTTCAGGAATCGTGTTCGCTGTAAATGATAGAATAAAAGAGCAGTCCGAGCTCACACATAATGATCCATATGGAGAAGGCTGGTTATTCCTTTTAAATCCTGTCAGCCTTAAGATCGATATGAAGGCGCTTTATCTGGGGAAAAAATGCTTCCAGTGGATCGAAAATGACATCCAGAACCTCCTGAATTTATTAGGGCCCAATTGCGAAAGACTGGCAGCCACCGGCGGTGATCTGATTGACGATATCTTCGGACGTTTTCCAGAGATTGACTGGGATCGACTGGTGAGGACTTTTCTGCGCACAAAATAAATGAGATATGGTTTTGGACTGCACATACAATCTCGTGTTTGGGTGTGGAGACCTTGTTCATTTTTCTTTATGTCATTCCTGAAGCTTCTGAAAATTATTTCACTCGTTTCTCCTTAACTGATTTGCCGGTGCTTTCTTTAATTTAATATGTTGATGAAAAAAAACTTGGCGCTTTGTTTTTGTTATTTCAAAGGGGGTTTCCTGGATTTGAAACCTCCTTTGCTGTTTTAATAAGATTTTGTTATAAATAGATATTTTATTTAATGAACGTGGCGCCAAGATTTCGCAATTTCTATACTTCTAATGCCTTATGAAAAAGGATACTACCAAAATAAAAGAAGCCCTGCGGCAAATCGAGCAGCTTAATATACAGCTTGCCACCTTAAATGCCATATCCAAAATCATCAGCAGCAGTTTGAATTTCGATGAGACACTAAGCAGCACCATTGATAAAATCCTCGATGCCCCTGAGGTTGACAGTGCCAGAATTTATTTGTTGAATGATGGGGGAAAGGTCCTTAGTCTGGCAGCTTATAAAGGGCTTTCAGCTAATTTAACAAACAACCTGTTTATGAGATCTCGAGAACCCGGTAACGGACTTCTGGGCAAGGCCCTACTTGACGGTGAGACAAAGGTGGTCGATAATACGCTGCAATCCATTGGCCCCGATATTGATCTTCTCATTGAAGAAGGATTTCAATCCACCGTTTATATACCACTTACAGCCAAGGGCGCATCCATCGGCGTAATGTGTGTGTCCAGCTTAAACCCAAACATGTTTTCATCCGAATTTGTTGAATTCTTGACCGTCATCGGCAATTATATCGGTGTTGCCGTAGATAATGCAAATGTGCATAAAAACATAAAAGAGGCCTATCAGGACCTGAAAGAGGTCCACGAACAGATTGTTTGGACGGAAAAACTGGCTTCTCTAGGCAAATTGGCCGCCACTATTGCTCATGAAATAAACAATCCACTTGCCGGGGTTTTAAACTATATCCGATTGATCATAAAGCAGCTTTCACGGAATCACTTTTCTCAGGAAAAACTTGAGGATATTTCCCGATATTTGAAAATTATGGAATCTGAGACAGCCCGGTGCGGAGAAATCGTTAAAGACCTTCTGGCATTTGCCCGTCGGACTAAAATTACCATGGAGAGTAACTGTATTGAAGACATTATCAATAAAACCCTGAATCTCATTTCCCATGAACTGGAAATGAAAGAACTTCAACTCAAAATAAATATTACGCCGAATCTCCCAAGAGTTAAATGCGATTTTAAACAGATCCAACAGGTTATTTTAAACCTTATGCACAATGCTTCAGAGGCAATGTCAAACAGGGGTATCTTGACAGTATCGGTCAATAGAGCTGCCGGGGCTAAATCATTTTTAGAAGTTGTAATTTCTGATACAGGCTGCGGCATTTCTGAAAAAGATATGGAAAATATTTTTGAGCCTTTTTTTACGACCAAAGAAGAGGGGAAAGGCATAGGTCTTGGCCTTTCCGTGGTTTACGGTATCATCGCCAGACACAATGGTACCATCGCAGTGGAAAGTGAGCCTGGTAAGGGAACTACCTTTAGAGTTCAGTTGCCGTGTGCCTGATTGTAAGGCAGGATTCAGGTTATAACTTGTCCCGGAAAGCCTTGGTAATGGATAAATTCAGATCCAATCGCAAATCCTTTTCCGACAGGCCCATAGCAAGTCCCAAAAACTGAGGAAGATAGAGTATGGTCATACTCATATCCTCTTTGCACATCCCCGAAATTTTTTTCTGATACGCCTCCAGGTTCATCTGGCACATGGGACACACTGTGACGATAGCGTCAGCTCCTCGAGCCGCCTTTAATATAGCGGCGACAAGCTCTATAGCCACCTCAGGCTTGGTGGTCATGTGGGATGCGCCGCAACATCTGCCCCCCATGTTCCATGGATGAATTTTTGCCCCTACAGCCTCTATAAGCGGTTCCATGGAGCGGGGCTCCTCAGGGTCATCGAAAATAGAGTAAGGCCGAATGCACTGGCATCCATAGTAAGGTGCAATGTTCAGATCGGTAAAGGGGGTTTTCACCCGGGAAACGATCTTTGCAGGACCTACATCACGAGCCACTACGTCTAAAAGGTGCCGGACCCGCACCTGGCCGTTAAAGTGGAGCTTTTCTTCCTCTAATATTGTGTTGATCTTATCAAGGAGCACCGGGTCTTTTCGGGTTTTTTCCTCAACCTTTTTCAAGTTCAGGTAGCACGCGCTGCACGGAACAAGAATCTCTTTGGTCCCGTCCATCTCCTCGGCCATGGCCAGGATATACGCCGGTAAAGCCAAAGAAAGGAGATAGCTGGTGGCCTCTGCAGCGCTGGCACCGCAACATGTCCAGTCCTTAAGCTCCAACAGATCCACTTCCAGTTCTTGCATGAAGGCCCGGGCGGAGGCGTTGTATTCAAGGGCCGTCCCCTCCAGAGAACAGCCTGGATAATATAGATACTTCATACTTACCCCCAATAAAATCGTAATACGATTTTATAGAATGCGGCTTCGCCACTTAGTTTGGTAAAAGGTATTCTTCTTATCTCTGCTCTAATTCTTCAACCTTACGAAAGATCGACTCTAAAGCACCGCTCCCTTTTGAAGGGATCTCAAAAGAGACTTTTCCTTTGCCCATGAGTTTCATCCCCAACGGGGCAAACTGAAGCGGTATGAAAGGGTTTTTCATAGAAAGAAAATAGAGTGTCATGAACTCCATCTCTCTAACCCGGCCATGGCGGCGTACACTCTCCATAAAGCTTTTGTAAAATCGGATACTTTTTTTATAGGGTGCCAGGTTCTCTTTTGCAGCGATCTGCTTGAGAGCGCTCATCGTCTCGGTCAGCGGAAGCCCTCGGGGGCATCGTAGTGTACAGTAATAGCAAACGGAGCATAGGGAAAAGGTCTTGCTATGGAAAATAGTATCTTTTTCCCCCATAAGGACATTGTACCACAGCTGACGCGGAGTGAGATCCATGGCAAAGGCGTTGGGGCAAGAACCGGTGCAGGTGCCGCATTGGATGCAGGCACTTACCATGTCCCGGATTGTGGCCAAAGAATCAATGACCGGTTCAGGTGCAATTTCAGATTTCGACTCAATTTCTATTATCTGCGCCTGGTTCATGGCTTCCCCCTTAATAATTGAATATTTTCGATCCTATGCCGCTCCTTCAAGCGCCGAATCGATGACGTCGAACATTTGCTGGTCTAAAAACCCGGCAAGGGTCGACGCGCTGTTCGGGCAAACAGTGGCGCATGATCCGCATCCTTGACACATGGCGGCGTTGACCAGAACTTTTTCCAGTTCCAGATCGACCATGCGAGCACCATATGGACAGGCCTCGATACACCGCTCACAAAGATTGCAAAGGCTGTGACGGACCTCTGCCACCACTTTTCCGGCAGAAATCCGTTCATACGAAAGAATCCTTAAGGCTCTCTGGGCCGCAGCTTCGGCGGTTGCTATCGATTCCGTGATGTTGCGGGGAGAATGCGCCAGGCCGCAGGCAAAAATTCCTTCTTTAAGAGAATCCACGGGTCTCCATTTCGATTCTGCCTCCTCAAAAAAGCCGTCCTGATCCAGTTTCGCTCCAAAGGATCCCGCCAGATCTTTGGGTAGTTTGGGTACAATGCCGGTGGCAAGGACAACAAGGTCGGCATCAATCCGCACCTTTTGTCCGATAATCGGTTCAACGACTGTCACTCGAACAGATCCGTCCATGGGAGTAACCTGTGGTTTCTTATCCACATCGTACTGGATGAAGATTACATCAGACTTTCGGGCTTGAGTGTAATAGGACTCGGTAAACCCATAGGTCATCATGTCCCGATAAAGAATGTAGACATTAATTTCCGGATTTTTCTCCTTGAAATGCAGTGCGTGTTTTAAGGCCGTGGTGCAGCATATGCGGCTGCAATAATTCCTTGGCTCCTGTCTGGAATCGACACATTGAATCATGACAATCGACCCGAGTCGACTTGGATCGATTGTATTGTCATTTATTTTTCTCTCCAGTTCCTTTTGGGTGATAATTGCCTCACTTGTGCCGTAGCTATAGGATGTCGTGTCAGCTTCTACTCCTCCGGTAGCAAGGATAGTCACGCCATGTTCCAGAGTGAAAGCGCCCTTTTCTTTGTCCTCAATAGTGGTAAAAAAACACCCTACCTGGCCATGGGAAGCGCGCACCTCGTTATTGGTGTGGACCCGAATGAGAGGGTGATTTTCCACCTTCAAAAGCGTTTCGTCTAATATCGTCTTTGTCGTGTAGCCTTCCAAGGTTCGTTTTAACCAGTTAAGGTTACCACCCAACATCTCTTCTTGCTCGATCAGATCTACCTGAAAACCGTGATCTGCGATGGCAAGGGCTGAGGACATTCCGGCAATTCCACCGCCCACCACCAGGGCTTTCTGAAGAATCTTTTGGCTGGGCACAGGATCTGGGTCAGCCCACTTAAGCCGGGCAAGCCCCATTCCCAAAATAGCCAACAATTCACTGTTGATTTTTGGTATCTCATCCACAGACAAAGCTCCAGATTTGAGCCTTGAGCCATGAGCCATAAGCATCAAATCGACCACCTCTATAAGAGCAGGATTCAGCCCAACCCGCCGTCCCAGTTCCCTGATTTTTTGGGCATACACATAAGGAAGGCAGGACCCGATCAGAATTCGGTTCGGTTTGTGTTTTTCAACCAGTTTAACAAGGTTTTCCCATCCCGTAACCGTACAGGTTTGCTCAAGAAAGTCCACCTGGTCTACAACGGGGTCGGCCTTGAGACACCGGACAAGTTGTTGCGTGTCGATAAGCGTCGAAAGCAGATCACCGCAGGTGCAGACAGCGATCATAACTTTAGGCGGTTCCTGAGAAATATCCAGAAATGGCTCGACGGGTGTAATTTCAGGACTAAGGCTACCTCCGGCGGCATGAATGATGCGGGATGCAGACAAAGCAGCGGCTGAAGCCTGAATTACAGATTCACTGATGTCCTTAAGGCCGGAGAATGAGCCTCCCAATACGATTCCTTCCTTGTTTATTTGCGTGGGTGAAAAGGGTTCGGTCTGACCGAATCCCCACTGATTGAGAGGCATTTCAACCAGTTCGGCCAAATCTGTTGTACCTAAAGCCGGCCTCTGGCCCACGGAGAGCACAACCATGTCGAAGATCTCCTCTCGATGGGTGCCGGCATAATCAACATGCCTGACAATGAGATCACCGCTGTTTTCATCATGGAAAATGGAATGGACACGCCCCTTTTCAAATCGAACGCCGTGTTCGGTTTCCGCCTGGTCACGGTAACGCTGAAAGGATTTCCCGAAAGTGCGCATATCCATATAAAAGATGGCTGCTTCCAGCGCCTCTCCGGCCCTTTCCTTGGCCACAAGGGCTTCTTTGATAGCATGCATGCAGCAGATGGACGAACAGTAGTCAGCATCGATCTGGATGTCTCGCGATCCCACGCACTGCAGCCAGGCCACTTTACGCAGCGGTTTACCGTCGGAAAGCCGCACCAGGCGGCCTTGATTCGGTCCTGTACCACTTAAAAGCCTTTCGAACTCAAGGCTTGTTACCACATTCGGATATAAACCGTACCCATACGTGTTATTGCCGTCGGCAGGATCGAAATAGGATGTACCGCCGCAAAGAACCAGAGCGCCGACCTCCATCGGGAGTTCTTTGCTTGCCTCGAGATCCTGATATGTTTGGATGATCATCGGAATAAGGGTGTCGGGATCGAACGGTTTGAGGAGATAGTCCAGCGCCCCTATTTTCATGGCTTCTACAGCGGTCTCTACCGTGGCATAGGCCGTCATCATGACAACACTAAGGTCTGGAAAAACCTCTTTGGCCTTCTGAAGGAGCTCCACACCGTCCATTCCCGGCATTTTGATATCTACGAGCATCAGCTCGTACGCCTGTTTTGACAAATGATTCAGAGCTTCCGGACCGGATGCAGCCATATCGACGGCAAAACCTTCATCTTCTAACCAGGCTTTAAGGGAATCGCGCATGATCAATTCGTCGTCCACCACCAGGATTCGAAAATCTTTGCGGACTTCTTCTAAGAGCTTGATGGCGCCGGTAGGACACATTGCTTCACATTCTCCGCAACGACTGCAAGCATTCGTATCGATAACATACGCGTTGGGAATCGCATGCGGAACCGGAAGGTAGATGGCCTTTCGCCCTGACAGGCCGGCATTAAAGGAATCCGGAACCTCTACCGGACAAACCTTCACGCACTCACCGCAACCGATACAACGGGCAGGATCAACAAGGTTCGGTTTCTGGCGAAGTGACACCTGAAAGTTGCCCGGTTCGCCTTCCACGGAGACAAGTTCGGTGGACAAACGGATGTCTATATTTTCATGGAAGAGCCCTTTGCGAAGGCAATACTGGGACGATGTATCCCGATCCACCATTGGAAGCATCTTGCACATGCCGCAGCGATCGGTGGGAAACTGATAATCGAGCTGGCTGAGAATCCCTCCAATATGCGGTGACTGGTCAATGAGGGTCACACCATAGCCAAATTCCGCCAGATCCAGGGCAGCCCGGATACCGCTGATTCCGGCCCCCACCACCAGTGCTTTACCGATTTTTTTCTTCATAACAAAACCCTTTTATCAGCAGTTATCATTCTATGCTTTTCCGATTCCAACCACCTCGGTCAGTTCGTCCTCACGGAATACTGACAGCGGAGGATCTTCCTCAATGCTTCTGCCCGCTTCGTACCCAAAAGCTTTTTGGGTCCGGTATGAAATGTTTCGAAACAGCTCCATCACCGGAATGTTATTGGGACAGGCATTCGTGCATTGACCGCACCCGACACACGCCATACTCATGTGGGCCATTCGGGTAAGGTGGTAAAAAACGGTATCGGTGGGCATTTTGATTAAACCCTTGCGATTGGCCCATCTAAGGTACTGAACAGGATCATGGTTAAAGACATCCGTAACAAAGACACATTCCTTACAGTAGCAGACCGGACAGGCAACTCTGCAGTTGTAGCAATTTACACACTCGGCAAAATAGGTATTCAGTTTCTCCAGACTATCGGTGGCTTCAGCGGTTTCGGCAAACATTTTATCGCGATAGGCGGTTCGTTCAGCTATCAGGGATTCAACCGCTGCCGCGCGTTCCGGTGGTTCCTCAGTCTCAGAAAGTTTGAGGTTTTTAAAAACATCCTCTCCTTTTAAAGTCCGGGCCTGAACCAACAGTTGTTTGTCAGTATCGATTCCGAAAAGTCCGATTAAAATATCTGCGCCATAGGGGACCGGGTTCTCGCAGGCCTTGCACGCAGGAGCAAGATCAAATCCTTCTAACGTCAATTTTTTTCCGGATAAGGCGTCTTTGTAAAATCTTGAAGTGAATTCCGTTTCTTTTTCTCCGGCGATTTGAAGGTAATCGCCATTCTTGAAAGCACCCAGGCAGTCGATTCCTACCAGTACCACCTCTTCGATTCGGCCTTGCTTGAGTTTCACCAGTTCGACAAACGCACGTATTTCGCAGGGGCGTAGTATCACCGCAACTTTTGCGCCCATGGGCTTGCGTGTGAGCCGGGAAACGATTTTGGCCGCATTCAAGGGAAAAACCGGTGTCAAAGGGTCGGTGCCGTTCAGTTGTTTAGGATCTGTTACAAGTGTCGGCATCACTACGTTTTTCGCAGGGAGATGTTGTGGTACCAGGATTGCACTGATATCTTCCAACTGGAGGATGGATCGAAAAAAATCTCGTAGGGTTGTCAACAGGTCGCCGTCTTTTACGTTGCTTTTCGCTGTTTTCACTGTCCGTTTCCTCCAAATTTGTCATCAATCATTGGTCATTAGTCATCAGGGTAAATGACGAATGACTGTCAAATTACCATGGTTGCTTTGGCCTCATTGGGACCCAGCGTTCTGATCTGTGCCACCATTTCATGAATGGTCTCGGCGAACTGGATGCCGTCACTGGCGCCAATCCAGGTCAACCTGAGCCGCTCATCTCCAAAGCCGAACTGGGAAAGGATCTCTTTGAGAAGCTTGATCCGCCTCCGAGCCTTGAAATTTCCGTTGATATAATGACAATCTCCGGGGTGACATCCACTGACCAGGACCGCATCGGCCCCCTCAAGCAGGGCCTTAATCACATATTTGGGGTCAACCATGCCGGTACACATGACCCGAATCAACCTTACATTGGCAGGATATCCCAATCTGGCAGTTCCGGCCAGATCCGCAGCGGTGTACGTGCACCAGTTGCAAACAAAAGCAATGATTGTGGGTTCGAAGTTATCCATGATCCCTCCAATATATTTTTGATTTTAGATTGACGATTTTCATTTTGAATCGCTTGCTGTCACAATTTCAGCAAGCCGCAGGCTGAAATGGAACATCATTTTAACAACGACTCTAAAACCCGCACTCACTTACATTCCGACGGTGTGCAGTGAATCAACGATCCCTTCGAGTTCTGCAAATATCTGCTTCTCGTTGAAATGTTTAACCTGTGCCGCACCGCTTGGGCAAAATCCGGCACAACTTCCACATCCTTTGCAAAGGGCTTCATTGACCACCGAGACGCTCCTGCGGGCATTATACTCTATGGCAGTATACGGACAGAGCTCAATGCAGGTCCGGCACCCGGCGCACACATCCGGATCGATCCACGATATGATGGGAGCAACCTCCACCTTCCCAAGAGTGGCCAATGCCAGGGCTTTGACGGCTGCTCCGGAAGCCTGGGAAACCGCATCCGGAATATCCTTGGGACCTTGACAGGCTCCGGCCAAGAAGACGCCGTCCGTAGCAGTATTCAAAGGACCCAGTTTGGGGTGTTCCTCCAAAAAAAATCCATCGGCACCCTGGTTGACGCCAAAGATTCTGCCCACCTTTTGAGCATCACTGCGGGCCTGCATGGCGACGCAAAGGACAACCATATCTACCGGAACCCTTAAACGTCGTCCCAAAAGGGTGTCTTCTGCAATTGCAATGAGTTTACCCTCTTCTTCCGCCTTGACAGCCTGGTCGGTAATCTCAGCCACTTTACCCCTGATAAACATGGTTCCCTCTTCCTGACACCTTTTGTAAAATTCTTCGTAGCCTTTGCCAAAGCAGCGCATGTCGATGTAAAAATTATAAACCTGAGTGTCGTGACCAACCTTTTCATGTATTAGATGGGCATACTTGAGAGCGTACATACAGCAAACCCGGGAGCAGTATTCGTGATAGTTTACATCCCGGCTGCCGATGCAGTGCAAAATCGCCACGCTTTTTGGGATTCGGGTAAAATCCTTGTTTTCGTCTCTGATTAAGATCTCGCCGCCGGTGGGTCCGGTTGCATTGCTGAGGCGTTCGAATTCAAGAGAAGTAAAAACATTGGGGTATTTGCCGTATCCAAATTGCTTCATTGGTGTGGGATCCATGATATCGTAACCTGTAGCGACGATAATACTCCCAACTTTTACCTCCAGTTTTTCTCCCTGCATGTTGTGATCTATGGCCTTGGCCTCGCAGGCCTTAACGCATTCCATACACTCACAGCAGACACCACAATTAAGGCAGCGATCGGCTTCTTGTTGGGCCGCGTTTTCTGAAAATCCGAGGTCCACTTCGTCAAAGCAAGCAGCTCTCATTTTGGCGTCCAGATGCTTTGGATGAGCCCGGGCTTTTTGGGGAATCCCTTCCGGAATTTCTTGCCAATCACGGCCCGGTTTCTCCCGGGCTTCGAGCTGCTGCGTATAAAGTTCCAGATTCTCGCCGTTGATATAGCGATGGATTGCCTCGACAGCCTTGTGACCCGCAGCCACCGCCTGTATCACGGTGTCCGGGCCGGTGACCGCATCGCCTCCGGCAAAAACATAGGGTATACTGGTTTGCATTGTTTGGGGATTTACATTCAGTGTGTTTCGTTGAGACCATTTTAAGTCCGTCACCCGGGCTGCCCAGGATGTGTCAATTTTCTGACCAATGGCAGGGATCACCGCATCACAGGGGATTACGAATTCGGAACCGTCCACCGGAACCGGGCGACGTCGCCCACTGTCATCCGGCGGTCCAAGTTCGGTTCGGATACATTCAAAACCGTCGACCTTACCCTCTTTTGCATGAATCTCGACCGGAGCGGTGAGAAAGGAAAAACGAATCTCTTCCTTTTTAGCGCCATCGATCTCTTCCGCATAGGCCGGCATCTCCTGTTCTGAGCGGCGATACACGACAGTGACTTCTTGGGATCCCAAACGTTTTATAACCCTTGCAGCGTCAATGGCCACGTTACCACCGCCGATGACCACAACCCGTTTGCCGGGGCATGTTTTATTGCCCAAATTTACTTCCCTTAAAAAGCGAACCGCATCGATAACGGGCTGGGTGTCCTTTTCACCAGGGATTTGCATATCCAAAGAATTATGGGCTCCAATCCCAAGGAATACAGCAGCAAAGGCCTCTTCTTTCAAATCTTCAAATGTGAGATCAATTCCGAATCTGACACCGGTTCGCGTTTTGACACCCAGTCTGAGGATGTGGTCTATCTCCTGATCCAGAACTTCCGGTGGGAGCCGATAATCCGGAATGCCCACCCGGAGCATTCCGCCTAAAACCTCAAGTGCTTCAAAGATGGTCACCTGGTAGCCCTTTAACCGCAGGTAATATGCAACGGTCAGCCCCGACGGACCGGATCCAATCACAGCCACCTTTTCCGGGCGTTCTTCGATTTTGGGCGGTTCGATCGCTTTCAAATTCGCATGGTCAGCGGCAAAGCGTTTCAAGTCCCTTATGGCAATTGCCTCATCCAACTCCTGTCTTCGGCATTCAGATTCACAAGGATGCGGACAGACACGACCCAGTACTCTCGGCAACGGCAGCCGCTCCATGATGAGTCGGGTTGCTTCCTGATACTTGCCCTGGCTGATAAGCTGTACATAGCCTTGGATATTGATGCCTGCCGGACAGGCCGACACGCAAGGCGCCCGGTCTTTTTTGTCTATACAAAAGGTAATGGGTACGGCCTGTGGAAAGGCTCTATAGATGGCCTTTCGATTATCCAGGTTCTCATCCCATTCACTGGGAACCGATACCGGGCAGACATTAACGCATTCACCACATCCGGTACAGACGCCCTCTATTACATACCTCGGTTTGCGATGGATTTTAACGGTGTAGTTGCCAATGTATCCCTCTACTTCCTTTACCTCGCTGTACGAAAGCAACTCGATGTTTGAATTCTGTACCACTTCAACCATTTTTGGCGTTCCAATACAGGCGGCACAATCGAGTGTAGGAAAGGTCTTGTCGAACTGAAGCATATGTCCGCCAATGGTTGACGATTTTTCTACCAGATATACCTTATGTCCTGAATTACCGATGTCCAGGGCAGCCTGCATACCTGTAATACCCCCGCCAACAACCATAATATCAGGATGTACATTTACCTTTCGGGCATCAAGGCGTTCATGGTAATTGACCCGGCTGATCGCCGCAGCCACAAGTGTTATTGCTTTTCGGGTAGCCTCATCTTCATCCTTGGTCACCCAGGATACTTGTTCACGGACAGAAGCCATCTGGAAAAAATAAGGGTTGAGACCGGCCCGCTGGCAAGCACCCTGAAATGTCTTCTCATGAAGTCTGGGTGAACAGGACGCCACCACAACTCTGTTAAGGTCAAATTCCTTAATGTCCTTTTCGATCATTTCCTGGCCGGGATCCGAACACATAAACTTGTAATCCCTGGCGATAACTACATTTCTCAGTTCCCGGGTAAAAGCCGCCACTTCTTCTACACGAACTTTGCCGGCAATATTGATTCCGCAATGGCAGACATAAAAACCTATCCTGATGGACATGCATGCCCCCTTCTCTGATTAAAATCTCTTAAAAACTCCCATCAAGCCCTAATAGCCCGGGTATTTCACGTGTACGAGACGTTCATTTGATAGGCATTCAAGGCCGCAGCCGTAGTAGACTACTGCAAGCCCTTGATAACGAAGCAAATGGACGTCTCGGACTCGCCCGTGGGGTGAAAATTTTTGAGAAATTGAAAAAAAATTTCGGTACAAACTGTCACCTTGCAACTATAAGTAAAATTGTAAATAACAAACTGTTTTCATTTCTAATAAAAGGGCCTCTCTAAAATTTTCATGAAATATTCGGATTAGCCCCCTGTTCTCAGAAAGGTCTTCACCAACCGATCCCATCCGAGTTCCGGGAAATGACCGAATACGTCGCGAATAGGCTGAGCACCCGTGGCCGCCAGGTGTTCGTATTCCGGCCCCATGAGATTCAATAGTTTTTGGCTCTCTTGCTCCATCCACTGCATGCTATCTATGCCAAAATAAAGCCCCTTCAAGTTTTTTTTCGGCATATCGGGTTCTAAAATATAGAGCCACCCCTCATGGTAAGGATCTTTGTGAGGTATTCCGGGATACTCACGGACCTTGTGGTTCACAGCAAGCACCGTACCGGTTACCGGAGAGAGCACTGCCCCATTGTGATCGTCTCGACCGAATGTCAGGCCGACCCGATCTTTTTTCATGGTGGCCCCTATTGGCGGAAGAGCCATAGATTGAAATGCACCGAACAGCTTGACCATAAAGTCATCAAATCCAACCTTGACGCGTCCCCCATGATCGAAACGGACCCAGCAATGTCCCAGGTGATAATAATAACCTTTGGCCATTTTATAACCGGATGCTAAAACGTAGTCGGGCGGATCGCCAAGTTCTGCGATGTCAATTTCGTCCATCATCTGGTCAAAAGCACAATGATAGCATTCGTAGTTCATGGGACAGATCTTAGGCGCATCGATGCGTCCTGTTAGGGTATGGCGACATGGCCGTTCCGGGCCATGATAGTTTTTCTTTAGATGATTGACCCATTCAGGTCCCTTCCACTTGATATCTGCATGATC
Organism: uncultured delta proteobacterium; assembly: GCA_963752565.1. Taxonomy (GTDB): domain Bacteria; phylum Desulfobacterota; class Desulfobacteria; order Desulfobacterales; family UBA11574; genus UBA11574. Next base: position 40,056 of record CAVVZC010000007.1, on the reverse strand, counting down.
TCTAATACCCATGGCACGCTGCATTCCTGAATCAAAGGGACAATTGTAGCAATCAAAAGCATTATCGCATAATCGAAAATTGACAATCCCGGCCTTCATCCAAATACATTCATCCTCTTCCACCTGAAACCCGACAAGGCGTTTCTTTTGACTTTTTTTATGCGTGTATTCTTTTGTTTTCATCTTAACAATCTCCTATATTCATACCCGGCGAAGCCTTTAAAGAAACCTGATCGTTTAGACACTGAGCAGGAATGTTCTATTGAACTTAAACTTCCGTTTGTGGAAGATGAGGCTTCGATTATCTCTACTTCCGATATGTTCAGTGTTGTCCTATTTAACTGCAATCTGAATGCCAAAAATTGTCAGGCAAATTGTTATTAACCTATCCATTTGAAATCATTAAATTATAGATAAGATTTCTTGCCGAAATTGAAAAAAGGCGTTTTGAATTGAGCAATAGATGTGATTAAATTAGCTACACATGGAAATGATTTGAGAAAAGGTGTTATAAATAAAGATGTAAAAACAGATATTTATAAAACTGTAGCCTTTAATGTATTCGCTGTAGCAATTGGTTACATAATATTAATAAAATCGCGTAACGGTTTAATGACACTCCCGAAATCCTGCCCTTTTGGATGGATTTTTCAGGGGAGAAAGCCGATCAAAACAACATATTGAAATGGATACACAGTGGTAGGATCGTCGCATGAACTTAGCATAAGAAATTATCTAAATTTATTTTAAAGTTAATAGGTTATAAAGCTTTAACAAAAAAATATATATTGACAATACAATTGAATTGTGGTTTCTAAATCAACAAAATTTCATAATAATTTTAATACTGCTCCAATTAACAGCTGTTGAGTATTTTGATATGACAAGTCACCTTTGTCCGGTTAAGAAACTATTTAACACAATATCAGAAATCCCCCCCGGCCAAATCTCCCAATCTCACTGCAGACAGCAGATCGAAAGGCTGTTGGAACTATTAGACGGTATCTGCAAAGGAAGGGGAAAAACAAACCACATAGCGATCATGATCGATATGGCCGGGTTGCTTGTGAAAAATGATGTTGATAAGGTCTGCGCTGATTTAGGCCGTGTGGTTTCCGCTACTCTGGAAAAACATAGAGGCGTCTTCCTCAGCCATATAGAAGCCCACTATTGCCCCACTGGAGAATGCGTTACCCTTTCGGCTGCTCCGTGCCAGCTGGCATGCCCCGCCAGCGTTGACGTACCGAGCTATGTCGCTCTTGTGGGCACCGGACGATATAAAGAAGCCTTGAAAGTGCTACGGGAAGATCTCCCGTTGCCCGGAGTGCTCAGCCGAATCTGCGTACACCCTTGCGAGAAGGCCTGCAGACGGGGAACGATGGATGAATCCATCGCAATCTGCCAACTCAAACGCGTGGCCTTTGACAGGGCCTATGAAGAAGGAATGCCCCCACCTAATGCCGCGCCTAATCGATTCAAGGAAAAAATTGCTATCATCGGTAGCGGTCCGGCAGGCCTTTCCACGGGCTATTTCTTGGCCAAAAAAGGTTACAGACCCACGATTTTTGAGTCCATGCCCGAACCCGGCGGCATGCTTCGGTGGTGGATACCCGCTTACAGGCTGCCCCTTGACATATTGGAGCTGGAAATCGACTATATCAAGGCAATGGGTGTTGATATTCATACCGGAATTACTTTTGGAGAAGATATCACGCTTGAATCTATTAAAAAACAAGATTTTCAGGCGATTTTTATTGGCGTTGGCGCCCACAGACCCATGACACTCGCCATTCCGGGCGAAAAAGATTTTTCCGGGGTCCAGGACTGTCTGACTTTTCTCCTTAAGGCCCGTCAGGGGACAGCAAAAGTAGGTAAAAGGGTAATGGTCTTAGGCGGGGGTAATGCAGCGGTGGATTGTGCTCGTACTGCCCTCAGATTGGGCGTTGACGAGGTCCACCTGGTGTACCGGCGAACCAAACGGGAAATGCCGGCCCACGCAAAAGAAGTGCAGGAACTGGAGGAAGAAGGAACGATTTTGGACTTTCTATTATCTCCGATTCGTATCCATGGTGAAAATGGAAAAGTGACCGGTCTCGAGTGCATTCGAAACGGACTGAGCAAGCCCGATGCAACCGGTCGTAGACGACCTCTTCCTTTGGAAGGGACTGAACATATTCTGCCGGCTGATACCATCATATGTGCCATTGGCCAAGAAGTGGATTCGAAAAGCCTAAGACCCCTCAGACATTTAGAGCTCACGAGAAGACACCTGATCACAGTCGATCCGGTCACCATGGAGACGTCTGTTCCCGGAGTCTTTGCAGGCGGAGATGTCGTCACCGGACCCGCCACTGTTATAGAGGCCGTTGCTTCCGGTAAAAAAGCCGCAGAAGCCATCCATCGTTCTCTGAGAGGAAAATCCAATCCTGAATACACACTGATACCGGTCCGACGACAACAGGTCCAGGTCATGGAAATTTCCTCCCAGGAAAAATCTTTTTCCTATAGGCCTGTGATACCCGTGGTGAATCTTGAGGCTAGAGAGGGAAGTTTTCAGGAAGTGGAACTTGGTATGCCTGTCAATAGTGCGATTCAGGAAGCAAAAAGATGCCTGCGCTGTGATATTTGCATCAGTTGCGGACAGTGCGTCGAGGTATGTCGGGACCAGATGGGCGTGGATGCGATTCACCTTTCTTATGTGGACAGAAACTCTACTTCTGAAACAGATTTCCACCGTCCCGGCAAGTATTGTATCGGCTGTGGGTCCTGTGTCATTAACTGTCCCACAACGGCCATTACCATGCAGGACAAAGATGGGATAAGGACACTTCGCATGTGCGGTGCCGAGATGGCTCGGCATCAGTTGGTCACATGTATTTCCTGCGGCGGCTTTTTTATTACCGAGAAACAAATGGCGTTCGTAGAGAAACAACAGGGCGGCAATAAAACGATCAAATATTCGGGAAATCTCTGTCCAGTCTGCGCCAGAAAGAACGCGGCTGAAAACCTCATTGGTGATTTTTTTGTCCACTGATTCTGGTAATAATCCGAAAATTATCGGATTCGTTACCTTTTTCACACCTCTGAATATCAAAGGAGCGATTCTGATTCAACTCTATGTGAATAAGAAAGGGCTTTAGATGGAAAGGGAGAAAATAAAAAGAATAGTGAGTAAACACCGGCATGAAAAGGCCGCCATACTTGCGATTCTGCATGAAATTCAAGAAGAAGACAAACAATTGGAGACGGAATCACTCAATTATATTGCCCAACTGCTGAAAATTCCCGTCGCCAATGTTTATGGGCTGGCTACATTTTACAGTGCCTTTAGCCTTGGGAAAAAGGGTGACACAAAAATTAGAGTGTGTTCCGGTATTGCCTGTCATATCAATGGGGCGGATGAAGTTATTGACGTCCTAAAATCCAAATTTAATCTTGAGATGGGTGAAACCACTTGGAACGAAAAATTCAGCCTGGAAAAAGTGCACTGTCTGGGTCTGTGTTCCATCGGTCCCAATGTTTCTTTTAACCTCGTTACCTATCCGAAGCTCAACAAAGAAAGGATTGAGACGATCATTGAAATCCTTCATAAAAGGACAGGGGATTCAAAATGAAAATAAAGACTTTGGGGGACCTTGATAAATTAAGGGAAGCCGGTTTGAAATCTCTTGCCCCCAAACAGCTGAAAATCAGCATCAGCATGTCTACATGCGGACACGCCCTCGGAGCCGATATCTTATATCACGAGTTGGTTAAAGACAAAGAAAAACAAGGGCTCAAGATATCCATAGGCCAGACGGGCTGTTCAGGGTTTTGTGACTTGGAACCCATGGCCGTTGTCAGGTTGCACGGCAGGCCGCCTCTCCTTTATACTCAAATGACCGTAAAAAAAATCAAACGGGTACTAAAGGATCTTGAGCAAAAAAGAATTTCAAGGGAAGGGTTGCTTTGCACCATCGAGGACCCTTTCTTATCCGCCGAACCGGGCCCTGAATTAAATGGAATCCCCAGCTATAAAGAAGTATCTCCTTTTAAGGATCAACACCGATGGCTTTTAGAAAACTGCGGTATCATCAACCCGTTGAGTGTGTCGGAATATGTGGCTATGGGAGGATATTCAGCGCTGTATAAAGCGCTTTACCAAATGGATCCCGAGGTGGTGGTGGATGAAGTCATTCAATCAGGTCTCAGGGGCAGAGGCGGAGCCTGGTTCCCCACCGGCATCAAATGGGACATGGCACGAAAAGCTCAACATAAAGAGAAATTTGTCATTTGTAACGCTGATGAGGGAGATCCCGGCGCTTATAAGGACAGGACGATTATGGAGGGCAATCCCTTCAAGCTGTTTGAAGGAATCGTGATGGCAGGATATGCCATTGGCAGCCATCAGGGGCTTATCTATCTTCGCGAGGAATACCCTCACACGTACGAGTTTCTAAATGACGCCGTTTACACTGCCAAACGATACGGCCTTTTGGGGAAAAACATTTTAGGATCTAATTTCAACTTCACTTTAAAGATCATACGCGGCGGCGGCTCATACGTATGCGGTGAAGAAACCGCACTGATGGATTCTCTCGAAGGGGAAATGGGTGACCCTCGACTGAGGCCGCCCTTTCCCATTGAAAAAGGCTTGTGGGAGCGACCGACCATCGTAAACAATGTGGAGACTTTGGCGAACATTCCCCACATAATTGAGCATGGCGGTAAATCGTATGCCGGTATCGGAACCGAGAAGGCCAAAGGGACAAAGATTCTTTCTGTAATCGGCAAAATCAAACAGCCCGGTCTGTATGAAGTTCCTTTGGGAACAAACTTAAAACATGTTATCTTTAATATGGCCGGCGGCCCCTTGAATGGAAGCCAAATAAAGGCCGTGCAAGTGGGCAGCCCGTTCGGAAATTTTTTGCCTGGGGAGAACCTGGACATATCTCTTGATCCGGAGACACTGAGAACCATGGGTTCAATGATAGGTTCGGGAGTCATTGTTGTACTGGACCAAAATACATGTCTTGTGGATATCCTCCTTCACACACTCTCATTTTTCGTGGAGGAATCGTGTGGTAAATGTGTTCCCTGTCGAGAGGGCGTTTTTCAAATGAAAGAGATTATGACGGCCATATACGAAGGACGCTCTACAATGGACGATCTTACCAGTTTACACGATATGGGAGGAATGATAAAGGATTTCGCCTTGTGTGCACTTGGGGGAGGCGCCCCATCGCTCATTCTAAACGGGATAAGAGACTTCAGAAAGGATTTTGAAGCTCATATCACAACAGGAAAGTGTTCTTGGACCTCGTGATGTTTACAATATCCTTCTTTCCGACTCCAATGGTTTGTAGACTGGTTTCTGCCCAGAACACGGCTCAGCAATAGACCGAATCCTTATTTGGACCAGGTTAGGTAAAATATATTTAAACAGGAGAAGATATCAATATGACCACCTTGGAAATAGACGGAAAAAAAGTCAAAGCTAAGGAGGGCGATACTATTTTGAAGGCGGCTCAGCAAGTAGGCATTCAAATTCCCAATTTCTGTTATCACAAGGATATGGAACCTTACGGAGGATGTCGCTTGTGCATGGTTGAGGTGACAGAGAATAATTTTACCCGACTGCAACCCTCCTGTGCTTATCCCGCCAAAAATAATATTGTTGTCAAAACCAATACAGAGCGTATAGTCAAAGGCAGGAAGCTCATCGCCGAGCTGCTGCTCACCCGATGTCCGAATATCGACTCCGTAATAAACCTCGCAGGTTCTCTTGGCGTCAAAAAATCCCGTTTTAGCCCGACAGACAGCGATTGCGTCCTTTGTGGCCTCTGCGTAAGGGTCTGCCGGGATGTGGCTAAAGTGAGGGCCATAGATTTTGTAGGCCGGGGAAGAAATCGTCGTCCGGCTACACCATTTGACATGCCGTCAGAGGATTGCATCGGATGCGGCTCATGTGCTGCTGTATGTCCTACCGGTGCGATGAAAATGGAATACGAAAATGTTTTAAGATGGAGAAAGCTGCCCGGCCCGCTTCGAAAATGCCGGTACATGCGCATGGGCTTCATTTCCCACAAGGTCTGTGCCAACGACTTCCAGTGCTGGAATTGTGAAGTAGACCAGAGGATGGAGGATCTTGGCGCAAGCCATCCTGTTTTTATGTTGAAAGAGGCCCGGGCAAAAGAGAGAGAAAAAATCGGCGGGTTCGAGATGCTTTCCGACCGTCTCTATGATGAGGGGCATATCTGGGTAAAGCGAATCAATGGATTGGTCAGAATGGGAATTGACGACTTTACTCGTCAAATCATCGGTGTGGTGCACGATATAAAACTCCCGTCTGTAAATTCTTTCATCAGTCAAGGAGACCCTCTCTGTATCATCTCCGGTAATGAAAAGATCCTCCATCTTTATGCACCCCTGGAAGGAAAGATTGTTGATATCAATCCCGATATCATTGACAATCCCTCACTTGTCAGTATAGCACCCCATGGAAGGGGCTGGATACTATCGATGGAACCTTCAGATATCGTCCAGGCATCAAAAGAGCTCTTTTCAGGCAGATCGGCAATTGAATGGTTGAGGCATGAATCCCACAAATTTTATGATTTCATTCGGGAAGAGACGGAAATGGCAACTTCCGCCGGACGAGGTCCATACCCCCTGATTTCGGTAGAACTCTGAAAAAAGAGATCTGGGACAAAATTGACAAGGCCTTTTTTATGGTGAGGCAAAAAAGAAGGGTGGAGCTGCATAGTGTCGGTTACTCCGATCCGAGTCTCAAAAAAGATCTCAAGAGCAGCTGATTTTGAGCCCCTGGCCGGATGTATTGTATGCCCCTTCTTGAACTCCGGGTTACCGAAACCCAAACAAAAAGAGGTGTTCTTTTTATATAGTTCTTTTCTATGGAAGCGGTATGGATAGGACCACCATTTAAACGGATGGTGTGTGGTGCTATGAATAATAAATTTGTCGTCAAAGAAGAAAAGACTTGGTGGCGTGGGCAATAATATTATATTGATTTATGGGTCTTAATGAATTGCGGTACATGGTTGACGAAGGCTTAAAATTGGAGTAAAGATCTGTGTGAATACAAATTTTCAGTAACACATTCTCGATAAATTCGGGTACAAGATTCGCATAATCCCGACACCGTGTTTAATCACATCTTGTAAATAATGAAGACTTTGGAAAGGAAGGAGAGATGTCTGATTCTACCACAAAGAAAGTTTTTAGCGTCTGTGCCACATGCAGCGTAAGGTGCCCCATCGAAATTGAGGTGGAAAACGGTGCCATAAAGAAAATCTGGGGCAACCCCTATCTGTTGGGAGGACGACACCTTTGCCCGAGAGGAACGGCACAAAAAGCGACCCAGACGGATACAGAACGCGTCCAACACCCGGTCATCCGTGATGGAGAGAGGGGTTCCGGGAAGTGGAAAAAAGTCAGTTGGGATGAAGCTCTGGACTATGTTGCGAATAAGCTCAAGGACGTAAGGGATAAGTACGGGGGAGAAAGTATTGTCCTGGGCGACAGGGGCGGTCCCTTTAATGATTTACACAAGGCGTTTATCAAGGCCCTCGGATCACCCAACTACTTCAACCAGCACGCAACCTGCTCAAATAGTGTCCACAACGCTCACAATGGCATGGCCGGCCAGCGAAGGAACACAGTTACTTACGACTGGAAGAACTGCAACTATTCGATCCTTTATTCAAGAAATATCATCGAATCTCTCGGCACCAAAGAAGCAAAAGATTTCATTGATGCCCTGGAAAGGGGAATGAAGTTCATATATACGGATGCCCGGTGGACCTATACAGCCGCCAAAGCAGACCGTTTTTTTATCCTTCGCCCCGGGACCGAATATGCCCTAAACCTTGGATTGATCAACGTCATTGTGAGAGAAAAACTTTATGACGCCGAATTTGTCAATGACTGGGTTTTAGGTATGAAAGAACTAGTTGCTTTCATAGAGCCTTACACCCCGGAGTGGGCAGAAAAAGAAACAGGTGTTTCTGCAAAAGAGATCATCACGATAGCTCATGAACTGGGTGATGCCAAGCCGGCTGTCATACTGAATCAGGGGTGGATGACGGCTCGCAGCGCTGATGACTATTATTTCCGACGCTCCATCTATATACTTTACGGCCTGTTAGGTGCCTACGAAGCACCGGGAAGCCTGCTTTTCAATAAAAATGAAACACATTGCGGATTCAAGCCGCTCAAAAAGTTCGTGAATCTTCCGCCCAAGGTGGAAAAAAAGCGATTCGATGGAATCGGATGGAAGTATAACCATCTTTCCCCTGATTACGGGCTGGGACAGATGCTTCCTTACGCGATATTGAATGAAGACCCCTATCCGGTAAAGGCGTTCATCTGTTACCGATTCGACCCACTCTCTTCATATCCGGATCCGGAAGCATTCAAAGCAGGTCTTATGAAGTTGGATCTACTGGTCTCCGTCGATATCAATTTCAGCCATATCGGATGGATATCGGACGTGATCCTTCCTGAGTCGATGTACCTTGAAAGGACCGATCCCGTGATCGTCAAAGGCGGACCGAAACCGGCCCTTTGGATCCGGCGACAGGCAGTGGAACCGAGATATGACAGCAAACCCAAATGGTGGATCATCAAACAGCTCGCTGAGCGGCTGGGAGTGGGCCAGTACTTTCCCTATGATTCGGTTGAAGAACTGATAGCCTGGCAGTTGGAGGACATTGGATTTAAACTGTCCGACTTCGACGACAAAGGATATGTGGAACTTACCCCAAAACAGATCCTTTTCGATCGTAAGACAGATCTGCCGTTTAATACTTCGTCTGGGAAGCTTGAATTCGTCTCCAGTATTCTGGAGGAGAATGGAATCCCCTCCTTTCCTGATTATAAAAGCCCGGAGCCGCCCTCCGAGGGCAACTTTCGGCTTATTACCGGAAAAATTGCGGTTCATACCCAGGGGACCACCCTCAACAATAAATATCTTAACGAGATCCAATCCGAAAACCGGCTCTGGATGAACGAAGACGAGGCTAAAAAACTTGGAATCGAGGATAACGATCTTGTGGAGGTTTCCTGCAACGGTGTCTCTCAGACCGTACGAGCAGCTGTCACCGAATTCATACACCCGGAAGTGGTCTACACGCTGCACGGATACGGTCGCGAAATCCCCCTTCAAACCAGGTCCTACAGGAAGGGCATGAGAGACAATATTTTTATGAAGGGGCTGTTGGAAGTAACCGTCGGGGGTAACTGTCCGATCGCGGATTGTTTTGTGCAAGTGAAAAAGGTTTGAGGCGAGAAAAGGAAGGAGCGATTCCTATGAGTAGCTACTATTTATATCAGGATAAAAAAAGATGTATTGGATGCTGCGCTTGTGAAGTGCACTGCAAGACAAAAAACGACATACCTGTGGGCCCGGCTTTCTGTATGATCATTCCCGTGGGCCCTAAACTGGTAGGAGGCATTCCCAGAATCAATTTCATATTCATGCCCTGTTTTCACTGCGAGACACCATGGTGTGTCTCGGCTTGCCCTACCGGTGCAATGCAAAAGAGGGCGACGGATGGAATCGTATTCGTCGATTCTTCTCTGTGCGTCGGCTGCAAATCTTGTATTACGGCCTGCCCCTGGGGTGCGCCGCAATGGAATCAGGAGACAGGAAAAGTATTTAAGTGCGACTACTGCAAAGATAGAATCGATGAAGGACTTGAACCGGCCTGTGTAACGGGATGCACGACTGCTGCTCTCAAGTGGGTATCACCAGCGGAATCCACCCGCGTCAGGCGTGAATTCTTTGCGAAAGCGCTGGCCGAAGCCAAATAATTTCCATGAATAAGACGCATTACAGCATAATTACCTTCGAGATCCTTGGAAGAAATCAGATATATCCGTCCCGTTAACAGGAGTTAATCCTTCGACTGGTGTAATAACTGGGGGAGCCTGCAATCCTCATATCCCATTAAAACCACTTCGTAAATCGATACGGTTTTTTTTGAAATAATTATGAATACGAAAGTTCAAATAATCCTTTTATCAGGTTTTTTGGGGTCCGGAAAAACGACGCTTTTGAAACATATCATGTCCTTTGATGCCGATATGTCGGACATTGTCATTATTATGAACGAAATCGGGGAGGTGGGAATCGATGGATTGTTGATCAAGAATCTCGGTTCTGATGTGGTAGAACTCACCAGCGGCTGTATTTGCTGTTCCATGAGCGACGATTTGCAGGAGTCCATTGAAGAAATCTTACAGCGTTTTGGGCCGCGTTATATTGTTATCGAAGCCACGGGGGTGGCAGATCCGGAGTCGGTTTCTAAAGTAATATCAATGTCTAATTTTAAAGATAAGGTTGAGTTATATAAAATTATAACCGTGATGGATGCCGAGTGCTGGGAGGTTCGGGATGTGTTTGGAACGCTTTTCTTCCGCCAGTTGAAGCAAGCCGACACCATTATTTTCAACAAAATAGATCTTCTGAGAAAAGATGATATTCCTCAGTACCTAAATGAAATTCACCGCGAGTTACCCGGCTCACAGGTCATCCCAGCGGTCAACTGTCGGATTGAACCGGAAGTTGTATGGCTCAAACCTGCTATCTCGGGTGTTGGTAAGAACGCTTTTGATGGTAATCGCCGAGAACTGCCCCGCAATGATCATATAATTTTCCCCTATTTCGACCACAAAACCGGAACCGGCAGCCATCAAGAAAAAATATTTACGGACACGAATTTTGTGACCTTCTCTTTTTCCGAATCCCATCCGCTGAATGAAACCGCTTTTAACCGGTTTATTCAGGAATTGCCCTACGAGCTTTTTCGACTAAAAGGGATGGTGAATTTTGGAGATCGGACAATGATGATCAATTCGGTGGGGGGTAAGACGGAGTGGGCACCCTGGGAGGATTTTTCCGAGACGCGCCTGTCATGTGTAGGATGGAATATCGATCCCAATGAATTTATTGCGAAACTGAAAGCATGTGTCCTGAACTGATTTGTTTTTTGTGTTCGACGCTTAGAACCTCTATTTTCATCTTAGGAATAACAGCCATGATCTCCCATTCCTTGGAAATGTCCACCGAAAAGCGAATGTGAGTCGCGTCAACCAAGGTTTGCCCCCATGTGGGGTCAACCGGAACCCATATCCCGTCGATGACAACCTCATTCCAAGCGTGCAGACCAAATTCCTTAAATTCATCACCGAGGTAAACCAATCCGCCGACAGTCCGGCAAGGAATCCCCATGGCGCGGGCCATGGCTGTAAACAATTTGGCATGTTCACTGCAGTCGCCCTTCTTTTTTTCTACAATATCCATCACTGTCAAAGGGTTAGCCGTATAATCGTCTTCGATATATTGATAAACGAATTTGACCAGACGGCTTAATTTTTCGAAATTAGTCCCTGCGTCACCCACTGCATTATGGGCCAAACGTATGATTTTGGGATGATTTGCGGGAATATCGATTGTGGCTGCTAAATTCTTCTTAATCTCTTCCTTGGTAGCGTTTATGTAGGGAATACCCTTGGAATCTACGGCGACAATAACGGAATCATTGACTGAGTTAGGTGTAACCGACTGACCCGGGGCATTGTCAAGAAGCGCCCCGGAGGTATTATCAAATGAAAGCTTTAACAGTTTCACCTTCTCAGAATCACCCAAGGGCCGGTTGATGGAAACCGTATTTTTAAGGAACAAATTGATCGTTGTGTCTATATTGGTTGCCAGAGATTGCGGCTCGAGCCGGCATTCAAACACCTCTCCCAAAAATATACTATAGGCTTTACCGTTTGCACCAAACACCTCTTTTATCTCTAATCCATTGGCGTCTGTAGTTATTACATCATAATAAGTTCTTCTAACACCGGCAATAATACCACTGTGAATTGCCTTGATATATGATGTGTTTTCTTCTTTTTTAAGTGTTTTTAAACTAAGATGCGGGTATTTGATACGGGCACCTCTTTCAGGATTTTGGGTGATCCATATTTGAACGGCTGTATAATCTTTAAGTGAATACTCGAGGGGGCCCATGATGTAAGCTCGGGTTTCCTTGCCTTGAGTAATTCTTGCCTCATATCCGTTTGATGTCCCAATAATTTTGGTTTCTGATAGTTCATCTTTATGCATCATTCTGTCGGAATAACGTATCAGTGAATAAGGCGGCTGTGCATTAAATGCCGCATCCATGTTTATTTTCATCTCGCCGGTTTCTTTTTGCGATGGAATCTGAATGGTTCCTGATAGTTGAATTTTATAGATGATTCCGTTTAGACCTTTTTCACGACCGGTTGTGCTTTTTAAATGACCGACCTTGCTTTCCTGCATATAAATTCCGTACCAGTCCGTACCGAGACTTTTCTCAATAAACTGAGCATACAGGTCGCCTGTCGGAATACGATTTGACAGTGACGAAGATTCTGCTTTATGCCCCCTAAGGAACATTACCACAGCGAACAAAACGGTAAATAACACTAAATTTATAGGGGTCCTGTTCGCTTTCTGCATGACGGAGAATTTAAATAACATAGTCTGTTTCTATTTGCTTTGACCCTAAATGATCGAAAGTCGAAGATGCTCCAGATTTGAGGCATCAAGGGCGAAGCCGTAGTCGTCTACTGCGAGCCCTTGATAACGAAGAAGATGGGGTATCATCGGCTTTCCTGAAAGGTAAACAAAATGGGATTTTTTATAATAAATTTATATCTCATTTATAGAAGAGTTATGAAAATGCATCTGAACTCACTAAAATGCATAATAAATCAAACACATAAAATATTTTTCCCATTTTGTTTACGATCAATTAGGGTTTGAAAGTCTGTGACCTTGAACTGTTAATTTCCTTAACATTTTTAATGAAAAAATTGTTTATAGAAGCCATCTCAAAATAAAGATATTGGTCCAAGATCAAGGCGGGGCCGAGTTTTAACCCGCAGGCATACTAAAAGTATGTCGAGGACTTAAAACGAGGCTCCAACGCCGAGGTTGGGCCAAAAGATTGTTTTGAGATAGCTTCTAATAAACTTAGTCTCCCCTCGTTCATCTGTAAAGAGGGAATCAGCCTATTGCGAGCTTCATAATATAATCCTGGCCTGAATATTGCAAAAATAAAGATTGTCACATATGATGCCGGTGTCCTGAGGTGAAACAATACGCGGACCATGATACCCAAAAAGGAATATTATGCCTAATATACTATTATCAATTTTTATATATTTTTTCATTTTACTAACCGGTGCTGCCGGTTTGATTTACCAGGTAACCTGGCAAAAATATCTTAGCAGACTGCTGGGAAGCGACAGCGTGGCCACCGCAATCATCCTTGCTACATTTCTGGGAGGCTTATCTTTAGGATATTATCTGTGCGGAAAATTAACGACCAGAGTTAAACGCCACTTTATTGCATATGCTTTCTTGGAAGGCATTATCGGCCTGTGGTGTTTGTTCTTTCCATATATTTTCAGATCCGTAGATTATTTTACAAAATACTGGGGTTTTTCCCCTCCCATCATGATCATTTTTCAAGGGGTTTTATGTTCGATATTGCTCATGGGTGTACCGACCATTTGCATGGGCGGAACAATACCTTTTCTGACCCGAGGAATATCAAAAAACCTTTTAGAAGCAACCAGAGTCCACGCAACTGTATATGGCGTTAATACTGCCGGAGCGTTTTTAGGAACACTTTTGGCCGGTTTTTATCTAATTCCCAACTACGGGCTGCCGGCGACCATGGTCAAAACTTCAATTCTGAACCTGGGAGCATTTTTCTTTTTTCTTATCTTACCAAAACTTTTAAAGCAATGCCGAACTCTCGAAAGAACCCAAAGAATATATCGAAAAAGTGATTCCCGAACCTTCATCGGACATCGGCAGGTTTCCACCTTTTCTCCTTTATTCTATTGCCTTTCTGAGCGGTTTTTATGTCATGAGTTTGGAAAATGTTTTGGTTCGGATTACAAACCTCTCTCTGGGAAGTTCCTCATATTCCTTTTCGATCATTGTCTCGGTTTTTATACTCTCAATCGCTGCCGGAAGCTTCGTCGTGAGCGGTCTGAAACAAATTTCAAGATGGCTTTTATATGTCAATCAGATTTTTATATCGATATTTTTGCTGATCATTTTTACCACACTGGATAGATGGCCATACTGGGCTCATCTGATAAGGATATCATTTCAGTCGAACATTGTTGGTTTCTGGGGATATTACATTGATGTGTTTTTAGGGCTGGCTTCTATTTTGATTTTTCCCATAGGTCTCATGGGCGCCACGGTTCCAATAATCTTCCATGAATTGAAACAGGATTTGATTAACGTCGGACGGCACTCGGGCATCCTACTCTCATGGAACACTGCCGGTAACCTTCTTGGAAGCTTGATCGGTGGAATCGTTCTGTACTATTTTTTAAACAACCGGGGGGTATTTTTAACGGCTGCGTTTTTAGCGGCGATATCGGCCGGACTTGCCGGGTGGCATTTATCTAAAAAATATGTGATCCCAACCGCAGTATTGTTCATTGTCATTGGTTTTATGGGATCATCTTCTTACTTTTACGATCAAAAAAATTTCACCGCGGGTACATTTCGTATTCGAGCGCCCTTGCCTTTTTCTTTCACCGATTTCAACCATTTTTTTGAAAAATTCCATGAGGGATTCGAATTGAAATATTACAATGATGGCCCAACCGCTACGGTTGCGGTAACTCAAGATACACAACCATTTCCGCTGTTCGACAAAAAATCGATGGCCTTGTTCATCAACGGCAAATCAGATTCTTCCACCATAGGTGATATATACACGCTTAAGCTCCTCGCCCACATACCGGCTTTGCTGGCCGAAAAAAGATCCAACGTGATGGTGGTTGGACTCGGAACAGGCGTTACTGCAGGAGAACTTACACTTTACGAGGATATTGAACGGATTGACGTTGCCGAAATTTCACCATCTGTTGTCGAAGCCTTTCCATACTTTCAGGCATTCACTCATCGCGCGCATAAAGATCCCAGAGTCAACATCCTTATGGGAGACGCCTTTCGGATTATTGGAAGAAGCAAAAAGAAATGGGACATTATCATCTCAGAACCCAGCAATCCATGGGTTACAGGGGTTGATTCCCTCTTTACCAAGGATTTTTACCGTCTTGTGAAAGATCATCTGTCCGAAAAGGGCGTTCTAATGCAGTGGGCTCATACCATCGTTGCCAGCCCCGGCATGATTGAAATGATTCTGAACACGGTACAACAGGAATTCAAACATTCTCATGTTTTTCTTGGAGGATCGGATTTGTTGATAATGGCTTCAAACCAGCCGGTCTCGTGCTCAAATTTAATACAAGCCGACGCGGTTCTAAAAAACAATGAAAAGGTGACACAGTCTCTTCAGGAAATCAATGTTTCGTCGCTGGCATCTATTCTTATCAAGGAACGTTGGACCTCTTCGTATCTAGCTGATTATTTTTCCGGCTCTAATATCCAATCTCTGGATTTCCCAAAACTTCATTATCTGGCCGGGAAAGATTTTTTCATCGGGGAGAATTTGCCGATAAAATATTTCTTGAATTCAGCAACTACAACTTATATTGATGAGTACTTATTTTATAAACAGTGTGAAAACTGGTCGATTGGTCCGGATACCAAAGAGGGCTTTATATCTCTCGTGGAATCCACAAGGTCAAAGATTGAGTACAACAAAACACTGCCTATCACCAAAGCCCTATTGCAAAGGGCCTATTTGAGCGATCCCAAAAAGTATCCACTGTCAGGCGAATTTCTGGCTGAATTCAGGGATGATCTCGTGGCCTTTATTGTAAGGTATCCTGAAACTGAACAAGAATGGGGCATCGTGGGATTCGAAGGCGCATCTTTTCGCGCTAAAGGTGAGCCGTTGCTTGCACATATAGAGAATTTTAGAAACTGGATGGTCCCCTATCCGCTGGATGGAATTATAACGTTGCTTCAAAAAGGAATTTTCCAAGGCAAAGATGCATTTGAAAAAAATTGGTGCGCCCTTCAATTGGCAATACTTCTATCTAAAGAAAGAATAGACCAAAGTCTGATCAATGAACTCCTTGAAAACACCATCAAAGATAATGACGGAAAAATTCTCTTAAAGGAAGCGGACAAACATTTGTTGAAGCGTTTGAAGTTGGGATAAAAAGAGATTGTTACTACCGGAAAAAATGAATAAGCATCTTGAACAGATTGAGGCGGTGCTGAGTTCCACTACAGGAATTTTAGACGTAAAGTGGCTTGACCAGGAAGCTCGGGCAAACGTCTTTGAAATTGAAAATAACGTTTATAAAAATGGATTATCGGGATTAGGGGGCTATTATAATGAAGGTGTTAAGGATGTCCTTTCCAGAAAATACATTTGCGCAGTGCTGAACAATAATGAGTTCAGGCATGCCACGGAGCCGTCCCTTTTTTGGGTTGCCGGAGATATAGTGATCGGGGAGGAAATAACCGATGCCAGACGCCTGAAGCGCCTTATGAAAAAAAGCACCGTTAAAATTCTTCGAAAAAAATTCGTCCTGCATCTTGACAGGATGAAAAAAGCTCGAGGCCACCCTCCGGTTTTTATTGTTCGAGGCCTTCCTTTTCATGAGATTGAGGGCATTCGCGGAATCCATGATGTCCTCTCCGCATCTCCCGTTGGCTCAGCAGATGTGTATTTTAAAAAGCGATACGGCTGGGATATCAACGCGAGAGATCTGGGAACCATTCTCATTGGATTCAATCTATCCTGAAAGCCGCACCGAAAACGTTTTTTAATCCTGGGAAAGAATCGCCGACGGTAAAATCGTTTCCAGATGGGGGAAAGGATCTTTTTTGTGAGGGATATGAAGCGCATCAACGAATTCGTCTTTAAAACCCTGCAATGAAGCCAGATCAACATATTCGACCATTCGGGCCACCCAGTCGGATTCGGATCTTTTTTCCCGGTTCACCAAAGTGACAAGAGCGCCGACACCGGCCGCATTGCCAATTGGAATAATTTGACCCGGATCACAGTCAGGGATCATTCCCATGATCAGCGTCTTGACAGGATCGATGTGAATTCCAAAACCACCGGCGATCTTTACCACGTCAACCCGATCCGTACCCCACTCTCGCATTAGCAGTTTACAACCGGTATAAATGGCAGCTTTGGCAAGCTGGATCTGACGAACATCTTTTTGCGTTATGGTGATATTTCTGCCCGTTACTGTCTCATCAGCCCAGGCGATAACAAATTCCTGGTGTTGTGTATCTGAGTTGATACGAAATCGGGGAGATTTTAGATTCTGTTGAAAGGCTCCGCTTTTGGTAATGATCCCAACACGATAAAGCTCAGCCAGCAGATCCATAATCCCCGATCCGCAGATACCGCGTGTTTTGAGCTCTCCGGGCTTCACATAATTGGACCATGCGTCATGTTCGACCACCTTATACACCACTTCATGGGTTTCAGAATCGATGGCGATACGCTCGATGGCACCGGGTGCGGCCCGCATTCCAAAAGTGATCTCAGCACCTTCGAAAGCCGGACCTGTAGCACATGAGGTGGATATTAGACGTTCTTTATTCCCCAGAACCAGTTCGCCGTTGGTACCGATATCGATAATCAGTTGAATCTGATCACTTTTATACGGCGCTTCGGCTGTTAAAACGGCAACATTATCTGCACCCACAAAGCCGGCTTCATTGGGTAGTATGTGGACATACGCTGAAGGGCATATGTTAAGTTTCAAATTTCTGGCTTTGATATTCAGGCTTTTCTGAACAACAGGCGGAAAGGGAGAAAGGGCAACGTGCCTGGGATCGAGTTTCAGGAATATGTGATGCATGATGGTGTTTCCGACAATGGTGACATCCTCAATATCCTCAGGGATCAGACATAAGAATTTCCCTTCTGTATTTGCCCGCTGCTTTATAACTTCACTGTAATTAAATTCTTCTGCCGTTTCCGGCCAGCGGGTATTATCCGGCCAGGTGGAACGCAGCAGCGCTTCAATCATATTGTTAAGGGCCTCGATGATATCTGAACTCATTTGTGCAAGACCCTCTTTATTTTGCACATGATAGTTGATACGAGAAATCACGTCCTCACCATACTTGACCTGGGGGTTCATGATATACTGTGTATCAAGAATTTGCATGGAGTTTAAATGCACCAGAGAAGCAACAACGGTGGTGGTTCCGATATCAACTGCAATGCCAAAACTATCCAATACCCTTCCCGGTAGAATGCGAATAATTTCTCTATCCATCCAGACACTGACGGTAACATGCCAATTCTTTTCACGAAGCCTTGAGGGAAGATTTCTTAATAGATCAATATCACAGGAATATAATGTATCGATGTCGCAACCGAGATCCTCCAGGCCATATTGAATATTTAATGCATCTATAAGGCGTTCCAGATCTCCTTGAGCATTATTTGCCGATGGTGGATCCATGATCAAATCGTATTTTTCTACAATTGGATCGTAAGAAACGGGTACCAGGTGGGGGCGTTTAGATACGATCTGCTTGGTAGCCCTGGATTCTTCCGGTACAAAAGCCAAAACATCACCTTTAATTTCAGCACAGCAGGCCAGGCGATATCCCTTTTTTTTATTTTTGCTGTCAATAAAACGGTTTTCAGCTTTTTTCCATCCTGAAATGTGGTTACGACCGGAGACAATGTTATACTTAGGATAGCGCCCCTCGGCAATCAGAACCCTGCACTTTCCGCAAGACCCTTTACCGCCGCAAAGAGATTCAATGTTCTCGCCGAGCTCCCATGCAGCCTCCAGAACACTCTTGTTTTTGGATATCTTTCCTCTGTGACCTGAAGGCTGAAAAATGATAGTGGCTGTTTCCATCCAGTGTTATTCTCTCTTGTTAAAGATCCTCAAGCACTTTGACGGGCCCGGAAACCCTTGATCCATTTCATACCGTAAGAATCTCTTGCCATAACCAGATCTGCGGCCTGGAGGCTGATAACTTCCTGGGTCTTCATGGGATTGCATATGGGGCATGACAACCCGGCCACAGCGGCCATTGCCATGAAAAATGAAGTGAGATATTCTCTATCCGGCAATCCGAAGGAGATATTACTTGCTCCCATGGTAATATTGACGCCATATTTTTCTACGATCATGGATATGGCATCCAGAGCGATCTTGCCCGCCTCCCATTTTGCACCCAAGGTTAATACCAGGCAGTCGATAACAATGTCCTCGGCAGGGATTCCCAGTTTTGCTGCCGCTTCCATGATCACATCGGTGTTTCTCAGCCTGTCTTCGGCGGTTTCCGGGATACCTGAATCACCGCTGCACAGTCCGATAACGGCTGCGCCATACTCCTTAATGAGAGGGAGTACATTTCGTAAACTCTCGGCCTCCGCAGTAACCGAATTTACCAAAGGCTTGGCACCGTCTTTACAGTAATAACTCAGTGCCGCTTCAAGAGCTTTCACGTTAGGCGTATCGATACAGATAGGAGGGTCATCGGCTGCATCCCGGACTTCTTTGATCATCTGAACCAAAAGCGCCGGTTCGTCGGCTCTGGGGAGACCGGAATTAACGTCAAGGATGCTCGCCCCGGACTGTAACTGTGCGACGGCATCCTTACGGACCATGTCAAATTTTCCGGCCTTGAGCTCCGCCTGAAGGGCATTCCGGCCGGTGGGATTTATTCGTTCTCCTATGATCACCATGCCCGTATCACGGCAGATATTGACCTCATGTTTTGATGATTTTACAATTGTTACGAGATTTTTAGCCATAATGTTCCTTTCCTTCTTTTTGATCAGTTTTTATTTTAGCAGTCCCTATACCATATAATCCGTGTTAGACTTTACAACAGTTCATACAATTTACGTGCCAAAAAAAACCCGTGGTGAACCCTCCCATAAAAGGAAAAATAGGTTCACCACGGGAATTTCTTGGATTATAGTGCGATAGTTCCCTAATTTTTCACTATCGCACGGCTCATCATTGTCGATGTTTCATTTACGGTTGAGGAGAGTACGGCAATGTCTTTGGATATTTGCCCTTTTTAAAATATGGATCGGGTTTCTGGAAGGTTCCCGGAACCAGATTGAACTGGCCATGACGGTTGACGACCGGGTAGCCTTCTTCCAGCCAGCCTCTGAACCCATCGGTGAGGTTGTAAATTTCACCGGTATATCCCATCATTCTCATGTGTCTGGCAACCAGTGCTCCCCGAATACCGCCGTCTGCCGGGGTGCCGCTTTTGCACTGGAGGTAGTAGGTGGCTTTCTGATCCGGTGCCAGTCCCGGTAGATACCAGAAATCGAGACCGGTATCCAGACGGACAGCTCCCGGAATGTGCCCTTGAAGAAATTCGGATTCCATGCGAATATCGAGAAGGAAATGCTTGGGATCTTTGCCATTTTCCCTCATCGATCCAAATTTTCTTAAAGTCTTTCATGTTCATGCCCAGACCGTATTGAAGCATGATCGGCATCCAGACAGCTTTGCCGTTCATTAAAGTTGTTTTGCGGTCAAGTCTCCTTTAACCTTTTCCATAGGAAATCCTTTTTTATCGAGGATATATCCCATCCCTTCAGCGCCCAACAATTTTTCCTTTTCCTCTTTCGTCCAAGGTTTGTTGACAAATGCCTTGACTTGATCCTTTGTCCAATCTTTTGAGTATATAGCGCCAATGTCATTGGAGCTCCAATTAACTTTTTCGCCTCCAAATGCTCCGTAGTTCGGAACACCGGAACCGGCAAAGGAAGTGCTCGCAAAGGCTGCTATCATAAAAATACCGATCAATAATGTTAAACTCTTAAATCTATTCATTCGTCCCCCTATATAGGTGTTAGTTGTCAATAGATAAATTGTTCTTCACCAAATACAAAGTGTTAGACTAAATTATTTCGATTCACCTCCTTTCCATTAACTAAAGATATTCGTGATAATCGCAATCCCAAATGCCATCCATAAGGTGGACTGCAGCCAAGACAATAACCATATATCCTTTTAGATAAAGAAAATGCATATGAATTTAATTCAAAAATTATGCCAAAGTTATCGAGTTGCCTGATAACCTGTCAGGGCGGACTTTTTACCGAATTTAAATCCATTCAAAGTAATTTTTTTGCTTGACGGGAATTCCATTTTGGAATAATATATTCCAAAATGGAATTAAAATTGGGCAACGAATAAAAACGCCAAATTAGATCATCAGGAGGACTCAAGTGAAGCCGTCAGACCTTTCAATCATCGATGTACTCGATTTCCAACCGGACCGTGGATTGGTCGAACTTGAAAACCGGCGCGTTTTGATATTCGACGGTAATATTTTAATGGAACTTCGCCGCATGATCGTTGAAAATCTTGGCTGGGAAGCAGTGCCAACCCGTTATTTTTCACTACGGGTATGAAGTGGGAAACATGGATGCAAAAAGCCTGGGGCAGATGTACGAATGGGAGAGCAAGGAAGAGTGGTTTCAGGCAGGCGCGATGATGCAAACCCAGCGGGGTTATTGTAAAACGATTTTGAGTTATCTTTCATTTAACCCGGATGAGGGGAATTTGATGTTTCGTGGCCGCTGGTTCAATTCTTACGAAGTCGATTCCCACAGACATCTTAAACTCACAGATACCGGACCTGTATGCTATGTACTATGTGGCTATCTCAGTGGTTATGCTTCTTATTGTTTCGACCGGGAGGTTCTGGTTCAAGAGCACGAATGTCTTCACAGACAGCACTGTTCGTTCGAAGGAAAATTCGTAGAAGACTGGGGAGAGCCGGGGATTAAATTTATGGAGGCCAGTAAGGATTATGACCTCAAGCATAAGTATGCCCAGTTAAATAAAAAAATGATGGCCAGCCGTAACAAAAAGGTCCCCAAAAA
The DNA here is from genome assembly GCA_963752565.1 of uncultured delta proteobacterium. Classification (GTDB taxonomy): domain Bacteria; phylum Desulfobacterota; class Desulfobacteria; order Desulfobacterales; family UBA11574; genus UBA11574. The sequence continues at coordinate 18,217 of CAVVZC010000007.1, read as the reverse complement.
TAAGGGTGAACGAACAGAGAGCATTGCAGCCCTTAAAAATCCAGAGTTGTTGCCATTCCGGAGCAAAAGCATGTCGAGAGTTTTGGAAATGGCACATCAAGTGGCCGACACTGTTGCCAATGTGTTGATTACAGGAGAAACAGGCGTGGGTAAAGAGGTTATCGCCAATTTTGTACATTCACTGTCTCCGAAATCAATATCCAGATTTTTGCCGATTAACTGCACGGCTTTACCGCTGACCCTGCTGGAATCCGAGTTGTTTGGACATGTTAAAGGGTCTTTCACCGGTGCTGATCGCAATAAAAGAGGATTGCTTATTGAAGCTGGCAACGGTACCATTTTCCTCGACGAGATTGGAGATATCGCCCTTTCGATCCAGGTAAAGCTCTTGCGAGCCTTGCAGGAAAAAAAAGTCCGTCCCGTGGGGGGTAATACGGAACTCCCGATCAAAGCCCGTATCATCGCAAGCACCAATAGAAACCTTGAAGAGATGATGAGGGAAGGAAAATTCAGAGCAGACCTTTATTACCGGCTCAACGTCTTTCCGATTCATATACCTTCCCTTCGTGAACGCCGGGATGATATACTCCCTATCGCACGATACTTTCTGGCAAAATTCGCCCCCGGTTCCTTAGGCTTTTCACCTCGGGTCGCCCATATACTCGAAAATTATGACTGGCCGGGTAATGTCAGGGAACTCGCCAATGCCGTCGAGCGAGCCAGTATTCTTGCCGGGAAGCAAAAAATTCGACTTGAGCACCTCCCACCCGCGCTAACCGTCATTGATGAGGCTTGCGTATTCAATCACGTGAGGGACGGATGGCCATCTCTGGAGAAATTGGAGCAAAAGTATATTTTAAATGTGCTGGATCACTGTGACGGCAAGAAGATGAAGGCGGCCCAACTGCTTGGCATCGGCTCCAATACCCTATGGCGGAAACTCAAAAAATATCAGACCGACTAACCATATCAATTAATGTAATCATCTCAACCCATAAACGCCCAAGCGGGTATAACCGAGCTTGGGCGCTGACAATTATCTGATGTAAAAGAAATTACGGAAAAACGCTGTTTCCGGATATTTTAAAGCAAGGCGGTCTTAGCCGCATCCGCGCGGAACCTTTGAATCCGCTGCACCGGCACGAAGGTAGGTTAATATATCGAGCAGATCCTGCTCGGAGAGCTTTTCCCACTCAGTTTTACATTGATATTCCTTGTATTTGTCTTTTGCAAATATACCATCCCACTCTTTAATCTTTTTCTTGAATGGCCCCAGTTCACTCGCTTTCCCGCCATTGTGACACGCGCGGCAATTCTTTCGGAAAAGAAGCTTTCCCTTGCGACTATTTCCTACCTTATCTCCAGCTATGCCCAAACCGAAAAGGCACAATGATAATATCAACGTAAAAAATATGAAGATCCACTTTCTATTCATATCGCTCCCCCTTGTTCTTAGTATCAGCTAAGATATTCTATTCATAATGTCTCGGTAGTTTGTTCAAAAAACGAGATAGCGGTCACATTCTTTAATCATCTCAGCGTTTTTTGCCTGTGTGGCGAAGTCTTTGAAACCGACGCCAGGCACATCCCCTTCAAGACCGTTGGCACGGAAACTTACATCACAAACCGACAACTTGGCCTTCCCTACAAGTTTTGCAAATTCAGGCTGTTGAGTAAGAAACACTCCCCGGCCGGTGAAAAATATCCGTACCGTTTTTCCTTTTTTCTGGGCGGCCGCGGTTAATTCGATAACATAATCGAGATGTTTATCCGAAGACACTAAAATTCCTAATAAATCAGACATTATATTAACCCCTTTATGAAACTTTAATATTGATTCTACACTTCAAACTTCAGAAGACTTAAATATCAATATGTCACAACCGTAAAAGCATTCTTAGCTTTAGGTATTTAGCAACCTCGGGAGTTTGAATTTGTTTTACAAATCAATGAAATCCATGAATTGAGTGGAGTTATACACCTGCACGTCACACAAGCAATTTCGTAGATTGTTATCGAGACTACAGAAACAAGCCATTTCTGGATGGAAATTACCTACCACCAACATATAATCTTATCATGCGAAAAAATTTCATCTATGAGAGATGACCAGTCCACATCCCCTTCAAAAAGGGGAATTACTTTGTTTCCTTTGTCTTCGGAAAAAGTTTCTATGAACTTCTTCACAAAATCATCGGGTGCTGACCGAACAACATTTAGCACTTTCATCATTAATTGCCCTCTAAAAAGGAATAATAAGGTCAACCTCTTTGAGTTTGATCAACAATTCCTCGGTAGTTATGGATTTGAAGCCGTATTTTTCGATATTAGCCGGATGGTTGGAGTAACGTTCCCCTTCCATCTCATCAATAAACTCCATGTTATCCCGGTAGGCTTCGTCCATATTTTTAATTTCATGATTCAGTACATACATTTGAACCGAAGCCGCTTCAAGCAGCAAACCAAGACTGGTTCGCAACCCTTCGTATTGCTGGTCTACATCTTTGATTAGCACAGCGACTTTCTCTATCTTATCCAAGTTATTCTCCCTTTTTAATTAGATATTTCGTATACCCCGCCTCGTCGGCGTAGCCCAAGAACTCTTCACCTTGTTTTTTGGCAAAATCCGGCATGTCCTTTTTAGAGCCTGGATCCGTGCTCCATATTTCGACAATTTGACCCGTCTTCATGTTCTTTAGTTCTTTTTTAAGCCTCAGAATCGGCATGGGGCAGCTCAAGCCACGGCAATCTACCAGAAGGTCGGCCTTGATGTTTTCTAAATCATCCATATTTTCTACTCCTTATAATATAATTAGAACGTAATAACGAATTTTTCCGTCTTTTCATTATATACTGCCAGTAAGTACCAGACAAGAAAAAAAGCCAGATAAAAAACCGGGGTCCAGGTCCAGGTCAGCACATTAACCACATTGACACCTTTACCCAGAAAGGGCCCCAGTGCTGTGGTTTTTACAGCGTTTTTAAAGTATGGATACACGGTACAAAAACCGACAATGGCCAGCCAGACTTTGGTGTTGCCTTCGCCGGCCCGCCACAAGCCGGAGCTGGCGCATGCACCGGCGATGACCATGCCGAGACCGAATATAAAGCCGCCGATCAAACTCCCCATCCAGAACCGGTGGTCGATGCCATGGGTATCCGGTTGGAAAAAACCGTATTTGATGACTGCCGACCCTGCACTGTAAATAATCAGGCTCAATATCACCGCCTTGACCATTTCGTAATCACCGGTCATAAAAGGGTTGCGAAAGGTGCGCTGCAGGCAAAAGCGTGATCGCTGCATGAAAAACCCGACCCAGAGTCCAAAAAAGGCCATCCCGCCGATGATAGTTTTATCAAAGGCTGAATATACATAAAAGGAAAGACAGATCAAGATATAGATCCCGGCACCAATGTAAGGATATACCTTGCACCAGTCGATGCGCGGTGTTTTTTTACATTCCAGAGGTTTTTGAGTGGGTATTTTTACCGGCCAGTTCAGCATCTCCCAAATCAGATATTTAACACCCAGAATTGAACCGAGAGCAAGACCGATCATCATCATGAAACCACCCATGGAAAATACGCCTACGGCGGTGTAAAATCCGCCTTCAATACACCCGTTGGCAAAAGAAGAGCCTATTCCCATTAAGGCGCCTCCGAGAAACCCTTTAAAATACTCACGGGTGGGCGCAAGGTAAGTGCTGAACTGTCCTTTCATCATCGAAGCACCCGTTGCGCCTAATATCATCCCAATGTTCATAACGGAAACCGGATGGATCCAGGGAGTCAGCGGCGCCTCCTTCAGTCCGGCCAATTTTCCAAAACCCAAATAGTAATAAAACTGGTTACCCCAGTTGCCGTATCCTGAGGAAATCCCCCAGGGGTATCGCCAGAGAAAAATCAGTATGGCCAGAATGCCCAGTCCGATGCCGGCCACCCACAAGGGCATATCCTTTAAAAAAATAAAATCATAACCTCTTTTGATTTCTTTCCAGATTTGACTCCATAAACTCGTTTTATTCAATGGCATAACCTCCTTCATACGCCGCATTCCATCATCATCGGTTGGAAATTATTTTTTTGGGTTCGGTTGATATTAATCAGAGCTTCCATTTTCTATGCATTTTTTATACCATTTAGGCATTAAATTACACGACAATAGACAAGAAAAATATGCTCCTGGTATGCCTTGAAAGAAAAGTTTAATATTCAAAAAAATCAACCGACCCTAAAGGTTGTTATTGTTTTCAAAACAAAGTTCAATTGGTCGCGCTCTAATTTCCGGCACATATTCCAAAATGGAATCCCCAAAATACTCGCCAGTCGTTTAATACAGAGTTTTTTTGAAACCATCAAAGCTCGATTTTTCATAATTTTATCTGCATTTCACTTAATGCACTTTTACCAACGGTCTAAATTGAGCTTGCCTAAGCCCTGTAAACGGACTTTATAGAGAAGAGCTGTTTCAGTGATGTAGGCTTATTTTCAGCCTTGACATTAAGAGGTGCCATACGTTACGAAGAATGGCCCCCACAATTCTCAAAAGATTTACAGCGACAAGGTGGCGGCTGAACGAGGATTTTATACTTAACCTTTTTTCAACATGCTTGCTTGCCAAAATGTTACTAAAAAGACCCGGCACAATAAGCTCATACTTAAACAAAAAGGTCATCCTGGTTCTTATTCTTCAGGCCGGAATCATTATTTCGTTTTCCGGTTATTATGCCTGGAACCAGAGTTCAGCCGAATGCGTTCGATGTCACTCAGACCGAAAAAAACTGGCGGAACTCGGCCAACCTGAATTTTATGTCACACCGAAAATGGTGGCCGAACAAAGCAAACACACCACCGCCGAATGCAAAGATTGCCATCTGGGAAACGGCCGCGCAACGGATAAGGACAAAGCCCATAACGGCATGCTGAAAATGCTCGTCATCGGTGAGGAATCTGATCTTAAAAAGCGAAAGGTTTTTTATCCGACCGCCTTAACACCCACCGGTCCTGACCGATTTTTTAGATTTATCCCAAAAGTAAAGATGGATGATGGCTTTCGATACCCTTATGAGGTCCGCACCATTCTCTGGCACGACCGGAATCCGGAAACCTATAATTTCGATCCGGAACTCGCCCAAAAAACCTGTGCCAAATCCTCTTGTCATCCAGAGCTGTTAAAGCAATTTAGAACCACTCTGATGGCCACCAATTTTCGTCAGCGCACAATGAAGACATGGATGGATCCTTACGGCCCGCACAACTGCGGTCCTTCGTTTGCCGATCTTCCCCCATCGGAAATACTGACGGCCGCCGGTTTTGATTATCGGAATACAGAAACAATCCGACAGGATCTCAATGTCTCTTTCACCAACCAACAGGCACAGGATAAGCAAAGAATTTGCAATACCTGTCATACCGGCTGCCTGGACTGCCATTATACGCCTCAAAAGGGGAAGCCCCATGAATTTTCCAAGATTCCCAAATCGGAAAGTTGCAGTGGATTCGGCCGCAGTAGCATGTGTCATTCCGGGTCCATGGAGAGCCGAAGAGGTGAGACCTATATCGGCGGAGATTACGCGATTCCTTCAGGTATGGAACCCGATGTGCATTATAAAAATGGGATCCACTGCATAGACTGCCATCCTACCGGCAATAAAGGGATGGGAGATATGCAAAGAAAGGCCGATTGCCAGGATTGCCACATCGCCATTGAGGAGGCACACGCCAAGAGTATTCATAAAAATCTTAACTGTTCCGCCTGCCATGTCAATGCACTCGGAGGGTATCAAATCACCATCTGGGGACCCGGATTTTTTGCCGATACCCACAATCCATTTTATAAATATGCACTCTATTACGGGACCCAAAAACCGCCGATCCTGATGAAAGACCAGCAGGGGATCTGGATGCCGGTCAAAATAATGCCCCATGCAGTGGGTAACATTAAACAAAAAGTATCACCATCTTCAGCTGTGCAGTTCAGGTGGCCGGCAGGAGAAACCAAAGACGCCTATTACATCGTCGGCACCTTTGACGAACTGCCGGAGAACAATAACCATTTGTTATGGATGGAAATACAGCAGACCGCCCACCCTTTTGGCAAAGGGAGATCCTGTGAAAGCTGTCATCAGAAGCAGCAGACTTCGATATCGGTTTGGGAATTTCTTGACGGACAAGGTACGGAAGAGACCTTTACCGGTACTTATGATATCGTGGCAGACCAAAGTGCATTATTGATACGAAATATGCGTAACACGTCGCCCATAAAGCCTTTTGAGGATTATAACCTGAGCGATTTTGCTTCCTGGTTGTTTTTAAAAGATAAATGGAAAATTAAAGGGGATTTTAGTATCAAGACCGATGAAACCAAATACCGTATTTATCTGGAGAAAAACCAGACCCTTGCTGGCAGACTGGAAAAACTCGACCAAAATGCAAAGCATCTGGATCGAAAAACACTGCGCCGTTATCAAAAAATCAAGGGGTCGGCACTTCACAATATGGATGATGAACAGGCTATATCACGTCTGAATGACTTCTCTAACTAGTGCCTGTCCATAAATGGTTGTTTTGCCTAATCTCTTCGTTATGCTATAAAATTAATCCTCGGAATATCAACTATATGCCGGCTTGTCCCGGCACTTCAACGGGGTGGTTAATTTTCTCGCATGCCTTGATCTTGAACAAAACATCTCATTTCTGGACAGACACTAACTATATTAAATGTTAGAAAATACATCAAAAACAGACAGAAGATCCTTTTTAATAAAGGTTTGCAATCTGTTTTCTTTTATCGGTTTATTTACAGCGATGGTCCTGTATTTGTTCTACGCTTTTCCAAAACATGTACGGAAGAAGAAGGTGGTATATGTCTATGCCTGCGAGGAAGACGAATTGCCGATTCAAGGGGTTAAACAATACGTTATCGATTATCCGCTGTATGGAAAACCCGTCACCAAAAAAATCTTCATCGTAAATACGGGTAACGAATTGTTCTCCCTGTCAGCAGTTTGCACCCATCTTGGCTGCCTGGTGAGCTGGTATCGGCCCGAGAACCGATTCCGCTGCCCTTGTCACAGCGGTCAATACGATATCAGGGGGAATGTGGTTGCGGGGCCGCCTCCGGCCCCTATGAAACGCCTATCTCTAAAAATCGAACATCAGAAGGTAAATATCGGTTTAAAGATGTAAGGACGACGGTATGGGATATTTTTTTCAATGGCTTGATCGTAATTTCGGAATAAAAAAACCGCATCGCCGGTTCCTTCTTCGCCCCATTCCGGAAGGGGTCAATTATTTTTTTTGTCTGGGTGGGATTGCATTTACGCTTTTTATCATGCTTTTGGCCAGCGGCCTGATGCTTGCCATTTATTATGTGCCTTCAGAGAGCGAGGCTTTTGCAAGTATTGTACGCATCAATAATGAGGTGCGCTTCGGATGGTTCATCAGATCATTTCACAAATGGTCGGCCAATTTATTTATTGTGGCGATTGTTCTTCATACGATCAGGGTCTTTGTCTATAAAGCCTATCGTCACCCTCGCGAGCTCAACTGGATCGCAGGGTCGTTAACCCTGATTCTGGCATTCGCCTCGGGCTTCACCGGATATTTATTACCCTGGGATCAGAAGGCGTATTGGGCCACCGAAGTCGGCACCTCCATGGCGCGAACTGTGCCATTACTGGGTCCTTATCTCTGCTATTTCCTGCGGGGGGGCGAAGACATAACCGGGGTTACCCTGATTCGATTCTATGCCATCCACGTTCTCTATATTCCCCTTTTCATGTGTCTTTTATTGTGGGCACATTTCCATTTGGTAAAACAGCAAGGTGTAAAAGGAGGTTTGTAGCGTGAATCGGCAAAAGGAATTTTACCCCGATTACCTCATTGAAATTCTTTTGGTGATTTTTTTAATTGTCGAGTTGATCGCCACCCTCGCCCTGCTATACCCGCCGCCCATTGGACGGCAAATTGATTTTTCCGCACCATTTAGCCCTAAACCCGAGTGGTATTTTCTTTGGCTGTATGAACTCATTCGTTACTTTCCCGGCAAACGGATTGTCATCGGCACCACGGTGATACCCCTGACAGCAGTTCTGATACTCATTTTGATTCCTTTTATCGATAAAAGCAGGTGGGGCAGGCTAAAGGTCGTAATTGCCGGTATCGCTCTGTTGCTTTCATTTGGGCTATTTACCATCGCCGCCGTGCTGAATCCTTAGCAATGTTTTGAATACCTCTCCGCCCCTTTAAGTCCATTCTGGAATCAGACATATTCCAAAATGGAAGATTCTTGAGCTTGAATGCACGTTTGTAAAGTATTTACCTGTTAAAAATCTCCGTAGACACCTATTCCCCGCACAATAATGGATAATCAAAAAATAAAGACACAATTTGGCATAGATTTTGATGTACATTGTAAAATATTTATATTTTCCAAATTATCTCTGATTGTCCCTTGATATTAATGCAGAAACGGAAAACATGTTTTTATAAAACCAGCTGCCCGTTTTATGAACATCCAATAAATTAGTGTTTACAGATATTAATCAATCTATTAATTTGTTTTAAGGAGGAGAATCTATGGCCTATTACATGTACAGCAACACCCAGGAAGTGACCCCGTATGAAAGAATGATGGCATCTTTAAATGGAGAGAAAACCGACCGTGTTCCGGTTCACTTCTACCCCCGTTGGGCTGGTTTAGAGTATATCGGCGCCACATTTAAGCAGACATGGGATGATCCGGATCTGTATGTTAAGGGACAAATCCTGGCCCAGGAAAGATTTCAATATGACTGCATCATCGATTATGACATGATGGGACCTGTTGAAGAAGCCATGGGCGCCAAACTTAAGTACCCGGAAAACGACGTGCCCCAGATTGCCGAACCCCTCATCAAAACCAAAGAAGATATGAAAAATGTAAAATGGAAACTGGACCCTCGAAAAGATGGAAATATGCCCAAAGTCCTCTATGTGATCAGCCGTCTTAAGGAAGAATTGATCAAACGCGGTCGGGGAACCCAACAGGTTCCCATCATGACCTGGGGTAGCTGCCCTTCACGAACCGTGGCCTGTTTGACCGGATTCAAAGAATGGTTTTTAATTGTTGCCAGAGACCCTGATTGGGCGATTGAACTCATGGAAATGGCGCTGGACGGATGGCTCCAGCTGGTTGTCGCGGCATGGGAAGCCGGTGCCGACTGTGTATGGGTCAACGATCCGGTCTCTTCCCGAGACTGCATTTCCAGAGATCACTATGACAAGCTGACTCAGCCCTATCAGCGAAAATTCATTGAAGCCATAAGAAGAGAAACCGGGATGAACATTACCATGCACCCCTGCGGTAACTGGCATGATCGCATGGATCTCGTCTACGAGAATCAAGCTGACTGCTATTTCTTAGGCCCCATGGATATCGAATTGTGTACGCAAAAAGCCGTCGAAACCAACGAAAAAGGGCTTTCTCGGGTAAAGGCTTTAAACGGTAACGTCGGAGCGGCCACTAAAAGTACTACAGACGGCCAAACAGCTGTACCGTACGCCACCACGATGAAAAGGGGAAAACCCGAAGATATCGAAAAAGAGTCCAAGGCTGTCATCGATACCGTCGAAGCGGCCGATCTTCGCTGCATTCTGGGTACGAACTGTTGGGATGTCAAAGGCTCTTCTTTTGCGAATCGGGATGCAATGGTTTATGCAGCCAGGAAATACGGACAGTATAAATAGCCTTAAAATAAGGAGATCAACAAGATGAGCATCATAGAACAAGTCAGAAAGAACGTTTATGACGGAGATGAAAATAATACCGTCGAACTGGTTAAAAAAGCTCTGGATGAAGGTAAGACGGCAAATGAAATTCTGGATGACGGTCTCGTTGCCGGCCTGCGTGACTGCGGTGATGGCTTTGAAAGGGGCGAAAAGTTTATTCCGGAAATGTTGATGTCCTCCGAATCCATGAAAAAAGCCATGGAGGTTATCAAGCCGTTGCTGCTGGAAGGCACCGGTGGAGGAATTACCGCGAGGGCAGTGCTGGCAACTGTCGAGGGGGATGTTCACGACATTGGTTTGGAACTGGTGGGCACGATGCTCGAAACCGCAGGCTTTGAAGTTCGTAATATGGGACCCGATGTGCCGACCGAAGATATTGTTGAAGCCGTAAAAGAGGATAGCCCCCATATCCTTGGACTTTCAGCGCTGCTGTCCAATACCATGGATGTAATGCCCGATGTCATTGAGGCGCTGGCAGATGCCGGACTTAGAGATTCGGTAAAAGTGATGGTTGGCGGTGCGCCGGTCAAGCAGGATTTCGCCGATGAAATTGGTGCGGACGGCTGGGCTTACGATGCCGCCAGTGCCGTCCCCAAAGCCAAAGAATTGCGCGGCCAGCTACCGGATTAAGTTGAGTATGGTCCTTAAAAATGATTACGGCAGCTGAGCAGACAACCCGGCTGCACTGCCGTCACTGCTAATGGGTTCACCTCCATTAGGCCGACAACAAAAATGTGCCAAAGCGATGTTGTGGTTGGTGTTTGTTCGTTTTTTAGATGGCTTATGAGTTTAGGCGGTTTTTATTGAAAATTTAAATACTCATGGTCCTAAATTATCGGTAATGTTTGGTAAGTAACCCCCAATTGAAAAAGGAGGAAAACCATGCAGGAAAAGGACAATAAAAAGAAAGAAAAAAAATCTTTCTTGGAAAAAACGCTTTCTCGCAGAGATTTCTCGCGAATTGCCATGACTTTCGGTGTCACGTCCACGCTGTTTGCGTGGCAGAGTTTTGCCGATGCCGGCGTTAAACCGGATGCCCATATGCTGGCCCAGAAGGCCAAGAATATCCAAGACGCACGCTATAAGGCCAAACCGAAGTTCAAATTCCGTTATGGGGCTGCCGGTCACAGTGTCGACACCATGTGGGTGGCCAAGATCGGAACGCTTGATTTTGTCCGGGAAGTTGAAGAAAGAACCGACGGAGAAATTCGCATCGAACATCTGGGATCAAATTCTATTTGCGGTGAAATGACCTGTGCTGAAAAGTGTATCCAGGGAATCGTCGACTTTTACGTCGCCTCCACGAATAACTCATCGACCATATGTCCGTATCTGCTCAATCTGGATTGGGGCGCCCTCTGGCCGAATCGGGCCGCCCTGTATTCTTTTGCATTCGATCACAGGAGCGAAGATCTCTTCCGGGAGCCCATGCGGAGACTCTACGGTCTGGAGATGCTGTTCGGCGACTACGGACTCCGCGGTTTTTTCATGAGTAAAAAGAAATTCGGAAAGGGCAAACCCATTGTGGATACCCTGGACAAGCTCAAAGCCACCGGGGCCAAAATTCGAACCACCGGCACCTATTTCGGCCTGATCAGCATGAAGCTCATGGGCGTCAACCCGGTAGCGATTTCTTTTGAGGAAGTTGTGGATGCGGTACGACAGGGGGCCATTGACGGCGCCGAAGCCTGGGAGATTCCCTTCAGCATGATCCACTTCACGGAATATACCGGGCAATTTCTGTACCTGAAATACTGCTCGGGCAACTGGGTGACCGGCATGAACCATAAAAAACTTAAAAAAATGCCGGAGCGGCTACAGGAAGCCATCATGGAATCCGCCTATTTGACCCAGGTCTCCGTTTTGGGTAAAGAAGAAGCCTCCATTGCCATCAGGTCCGGTGCAGACCAGGAGGAACCACCGGTGGGTAGCGAGCACTGGAGAAACAATATCCGCAATGTCATCTGGTCCGACGAGGAAATGGAAAAGCTGGAGAAGCTCATTTCACCCAAGTACAATAAAGCCGCCTGGGAAAAACAGATGGTAAAACAGAACAAGTTGTACGGGCGGGGTGATATTTTTGAGAAGATGTATGCCATTGCCCGCGAAGTTCCTAAAGATGCCTATGCCATGGACGTTGCACCCCATCGCTGGTGGAAGCCCAACCCGCCATGGTGGAAAGACGGCGAATGGAAACGCGGCAAAGGCTATTGGGTGAAAGACACCAAGAAAAAGGCTTAATCCATCAAACTATCATGTGGCGCCTCCTTAATTGCAAGGAGGCACTACATGTATCTAAAATAAATAAAAATCAATACAAGCCAAGGTGCCGGATAATCTCAAATATTAAGTTGTTTTTCAAAAAATTGCGGCATCAAACAAATACAAAATTAGAAAGTTTCACTTGACCCTATTTAATAAGGGATACGACGATGGCATTAAAAGATAAAATATTGGTGGCTGTTGATGCTTCGGATCGCTGTATGGAAACCATCCGGCATATTACTCAACGAGACCCGTTTCAAAAAAAGCATTTGGTCTTGTATCATGTTTTTATCACCCTGCCGGATTTTTACTGGGACATCGAAATGGAGCCGAAAAGCAGGGGGGCCGTGGCCCACGTCAGAGCCTGGGAAGCTGTCCAAAAAAAATAAAATCGAGAAGTTTATGGAAAAGGCCCGGCAAATGCTTCTGGATGCCGGTTTCCCAAAAGAATCGGTAACCGTGAAAATCAAGCAAAGTGAGAAAGGCGTTGCCAGGGATATCGTCGAAGAAGCTAAGAGCGGGTATTTGACTGTGATCATCAGTAGGAGTGGTGAGGGAGAATTGCCGGAACCATTTTTAGGCACGAATGCCGCTAAAGTCATTCATAAACTTAATTTTGTTCCCGTTTTTATCGCAGGTAAACGGCTGCCTGGAAAAAACATTCTGGTTGCCATGGACCGCTCGGAAGGTGCGATGCGGGCTGTGGATTTCGTCGGTGAGTTGATGGGCGGTTACGATTTTAATGTCACGCTGTTGCATGTTATTCGGAATGGAGAACAAATGAAGCCGGGAGCTTCGTATAAACCTCTGCCCGAAGAGGACATGCAAACCGAAGAACAAAAAATGCAGGCTGTATTTGACGAAGCCAAACGCCGTTTGATTGATTATGGATTTAAATCAGATTACATCACGAGCAAAGTAATTATCGGCTCCCAAAGTCCGCCAAGAACGATTGTTCAGGAAGCCGAACAGGGTGGATACTCTCCGATCGTCATAGGTAGAAGAGGATTGTCCAAATTCCAAGAAATTTTTATGGGAAGTGTTAGCAATCAAGTCATTCAGCTTGGGGTCGAACAGGCGGTTTGGGTGGTGACTTAAAGACCGTAAAAGGCAACCACCCTGATATTTAAAAGAGGTTTGTCGTTTTTTATACCTTTTATCTATTGAGGTTGGAAAGTATATTTTAACAATGGTGAAATAAATGGCAAAAAAAATCTTACACTGGCTTGATCAGAATATAGAAAACGCCCTGATTTTTCCCATGTACTTTATAATGATGGCGATTATGGCCATCGGCGTTGTACAACGCTTTGTTTTCAAAACCTCTTTTCACTGGGCGGTTTATGTCTGTATCGGTTTGTTCGTCTGGTTTTCCTGGCTTGGGTGTTCCTGGAATGTCAAGGAGCGATCGCATCTCCGCCTATCGGCATTTCGAAATAAGTTGCCGCGCGGGGCACAATTTAGTCTATTGATGCTCGACTATTTCCTCTGGATCGCATTCGGAATTATTGCGTCTTATTTCTCCGTCACTCAGATCATTCGCTTACATGAGGTCGGTGCATTGATATACGGTACCGAAACCATACCCAAATGGGTGGTCCCGTTGTGTATCCCTGTTTCATTTTCTATTTTGTTTATCAGAGTCATCCAGTGCGCAGTAAAGGATATTAAAGATTTTAAAAATAATAAACCATTAAAACTAAATCCGACAGCAACGATAGATTAAATTAAAATTAATAAACGGTGAATTTTAGAGGAATAGAATGTTCGGAATACCACAAGATGTGGCAATTTGGATCATTTCCATAATCACAGGACTTTTTTTTATCCTTGGCGTGCCGATCTTTTTATGTGTGGCGTTCTGGGCCACTCTGGCCTCCATTGCCATTGACTTTACTATTATGAACATCGGTATCACATCATACCAGGGAATCAGCAGTTATGCATTGCTGGCCATGCCGCTGTTTATTTTAACCGGAGACCTTATCGGTGCCGGTGGAATCGCTAAAAAATTATCCATAATGGCGAGACGGGTTTTGGCTCCGCTCAGAGGCGGGCTGGCCATGGCCGCGGTGGCCACCTGCAGTTTATTTTCAGCTATTTCCGGTTCCAACTCCGCCACCGTGGCGACCATCGGCCGCATTATGATTCCCGAACTCAAAGATCAGGGCTATAATGATGAATTCGCTGCAACGACAGTAGCGGCCGGTGGAATTGTGGGAATTTTGATACCTCCCAGCATCCTCATGATCGTATACGGCTTCACGGTGAATTTAAGCGTTCTCGACCTTTTTAAAGCGGGAATTATTCCCGGACTTTTAGTCAGCATCGCCTTAATGGGGGCCGCCCGATTCTGGTGTCGCAAATATGACTGGGGTCGTCCGGAACCTTTTATAATGAAGGAAGTTGTCCGTTCGACCTGGGATGCAAAGCTCGGGATTGCCGCCGTGGCCCTTATCCTAATCATTGTATACGGAGGGATCTCTTCCCCTACCGAAGCTTCCGGAGTTGCCGCCGCATACTGCCTGATTGCCGGCACCCTGCTGACGCGAGAGATCAAACTTAAAGACATACCGGCCGTGTTTCTTTCCAGCGGAAGGGTCAACGGATTACTGGCACCGGTGGTCTCGGTTTCCATCGTTTTGCAACAAGTCTTTTCAATTTTAGGCGTTCATGATGTGGTATCCAATTTTGTTCATTCCTTTGGAGGTTATTATGTAATGCTGGGCGCCATGATGTTCACTATTGTCCTGGCCGGCGCCATTATGGAATCAATATCCATAACCATCATCCTTGCCCCGATTTTGGCCCCCATTGCAGTATCTATCGGAGTGGATCCGGTTCACTGGGGTGTCGTTTTTATCGTGGGTCTGTCCATCGGCTTTATCACTCCGCCATTCGGTCTGGATCTCTTTGTCGCCTCCGGAATAACGGGCATCCCATACGACAACTTGATAAAATGGGTGCCGCCGTTTCTTGTCTTTGTATTTATTGCCTGGATTACGATCATGTTGACCCCATGGCTGAGTTTAGTCTTTGTCTAAAGCAAGGCTTTAAATCACTGCTTGCTGGATTGCCGAAATTCCCTTATAAACTGCAAAAGGCTGCGCATTTTTATCTCTAAGGATTACAATGAATTTTGAACTATCGACAATCCTTGTATTATCCATCGTCTCTTTTGCAACTTTACTTCGATCTACATTTGGATTCGCGGATGCAATGTTCGCCATGCCTCTCCTTGCCATTATCATCGGCTTAAAGACAGCGACACCGCTGATGGCCATCGTGGCCATGACAATTTCTACCACTATTCTTATTAAAAACTGGCGAGAGGTAAAAATTAAAAGTGCTTGGCGTTTATTCATTTCGTCTTTGGCTGGTATTCCTCTCGGCCTATGGTTTTTAAAAGGAACCCATGATGCCCCCATGAAACTGTTTTTGGCGGTTGTAATTATTTGTTTTTCTACTTACAGCCTTATCAAGCCCAGGCTGACGGCAATTAAGAGTGAAAATCCGGCATACATTTTCGGGTTTTTTGCCGGCGTGTTAGGTGGAGCATACAACACCAACGGGCCGCCTGTTGTCATATACGGTTCTTTGAGAAAATGGTCACCGTTGACCTTTAGAGCGACGTTGCAAGGTTATTTTTTTATGGCCGGAATTTTTATTTGTCTTGGGCACGGATTTGCAGGGCTTTGGACGCACACAGTACTTAGCTATTATTTGTTTGCCTTACCGCTGGTCTTTGTATTCACTTTTATCGGCGGTCGGTTGAATCGCGCAATACCTCGAGGCAAATTTGATCGCATCATTCACTCTTTTTTGATCATCATCGGGATCTTCTTGTTCATACAAACACTTCAGGGGATGGTTTTGACCTAATAATATGGTGAAACACTTGACCCTGATCACCCGGACATCAGGACCAGTATGCAAAAAAAGCAGCTCAATTATGTTCCCGAAAAAAAAACACATTTATATAAATCACATTAAAAGAGGGTCTTGACAATTAATACGGTAAATTGTTTATACATGACTCAAAAATCAAGGTTTTTAGTCGCCGACACGTCGCTTATCTTTCACCCTTTGGACCGCCGGCTAACATTTTAGATATTTGCAGAGGTAACAATGAAAGCGTATAAAATTTTGCTGGTTGATGACGATCTCTTAATTCTACAAGCCATCTCTTCGGCACTTGAACACGAAGGATATCATGTTACTACCGCTGCTAATGGAAAAAATGCTATTGAATTAATAGAGGAAAATAATTTTGATCTGGTCCTCACCGATCTGGTCATGGATCCTGTGGATGGTATGGGTGTTTTGAAAAAAGCCAAAGAAAAAAATCCTGAAAGCATCGTCATTATCTTAACCGGCTTCGGTGATTTAATATCTTCAATTGAGGCTTTAAGACTTGATGCCGATGATTACCTGCTAAAGCCTTGTGAGCCTGAAGAATTATCTTTTAGGATTTCGAGTTGTTTGGAAAAATTGGAACTCAAGCGGAAGGTTAAAGCCTATGAAACAATAGTGCCGGTTTGTTGTGTGTGCAAAAGTATTAGGGATGACACAGCAAAGGAAATTGGTACTGGTATATGGATGCCGGTGGAAGAATATATATTGACCAAATCTAAGATAGCGGTTTCGCCGACCTATTGCCCTGATTGTATAAAAAAGGAGTTGGAAAATCTAAACATTCTAAAGAGCCTTAACAATAAGCCTTAAACAATGGCTTCATCCTTTGATGATGAAACAATACAGTCTATTGTATCAGAGATTTTTTTATTTATTAATAAAAGGGAGACACCAATGTCGTTGATTACGATTTCATACAGCATGGGGACAGACGGTCCGAAAATAGCCCGTCTTGTTTCAAAAGATCTTAAACTTGAACTATATGACGACCAAAGAATTCAGGAAATGATCGTCTCGATGGGTATTCGCGCTGAGGATATAAAAGATCTGGACGAAAAAGAGCCGGGATTTTTTGACCGACTTTTAAGTCGCAAACCAGACATATATTTGAGATTTATGGATTCGGCGGTTTATTCGGTTGCACAGAAAAGTGATGGGGTGATTGTCGGACACGGTAGCCAGACTTTGCTTCAGGACTTTGGGTGTGCACTGCATGTTCTCATTAACAATAACACGGAGAACCGTATAAAAAATCTCATAACACAAGAAGGCATGAAGCGAGAGGTGGCCGAAAAAGTAATTCGCAAGAGTGACAGTACATTAAAAGGATTTTTCCGTTTCGCGTATCAACGTGAATGGGATGATCCGACAATTTATGACATGGTTATAAATACAGAAAAAATGGGGAGTGAAACCGCTGCCAGACTCATCATCGAGGCGGCCAAATCTGAAGAGATGAAGGCTTGCAGTTTGACGGCTATCGAATCCATGAAGCGGCTCTCTCTGGCAAAAAAGATCGAAGCTGAACTGATTAGAAACAACCTATTCGTGCACAATCTGAATATTGAAGTGGCTGAAAACGGAGTGGTTAATATTACCGGCACAGCCCTGACCGCTGAGAGAAAGAATCGTGTGGTGAAAATTGTAAAAGATATCCCTGAAGTTTCGGACATCAACTTGTCCCTATATCTTCGATCCACAAGTTGGTAACGATAGGCGCCAGGGGAAGATTTGAGGGGACGTATAGGGATCCTTGAAGGTTAAACTTTTTAATCTGCAACCAAATCATTTTTTACATCGATTGTCTTTATCTCGAACAGAAAAAGTTGTTAAGCCAATTAATTTGCAGGTAATGTTATTGTCATTACAACACCACCCTGTGGTAAGTTTTCTCCGGTTATAAATCCACCATGATCATAGATAATCCTGTGGCAAATGGAAAGCCCTACGCCCATACCCATTTTCTTTTTTCGAGTAAAAAAGGGATCAAAAATATATTGTAGTTCTTCCTCGGGAATACCCGGACCCGTATCGGTTATCTTAATCATAATATTCCCCTTGCCATGATTTGTTTTTATCGTTATCTCTCCACCAGGTTCTATTCCGGCTATCGATCCGTTATCCGGTATTGAGGTGCTCGTAATGGCCTCCACCGCATTATTAATCAGATTCAAAAGACACTGATTCAACTGCAGAGGTGAGGCATTAAGGTCGGGGATATCTGATGATAAATCCAAATTGATTTTAATTTTATTCTTCTTAAAAT
>CAVVZC010000006.1:0-429440 GCA_963752565.1 uncultured delta proteobacterium | reverse complement strand
CAAAATGGGCCGACCTTTATTGATCATTGCCGAAGATCTTGAAGGTGAAGCATTGGCCACCTTGGTGGTCAATAAATTGAGAGGCACCCTGCAGGTCGCTGCGGTTAAGGCGCCGGGTTTCGGCGACAGACGAAAAGCCATGCTGGAAGACGTTGCCGTTTTAGTCGGCGGTCAGGTGGTCTCCGAGGATTTAGGGATCAAATTGGAAAATGTAACGGTTTCAGACCTCGGCAAGGCCAAACGGATCAACATCGATAAAGACAACACCACCATCGTCGACGGCGCTGGTTCACGCTCGGCCATCGAGGGCCGGGTGAAGCAGATTCGAGCCCAAATCGAAGAAACCACCTCCGACTACGATCGTGAAAAACTTCAGGAACGATTGGCCAAACTGATCGGCGGGGTGGCGGTGATCAACGTGGGCGCAGCCACAGAGACAGAAATGAAGGAGAAAAAAGCCCGGGTCGAAAATGCCCTCAATGCTACCCGCGCGGCTGTAGAGGAAGGGATCGTGCCGGGCGGAGGTGTGGCGCTGGTTCGCTGTTTGGCCGCACTGGAGAAAATGAAAATCAAAGCCGATCAAAAGCTGGGGGTGAAAGTCGTCATGCGCGCCATGGAGGAACCACTTCGTCAGATTGCCAACAATGCCGGTTTTGAAGGTTCTATCGTCATCGATAAAGTCAAAAACGGCGAGGGAGCTTTTGGTTACAATGCAGAAACGGACACCTATGAAGATCTGATGAAAGCCGGTATAATGGATCCGACCAAAGTGGTCCGGTTCGCATTGCAAAATGCGGCAAGTGTGGCTTCATTAATGCTGACCACCGAAGCCATGGTTGCAGAAAAACCCGAAGAAAAAAAGGAGATGCATCCGGGAGCTCAAGGAATGGGCGGCGGAATGGGTGGAATGATGTAAGCCTCCGTCATTCCATGGCGTTCATGGTGGACATGATGCAGACTGACATTCTCTGTGATCCTTCTATGCCTTTTATTGGCTGTATTATTCCATCTGATCAGGTTGATGCCTGCAAAATCCATAATTGGGAAGACAGCACGCCGGAAATAGATGGACAAAATCAGAAGGTTTTTTTGGAATTTAAATCATCATCAATAGGTGATTAAAGCAAATCCTAAATTACTCAAATCGAATTTTGACTCGATTCTGGTAAGAACTTAGAACAAAGCATGTTATAGGTGAAAAAATGAGCACAAACTCCTTAATGAGCACAAATTCCTTAAAAGAAATTAGAGAATCTTTCATGATCAGCAAGACCGAACTTGCTAGAAAGGCAAATATATCATCAATCACCCTGACACGGATAGAGTTGGGGAAACCAAGCAGAATGGAAACAAAACGAAAAATCCTTTTGGCTTTAGGGTTAAAAATTTCTGAAAAAAACAAAGTGTTTCATTAATCAAAGATTATTGTCAATTAGTCAAAAAGTATAACCTCTATTAGTCAAGCCCGACAGAGGCTTTCATAATGTATCTTTTTGTATATTAAGAAAGCTATATGGACAAAAAACAAGTCGCATTTCGAATAGACCCCGCTATTATCGAGGAAATAAAGTTCCTTGCCGTTTAACAAAACCGATCGCTTAAAGCTATAAATACAATTGAGGAGGCAAAAAGATGGGAAACCGATTAGATGATTTATTTCTGAGTTTTCAAACAAAAGGTTTTATGCCCATTGAAATCCCAGGACTCATTCAAGATGTTTTTAATATGTTAGGTAAAGGTAGATATTGTACTATAAACAATGTTAACGAAGAGTTGGAGGATCTGGGCTGGGGGCTAGAAATCATGGATAATGTTACATATGAATTAATAAACTCCTTGTTCAATAAAAAATGGCAAACATCCTTATCATAGATGATCAGAAGTGGGTAATCAGGAATTTGCAATTTAAGTTAAGAAAATGAAAGGTAAAAATGAAAAAATTATTGAAAAATTACTTAATAAAATTCGAGGATAATAAATTAAGTTTAGATGAAATCGAAGCTTTAAGATTTGCTGAAGAAGGTTCTGTTGAGAAGAAGGTTTTCTGGGAGCTACAGGAAATTGCAAGGCAAAAAAAAGACGCAGATGATTTCTTTGAACAAATAAAATATCAAAAGAAATTATTGTAGGAAGAGTCATAACAGGCTCTACCTTTCTTTTGATACCTTGCTTGTATTCATTTTTTCTAAAAGCTGTAGTTCTTTCGCAGTGAATCAATATCTAATGTTAGTGGCAAATAAAACTAAAAAATGCAATAATTAATCCATAAATTTAAATATAAAGGAGCTAAAAATGGCAGAAGCAAAAGGATTGATGAAACCGGTAAAGCTGAAAAATGAGCTGGCAGAGTTTCTGGGAGCAACAGAACTTCCCAGGACAGAGATCACCAAAAAACTATGGGACTATATTAAAGCGAATAAACTTCAGACAAAGACTGAAAATGGAAAGCCTGAGAACGCAGGCAAGTTCATTGTGGCTGATGCGAGTTTGCTCCCGATCTTCAAAAACACAAAATCCAAAAGCAAATCAGGCAAGGTCACTGACCTTACAAATCTGAAAGAAGGCCAGACGATCAACATGATGCAGATAGCCGCTGTTGTCGGCGCAAACATAGAATAAGCTTAAAGTGTCGGGCCTGCATATGAATAATGCATTTGAGGACCAAATCCAGAAGACAATAAAACACTCAGAAACAACATGAATTTATAAATTTGATACTCTCGGCTACCCTCAACCCTTCAGGAAAATCGACATATGAAGAAACACCAGAGAGAAGCGATTCTAATATCGTTTTTAAATGAAAAGGAAAAATATAAAAAACTCGGAGAATATATTGTTCAGCTGATCCAAAACGATCCTTCGTCACCGAAAGAAAGTCTGCATACAATTATATATCGCATCAAAGATGAATTAAGACTTATCGAGAAAATTAATAGACTGAACAAAGAACTTGAGGCTGGCGTACCGTCAATTACCGAAAAAAATTATCCGGCAAGAGTCGGCGATCTATTAGGAGTCAGGATAATTTGTCTGCGCCTTTCAGATGTCGAAAAAGTCGAGGAATATATTAAACTTTTATCTGAAGAGAACATCTTGAGTTTTGTAAAAGGCCCCGATCAAAAAAGATCCTTCATTCTGCCTGTTAACATTGGTGACTCGATATCGGATGACATAGATCTGAGATATAGCGGATACTCATCTATTCATTACCAGATAGAATTAGGCGAAAATTCAGATGCCCCTCCAGGATTGAAGGGTCTTCTATTCGAGCTGCAATTGAGGACGATTCTTGAGGAGGCCTGGAGCGAGATTGATCACAAATATAGATACGTGCGCAGTAGAATCGGCATAAACCTTCCCGAGCATATACATATGGGCTTTTATAATTTGAGTGCCTACCTCCAGGTAGCCGCTCTTCAGGCTGAGTATTTATGTCGTCAGGCTGAAGAGCACAGTTTTATAAAAATCTCCGAAGTTAAAGGAAAAGAAACGATTCCCTGTGGCGATAAGATTCATTCAATCGCTATGGAAAATGATGAGACTTGCCGAAAATTATCAGCGTCAGAAATTGAGACGAATCTGGAAGAGATTTTTGGGGTTAAGGTTACCCTCAGGACACTGATTTATATCGAAAAACGCCTCGGAGAATTGAATTTCGAGGAAATACAGGACAAAACGCTTCAGCAGTTACTCACCCAAAATCGGCTACTGGAATTTAAAACCATTTTTCAGGAAATTCTTAATTGTGAACCTTTTGCGAATACCAAGGAGATGAACATTGATGTAATAAATGCTTTAAATTTTGGCATCTTCTACGAACTCCAAGGTAAAAGAGTCGCACAAGAAGGACTGAGGGTTGTTTTAAGATGGAGAAAAGATCGTTCAATTTGTTAGCTATTCGATACCACGCCTTAGAGTGAAGAAACAGGAAATATGCCATACGCAGGAAACGTTGGGCGTTAAAGCGGTCTCCGGCTCGAGTATTTCATGCAATGACGGGCAAGAACCCGTCGGAAAGGAAACATCATGGCAAAGAACTTAGAACCCAAGAATATCGAGCAATTGCTGGCTGAGGCCGATGAACTCATCCGACAGATTAATTCCGATGCCATCAAAGACATGGAGGAAGAGCATCGCATCCAGTTTGAAAAACACGCTCAAAACTTGAAAAAAATCAAATTCGAGGTTCAGGAGAAGATTGAGAAGAAAGGAACATCGGAAATAAGCTCCAGCGCCGATGGCATGCACGAAGCAATTCAGGATATTGTGAAGTCCATGAAGGACTTAAAAAACTATCTTTTCTGATTTCCGTCAAACGCCTTTGAATAAAAGTCGGCCGCTATATTAATTTTAAAAAGTGAGGTGGTTTTGCAGGCAGTGAGCTGTCCTGAAGTCTTATTGACTTGACGTAAATTTTAAAAATGCATGGTACGTCATCTCAGAAAAAATATAGGAAAATGAAAAATGGCATCCATTGGAAATAAAGATCCAACAGGCAACCCAAACAAGTGGATTCGAGATGAAACAGACATTGATAAAAACCATAGAACTTAGTAATGGTTTGAAACTATACTTTTATGATATTTCCCGCAAACTGGCCGGTGACAGATGGTATGTCGGATTTATTGCGCGTGTTGAAATACCCATAACTTTTCTTGCAGACCATGCTGATTCACCTGATGTTAATATAGAAAAGATGAAAGATGTGCTGGGTGAAACCGTTTGGTTTGAACAGAAGCGCGACCGCCATTATATCGACGAAAAAGAAAAGGATGCCATGTTGAACGGTCTCGCAGATGATTTCCTGGCGAGCACCCTGCCGTATTTTTCTAAAAAGGATTTTGCGAAGAAGTATGCCCTTAAAGCATACAAAAAAAAGCTTAAAAAAGCGTCATGGTATAAGACGTGAAATATCCGGGTCAAATTCATGGGACAGGTGTGCACCGAACTATTTCCCTCTTCTTTCCGATTCCGGGGCGGTTGATTTTTCCGTCCACCACTGTTATATGGGGTTGGTGTCAAACCTGCCAAAGCACCCACTCCTTTCCGATGTGAAGGGTAATCAGTCTTATCCTCCTCTATATTCGACCCCGGGATCTGGTCAATTCCAGGGGCGTTCTTTTTGGTTAAAGGTTATAGTTTTATTTGGCGATATGCATAATGACAATATGTCTGTTAAATTTTAAACTGATAAATTTAAATTTCAAAGAATTGCTTATGGAACAGAAAGATATTGAACATTTTAAAAAGATTCTGACTAATCAGTTGAAAGAGCTATTAATCCATGCAGGTGATACTGTTTCTGGCATGACCACTCCGAAAGAAAATTTACCAGATCCTGCAGATCGTGCTACAATTGAAACAGATCGGAATTTTAAGCTTCTCATTAGGGATCGAGATAGGCAACTTGCTGTAAAGATAAGTAAAACTCTTTTGCGAATTGAAAACGGAACATTCGGAATTTGTGATAAATGCGAGGAAGAAATTGCTTTTAAACGTCTTGAGGCCAGGCCAGTTACAACTCAATGCATTGACTGCAAAACTAAAGAAGAAGCTTATGAGAATGCTCTTGGAGTATAAATCTTGAATTTCCATGAATTGAAGGTGTAGGTGCTAAACCTTAAACTCCGTCAATACTGCTTTGGATGCAATGGGACATGTCGAAACCCAACCTCCTATTAATCGGTGCACAGAAGTCGGCGACTACCAGCATCAGTGTGATGCTTTCGCATCACCCCGATGTCTTCGTTGTCAAAGGAAAAGAGCCACATTTCTTCTCTGAAAACCGTCAGTACGCACGTGGTTGGGACTGGTACATGTCCCTTTTTTCAGGCTACAATGTCGAAAGGGCTATCATCGATGCGTCCACGTCATACTCGCGCATAAAAGCCTTTCCTAATGCGATATCACGGATTATAAAACATGTTCCGGACGCGAAAATTCTTTACTCAGTCCGCCATCCACTTGACCGAATGGAATCCGCTTATGTCGAGTGGATGTCAACGCCAAGCTTCCTGTTCGAAAACACCTCTATAAATGACATGGTTCGAAAAAAGCCAAACATTGTCGAATCGAGCCGATACTGGAAAAATATCAGCGCATACCGAAAGCACTTTCCGGACAAGCGAATCAAGATCATATGGTTCGATGAGTACGTTGCTAATCCAGATTTAGTGCTTGCCGACGTTTTCGAGTTTATCGGTGTAGATCCTTCCATTAGAATCCCGCACTCCCACTTGTCTATTGCGTCGAGCAAGAGTCTAATTAAAAAGATGAAAATGTCTGGCCGAACAATCTCGATTGATACAACATGGAACCGATCAACTCGGCAATGGACAATAGAACAGCTCGGCAATGACACAATGCAATTTCTTGAATGGTGCGGCAAGCCAGCAGACCATTGGCGAATCGATCCGAATGACAAGACGTGGTCTCCTAATAAATAGGCCTTTTAGAATCAAACGTGGAAAAACGGGATGCGACATCACCAAAAAAATCTTCTCATCCGATTTAGATTTTAGCTACAAAATCCATTTAAAACTCTGCCTGGAATCAATTGTCAAATATCAGACCTGGCTGAAGACGCTGCCGATCGTCTGAAACTTGTTACCTTGGAATCGAGGTTTTGACAGTTATTAACTATTTTGTTACCGTTCTTCTCTCTGTATGAAAAATATTCAATACGATACACCGTTCTCACTATCGAAAATCTTAAACGGCTACCTTTATTCATTCAACTCTATAGATGAGAAAGCGTGGATTGAAGTTTAAAGTCCACGCTTTTTTTATTTGCAACCTATACCATATATTGGGGTTATGGAATCTGGCACGAAACCTATGATACCTCCAATTCAAATATCGGGCGAACCTGTTATACCTGCAATAACGAGCAAGTATCAAGCACCTGATATTTCTGTGATAACATAATACCTTATCACTAAACAATAGTTGTCTCGATTCTTATATCTATATTTGAACATTCGATATCTGTGATATGGTCAAAAAGCGGAAAAGAGGTTGGTGGTGATATATGATGGTGGTCACACAAATACCGGGGATTAGATTCCTGAGATCGCTTGCCAGAAGGTGTAAGTATCATCAATCTTAAAAGCCTGTGATATGTCTGACTTCGATGTTGGCGTTGATTGTCTATTTGCAATTTTCAAAAACGGTAAATCCTTTTTCAGGGTTTGTCTTTTTTGCAATTTCATAAGAAATAGGATATATGCTACTCAAAAGAACTGAATGAAACAAGCGGTTATGGTATATGAAATTTGAAGTCATTACATTTTACAACCTTTCTGTATATCACTAAAACTTACATGATAAACAGAGCTGTATAATAGTTGCGCGCCCTTTAAATTTAAGAAAAATAATACTGTACCGCATTTAGGGGGATAAGGATAGGCCGCAATTTATAGTAAGAAAGGGTTTGTTTGAATGAGCTGTAAATTATAGTTTAACTTTTGCCAAACTTATGATTTCAGCTGTTCGTCCACCCAGGCCAGATTTTCCTTGATCAGGTCTGGAATGGGGAGTTGGTATGGGCAGCGGTCCAGGCACTCCCCGCACTCGGAGCAGTTACGGGCTTTTTCGATGGCCTGCTTGGGCCAGCCCTCCTGGACAAAGGCCTTTCCGAACCGGTTGAGCGCCGAGCGTATTCCCATGATCATCTGGATGGGGATCTCCTCGCTACAGGGTTGGCAGTAGTCGCAGCGCCGGCAGAAATTTTTGTCGTATTTCTTTTGGATCGCTTCGATTCTCTGCTTTTCAGCATCGGTCAGGTCAAAGCTTCCTTGGTAGACTGTCCAGTTCTGGTCAAAGAGGTCCGTACTTTCCACGCCGGGAATGATCACGATACCCGGGTGGGACAGCGCGTATTTGAGTGCCAGTTTCGGGTTGTCGATAACACCGCCGGAGAAGGATTTCATGGCAATGACGCCCACATTTTTGTTAAACGCCTTGGGGATGACCGTTTCCATGGCCTTGGGCTCAAGAAAGCTGAAGCAGACCATTATGGTTTCGAAAAGATCGTCGTCAAGAATTTTTTCCACAAGATCCAGATTATGGCTGGTGATTCCGATATGACCGATCACTCCCTCTTCTTTTGCACGCACCAGTCCTTCCAGGGCGCCCCCCGGTGAGACGATCTGCCGATACTCTTCGTCATTGGAGACAAAATGGCACTGGTACAGGTCGATATGCTCCCGCTGTAATTCTTTCAGACTAACATCCAGATCCGCCCGAACCTCCTCCGAAGTTCTGCTCCGGGATTTGGATGCCAGAACCACCCGCTTGTTCGTCTGTTTTAGTGCGAGCCCGATTCGCCGCTCGCTCGTGGTGTAGACGCGGGAGGTGTCGATAAAATCAACTCCTTTTTCAACAGCGTGAAAGACCGTTTCAACCGCCCGGTCTTCATCGACTCGCTGAATCGGGATTCCGCCAAAACCAAAACGATTCACTTCAAGTCCGGTTTTCCCAAGTTCGACGCGAGGCATTCTTTTCTCCTTGTTTTAACAGAATTCATAGGCGATGATTTTAACCATACCGGAAAACGTGGCAAAAATCAAATTTGCCGCCTGTGTACTTTCGTGTGTAATTTCGGGCCCCTAAATTTATAAGTTTCTATTTTAGCTGATATAAAACAGGGAGGTTAAGGTTACGCATTTCACAATTTAAGTTTTTTTCAATAAAGTTGATTTTCTTCTCAACTTTTTTCCTGTTTCAATTTTCCTTATATTCGACGGCTTGTTTGAGACGCTCCAAATTTGCAGTAAACGTATCGGTATAGACATCGGGTGCGCCCGAAGTTCGCACGTATTGCTCAGGAACAAATATTTTCACTGCAGCTGCAAAGGACGTAATGACAAATAAACCCTATAGTTGCATAACATGCGCCTTGCATCTGCATGCCCTGTGAGATGCAAAGCCTATTTCACCGGGGCGGCAAACTCGGGAAATCTTAGGGGAAGTTCGTGCAGAACATACACAAATCATTTAAAATAGCTTGCTTATATTTGCCATAAGATGAAAATATCATCCACCTTAAAAACCTTTGATATGTCTGACAGATCAGAGCTTGGCCCTGATTGTATCTCCTATCTATCTTGATGTTATCTAAAATCCGTGAGGTCGCGTTTTTTAAATATCAAGAAGTAACAATCTGCCAACCGAAGTTGTGACTCGGTTTTCGATTCTGTCAAATTATGTATAGGTGGGGAAAACATAGCCTGGTTTTCCCCGGGGGGGGTGGAATCTTAGATGGGCCGGGATGATTTACTCTAAAAACCCTTCTTTAATTGTGATTTCGCTTCTGCTTTTGATTTGCGCCAGCAGTGCATTAAAAATGCTGGATTTTTTTTGCGCCAGCAGTCTATTTTTTATTTCTTCTTTTTCTTTGTTAAAATTTTCAGGATCCGATATTTTTCTGTCTTTGTATTGAATAACATAATACCCTTTTGAACTCTTTAGAACGTTTTCCGGCAATTGTTTTTTGTCTGTCAGCTGAAAGGCAACTTTAACAATATCACGTTCAAAACCGATTTCAGGGATTGAACCATTACGTTTGAAAAAGCCGGTGGTTTTCGGCGTCAGATTAAATTTTTTGCTTTCAGTAAGCATGGTTTTGCCGCTTTTTGATGCAGCTAACAATGTTTCTGAATCCGCTTTTGCTTTTTCGTCCTGTTTTTCTTTAATTAACTCAAGCCTCACCTTTTCCTTGACCTTGTCAAATGCGGGTATCTTGGGTTGAATTTTATCAACAAGTTGAAGAATATAATATCCATTCTCAAATTCCTGGACATTACTAATTTCCATGTCTGTAAGATTGAAAGCAACCGATGCAAATTTTGAGGGATTGTTTATCCCTTTAATGGGACCTTTGCTTGAAAAGAAATCTGTGGTTAGAATTTTCATGTTCCGTTCTTTTGCCGCGTTTATGAGGTCCTCTCCTTCGAACGCATCGTCAGAAACCGTCTCTGCTTCATCATACGCGAGGCTTTTGGCCATATCGTCAGTGAGTTTTTTTCGTATGTTCTTTTTGGCGTCATCAAAAGAAGTCACGGATGCTTCATTTATTTTTTCGACCTTGATAAGATGCCATCCGAATCGGGTCCGAACCGGTTCACTGATTTCTCCGGCTTTCAATGAAAAGGCCATATCTGCAAAGGGTTTTACCATGGCTTCCTTTTTGAATTTGCCCAGATACCCTCCCTTGTCTCGGGTTGGCCCTTCTGAATACTGTTTGGCCAGTTTAGCAAAGTCGTTGCCTTCATTTACCAATTTCAAAATTTGGTTGGCCCTATCTTTTGTCTTTTTAACTGTCTCTGGATCGGCATCTTGATTAACTTTTAAAAGAATATGTCTGGCTTCAACTGTTTTCGGTATGTTGAACGTTTCCAGATTTTCATCATAATACTCACGAACCTCTTCGTCGGACAATGTTACTTTGGATCGAAACGCATCTGGATTAAAGTTCAGATAACGAACTTTTACCATGGCGTCTGTTTTATATTTCTCTTTATGATTTTCAAAAAAAGTTTTTATTTCTTCATCAGAAGGATGAATAGTTTTATAACGGTTGGGGTCGAAAAATACGTAATCAATATTGACCGAGGCATTGACCCAATTGTACCACTCTAAAGCTTCCTGGTTTGAAATTTTTGCACTGCTTGTAATGAGCGTTCTGAGTTTATCAATCAACATCGCATTTTTCTGAGCCGCTTCAAATGCTTCGGGGGTCATTCTCAGACGATCCAAAATGTCTCTATAAAGACGACTGTCAAACATTCCGGCCCTCTGGAAAGCGGTAATATTTGAAATTGCTTCGGCAAGCTCTTTATCGGAGACTCGAAATTTAAGCCTTTTGGACTCCTGAACCCAAAGTTTATTGTCAATCAGCTGGTTTAAAGCCTGCCTTTTCACCTGAAGCTGTTTGAGCATATCCTCATCGAGGTTGTTCCCGAATCTTCTGCGGAGTTGTTCAAGTAGATTATTGTAGGTCTCTCTGTATTCATCCAGTGTAATTTGATCACCATTAACAAGTGCGACCCTGCCGCCTCTCTGTGACCGGAAGCTTCCCACACCCCAGAAAACAAAGACAATAACAATGGCACCCAAAAGGATCTTGATCAGCCAACTTCCAGCCTGTTTTCTCATTAACCTGAGCATATTATTCCTTTCTATCGAGATTAAAAAATCGACCTATACAATAACCGATACCGGTTTTGTCTGCCGGTCGATTTTGGTACCAACAGACTCGGAACAAACCGCACACAGATATTCATACTTGTCTCCGTCTGGAAGCACAAGCAAGAGACGTTTGCGGACTGGAACGGGACGTTTGCACCTCGGGCAGTAAAGCTCTGTGGCCTCAAACTCCTTGAACATTCCATCACCTTTGGTCTGTTGAGTATATGCACCCAGTGGCCCTGTAAAGTTTTTCGGATTCATTGTCTTACCTTGTGAAAAATATATAACAATAATACATTTATTAAAGAAATTCTTTTGTGTTCAATATGTTATTATTTATAAGTTACAGATAATATTTATTATGTATATTTTTGTCAATACTTTCACGCCACAATTTATCCGAAATATTTATTGACATCCTTACCGTCTTTTGCTTAATTTAAGTGCACCATTTGGGGCTGTAGCTCAGCTGGGAGAGCGCATGACTGGCAGTCATGAGGTCGACGGTTCGATCCCGTTCAGCTCCACCAGAGATTACAAGGGGTTAGAGGGAGGCTGTAGCTGAGGATTCCAGAGATGTGACAGTTTTGTGACAAATCCCTTTTTCACTCATAGAGGCGGTCAATCCATTGAGCAGGTTGACCGCCTTCTTTTTATGTTCAAATGTTAGATGAGCATATCTCAATGTCATGATCATTGTCTTGTGGCCTAATAACTCTTGAACATCTTTCAAAGTTCCGCCTTTCATAAGCAACTGGCTTGCAAACGTATGTCTCAGGTCGTGAAATCTGAAATCAACAATACCCGTCCGCTTTACCGCTGGATTAAACAAATTCTTGACGCTGTCAAAACGCTTTCCCGGTGATGCCAGAGACAACCCCGAAAGCTCATCATAGAGGGTTAGCATTATGTAAAGTTTTTCATAAATCTTATGGAGTATCCCTCATAATTTCAGAAGCTTTGGTATGAATCAGTACTTCCAATAAGGGTTTGTAGCAGCCACATCCCCTGGACATCCTACCTCCGATAAGCCCCTAATCAAATGGATACCCAGGGGCTTTGTTTTATATCCTCCCAGGACAAACCCAAAAGGTCATCAAAGCATAGTAATAAAATAAAAAATTTATTGCCATTTCATCAATTTTTATCTATAAATAACTATTAAATTATTATTTATAGTTTCATCAATTTAAAACTATGTGAAATGGATAATAAATGGCTCGCCCAAAAAGCAAAATAAGACGTGAGACAATCAATACAACGATTGATAAGAAATTAATTGAACTTGTTAGGGATCTATCCGTAAATACTGGAATCCCCATTAATCGGCTTATTGAAAACGCACTTCGTGACAAATACGAAAAGAAAGCTAAAAAATAACCTGTAACCGAGAGGTTGCCATGGACTGAATATTAAGACCCCATTTCTCATAGAGAGGTGGGATTTTGTTTTTGCATTTAATCGATGATATTGTCTTGAAACAGGTAAAGCGAGGATAATAAATGGAATTCGTTTATGTAGACTATACCAATCAAGCGACCATAATCTGCCCAAAATGCGGACTTGAGAAAAATATAGATGTGACGAATTTCAAGGATACTCATAAAAAGTTGAAGGTCAAATGCCGATGTGGAAAAGCTTTTCGTCTCACCTTAGACTTTCGAAAGAATTACCGTAAGAATGTCCGGATTACTGGTGAATACTTTGTCCAAGGGAAAGATGAAAAAGGAGAAGTAATCATTGAAAATATTTCAGCGAACGGAATCGGGTTTGCAATTCTTAGCCCACATTATATTTCCCAAAATGATATAGTTGAATTGAAATTTACTTTAGACAATCCAATAAGAACGGAAATCCAAGAACTCGTCAAAATAATATGGATCACCGATCGCAATGTCGGGGCACAGTACATCGATCCAAAATCACATGTTTGGGATTTTATCTGCAAACATAATTTGTTCTAAACGAAACTCGGACTGACGCCAGAAAAATAAGATATCTCTATATCACTTGTTGTTGTGAATGGTGCAGGTATTATCAAGGTATCGCAGAAATCAATCCACCCATTTACTTCCTCAAAAGACATTTTTTTTAGTCTCACCTCTCTCCAGTTTTTCGGCTTTCTTGGAGAGGGGTTTCTTTTGGGTTCGCCAATCTACACTGGATAGTGATGTTTTACACTCTTTTTCGGTTTACTATATAAAATCACTTGACATACTACGTTGTGTTAATATAACAGAAATGTAGAGGTGTGGGTATGTATTACAAATGCTGCTAATTCATACCGATACAGTTTCGGGCGACTCCACATTCATTTTGAGTGATGGCTCAACCGAACAGAAAAAGCAGGGTCAGCAATGGCCCTGCTTTTTTTCTTACCACACTATTAATTTCTGCTATAAAACACACGTATCATGTCTATAAAAATTCGTGTGATATCGTTTTTTAATAAGGGCAAATCCATTCCACGAAGCTTGCCCTATTGATTTTTTGTCGAAATAACAACTACCATTCGAGCTTATTTTAAATTAATCCGAACGCCAGTGTTGTAGCAATTAAAGTTAAGATGATATAGCAAATAGCCATAAACAGTTTTTTCATTTAGGACCTCTTCTTTTTCCTGAATCTTGCAAGACGGCCAAAATTCAATATGTTAATTTTTTTGCAAAAAGCATGCAAAAATATATAATTATTTATAATGATATGAATATCAATTGGTTATATTAATTATCGTTTAGGGATAGCATACTTAATTCATCGCAAAATATATAATTTATGGAGCAAACCACCTAAAAATTATGTAAATATTTACATAGTTTTACGGCCATACAAAGGAAAGAACGTTAGGAAGAAAGGTGGAACACAATATATGGTATCCTCCTGACTTATTTTGATTGAGGAAAATCGGTTGAATCCCACACCATCTGGTGCGACCGGGTACGATCAGCATAAGGGCCGAAGTGCTTATTGAGGTTCTTTATGACGCCGTAAACTCGTTGGCTGGTAATGGTTTCAAGAAATTTGTTGTTATTAATGGTCATCGTATTGTCAATATACCATGGATGCAAATTGCTGCGGAACGGGCGCAGCGTGAGCTGAAAGTGACCGTGGTTATTTTCGATCCAGCCCATATGTCCAAAGAAATTGTAAAGAAATTGGGGTTCGGCCCCATTGGCCATGCCGAGGAAATAGAGATTTCTCACATGCTTTACCGTTACCCGGCTCTGGTTCGTATAGAGCAAGCAAAAGACAATCCACATGAAACCCGTTCTCTGTACCATATTGATCCTCATGATCCCAGAGATACCCTTTGTTATGTTCCCAGCACCAGAGAAGACCTCCAGGCCGTTTACCAGAAGACCGGAGACACTGTAGGCGGAAATCCGACCCGCTCCTCGGTTGAGAAAGGCAAAGCGTATCACGATCATCTGGTCGCGCGGTTGATAGAGGTGCTCGATCAGTTGAAGCCATAATGGGAGCATTGGTTATTGGGTTTTAATGCGTATTCTTGATTTCTGTCCGAAAAACCGGGCAGCCAGGACAAAAAAAATGTCTACCATGAAAAAATTCCGCTTTTCCATAGACAGGGGCGGTACGTTTACCGACATATATGCTGAAATTCCGGGAGAACCCGGTTTTCGAGTGATAAAATTGCTGTCCGAAGATCCCCAGAACTATCCTGACGCCCCCAGGGAGGGTATCCGGCGCATATTGGAAGACGTCACCGGCGAAAAAATGCCCAAAGACAATATTGACGCTCATCATATCGAATGGATCCGCATGGGGACTACTGTGGCTACGAATGCCTTGCTTGAGCGTAAAGGCACTCGCTGCGCCTTGCTCGTTACCCGGGGATTTAGGGATATTCTACAAATCGGCAACCAAGACCGACCTAAACTCTTCGACCTCGAAATTCATAAACCAGATCTGTTATACGAAGAAGTCATCGAGGTGGACGAACGCCTACGCATCCTGCGCATAGGAGAGGAAAAGCCGGAACACCCGGTGGTTCATGGAGTTACCGGGGAAAAGCTGGTTGTGCTCCAAGCCCCGGAATTAGAAACCCTGCGGCCGCAACTTCAATCGCTACTGGACAAAGGAATTTTGAGCCTTGCCGTGGTTTTCCTTCACGCCTATGCGTGGCCGGATCATGAACTGGCTGTGGGGCGTCTGGCTGCAGAACTCGGCTTTACCCAAATTTCACTTTCCTCTCAAGTGATGCCGATGGTCAAACTGGTAGCCAGGGGTGATACGACCATGGTTGATGCCTATCTGAACCCGCACATCCAGAAATATTTAAGCAGTTTTCGCCAAGGATTCTCAGATGGACTCGACATGACAAGCCTGCTGTTCATGCAGTCGGATGGAGGGCTGGCACGGGCAGATAGCTTTACCGGCAGCCGGGCCATACTATCCGGACCTGCGGGCGGTGTTGTGGGGTATGCCATGACGACATTCCAATCGGAAACCTGCGAGCCGGTGATCGGATTTGATATGGGCGGCACATCTACTGATGTATCTCGCTATGGCGGAGAGTATGAACTGGTATTTGAAACCGAAACCGCGGGAGTTCGCATCCAGGCTCCTCAACTACACATTAAAACCGTTGCCGCCGGCGGGGGAAGTCGCCTCTTTTTTGAAAACGGCATGTTTCTGGTGGGTCCTGAATCCTCGGGAGCGCATCCGGGGCCAATATGCTATCGAAAGGAGGGTTTTCTGTCGGTAACCGACGCCAATCTTTTCCTCGGCAGGCTTCAACCGGACTATTTCCCCAAAATATTCGGCCCCACGGAAGACCAGTCCTTGGACCTTGAAGCCACCCGAGAGGCCCTGAAAAATCTGACGGTGGAAATCAACGAATACTACCGCCAAAAAGACCGGTCGCTTTTGACGGTTGAAGAAGTGGCCCTTGGGTATGTCCAAGTGGCGAACGAAGTGATGGTCCGACCGATACGAGAAGTCTCCGTAATGCGCGGATTCGATATCAAAGAACATGTGCTGGCCACCTTTGGAGGTGCTGGCCCCCAACATGCATGCGCCATCGCTCGGGCCCTGGGCATCTCAAAAATTTTTATCCACCGGTTTTCAGGAATTCTTTCGGCCTACGGAATCGGCCTTGCCGATGTGGTGGTTGAAAGGCAAAAACCATCGGCCTTGATCTATACACCCAAGACCCTTCCAGCCCTTTTAAAAGAATTGGCGGTCTTACGACAGGAAGCCGAAAAAGAACTGGCAGAACAGGGATTTTCAGCCGACGCCGTTCAAAGTATTGGCTATTTGAATCTCAGATACCAGGGGACAGATACGGCCATAATGATTCCCGAACCCGAAGACATGGATTTTGTCCGGGCCTTCCGTGCCACTTATCACCGGGAATTTGGTTTTGATCTTTTAGACCGTGACATTCTCATCGACGATTTGCGGATCCGCGCAAGGGGCAAAACCTCGGGGTTAAGACAGATCCCCATTGCCGATTCATCCGATCCCACCATACCGTTGACAACTTCCCCCTGTTATTTTGAAGGTGGCTGGAAAGAGACCACCATTTATGACCTGGAATCCCTCAAGACAGGTCATGAAATCAAGGGCCCGGCCATTATTATTCATGATACTTCCACCATACTTGTTGAGCCAGGCTGCAAGGCGACCATCACTCGCATGGGTGACGTTGAAATCCAGGTAGGCACAAAGGATTATAAGGAATTGGGTACTCAGGTAGACCCGGTTCAACTTTCTATCTTTAGTAATCTTTTCATGTCCATCGCTGAACAAATGGGCCGGATGCTTCAAAAAACGGCCATATCCACCAATATCAAAGAAAGACTCGATTTCTCCTGCGCCCTTTTCGGCCCAAACGGAGAACTGGTGGCCAACGCACCCCATCTTCCGGTGCATTTGGGAGCCATGAGCGAGGCTGTTAAGGAACAGATCCGACGGCAGGGTTCTTCGCTGAAGCCCGGTGACGTTTTGGTTTCCAACCACCCTTCAGCCGGAGGGAGTCATTTGCCTGACATTACCGTGATCACTCCGGTGTTCAGCAAAAGACAAATAATCTTTTGGATGGCCAGTCGGGGCCATCATGCCGATATCGGCGGCATTTCTCCTGGATCTATGCCCCCGGCTCCCGACGGCTGGAAGAGGAAGGCGCCTGTATCATATCCTTTAAACTGGTGGAAGACGGAGTGTTTCAAGAAGAAGGTATTACCGAACTTTTGCTGGCGCCGGGAAAAATCATTTCGCAACCGGGGCGACCCACTATCAGCGGCACTCGCCTTCTGGCGGACAACATTTCCGATCTCAAGGCCCAGGTGGCGGCCAATCAAAAAGGGATCGAACTGGTCCTTGAAATGGTGGACTATTATGGTCTTGACGTGGTTCAGGCCTACATGCGCCATGTCCAGGACAGCGCCGAAGAGGCGGTACGTAACAGTCTTCGTGAACTGTCCCAAAGCAAAGGATTAAAGGAAGTGGATACGGTGACTGCTGTGGATTATCTGGATGATGGAAGCCCCATTGTTCTGAAATTGACCATTGACCGCCGGGACGGCAGCGCGATTTTTGATTTTAACGGAACGGGTCCGGAAATCTGGGGAAACTGCAATGCACCCCAGGCGGTGACCAAATCGGCCATCCTTTATAGCTTAAGGTGTTTGATTAAAAAAGATATCCCTCTCAATTACGGGTGTCTGGTCCCTATCACCATGCACATCCCTTCCGGATCATTGTTGGATCCTTCTGCAGATGCCGCTGTTGTGGGGGGAAATGTGTTGACCTCCCAGCGGGTGGTGGACGTTATTTTGAAAGCCTTTGGTGTCGCTGCCGCTTCCCAGGGATGCATGAACAATTTTACCTTTGGCAACGAGAGCTTCGGATACTACGAAACCGTCGGCGGAGGGGCAGGAGCCGGTCCCACATGGAACGGCCAATCCGGCGTCCACACTCATATGACCAATACCCGGATTACCGATCCGGAAATACTCGAGCGACGATACCCACTGCTACTCCGTGAGTTTTCCATCCGGAGGGGCTCCGGTGGTCAAGGAGCCTTTGACGGTGGTGACGGGTTGATTCGGGAAGTCGAGTTTTTAGAATCCCTGAACGTGGCGATTCTTTCCGAACGACGCGTTTACGCACCCTATGGGCTGGAAGAGGGTCAACCTGGCAAACGGGGCCAAAATCTTTTTATCCGCAGGGACGGTCGTCGCCTGTACATGGGCTCTAAAAATGAAATCAAGGCTGAACCTGGTGACCGTTTTCGAATTCTGACACCGGGTGGAGGCGGGTTTGGAGAAAAAACCGAGCCGTAATATCAATTCATCTTTATATTGATTTCATCCTTATTCAAGAATCATGATAGTGTCATGAAACCACAAACCTAACCATGCAGAGCCGTCTCTGACATTGTTCGCGTAACATTTCGTTATTGCACGTTTAAATGCATACCCCCCTTTTTTTTAAAAATAACAAATAATTAGCTTGCTTTCTTACTAAATAAAGATTATTATATAGTCAATCAATTAAGTCCTGTTTAATCTGCGGGACGGTTTCTTTCTGAAGGAATAATCCATTTGTCAAAGTGGCACCCTCCAGTTTGTGACGTTGAAAATTTTTAAGAAAGGAGGATGTTAT
Organism: uncultured delta proteobacterium; assembly: GCA_963752565.1. Lineage (GTDB taxonomy): Bacteria > Desulfobacterota > Desulfobacteria > Desulfobacterales > UBA11574 > UBA11574. Next base: position 410,621 of record CAVVZC010000006.1, on the reverse strand, counting down.
CATGACCAATGGAACTGTTAAGTGGTTTAACGACCGAAAAGGGTTCGGATTCATTGAGCAGGAAGACGGAGCGGATGTGTTTGTTCATCATTCAGCAATCAATGCAGACGGTTTTAAATCCCTCAATGAAGGCGACCGAGTTTCCTTTGATATAGAGCAAGGACAAAAAGGTCCTTCTGCTGCAAATGTCACTGTGATTTAACCTTATGTTCTGAGTAAAAAGGGCATTCCTTCTAATATTGAGGGGATGCCCTTTTGTTTGGTTTGAATTTATACCTTCCCAATTCGCTATCATCAGACCTTAAACCTCAAAAATGTCCGCTCATAGATCCTTTTCTTGTTGTCATTATCAAAAATAACAGCCAAGGAGGTAACAAATTGGCAAGATCAAATTATTCAATTTAATAAACGTCAAAAAGAATTGGCAAGAAAGAAAAAGAAAGAACAAAAGAGACAACGCAAACTGGATAAAAACACGATAAAATCAGAAGAGAATCCAAATCAGTCCCAGAATGAAGGAGAGAATCTATAAGCATAGAAACCGGATGAAAAGGAGAAAAAATATGCGTCAAAAATATGTGATTTCTCGAGATGGTGACAAAAATAAACTTAAAATCAGGGAATATGCAATCATCGACAAAAATCTGAAAAAAGTGGCGTCTTCAATGCTGAAAAAAGGAAGTTTTTCATTTCTCTGCGAAGAAACCTATGAAAGTGAGATTATCGTGAGTTCCATCTCCAAAGGAATGAACGCCTTGGTTGCAATCCTTCGGACTCACAATATATTTCCCATCGAACCATATGCCACCAAAATCGCCGAATCAGTCACGGCGTTATACAATTCATCCGAAGATAGTACGGTGGAGCTATTTTTTGACGACGTCGATTTGGTGTCTGGTTTGGTATCTGTTTAATATGTTATCGAATTATGAAAGCAGATAATTTAAAGTTTCAAAAACTAACCTTGGACAATTGAAGGAAAGTTACTACAAATACTAACATCCACCCAACAGAGATAATGTGCCTGAACACAGCACTCTGACAGGCGAATAAGGCGCTGCCTTTGGTCTGAGTCATGACTTAAAAGAAGGGTTTATTGAGGAGGCAAAAAGATGCAAAACAGATTAGATGATTTATTCCTGAGGTTTCAATCAAAGGGGTTTATGCCCATTGAAATTCCAGGACTCATCAAAGATGTTTTTAATATTTTAGGTAATGGTGGATATTGCACTATAACCGCTGTTAACCAAGAGATGGAGGACCTGGGCTGGGGGATAGAAATCATGGATAATTTTACGTATAAATTAGCAAACTCCCTGGTTCAATAAAAAATGGCATTGTTCTTAAACAAAAAAGGTGCACCTTCAATTTCAATGCACCCAACAATTCCAAGATTACTGTTTCAAATCATAAACTTTTATTGCCTCTTACAATTCAACATTACGATACGCAGTTCTCACGATCGAAGATCTTAAAACGGCTATCATTCTACACGCACGCCTATAAATGAGAAAGCGTGAATCAATGATCATGGGATCGATCGATTTTATTAAGGGGATTTTCCTCCGAGAAATCGATAAAAACCCTTATCCCTCTAATGTCATAGTTTATTCGCCCCCCCTCAATACAAACAAAAAATATCCGCTCATTTTTTTAAAACGCAGATTTCCCTTCTTGTCTTGACATAATAAGCATTTTGGCTTAAGAAATTTTTCATTTTATCAATGATAAATGGTTAAGTCATGATGAAAAACCAAAATATATGCAATGTATCTTTTTTCATTATTGCCGGAATCGCCATATGCGTCGCTTTTTTGAATAGGCCCACAGTATTATCGGGTATGGATCAAGTTGAGCAAAACACAAGAATTACAGAAACTAAACATTCAAAAGACCCCGTTGTCCATCTGTATTTTTCCGATAAAGACAATTTGTTTCTCAAAGCTGAAACAAGGGATCTTTTTCATTCAGACAATCCAGCCGAATTTGGCAAAAACATTGTCGAAGCTCTGATAGAAGGCCCCAGAACCGGGCTTATGCGGACAATTCCTGCAGATACGACACTTAAGGCATTTTATATTACCCGGGATGGTACAGCTTATGTCGATGTGTCTGATACCATTAGAGATGCTCATCCCGGCGGGGTTAAATCGGAACTTTTTACGATATATTCGATGGTCAATTCGTTAACATTGAATATTCCCGAAATCGATGCGGTAAAGATCCTGATCAGCGGAAAAGAAGCGATGACCCTCGACGGTCATATAGATGTACGCTTTCCGTTTAAAGCCAACATGCTGTTAATACGATGAACAAAAAGGATCATATTAAAAATATAAGAAATATCGGTATTATCGCCCATATCGATGCCGGAAAGACAACGGTAACAGAGCGGATGCTATACTACACCGGCCGTTCTCACAAAATCGGTGAAGTTCATGACGGTGAAGCGATTATGGACTGGATGCCTGATGAACAAGAACGGGGAATTACCATTACCTCCGCTGTTACCACTTGTCACTGGAAGGGAAGTGATGTCCAGATTATAGATACACCAGGACATGTCGACTTTACCATCGAGGTTGAACGATCTTTAAGGGTACTTGACGGGGCCGTCGGTGTCTTTTGTGCAGTTGGTGGTGTGGAACCTCAGTCGGAAACGGTATGGCGACAGGCTGACAAGTACCTTGTCCCAAAGATGGCCTTTATCAACAAACTTGACAGGGTTGGTGCTGACTTCTTTGGCTCAATTGAAATGATGAAAAAAAGGTTGGATGCCAATCCGCTGATTTTGCAGCTTCCGGTGGGCTTAGAAGATGATTTTTCAGGCGTTATCGATCTCATTAGAATGAAACAAATCATCTGGGAAGATGAAGCGTTAGGGGAAACTTTTACGAAAGAAGATATTCCTCAAAACTTGCTTGGCACCGCAACAGAATATCATGAAAAGCTTATCGAAGAAATCGCTGAAGTTGATGATGATATCATGGAGGACTATTTATCGGAGACACCCGTTACTCCGGAAAGATTGGTTGCCGCTATCAGAAAGGCGACCATAGACCTGAAACTGGTGCCGGTTCTTTGCGGCAGTGCTCTGAGAAATAAAGGAATTCAAACGCTTCTTGACGCCATTGTGGAATTTTTGCCAAGCCCTTTAGATGTACCCCCAATTAAAGGCGTACACCCTGAAACCGGCCAACTTATTGAATGCAGAGCGAATGATGCCGATCCTCTTGCGGCCCTCATATTCAAAGTATCGATGATAGAGGGTCGTAAACTATCCTATGTCAGAATTTACAGCGGAACCATGAATGCCAAATCCGACACCTACAATCCTTCTCGAAAAAAAAGTGAGAAACTTTCACGCATATTAAAAATGCATGCCAACAAGAGAGAACGCATCGATTCCGCCGGCGCCGGCAGCCTGGTCGGGGTTATTGGATTAAAAGAGTCATCTACGGGAGAGACGCTCTGCTCCATCGATCATCCTGTTTTATTAGAAAAAATAGAGTTTTACGAGCCGGTCATATCCGTGGCTGTAGAGCCTAAAACCCATGCTGACCAGGAAAAACTTGATCAAGTCCTCGAAAAATTTATGGCCGAAGATCCGACTCTTAAACTTCAAAAGGATGAAGACACCGGACAGACAATTTTATCCGGTATGGGAGAACTTCACCTCGAAGTTATCATCAGTCGTATGCAGCGAGAATTCAAGACCAATGTCAATGTGGGAAAACCACAGGTTATGTACAGGGAGACCATTGAAAAAGAAGGGCATGCGTCTGCAGTATTTGACAAGGAAGTGGCGGGACAAAGACATTTTGCCAAAGTAATGTTAAAACTGATACCCTTGGAACGGGGTACTGAGAACAGATTCAGGTCTGAAATTACTGACGAAACAATACCTGATACGTTCATCCCTGCTATCAAAAAAGGTGTGATGGAATCCCTGGAAAGCGGCGCATTAATGGGGTATCCCGTTGTCGATGTTGAGGCCGTTCTCGCCGGAGGGGTATATAAAGAATCTTTGAGCACTGAACTGGCCTATACGGTCAGTGCTTCTATGGCTTGCAAAACAGCACTGACGAAAGGTGAATCGTTTCTTTTAGATCCGATTATGAATGTGGAAGTTTTTGTTCAAGAGACGTTTATGGGAGACGTGATAGGAGATCTCAATTCTCGAAATGGAAAAATTGAATCTATCGAGCACAAAATGGGCGTACAGGTGATAAAGGTCGTGGTTCCACTGGCGCGCATGTTCGGATATTCAACATCATTGCGATCAGCGACACAAGGCAGAGGGACATTCACCATGCAATTTTCTCATTTTGACCGATGCTAACATTTTTCTTCAAACTTTACACCCCGTGAACAAGTAAATGAGTTTTTACAATAAAAACACTCCGACCCCTCGATTAATTATTTTGTGCTTTGTTGCCCTCATCCTTTTCTGATTTCTTCTTTTTCTGTGTGATTTCCTTCAACAATTCCTCTGCTTTGGCCTTTTTATATGGTTCGTTGATGTTCTCCAAAGCTTTTTTTAGATGGAAAATAGCATTTTTGAAATCCCTTTTATTTTGGTAATGAAGACCCAGGTAATAATGCGCATCACCTTTCATCCCAAGTTTCCAATACGTTTCTCCAAGGGTATAAAGCGCACGGGGATAATTTTGTTGTTTTGAGATGAGTTTTTCAAACGTTGCGACGGCATCCGAGAGACGGCCAAGTTCTACCTGGGTGCGCCCCAGATAAAAAAGTATATCAGGATCATTCGAGTTAATGCTGGCAGCGCCATCCAGAATGCTGAATGCTTGCTGATAATTTCCCTCGAGAAAATATAAGCGGCCAAGATCTTTTAAAATATAGGGATCAAATGCCCTTTTCTCCAATGCCGCCTTGAGGTATTTTTCAGCAGCTTTGTGGTCGCCTTTTCTATCCAGGGTCAGGCCGTATCCATAATACGCCAATGGGTCGTCGGGATGATTATGTACATCTGATTTAAACTTTCTTAATGCAGCATCCTCATCTCCGTAAATGGCAACGAGCCGTGTATGGGCCCTATTAAAATAATAGTCATTGAAATGGTCCTCGGTTTTTTTGTGTTTCTCAAGCCAGGTATCGATATACGCCATTCGTTCCTCTGAAGCTGGATGGGTGGTCAGATAAGTCGGAATCTGGTTTGAATCGAACCAACGTTTGCTTCGCATTTTTTTCAGTGTAGATATCAGGCCTTTGCCGTTATATCCGGCTTTTCTCAGCACGTTGAGTCCGATCTGATCCGCTTGTCTTTCGTCTTCACGGCCGTATGCAAGTGCATAGGATTGGCCGGCTGCCATAGAACCAAGGGTGACTGCATTGGCAGCTGCCGAGGCTCCGGCGGATCCAAGAAGCACGCCGGCAACAACCCCGGCAAGTGTGGCGTAGTTTATTTTTTCAGCCCTTTCTATTTTCTTAGAAATATGACGACACAGCACATGTGAAATTTCATGGGCCAGTATACATGCCAGCTCTTCCTCACCATCCATTGCTTCCAGCAATCCGCTGTATATAAAAATGTGACCTGCGGGGGTGGCAAAAGCATTGTAGGTGTCTTCCTTTATTACATAAAAATGGTAGGAAAAAGGCTGGGGGGGAAGCGTTGAGACGATTTTTTGGCCGACGTCGTTGATGTAATTGGTGATAAGCGGGTCTGTGATAATTTCGTAGTGCGACAAAATGAGTTTTATAAACTCATTTGCCAGTTCCTCTTCCTCTTGTATCGTAATCCCTGAGACACCTTTAGGGGAGATGATGCCACACGCAATAATGAGAACCGTACATAGCAAAATACATTGTTTAACAAATTTCATGAAAACCTCGACAAAAGAGGGTGCCGGTTTTTGGTATGAACATAAAAGAAACCGAAACCATATGGTTTTGCTGCACACGCTATAATTTATTACTCAATTGGTTAATAGTCAAATCATATCCTTATATACTTTTCAAACACCATGTTTTATGGTAAAGTCCGTCACCATGACGCATATCATATGCATAGCCAACCAGAAGGGTGGTGTGGGGAAAACGACGACAGCCATAAACCTGTCGGCTGCCATGGCAGTTTCGGAAAAAAGAATTCTCCTTGTGGATTGTGATCCCCAGGGAAATGCAACCACCGGTTTGGGAATAGATAAAAATCGTATCGAGAGGTCATTATATCACGGCATGATTGGAAATGTCGATGCCGAGAATCTTATTTTGGATAGTGACATAGAAACCTTGAAAATCATACCCTCAAGGGTTGAGCTGATTGGTTTTGAAGTGGAGATGATGTCAAAACCCAAGCGTGAAATGGCCCTAAAAAAGCTTTTATCCCAAATTAAAAATTCATTTGAATACATCATTATCGACTGTCCACCCTCCTTGAGCCTTTTAACGGTTAATGCACTGACTGCAGCCGATGTTATGCTCATCCCGCTTCAGTGTGAATTTTATGCATTGGAAGGCCTTGGACAGCTTCTTCAAACCATGAAGCGCATCAAGTATAAGTTGAATCCTAAACTTAAGATTGCCGGTATACTTCTCACCATGTTTGATAAAAGAACAAATCTGTCTCATCAGGTTGCTGAAGATGCCGAAAAATATTTCAAGCAACTGGTATTCAGGACCATGATTCCCAGAAATGTCAGACTGGGCGAAGCTCCGAGTTTCGGAAAGCCGATCTTGTTGTACGATGCAACCTCCAAAGGTGCCCGCAGCTACTTTAATCTGGCAAAAGAGATCATGAACAATAAATCCTTCTGAACAGCTCGTTCAGCAAAAGGACATGTCTGAAACTTCTTAACACCGATGAAGTCATCACAACGAACGTTCACAATTCGTCGTGTAATACATGTATCGACGAAATTAACGCCATCAAAATGAAAAAAGAAATGAAAAGTAAAAAAGCCGAATCAGGTTCAAAAAAATTCAAAAAATTGGTCTTAGGAAGAGGTCTTGATGCTTTATTGCCCGACATTGAACCCATGGAAGATATTTCAAAGGAATATTTTGCGTGTGATATCGGGCTGATTCAGCCCAATCGTTACCAGCCTCGTTTGCGATTTTCCGACAATGAACTGGAGGATATGGCCCGTTCAATTCGTCAGCAAGGTATCATACAGCCCCTTTTGGTTAGAAAAGACAACCATGGATATGAACTGATAGCCGGTGAAAGACGCTTGCGCGCTGCTAAAAAAGCAGGGTTGAAAGAGGTGCCGGTTTTTGTCAAAACCATCACAGATACAGATATGCTGGAAATGTCCATTGTTGAAAACGTACAGCGGGCAGATTTAAATCCCATTGAAGAGGCTGAAGCCTATCACCGACTCATCAAAGAATTCGGTCTTACCCAGGATCAGGCTGCAGATCGCGTCGGGAAAAGTAGATCTGCTGTTGCCAATTTTTTAAGACTTCGTCAGTTGCCCGAACAAATAAAGGCCAGCATTTTGGATGGAGACCTGAGCATGGGTCATGCCCGGGCCTTGCTGGGCACTGCCACTTCATCCCAACAAAATTCGGTATTCCGAGCGATAATTGCAAAAGGACTTTCGGTCAGGGAAACAGAACGTTTGATTAAACGTTTGAAAGCGGAAAAAGAAAAACCCAAAAAGCCTATATCGAGTTCGGAACAAAGATATTTTTCAGACGTGGCCGATGATCTTTCCGGTCGCTTCGGGACCAAGGTTCAGATCAAACGTCGGGGACAAAAGGGTAGCGTTGAAATCGAATTTTACAGCAATGACGATCTGGACCGTCTGCTAAGCCTGTTAAAGCAGATTTAATGTCTATTCATATTATCATCGATGGCTACAACCTGATCCGACAGTCCAATTCATTCAGTGATATAGACCGCCAGGATATTCAGCTGGGCCGAGAGGCACTTCTCGACACGCTTGCTGCATATCAGAGAATAAAACGTCATATGATAACCGTTGTTTTTGATGGAACCAACGCGCCTCCCTTTTCCCAGCACAAAAATCGGGTCAAAGGTATCAAGGTTAAATTTTCTCGAAGTGGTGAGTCCGCCGATTCCGTTATTAAACGGATGGCAAACCGTGAAAGAGAAAAAGCCCTGGTTGTTAGCTCGGATCTGGATATTGTGAATTTTGCAGCTGCCAAGGGAGCTGCTACAATTCGTTCTTCCGATTTCGAAGAAAAGATCACTATGGCGGTTTATATGGATACAAAGGGGGTAGAAAGAGAAGACGAAGGCGGATGGGTCCCCACGACAAAAAAGAAAGGTCCCAGCAAACGACTTTCCAAAAAAAAACGTCGAAATAGGATCAAAATAAGAAAACTGTAGTGTGCAGGTATGTGTTCACGGGGTGTGCTCCCCCGTCTCACTCTGGTGTCTACATGACTCGTCATTTCAACAACTTAGCAGCGATGGCCTTTCTGCCCCTTTTGCGTTCTCCCGCTAACACTATGCCGGATTCGCGATCTCTCCCACTGTTAAATCATTGAAATGAGCAAGCCACTCCGCTAATATTGTTCCACGAGGGAGCACACCCATGAACACGCATGTATGATTTTACCTTAAAAAATGTTCTCGGCCTGCTGCTCTTTATTGTCGTTGACGAAAATTGAGCGTGCGAAACTTGAGTAAGAAGATAATGCGCAGCGCCGAAGCTGTATAATATAGATGAAAATATTAATTGCTAAAAAAGCCGGTTTCTGCATGGGCGTACGAAGAGCCGTTGAGATGGTTCTGGAGGCGCCGAATAAACACGAAAATCCGATCTGTACGTTTGGGCCCCTTATTCACAATCCCCAGGTATTAGACTTATTAAGAGAAAAAGATATATCCACATTAGAACATATACCGGAGTACGCAACAGGGACTGTTTTAATTCGTGCTCACGGCGTCCCTCCCCAAACCAAACAGAATCTTAAAAAAGCAGGTTTCAAAATTATCGATGCCACCTGTCCCCGGGTTATTAAGGTCCAGACCATCATCCGGAAACATGCCCAAAAAAAATATGCATCTATAATTATTGGAGACAAAGATCATCCTGAAGTCATCGGCCTTTTAGGATATGCAGAGGGTAAAGGGTTTGTCGTTGACAATTTAGATGATCTTGATTCCCTTCCATCCTTTGAAAAAGCGATTATTGTCGCTCAGACCACTCAAAACATACTTTTTTTTGAGGAAATAAAAATATGGGCAAATAATAAATTTCCCCACTATAAAATCTTTGATACGATCTGCGATTCTACCGCAAAGCGCCAGGCTGAGGTCCAAAACCTGGCAAATTCAGTAGATGCTGTTATTGTTGTTGGTGGACAAAATAGTGGCAATACGAAGCGGCTTGCTGAAATTTCAAAAAAGACCGGTAAACCGACATATCACATTGAAACTGAATCGGAAATTGATGTAGACGCTCTTTCTGAAGTCAAATGTATCGGGATTACAGCAGGGGCTTCCACGCCCAATTGGGTTATTAAAAAAATTTACAGAACACTTGAGGCCCTGCCTTATAAAAAGAAGCATGGCTTGCAAAGGGTTATTTTTTCCATCCAGCGTGTACTGCTTCTTACCAACATCTATGTATCCATCGGTGCCGGATGTCTGTGCTACGCCTGTATCAAAATTCAGGGGATTACAAATAATTTGCATCATGTGCTTATATCCATGCTCTATGTTCTGTCCATGCACATTTTCAACAATCTCATCGGTACAAAGGCAGACCGATACAACGATCCTGACAGATCCGCCTTTTATAACAAAAATAAGATATTGCTTGCTTTTCTTGCGTTTGCTGCAGGCGGCATTGGTTTGATGACGGCCTATTCAGTGGGCTGGATTCCTTTCTTAATCCTTTTCGTTATGAGCATAACGGGTCTTTCTTACAATTTAAGGCTTATTCCGAAACGTTTTGCATATGATAAATACCGGCGGCTTAGGGATATCCCTGGATCAAAAACAGTTCTGATTGCGATGGCATGGGGAATCGTGACTTCTGTTTTGCCTCGATTGTCTGTATCAGGAAATATTCATCTGAATACCGCTATCATATTCTTATGGTCACTGAGCCTGGTCTTTGTCAGAACAGCATTTTTTGATATTCTTGACATGCAGGGTGACCGCATTGTGGGTAAAGAGACGATCCCCATACTACTGGGAGAAAAGCGAGCTTTGCGCCTTTTAAAAACGATACTGGTCATAAATTTTGGCATTTTGTTTATTTCAAGCGCATTTCAACTTATATCAAGTTTAGGTTTTGTACTTTTAATCTGTCCGGCTTTTATTTTCATCATGCTTTCAGCGCATGAGCGAGGCTATATGCTTCCCGGCATACGGTTGGAATTTCTGGTCGAAAGTAATTTTGTCATGGCGGGTGTTGTGACATTGGTTTTGTCTCTGCTTTAATTGAAATATACAATTTATAAAAACCCCCCATTTTATTTACGATCAATTAGGGCAAGAGTTACAACAGACTAAAAGATACAAGGGAATAGTAAAATGACAAACAGAAAAAAGCTTCTCATTATAGGCGGTGTTGCCGGTGGCGCATCTTGTGCCGCAAGGGCCCGAAGGCTGGACGAAGATGCCGAAATTATCGTATTTGAACGCGGACCATTTATCTCTTTTGCCAATTGCGGTTTGCCTTATCATATCGGCAAAGTCATTCCGAAAGAACGTTCCCTTATCGTTGCTTCGCCGGAGATGTTTAAAAGACAGCTAAATATCGAAGTGAGGACAAATAATAATGTCAAATGTATAGATCGAAAAAATAAACAAATTGAAGTCGAAAACCTTGAAACCGGGGAAGTCTACAAAGAAGACTACGACACCTTGGTCCTTTCACCCGGCGCCGCACCATTAAAACCAGGATTAGAGGGAATAGAGCTTCCTGGAATCTTTCCGCTCCGAACCATCCCAGATATGAGAAAGATTATCGACTGGATTGAAACCCGGAAGGTGAAAAAAGCCGCAGTTGTCGGTGGTGGGTTTATCGGTTTGGAAATGACCGAAAATCTGAAGATACAGGGAATCGATGTCACCATTATTGAAATGCTTCCCCAGGTGATGCCATTTTTAGACCCTGAAATTACGGCTTTTATCCATGATCATCTCAAAGCCGAAGGCATATCGCTTCTTTTGGGAAGTCCCGTTATTGGATTCAAACAAGAAGACAATGGTATGATTGCTGTTATGTTGAAGTCCGGCCGAACCGTTGAGGCTGATCTGATCATCCTTGCCATCGGTGTTAGACCGGAAACTGAGCTCGCAAAAACGGCAGGTCTCACTCTTGGTAGTCTTGGGGGTATTCTTGTTGATGAAAAAATGCGAACCAGTGATGAACACATTTATGCTGTGGGTGATGCTGTCGAGATAAAAAACTTTGTCACCGATGCTCAAGGCTTGATTCCTCTGGCAGGTCCGGCCAACCGTCAGGGTCGAATTGCTGCCGATATCATTATGGGAAACAATGGTGTTAAACCTTCACGATTTCGGGGCTCACAGGCTACAATGGTTTGTGGGGTACTCGGTCTGACAATTGCTGCTTCAGGTATAACTGAAAAAACTTTAAGCCGGTTAGGAAAGACAGGTCGCTGTCCGCCATACGAAAAGATTTATCTCACTCCGAGTCACTATGCCGGCTATTATCCGGGTGCAAAGCCCATCACTATGAAATTGATTTTTTCAACGGAAAACGGGCGAATATTAGGTGTCCAGTCTGTAGGAAAGGAAGGTGTTGAAAAAAGGGTCGACGTTATTGCAACAGCCATTCAGCATAATGGAACCGTGTTCGACCTTGAGGAAGCCGAATTATGCTATGCCCCTCAGTATGGTTCGGCAAAAGATCCTGTAAACATAGCGGGTATGATAGCTTCTAATGTGTTAAGAGGCCATACTTCAGTCGTTCACTGGGGAGATCTGTCAGAATCTGGTGCATACCTTCTTGATGTTCGCGATCCTTTTGAATTTCGAAAGGGCCATGTGAAAGATGCTGTCCATATCCCCTTGGCCGCGCTAAGAAATCGGATACAAGAACTACCAACTGATCGGGAAATATGGACATACTGCTATGAAGGGAAGCGATCTTATTTTGCTTTACGAATTCTTAAACAGTACGGTTTTAAAGTACAAAATATATCCGGAGGATATTTGTTGTATCTGGCTGTAAAACAATTCAAAGACATTCCATAGGAGCATTTGTTAAATGGTAAACACCAAGGTGTTAACTTTTTTCCAGATGAATCAGCTGTTCAACTTATCCATCTGATTATTCCAAAATGGGGGGTTCCGTGCCTTTCAGAAGCCTTTTGATGTTATCCACATGGCGAATATAGATGAATATCGTCGTTACAACGGCACATCCAAGCATGACTTCCGAGCCGGTAGCTTTCCAGATTGCAACAGGCAAGACGGCAGCGGCGGCGAGGGAGGCGAGGGAAACACGGTTCGACCAGCAAACAAACATGATAAAAACCAGAATCAGAATTACCAGTGCAACAGGTGAAATGACGCCAAAGCACCCTGCTGCAGTTGCAACCCCTTTTCCTCCGTTTTTAAATTTCATATAGACAGGATAAAGGTGTCCCGTAAAAGCTGCAAAAGCGACTATTGCAATGTAAAGGGCACCCCATACTTCATTCGGAGTTGTCATTGATACAGCCAACCAGACCGGAAAGGCCCCCTTTAGGATGTCGCCGGCAAGGGTCAGGACTCCGAGCCCCGGTCCAACCATACGCCCCACATTCGTTGCACCGATATTTCCGCTTCCCATCTGTCTGATGTTAATGGAGGTAAACAACCGGGTCAGAATGAGTCCCCAGGGGATGGAGCCCAACAGATAGGCGAAAATAGGCAGCACGAGGTACTTGATCATTTAACATCCATTTTGCTATAAGGTGTCGGATATCTTGATACCTAAAAACTGCATGAAAATTTTTGAAAAGGAAAATATAAACAATATTTATAAACAGATAAATCCGGTTTGGAGGTAAATTCGAATGTACTTTAATGCTGTGTATCGACTATTATGAATTTTTCAAAATTTTTTACCCTTCGGGATCACCGCTTTCACCGCATTTGTTGTGTTGCAGGGCGTTCGCGGTAGCTTATTACAGCTTCGCGCCCTGCGCTTTACAACTGCGGAGAAATAGGCAATTGCAGATTCTAGATGATACTATATCAGATCAACTCGAAATTTAAAGCCTTAATATTTGAGGGGTCGGGGTCTTTTTATAAATAGCCGCTGCATGGATAATTCTTTTTTCAAAAACTAGGATTTATTAAGCATGAAACCTGTAAAAATACCCATAGAAGATGTTTTAGATCTTCATACCTTTAAACCCAAAGAGATACCGGACCTTCTTACAGATTATTTTGCCGCCTGTATTGATGAGGGAATATATTCAGTACGAATTGTTCATGGAAAGGGCCGGGGAATACTGAAAGATCGCGTTCGAAGACTTTTGAAAAAAAATCCAATGGTGGAATCATTTAGTAATGCTCCTATCGAAGCCGGTGGTTGGGGAGCAACCCTTGTTAAACTTAGACATAAATGATAAACCGATTTATGTCTTTGGAGGCAAAGGGCTAACTACTTCCCATCCATAAATGGTCTTTTTGCCCAATCTCTGCGTTATGCTCAAAAAATAATCGTCGAAATATAAAACATATGTCTGTGTTTATTTTTTCGCATGCCTTTTTATCCCGTTCTTTCCAGCGGGGGATCTTGAACAAAAATACTCATTTATGGATCGACACTAAGTATATATTTTTTTGCAGTTTTTCCTGTTACCTGAATTTCCCAATGTGTAACAAATGTAACAGAAATTGTGATATCTATTTCATAATTTTTAAAGCTGTTGTTTTTGAATATTTGCTAACCAATTGAAATGTATGAGACTAAAAAAAATGATTTATTCTGCATGATTTTTGCATTAAGACAGTAAACAATTTAAACAAGCATTGATCAACAAGACGAATCTTTTGCTTGCTAAACATCTATATAAAGATTCAAAAACAATCTGTATTTATCATGATTCAACTATTGCCCGATAATGGAGGCCGGCGGTCAGGTGCGGATAGGCGGGAGTTTAATTATACTTCTCACATACCCGAACGGAGATCTGGCAAAGAAAGAAGAGGTGGTTTAGATCGAAGGCAAAAACCAAGAACATACAAAGAATAAAGATCGTTAGAGTATAAAATTTAAAGCTAAAAAAGCAGCGCCGCTAAAGGCGCTAACCCATTATTACAGACGTTAAAAGCAAATCCCGCCCCAAAAATGGCGGGATTTGCTTTTTGGCTGTTGTGCTATCCACTTACGAACAATTTTTTTTTGATGATCTGTGACGGCGAAGGAATCGTATCTATTGACGCAAATTTCGGTTCATGGAGGGCTATCAGTATATCGGCCATATCTTTAATTTTCATCATTATATCATATGACTCGTAGACATCAACATGGGTACCGGGAGGAATAACTTTTATTTCCATGGCCTAAATTTGTATCGGGGGATTGAAGTTATCGTCGATTACGCAAAATCCGGCAATGGCGGCCTTTCCGCCAGAAGTATCGATCATTACGGTCAAACCGCTTTCTGTATGAACCGGTGTATGAAATACATGGAGGCCTGGTAGAATTTTTGTATCTCTAAAATCGGATCTGCTCGGTTTCCTCAACATCTTCGATATAATCTTCAACATTGCGGTAATCCAACGGATGAGGATAGTGAATTCCTTCCAGTTCTTTTGCATGAATAAAAATAATAAAAAATATTGACTAAAAAAAACATAAGTTTTAAGTTGCCGCTAATGAGTTTATGCTCATAACTTTAAATTTGCAATATAAAACATTTTTTGATTTCTCTTGTGGGCGAGTGCCCCACAATTGTCGCACATGTACATGGCTTTATAGAGCGTTATGTTATTAAAGAAAATGATTGAATGTGCTGATCTTATTATAAAATGTATTGAGATTCAACATACTTAAAACGGAGAGAAAAGGAGGTTGAAATGGAAAAAATTGCAATCGTCGGGTGTGGTGCTTACATGGATACCGGGTATGGCTGTGTAGGAGAATGGCGGTGTCTCAAGGCGGCGGCTCTTGGAGAAGGTGAAATCGAAGAACCGTCTTCGGTTGTCGCGTTTGTAAAATGTGAATGTCCGGGACGATCTTTGGTTGCAAACATGGGTATGGCAATAAAAATGTTGGAAATGAAACCGGATAAGATTTATTTAAGCACATGTTTTGCCAAAGCCAAACCAGAGTGCCCTTACCTTGATGCCCAGAAAATGGCTAAAATCCTGGAGCATAACACCGGGATCCCGGTCCTTTCGGGGACACATGATTACCATTAACCTATTAAGGATACATGATAAATCAACCAAAATTTCAGATACTTGATGTGCGTTGTGCAAACTTTTTAAAACCGGGATCGTCTATCGCTCGATCCCGGTTCTCGCTTTAACCCCACGGTTATAATAATGTTTAATTTCTGTTATATCACTGACCAGATCGGCCATTTCTAAAAACGCTTCAGGAGCTCGGCGGCCGGTCAAAATAACTTCCACATTTTCAGGTCGATCATTAAGGAGTTCAATCACGTCTTCAGTGGTAATTAAATCAAACCAGACTGCTACGTTAATTTCATCGAGAATGATAATGTCGTATTGATGGGAATGCATCGCTTTTCGTGCTTGTTTAAGGCCTTGTTGTGCCTGGTCTATATGTTTTTGCGTTATTTCTTCTCTATGAACACACTCGACATCTCCATACTGCTCGATGGTGATACAGGGGTGATCGCGTAGCGCTGTCAATTCACCATAGTGCTGACCCTTCATGAACTGACCGATATAGGTTTTCATCCCATACCCGGCGGCCCTTATGGCCAAGCCGATTGCTGCGGTTGTTTTGCCTTTACCATCACCGGTGTAAATTTGAATATATCCTTTATTGTGTGTTTGTCTTTCCATTTTTTGAATGTTTTTACATTTTTTTTAGCAACTGATTGGCTGCGGTCAATGTTGGATCCCATGTGGGTCCAAAGGGTGGGGCGTATGCCAGATCGGTTTGAGAGTAATCTTTAACAGTCATTTGGTTATGAAGTGCAACGGCAACGGCATTGATCCGATGGGCGACGCCTTCCTTACCCACCATCTGGATGCCTAAAAGACGTCCGGTTTTTTTCTCACCAACCATATGAACATGAATCTTTGAAGCACCGGGATGAGCATGGGCCCGAGACCGGGTTTTGATCGTCACTTTTACAGGGTCGAAACCAAAATGTTTGGCTTCGTCCACGGTCAATCCTGTTCGTGCCACTTCGAGATCGAAGACTTTAAAAACCGCCGTACCTGCTATGCCCGGGAGTTCAACCGGCTTTCCGCAAACATTGTCGGCAACGGCCCAGCCGGCCCGGTTGGCCCTTAAGGCCAGTGGTATCCATATTTTTTCGCCGGTGACCACGTGGTATGCATCGGCACAATCTCCGGCGGCATAGATGTTTTCATTGGAAGTCTGAAGTTTTTTGTTCACGGCAATGGCGTTCTTTACGCCGAGATCAAGACCTGCCTGTTTGGCCAATTTGCTATTAGGTTTTATTCCAATGGCCACCAACACCATATCGGCTTCGAGAACGAGATCTGAACAAACGACGTTTAACCGTCCATTCCCGGCACCGATTTTATCAATGGAGTGCCCAAGGTGCAATTTTATCTGATGGGTTTCAATCTCTTTTCTGATAACTTCGGCCAATTCTTTGCCAATCCATGGCAGAAACGCTGGCCGAGGTTTGATCATATCAACATCGATGGATCGTGCCCTGAGGGCTTCACACATTTCAAGGGCAATATAACCCATACCAATGATAACGACTTTTTTAACATTGTTGGAGTGGATATATGCTTTTATTTTTCGACCGTCATCCAGATTTTTCAGGGCCATCACCCCCGGAAGATCAAAACCCTTCAGATCCGGGATGATCGGAGCGCCTCCGGTCGCAATCAGCAATTTATCATAGGAAAAGTCAAAGGCTTTGCCCTGAAAAGTTGTTCCGGAAACAGTCCGTCCAACGGTATCAATGGATTCAACACAATGCCCGGTCAACAGGTTGATGTCCTGTTTTTCCCTGAATACATGGGCCTGTCGGACCACAAGGTCTTCGATCGCTCTTTCCGGATCCGCAATATTATACGGCATGCCACAAGCGCTGTAGGAAACATCCATGGTCTTTTCCAGTACCGTGACATCGAGATCCGGATTATTTCTCTTCGCTCTGCTTGCAGCGCTCATACCGGCAGCGTCACCGCCGATAATTAGAAAATTCATGAAACCCTCTTAATTGAACCTAAATTGAGCGATTGTCGAGTTTGCCGGAGATGCAAGGCATGAGACATGCAGCCGTAGTCTGCTACTGCAAATGTCTCATAACGCAGTCCCGCCAAAGGCGGGATAAACTCGGCAAGCCCGATGGGTTTCAAATGGTGACAATTTTTTTCTTAATAAATCCACCTATTAGATGAGACCCACTAGCGACTTTAGAATTTATAATTATAATTATTACTTTTTTAGCCCTGTCACTATTTGAAACGCTCAGTTTAGGTTGAAGATAGTTGATCAAATAGTTGCTTCGAATCGACATTGATAATTGCGTTCATTTTAATCATCAAGACAGCAAGTGTCCAACATTCTATTCAACCCTTTATTTTCTTACCATTGACCTTCAACATTTGCCTTGTCGGCAAATGTCAGCTTTCCTTCATTAAAAGATTTTACGGCATCTCTGACAGTGCCTTCAATATCGTTGGCCACCCGTATTTTTGCAGCTTCCAGGGTCATAAACGCTTTAGGTCCGCAATAACCGGTCAAAAGAGCCTCTGCACTTTTGTCACTTACCATTGAGGCGGCCTGAATACCGGCACCTTTGAGTGCATTTGCATTTTCTTTGTTGTCCAGCACTTCAAATTCAAAGGTTTCCGTGTCCACAATGAGGATGTAGGCGGCCCGCCCGAAACGGGGATCGACCTGTGAATCAAGGTTGGTTCCCTGAGATGTAACAGCTATTTTCATTGTTCCATGTCCCCTTGTTTTTTTGTATTATAAGGAACGACGAAGACGAAATGAATGCAAATTATTAATACTTGGTTACATTCAACCTTGTCCGCCGCCGCAAACCTGGTCATCTGAAATTATCCTCAGTTTACCAGCAATCAGATCTTCCACAACCGGTCTGATTTCAGGCTGAACAGCATCGTGGTATACGTCAATGCCCACCTGTCTGAAGCCCATCAGGGGACGCATACCGATACCGCCTACAATTAAAGCGCTAACCTTTTGTCCTGCCAAGAAATTAACAGGGACCATACATCCCCCCTGAACATGTTCCTGGTTCGGTATCGTTGAGACCTCTTTAATCTCTCCGCCTTCCACATCCACCAGAGTAAATACATCGCAGTGACCAAAATGCCCGGATCTTTGACCATCAAGTCCGCCATTATCTACAGACGGAATAGCAATTCTTCCATTTTTCATTTTAAACATCCTCCTTATCAACAAATTTTAAATTACATGTTGCTTTTAAATCACCAGTTGGTTTCTAATATTTCGCCAAATTTCACTTATGCTGCTTCGAATCTCTGAGTTGCCTACATATTCCAAAACGGTTTGTCCTTGGACCATGGATTTTGTAAAAACAGGATCAAACGGGACCCGTCCCACCACCGTCATCTTTTTTTCTTTTGCCAGTTTTTCGATCGCCTCTGTTTGATCAAAATTTAGGTCGAATTTGTTGACACACACCATCCCCGGGACCTTAAAATGAGCGGCCAGTTGTGCCACCCTCTCCATATCATGTAATCCGGAAACCGTCGGCTCGGCAACGACAAGTACGGCTGAAGCGCCGCCTACAGAAGCGATCACCGGACATCCCACACCCGGCGGTCCGTCTGTGATCAACAGGTCCAATTTATTTTTTTCGGCCAGTTTTTTGGCCTCCTGCCGGACAAGGGCAACCAGTTTGCCGGAGTTTTCTTCCGCAATACCCAATCTGGCATGGACCATTGGACCAAAACGGGTATTTGAGATAAACCACTCCCCACAGGTTTTTATGGGGAAGTCGATGGCCTCTTCCGGACAAAAATCAACACAGACACCACACCCTTCACATTCAATGGGATCGACTTCAAACGCTTCACTCACAGCATCCCAGCGGCACAGATCTCTGCAAAGGCCGCATTGGGTGCATTTGTTCGGGTTAATAATCGCGATACCGCCGCCCTGAAAATCGTGGCTTTCTTTTATATCGGGGTCCATGAGCAGATGGAGATCTGCCGCATCCACATCTGCATCGCAAAGAACTTTGTTTTCAGCCAATGATGCAAAGGCTGCCATCAGGCTGGTTTTGCCGGTACCACCTTTGCCGCTTATCACCACCAACTCTTTCACAGAATTTTTTCTCCCTTATCCAACTATTTCTTGAATGTGTAAATATAATTTTCTGAATCGTTCTTCCCACTCCGGCATTTCCTCAACAATAAGTCCGCCCCTTGAATATGTTTCCGCAATTCGTCGATCAAAGGGAATCTCCATCAAAATGGGCAGGTTTTCCTTCTTGGCATATGTTCGAACACCATCGTTACCGATATCTGAACGATTAATGACCAGACCCCTTGGAATTTCAAGAAGTTTTACTGCTTCGACAGCCAGTTTAAGGTCATGCAGGCCAAAAGGCGTCGGCTCGGTAACCATCAAGACAAAATCGGCTCCCTTCATGGCGGCGATGACGGGGCATGAAGTTCCGGGAGGCGCATCGATGATGGTGAGCTGATCAGAGCGTGTATAAGATCGAACTTCTCTGATGAGAGGCGGTGACATGGCTTCACCGATTCTCAACCTCCGATGTGCAAAAGAAAGATTATTCCTGTGACCGATTTCAATCACACCCAATTCACGACCGGTTTCGGTGATGGCTTTTTCCGGACAAACTTCTACACAACCACCGCAACTATGGCAAAGTTCAGGGAATGTGAGAACGGTTTCCTTAATTACAGCAATGGCCTTGAAACGACATATTTCTGCGCATTTTTTGCAGAAGTTACATTTTTCTTCGTCAATTTGGGGGACTGGCGTATAAACTTTTTTGTTCAGCTCAATGACAGGATTGATAAAAAGATGAGCGTTGGGCTCCTCAACATCACAGTCCAGAAGTTGTACATCCGACCCCAAAGAAACAGCCAGGTTGGTAGCCACCGTTGTCTTTCCCGTACCGCCTTTTCCGCTGGCAATGCTGATTATCATAAAATTATTTTCCTTTGAATTATGAACTTATGCTCGAAAATAAGACGACATGTACCCTTGTCAAGTTTCTTAGACACTTCGTGGCAAATTTTTTATAGTTTCTGGCAAAAAAATAAAATTAGAGATTGAGATCATCTTCGCTTGCCATATAATCTTTTCCAGGGCGCATGCTTGAACTCCTGAAAATTGACCAAAGCCAGATAGAACGCACCCACCGCCAATTCAGCACAATGGGTGTTTTCCTCCGGAAGTGTCTCCAGAAAATTGATGATTTTTTCCGGTGTAATTTCCCAGGCTTCTTCTATGCTCTTTCCTTCAGCAAGAAAAGCAACGCAATTTGCACAGGCATGGGTGTTTATGCAGCCATCAGTAATAAATGAGACCGAATGGATACTATTTTTTCGAACAATTAAAAACATCTCAACGGTGTCAGCGCACTCACCGGTTCTTTTGCCATATCCATCAGGATCTTTTAAGATCCGGCGTTTATCCATTCGAGTCGCCATCTCAATATAATGCGCGGATGGTTCCCAACAGAGATTTGATTCCTGTTGATATGTTTTCATTATTTCTTATCTTTCTGAGGGAGTCTTTCTTTTAGCTTCTTTTGCTGTCTGATCATATAATCATTTAGGGCCTCTTGAAGGGCATCCGCAGATAAAAAAGCACAGTGCTTATCCTCTTCAGGTAATCCCCCTAATTTTTCCAGGATGGCCTCTCCTGTAATATTCAAAATCTTGTCAGGGCTCTTTCCGAGAGACTGCTCGGCTGCAAATGACCCGCACAACGTGCTGGATCCGCAACCATCGGTTTGAAATGAAGCATTTTTGACTCTTCCATTTTCAAATTTCAAAAATATTTCCATGGTATCACCGCATGAACCTGTTACCTGGCTGTATCCGTCGGGATTGTCTATACGGCCCACATACAATGGGTTCAGCCACCTTTGAAACGCGATATCGCCATAGACTGCTCTTGTTTCTTGAAAAATTTGATCCTGCAACCCTTCAACAAAATCATCAAAATCTTTGCTCATTCGCTCTTCCCTTTACATCCGATTTAATGATCACAAACATTGGCGCCCGTTACCAGTGTACCAGAGAGATACTGGTTTGTCAGGGATTCCGGGGAATCCATTGGAGCGCCGATAATCACCTCAATCCCATTTTCCTCTAAAAGCTGTTGAGCCTTTTCTCCCATTCCAGCCGCGATAACGATATCAGCTCCCTGCTCATTGAGCCACCGGGGGAGCACTCCCGGTTCATGGGCCGGTGGGGTAAGCATTTCTGTTTTTGCAATTTTTCCGTTTTGAGTCTCAATAAATGCGAATTGTTTACAGTGACCAAAATGGGATGAGAGTTTTCCTTCGGATACCGGCACAACGAATATCTTTGTGTCTTTAATGTGCTTTTTTTTAATCGGAATTTTCTTTTTCGTTTCAGGAATCGTTTTTGTCTCAATTTTTGTAAATTTAATAATTTCATCCACTATTTTATTGAATTCCTGTGTGATTGAAAACTTACTGTCGTCCAGAAGACTCATATTTCCCATGTCACCCATTGATACCACCTCTGGCTCAAAAGGGAGTGACCCCAAAAGTCTCAATCCCTCCTTTTTTGCGGTGAGCATCCCTCCACGGGTTTTGAATATATCAATCATTTTTCCGCAATGGGGACATTTGAGTCCGCTCATGTTTTCCACAAGACCTAAGATTTCCATCTTGACCTGTCGGCAAAAATTGATGGATTTTCTAACATCAGCAAGTGAAATTTCCTGGGGAGTTGTCACAATTAAGGCCTTTGCATCGGGTATGGTCTGTGCTACGGTCAATGGCTCGTCGCCTGTACCAGGCGGCGAGTCGATGATCATGTAGTCAAGATCCGACCACTCGACATCTGCAATGAACTGTCTGATAACGCCAATCTTAAGGGGTCCTCTCCAGATCGTTGCTGTATCCTTATTTTCTCCCAAAAGCGATTCAATGGAGATCACATCCATATTTTGAATGTACCTGACGGGTCGGGCTTTTCCATCCATGCTCCCCGGTCCGATATTTCCTTTGAGACCCAGAATGTGAGGGATACTGGGTCCGTGAAGATCCACATCCATGAGACCCACTTTATACCCTTTTTTCGCCAAGGCCACCGATAGATATGCTGCAATGCTGCTTTTCCCAACGCCGCCTTTGCCGCTCATCACCAGAATTTTGTTCTTGATGTGGCCCAGCCTTTCTTTTATTTCTATATCCTGCTGCTGTTGATCCTGTCGATTCATATGTCCTTTTGCCATCAATCATTACCCTCCGGTTTTACTCCAAAATGTTTTTGCGAACGTTTTTGGGTTTTTTATTTTGTAAACACGGTCTCTATTTTTCTTCCAAGGCCTTCATGCTTGATTCTAAGTCTTCAATCTGCTGGCGTAATTCATTTGCCTGATCTTTAAGGCGCTTCAAGCTTTCCTCTTTTGATAACATGGTGGCGCCGGACTGACCTGAAACGTTCCATGTTGAACTGTTCATTCCACGACCCATACCCATTCCGCGGCCCATCCCCATACCACCGCCACAGCCCTTTCTCATCCATCGGTTCATGTCGGCGCCGGTTCCCATACCATAGTGATCGGTGACATTGGGCGTGTTTGTAGACTTAATATCACCCCTGTTGTATTTTTCGACGACCTTTCTGACTGTACCGGATTGCCCTACAAAAACTTCAACCTCGGCAGCAGAAAGGGTTTGAAGCGCTTTGGGGCCGCAGTTCCCAGTTATTACGGCATCTACTCCCTTGGATGCCACAAACTGGGCCGATTGAATACCGGCACCTCCACCCAATGCGATGCTTTCGTTATTAAAGGCCATAAAGCTCATGTCATTTGTTTCCACAATAACAAAATAGGCGCACCGGCCAAAACGTGGATCGACCGGATCATCGAGTGTGGGGCCTGTAGATGTGATTGCTATTTTCATATCTATTTTCTCCCATGGCGGATTTTATTTTTCCAAATAAAGTGAGAACCACTGGTTCGCATTTATATTTATAGGTGGAGATCGTTTTTTTCTTAATTATCAAGAGAAAAGTTGTGAAATACAATTGTCCATCCTTGTGATTCAGATGTGTAGCTCCCTTATCGCTTTCAAATGTAACAAGATATTACGCTTTAATAAGTCTAACAAATTGAGCGATACAATAAATAAAAACTCCCTGACCCCGAATAAATTTCAATAGTTTTCAATATTTTTAACATAACTTTCAAAATCGTTGTCCTGAAGGAACCGCGAAATCATCTCACTCACTTTATCGGCGGTATCGACACGGTACACCCCCGTCTCATCACAGCCCGCAATATGTTTCGCATTCTCAACAATTGTTTGCAGCGATGTGGCGGTGATCTCAAGATTTACATGTACCGTAATCATATCTTTGGCTTCAGTCATTGTTTTTACTCCAAATCAAAATTTTTTCCACAGCAGCTGCCAGGGCCGGCACAGCCGGATTCAGCAGGAGATGATCCGCAACATGCCGTGTCTCCCAAACCAGGCATACTGTTTTTAAGGGGTCCGGACATGGATGAATGGGCTGAAATCAGTTTTTCCAAGTGATGACTGTTGCAGAAATCGCATTGTGTTGAGTCGTTTGAGCCGATGATAAAGATTTCGCTGGTTTTTCCGCAGTCAAGACAAAGATATTCAAATATCGGCATGGGTATACTCCTTATTTGATGAAGCTCATAAAAATATTTCTCTGTTTACAAAAAGGATACAAGGGGGCCTGTTTTCCTTGATGACAAGCCCCCGTATTTTAAGCTGAATCGATTTATTCGGAAGACTTTTCCAGATCAGCGATTCTCTGGATGATCATGTCAAGGCTGTTTTTTACGGAATTCGCCTCTGTTTTCAGCATATTCAGCTCTTCTTCCGGGTTTTGTGTATATGCTGGATGATATACAGGCTGATTCCAGCCCCTCCTGCCAAATGCACGACCCATACCTTGGCCAAAACCGCCCCTAAAACCGCGGCCGAATCCCATGCTCCTTCCAAAACCAAAAGATCCGGCAGATCGAGTGCCGTATCCTTTATTTGCGGGATTGCAAAGACCTCTATGACCGCCGGTCATGGGGCCTGCTCCCATCGGACCGCTTCGATCAAATCCTGGCATAATGTTCACCTCCTTGTATCCTGAAAAAAGATAGTTAAATGGTTAAATTAGAAAATTATCTTTAATGGATAATTACTGAGTTTGTTTTCCCGGGATACCGCCTTGATTCCGGCCTTGCCCGGCACCTTTGCTTCGGCCCTGTCCTCTACCTTTCCCACTTCCTGATCTACGGTCAGAATTTGTGCCGGATCCTTTCCGGCCTTTACCGGATTTACGGCCGCCTTGACCTTTTCCGCTTCCCGGTCCCTGGCCTTGGGGTCCTGTTCCGTCGCCTCTTGGCATATGCGTCACCTCCCTTCCGTAAGCAAAACTATCGCCATGCTTTTTCCCTCTTCCAGCGTGCCTGTGACGTTTATGATTGCATCCCGGCATTAAAAACGTTGGCATGAATGGAACGTCTTTTACGTATGCATCAATGACTTCATGGGCATCACCCGTAATAAATGGAATCAGCTTTATGCCGTTTGTTTCAATTATGTTTGCAGGCATCTGTGAAATGGCACCACAAATAAGGACTGCAACATCCATTTCCGCCAGCCTGACTGCCAAGCGGGCGGGCAGTTCAGGATAAAATGGTTCGTAACGTTTGTTTATTATCTCGGTGTTTTCGATTTCAACAACAAGCAGCATATGTGCGGCATCAAACACCGGTGAAATTCGGTTTCCCCAAACTGTTAAGGCCATTTTCATATTTCAAGATGCCTCCTTTTGCACAAAAGGAACTGCAATCACCATGCCATTACAGCAGCAATATTTGTTGTCGAGTAAAAATGTTTAAATTACAATAGGATATGATTAGCCATCAATGTTTTCATGGGGGAAGAAAACATGAGAAGAATAGCAGAAATGCAACTGTGTGCAGGCAAGGGGTCGCAATATTGCAACTTTAAATTTGAATTCCCCACTGCTTGTTGGAGCGAAGCGGAGATCCCGATCCTTCGGGGTAGGAGAGCGGCGGACTTGTCCACTTGTACCATGTGGCGGAAATCCCTTCCCTCGGGGCGGCTCGGGATGAATTCAAATGAGGATAGGAATTTTAGCTCCCCGAAGGGTAAAATCGTTACACGATTTTATGGAGATGCTGATCGTCCATCGATTTTAGGAAGCTTGATCCCGAGTTTTTTTATTTTTCTAAAAAGCGTGCTTTTGTGCAATCCGAGATCGTGAGCTGCTGCCAACCGGTTATAATTGTTCCGTTTAAGCGCATCAATAATCACCCGGGCTTCTGCTAATTTTAGCTCATTTCCCAAGTTGTTATGATCGATTGAGGGCGACGGTTGAGAAAAAAACCCATCCGGCAAATGTGGCGGCAGAATATTTCCGTTGAGACAGAGCACAAATGCGTGTTCGATGATATTTTCCAGCTCTCTGATATTACCGGGATAATCATGGGACATGAGCAGCCCCAGTGCTTCTTTATCTATTCCGGTTACGGTTCTTCCGCGCAGATTGTTCATTCTGGTAATAAACCGGTGGATAAGAAGCGGAATATCTTCTTTACGGTCTCGAAGGGGCGGAAGTGTAAGCCGTACAACGTTGATGCGATAATAAAGATCTTCTCGGAACTCACCGTTTTCAACCAGAGTGGAAAGGTTTTTGTTGGCTGCTGCAATGATGCGGATATTCGCTTTGACCGTTTTTACACCCCCAAGGGGTTGAAACTCCCCTTCCTCAAGCACACGCAATAGTCGCACCTGAAATGCGGAACTTACATCTCCAATTTCGTCGAGAAAAATGGTGCCGCCTTCGGCACGGGCAAAACTGCCGGGCTTATCTTTTACCGCATTGGTAAAAGCCCCGGCCTTATATCCAAAAAGTTCGGATTCCAGCAACGTATCCGGTAAAGCACCACAGTTGATCGCGATAAACGGTTTGTCGCGACGGAGGCTTAAATCATAGATGGCCCGGGCAAGAAGCTCCTTACCGGTGCCTGTTTCTCCTTGAATCAATACCGTACTATCGCTTTCCGCCAATTGCGGCAGGATTGTAAATATTTTATGCATGGATTGGCTTCGGCTGACCATATCACCAATTTGAAAACGACCATCCAGTTCTTTGCGCAGTTCCTCCACGATGCTCATATCTCGAAACGTTTCAACTCCCCCCAGTACTGTGCCGTCTTTATCCTTAAGCAACGAGGTAGAGACGGCAACCGGAATACGGCGTTTGTCGCTATTAATAAAATAGGTTGAAGTGTCGGCAAAGGGTTTTCCCTGCTTCATTGTTCGGCGAAGTGCACAGTCGGTTTCGCACATGTTGGAACGAAAAACTTCCCAGCAATATTTTCCCAGTGCTTCATCCTGCTTGATACCGGTGATCATTTCTGCAGCACGGTTAAATGAGGTGATGCGCCATTTATGATCCACAGTGAACACCCCGTCGGAAATACTTTGCAGGATGATATCTGTTACATGTTGGGGTATCTTATGGGAGTCATTCTTTTTCATCTTTTATGGTATTTCATCACATATGAATTTGATATTATTTTGACTGATGCTGAATTTCGATGACCTCGTATAACGTCAGGGTTGAATTCTTAAAAACGTTATGAGATTATGCTCGTAACATACAGCCCCTTGCTTTTTTGTCAAGCGGTTGTCATACAATAACTCATAAAAATCTTTTTGCAAAGTTTCATTCGAAATAAGTAGCAAATAGAAAATGTTACGTAAAGCTTTGTATCAAGAAATCGTTTTGTTTTCAGGAAGCATCATAATAAATGGTATGGCGATAAAACCTATTGCTGCGCTGAGACAGTAGGTTGCCGGAAGCCCTATATGGTCGGCAATCATTCCGACGATGACCACGATCGCTGATCGCGAAATAAACGATACCATCATAAATATTCCATTGGCTGCTGATGGGCCGCTAAGCGCATTTTCCTGTACAATTGCAAGCATGACAGGTGTGGTCGATAGGAGTGTAAACCCTGTGACGAGAAGCATAATAAATCTCAGGAGTCCATTGGTATATACGAATAATAACAAGCTAATAGGTGCACATAAGAGAGATATTGCCAGAATTTGTTTTCGACCCAAATAATCGCTGAGTGTTCCGGATGACAGGACACCTACCACACCAATGGCTTCAAAGGCGGTTAATCCGAATCCGGCCAGCCAGATATTCCCTGTTTCCTGTTGGATTAAAGTTGGCAAGAATGTGGTTATTGAAGCATGCATAAACCCCCGGGAAGCCAGTATGGCTGTTAGTGGAAGGAGTATATTTTTCATTTTGCGACAGGTGGAAAATAATGGTTTTCTATCTGATCTTTTAACCCGTATATCAACATCGAGAAATTTGAAAAATAGCCAGATCGAAGCTAAAATTCCAAAGACCATAATGGGGTAATAACTGTTAAGGCTTGAAACTGAGACCGCGCCGACAGCAATCATAGGCCCTATTGTTCTGGCCAGTTCACCTCCTGTCATAAAAAAACTCATCCCTTTGCCTTTTCTGTTACCGGCCAGTTGTGATACCATAACCGGCGCGGGAACATGAAAGACGGCCACACTAACACCTGTAATAAAAAGGAGAAGCAACAGGACACCATAGCTGGGAGCAAGACCTAAAAGGCTCATCGGAATGGCCGTGGTTGCCGGAGCGAGTATGATAAAATAACGGGCGTTTATCCGGTCGGCCAGAAAGCCGATAAAGGGATTAAAAAGGGCAGGTATTTGCATTATCGTGGAAAGAAAGCCGGCCTGGGTTAAGGTCATGGAAAATTTTTCGATAAGAAGTGGGAGAAGTGGTGCAAAAAAACTGCTATAGATATCATGGATAAAGTGACAGACAGAAACAGAAAGCACTTTCCCAGCCTTAAACCCCCCATCATTTTGAGGGTTTGAATTCTTGCCGGTGGACGGGTTCATAAAAATTTTGCGCAAAAAGATTTCCCTTTTGAGTAAACCGGCAATAAAAAAATGTCATTCCGGCCGTAGCGAAACAGAGAGTCGGAATCCACAATACGTTGTATTTAATGGAATTCCGGTTTTGAGAGAACAACATGATGAAAAACGTTGTTTATATATTTAATTGTCGGATTAATTAAAGCGCCTAATGGTTCGTATTCACGCCGATATTAACGCCTGCTGTAAGATCTTTCAGCTTTTTTAATCGTTTTAGCAGATCCTCAGCTTCAAATTCTCCCGGATCCACAGGTAATTGAACCAGCACGCCAAGCCCTTCACTGACCTCATGAAATTCTTCGTGAGGCAGCGGGCTGACCGCAGCACAATTGATCATCGGATTAATCGGGAGCAGTTTTTTCATAAATTCGATTCCTGTCATATCGCCAATGTTTTCATTGACGATGACAAGATCAACAGGATTTTCTGATAAGAGGATCAAAGCCTCATTGCCGGTTGAAGCCCAGGTCAGTTCAACATCGTCATTTGGTGTCAGAGCCGAAGTAAATTCTGAAAACGGCTCTTTGTCAGGTGTTATCAGCAATAGTTTAATCATAAGTTTCTCCTTAATTATATGTCTCGAAAATTTTACAACTTACCGAGATCAATAGTTTATCCTTGTCGATTTATTCATGCCACGATATGGAAGAATGGAATGTTGTAATATTGGAAATAAAGGCGGAGATAAACTATTTAAATGGCCCAAAAATCCTTTAAATCCTTTAAATCCATCATTCCATTACTCCATCATTCCGTTATTCCAATTGGGCGAAGCCCCTGAGTTTTATTTACCCGGTAATATCTTATATTTTCGAGTTGTCAAATAGTTTCCAAGCCACATCGAACCGACTATGACCAGAGGTACCGAGACCAGCAGCCGTATGATTGAAAATTTCATTCCCATAAAAGAGGCTTCAAATATGGTCATGGGCACCCTGCAAATTGCCGAAGCGCTGATGTAAGTAAAGATAATGCTTAATTTAGCGCCCTTGGTATGTAGAGAATACGCGATAGGGAAAGCAACATACAGTCCGCCCACCGAAGTACCGGCAAGTAACACCGCCCATAGATACCCGCGAATGCCGGATTCTTCACCGAGATGAGTTTCAACGGTTTTTCTTTTAATCCACACTTCAAATAATCCGATTAAAATAAAAGCACAGGGCAGTATTTTCAGCATTGCTATGGAAAAATGATAAAAATTTATTCCGATCTGTTTTCCGGGGTTAAAACACATCACAAAAGATGCAGCCACAAAACAAGCATATGCGAAAACACTTATTATTTTAATTCCACGGTTAAAACTCATGACTAAAATTCTCCGAAGAAAATGCCGGTTATCAATGCCACAATAATCGCTATTAAAAAGCTGATTAAATTTCTAATGATAGTGACCTTTGTACCGAAATACGCTTTTTCGATGGGATAGGTCAGGATCCCCACCATCATTAATGTGGTGGAAAAAGCGGATAATACCATATATGTTACGCCTTTTTTTAATAAAATACCGCACAGCGGATAGGCGATAAATCCCGGCATCAAGGTGATGGAGCCGAAAAACGAGCCTAGCATAATGCCAATAAACTTATTGTGATTTCCAAGATATTTTAAGATGACGTTATCGGGGATAAGATAAAGTATAATTGAAACAAGTATCAGCATACTCAAAAAGGCGGGTAAGATCTTAACAAACTTATTCAGTGCGATCTTGGCTGATTTAGCGGTCTTTTCCACACTTTTAAAAATTGAAATTAAAAGTGCCAGTACTGTCATAATATATAAGTAATACATCTGTGTGCCTTGCAAGTGCACCGCGTGAACACTTGTGTGTGTTTTTAATTTTGAAAATATGGTTCTTCTGCAACTTAGTTGGAGAAGAGGGTTCAAGGATTCCAGGGGTCAAGGGTCCAAGGCTTTGTTTTCCAACGATTTTACAAGTTCTTTGAGCATCTTTTCAACTTCATCTATATCATCCTTTAGAGCCTTTAAATATTCTCTGTTTGTATAATTTAATTCACCTGAAAGCATGACTTGGGTCTTTATTTCGCAAACAGAGTCTATAAGACTTTTGCCAGGCTTTCAATTCGTTGTAATTCTTTAGCATTCTTGTCCGCCTGTTTTGTGGAGGATCACTCGAATCCTTGAATCCTTGCTCTCTTGAACCCTTTGGGGTCACATCTGCTCAATTGGAGATGATCCCCAAATTATTTTGAATGTCATAATATTTTTTTGCTTTCGTAACAAGATCCTTTACAATTGTTTAAAATGAGAATATTATCTTTTATATAATCAATTGGTTAAAGAAATCGAAACATAGACTTGACACAGATGATTAATAGACTTATTCTTTTTTTGAAAATTTATCATACGGATAATCGTAGCAAGGAGTCGTACCATGCATTCATCAAAAAATGTGGGGAAAGATCAAACCAAAATTATTTTCCAATCCGATTCCGGAGATCAACAACAGATGCTTTTGGATTGCGGGTACTCGGAAAAGGCCGTTCGATATTTTATTGATCAGCCGTATATGGGAAGTCTGCCGGATGCCGATCAGGTATCCGATATGCTGGGATCCTGCGGGGACACCATGAAAATCTTTCTCAAAATCGATGATAATACAATCACGGATATCAGATACCAGGTGCTCGGCTGCCCGGGTGCGATTTCTGCTTCAATGGCCGCTGTGGACCTGGTTAAAGGTAAAAGTATTGAACAGGCCAGAAAGTTGAATGACGGAGATGTGTTCAACCAACTTGTTGATATTCCGGTAAAAAAACACCACTGCATACAGCTTGCCGTTAAAGCGCTTCACAAGGCCATTGATGAATATAAAAATGGGCACAGTGATTTATTAAAGGATGTGAAATGCCCGTCGACCTGCTCTGCTCCGCAAGATTGCTGCAAAAAATGATTCGTTTTTTTATGACATTTCTTCATAAAATTCTGCTGGAGCGAGTTCCTTAAACGCGCCTTTATCGTTGATAGTCAAAAACTTTCGAATATCCGTACACAGATCGCATTTGTTCAGATAGGCATCTCTTTTCGAACTGAAACCATAATTAGCATAAGCCATATCATGTAATCCTCTGATTCCGGATTCCGCCAGTATGATTAGAATCGGATATTTTTCCCTGGAAAACGGTTTTCCTAAATCTTCTATTGCAACGCCGATTCCCGAACAGAGTCCAGGGATGTAGTTGCCGAAAAGATCTACATGGAAATGGCTGGTTTCGGAAAGCTGATTTCTACAACTTCCAGGGTTCTCCGCCAGAATTTTTTGTGCAGAACTCCCGGGGAACTCGGTTCTGAAAGTCTCCAGGGCTCGCCCACCCATATGCACCCAGTACCGACCAAGGGTATTGACCAAATAATCCTTTCCGAATTTATTGGAAAATTCTTCAAATGTATGGGTGGTGTTCGGTTCAAAGGCCGAAAGATCCTTGTAAAAATCGTTGATCCAGGGAAACAATCCGATTCCCACCTTTCTTCCGGCATCGATCACGCCTTTGACTTTTGAAAACGGAATAAATTCATTATGAAACGGACTGATGGATATCAGCAAGGTGCCGAGTCCCTTGGAACGGAGCCGTTCAAGGATATGGCTTGCGGATTCGGTATCTTTAAACCAAGAAGAATTGGTCTCCACATAATCGATTCCCATTCCGACCCTATTTGCAACTTTTAAAATGTTTTCCAGCTTTTCCGGCCGAAGCATGGGTTCACCACCGCCGATGTGCACGGACCGGCAACCCAGTTCCAAAACCCGGATAAAACATTTTTCAGCAGTTTCAGAATCAATATATTCTTTTTTCCGGTTCGGGCTGCAATTATACAGGCAGTGCCTGCACCGGGATGTGCAAAAATAGTTGGCGATCAACCCGCCGGAAAAAAGTTTACGAATTGTAAAATCGCCCATCATTAATTTCCAAAAGTGTTTAGTTAGTGTCCATCCACGAAGTGTAATGGATCCAATTAAGTGTCCAATTCAGAAATGAGCAATTTTTGTTCTGATCAAGGCCGCACAAGGGTTTGCGGTCCCCGCAAAGCGGGACAGGAAAGCGTACGACTGTACGCCGCAGCCGGAAACCCGCGGAGAACGCCGAGCAGGGCAAAAAGGGCCATTTATGGATGGACACAAGTTAGGATCTTAATGTGGCAATCAGTCTCAAAGGATTGCTTAAGAGTGACAGAGCGGATTGAATATCCGTACACACGACATCCGCCGAAGCCAAGGTTTCAAAAGCGGCCCCTTCTCCTTGAATAACCGCAATACTCAGGGTCGACGCTTTGAGCATCAAACGGTCGTTTTTGCCATTGCCCAAGCCCACGGTTTGTTCACGTCCAAGGTTATTCACATATTCCAGCTTAGCCACATCCTGATGGTCCAAAGGTATGAGGGCCAGTTTGCAATCGATACCCTCTATCGCTTTTTTGACACTGCCGAATGTATCGGCGGTTATAACATGGACGGTTAACATTTGTGAAAGTTCGGCCAATCGCTCCTTGACACCGTCAATCAAAGCACCGTCAAATGCGATGGTGCCGTTGTAATCCAGGACAAGATGTTCAAGTTCCAGTATTTTATGCCCCGGGATTTTAATTTCAATCATCATTTCGCCATTTTGATGTGCGTTTTATAAATCTGATTCACTTTGTATGTGTTTTGTTGATGCATTTTTGGGGTTGTATATGTTTTCGATTATGAGCTGAGGAATTATTATATCCGATTTTTTTGATAAGGGTATATACCGAATCGCTTCATCCTGTTCCAGATGGTCACCCGTGTCACTCCAAGAACTCTGGCAGCCTCTGACTGATTTCCATTTGTTTTTTTTAGAGTTTCTATAAGTTCTATTTTCTTTATTTCTTCCCTATTAAGAGAAGGTTGCTGGCTAACTTTTAGTGATTTTTTCTTGTTAATGATGTTTAATGGCAAGTGGTGTGGTTTGATCATTGTTTCCTGACAGGTGACAAAAGCATATTCAAAAGCGCCTTTCAATTCTCTCACATTGCCGGGCCACCAGTAACTCACCAAAGCGTCCATTGTATCATTGTTTATGCCCTGTATGTTTTTACCACTTTTTAATTGATTTTTGCGAAAAAAGAATTCTGCTAAAAGGGGAATGTCCTCTAATCTTTCTCTTAAGGGCGGCAGGTTAATGGGGATGACATTAATTCTGAAATAAAAATCTTTACGGATAACGCCTTCATCCACCAGCCTTGTCAAATTTCTGTTGGTTGCTGAAATAATGCGAACATCAACAGGAATGGATTGACTGTCACCCACGCGTTCTATCATTTTGTCTTCAATCACACGTAAAAGTTTTACCTGTGTAGAAAGGGGCAGATCGCCGATTTCATCAAGAAAGATATTTCCCCTATGGGCCTTTTCAAAGCGGCCTTCCCTGTTTTGATAAGCACCTGTAAACGCGCCTTTCACATGTCCGAAAAGCTCACTTTCAAGAAGAGATTCCGTCAATGCTGCACAATTGACCTTAACAAGGGGTCCTTTCTTGCGTTCACTAATCTCATGAATAGCGCCACTAACCAGTTCTTTCCCGGTCCCGCTTTCACCAAAAATAATCACCGGGGCATCAGATTGAGCGGCATTTTCAATCAAATCGAATACCTGGCGCATGGGATGAGAAACGCCGAGGATTCCATGAAAACCGTCTTTTGATCTGAGCTCCCGACGAAAGGCTGCGATCTGGTTGTCTTTTTCAATAATTTCGGTAATATCGGCGATGGTTTCAACCGCCCCTATCACCTTTCCTTTGGCGTCATGAAGGATAGAGGCATTTTTTAATGCATGAATAAGGGTTCCATTTTTTTTTACCAGCGTACACCTTCGCCGATCCATGGTTCCGGTATCAAACAATACACACCAATGGTCTCCCTTCTTTTTTCGGGCCACTTCAAACAAATTACAGTTTAACACATCGCAGGTTTTTCCGATAAGGTCATCTTTTAAATAGCCGGTGATAAATTCAAAGGCTTTATTAACGGAAATAATATGACCATGTGTATCCACAATCATGATTCCGTCTTGAATGGTGTTTACGACTGTTTTCCAATATCTGTCCAGCTCCTCTTCGGCCATTAAATTTCTCCTGTTAAAATTTAATAGGTGTTAAATTTTGCTTTTTAACATTTAAACAGGTTGATGACAAGAGACTTTCCCATGCATTTTTCCTGAAACCGGCACATATAAAGGGATAATGGGGAAAAAATCATAAAAAAATCAATTCATGTTAATGTGGCACCCATTTTGCGTTAACATGGACAAAACCGGAAAACAATGAAGGAGTATTTAAAGTTTGAAGCGAAAAGCGGATCATATCCTCGATTTTAGAGGATCGATCACCTCTATGTCTCTGTTGAAATTAATTCAGACATTTAGAGAAATGAAACCGAATGAAGTCTTGGAACTCCTTGGAAGTAATCTGGATACTCGCAGCGACTTATTCAAAGTTTTGCCGGATGATGCGTATGAGTTGATTTTTTTAGATGTTGTTGAGGA
Organism: uncultured delta proteobacterium; assembly: GCA_963752565.1. Classification (GTDB taxonomy): domain Bacteria; phylum Desulfobacterota; class Desulfobacteria; order Desulfobacterales; family UBA11574; genus UBA11574. The sequence continues at coordinate 375,763 of CAVVZC010000006.1, read as the reverse complement.
AGGGGAATATTTTTATCGAATTCAATTTAAAAAGAAAAAATAGGATGAAACGATGCCAGGAGAACCCATTATAATCAAAGGTAAAAAGAAAAGCGGATTTTTAGAAAAGGTAAAAGAGCTTCTTCCAGAAGGTGGAAATCTCAATCTCTGTTTAACCTGTGGGGCCTGTTCTTCAGGATGCCCGGCCACCGGCCTGGAAGATATGGATCCTAGAAAGTTTCTTAGGATGGCGGCTTTGGGCATGGACGAAGAGATTTTAAGTACCCCCTGGGTATGGATGTGTACCATGTGCCAGCGGTGTATTTATGTCTGCCCCATGCAAATTGACATTCCCCAGCTGGTCTATAATGCCAGGGCAGCCTGGCCAAGGGAGGAGCGGCCAAAGGGTATCCTGGGTTCCTGTGACATGGCATTGAGAAACGACAGTTGCAGCGCCATGGGAACGTCCGAGGAGGACTTCAAGTTTGTGGTGGAAGACGTTCTCGAGGAATATCAGGAGGCCCAGCCGGAGTTTAAAGATATGGAGGCGCCCATCGACAAACAGGGAGCCGAATTCTTTTTGAACCAGAATTCCAGAGAACCGGTGACCGAACCGGACGAATTGGTTCCTCTATGGAAGATTCTTCACCTGGCGGGTGCGGATTGGACGTATGGGAATAAAGGCTGGGCCGCAGAAAACTATTGCATGTTTCTGGCGGATGACGAGGCTTGGGAACACATTACCCGAATCACAACGAAACAGGCGGATGACCTGGAGTGTAAAATTTTTCTCAATACCGAGTGAGGTCATGTGACTTTCTCAGTCCGGGCCGGACTGAAAAAATTCAACATTGACCATAATTTTGAGGTTAAGAACATCTATGAATATTATGCCAAATGGATCCGGGAAGGAAGACTGAAGGTCAATTCAGACTGGAATAAAGATTTGAAAATCAAGTTTACGGTTCAGGATCCGTGCCAAATCGTGCGAAAAAGTTATGGCGATCCAATCGCGGAAGATTTGAGGTTTATCGTCAAATCGGTCGTAGGCGAAGAGAATTTTATTGATATGATTCCCAACAGATCGAATAACTACTGCTGCGGCGGCGGCGGCGGTTTTCTACAATCAGGATATACAGATGCACGTCGTGCGTACGGCAAGCTTAAAGTCGACCAGATTCTGGCCACAAAGGCCGATTATTGCATTGCGCCTTGCCACAACTGTCATGCCCAAATTCATGATTTATCGGATCAGCGCGATCATGCATGGCAGACAGTTCATTTGTGGACGTTGATATGCCTTTCCCTGGGGATTCTCGGCCCAAACGAAAGAGAATACCTGGGAGATGATCTCAAAGATGTTCTGGTCTTTCACCCGGAATCGGCGATGTAGCCATTGATCCGGCAAAAGAAACGACGGACCTTTTAACTATTTAACGACATCTGAATAATGACAAAAGAGGAAGGAAGCTTATGAGTTTTCAGAAACGATTAACATCAGGTGAATTTGTTGTGCTGGCTGAGATGAATACACCCAAGGGAGTGGATATATCTGAGCTTGTTACCAATGCGCGACGTATCAAAGGGCGTGTTGATGCCGTCATTGTTCCTGATATGGACAATGGCATCATGCGAATGAGTGCACTGGCCGGTGGTGTTCTCATGCACCAGCAGGGCGTTGAATCCATCATTCATGTCTATTGTCGGGACCGTAACCGGATGGCGCTTCAAGGAGATATCCTGGCAGCCCATGTACTGGGTATTCAGAATCTCGTTGTTGTCCACAGTGAAGAAATGGCCAAGGGTGATCATCGAGACGCAAAACCGGTAGATGACCTGGATGAACTGGCGCTTTTGGGCGCCATTCAATCCTTGCAGAAAGGTGTGGACATGGCGGATTTCGATTTGAATGGGAGTCCCTCTTTTACCGTGGGATGTACCATGGCTCCGTCCGCTGACGATGCGGCATTTGAAAAGGAATTGTCACTAGCAAGAAAAAAGATCGAGGCCGGCGCTCAATTTATAATTACGCCTCCTGTCTATGATTTAAATCGCTTTTTTGCGGCTATGGATGCGTTCAAAAATTTAGGGGTGCCGATTATTCCCACGGTTTTTCTCATAAAATCCGTGGGAATCGCCAGATATATCTCAACTTACGAACCGGGCGCCCATATTTCAGAGGATGTGATCAAACGTATTCGGAAAGCGTCGGATACGGAAATGGAGTGTCTACGGATTGCCGGAGAAACCATTGCAGGCCTAAAAGAAGTTGTCCAGGGCGTGCATATCATTACCCTCGGCTGGGAATACCGGCTTCCTAAGATTCTGGATTATGCAGGAATTTGACGGTTGTTTTTGTCATTTTATGGGTTCGATCAATAACGGATTCAAAAGTAAAAATGATTTCAAACAGACAACAAACACAAGATAAGGGTACACATGCAAGATCAAAATACGTTTAAACAAAATCATACGGTACTTGTAATTGGCGGGGGAGTTGGTGGTATTCGGGCTGCCATGGATCTGGCTGAATCGAACCGGGATGTGGTGTTGATCGATAAGGCATATTCCATCGGCGGACTGATGACCCAACTGGATCGTACCTTTCCCACCAACAATTGCGATTTGTGCACCCTGTCTCCCAATCTATCCGAAAGCGGCCGCCAGTTGCATATCGAGCTTCTGGCAATGACGCAGGTCGCCGAAGTCCAAGGGGAGACAGGTGATTTTAAATTAAAATTAATCACGGAACCCCGATATATCGATCTGGATAAGTGTACGGCATGCGGTGATTGTTTTAAAAAATTTCCGGAATGTGTTCGTTTCTCACCAGGGCTCGATCATCGTGCGCCGACCTGTATGCGATATCCTCAGGCAATCCCCCATGCCTTTTCCATTGACATAGAAAAATGCAAAGATATTGATGCACTGGTCAAGGTTTGCAAGGCGGATGCCATCCTCCCTGAAGATACCCAAAAGGTTCGAGAAGTAGAAGCCGGTGCCATTGTCCTGGCGCCGGGTGCCGAGGTGTTTGACCCTGGCAAATTGGATAGTTTGGGTCATGCAGCAAACCCTGATGTGGTGACCAGCCTGGAATATGAGCGCATATTATCCGCATCCGGCCCTACCCAGGGGGAACTCATCCGTCCTTCAGATGGAAAACAACCCAATAAAATAGCCTGGATTCAGTGTGTGGGATCGCGCAGCCTTCATGAAGGCGCTGCTTCATACTGTTCCAGTGTGTGTTGTATGTTTGCATTGAAGGAGGCCATCGTTACCAAGGAGCGCTTTCAAGATTCCATCGAAACCGCCATCTTTTATATGGACATGAGAACATTCGGTAAAGACTATGAATTGTATTTAAATCGGGCCAAAGACGATTACGGTATTCGTCTGGTGAGAAGTCGCCCCCATAGTGTTTTCCATGATCCGGAAACAGGGTCTCTGTCCATTATCTATACTCCCCATGACAGCAATATCAATGTCACCGAAGATTTCGATATGGTGGTACTATCCACCGGCTTCAAGGTTTCCCAGGACGTGCAGGAACTGGCTGGAAAACTGGGGATCGAGTTGAACGAACACCATTTTGCAAAAACAGATAGCTTCAGCCCGGTGGCCACTTCCATACCTGGAATTTATGTCTGTGGGATGTTCGAAAGTCCAAAGGATATTCCCGAAACCATGGTCCAAGCCAGTGCAGCAGCATTTTGTGCTTCAAAAGATTTACCTGTGATCCCTGAAATTTCGGAAAGCGTCGAAGAATTTCCACCGGAGCGCGATGTCAGCCAGGAACCTCTTAGAATCGGAGTGTTTGTTTGTGACTGCGGTTTAAACATCGGGGGTGTAATTAATGCAAAGGGACTGGCGGATTATGCAGGAACACTTTCTGATGTGAAGGTATCGAAAATGATCGGCCATGGGTGCAGCCGGGAATCCTTGGCACATGTTGAGAACGTTATCATCGAAAAGAATCTGAACCGGGTGGTCATCGGTGGATGTTCTCCTAGAACTCACGAAACCAAATTTCAGGACACCCTTCGCAGGGCAGGCCTCAATAAATACCTAGTAGAAATCGCCAACATACGGGATCAGGATACATGGGTTCATTTTGATCGGCCTGACGATGCATCCAATAAGGCACAAGAACTGATTCGTATGGCGGTGACCAGTGTGGCCCTGTCTCGCTCGCTTATGGATAATGTGTTTTCCATGAATAAGAATGTTCTTGTGGTGGGCGGTGGGGTGACCGGAATGAACTCTGCTTTAAGCATGGCGGATATGGGATTTAAGGTATATCTGGCAGAACGATCCGGAGCATTGGGCGGTGTTGCAAAAAAGATTCGAAAGACTCTTGAAGGTGACGATGTGCAGGCCTATATGACGGATCTGATTGATAGAACCACCCAACATGATCGGATCGAGGTCATCTCCAACGCCTTTATTGTGGATCATACAGGGATGCCGGGCATGTTCAAAACAGGAATGCAGATCGCACCGCAGATGTTTTACCGGCAGATCAAGCATGGCGTAACCATTTTGGCCACCGGGGCTCTACCGAATCAACCCAAAGAATATCTTCTGGGGGAACATAAAAAGGTTATGACCCAACTCGATATGGATGTCGTGCTTGAGGATCAACCGGATAAGATCAAGGATTTCAGCAATGTTGTAATGATCCAGTGCGTGGGGTCCAGATGTTCGGAAAATCCCAATTGTTCGCGTGTCTGCTGCCAATCTGCAGTGAAAAATGCCCTCAGGATACTGGAACTTAATCCAACAGCTCAAATTTTTGTTTTGTATCGGGATATGCGAACTTATGGATTCCAGGAAGATTATTATAAAAAAGCCCGTGAAGAAGGCGTTATTTTTGTTCAATATGGGGCGGATGAACCACCCGAGGCTCAGGCCGATGACGAGCAGCTGAAAGTCACATTTAATGACCCGATATTAAAACGAAAAGTATTGGTTTATGCGGACTGTCTTTGCCTGAGTACAGGGTTCATTGCCGATGAAGAATCCACGGAAGACCTGGGAAGAATATTTCACATTCCGAAAACCAACGACAACTATTTTCTCGAGGATCATATCAAACTCAGACCCGTAGACTTGTCAGTCCCGGGATTTTTTGTGGCCGGCACGGCCCATGCGCCCAAGACCATCCGAGAGTGTATTGCCCAGGCCCAGGCTGCGGCAGGCAGGGCTCAGGGTCTGTTGGCCAAAGAGACACTTAATCTTGGTGCTGCTGTGGCACGGGTGGAGAAAGAGAAGTGTGCGGCCTGCCTGATCTGCGTTCGGGCCTGTCCCTTTAACGTGCCATTTATTAATGCAGACGGATATTCTGAAATCGATCCGGCCAAGTGTCATGGATGCGGCATATGTGCTGCTGAATGTCCGGCAAAGGCCATTCAGCTGATGCAATATGAAGACGATCAGATCATGGCCAAACTGACCGGACTTTTGGAAAGGGTGAACTAATGGAAAATTTTGAACCGGTTATCGTGGCTTTTTGCTGCCACTATTGCGCGTATACGGCGGCGGATATGGCAGGAAGTAAACGACTTTGCTATCCTTCCAATGTTAAAATTATAAGAGTACCCTGCTCCGGAAAGGTCGATGCCATTCACATCATGAAAGCCCTTGAAATGGGCGCTGACGGTGTCTATGTCGCAGGTTGTCTGGAGGGAGACTGCCATTTTAAAAACGGCAACATCGATGCCGCAAGACGGGTGGCTTATATCAAAAAATTACTTGATGAAATCGGCATCGGCGGGGAACGGGTGGAAATGATATTAATGTCAGCCGGCATGGGAGAGCGTTTTGCACAGACTGCCGCCGATATGACGGAAAAAATTCGCAAACTGGGACCCAACCCGGTAAAATCCATCTCCATGGATATGGCATCTAACAGTATATAATTATTATTTCTTATCTAAAAGGAGAGTGAACCACAATGATCACTGCTGAACGAAAACCAATGGAAGAACTCATTGAATGCCTAAGACCCTATCACCGCATTCTTCTTGTGGGCTGCAACGAGTGTGTAACGGTGTGCTCGGCGGGAGGGAGAAAGGAGGTTGGAATTTTATCTTCCGCCCTCCAGATGGCCTTCATGAAAGAAGGAAAGACGCTAGAGGTTAAAGAAATGACCCTTGAAAGGCAATGCGATCCTGAATATGTAGAAGAGCTTGTTACCCACATTGATCAAGCAGAAGTGGTCATGTCCATGGCTTGCGGCTGCGGGGTTCAGGAAATTGCCAGGCGGTTTAAAACAAAACCGGTTTTTCCGGCGGTAAACACAACGTTCATGGGCGCTTCGGAACGTCAGGGTGTTTGGGCTGAAAGATGCCAGGGATGTGGAGAATGCGTTTTGGGATTGACCGGGGGGATCTGTCCCATTGCACGATGTTCCAAGCGATTGTTGAACGGCCCTTGCGGTGGATCCACAAACGGAAAGTGTGAAGTGGATCCGGATATGGATTGCGCCTGGCAGCTCATCTGGGATCGCTTGAAGGCACTGGGGATAGAAGATCGATACGAAGAAAATATAGCGGCAAAAGACTGGCGAACAGGTCGCGGTGGTGGACCCCGTAAGATAATAAGAGAGGATTTGGTGAAATGAAAACCGAAAGTGTACTGGAAAAAGTTTTTGCTTCAGGTGAGTTGGCGGTAACCTCCGAATGTGGGCCTCCACGGGGTGCCGTGCCGGAAAAGATTATAGAAAAAGCCAAAATGCTTAAAGGATATGTGGATGCGGTCAATGTTACGGATAACCAGACAGCCATGGTCCGGATGTCCAGTTTTGCCGCCTGTGTGTTTATTAAACAATTGGGAATGAGTCCCATTCTTCAGATGGTGACCAGAGACCGTAACCGGCTGGCCATGCAGGCGGACATTCTGGGCGCCTATTCACACGGCATCGATAACATGCTTTGTTTATCCGGTGATCACCCCCACTTTGGCGATCACCCTATGGCGGCCAATGTGCATGACATTGATTCCGTTCAGTTCGTTCAGATGATCAGAGATATGCGGGATAAGGGCAAATTCCAGGGCGGAGACGATATTCTGAATCCACCCAAAATGTTTATCGGTGCGGCAGCCAATCCGTTTGCCGACCCTTTTGAGCTTCGGGTGGCTCGCCTGGCTAAAAAGATCAAAGCAGGAACCGATTTCATTCAAACCCAGTGTATCTACAATCTGGATAAGTTTGAGAAATGGATGGAAGGTGTCCGTGACCGAGGTCTCCATGAAAAGGTCAATATTATGGCCGGAATTACGCCCATGAAAACCGTAGGAATGGCCAAATACATGAAAAACAGAGTGCCTGGAATGGATGTGCCGGATGAACTAATCAAACGTATGGCCGGTGTTCCCAAAGAAAAACATGCCCGAGGAAGGAATCAAAATCAGTGTGGAAGCCATTGAGCGCCTAAAGGCTGTGGAAGGCGTAAAAGGATTCCATATTATGGCCATCGAGTGGGAAGAGAAGGTGCCGGAGATTGCCGAAAAGGCAGGACTTCTCCCGAGGCCCAAATTTGATCTTTAGTTCAATTGTTCATTAAAATATAAAAGGAGGAAAATCAATGAGTGATAAGCAACATATCTTAGTGGTAGATGATGACCCCGATCTGGTTGAATCGGTTACCATGAAGTTGGAAAGCAATAATTTTCGGGTAACCAAGGCGTATGATGGGGTTGAAGCCTGGGAAAGGATTAAAGAAGATCGGCCGGACCTGATTATTCTGGATGTCATGATGCCGAGAAAAGATGGGTATGTGGTGTGTGACGAGATTAAAATGGATGGTCAATACAAAGATATCACCGTGGTTCTTCTTACCGCGGTGGGTGATGCCGTAACAACAACCAAATATACCCATTTTGGTGGCAAAACGACACTGGCTGAAGATTTTATTTCAAAACCCATCGATTTGGATAAACTGATGGACATTGTAAAAGAAAATCTCGAATAATTCTAACTGGACTTGCAAAACGCCTGATATCCTTATCGAGATTTTAAGGGCTTACGAATGTTCATCGGATCAATGGACAATACCGAGTATTGGAATGATGGAGAGATGGAGTATTGAAACGGCAAACTTGTTTTGATGCAAATTAATTTCAATACTCCAACACTCCAAAATCAGAGCAAGCTGCTTCGAATGGATTTGGCATCAGGATTTAAATTGCGAGATCCATAATTCTTGCATAAATCTCTTATGAATAATATCCGGGAAAGCATCGACAAAAAAATACGGATTAATGGCATAAAATTCAGCACGGAACTGGTTCAGATAAATCTTTTGAATCGTTTTCTCCCACAGGATTCTATGGCTCTTTTTTTCCAACTTCTGGCTCAACATCAGATTAATATTCCCTTTATTTTGACCAGCGGTATGGGAGAAAAAATTATAGGATCATGCTGTGTGGCAGCTGAAGATATCCATCGGGTAAAAAAAGTTGTTGCAGGGGAACCTAAACTGAAAGAAAATCTGGAATTCATTCCAAGTGTCGGCACTTTGTCCATATTTCCGCATCATTCGAACCTGAAACTAATGGGTCTGGCCTTCTATCTTTTGGGTAGGGCACATCTGCCAATGTATGGCATGGCCTCATCTATATCTTCCCTGACATTTATCACGGATTATTCACAATTGGATAAAGCTGTTTCAATTTTACTGGAATATATGGACCTGCCACCGAATCATGCACCGTTTAGACCGGAGATTCATGTGATACAAAAGAAAAGGTAACCGTTCAGCCACAAAGAGTCTAAGACACCAAAATAACAATTTAAGGAAAAAGCAGTGGAAACGTTTGCCGTTTATTGGGAACCTAAGCCTAAAACATATGGTTTTAAAGAAGTTATTGATTTGTCTTTATTGAATATTGAAATTAGACCGGGGAAAATGTCCCAATGGGGTCTTTGGCTTATGGAATTGGCAGATCTTGATATCGGTTTCCATCTAATTTTGGCAAAGTATTCGACGCATCAGAAATTACGATTGTACATTTTACTTGAGAAGCTTTGGGCAGATAGCGTATTATCTTATATTGGCAAGAAAATCGATCTGGATTCCGAAAAAGATTTTCATTTAACTTATCCAGTGGAACTCATAAGCTTTCAGGGTCCTCATTTTGGAGACAGGTATGGAATCGCCGATACGGCTTTTAAAGCATTGGACGGGCAAGGAGTTCCGGTGTTAATAACGGTATGCGCCGGGGCCGCCGTTTACATTGTACTGCCTGAAAAAAAGCTGCAGGATGCCAGGCCTCTTTTACTAGAGGCATTTGAGGTTCCATAAAAATAAGGACTTAAGGATTTAAAAAATTCATAGACGTTCAAATATCAGCATAAGCTCACGAATATGAAATATATTACGGTCACTGAAGAACTTGACTGGAGATTAAAGGTTTTCAATTCCATACCTTTTCCTTCCCTGATTCTTACACCAGACAAAGTCATTATCTCTGCGAATCAAGCCTTTCTGGAAAAAAAAAGAACCGATTTAGAAAAGGTTGTCGGCAAAACATGTCACCATGTTTTTTATAATACGGATGAACCCTGTTCTCCGGCAATCTGTCCTTTTTCCAAGGTGATTGCCGAAAAGAAACCGCAGTCCATACTCAGACGAACGGAATTTGATGGAAACGAGGAAGTATGGGTAGACCGAATGTTTTCACCCATTCTGGATGACAATGGTGATGTCAAATTTATAATGGAAAGTGTCCGCGATGCCTCACGGGTGATCACTTTGGAGAAACGGTCCATTCATATCCGACAGTATCTGGATAAGGTCATACAAAGCTCGCCCAATGCAATTATCTCTGCAGATAGAAATGGAAATATATTATTAATGAATCAGGCGGCGGAAGATCTATTCGGCTATCCTATGGAAGAAGCCATTCGTACAAAAAACGCGGAGAACTTTTACCCATTCGGAAAAGCCAGGGAAATCATGAAGAAATTGAAGAACAAAAATTTTGGTGGAGAAGGAAAGTTAACCGCCACGCGAGTTGATGTCGTTAACGCAGCCGGTGAGGTTATCCCTGTTGAAATGACAGCCAACCTTATATATGAAGATGACAAGGAAGTGGCCAGCACAGGAATTTTTTATGATCTCAGGGAAAAAATTGCTGCAGAAAAGAAACTTAAGGAGATATTAATCCAGATCGCTCAATCGGAAAAAATGGCATCCCTGGGTCAACTGGCGGCAGGGGTAGCCCATGAAATCAATAATCCGCTGACCGGGGTTCTTCTATATGCAAACCTGGCGTTGGAACGTTTTGATAATGAAGATCCGATTCGGAAATATTTAAAATCTGTGATCGATGATGCGGGCCGGTGCAGGGATATTGTGAAAAAACTTCTGGCTTATAGTCGCCAGACAAGCCCGACCAAAGAAATATTTCAAGTCAATTCGCTGGTGGAACATAGCTTGAATCTTATAAGAGATCAGGAACTTTTTTTGAATATAACGCTCGTTAAAGAAATGTCTGGGGATATGATGCTGATTCATGCAGATAAAAATCAGCTCAGCCAGGTTTTTATAAATCTGATAATGAACGCCATCGACGCCATGGAAAGAAAAGGAACCCTGACATTTCTGACATACCGGAGTAAAAATGACAAAAAGGTATATATTGAGGTATCGGATACGGGATGCGGTATACCTGAAGAGAATTTATCAAAAGTATTTGATCCGTTTTTTACAACAAAAGGACCGGAAAAGGGCACCGGTCTTGGTCTGAGTACCTCCTATGGAATTGTAAAAGAAAATGGCGGCTGTATTACAATCAAGGAAACGGGTCCTAAGGGAACAACTTTTTTGATCGAATTCCCACTTTATACGACCTGATGAACAAACATCGGTTTCATAGAACAGCCTAAACAGAGCGTTTCAAATAGTGACAGGGTTATAAAAAAGTAATAAATATGATTAAATATAAAGTGCATAAGTCACAAACGGGTCTCATCTAATTGGTTGATTTAATATACAAAAAAATTGTCACCATTTGAAACCCTTCGGGCTTGCCGAGTTTATCCCGCCTTTGGCGGGACTGCGTTATGAGACATTTGCAGTAGCAGACTACGGCTGCATGTCTCATGCCTTGCATATTCGGCAAACTCGACAATCGCTCAATTTAGGAGCACATAAGAGAGGCGGGCAAAATCATGACGGAAAAACAATCCACTGACATTTTATTTAAGCCCAAAATCCTGGTAATCGATGATGAAAAGGTAATTCGAAAAGGGTGCCGTGAAGTATTAACCCAAGAGGGCTATGAATTGATATTGGCTGAAAATGGGGAGCTGGGATTGAAAATGATTGAGAAAGCGCATTTTGATGTAATCCTGCTGGACCTGATGATGCCGGGTTTATCGGGTTTTGATGTTTTGTCACATGTTAAAGCACTCCATCCGGACACCACCATTATCGTCATCACCGGCTACGCCACTGTTGAACATTCCATTGAAGCCATGAAAAAAGGTGCCTTTGATTTTATTCCAAAGCCTTTTTCTCCGGATCAGCTCAGAGTGGTGGTCTCTAAAGCCATTGAACACACCGGCGCGCTTAAAGACATTGCCAACGAAAAATCCAGAATGCGTGTGCTTATTAATCTTTTGGCCAATGGGGTCATGGTTGCGGATGCCGAAAAAAAGGTGGTGCTGGCCAACCCGGCCTTCATGAAAATAATGGGCTTTCAGGGAGAGGATATCATCGGTCGTCCGTTTACGGTACTGATTAAAAATGAACAACTTCAACGAATGATTGAGAATGCCCTTACCATGACCGAAGATGTCCTCAGCGAACTAACCGAAGAACTGGAAATCGGAGAGGACAAAGAAGATAAAAAGGCCATATATGTTGTCAAATGCCGCCCTTTCAGGGACAGGATCGGCCGGAACTTAGGAACCATTACTGTCCTGAGCGATATCACCTATTTAAAGGAAATTAATCAGCGCCAATCTGATTTCGTGTCTATGGTGGCACACGAAATTCGAAGTCCCATGAACTCTGTTATGGCGCAGATTAATGTCATTCAAGATGGACTGGCCGGTGACGTTACGCAAAAACAAAGTGAGATTCTGGGCAGGGCCTCGGAGAAAATTAACGGACTCGTTACCCTTTCTTCGGAGCTTTTGGATATGGCCTCAAGAGAAGCCGGACTGATAGCGTTAGAAAAAACCGAATGCGATATGAGCGAAGTATTAAAAGACCAGGTTGATTTTCATCAACCAAAAGCACAAGCAAAAGGGATTCAACTTAAACTGGAACCGTTGCCGGATTTACCGCCGGTACTTGCAAACAAACAAAACATAGAAGAGGTGCTTTCCAATCTGATTACCAATGCCATTAACTATACACCTGGAAAAGGGAAGATCACCGTAGCCGCTCTTCCTGAAAAGCATCATTTGTGCATCAGTGTCAGCGATACCGGTCTGGGGATTGCGGAGGAGGAGTTGGGGCGAATTTTCGACCGGTTCTATCGCGTAAAAAATGACAAAACGCGATACATTATCGGCACCGGTTTGGGATTGCCCATTGTTAAAAGTATTGTCGAAGCCCATGATGGAATGATCCGGGTCGAAAGCAAACCCGATCACGGAAGTACATTTGTTGTATATATTCCTTTTAAGAATTGAAAGGAGTTGAAATGAATTCAAAGACAAAGATTGGAATAGTTATCTGCGATCGCTACCGCCGCTGTGCGGGCGGGAAGTGTTTCCGAGCGATGAGGAACAAGGAAGGGGCTTTCAGCATATACACGGACACCGAAGTTGAGTTGGTTGGTTTTACAACGTGCGATGGTTGTCCTGGTGGCAACATAGAATATGCGGGCGAAGAGATGGTGAAGAATGGCGCAGAGGTTATTCATTTAGCTACCGGCCTGGTGGTTGGTTATCCTCCCTGTCCCTATATCGATACATTCAAAGCCTTTCTTGAAAAACGCTATGAGGTCAAGGTCGTTGTAGGCACGCACCCTATACCGAAAAAGTATCTTGATATGCATACTTATCTTGGGACATGGGAGAACTCCGCATGGAAGCCACTTGTCGCGCCGACCATGAGTGATGAAGTGACCCGTGCAAGTTACGATTAAGCATAGTCACTGAAGGTCCGGTTGAGCGTCTTGATGAATTGCCAGGACTTCGTTTAGCAGCCATAGTGTACGAATTCATCGCCTGCCGGTTGGCTAACCATGCTCTTACAGCCGACAGCTAACCCCAGCGGCTGAAAAGCGCCGTTATCCCACCTTTTGCTATCTATTTAGGCCTTCGGTTTCAGAGGCTTTTAAGCGTCCATAGTTTTATAGGTATGACGGATTTTTTCAGTTAAAAGACGGGACCCCATTTCAAGGGATAGGGTGAGCGCTTTTTCTAAAGACTTTTGTATCAGGCTTGGACGGCTTTGGGATAAAAGCCGACTCTTGGCTAAAAGTGCCTGAGCCGTTTGTTTCTTTGCACCGCTTTTTCGCGCCAGATTCATCGCTTTCCGAATGGAATCAAGCCCTTTTTTATTATCCCCAAGTCTGCCATAAAGTTCGCTCATGGCGATAAGGAGTCGGGTCTTGTAACGCCAGCGCGTATACGAAATGCCGGGTTTTTTGACTTCCTGCCACACTCTTTCCAACACATTTTTAGCACTGGATAGGTCATTCATCGCTAAATAATTTTCGCCCAAATTGATTTGGGCATTATGAATAATTTCAGGATCGCCCGTACTTATTGCTTCTTCAAGGGATTGCTTGTTAAGTCTAACGGCGTCCTGGAATTCACCGATTTCAGCATGAACCCATCCAAGCGTATTTAAGAATCTTGGTCGCCAGAATTTATCATCCACCCCCTCCAGTTGTTTCAAACCGGCCTTGAGTTGCTGTTTTGCTTTATCTATCTGCCCCAGGGCGCCATAGGCAGATCCTTGGATAAAATATAACAATATCCTAAAATAAGGGCTTCGGATCTCCTGATTTAACATGTGGAGCTGTCGGCATAACTTGAGGGTTTTTTCGAATTCTCCAATCCAGTTATAATACCGGGCAAGATTGACAAGAGTCCAGGCTTTGCCTTCAGATTTATCCAGCTTTACCCCAAGGTCAAACGCCTCTGTCAACAAATGTGCTGCCTCTTTTAAATTGCCCAGCACGGCATAAACAAAACCTAAAAAACCGGTCGCCTTAAGGAGAATTTCAGGAAAATCTTTTTGCCTGCTTAGGTGAATGGCTTTGATAAGCAGCGTCTTTGCAGACCGGGGTTGATGCATGTAAAAAGAAATCCATCCAAGTCGAAAAAGAGCCTCGGCCTCTGTTTCATGGTCACATAAACGCCTTGCTTCAAGCAATAAATTTTCAAAAACTGTTTTGGCGGCATCCATCTGTCCCATGCAAAAATGAATTTTTCCTTTGCGAAAAAAAAGATCAAGGTTTTTTACATCCGAACTTTCCCATTGACCTTTAGAAATGATATCAAGGGCCCTGTCAATGCTGGTCAATGCTTCCTGACAGGCATAGGAATAACTGGCCTGCTCCGTGGCTTCCAAAGTATATCCAAAAGCCTTGGGCCAGTTCTCGGCTTCGTAAAAATGATGCGCAAGCAAACCAAAATTGGCTTGCAGGTTTTTGGGATATAAGGTCTCTATGGTTTTTCCCACGACCTGGTGAAAATGACGCCGATCCCGACGGAGAAGGCTGTAATACGCCACTTCCTGCATTAACGGCTGCTTGAATTGATATTGCTGTGTGTCATCAGAAAAATTTTGTTCTAAGATATTTTGTTTTACCGCTTCTTTTAATAAGTCAGACAGATTGTCCGGCGATTCAATCAAAGGCTCTAAAAGATCATATGAGAACTCCTGGCCAATTACAGCAGCCAATTGAATCAAATTTTTCAAATCCGGATGAAGGGCGTCCAGTCTTGCTGCTAAAATTCCCTGAATGCTTTCCGGCGTTTCTATGTTGTGGACGGGCACTTTGAGCGTCCATTTCGATTCCTCAGAGACAATCAATCCCTGTTGTTTTAGTGCCTCTCCCATTTCAACCAAAAAAAGAGGATTTCCCCCGGCTTTTGAAACGATTTTTTTACAGATGTCCGGGTCAAAATATCTGGTTTTCAAAATTGAAGTAAAGAGGTCTGTGGCCTGTTTTTCAGACAAGGGATTTAGCCGGATTGGTTCCATCGGCAGATCGGGGAACCAGAGACCGGGTTCGGATCTTCCCATGCAAATGATTAAAACCGGTATTCTCTCCGGGGATTGGGTCAAAAACGTTAGATATTCTCGGGTGGACGCATCTGCCCATTGCATATCGTTTACGACCATAATTACGGGTTTGTTTTTAGAGATGGATGCGAGTAAATTCCGAATCGCCCTGAACAAGGCTTTCTTTTTCCATTCAATGGCCAAATGGAAATCTTCAATTTTTTTTTCGACCCCTGAAAACAGATCAAAAAAATGATCCAGAGAAGCTAACTGTTCAGTTCCCTTGAGCGTGCTTCGAATTTTTAATTGTACTTGATCATCCGAGTCTTGCTCGTGAAGATTGAAATAGGATTGAAACATTCGTTTCAGGGGGAACAGTGCTGTTAATTGGCCGTAAGGTGCACAACGTCCTTCAAGGAGAAGAGCCCTTTCTTTTATCACGAACTGATGGAAGTTCTTGAACAAGCTGGTTTTTCCGATTCCAGCCTCTCCGGTAACAGCGGTAATTATCGGGCCATGTTCAATCGATTTCTCAAACGCTTTTTTTAAAAGAGCGATTTCTTTATCTCGATCCATAAAAGGAATGCCAGTTCTTTCGGATTTGCCTTCCACATGTTTCACAGCCCTTTCCCGAACCAGAAGAAATACCTCAACAGGTTCTTTCTTCCCTTTAACGTCCCTTTGACCCCCATTATCGAAAAGAAATTGGTCCTTTGCGTTTTGGAACACACGTTCTGAAACCAGTATTGTGCCTGGTTCTGCCATTGACTCAAGACGGGCTGCCAGATTGGTGGTATCTCCCACAGCCGTATAGTCCAGACGCAGGTTGTCGCCGATAGCCCCCACGACCACAGGCCCGGTGTGAATACCAATGCGCAGTTTGAAGGCAACACCATAACGTTTGAAAATCTTGCGATGAAATTCTTTCATCCGCTTTTGAACCTGCAGGGCTGCATGGCAGGCAGGCCGGATATGGTCATCGTAAGCGATCGGGGCTCCGAAAAGGGCCATAACTCCATCACCGGTATACTGGTTGATCGTTCCTCCTGCCTGATGGATTTCCTGGCCCAGAATTCCAAAGCAGCCATCCATAATTTCGTGAACATCTTCGGGGTCAAGCTTTCCCGCAATGGTCGTAAAATCAGCAACATCTGCAAACAACACAGATACCAGTTTTCGTTCACCAATCATGGTGCTTTTGTATTTAAATGCCCTTTCCAACAGAAACCGGGGTGTATATTCTAGCGCAGATCTATTGGTATAAGCGGGAACAACATCTGTGTGGGCGATTTTCCCCTTACACTGTGTACAAAATTTAGAACCCGCTAAATTCTGATGTCCGCATGACAGACAGACGTCGGTCAGGGAACCACCGCATTTGCCACAAAAGTTCATACCTTCAGGGTTATCGAATTGACAGCTGGGACATTTCATAATGATTGTACCTTATTAAATTTGATAAGCTTCAATATTTGTGCCAATTTCTTTAAAATTTATTTAGGTGATATAAAATCAGATGATACAATGGGAAAAATGTCGAGGAAAGGACTAAATTTAATGTGTGCTAAAATCCGAAAGGGGAAGATGGATTGGAACAAAATAATTAGATCGGCCCTGGAGGATGATTTCGCAGGGCCGATCAGAAAATAAGGGGTCATATGACAATGGAGGTAAGGCCAAGTTTAACCCCGATAAAGTAAAAAGTAAATTTAGTACCAATTTTGTTAAGATGAATCTTCGGCGAATTTTCGAACCGGTCTTATCCCGTATTTCTTCATTCGGTTCCAGACGGTGATACGGGAGACGCCTAAGATATGCGCTGCTTTGGTTTGATTACCGTCGGTCCGTTTAAGCGCGTCTATTAACCGGCGCTTTTGAATCTCATCACGGTTAAGGCTAATTTTTTCCTTTTGTAACATTTTTATATCGTTTTGGAAAACATCCGGCGGCAGGTGTTGAGGTTCAATTACAGAGACGTTACAAGTGACAAAACCATATTCCAGGGCACTTTTTAATTCCCTGACATTTCCCGGCCACGAATAGTTCATTAATGCTTCCATAGCCGGGTTGCTGATGGCATCGATACTTTTTTCGTTTTTAAGCCGTATCCTTCGAAAAAAAGATTCTGCCAGAAGGGGGATATCGCTGCGTCTCTCGCGCAAGGGGGGGATAACGATGGGAATGACATTGATTCTGTAAAACAAATCTTCCCTGAACAAACCTGATGCTACGAGCTCTTTTAAGTTTCGATTGGTGCCGGATATAATACGGACATCGATATGAACCGGCCGGTTATCTCCCACCCGTTCGATAACCTTTTCTTCAAGAACCCTCAGCAGCTTGACCTGAGTTGAAAGAGGTAAATCACCGATTTCATCTAAAAAAACATCTCCCTCCTGGGCAGCTTCGAACCGTCCTTTCCTGTTTTGAAAGGCACCGGTAAATGCACCTTTGACATGGCCGAACAGCTCGCTTTCCAGTAGAGACTCATTGAGTGCAGCACAGTTCACTTTAAGGTACGGTTTTCTTTTCCTTGCACCGGTATTATGGATTGCAGCGGCGACAAGCTCTTTTCCGGTGCCGCTTTCACCAAAAATAATCACCGGTGCATCTGACCGTGACGCATTGGCAATTAAGTCAAATACCTGCTGCATGGGTCCTGAATCGCCGAGAATACCGTGAAAACCGTCCCTGGAACTCAACTCTCTGCGAAATGCTTCGATCTGGGTGTCTTTTTTCAGTAATTCCGAAATATCGGTTAGTGTCTCCACTGCGCCGATGACCTTCCCGCTATTATCGTGAAGAAGAGAAGCGTTTTTTAAGACATTGATATAACTCCCATCCGCCCTTTGTATGGCACATCTGCTCATTTTTACTGCACCGGTTCGAAATAAAACACACCAGTGGTCTCCCCGTTTCTCTCTGGCCGCTTCACATGTATTACAGTATAAAGTGGTACAAGATTTCCCGATGATATCTTCCTGGTTATGGCCGGATATATTTTCAAAGCCCTTGTTTACCGAAACAATGGTTCCGGCTTTATCGACGATCATAATGCCGTCCTGGATGGTGTTCACCACGGTTTTCCAGTATTCGTTCAGTTCTTGTTCAAACATGTTAATTCCCCCTGTTAAATCTTAACATATGTTAAGTCTTTATCTTAACAACTTAACACTAATTGTGCAAGGGGAAATATTAAAAAGCTGGATTGAGCGGTTCAATATTCAAGGTTCCGGGTTGATGCGCCCTAACGGCTCTATCCGAAAGAATTACAAATCCTTATAATGTTTTTGTGTGTCTTCGTTCTTTCGTGATTAACAATGTTTATTATTTCCACTTTCTCAGGACTTACTGAAAACGTATAAATTTTCTATCATTAACTGGCATTCTCTTTGCAAATAAGGAACATTAACAAAAAGTCGGGGTAAACGATTGGAAACGAAAATAATGCATAAATTTGATTTTAGGGAAGCCATTACACCCTTTGCTTTTCTAAAAGTCACTCAGGCTTTTAGAGATATGAAACCTGGAGAGATATTGCAGTTAACGGGAGACGATCCTAAAACTCGAAAAGAGATTTTTAAGGTTCTACATACTGTCAATTACACCGTGGTGGATACAGAAGAAGATGATAATTATTATTGTATCTGTTTAAGGAAGGAAAATTAAAAGATCGCTTTAGGCGATTAAATTAAAATCTTATCAAAAGGAGAAAATCATGTCTGAACTTGATTTAAGTACAATTGAAGCTGAAAGTACAGTGGATGCAAGAGGCAGTGCCTGTCCGGGACCGCTATTGGAAGCCAAGAAAGGGATCGGAAAGGTTAAAGTCGGTGAAATTCTCGAGATCCGTTCGAATGATTCCAGCACCCGGTCGGACATTCCGGTCTGGGCCAAAAAAGTGGGCCACGAATTCATGGGGCATATTGAAGCCGATGGTTATGACAAGATTTTTGTCAGAAGAAAAAAATAGGCAGAAAAATTATGGCACGTCAGGCAAATGAGGACAAGATTTTAATTCTGGCAACGGAAACCTGTGCCTATCCCGGTGCGGATTCCGTGGGACAGGCCCATTCGAGCTACCCGGCGAACACTTATATTCTGAGGGTCAGAGTCGCCGGTGTTGTTTCCGGAACAGTTTTACCTGGACTGTTTTGCCAAAGGGATCAGCGGCATTATCATCATGTCCTGCGGTGAGGAGTGCCCCTATGAAGGCGCATATCACGCCTTGGCGAAAAGAGTGGACCGGGTATATCAACTGATGAAAGTGCAAGACCTGGACATTAGACGACTGCGCCTGACAGCAATATGTACGGTGTGCAACCGGGCCTTTCTCAAAGAAGTGAATCTGATGAACGAGGTGGTAAAGGAATTAGGACCACCTTAACCGTATCAGTCATTCGTCATTTGTGATCGGTTTAAAGTGACCCATAACAATGACGGTGACTTCTCAGCCAGTTAGATTTTTTCTTACCAGGAAATCTAAAAACTTAATGAGAAGTTACCAATGACAAATGACCAGTTACCATCGGGAGGAATGAATGAAATCCAGTCTGGACACAAATTTTGATGCCCTTGTTGTCGGCGGCGGTATAGCCGGACTTCAAGCTGCCCTGGATCTTGCCGACCAGGATTTTAAGGTGGCGGTGGTGGAAAAAGATGCTTCCATCGGAGGTAAAATGATCCGTCTCTCCAAGGTTTTTCCCACGCTTGACTGTTCCAGTTGTATCACGACCCCTAAAATGGCCGCGGCCGCGCATCATGACAATATCACGATCTTCACCTATTGCGATTTGAAGTCACTGGAACGTGAGGGTCAGATTTTAACGGCTTTCATAACCCAGCGTCCCCGGTACGTAGATTCGGAAAAATGCATCGGATGCCGTCAATGCGAATATCACTGCCCGGTATATGTTGCGGATAAAGAGGAGGGTGGATTTTCCGCCCGCAAAGCTGCTTATATCCCCTTTTCCAACGCCATTCCCCAAATTGCACTGATAGACGTTGAAAACTGCATGCTCTGCGGGAAGTGTGAAAAGGTCTGCCCCACCCAGGCGGTAGATTATTTTCAGGAGCCTGAAGACTTCACCATCAGAGCCAAAACAGCTATTTTGGCCACCGGTTTCGAGCTGACCCCCGTTGAAAACAAGCAGCAGTACGGCTACGGAGAAATACCGAATGTGATTACTTCTCTTCAAATGGAAAGACTGCTGGCACCGCATGGACCCTATAACCGGGTTCTTCGGCCATCGGACGGGATGGAACCGGATTCCATTGCCTTTGTTCAATGTGCCGGCTCGCGGGACAAAAGCATGGGGATTTCCTATTGTTCCCGTGTTTGCTGCATGTACGCCATCAAGGAGGCCATGCTCCTTTCGGGATCACTGCCCCTGGCGGACATTATCATTTATTATATGGACATTCGCGCTTTTGGCAAAGGTTACGAGCAGTTTTATCAGAATGCCAAAGCCATGGGTATAGAATTTGTCAAAGGTAAGGTGGCCACGATCGATGCGGGCGAAAACGGCAGTGTAATGCTGCGTTATGAAGATCAGAATGGTGAAGGAGTAACTTCAGCGAACCATGATATGGTGGTACTTTCACTGGGCATGATCCCGGGCTGGAATCCGGAAGGTACTTGTCCGGTATCGACGGCTGCGGATCGTTTCATTCAGACTATCCGGCCGAAAATTGCACCGACCCTAACCGATATGGAGGGCGTTTTTGTGGCCGGCGCAGCCGCGGGCCCCAAGGACATTGTGGATACGATCACCGAAGCTGGCGCCGCGGCCATGGAGGCGGCCAAGTATATGGCCGCCATGGAAACCGCCCGGAAAGCCGTGGCATGACATGAGATTGGCAAGCATGGAACGGCGATTAAAAAGTTCAAATCTTAATTCCGGCCTACGGCAAAAAACATTTGAATGCTGACATCTTGACCATTAGGAGATGTATCGATGACAGACAAAAAGAAAGATAAAGAAACAACGGCCGAAAAGGGTAAGGTAGGGGTTTACATTTGCTACTGCGGAGGAAATATTTCCGATCATGTGGAGGTGGAGAAGGTCCGTGAATGCATGGAAAAGATTCCCGGAGTGGGGGTTGCCCGGACAGATATGTTCATGTGCAGCGATCCCGGTCAAGAAATGATCATGAAAGACCTTAAAAGCGGCACTGTCGATCGCGTCGTAGTGGCCTCCTGTGCCCCCAGCCTGCATGAAACCACTTTCCGTAGTGCCATATCCAGGGCCGGAGCGAATCCCTATATCTATGAACATGCCAACATTCGCGAACAGGTGAGTTGGGTGCATCACGGGGATCAGGCTACGGATAAGGCCATTCGATTGGTAGCGGCGGCGACGGCCAAGGCCGAGAGTCCTCAAACCTCTTGAGCCGATCCGGGTGGAAGCCCGGCAGCACGTCACGGTTATCGGCGGCGGAATTGCCGGCCTGCGAACAGCCAAAGACCTGGCCGATCTGGGGGTTGAAGTAGTGCTGATTGAAAAATCTCCATTTCTTGGCGGGCAGCTTGCGCAGTTGGAACGCCTTGCACCGACCGGCGAGCCGGCCGCTGACCTCATTACCGAACTTGCCGGGCAGGTACTGGATGATCCCCGCATTACCGTCCACACCTGCAGCCTTGTCGAAACCTTTGACGGCTATGTAGGCAATTTTACGCTGGGAGTAAAAAAACGGCCGCTGGAAACTGATCGCAAAAACTTGTCGTCATTGAATCCATCCGACAGAACTTTCGGTGAATTCATTCCATTTACAGGGGTTTTCCCGAAATCGGGACCGTCCCGTGCTGAAGAATTTACCTTTGAAACCGGTGTGGTTGTCCTGGCAACCGGCTTCAAGTCTTATACCCCTCGGCAGGGGGAATACGGCTATGCTGAATTCCCTGAAGTGATTACGCTGCCGGAATTGATCCGGATTATGGCTGAAAACAAAACAACGGACAACTGCCTGGAAGTAAACGGTAGACGGATTCGCAGCATGGCCATGATTCACTGTGTGGGAAGTCGTCAGATTCCAGGCATACATCCTGAGGATGCGTCAGGGAACCTGAACGAATACTGTTCCCGAACCTGTTGCAGCGCCACCCTAAATGCGGCAAACATCATTCGTGATACTTATCCGGGGACCCGAATTTTCGAATGTTATCGGGATATTCGAACCTACGGCCGGGGCCAGGAAGAACTTTATGAGCAGGCGTCCAAAAACAAGGTGGTCTTTCTGCGGTTTGAAGCCGACGAGTCACCGGAAGTGAACCGTAGCGACGGATTCCAGACGACTTTCCCTTGCGGGTCAGGGTAAGGGATACCTTGACGTTTGGCGAAGACGTCGAAGTGCCGGTGGATCTGGTGGTACTGGTCACCGGAATGGAGCCCAACAACGTGTCGGAACTGGTCGATATGATGAAACTTCCCGTAGGACCGGACCGCTTTCTGCTGGAGGTCCATCCCAAATTGCGGCCCGTGGAGCTGCCTGTTGGCGGCATTATGTTGGCCGGCACCTGTCAGGCGCCCATGGATGTGGGGGAAGCCTGCAGCGCGGCCGCGGCTGCCGCCGTAAAGGCCGCGGCCCTTCTCGGACGCGGTTATGTTGAACTCGATCCCTTTGTCGCTGAAGTGGATCTTGAAAAGTGCTCGGGGCACTGGGGCCTGCGTGGAAGCTTGTTTAAACGAAGATGCGCTGAACCTGGTGGAGATGGAGGTTGATGGTGAAAAGGTTCAAAGAGCGCAGGTTACCTCGGCCCTGTGCTTGGGGTGCGGTGCCTGCGTGGCCGTGTGTCCTGAGAATGCCATCGACATCAACGGATGGACCTTGAAGCAGTACGAAGCCATGGTCGACATGATCGTAGCGGATGAAGAGACGGCATAATCCTTTTACAATGAAATAATAGTATAAAGCGCGTTTAGAAACAAGGCAAGCACCTTGCCGGAAGGGATCTGAAATGAGTCAGAATGATGAGCAAAAGAAAGCAAAAAAAGATGCCATGAAAAGGCTTCGCCAGGAACGCAAACAGAAGATCAAAGAGATTGCCGCCACAATGAAAGTCGCAAAAAAAGCCGTCAAAGCCATCAAAGAGCAGATGAAAAACGATGTTGGAACGGTGCCAAGTATTGCCCGGGAGACGGGGATTTCACCGGATAAGGTGCTTGTGGTACATCGCCGCTTTGAAGAAATATGGAGAAATCAGCGAAGCGGAAAAGGACGGTGGTTATTTTCGGTACGTTTTGACCGAAGAGCCCCCGGAGGAAATTTCCAGCGGCCAACCGGACGGATCGCAGAACACCGCCTGATTTCCGATTCATATACCTGAGGAGAGTGAGTATGGCTTTAGTCAATCCAAATTTTGCCGAAGAGATGGAGCGTTTTGGGGAGGATACCGCGCTGGAATGCTTTAACTGCGGCACCTGTGCTGCTATTTGCCCCCTGATCTATGAACATTTTCCGCGGAAGATGATCCGTTATCTCCAGTTGGGTGCCAAGGATCGCATCATGGAAAATGCTCAAGAACTATGGCGCTGTCTGCACTGCGGGCTTTGCACACAGACCTGTCCACGGGAGGCTGATCCCGGGGAAGTCATTCTGGGTTTAAAACGATACGTTGTCGCCAACTGGAGGAGGTCCTGAAATGTACAACCCAAGAGATATTATTGATTTGATCGCTGATAATGTCAGAAAAACCAGAAGCCCGTTCGGCATTCCGAAATTTATGGCCAATACCTGGTGGAAAAAAACAGCAATAGGTCGAGACGGCGATGCGTTGCTCTTTACCGGTTTGATGTATCAGTTTGTACCGTATATCGACAAAACAACACACTATTTAGAACGGTATGAAGATACCGGTTGGGCAAATTATTTGCACTATGTAAAATATATCCCCAAATTTCTTTCGGGTATCGGCCTGGCTTTGATGACATCTGGAAAAGAGAAAAAAGAATCAGGTCAGATTCTAAAGAATGTTGTTAAAATTTTAAAGAAATCGAATGTTGATTTCTGTTACAGACCTGAACTGGATGATTATAGCGGTATTCTTCTTTATGATCTTGGAGATCAAGAGGGTTTTGTTCACCATGCCAAGATTGTTGCTGCCAAACTGAAGCAGGCAGGAATCAAAAAGATAATCACCGTAGATCCCCATACGGCATATGCCTTGAAAGTGCTTTATCCGAAATATACCGGTATCAGTTTTGAAGTAAAGACCTATTTTGAGCTTATTAATTTTAGTTCGAGTAATGGGAATCATCGTGTCACGCTCCACGACCCTTGTTTCTACGGAAGGTATTTGGAACTGTCCGATGTCCCGACGAAAGTTCTTGCCGATTTAGGCATTGAATGCATGCCGGTGAGAAATTCGGGGCTGTTTACCGGTTGCTGTGGGGGACCAGCGGAGTCTATTTCCCCCAAGCTGTCCAGAGAGGTTCTTGATAGGAGAGTTGAAGAGTTGCAGGTCAACGGAGCGCCTATCGTCGCCATGTGCCCTATCTGTTTGGGGAACCTGGAAAAGTCAGGCGCACAGGTCGAGGATCTATCAACACTTATCGCTCGGTGTGTGGAGTGATATCGGCAAAGGAATAAATATAAACGTTTTAGACTCAAAAGGAGGTAGTAATGACTAGTAAAATGTGGATTTTTTTGGGATCAGATGAACCTCAGAAAGCATTTGCACCGTTTATGATTGCTTCAGGTGCAATGGCGATGGATATGGAAGTAAACATGTTTTTTACCATGGACGGTCTAAACATTATTAAAAATGGCGGTGCTGAAAAAATCGTTTTACCGGGTGCCGCCAAGTCGCTGCCGGAGTTTATCAAGGTCCTCCAAGACGGTGGTGCCCGGATGATTGCCTGCTCGGCGGCCTTTCCTATTGCTGAATGTGCCGAACAAGACCTGATTGAAGGTGTCGAGTGCGGCGGAGTTGCCGAATTTGTAGTTGGTTGTGGTGAAGCGGACGTCGTCCTGACCTATACTTAAGCGCTGATGACGACCCTAATAGAGTCAAGCTCGATTAGGCGTTATTCGTTAAGAGAAAAAAATAATACCACCAGAAATTTGGAAGCTCTTTTTTTGAGTTTCCAAATTTCTGTATAATTCTAATTTGCCTGAAGGGGTAAATATTTTTAGGTAACTATTCTAATGAAATGGGGTGTTCAGATGGAACAATCAACCATTAATTATTTGCCCAACCGTGCCACAGACCTTATAGAGTTGCAGAAAAGGGGGCTGGACGTCACCTGCCAAACTTCTTTTGAAATCCTGCCGGTCGATTTTGCGCACCGGGCCAATCCGTTCCAGGCCTATATTTTTCTATGCCGCTACACCGGAACCATTGACGGGCAAGAATACAGTTTCAGAAAATGCTATGCTCGCGGTTGCCCGCATAATCTGTGCCCGCATGTATCACAGGCGATAATGATCGCCAACCGTTACCTGCAAAGAGATTATCAGAGACTGAAACAGGCAGAGATCTCCATCGAAAAGAAGCTGTTCACGCTGGAAGATATGGTCGTCAAATTTAACGGCATCCAGGAAGATTACAGGCCGGCGCTGTCCATTCATGACTATATAACCATCGCCAAAGAGGGCAATGACGTTGCGGTTGTCGTTGAATTGGAATATGTTCCGGCTGTCGAACATTTTGCTAATTATAAAAATTCACAGATCTTTTTAATGGTTGATTTTACGGTGACCAGCCTTGGGGAAACCCACCATCACGAGCGCTGTCTGGCCTGCTATCCTACTGAAAGGGAGGAAGAAGAAAAATCAAAAATGGAGAAAGTCGCCAACGAAAGGTTGAGACTTCTCTATCAGGAATTTGATGAGGCCTCGATAACTTATGAAAAATATTTTTTTGAATAAAAAAGTTGTTTAACCAGTATAAATTTAGACGATCATCTTAAATTGCAAATAAAATTATAATTATTTTCGAATTCATTTGAATTTATCACGAAAACACGAAAGGACGAAATCACGAAAAAGAAATAAATATTTCGTGTTTTCATGTTTGGTTTATATTAGTTTTAAAATTATTCATCAAATAAATATTACTGAAGTTAGAAATCATGGAAGTAAAGATGGAAGTATTAGAACAACGCATTAAAGATTTGGAAGAACAGCTGAAAGATATTAAAAGAAATATGCCCCAAGACCAGCTCTCCATGGTGGTTTTTTCCGGGGATCTGGATCGGTTGCTGGCTGCTTTTATCATTGCAGCGGGTGCTGCTGCAATGTACGAGAGAGTCGTCATGTTTTTCACCTTTTGGGGCATACCGGCTATGCGGGATATTAAAAAGCAAGTAAAAAAAGCCGATGCCATGGCATTCATGTTCGACAAAATGCTGCCGAAAGGATCAACAAAGCTGAAACTTTCTCAAATGCACATGGCCGGTTTGGGCACCCATATGATGAAAGGTCTAATGAAGAAGAAAGGCGTTATGTCTCTTGAAGACCTCATGAAAGCGGCGGCGGATTATGGTGTGGAAATCGTTATTTGCGAAATGTCCATGAATCTGATGGGATTTAAGCAGGAAGAGCTGATCGATTATCCGAATATCAGCCTGGGAGGTGTGGCAAAATTTTTACAGGAAGCCGGAGAAAGTAAGATCACACTTTTTATCTAATCAAGATCTCATTTTATAAAATTCAACAAGTTATGGATTCCGGTTCTTCGCTTAGCACCGACCGGAATGACATCTTTAATTGCCGAGTTAATAACACGGGAGGGGAATCATGAAAAAGGGTGAAAAACTGGTTATTATCGGATGCGGTGGTGTTGGTGGTCCTGCTGCAATGATGGCTAAAAAGCTTATGCCGGATGTAAATGTGACGATTATTCGTAAAGAAGGTCGGTTTATCGTTCGATGAGCGCTTGCCTCATGTGGTGGCCGGTCTGGCCACTGTTGATTCTATTACCAATCCGGATGCCATGTTTGCAAATGCCGGTATCACCAACATTATTGCGGAAGCAACCTCCGTGGACACTGAAAAAAAGATGGTCGAATTATCAAACGGCGCTTCTGTCGGCTATGACAAGATGATTTTAGGAACCGGAGCAGAACCGTTTATACCCCCGATTGAAGGGGCTGACCTTGAGGGCGTCTTCACTTTGAGGCACGCCTCGGATTCAGAAAAAATAAAACAGTTTCTGGAGAAAAAAAGGGCCAAAAATCTCGTTTTTATCGGAGCAGGTTTTATCAACCTTGAACTGCCGACGCTGCTTTCAGAAATGAAGCCGGACTTTTATAATGTGACCATCATCGAAGTTTTGGAATATCCTTTGCCACTCATGCTTGACGCGGACATGGCGGCAAAAATACAGGAATACCTGGTTGAAAAAGGTTTCGATCTGAAGATGTCGTGCCGGGCTGCCAGGATTCTGGGACACAACGGAAGCGTTGCCGGTGTGGAACTTGAAACCGGTGAAAAAATCGATGCAGACATGGTCATGCTTTCAGTGGGAACAAGGTCGAATCTGGATCTGGCCAAACAAATGAATCTCGAACTTGGTAAATTCGGCATCAAAGTCAATAAATATCTGGAAACATCAAATCCGGATGTGCTTGCCGGCGGCGATTGTGTTGAAAACATTCATTTTGTAACCAAAAAACCCGTCCTTTCTCAACTACGCGGTCCTTCGGTTATCCACGGACGGCTTGCCGCCAAAAGGCTGGCGGGGTATGAAATTGAATTCCCAGGCGTATTAAACAACTCTGCGGTCAGACTTTTTGAAAAGTATATCGCTGCCACGGGCTTAACAGACCAGCAGGCCCAAAAGGAGGGATTTGAAACAATCAGCGCTAAAGTAGATTCCAGAAGTAAACACGGCATGATACCCGGCGTCAAACCCTGGACCCTAAAGCTTGTATTTGACAAAAAGACTCAAAGGCTCATCGGTGGTCAGATTATCAGCGACAGTGATGCAGCTGTTAAAGAGATCGATACCATCAATGCCCTGATTTTGGGCGAAAAAATAATCCCGGAACTCACCACCTTGATGTGTGCCGGAAATCCTGATTGCTCCTCTGAGCCGAGCCTTGAACCGATTACCATTGCAGCAGAGCAAGCGTTGCAAAAATTGAAATAATATATACTCAAGTTTCGCACCCGAATATTGGTAAAAATCTTTAAAAAACTTTTCGGGTGTGCAACGCTGTGTTGGCGTTGCTAAAAATTAGGGGTGCCGAAACTTGAGCCATAATCAATGGCGCATAGGCAACGCCTTCCGGGTGGCAACCGGGCAAAATAACCCTTAATCCAGGTCCCGATCTTGTAGGAAAGGTTTGGGAAGTCTGGAAAGTCGAACATGCCTTTGATTAATCTCTTCGTTTGTTTCCCGGCTTTTGAAGTTTAGCAATATCTTTTTTAAAAATACCGGGAACTTCATCATTTAATTGTTTCCAAACATTATATTGACCTTATCGTGCTGGGGTATAAAAGGGGTCCCATGATATGTTGGACAAATCGGGCTTTTGTTCTTGCTTTGTGAATTTTTTTTTGCTTTTAAATTACGATACTTTTTCATCTTTAAAGGGGGAGTCCTTCTAAATGACGGAAAAAAATGTGCTGATTATCGGTGGCGGTGTGGCCGGTCTTTCTGTGGCGGTTGAACTCGCCGATTTAGGTATCCATATTGAACTAATTGAAAAATCAAATTTTCTGGGCGGACATGCCATCGGATATGCTTGCAAGGCCATTAATAATACCTGCGTAAAGTGCGGTGCCTGCATGGTGGAAGAAAAATTACAAAGCGCGGTTTCTCACCCAAACATAAAAATATTGACCGGCAGTCAGGTACAAAACATATCTAAAAACCATCGATTCACGGCGAGTATCCAACAAGATCCTTTGTATATCGATTCCCAAAAGTGCACCAATTGCGGGTTGTGTTTGGATCGTTGCCCGGCAGATGGGGCTGTTTTTCAAGGATTTTCTAAAAATAACATTCCATTTTATGCCATTTCTAAAAAAAAATGCCTTTATTTCAAAGATCAATCCTGCACCACATGCAAAGATGAATGTCCTGAAACGGCCATTGATCTGGGCAGAGAAGCATCGGAACATTTCGTTAAGGCAGATGCTGTATTGGTTGCCATTGGATTTAAACCGTTCAATCCTGAGGACAAACCATACGGGTATGGCTTTTTTAAGAATGTTGTTACCGGTTTGGACCTGGAAAGGATGATAAAACGGACCGGATGTGTGAAAAAACCGAGCGACACCAAAACACCGGGACAAATCGCCTTCATCCAATGTGTGGGTTCTAGAGATTCAAAACTGAATCATTTGTGGTGCTCGAAGGTTTGTTGCGGTTCTGCATTGCGGATGTCTCGGCTAATCAGAGAGCGGCATCCAGAAACCGAAATCACGTTCTTTTATATGGATGTGCAGACATTTGGAAAAGATTTTGAAAAATTTTATAAAGATGTTCAAAAAGAAGTCCAGATGATACGGGCGATTCCCGGAGACATATACGAAACGGATGGTCAGTGCCTGAAAGTAAACTATGTGGATAACCATACGCATAAAACTCTGGAAGGCGTTTTCGATTTGGTGGTACTGTCCATCGGTATTACGCCGTGTCAAGATATACAAACCATATCCGGGTTGTTAGGAATGGAGCCTGATGACACCGGGTTTGTCAAAAATGATGATAAAAAGACATCGGCTTCTGTCAATGGCGTATTTACCGTAGGAACCGTCCAGGGCCCCATGAGCATCCCGGACACCATCGCCAGCGCCGGGAGTGCTGCGTGGAAGATCGCCAAATATCTTGGCCTGAATTTTTCTTAATAAACATTTCAATGAGCGCTCAAAAAGATTTTACCTTAAAAAATATATTTCGGCCTGCTCCGCTGTATTAGCGTTGCTTAAAATTAAGGGTGCGAAACTTGAATAATCGAATCGAAGATAAATTCCTGAAAAGGCGGCGACATTGAATAAAAAAATATTTATATTTGGAAACGGATCGTGTGCCCATCATCTTGCTAAGGAATTTCTGTCTTCGGGCGCAGATGTTATCCTTGCCACATCGGATAATAATGTTGACGTTTCTTCAACCATGGATTCTGTGGCATTGGAAATCCTCACCAATACAAAACTCCTATCGTGTCAAGGGGTTGTGGGGAAATTTAGACTGACTGCGACTTGCAATGGTGAAGAAGTAACAAGAAGTGTTGCTGAAATTATAATTGCTGAAGAAAATCGGCGAAAACCGAATTTCTCGTTGTATGGTTTAAAGGCGACTTCCAACGTTATCAGTCAATCCCACATGAAAACGTTGCTGTTTGAATCAGCACATAAAAAAAACATCCTTTCAGAAGCAAAAACGGTGGGTTTTCTTACCGGGCTTGTTAAGGAGAGCCATCCGGTTGTCGCAGAAGAAATTATGAATTTGGCGGCCAACCTCCAGTCCGACTTTAATGTGCAGACATATATTCTTACTGAAAATCTCAAAGTCGCAGGCAATGGTCTTGAAGCCCTTTATCGAAAAACTAAAAATGCCGGTGCAGTTTTTATTAAGTTTACAGATAGTATTCCCGACATCCTTCAGGAAAAAGATAACGATATCCAAATCGAGTTCATCGACGAGATAACAACAAAAAAATTCAGACTGTCTCCGGATATAACGGTTGTAGATGAGACCATTGTTCCTTTTGAAAATGCTGCCCATCTTGCAAAAATATTGAATATCGATATCGATCCTGGTGGGTTTGTTCAGACGGATAATGTTCATAGATATTGTGTGTCGACGAACAGAAAAGGGATTATGGCGGCAGGTCCTTCAAGAAGTGTTCAGAATCGGGGTGATCAGATAATGGATGCTGAGAACGCTGCACTTACATCCGCCGGCATGATGATAGACCGACTGGCGGTAAAAGCAGACAGGGCTGAAGTTGACACGGGTCAATGCATACGGTGCCTAACCTGCTATCGTCTCTGTCCATACCATGCAATAACACTGAACGCTCGGGTGACGGTCGCACCGGATGCCTGCGAACGGTGCGGCATTTGTGCCGCCCAATGTCCAAGGGGCGCTGTCCGCATTAAAGATCTTGAACCTGGATCGGTCTTAGATGAGATCAACATCGGCAAAACGATTCAAACCGAAAAGGGGTTTACACCTTCTATTGTAGCGTTCTGCTGCAGCCGTTCGTCTGCCCAGGCCGGTGATCTGGCGATGTGTATGGGCCATTATCTGCCTTTGGGATTAAAAATCATTGAAGTACCGTGTGCGGGCAGTATTTCTTTGGATCACATCTTTGCAGCATTTCGAAATCATGCTGATGGTGTCTTGGTGGCCACCTGCCATAAAGGGAACTGTCATTCAGAGTGCGGGAACATTCATGCGGAACAAACTGTGGAACAGATAAAAGATGCGTTTTTTCAAATTGGTTTTGAAAAAGATCGCCTGCTTATACAAACCCTTGCATCCAATATGGGAACGGAATTTGCGAAGATGGTAAGCTTCTTTGAAAAGACCATCGTGGAACTCGGCCCAAGCCGGCTTAAGAAAAATTAATAGAGGAAATAGTAAAGAGTGAATGGTGAATAGTAAGTGGTAAATAGTGAATAGAAAAGAGGAAAGGGGAAATAGGAACAAAGACCGGTTTTTGAAACATCAATCAATGAGGTCTTTAGTATCCAATTGCTGAAAAGGTGCCGGAATATTGGTATAATGATTCCTTTTCAAAAACCCCAATATTCCAGCATTCCATCATTCCAGTTTTCCAAGCAGGCTACGCTATAAAACCCTTGGGAATCAAACTCATGTCCATTTAAAAAATTGTTTTTGGTCAAGAGTGAAATGAGGTACTTATATGACATTATCATCTGAAGTCATCGATATGGATCAACTCGACCACACCGTATGCAGGGCCTGGGGGTTTTCACAGGATTATTGCGTGACATGCGGAATCTGTGCAGGCTCCTGCCCCGTTTCGGGGATAGACGGATTTGATCCCCGCATGCTGGTCCGGATGGTTTCACTGGGGCTCGTTGAGGAACTGGTTGAAGCCCGGTGGCCGTGGATATGCACCATGTGCGGCAAATGCGAAAATGTTTGCCCCGTGCAGATCGACATTGCCGATCTGATCCGAAAAATTCGATCCAAAAGAGAACGTGATAAGGTTCCCGGAATTCTACACAAGGGTCTTGTTGCGGCTCTGGAGACCGGCAATAATCTTCGCCTGCCAAAGGAAGATTTTATGTTCATCATCGAGGATGTTGCTGAAGAAGTTGCCGAAGAGCCTGGATTTGAAGGATTTGAAGCACCTATTGACAAGAAAGGCGCAAACCTTTTAACGACAATTCATAACAAACTGGTGAATACCCATACCGAAGAATTAAAACACTTTTGGAAGATTTTTCATGCCGCCAAAGAAGACTGGACCATACCATCTGAAAATTGGGAAGGGACCAACTGGGGGTATTTTACGGGTGACGATGATGCCATGAAGGTCATGATCGGCCGGATCATTGATCAGATGAAGCGACTGGAAATAAAAAATCTTCTTTGCCCTGAATGAGGTCACTCCTATCTTGCGACCCGGTCGGGTTTTGAAAAATATTATCCTGAAGCACTCAAAGAATTTAATGTGACCACGGTTTTTGACCTAATGATCAATTATATTAAAGAAGGCCGCATCAAACTCGACAAATCGAGATTTACACAACTTGCTGCCTATCACGACCCATGTAATTACGGGAGAAAGGCCCAGAAGCAATTCGGACACGGTTATTTTGACGAGCCGCGCTGGATTATGGATCAGTGCCTTGATAACTGGGTCGATCTTTATCCCAATCGAATGCACCAAATATGCTGTGGGGGAGGCGGTGGAACCATGACCACCGGATATAACGATGAGCGTGTTTTTTATGCCAGAAAAAAAATCGATCAGATCAGGTCCACAGGGGCAAAGATGATTGTGGTTCCCTGCCACAGTTGTCACGGTCAGTTTAATAATGTGAAATCCGAATACGATTTTGAAGATCTTGAGGTGAAATACCTGTGGGAACTGGTGGCTGATTGTCTGATTCTACCTTAGAAGTGGTTTCAAAACCTCCCCTCAGGCCCAATTCCTGTGTTGGACCGATGGATTCAATACTCGAAATATTAAATATATTCCTGTGTTTGAATCCATCGGTCCGCCTTGATTTTGAACCTGATTGAAGGTTTTGAAACCACTTCTATAAAGATTTCCACACAAGTTCATTTGGTGCGCTTCTCCCGTTTCACTTTGGTGTCTGCGTGTCTGGTCATTTCAATGACTTAGCAGTGGTGCATTCCTGCTACTCTGCGTTCTCCCAACTTCTAAGTCATCGAACGATGGCGAACCCGAGACGCAGCGCTTCAGTCCGATCTCTGAAATTGAGCAAACTTTCCGCCAGAGCGTTGACATACTGAACCTGAAAATAAAGGTTGAGGTTTTTAAATATAAATTGATTCAGCGGATAGGTGAGATCGAGTTCCATGGAACCCCCTTTTTTTGCCCAGCGAAAATGGGATCCCAGAACAAAACCGTCCGCTTGACCCACCTTTATTTCTACATCGAAATACCCCCTGTAATCTTTTAAGTCGGGATTGTTTTCGTCTTCGTTAGCAATGTATTCCCAAATTTTCGGCGCAATCATTATGCCCAGTTTGGTATTTTTATCGTAGGCAATATATATGGGCTTGATATACAAAAAGTTGGTGCTCCGTGAATTTTCTCCCCCTCGGCCGTTGGATTCGTGTTGGAAACCGGTTTTTATAAATACTCCGGTGGCCCAGGGAATCCTGATATTGGGTGACAGGAAAAAAAATTCCGGTTTGTAGCTGGTGTCTTCAAACGGTTTTGAGGCCGATTCTAAATCCCAGAAGGATGTCTGGGTGTAAGCCAAATGGAAGCCCTTGGCCCATGGATGGTTCTGTACCATCGTGCTGTCGATGTCAAAAAGCCGGTATTTGAAGCTGAATTGAAATTTGCTTTTTTTTGGATCGGTTCCCACGAGAAAATACATGGGATCGTATGCCGAGAGATTTTTTAGATACGGCTGGTACAGCTCATACAATGAATCCAGGGATTCGTATTCTTGAGATGCGGTTTTTTCGTTTGTCGATTTTTTCAAAGAACCACTGCTCCGGACCGCAAACATGGTATGGGCCTCGTTAAAATCCGGTATTTCCATAGTAACTGCGCCTTCAATGGTTGAGGGAAGGGCCAGTGAATATTGAATTTTTTCAAAACACCCCGAACATATGGTCATCGTCTTTTCGGATGTTGTCCGGATGGCATATGCCTTCACTTCAATGGTTTCATCCCCAGCGCTCAAACGACACATCATACTGTCCGGCACATCCACTTGCATAGGTGTTTCTTCAACATTATGAAAGTAAACGGCAAACACTGTCGACTGTCCGGCCTGTAGATTTTTTTTCGGAGGATCGATAACCGTTTCGATACCACCGGCAAATGAAACCGTGCTAAAAAGAATGATCAAAAAGACTGTTATAGCTCTCATGGAAAAGTCCTCCCACTTGAATCTTGCACGATAATGTTTAGAAATTCATAACATCCGAAGTTGTAGGATGTAAAGGAAAAGTGGTTATTCGGCCAGTCTGGAGATAGTTACATTTGCTTGAAATTTTGATAACTTGTGAAAAAAGTCTCTGTTGACAATCAGTTCTGCCTTCGTTATTTGAATGGTAATGTTTTTGTTAATTAAGAATTTATCACAATAGCTTTAAACTCAAGTTTCGCATCCGAATATGCTTTTACCTAAAAAATTTTTCAGGCTTGCCACACTGTATTTGAGTTACTGAAAATTAAAGGTGCGAAACTTATGTTTAAATCAAATCATCTTGTCACAATCAGTCAGGGGGGTGGAGATGAAAATTAAAGAATTTATGACAACAAGGATCGAATCCATTGGGTTTGAAAGATCGGTTTACGATGCTGTTGAACGGATGGTGGATAGAAGGATCCGCTCTCTCGTGGTGCGATTTCCCGGTAAGGATCTGGAAAATGGTGTCATTACCGCAAGAGATGTGGTCTTTAAAGTTCTGGCCAAAGGGCTGGATTCAAAGAAAATCAAGGTCTCGGAAATCGCCTCAAAGCCCATCGTATTTATTGATCAGGATATGGAATTTGATCACGCCGCAAAAATTATGGATGAATCCAATATTGCAAGGGCTTTTGTTTGTGATGATGACCGGATTATCGGCGTTGTGGCTCTGATGGATGTGATGGCGGCCACCCTTATTGCGAAGGCGCGAGGAGAATATGATTTTTAAAAAGTTATTTTCTAAAGGCAAAAAAGAAAACGCGGTCATCGGGGACATTACGAAACATATTAAACTTCTTTGCACCGCCTGCGGTTTCTTTAAGACGGCCCTTGAGACTGACGATCGGCGCCTTATGCGAAAGGTCATGCATATCGAACGGGCCGGAGATAGCATTCGCAGGGATATTATATCGAAAATTTATGACGGGGCCTTTCTTCCCTATATCCGGCCGGATCTATGTAAATTCGTTGAAATTGTCGACAGCGTTTTTAACCTGCTTGAGGACACCGGCTACAAGTATTTGGATGTAAAACTTTCGGACCAGTTGAAAGGTGAATGTGTCCATGTGGCTTTATTAAACCGCCGCATCTGCGAGATGTTGCTGATTACCTTTGAGGCCATGCTCAAGGGTGAGGACCTCAGAGAAAAAATTTTGGCGATTCGAATTTATGAAAAGAAGATCGACGACATCAAGTTTGATCTGTTTCACGATGCACAAAAAATAGAAATAACCAATTTTTGGGAAGGTGAAATCCTTTCTCAATTTCTCTCCTGTCTGACCTCCATCAGTGACGTCATTGAGGATGCCAGCGATAATCTCCAGATTATCCATTTGAGCATGAAATAGGTGAATAAGAAAAGCATCAACGGGGTGTTTTAGTGTGGAAGCTCATCAGCGGTATCTTTCTGGGCTGGAGTCTGGGCGCCAACGATTCTGCAAATATCTTTGGAACAGGGGTCACAACCGGTGCCGTAAAATACAAAACAGCCATTCTCCTGACATCAATTTTTGTGTTACTGGGCGCTGTTTTTGAGGGACCCAAATGTATGAAAATTGTCAGTGATCTTTCTCGACTGATCCCTTTGGAGGCCTTTTTTTGCGCCCTGGCTTCTGCCGTCACTATGACCATTCTTACCTATTTTGCAGTTCCCGCTTCCACGTCACAAGCGATCATCGGCGCTGTCATCGGGGCCGGTATTTTATCGGGCTATGCGGATTTCTCAAAACTGATAAAGATCGTGGCGTGCTGGATTCTGACACCCATCGGCGGCGCGATTTTAGGTTATCTGCTCTACCACATCCTCAAATTTATCTTTGACAAAACGATTCCGAGCCTCAGTTATCGAAATACGGTATATTCAGTCGGCATCATTATTGCGGGATGCTATGGGGCCTATTCTCTTGGCGCCAACAACGTGGCAAACGTGACGGGTATTTATGTGGGATCGGGCCTTCTATCCTATCAAACGGCCGCCCTTATCGGGGGGATCAGCATTGTATCAGGTACTCTCACTTACGGAAAAAAAGTTATGATCACCGTTGGCAAGGGCATCGCCCCTTTGGACCCTTTTTCAGCCCTTGTGACGATTTTGGCCGAGGCTCTGACCCTTCATCTTTTTACGCAAATCGGGGTTCCGGTTTCATCGTCCCAGGCGATTGTGGGGGCAGTGGTGGGGGTGGGTGTTGTTGGCGGGATTCAGACAATCAATCCAAAGATGCTTGTCAAGATCACCGTGGGATGGGTTTTGACCCCTTTTGCCGCCGGATTTATGACCCTGTTTTTCATTTATGTTACTTCCATAATAATGTGATCGACAATAGCATCGGCGCTATTGCCATGGTCTATTAATATTTGGAGAGAATTCAAAAATTTTCAATTTATGTTTTTAAGATCTATTTTTTTAGCTTCTTTTACTGTGCAATCCGGACAAAATCCTTCAAATTCAAGCCGGTGCCCAATTATCGAAAAAACGGTGGCACCGTAAAGCTCATCTTCCAGTTTATTTAACGGCGCAATGGGAGCATTATCTACCTTTCCGCAACATAAGCAGCGGATATGGTAATGTTTATTCGGATTCCAATCAAATCTTTTAATGGTTCCGCCAAGTTCCAGTTTCTGTATCAACCCCATATTAGCAAGGACCTCCAGATTTCTATAAACCGTACCCAGACTGATACGGGGGAGCTGTTTTCTAACCAATTCATAGATTTCGTCAGCACTGGGATGGGAATTTGTCTGTCTTAAGATATTAAGAATCGTTTTCCGCTGGAGCGTCATCCTGCGGGTCTTTTGTTGAGGCAAAGCGTTGTTGTCCTTTTCTTTTTAAAAATGTAAATATTTTTAATAAATGTCTTGACTAACATTAACTCAAAAGATATCAATAACAGGAATGATTATTAATAGTATTTACTATTATGTTTGTCAATGACAAAGTTTCATTATAATTCATCTTTCCGTGTATGGAAAAACTTAAACAAGGAGGAATGATTAATGGCAGAAATAACCAAAGAAAAGGTCGCGAAGCCGAAAAAGATGGCGGATCCGATAGCGGCCTCAATTGATCCTGCAACTCAGGAAATGATCGTCCGGTCTCAGAAACTGGAGATTGAGACCGTATTTGACCGCGCAGTCACCATGAAACCCTGTAACATCGGAATGCAGGGTACCTGCTGTAAAAACTGTGCCATGGGACCATGTCGTCTTCCGATGCCCAAGGCTGGGATCGAAGGTGAGGATACCCGAAAAGGGTTGTGCGGTGCCACGGCCAATACCATAGCGGCCAGAAACTTTGCCCGCATGGTGGCTGCCGGTGCGTCGGCCCATTCAGACCACGGGCGTGCTGTGGCCGAGGTCTTTTTGTCGGTGGCCCGAAAAGAGAACGAAGACTATACAATCAAAGATCCGGAGAGACTTTTGGGTATTGCCCACCATCTTGATGTTGCCACCACGGTTGAGAAGGATGGTGAAGTTCTTGATCGGGATTTTGACGAAATTGCCCTTGAATTTGCTGAAAAGGCAATCCAAGAATGGGGCAAGCCCGAAGGTGAAGTCCTGTACGCCAAAAGGGCACCCGCGCCTCTTTATGAGCGTTGGAAGAAACTGGGGGTTGTTCCCCGTAATATCGACCGGGAAGTTGTGGAGATCATGCATCGTACTCACATGGGCGTTGATCAGGATTATAAAAACATCGTCAAGCAGTGCACCCGGGCGTCTCTGGCCGACGGCTGGGGCGGTAGCTATGCTGGGCACAGATCTCCAGGACGTGATGTTCGGCTCGCCGTCTCCGTTACAGTCCGAGGCCAATCTGGGTATTATGAAGGAAGATCATGTCAATATCATCGTCCACGGTCATGAACCGGTTTTGTCCGAGATGATCGTGGCTGCTTCCCAATCCCAAGAGCTTCTTGAGTATGCCCACTCAAAAGGGGCCAAAGGAATCCAACTGGGGGGCATTTGCTGTACAGGCAACGAGATGCTGCAGCGACACGGCATTCCTCAGGCGGGGACATTCCTGCAGCAGGAACTGGCCATTATCACCGGCGCTTGTGATGCCATGGTGGTGGATGTGCAGTGTATATTCCAGAACCTTGCCAATGTGGCCAAGTGTTTTCACACCAAGCTGATCACCACCCATCCCATTGCCAAAATGGAACAGGACAATGTGCTTCACATCGAGTTTGACGAACACCATGCCATGGAAGACGCCAAGCGAATCGTAACCATGGCCATCGACAATTTTGAGAACCGTGGCGCCGAGGTGATGATTCCGAAACACAAAAATGTTCAGATCGCCGGATTTGGCGTGGAATCCATAGAATACCATCTGGGCGGAACCTTTCGCGGATCATACTACACGTTAAACGACAATATTATCAACGGCCGTATCCGTGGTGTTGCCGGAGTGGTGGGATGCAATAACGCAAGAACCAAACACAATGAAGAGCACATTGTCATTATTAAAGAACTGATTAAAAATGACGTGCTGGTACTGACCACGGGATGCAGCGCCATTGCGGCCGGAATGCACGGTCTTCTGACCCCGGAAACGGCCCAGGTTTTCTGTGGTCCGGGTCTTGCCGAAGTGTGTGAAACCGTTGGTATTCCGCCGGTACTTCACCTGGGTTCCTGTGTGGACAACAGTCGGATTCTTCTGGCGGCCACCGAGGTGGTCAAAGCCGGCGGGCTTGGAAATGACATTCAGGATCTGCCTGCAGCCGGAAGTGCGCCGGAATGGATGAGTGAAAAAGCTATTTCCATCGGACATTATTTTGTGACCTCCGGCGTGTACACGGTCTTTGGGTATCATATGCCTCTGGACGGGGCTCCGGTATTTAAAGATTACCTGTACAAGGAACTTGAAGAGATATACGGCGGTATGTGGGACTGTGAGCCGGATCCGGTGAAACATGCCCATAAGATGATCGCCCATATCGACAAAAAGCGAAAGGCCCTGGGCATTGACAAGGCCAGGGACAGAGTCCTTATGGATATGGAGGATCGCCGGGAAATGGAGGCCAAATATCAGGAAGTTTAACACCTAAAGTGTGGCCGTAAGGCATAAGCACTAAAAAGTATTATAAAAAGGGGGTCTCTAATAGAGACCCCCTTTTTAGTTGCTCAAGTTTCGCACCCCAATATTGATAGAAAGCTTTAAAAATTTTTTCCGGCCTGCTGCACTGTACTGGCGTTGATAAATAAAAGGTGCGAAAACTTGAATTCTTTATTTATTCTCACAAGAAGTATTCGATACCGGAAAAAAGATGTGTTGTCAATTATCAAAAAAACTCCAATTATCCGGTTCTATTCACTTCCCGGGTTTATCTGGGCTGGGATCAATTTAAATGCAGCTGTTTTAAGATATTGAAAAACATCCGAGCCGTCTGCCGAGGCCTTCTCCTTTCCTGCTGCAACGCGCTGAACAAATTCTATCCTTTCTCTATCAAAACTGCCGATCTGTTGATCGATTAATTTTAGAGTGTTGTGAATCATACTGTAAAGGACCATGGGGCCGAACATTTCTTCCCCGTTTTCTTTTTTGACCCATACTCCGGAAATCTTGTGGTGGCCAACTCCAAAGGCTTTGGGTGCGTTTCTGTAATGTAAAATTTCTGCAAAAAGATCAAGGCAATCAATGACACCGTCCGAGTATCCATTTTCAAAAGACGCCACGCCGTCTTTGGCTATTTCATCGAGATCGGATGCGTTAAAGGATAGGTTCAGTTTTGCGATGCATTCCTGTTGAATGGTCTTAACGGAGTCTTCCTTTTTACTCATGACCACGTCGGTATCTTTTAATATTTTGACCACATTGAAAGGATTCATCATTTCTTTGACGGTGGGACTTTTGCGCATGGCAACGTCGTAGACAGATGTATTGTAAATGGCCAGATCATTGTCGAGCACCAGAATCCGGGTCTTTTCGGCATCGATATTCTCGATATAAAGATCAAGATCCCGTTTTCTTTTATAAGTATAATCAGATAGATCGAGAAGTTTACGCATAATTTTCTTGTCTATCTTGCGACCACTGTCTACAGGACCGATGGAAGCAATGAGCTGTCGTCCCATTTTGTCTATTTTGATTTTTTTTAAAAGATTTTCTTTAAAAGACATAATGCCTCCTCATAAAAAGTGCAAAATTCAGGTATAAATTTATCATACCCAAATAGCACATGTAAACGATACTTTTTAAATATTTTTCAACGGTTTCTTGACGTTATATTGATATTCATGTATACAGAAGCTTTTTCAAATTAACGCAGTCTTGATAAATGGGGATGTGTCAATTCCGCAAGTCTTTATAAAAGCGTTTCCGTCCTGTTCAGACGTATGATTATACGCAGTTTATTGACATGTCAACATTCTGATATAATAGCAGGTTAATCACTTTGTTTAAACTGGGCATTCTAAACGGTAATCACTCATTTGAAACACAGAGGTGGGATATGAAAGATAAGGTTAAACTTATATTTGAAGGCAAAACATATGAACTTCCAATTGTTACCGGCAGTGAAGGCGAAAAGGGCATCGACATTTCAAACCTTCGCCAAATGACAGGCCTTATCACCCTGGATCCGGGATATGCCAACACCGGCAGCTGCACCAGCTCCATTACGTTCATGGATGGTGAAAAAGGAATTTTACGGTATCGAGGTATCCCGGTCGAACAGCTGGCTGAACATTCGAGTTTTATCGAGACTGTTTTTCTATTAATAAACGGTGTGCTGCCCACCAAAGAGGAACTCAACAACATGTCGGTTCTGTTTAATGACAACTCACTTGTGCATGAGGACATGCAGATTTTTTATCAGAACTTTCCTAGGGCTTCTCATCCCATGGGAATACTCTCATCTATGGTGAATGCTTTAAGGAGTTTTTATCCCGAGCTTGAGACCATTGAAGAGGAGCTCAATATCACCGTTACTCGCTTATTATCAAAAGTTCGGACCATGGCAGCCATGTCTTATAAGATATCGAGAGGTCACAAGGTCGTTTATCCACGCCCTGATCTAAAATACTGTGCAAATTTTCTGAACATGATGTTTGATACACCGGTTAAGCCGTATCCCCTTGATGAAGATCTGGTAAAGGCACTGGATGTTTTCTGGATTCTTCACGCTGACCATGAGCAGAACTGTTCTACTTCAGCGGTAAGGCTGGTGGGGAGTGGGAGAGTCAATCTATATGCTGCAATCTCCGCGGGGATTGCAGCTCTCTGGGGTCCTTTGCATGGGGGAGCCAATCAGGCGGTCATCGAAATGCTTACCGATATTCAAAAGGGCGGTGGGAACTATCGCCGGGCTATTGAACGCGCCAAAGATAAAAACGATTCGTTTCGACTCATGGGTTTTGGACATCGCGTTTACAAGGCGTATGATCCGCGGGCCAAAATCATGAAAAAGATGTGTGATAAGGTTCTTGCCAAACTCAACATTGAAGATCCGTTACTCGATATTGCCAAGGAACTCGAAGCAGCGGCATTAAAAGATGATTATTTCATTGAACACAACCTGTATCCAAATATCGATTTTTACAGCGGCATAGTCCTGAGAGCCATGGGTATTCCCACCAACATGTTTACGGTCATGTTTGCCATCGGCCGGT
Source organism: uncultured delta proteobacterium (assembly GCA_963752565.1). GTDB lineage: Bacteria > Desulfobacterota > Desulfobacteria > Desulfobacterales > UBA11574 > UBA11574. The sequence goes on along the minus strand of CAVVZC010000006.1, from coordinate 333,425 downwards.
TACCGGGTTGGATTGCTCAATGGAAAGAGAGTCTAGATGATCCCAAATGGAAACTTGGACGACCTCGTCAGATTTACACTGGACCTACCCAAACCAATTATATTCCCATCGACCAACGATAGTTCGATATCGATGAACGCTACGGATAAGACGCTTAGAAGTTTACTGCAACAACTCACCCTGGGTTCGGTGGTGAAGCCGGCAAACTTACTCGAGGAAAAAAAAGCTTTTCTTCGCCCTCGTTTTTCTCACAAGAAAAAATCTCCTACGTTTAAATATAAAAACGCACCTTTAAATTGGACTGACTTTAAGCCGATTTTGCCTCTTGTATCCTTGGATGCTCCGGATGAAGTCGTCGAAATCTACCGGGAAAAACAACTTGAGCTGGACAGGACTAAAAATATGTTCGCTGCGGTTGGCAGCGAAAAATTTACACAGTTTGCCATTGAAATCTTCGGTGCCCCAACCGCTGAAGACGCCCGACAGGCTCGCCGGGTTCTGGAAAAACTTTCAAATATTACGCCTCCTGAGCGAAACTTTTTAGCGAAGGACTTTGCAAGGTTACTCAAGACTCGCTTAGAAAAACTTGGTATTTCCATGGATATCAAGCTGGTTTCTTCCATGGCCACAAAAATTTCGGTAGACAGCGTTTACCACGTTATTCATCTTAATCGAAATGCCCTATTTGCACCCCAGGAAGTAAAACGTCTTCTGGTGCATGAGATCGATGTTCATGCCGTTCGGATTCACAATGGTTCTTGCTTGCCGTGGGGTATTTTTTCCATGGGCACGGCAGGATACAGGGAGGCCGAAGAAGGCCTAGCAGTTCACTTTGAACGCCAGTCCGATCACCTTTATCCATTCCAGGAGAAAATCTACGCAGGGCGATGCCTGGCGGTTTATCTGTCCCTCTCAGCCGGTTTTGCAGAAGTTTTCGAAGAACTATTGGTGTATTTCGATGAACAAACGGCTTATACGATTGTTGAGCGGGTAAAGCGAGGACTGGCCGACACTTCCCGTTCAGGTGCGCTGACAAAAGAATTTCATTACTTCACCGGACCCAATAGGGTCCAGTCGTACCTTCACGGCAAGGACAGTCTTAAAATGCTGATGGGCGGTAAAATAGCCTTCAAACATGCTAAATTAATAGACAGGTTTGTGCAAAACGGTCTTGTGGATACCTCGAATTGGATTTTTCCATTGGAAATGAACGATGATAAAGAATCTGTCTCGGCTTAAGGATGCACTGAATAACTGCCGGGGAACCTGGGCCTGGGTGGGGCAGAGAGGCATCGATGCGTTTACGGTACTTGACTTTGTTTCCGTAGATGCGGGGTTCTGTTGTGACTTTGGTGAGGTGTATCCCGGGATTTTTGGAGGAGAATCCCTATTTTCTGTAGAAAAAGATCTCGGGAGGCGGGAAAACTGGGGAAATCAGGATCTTGAAATGCTGTGGGAAGCGCCGACACGCAAACGAATTGAAACATACATCAGTGGTGTGAAGGAACCTATCAATACGATTTGCTACCGTTCCCTTAAGGTGTTAGAAAAAGACAGACGTTTTCGTGTTTTGGCACCCCCCTTGATGCTTAAGGACCTGTTTGACGACAAGTTGCGGCAACTGGAACTGTTCTCCATGTTGGGTGTAAAGACGCCGAAGACTTTTGTATGTCCTTTGGATGAAACAACCTTATCCAAGGCCATCGACATCTTTGACGGCCCTTTCGTGGTGCAGCTCCCGGTGGGATCTTCCGGGGAAAACACTTACTTTGTTAACAATGATAATGACTTCGACAGGGTCAAAGATATACTTGAACCTGCACGACGCGTAAAACTATCCAAATATTTGCCGGTGCCGTCTTTAAACGGGCATTGCATCGTCCTGAAAACACGTGAAGGATTGCGGTCGATTGCTGCCTGTCCGTCGGTTCAGATTGTAGGAACCTACGGATGCACACGCCGGGCTGAAGTTTACTGCGGAAATGATTTTTCAGCTGCCGGCAGAGTGCCGAAATCCATAAGAGAAGAAATCTGTACAATTATGGAAAAAATCGGCCTTTTCATGGGCACCAAGGGCTTTTTGGGTCTCTTTGGTATGGATTTCCTTCTAAACGGCGACGAGGTGCTGGCTCTGGAGATAAACCCGAGATTTCAGGGATCAACCATGCTTTTATCATTACTACAAGTGGACAGGGGTGAAGTTCCCTTGGCAGCGCTTCACGTGATGCAGTTCATGGGCCTTATAGAAGAATTTACCCAAGATTTTTTAGAGCAGTCTAAAAGGATGTATCGGACGCCTTATAAAGGTGCTCACTTAATTGTTCACAGTTTGAAAGATGAACCTTACTGTATCGAGCATGATATGAAAGCGGGCATTTACACCCTTGTAAACAACGCCATCGAACGGGTTCGAAATGGAACGACCTACCGTGACATTAAAAGTTCCGATGAGTGGTGTATCCTGGGTAATCTCCCTGAAATAGCGACTAAAATTTGGCAGGAAGCCCGTTTTGCCATGATACAAACTCGCGAAAGCGTTCTGGACAGCCACTTAAAACAACTCGAGTCTTATGCTGCGACTTTTGTAAATGAATTACAGGGCCGCTGCAGAATGCTCCCCTTTAATGGAGGTAGTGAATGAAACATTTTTCACCGGAAACTTACGACATAGAGCAGCGTTTTGTCGAGCTGTACTCTTTAGGCCATGAGGGAGCTATAACTCAGGCGCCGTTTTATCTTCACGCCCTTGGCTTTGACAGCGAACCCGGCAAACTTGGAGTAGAACTCATCTCTTCTTTCAACAAACTGGCACAAAAAGACGAAGAACTTTCCAAATACGCCTTAGATCTTCCGAATGCCACATATTTTCCAGACACTATTGTCTTGATTGATGCTTCCAACGACCGGCTCCCAACAGGCCCTGAATCCTTTAGAGTATTGCAGGATGAAACGAAACGGTTAGGTATTAACGCGCATTGTTTACTCGTGAATACTCAAGAAGAACTGATGGGGGCTGTCAATAAAAACCCAACATCTACTCTGGTTATTAGTGAGTGCGTTGATTCCAGCGCATACAACATTGAAGTTCTGGAAATTCTCGAGGGTATGGGGGTTGTTGTGCTGCCCGGGCGAGTCACTGCACCCGGGGCTATATTTTCAAACAAGGGGAAAACTTACCAAATGCTGCAAGATGCGGGCAAGGAAGATTTGCTGGCGCGTTATGTCACTGTGCCTGCATCACAAATGAACACTTCACAGGTAGTTTCTACTATTTTGGATAATGTCGATAAATTTTCTCAACATTGGAATACAAAGCGTTTTTTTGTGAAACCGGTCACAGGTGGCAGCGGAGTTGGGGGGTTCCGGATCTCGCGAACAAGCAGTGGGTATTTCGTTCCCGACCTTTCCAAGGTCACTGGAGATGTTTTAGAAATACTTCCCATACGAATGGATGTGGATCCTCAGGACGATCATCGACTTGAAGAACTATTGTGGATTTTTTCTTTGTTTTCATCTGACCCATACTACAGCAAACAATACATGTGGGTGAATTTACAAACGCTAAGAAATCGTTATGAAACCAGTGATGACAAGGAAGCGCTCAGACAACATCTTTTAAAAACAGCGGCCATCCAAACAGCCAAGGCTGAGGAGAGAAGCCTTGACCGTGACAGCATGCACGCAAAACTTGAAGCGGCGATCAGGCGATATGAAGCACATTTTTCTAAGCGATATGACCCTGTGTTCTGCGAGCATATCGATTTCGGTGCATGGGGGCTTAGAGCTCACTACCGCCTCACCAAACAGAGTATACAGTTAGAGTCCATATACGCCAGGATTTTTCAGTTGGCTCTAACTGAAGAAGGGGTGAGTTATGTCGGATCCGACAATATTTCCAACAAGCATACCGGAGTGCTCGAATCAGTGCGGCTTACGCCTATTAAAGAAACCATGGTTAATACGGTCGGGGGGCGCACTGCTTTCTTGGATCTTCTCAAAAGAGGTGGCATTGCTGCTTCAGCGCTGGTTGCAACCCAGAAGACCGAATTGCGGTGCCGCATCCCCGTTCGCTGCCAATTGGACATCGCACCTATTGATGGAAAAATAGGAGAAGGCAACGCTGACACAGCCAGAGGGCAGGCGCTGGGGACGAGATGGTCCGACTTTGTCGCAAACATGCGAGAGTGGTTCCAGAACTGCTTGAGCTACTATGCCATCTGCAAATCTGACAACAAAAAATGACACAATTGTAACCCCATCGGGATTGCCGATCTTACCGCAGTTCCCCGATGACAGCGGATCTTCGGCCTGCGTTGAAGCGCACTCGCAGTTGCAAACGATGGCTTCATGCGCTTCGCCTTGGACCTGCGGCAACACGGCCAAAGGCGCGCAAGCCTCGACAATCGATTAACTTAGGTTAAAGTCAGCTTAATGTACATACCGGTTTCTTAGCGCATGAATCCAAAGGGAATTATGCTTTCATGAATCATCTCATGCTGGTCACCGGCCATTAAAGTATAATTAACAAGATCCCACAGAGCAAGGAGTACAAGTATGTTCAAAAAAATCCTGTATCCAACAGACTTTTCAGACGTATCAAAAATCGCCATTAACTATTTGAAGCAATTAAAAGAAAGCGGAGCAGAAGAAATTTCAGTGCTTCATGTAATTGATAAAAAGGATCTCCAGTTCAGTTATCTCTATCTTTTTGATGAGAGTAGCGCTGACGGAAACGTTGAGCAGAAGCTGAAAGCTGAAGCCGAACGAGAATTGAATGAAATAGAAGGCAAATTGAAAGATTGGGGTTTTAGGGTATCATCCAGTGTAAAATTGGGAGTTCCAATAAAGGAAATATTAAACGCCGAACAAAATAAAGATATATCCATCATCGTTATCGGCTCACACGGAAAGAGCAATGTTGAAGAAATGCTCCTCGGCTCGGTGTCAGAAAATATCATACGAAAATGCAAAAAACCGGTACTGGTCGTTAAGCGATGAATAAAAATAAGGGTCACATAAGGAGGAAATTATGGAAAAAAAAACAACCATAATACCGGGTTGGCTGGTTTTGATTGCGATTTTATGGGTTCCCTTTTTCTGGGGATGTTCCACGGCATATTATGGTGCAATGGAAAAGGTGGGGATTCATAAACGCGATATTCTTGTAGACCGGGTGGAGGAGGCCCGAGACGCACAATCTGAAGCTCAGGAACAGTTTAAGTCTGCCCTGGAACAGTTTGGCGCGGTTATCAAAATTGAAAATACCGACCTGAAGAAGGCGTATGACAAGTTAAATGCAGAATATGAAGATAGTGAGAAGGCTGCAAAGAAAGTTTCCGAGCGGATCGACAAGGTGGAATCTGTTGCCGGTGACCTGTTCGAGGAGTGGGAGGAAGAGTTGAGTCTTTATAAGAGTGCGGATCTGCGTCGGTCAAGCAAACAGAAACTGCAAATCACCAAAACCCGTTACCGTGAGATGCTCGCCAGCATGCATCGGGCTGAAAAAAGCATGACACCGGTTTTGCGTACTTTTAGAGACAATGTCCTGTTTCTCAAGCACAACCTCAATGCCCAGGCTATTGGTTCTTTGCGGGAGGAGTTTTCCACATTGAAAGGAGAAATTGACGGTTTGATCAAAAATATGAATGAGGCCATTCAGACTTCCAATAAGTTCATTGCCGATATCAAACAATAATTTCCAAAGCGGGAGATGGTGTGTCCCATTATGTTAAGGATCGGCTGATCAGCCACCCTCGAATATCGGTCAACGGTTTTTGGGGTGCAAGGCAAACTGATGTGGCCTTGCGTTAAGAAAGGGGTCGTCATGCAACCGATAATTATGCTCGTTATTTTTATTCTTTTGGTATCAATTGCCTGGTTCATCAACGCCTATAACCGGTTTATCAAGTATAAAAACAGGATTGAGGAAGCATGGAGTGGTATTGACGTTGCATTGAGGCGTCGCTTTAACTTGATTCCCAATTTGATTCGCGCAATTGAAAGGTATGAGAAACATGAAACCAAAATCTTTCAGACAAAAAACGATTATTTGGCCGGTTCGACCCGTATTTTAAATCGTGTTGAAGAGGAAAGTCAGATTTCAAAATCTCTCCGGGGAATTCTGGCTCTGGCTGAAGCGTATCCGGATCTTAAAGCCAGTGCGAATTTTCTCGAACTTCAAAATAGCCTGAATGAGATTGAGGAGGATATCCAAAAGGCCAGAAATCGATATAACAGTAACGTGGGCCGATTCAATACACTTATCGAATCTTTTCCTGCCAAATTTATCGCAATAAAATTCGGATTTGAAAAACAAAACTATTTTGCGTTGGACCTGGCAACCCAGCGGGAATTGCCGGAAGTGGGTTTTTCCGCATCTCGTAGTTCCAAAAAGTAAATTCAAACCAGCGAACGGGAGGTTTTGAAACAGCTTCTTTAAATTTTGGTTAGCCCCAGTCAGGGCTCAGTCCGCCGCCCGCATTCTTTCTAAAAGGCATCCAGGCCAATCCGAAAATTTCTAAAGTAATATCCGTACTCTTTGGCTTTATACTGATTTCTTCAAGTTCTTCGGATTCAGCATCCATGGAGAACTCTATGGCATCAATATCCTCCTGCAGTCGCTCGTCGAGTTCAGATAATTGCAGGCGGACCGCCTCAGCCCTCTCTTTGGCCCTGGCCACATCCATTTTTTCTTTTTGAACACGGCTGGCGGATCTCATGGCAGTTCCAACCCGTGAGGCCGATGTGACACTCACAGCTTTACGGCCTAAAAAAGCGCCAAGAATAGCGGTACCAAAGGATATCGCGGTTTGCATTTTGCTGGCTTTGGCCTGTTCATCTTCTCTGGCTATAGCCTGTTCTGCGCGCATTAGACGATCTTTGAGCGTGGTGAATCGCTTATTGTATTTTTTGCGCAGCTTCTCAACTTCCAGATCACGCTTTTCACGCATTACCTGTGCCAACTGCAAGCGAAACTCACCTTCGGATTCACCCAATTGGCTAACCATACCAAAACTCTTGGAACGCAAAAGTACCAGCGGCCGGTTTTGGCGAACCCAGCGTAAGAGATCCTTGTTCCACTTGCGGTAGTTGGATACGTTTTGTGCGGCTGTTGGCAGACCGACATATTCTCCACCTGTCATCGGCGTGGCCTCAAAGGCTATCGGGTCAAACTCAACGGCGCTGTCCCAGTCCAGAGCAACAGGGCCCTCTTCCAACTGGGCCGCAAGTGCCAGTGTCTCGGTGGTACCTACCTTATACTTGGCGTTAGAATAGTGAATGTCCATGCGGCCGACCACAGCAGGAGAGTATACAACGCCATGCCCGGCACCGGATGCGGCCAGATAAAATGTGTCGATCCCCGGGGGCACCACCGGCGGTCCTTCTGCCGTCCGGACAGGCAGAGAAGATTTAAAAGGGTCCGCGGCTTCTGGGAAGGCAGATACTTTGGCGCCGGTCGTTGTCAGGCTTTTTCTTTGGGCCATAAGAACCTTGATTTGTTCCCTGGTCATGGGCCCCCGCAAATAGGACAGGACCCAGCGGGTTTGGAAAATCGCAGGTTCATTCTCGTGCACGTTATGCAAAAGAAATACCCGCTTTCCCAAGCCGGCCAGTATCTCTTCCATTCGGCTGCGATCGAATCCGCTGCCCGCAGCAGCGCCTTCAAGGCCCTCCAGAACACGTCCCTTGTCACGCTCGGTCTGGAGACGACCAATGAACCATGTACCGGTATTGGCAAGCCCTTTATAGTCTAGATCAACCGGATTTTGGGTAGACAGTACAACGCCCAGTCCAAATGCTCGGGCCTGCTTTAACAGCGTCAAAAGAGGCGTCTTGGACGGCGGATTGCCCACCGGAGGAAAATAGCCAAAAATTTCATCCATATACAAAATGGCACGCAAGCTGGACGTACCGGGCTGCGTACGCATCCATCCTAAAATCTCGTTGAGCAGCATGGAAACGAAAAACATTCGTTCGGGATCGGAAAGATGGCTAATGGTGAAAATGGAAGCCCGGGGTTTGCCTTGTGCGGTATACAGCATCTGTCCGATATTGAGTGGGTCGCCTTCCAGCCAGGATTCAAAACCCGGCGATGCGAGAAGGTTGTTCATCCGCATGGCCAGGGCAAAACGTTCCTTGGCAGGATAGAAGGATTCCAGATCCATCACCCCAATACGTTCAAAAGGCGGTGCCTGTATGGTGTGGATCAGTCCAGCCAGGTCGAGGCTCTTGGCCTCTGACCAAACAGTTTCAAAAATGTTGGATAGCAATATGTGTTCCCGGCTGATAATGGGATCGGCTTCAATACCCAAAAGCCCGAGAAGGCTTGTGGCCGTCGTTTGGATCCGTTCACGAAGCAGGTCGGGGTCTCCAAGAGTCGCAGAGGTAGGCGGCGAAAAGGATCTTAGAACGCTCACCGTGAGCCCTGCATGGCTTCCAGGAGTGTAAACGGCAAAATCGGCTGCGGCCTTCAGGCGGGCGATGCGATCCGGTTCTTGACCCCAGTCGGCGAGGCCTTTTCGCCAGGTTTCAGCCTGCTTTGCTGCGAATTGATCTATGGTAAGACCCTGATTCAGGGCATCCTGAGCGTTCACCCAGGGTCGGAAATCTTCAGGACTAAGATCTGGAAAGTTCAACAGCAAGTTTGGCAGGTCTCCTTTGGGGTCGATGGCAATAATAGGAATATTGTCGATCAAAGCCTCTTCCAAAATGCCGATTCCCAGTCCGGTTTTTCCGCTGCCGGTCATGCCGATGATGACCGCATGAGTATTTAGGTCTTTGGAGTCATAGAGTATCAGATCTTCTTTAAGCGTTCGGGAAGTCAGATCATATTCCTTGCCGAGATAAAAGGCGCCGAGTTTCTCGTAGTTATTTTTCATTGATCACCCTCCACCAAAAGATCATCCGTTAATACTGATTACAATTCGCTTTTGTAGTGAACGTATTTAAAATTATAGGAAAGTAAGGTTTGTATGTCAATATTGAATCCCTCGGGTTCGTCCATTTATTTTTATTGATAATAAATGAAATTTGTTCGTATAATCTTATTGACGGAAAAAATAATTTCCTTTGATTAAGTGAGGGGGCGGGGTGTTTTTATAAATAGCCGCTACATGGATAACCTTTTTTTAAACCGCATGAACTCGTGGCAAGGGATCGTAAAAAAGAACAGGAAACTATCTTTTAAAAATCAATAGGTTCGCAGCGCCATCTTAAAATTTCTTTTAAAGATACGATTACGGCATGCGCCTGTTCTTTCTAACGATCCCTAAGCCACTCAAACAGCATCCGATTTAAAAAAAGATCATCCATTCCGCTATATTCAAGGATTTAGAAGAAAAACACCCCGAGGCTCGATTAAGTTAAACCTGAGTTGAGCGATTTTTTGTCAAAGACAGAAAGGAGAACAACGCACATGAGCAAAACCATGCAATTGACAGTCCGCGTTCGTCCGTATTACAAAAAGGACCTGAAAGCGGATTATCCCAAGATTGCCCAAGGCCTGAGTTATATCCATGAGGCATGGGTAGAGGAGGGACCCTCTTTCTTTGACATCCTTGGAAGGCTGGACAAACTCCTTTACGAGCTGGAGGGAAATCCGCCTTTTAGAAAGATTTTACTTAAGCACAAAGACGAACTCCGTAAGCTTCACAAGGAAGTTGAAGAACATATTGCGGATTGGGACTTGGCCAAAGCCGACAAGACGTTGTATCAGATTGAGGACATCTTTGATCAAGTTGAATGGGAATTAAGGTGAGCGGATGATATCATTATCCGCATCCATCCAGACCGGAAAAGTTTCTCTGGACTTTTGCAGTATTTCATAGGACAGCTCGTTGGTATATGTACATGCCTGATGGCTTTTTTGAAAAATAATGGTACCCCAAGGATCGATGATGGACGAATCTCCACTGTAAGTCAGGCCGTTTCCATCTGTTCCGACACGGTTGACGCCGATCATGTAGCACTGGTTTTCAATGGCTCTGGCCTGCAAGAGGGCTTTCCAGTGGGCTGAGCGTCTTTCAGGCCAGTTGGCGATGAATATGGCTGCATCAAACTGGTTCGCAATATTTCGTGTCCAGATCGGAAAGCGAAGGTCGTAACAAATAAAGGGTCTGATCCTCCAGCCGTTCAGCTCAACCGTAATATTTTTAGTGCCGGCGCTGTATATTTTTTCTTCTCCCGCCATCCGAAAGAGGTGTTTTTTGTCATAGGTGAAGATTTCACCGTTGGGTTTGGCCCAGACCAACCGGTTGAAAAATTTGCCGCCGTCATCGGCGATGATGCTTCCGACCATATCTACATTCTTTTCTGCTGACTTTTCTATGACCCATTTGATCGCAGAACCTTTCATGTCCTGGGCCAGGGCAGCGGCATTCATGGTAAAGCCCGTGGAAAACATCTCCGGCAGCACGATGAGATGGGTGTCTTCTTCAATGGCATTTATTTTGTTATCAAACTCGATTAAATTTGATGCAATATCTTCCCAGACCAGTTCGCTCTGAATCAGTGTAACTTTTAAATCTTGCATAATCTCTCCACAGCTTTTTCTAGCGTTCCATCTTTTTTGGCAAAACAGAATCGAAGTACTTTATGATCAACTTGATGGTGGTAAAAAACAGAAGGTGGAATGGACGCCACACCATGCTCTATGGTTAGTCTTTTTGAGAATTCGACATCGGATTCATCGGAAATTGCGGAATAATCCAGCATCTGAAAGTAAGTGCCTCGGCAGGGCAAGGCTTTAAACCGCGAATTTTTAATGAGCGATAAAAATTTATCTCTTTTTTGCTGGTAAAATGCCGAAAGGTTCAAATAAACACCCTTGTTTTTCATGAATTGGGAATAAGCATACTGAATCGGCGTGTTAGATGCAAATGTTAAAAACTGGTGAACCCTTTGGAATTCTTTCGATAGCGGTGCCGGTGCCAGGCAGTATCCGATTTTCCAGCCGGTGGTGTGGTAGGTTTTTCCAAAGGAACTGATCACAAAGCTTCTTTCAACAAGCTCAGGATGCCGAGCGATACTTTCATGCCTTACACCGTCAAAAATAATATGTTCGTAAACCTCATCACTCAAAATGAGCACGTTCGTATCCTGTAAAATATTTTTAAGTTCGGATATGTCTGTATCCGTAAATACGGCACCTGTGGGATTATGGGGTGAATTCAGGATAATGAGCCTGGTTTTAGAAGACAGAACATTTCTGACATCATCCCAGTCGATTCGGTAATCTGGGAATTTGTATTCGACATAAACGGGGATGCCGCCATTGAGCTTAATTGCCGGCACATACGAGTCAAAGGCCGGTTCAAGAACGATCACTTCATCCCCGCGATGAACAACGGCGCTAATGGCTGCAAACAATGCCTCTGTTGCGCCGGATGTCACGGTAATTTCAGAATCAGGATCATATCCGGCATGGTACAGATCCCGGACCTTGTCCGCAATTCGTTCTCGCAGTGCCCGTACACCCTGCATGGGCGCATACTGGTTGTGTCCGGAGCGCATAAATTTGTCGACCAGGGCCACGAGATCCGGGTGAACATCGAAATCCGGAAAACCCTGGGAAAGATTTATGGCATTATGGTCGTTCGCCAGCTTCGACATGATCGTGAAAATGGTGACACCGACATCCGGAAGTTTTGATTGTAATTTCATGGTGTATTTTTTAAACTTTTCCAAACCGCGTTACTTATTATCTATAGCAAAGGAATAATGCGTTCAATATGGGTTTTGATAAGGCTGAACACCTCTTGGTATTTTTTGTGCGAACCGCCCATGGGATCTTTGATGGAACTTTTTCGAGTTTGTTTTTCAGGCCAGGCCCCAAGAAGAAAGACTTTTTTATGAAGCCAAGGGAAAAAGGTCTGCACGAATTTTTTGTGAACAGGTTCCATGCATAAAATAAGATCAGCCTTTTGCAGTTCATCTCCTACCAGATATCGTGCCTTGTGAGATGAGATGTCAAATCCGTCTGTTTCACAGACTTTTTGGGCATACTCGGTAGCTGGATAATCATTTAGTCCGTGAATTCCCATGGATGAAACCGTCAGATCATGACGGCCCATTTCCTTGCATTTGTGCAGCATAAAACCTTCTGCCATGGGGCTTCGGCATATGTTACCGGTACATACAAAAATAATGTGGGGCATAATTCAATACCTGTGTCATACTGGAATACGAGAAAAGAACTACCTCACAATTTTCAGCACATTGGTTCTCTGAAGCTTTTCCCATAATAATTTAACAATGATCAAAGACGCGCCATGTTCACTCAAATGTTTATCACCGGATATCGAACGACATGATGTTAACAACGATTCATTTGTGAGCCACAAACTGACTTCGTTCTGCATATATTCCTCAAGCGAGTGATAAAGGTCCATCACATTGTCTATGGGAATATTAGCAATCATGGTTTTATCTCTCAGCGACAGTTTTGATAGAAGTTTATCCGTAGCCTCTTCAACAGTTTGAGGCAGGATTTCTTTTTCCATTTCAGCGCGACGCTTGGGGGTAACGGCAAAAGAGGCGGGTATGGTGTCATTGATAAGATCCAGATAAAAAACAGTTTCTATAATGTCGACTGTGGCCTGATAAATAGCCGGATCCTTGCTCGCTCTGGATCCTGCTACATTCAAAACCTCAATTTCATTTTCGGTGATCCATGATTTGATCTTTCCGGCAGCTTGAAAGGCACCGGTTTTGTTCAGATCAATGTGAAGCCAAGGTCGATGATGTAAAAGGGCCATTTCACGGGTATAATCTGATCCGCCGGTGAGCCTGCCGTGGGATATAATCAGGGTGCCGTCAGAATCAATGACATTTTGTTCGGTCCGCTTATTATAGTTGGTGGTTTCCATCTCCTTGAGCTTATATTTACTATCTAAAACGCCCACTTCCGTTATCCGCCCTTTGGGTATCCATCCACCATATGTAATTCCAAGCTTAATGGCAACATCAAGAGCAGCCTGGTCAGCACCGGTCTGCCCGCCGGAAATAAGTTTTTTAAGCATTATGATGTCCAATCAATGTCAATTAGGGTACAGCATCGTTACTTTGTTTTGGATGTCTATACCGGTTCACCAGAGAGACAAGTTACCTGGGCGTTCAAAATTGCACCGGTTTCGATCACTAAGTCCTTACAGACAACTTTACCGGTACATTTTCCGGTTGATAATAGGATCAATTTTTTCAAAGCTCTGATTTCCCCTTCAAAGGTTCCGCCGATGGTCATGCTGGCAACCTTTGCATTCGCATAAACAGCTCCTTCTTCGGCAATGACAACATTTTTTCCAATAACCGTACCTTTCAAAATACCCTTGACGATAATCCTTCCAGTGGTAGAGACGGTACCATCTATCGTTAATTCATTATCAATGATGGAAAAATCCTCCGATATTTTTTTCACTATTTATCTCCTGCAACAGTTCATTCCAAAATAATGGTGTCTCCCTTTTCAACGTTTATCTGATGGCTGGCATTGCCACAATTCATTGCAATTTCAAGGTATCCAAAGCTCCCAATAATAGCAAGAGGACACCCCGGTCCTACGTCTGTATAGCTGCGGGATAAACTTTTAATTACAGTGTTACCTATTTTGATTTCAAGTCTTTTTTCAAAACCGTTCTTAACAAATTTATTGAGACAATGTTCATTAATATTAGAAATACAGTTTCCAAATCGATCAATGGATATAATCGTCCCTATAAGTTCATCTTTATTAGAAATATATGGTTTAGGGATACTCAAATGGATAAGATCTTGCGTGCCCAGGTGTGGGCCTAATTTTTCAATGGGAACACCCTTGGATATGTGGGAACCAACAGGCGCAAAAATATCCCGTCCATGAAAGGTCTGGCTGATGGAATTTAAGAAGTAATGGGTGTTCTCGAGGCGAACAATCGCGTCAATCTCTCCTTCATCCATTAGAAGGGTTAAAACACCATTATCAGGTGCAAGGAAAATATGACCCAACAATTTAACGGCAACAATTGAACGGTTCCCGCCGACCCCTGGATCTACAACAGTAATATGTACCGTGCCTTTGGGAAAATATCTATATGAAGATTTGATGAGATAGGCAGCTTCGATCAAATCCTGTGGATCGATATAATGACAGACATCAACCACTACGGCAGAAGGGTTTATAGAAAGGATTGCACCTTTCATGACACCGACATAGGCATCTTCAGTGCCAAAGTCTGTAAGGAGTGTAATAATCGACATAATTAAGTGGTGATGGCTTCGTAAGAATTCGTTTTTGTAAACGTTTAGCTTTTTGAAAATTTAATCATACCTGAAGCGCCTTTAACATCGATTTGTTTCAAAAACCTAAATAGTTACATATTTTAATTTATTACGAAACCAACAATCATTGAAACATTCTTTTCTGAAAGCTGAATTCGAGATGCTTGTACGCTGCTTCCGAAGCCTTTCTTCCTGAAGATGTTCTTGTGACAAGCCCGATTTTTAAAAGATAAGGTTCTATGACATCCACCAGCGTATCTGTTTCTTCCTGGAGGGTTGCTGCGATGGCTTCAATTCCCACAGGACCGCCTTTATAAAATTCGATGATTGTTTTCAGATATTTACGGTCAAGATCGGTTAAGCCTTTATTATCTACACCTTCCAGAATCAACGCTGCCTCAACGGTTTTTTTTGTAATGATTCCGTCTGCCCGAACCTGTGAATAATCTCTAACACGTTTAAGAAGCCTGTTTACAATACGTGGCGTCCCTCTGGATCGACTTGAAAGCTCGTTTGCTCCTTCATCATCAACCGTGACCTTCAGCAGAGCAGCCGAGCGTCGAATGATTTTTGCCAAATCCGCTTGATTGTAAAAATCAAGACTTCTGAAGATACCAAACCGGTCGCGCAAAGGTGCAGATAAAAGTCCCACCCGGGTGGTAGCACCAACCAGTGTAAAGCGATTCAAACGGTACCTGTGACTGCGGGCATGCATCCCCTTGTCAAATACAAAGTCCACGGCAAAGTCTTCCATGGCAGGGTATAAGAATTCTTCGACAATCTTGGGTGTTCTGTGAATTTCGTCGATGAAGAGGATGTCCCTATCTTCTAAATGGGTCAGAATACCGATGAGATCTCCACCTTTATCTAATGAAGGGCCGGACGATGATGTAAGATTACCCCCCATTTCACTTGCGATAATGTGTGCCAATGTGGTTTTTCCAAGACCGGGTGGTCCATGAAAGAGGATGTGATCAACCGGTTCTTCGCGTTGTATCGCTGCTTCAATTGCAATTTTAAGCGCTTCCACAACTTCAGTTTGGCCGACATAATCTGAAAATTGTTCAGGTCTTAAGGATAAAATCTCCGGCTCTTGATCCATCGGAAGGCAGGATCCTGTAAGAATACCCTGTTTGTCAGAAGAATGTGTTAGTATGTCATCCGTCATTTGCTTAACTCAGGAGTCGGGGAGTTTTCATTGGGATGCTAAACTTGAGTTTATCATAAAAACTTACCGATCAGCTTCGAGCATCTTCCTCACGGTATACTTCTTCAAAGAGCTCTTCCGGGGTTGATATATTGCTGTTCCGCTTCATGGCATCGGTGATCATCTGTTTTGCTTCTTTTATTTTGTAACCCAACTGATTTACAAGAACATCAAGAACCTGTTGATACAAATCCTCGACGATGGGAATTTCTTCCTTTTGAGACTTTCGGATGAGCGCAAATTTATCCATCTTCCCTTCAAGAGTGGCAATAATCTTACGCGCTGTACGATCGCCGATACCTTTTAACTGTTTAAGCTTGTGAACATTTTTCGATTCGATGGCTCTCGCGATATCACGAACAGGTATATCTAAGGCTTTAACAGCCTTCAAGGCACCGATGGCTTCAACAGAAATGAAATATTGAAAAAATTCCTTTTCGACTTCAAGATTAAAACCGATCAGAACCGGCTTCGGTTGCCGTTCTGTTTGCTGGTGATAGATATATATAGAGACCGGATCGCCCACTGACTTTGCCTTAAAGGTATTCATTACAAATGCAGGAAGCAAAACTTCATATCCAACCTGGTTTGCCAAAACAAGTATCCGATCATCCCCCTTTCTTAATAGTTTTCCCTCAAGATAACCGATCATTGCACTTTGTTTTTTCCCTTTTGTACGGTGTCCTTTGCGCGGAGCGATCATTGTAACGGAATAATCCCAAAAGCGCCAAACCCATTGCATCAGAGGCGTGGTAAGGACGGATAGGCGTTGCCAGGTTTAATAAACTTCTAACGGCTTTTTCAAGCTGCATTTTAGTTGCATTGCCGTTTCCGGTCAATACCTGTTTGGATTCACGAACGGGAACTTCGATGACAGGTACCTCCATCCGGCATCCTGCAAGGAGGATAACACCCGTAACTTTTCCTAATGCAATTCCGGCATTCGGAAATTTTTCAACGGAAAATACATCTTCCACAACCATAAGGTCAGGCTTTTCGTCCTTTAAAACCGTAAGAAGATTTGAAAAGATTTGATCAAGGCGGCTCGGTAAAGGAAGATTTTTTGAGGTATGAATACTACCGAAGGAGAAGCCATCAACTTTGAATCCCATTCCTCTGACAATTCCAACACCCGTTGCAGATAGGCCTGGATCAACACCGATAACTTTTATCATTCCATGCTCTTTTCTTGATGCAAAATGCCGGGTATCAAGGGAGAGATACGGTTCGTGATTTTTGTATCATATATCCTGAATCCAGCATCTGGTATCAAGCAACAACCCGTCAAGGTTTAATTCCTTTTAATTTGCGTTCGGCAATTTTTGCCTCATTTGATTTTGGATATTTTTTAATAAGTTCTGATAAAATCAGACGCGCATTTGATTTATCTCCCAAATTAAAAAAGGCAAACCCCTGTTTTAAAAGTGAAGCCGTCACTTTATTCCCTTTTGGGTATTTTTCGATGACCTTCTGATATTCCAAGATCGCTTTCTCATACCATTTTTCACGATAGTAGATTTCGCCGATCCAAAACTGGGCGTTGTCAGCGTTTTTGGACTTGGGGAATTCTTTTAGTAATTTTTGGAATCCTTCTCGGGCGGTGGTAAAATCACCTTTATCATATGCCTGTTTTGCAGAACTGTATGCATCATTTTCCGAAAGTTTATGTTTGACTCGTTTTCCGGATGTTTTATTTGAAACCGGCTTCCTTTTTTGAATACGTGCTGTTGATTCAAAATTCAGATACTGCTCCAGACGTTTAATACGGTCTTTATTTAAACTTGCGGTCTTATCAATGCTTGTTAATTTAAGCTCTCTTTTTTCGGATAATTCTGCGAATGCGTTTATTTTCTGATTCAATAAATAATCTGTCTCTTCAAGTTTTCCTTTTAATATCCTGATTTCTTCCTGGAGTTGATCGAGGGTTGCATTTTGGCCTGCAGTTTTGCTTCTAAGCTCTTGGTCATACTGCTCACGAGCATTACGGTATTCCTCTAATGTTGTTTCAAGTTTTTTATTTTTTTGTTCTGCTTCCGTATAGCGTTGTTCTGCTTGAACCAGTCGATCATCCAGCGTCACTACATCCCGTTGCAGTGCGCATCCGGACAATATGATCGAACATAGCAAGAAAATGAATATCTTTTTTTTCATGGCAGGATTACACTTAAAGGGCTCCACCCCTGTGGGGTATATTGGGATAATAGCGGTGTCAATCAAATATCTCGATATCCTTTTTCAGGTTAAATGTAATTGATCTTAAAAATTAATCTGTTCAGGTTGCTCAGGAGTTCAAAACTTGCATGACATCTTTATTGAAATAATGTCTTTGCAATCAAGACAGAACAAGTTTCAAGTGCCTAAAGTGATCTAAAGTTAAGGGATATTTTGGCAATTTTATTTTGATGACAGCGCGTAAGCGCTACCTCAACTTCCCCGTTTAATACGGGATAAATAGGCACTTTAGATCACTTCAAACTTAAGGCACTTTTGAAAAGGTTTCGGTGCCATGTCTATTCACAAGACTTATGTCGAATATCTTATGTACTTATTGGTAATTTAATTTGTGGTAAAGTGGCATCTCCTGTTCTTTGCCCAGGCATCTTCATTCTGTCCGAGATCCACCGGACGCTCTTCACCATAGCTTATGGTGGTTAGGCGTGATGCTGAAATTCCAAGGTCAACCAAAAAAGTCTTTGTACTTGTTGCACGTCTATCTCCCAATGCAAGGTTATATTCATTGGTACCTCGATCATCACAGTGCCCCTCAATGGTTGACATCGCTTCAGGATTATTCTGGAGCCATTCTGCTTTTTTCTTTAACATTAGCTGTGCCTCTGAGGTTAAAATGGAACTATCGAATTCAAAAAAGATGTCATCATTTAGGAACATGTCCCTGGCCTCTTGCTTAAGCCTTGCTTCTTCCTTGAGTCGTTCTTCTTCAATCGCCCGCTGTCTCGCCAACTCTTCCTGTTTGGCTTTTTCAGCAGCCTCATCACCTTCGGCCTGTGCTAAAGTAGCATCATCCTTTACAGCCTTTTTTGCACATGAAGCGGTGAAC
This sequence comes from uncultured delta proteobacterium, assembly GCA_963752565.1. Taxonomy (GTDB): domain Bacteria; phylum Desulfobacterota; class Desulfobacteria; order Desulfobacterales; family UBA11574; genus UBA11574. The sequence goes on along the minus strand of CAVVZC010000006.1, from coordinate 314,907 downwards.
AGCAACCCGGGGATAATAAATGCCAGAGCCAAAATGATCCATAATTTTTTTCGCATTGTTGCCTCCTTTTCAGTTCCTTAATTGTGTGTTTAGTGGTAAAAATCTAAACGATGTATTGCTCTAATACAAAAGATTAACAATTTTCGAATGTAGAAGCAAGACATAGACTCATATTTATCGTGTTACATTAAATTTTTAATGAATTCACAAATTTTATTTTCGGGTCATTCTTGGTGACCATTTTGGTTGTGTCTGCTGGCCTTTTAAGGTAAGCAACCGTCTCTGGTCGGTTCCGTAGCTTGTCATGACATAGATTCTGGAAGGCCCTTCCCGTGTTGAACTAAAAACGATAAGGTTCCCGTCCGGAGACCAGGACGGTGACTCGTTATCGCCTTCGTTGTGTGTCAATTGAATCGGACCCTGACCATCAATACCAATCACGAAGACATTGTTTCGACCCCCTTCCATGCTGGAATATGCGATTTTATCTCCGTTGGGTGACCAGCTGGGCTGAGTGTTATAGCGTCCCTGAAACGTCAATCTATTTACCTGACCGGAATCTAAATTTTTCACGTGAATTTGTGGGGTTCCGGATCTTTTTGAAACAAAGGCCATGTTTTTACCATCTGGAGACCAAGTGGGTGATACATCAATACCTTTGTTACTGGTCAATCTTTTAATAACTTTCCCGGTTCCGGTCAATAAATAAATTTCCGGATCACCCGAAAATGAAAGTGTCGCCGACAGTTCGAACTTGTTTGGAAGCCAGGCAGGCGTTATGTTAAGCCCCTTTTTCGAAACCACCGTTCCACGTTTTTCTTTTAAATGTTTTATGTAAAGATCGGGTTTGCCCCTGGCATATGAGGTATAAGCAATCCAATTCCCGTCCGATGACCATGCAGGATTGAGGGTAATACTTTTGGCGTGTGTCACCCTTCTGGCGTTATATCCATCAAATTCACAGATATAAATTTCCTTGGTACCAGAACTTGTTGAAACAAATGCAATTTCAGTGTCAAAAATACCATGGTTGCCGGTCAGACTATAAATCACATCGCTACAGAAACGACGGATGATTCTTCTCTGATCACTAATCCCTCCTTTATATCTTTTTGCAACCAACAGTTTTTCTTTAAAGGTGTCGTAGAGCCGAAGTTCAATCTCGAGCAAATTGTCTTTTGCCAACACACCGCCGGTAACCAGAAGCTCCGCTCCGATACTGGTCCAGTCGTGAAAAATGACATTGGCAAAACCGGCATCCGTTTGCGGATCTGCAAGGAAAGCTTCTCTGTTCATAATTTTAAAATATCCTGTAAAATCAAGCGTGTTACCAAGTAAATCAGATAATGTTCTCGACAGCTGTGCAGCATCATCTCCAGTGGATATTTTTTTGAAAAAAGGAACCGCAATCGGAAGTTTTCTTAGATAAGGTTGGGTGATGTCGATATAATCATATCCAGCCAGCGACACTCCGGGTATCGCCAGAAAAAATATTGATGTAACCAACCCAGCGATCAATGTTCGGCAACATTTCATAACAGAAGCAAACTCCTTTAATCCTCAAATGTAACGTCTTTTTTCACGTCCTGCAAACCGTGTTCCTTAAACACAAATTATTGATTAATACCTGAAGGCGTAAAGTGAAAACCGGCTTCAAAATATGGGCGAAAATACCCTTTTGGAAGGGGTGGAAGCGGATTCGACTTTAAAATTGCTTTTTTTGCCTGTTCATCAAAATAGCTGTTGCCGGATCTCTTATCAAACCATGTATCCTTTATTTCGCCGTTCGGCATGACTTTGATCGCTGCCCATGCTTCAAGATCCGTACGACCTCCGGCCAGTTGCTTGTTGAATGACCAGTTTTTTTGAATCCGAAAGGCTATTTCGACCTGATATATAACCATGAGTTCCAAATCTTTTTTACTCCCGGTGGCGGTTCCGCCGGGGGGGCCTTTTCCTTTTGTATCCTGCTGTTTGATCAATTTCGGGGGACCGGTCTTTTCGACTTGATCTTTCAGTCGGGCGATGGCCTTATTGACCTGATCGGGTCTCGATTCTTCGACGTCTTTTTCAATTCGGCTGATGGCACTTTTAACAACCCTGTCAGTTTTGAATGTTTTTTTCTTAAGAGATTGTTTCACCTTTTTTTTCTTTGGCTTCAAAGATATCGATTCTGGGGATTTGTGATCGGGTTTCGGAATTGTTTTAGAAGAAATCGTTGCCTTTTGGTCCTTTTTTACAACTTCAGTTTGTGTTTTAAATTCAGCAGGTAACGGTGCATTGTTCTGTGAAGGTAATGTCACAAGGCTGACATTTATGACCGAAAGAGAGGGGTTTCTATCGGTAGCATAGCCGGGAGCAAAAAACAAAATAACGAAAAAAAGCAGATGGCATAAAAGAGAAACAGCAAAATTAGAAAAAAATTTCCGGCGCTCGTTTTCCTCGTCTTGGTAAGTTTGAGGATATGTTCTTTTGTTCATCAGTTTATTGCTTTTTGTTACTGACCTTTCTTTTTTTCACTAATCGGTTCCGTCACCATGCCCAGCTTGTCAACCCCTGCTGATTTTATCTCGGCCATAACACGAACGACAAATCCGTAAGATATTTCCCGGTCAGCCCGAAGATAGACCTCCCGGCTATCTCGACCTTCCAATATTTTTTTTAGTTTCTCCTGAAGAAAATCGATATCAACCTGATAAGTGTTAATAAATATTTGGTTTTGGTTGTTGATGGTGATGACGAGGTTCTCTTTTTTTGCAGCAAGCGGCTGTGAGGTGGTTTCAGGAAGAGCAACGTCCACGCCCTGCATCATCATAGGTGCGGTGACCATAAAAATAACCAAAAGAACGAGCATAACATCAACAAACGGTGTTACATTAATATCAGATATCAGGCGATCGCTGTCGGATCCGAATGCCATTGTATTTCTCCTTGGGGGTTACATTATATCACGCTCAATAATATTTAGGAAATCTGCGGAAAAATTTTGCAGTTCAGATTCGATAATTCTTATCTTTTGCATAAAATGATTAAATGCGATGACAGCAGGAATTGCAGCAGCCAATCCGGCCGCTGTTGCCACAAGTGCTTCTGAAATTCCCGGAGCTACGGCAGCAAGACTGGCGGAACCTTTAAGTCCGATACCATGAAAAGAACTCATAATACCCCACACGGTCCCAAATAATCCGATGAAAGGTGCTGTGTTTCCGGTTGTTGCGAGGAAAGGAACCATTCGAATCATACGGGTCGTTTCACTGTTAATCGCCCGGCGCAGTGCGCGTTTAACGTTGTCGATTCCCGTAAATCTTGCGCTCAAAGATGTGTTTTCGCTTTCTGTTGAACGTTTCGATTCCTGTTTCTTGGAAGTACCGGAACGGCTCAGATTTTTAAGTTCCGCATACCCTACGCGAAAAATTCTGGCAACAGGGCTGCCGCGCAGTTGCTTGGCTTTGGAAAACGCGTTGGAAAGATTCCTGCTCTTCCAAAAAAAATCAATGAATTCAGAAGATTGAGAAAATGCCTTTTTAATATAGCGATATTTCATGATCATGATTGCCCACGATGTGATAGAAAAAAATAGCAAAAGAAGCAGCACAAATTTAACCATTGGGCCGGCATGCATTATCATATTGAATATGTCGATATTTGTAGAATTCATGTAAAAACTCCCTGGGTTTATAAAATTGTATTATAATAAATCATTATTGAAAACTTAATTGTGCCCAATATAGATTTATGGATGGGCACTATTTAAATAATGTTTCTTTTTGCAGGCACACCGGGACGATTTAACAAATACGAACACCTTGATCCCTGAACTATATGAACCTGGTTTTGGTGTCAAGAAATTTGGTGATTCCGGCGATTTTCATTCATTTTTAGGTTGCTTTTGGAACAACCTGCAAATACACATAAAAGCTGAAAATGGAATTCTTTATTTTTTTAATAATTCGAGGTTCGCACCCACATTTTTATGTAAACTCATAACATGGTCATTTTTTTTCTCGATGTTCGCAGAGAAGGATCATCGCCATGGGCCGCCTTTATTGAAATTAACCTGACTAAGACCTATCCGAGTGACATCAGATATGGCCACAGTAGGGTTAACGGGTGCGAAACTTGAGTAAGTGTTTGAGAATGAAAGGGTGCTTATATGAAAAATATCGCAAATCTACTGTTTCAAGCAAACATGTTAAAAAATATCCCCAGGTCGGGCTACCATTTTCTGGGTGCAGGCAAGGAATCCGTGGCCGAACATTCATTTAGTGTTTCATTCATTGGGTTTGTCATGGCTCAAATGGAGCCTGATGTGGATGCGTTCAGACTCATTGCCATGTGTCTGGTCCACGATCTTCCGGAAGCAAAAACCGGCGACCTGAATTACGTCCAGAAAAAATATGTGACGGCAAATGAAAATAAAGCGTTAAGGCATATTACCAAGAATTTACCGTTTGGTGCAACACTCGCTGATCTGATCACGGAATTTAATGAACGTCGATCATTAGAGTCCAAACTGGCACATGATGCAGATCAGTTGGCCCTGATTTTGGATTTAAAAGCACTCTCCGACATCGGATACGCCCCCCCCAAAAAGTGGCTTCCCTTCGCTTTAAAGCGTTTGGAGACCATAACCGGTCAGGCCATCGCCCAAAATATTATGAAAACAGAATGGGATGCCTGGTGGCTTGAGAATTATGTTGACAGCCCAAATAAAAATGAATAGTTTTTTTTCTTTAGGTTTCCAAATAACTACGATGTTTTTAAAAAGTCGGAGGACAAAATGAATTGGTTCACCAATACCTTGTGGACTTCCGTTGGGAAAAAGTTGCTGATGGCGGTTACCGGCCTTTTTTTCTGTGTTTTTCTAATATTGCACCTTGCCGGCAACCTCACCATTTACGCCGGTAAAGACGCTTTTAACTCCTATGCCGAGCATCTTCATTCTTTAGGGCCGCTGCTGACGGTGGCTGAATGGGGCTTGTTGTTTTTTGCCGTGATCCATGTTTGTACGGGTCTGCTCCTTTTTTATCAGAATTTTACAGCCAGACCCTCTCGCTATGCCGTCAATAAACGTGCCGGGGGCCGAACGCTGGGTTCGGCAACCATGCCGTACACCGGTGTTATTCTGTTGTTGTTTGTCATTTACCACCTGTTCAATTTTCATTTTGTGGATAAAACCCATACCACCATTTTTCAGATTGTATCGACTGCATTTTCAAAGCCAAGCTATGTCGTGATTTATACATTTGCCATGATCGTTGCGGCGGTTCATGTCAGTCATGGCTTTTGGAGTGCATTTCAGACCCTTGGCGCCGATCATCCGAAATACACGCCCTTATTAAGGGGGTTGAGTCTGGTATTCAGTCTGATTGTCGGGATCGGGTTTGGTTTTATTCCGGTTTATGTTTCGCTATTAGTATAAGGAGATAGCCATCATGCTTGACGCAAAAATTCCTTCGGGTCCCCTTTCAGAAAAATGGGACAAACACCGTTTTGAACTTAAATTGGTTAATCCAGCCAACAAAAGAAAATATAATATTATTGTGGTGGGTACCGGTCTTGCCGGCGGGTCTGCCGCTGCTTCGCTGGCCGAACTCGGCTATTATGTAAAAAATTTCTGCATTCAGGACAGTCCGCGGCGTGCCCACAGTATTGCCGCCCAGGGCGGAATCAATGCTGCCAAAAACTATCAAAATGATGGCGACAGTATCTGGCGCCTTTTTTACGATACCATCAAGGGCGGGGATTTCAGGGCGAGAGAAGCCAATGTTTATCGCCTCGCCCAGGTGAGCAATCATATTATCGACCATTGTGTTGCCCAGGGGATTCCCTTTGCACGCGAATACGGCGGCCTTTTGGCCAATCGAAGCTTTGGTGGTGCTCAGGTTTCCAGAACATTTTACGCCAGAGGCCAGACCGGGCAGCAGCTTCTTCTGGGAGCCTACAGTTCATTGATGCGTCAGGTTGCATCAGGCCAGGTGACCCTGTTTCCCCGCCGGGAAATGCTGGATCTTGTGATCATCAACGGACAGACAAGGGGCATTGTTGTGAGAAATCTGGTCACCGGCGACATCGAAAGCCACGCCGCCGATGCCGTAGTCCTTTGCACCGGTGGGTATGGCAATGTCTATTACCTTTCAACCAATGCCATGGCCTCCAATGTAAGTGCAACGTATCGGGCCTATAAAAAAGGCGCGTTTTTTGCCAATCCATGTTATACGCAAATTCACCCGACATGTATTCCGGTTCATGGTACCTATCAGTCCAAACTGACGCTCATGAGTGAGAGCTTGCGAAACGACGGCCGCGTCTGGGTGCCCAAAACGCCCGGAGACAAACGAGTGCCGAACCAGATTCCTGAATCTGAAAAGGATTATTATCTTGAAAGAAAATACCCGAGTTTCGGCAACCTGGTTCCGAGGGATGTGGCATCACGAAATGCCAAGGCCCAGTGTGATAAGGGAAAGGGTGTCGGCGAGACCGGTTTTGCGGTGTATCTTGACTTTAAAGACGCCATCAAAAGAGATGGAAAAGACGTCATCGCTCAAAAATACGGCAACCTTTTCCAGATGTATGAAAAAATCACGGCCTCGAATCCCTATGAAGAGCCCATGATGATCTATCCGGCAATTCATTATGTTATGGGAGGCCTATGGGTGGATTACAATCTCATGAGCACGTTGCCGGGGCTTTTTGTTTTGGGAGAAGCCAACTTTTCCGACCACGGCGCCAACCGTCTGGGCGCCAGTGCCTTGATGCAGGGACTGGCGGACGGATACTTTGTTATTCCATATACCATCGGCGGCTATCTTGCACAGATGGACCACACGGAAGTGACCACCGATCATCCGGCGTTTAAGGAAGCAACCCAATATGTCAACGAGCAGACCGGCAAGCTGCTTTCCATCAACGGAAAACGGACGGTGGATGACTTTCACCGTGAGTTGGGTAACATTCTCTGGGAATACTGCGGCATGTCCAGAAACGATGACGGGCTTCTAAAAGCCAGAAAATTGATCCAGGAACTTCGACAAGAATTCTGGAAAAATGCCGTGGTTCCGGGTTCTGACAAAGATTTCAACCAAAGTTTAGAGCGTGCCGGTCGGGTGGCCGATTTTCTCGAGTTTGCCGAACTGATGGTCATGGATGCCTATGAACGTAGAGAATCCTGCGGCGGTCATTTCAACGAAGCCTACCAGACCGAGGAACAAGAGGCCAAGCGCGACGATGAAAATTTCTGTCATGCGGCTGCCTGGGAATATAAAGGGGATGATACGGAGCCCGAACGACACGTAGAACCGCTGGTTTTTGAAAATGTCGAATTAACACAAAGGAGTTACAAGTGACCAAAAGCATAAACATCACTTTAAACGTCTGGCGCCAAAAAAGCGCCGGAGTGAAAGGTGGTTTTGAAACCTATCATGCCGCCAATATCTCAACAGACATGTCCTTTTTGGAAATGATCGATGTGGTTAACGAGCAGCTGACCCTTGACGGTAAAGATCCCATTGCATTTGATCACGACTGCCGGGAGGGGATCTGCGGTAGTTGTGGCGCTGTGGTCAACGGCCGGGCCCACGGCCCGGAAAAAGGGACCTCACTGTGCCAGCTTCACATGCGGCATTTTTCCAGTGGTGATACCATCGTCATCGAGCCCTGGCGAGCCAAGGCATTTCCAATCATCAAAGATCTTGCCGTGGATCGCAGCGCCTTTGATCAGATCATCGTTGCAGGGGGATATATTTCCGTAAACACCGGGGGCGCGCCGGACGCCAATGCCATACCGATTTCCCAGGAAATCGCAGAAAAAGCAATGGATGCTGCTGCTTGTGTCGGATGCGGTGCCTGCGTTGCTTCATGTCCCAATGCTTCGGCCATGCTTTTTACCGGGGCGAAGATTTCCCAATTCGCCTTGCTTCCCCAGGGAAAACCCGAAGCGGCCCAGCGGGCTCTGGCCATGGTCAGGAAGATGGATGAACTTCGTTTCGGAAACTGCTCCAATGAAAGAGAATGTGAAGCAGAATGCCCAAAGGAAATTTCCATTTCCAATATCGCCCGAATGAACCGGGAATTTTATAAGGCCGGGATCGGTTCTGAAGTCATGTAATTCAAAACCGTTATGGATTTTAACGGAATTCGAGACCATTGACCCGGCATTGTTTAAATTTGGTTTTCATTAGGCGATGACTTATTTTTCGCATCCCGATAATGCTAAACATTCATTGAAGAAGCAGGTCGAGATACAATTTTTAGGTAAAATATTCCATTGGCGCATTACCTTACGGCGTCAAAGATAACCCTTCTTATTTCTATCCCTATTGCGTTTTCAGTACGACGAGTGCCACAAATGATATCACAACTTAGGCTTAAAAAAAGTTTATGTTTATATGCCGTAATCGTTTTATTCGTTTTGATTTCGGTATCTTGGGCGACGGCACCCAAAGTGCTGGAAAACAAGCAAAGCCCCACGGCGGTGAACCATCAGAAGCCATTACCTGAGATCGATCCTGCCGACATCGAGCTGAAAATCAAAGAAATCAATAAAAGATTGTCGGAAGCCGAAGCAGCGGAAAATAAACAAACAGCGCAACAATTAGGGATAACCCTTTCCCAGTTACAGGAACGAACAGTAAAATTTAAAGAGTTAGAAAGCGTCTATCAGAGGCTCTTAACTGCTTTAAAGAAAAAGAAAGTCTTGGAAAAAGAAGAAGCCCTTTTGCAAGAAAAAGAGCAGACTCAGCAGCAGATAATTCTTTCGAAAAATCCGCCGTATTCCCTCAGTTTTTATGACACGATTCTCGATAAGTTGAATACCGACGACAACAAGAAGGAGACTGCCATTTTGGGAACTCGCCTGGCCGATAAGGCTTTGGAGGATGCCAAATCGAGGCTGGACGAAAGCCGGCAGGATTTGCGAAAATATAAAGAAGAGACTGGCGGCAATGGAACCCGGGAAGGTGACCGGAAAACTGAAGTGGGAACTAGAGCAAGCCCGATTGAAACTGGAAATTTCCCAAGCGATTTTCGATTTGCAAAGAACAACCAAGCAAAACCTTTCCATCGAAGTTCGACTTGCCGAAAAAAATTTAGATGTTACGCAACAGAACCTCGATTGGGTCAGAAAAAACTTGTATTTTGACAACGTCGATCTGGAAAAACAGATCGAAGACATCAATCGGAACAGGAATGAGCTTCAAAAACGACAGAAGGATCAGCTCCGTGGACAGATGAAGGTGGAAACCGCCTGGCTTCAGGCCCAGGAAAGACTCGCGAACGCCAAAAAAAAGGCCGACATTGCATTGGCCAAGGCCAGATTAGAGGCGACCGAATCTGAACGGGAAGCCTCCCAGCGGCTTCTGGAACAGACAGAGGATATGTTGAACCTGTTAAATCAACAGGAACAAGTGTGGAAAAATCGTTACACGCTTGTCAAGGGCGAGGTAGATCAAGAAAAAATAGACGCCCGGAAGAAAGAGATTGAAGCCGGCAAGGTAAAAATCGAACGAATCGTGCGACTTCATGACAGTTATCAAAACAGTCTCCAGCCCCAAATTACATCCCTTGAAAAACAATTGTCGGATCAGGGGTATTCGAAAGATTTACGACGCGAGCTGGAAAATCGATTGAGTACGCTACGGACATTGGCAAGGGGCGGTCTTGAATATTTGTCGATGCTGCAAGCAACCTTACAGTTGAACCAGCGGCTTCTGGATGAGATTGTCAAAATACACCAGCACGTTGATTTGTGGAAACAAATAACCACAGTGACCGGCAAGGTAACGAATATCTGGAACCTGGAATTGTGGGTGATCGATGAACACAGTGTGACGGTCAAGAAACTGGCAATGGCCCTGATCATCCTTGATTGTCGGGTTTATATTTGCCAAAAGAATCATCCTTTTTTGGATTCGAGGTCTTTTGGCGCGTGTCCACATGAAAGAGACCACGACGGCGGCCATTGAGAAGATTGTCAATTATTTTATCGTATTTTTGATCGTTCTCTTTGCCCTGCGTGTGGTCAACATCCCTTTGACACTGTTCACATTCTTAGGCGGTGCCGTTGCCATCGGCGTCGGTTTCGGGGCCCAGAACCTGATCAATAATTTTATCAGCGGATTCATCGTTATGGCGGAGCAACCGATAAAGATCGGCGACCTGATTGAAATCGAAGGGACCTTCGCCATGGTGGAGGAGATCGGCGCGCGTTGTACGCGAATTCGCACCGGCGCCAATATCCATATTTTGGTGCCCAACAGCAGTTTTTTAGAGAAAAATATCATTAACTGGACCCTATCAGACAAAGAAGTGAGAGCGCAGCTGACAGTAGGGGTTGTTTATGGGTCTCCGGTTCGTGAGGCGGAGCGCATTATGCTTCAGGTTGCCGAGGAGCATAACAAAGTAAGAAAGTCCCCAAAGCCCTTTGTACTTTTTAACGATTTTGGGGACAGTGCCCTGTTATTCGATCTTTACTTCTGGATCAGCATGAGCCGTATCATGGATCGGCGCATCATTGAAAGCGATATCCGTTTCCGTATCGATGAACTGTTCCGCGAGGCGGGAATCGTCATTGCATTTCCCCAACGAGATGTTCATCTCGATGTTCAAAAACCCTTGGAGTTTCGTATTATCAAAGACAAAAGTGTATTGGAGACAAATAACAAAGATTGAACCCGGGAAAAACTGCTCATCTTTGAGTACAACAGGAAAGTTTGGAATTCAGCATTTTTAAAACGACAAAAATAACATCTTCGAATTCTTCGGTTTTGGGTCGCTGGCCGGTATTTACAATATCTTCCAGAACCAGCGGATGGATGTTAAAATGTTGGCCGACTTTTTCGATGGTGTCTATTTCATGCAAGCCGTCGATGTTGATCCAGGTCACCGTGGGAAAGTCTTTAGGTGGAAACGCCTCCTCAATGTCCTCGAGCACTCTTTCTTCCAGATGCGTCTCATCATAACCCAGAACGATAGAGCATTGGGGCGAAGCCCATTAAGTTCTATACTAATAAGTTGACGGAACCAGGGGCGGAGGTTAAACTATCGGCATGTCGGCAAAACTCAATTTTCAGAGAAAGTTCTCAGCATTACTGGTTTACGGCAGGCCCCCACTTGTTTTTGGCGGTATGCTTTGCGCCTTTGCGGTCATGTGGACCCGCAACCCGATGCTTTACACCCTGGGGGTGATGCTGCTTCTTGTTTCAATGTGCTTTGATTTGATCGACGGGTGGCTGGCCACCCGTTTTCAGTTGAACTCCACATTGGCGCATCTTGCCGACCGGGTCATGGACAAGATTGTATATTCGCTTATTTTCCCACTGGTGGCCGTGGGCGCCATGTGGCGTCTTCTTTTTACCTCTGCTGCCGGTACCAAGGCTGAATTACTTCACAGCATTTTTGTTTTGATTCTTTGCGTAACGGTTTTAATTCGTGATAATTTTGCCCATTTCATGCGTTTTTTCGCCATGCGAGCAGGACCGGAACCGGAAATAAAAGAGTTTACACGGCTCAGAACCATAGTGGCGGCCCCGGTCGGCACGCTCTTGTACGCGCATGCTTTTTTTGTAACCGGGGGCCTGGATTTCAAGATTTACACCTGGATTTCCTGGTTGGGGAATCTACCCCTGCGCGTTTTGTTTTTAATCGAGATCATCTTCTTGATCATAAATTTTGGATCTATCGCCGCATATTGTCGAAAATACGGGACCTATATCCTGGACGAGATCTGTGATGAGGATGAACGCATACGGCGAAACATTTTGTCTTTTTTCCCAAATGCTTTGACCATCATGAACGCAATGATGGGGTTGCTGGCAATTCTTTTTGCTTATCAGAATCGTTTTCGTGAGGCCTATCTTTGTTTGATTGGCGCTGCCATTTTCGACAAACTCGACGGGGCTCTGGCACGAAAATTGGGCCTGACAGAGCCCCTTTCCGAACAGGAAGGGACACCTCGGATCAGTTTTGGCGGCATTCTTGATGACATTGCCGATGCCATCAGTTTCTGTATTGTCCCGGCCTGGATGTTTTATTTGTCTTTTGCAGATACGTCTGATCCCGTGATCCGGCAACTTCCGATTGGATGGGTTGCCTTGCTCTATGCACTTATGGGGGGCGCCCGGCTGGTTTACTTTACCTTTGACCGAACCCCTGTTCCCGGCTTTTTTAAAGGCATGCCGACGCCGGCAGCAGCATTACTGGTAGCAGCACCATTGATCATGTTCAACCAGGCCGTTGTAGGATCTTTGGAATGGGCTCGCCACTGGGGTATTTTTTGTTTCGGTCTAATGATTTTTACTGCGATCTTAATGAATTGTTATCCCATTCGCTATCTGCATCTCGGCCGTTTTATGGACAAGCATTTTTGGTTTGGTCGCTTGAATATGATATTGTTACTTATTTCAATATTTACACCCTATTTGGGATATGTCGCGTTAATGTATATGTTTCTTTATGTCCTTTCACCCCTGGTCACCCGACACATCCTTTTGAAACAAAAATAGACGAGTAGTTGTCGCACGAGTTCACACCCCGCAAACTCGTATGCTGTTGTCAAACAAAAATCTCTTTGAGTGCTTATCGAAAAACGTTTCAAAGCTAACGAAAAATAATTTTGCGACAAACCCGCAGAGAATGACTTCAGGGTTTCAACATTTCCAAACATCGATTTTCATCAGGCTGGAGAACTTATGACAACCATCGGTACCAGGACCGAAAACCATCAAAACGAAGGTAAGCTGGGAACCTTTTCCGGCGTTTTTACACCCAGCGTTTTAACCATTCTGGGCATCATTCTATTTTTGCGACTGGGCTATGTGGTCGGCAACGCAGGATTTGGACGCGCTTTAATCATTATCATCCTCGCCAATGCCATTTCGGTTCTGACCAGTATCTCTTTGTCAGCAATTGCCACCAATATTAAAGTCAAGGGGGGCGGTGATTATTACTTGATTTCAAGGACTCTTGGCCCGGAATTCGGAGGTGCCATTGGTTTGGTCCTGTTTTTAGCGCAATCGGTTTCCATCGCTTTTTACTGTATTGGATTCGGTGAAGCCATGACGGTGCTGCTACCGCAAAATATATTTGCCAATCCCAGGATTATCGCAGTTTTGGCCATATCCTTTTTGTTCATCTTTGCCTGGCTGGGTGCCGACTGGGCGACCCGTTTCCAGTATGTCGTCATGGCGCTTCTGGTGGGTGCGCTATTGTCTTTTTTTGTTGGCGGCATCCCACGCTGGGAGCTTTCGACAATGGTGGAAAACTGGAAACCTCCAGCGGAAAGTCTCAATATCTGGGTGTTGTTTGCCATTTTTTTCCCGGCGGTGACCGGTTTTACACAGGGGGTGAGCATGTCCGGAGATCTTAAGAACCCCGGAAGCAGCTTACCGCTGGGAACTTTTATGGCGGTGGGCATCTCGATTTTAGTTTATTTTGGGGCTGCCATTGTGTTTGCCGGTGTTCTTCCCAAGGAGATGTTGATCCAAGATTACAACGCAATGAAACGGGTGGCACGTTTTAACTTTCTAATTGATGCCGGAGTAGTGGCCGCCACATTATCATCGGCCATGGCTTCTTTTCTGGGAGCGCCGCGAATCCTTCAATCTTTGGCTTCGGATCGAATTTTTTCCTTTCTGCTGCCGTTTGCCAAAGGGGATGGCCCTTTAGATAATCCACGGCGTGCGGTGCTGTTTTCGGCAGCCATCGCTCTTGGAACCATTGGTTTAGGTCAACTGAATCTCATCGCTCGTGTCGTCTCCATGTTTTTTCTCATTTCCTATGGATTGCTAAATTACGCAACTTTTTACGAAGCCCGGACCGCCAGCCCCTCTTTTCGTCCAAAGTTCAAATGGTTTGACCTGCGTCTCAGCCTCTTGGGATTTCTGGCCTGTCTCCTGGTAATGCTGGCCATTGATTTTAAGGTTGGACTGATTGCCGTTTCCATATTGTTTGCCATCCATCAGTATCTCAAGCGAACAAGTGGTCCGGCGAGATGGGCCGACAGTCGTCGATCTTACTATTTAAAGCGTGCCAGAGAGAATCTTTTAAATGCTTATGTCGAGCCGGAACATGATCGAGACTGGCGTCCCCAGATTCTTGCATTTTCCAAAGATGCCCAAAGGCGATCCATGTTATTGAGTTTTGCCTCATGGCTGGAGGGAAAAAGCGGTCTGACAACCGTTGTTAAAATGTTGGAAGGCAAGGGTTTGAAGATGCTCAGGATGCAGGAGGAAACCGAAAAAGAACTTCGATCAGATATTTCTGCCAAGGGTTTTGATGCATTTCCCCTGGTGGTTTTGGGTTCGGATTCTGAGGTCGCTCTGAGCACATTGATTCAGTCGATCGGTATCGGACCGCTGAAGGCCAATACCATTCTTTTGAACTGGCTTGATCCAAAATCGAAACCCCATGATACCGATAGAGAACGTTATTTCATCCGAAACCTCAAAGCAGCATATGGTATGGGTAAAAATATTGTAATTTTGGGAACCGATGAAAACAAATGGGAACGGCTTCAAACAGCATCGGTCAAGAAGCGGCGTATCGATGTCTGGTGGTGGGGTGGTGCCACGAGCCGATTAATGTTACTGTTCGCGTATCTAATCACTCGAAACGATCCTTGGGAAGAGGCTGAAATTCGTGTTTTGGCTGCCGGTTATGCTAAAGACAGTCCGGAAGCTATGGAAGATCTGAAACACAGCCTAAATGAAGCGAGAATCGAGGCGGAGCCGATCATTGTCACCGACATCGATACGAAAAAGCTTTTTGAATATTCCTCGGATGCTGCCGTTGTTTTTTTGCCGTTTCGCCTATATGGAAACAAAGTGGACTGTCTTATAAATGCGCCGATGGAGGAAATCCTATCCCAGCTTCCACTCACTGCATTTGTTCTGGCCGCTGAAGACATCGAACTTGATGCCGAACCCGACTCGGGAACTGCCGGCGAAATAGCGGAAGCCATGGATGCGCTTGACGATGCCGAGAAAATAGCCGGTGAAGCCGAAAAAGAATCGATCAAAGCACAAAAAATCGCCAAATCCGCCAGAGCAAAGTTGCTCGAACTGGAGAGCAAGCCAATTTCAGAAGAAGAAAAAGACCGATTTCTAAAATTGAGATCAGAAGCAGACCAGGCGGATAAGGAGGCTGAAAAAGCCTCTCGCCAGGCAGTCAAGGCAAAGGCCCAACTTGAAGATGCCTTAAAAAATGTTAAAGACGTTAAACCGGATGTAGATAAAAAGGAATTAGAAAGCCCATAGGCGGTTTAAACTCGGCAAGTCCGAAGGGTTTCAAATGGTAACAATTTTTTGCTTGATTAAATCCTCTGATTGGATGCGACATGTTAACGACTTTTGAAATGTATATTTGTATATAAGTATTGATTTTTTATAACCATGTCACTATTTAAAACGCTCAGTTTAGGTATAAGTTTTCACGAAACAAAAAAATATTGAGGAAATTATGGACCACATTTTTGTTTTTATGGATAAAATATCAGAGACATCCGGAATAAAGGCGACAACCCTTCATCTATCGTTCAAGGCTTTGGCCGCTATTATTGGATCATACATTATTTGGGTCATATTAAAACGCATTCTTGAGTCTATTGAGAAGAAAACAAAACAAAACAATTTTCTTAAAATCAACATTCAGATTTTCAGCGTTATTCGCAGAGCGCTGCTCTACGGTCTGATGCTGGTAACCGGTACGTATCTCATTAGACTTTTTAACATTTCGCTTTTGGAAAATATTTTTCATGCGCTCATGATTATACTTATAGCATCTCCAGCCACAGATTGTCTTGTTAATCCTGCTGGAATACGCTGAAAAAAATATCATCGATAAAACAAAAACCAAAGTCGATGATGTTATTTTCAATCTTATTAATAAATTTTCCGGGGCGATCATTTATGCGACTGCCGTTGTTCTGGCGTTGGATATCCTGGGTGTCAATGTCATGCCTTTTATTGCCGGTGCCGGTGTGGCCGGTATTGCCATCGGCTTTGCCGCCAAAGACACTTTGTCCAATCTTATCGCCGGTGTGCTTTTGATTATCGATCGGCCGTTTGAAGTGGGCGACCGGATCGAAGTGTGGAGTGCTCCGGCAGGAAGTGCAACTTGGGGTGATGTCATCGATATCGGTCTGCGCGCCACCAAGATCAAGACGACGGATAATATTGTGATCATCATTCCCAACAATGAAATCATGAAACGGGATATCGTCAACTACACCATTATTTCAACAAATATCAGAGTTCGCATCAACATCGGTATTGCATATGATGCGGATATTGAAAAAGCAAAGGAGTTAATCCTAAATGTTGCGGAATCGGTGTCCTGGATTTCAAAAACACCGGCCCCAAAGGTTGTTGTGAGAAACTTCGGAGAATCGTCGGTGGATCTTCAGCTCAGGGTATGGATTGATGATGCCAGAAAGCGCATGGATACCATTTCCCATGTCACCGACAAAATCAAAACAGCGTTTGATGAACAAGGTATTGAGATACCCTATCCGAAACGCGACATTACCATCACCCATCGGTCGGCATCGGAATTAAAAACCCAACAACATGCATCGAATGATAAAACGTCTTGATTTAAAATGATATTCAAGTTATTGAATAAAGTTTAAATTTGAATTTCCCTGCTACTTGTAGAAGATCCTGTCTCTTAAGGAAACGCGGAATGAATTCAAATGAAAATCGAAACACGATTTTATTCTTATGAAACTCACAATAAACGAAGTCGCCCAGTGTCTTCGTCTTCCGGTAAGCACCGTGGAGAGATGGATTCGCCAGGGCAGGATACCCATACAGAAAACCGGAAATAGATATCTATTTAATGAATCGATTCTGGAAAAATGGGCTGCGATGTATAAGCTCCCGTTTTCACTTCCTGAAAAAGTGAATACAACACCACAGAAGACAAGGATGGAAAATCTTCTGCCTTCAATGAAACGTGGTGGTCTTTTATATGATATAAAGGGGGATGATGTTGAAACGGTGTTGAAAAACGCTGTTGAAAACATCCATTATTTATCCAGCAGTATCAAAGAAATACTTTATTCAAGCTTGCTTGAAAGGGAACATTTGACATCAACAGGTATTGGTAAAGGGGTTGCCATCCCCCATTCCCACGATCCTTTGAAGGATATGATAAAAAACTCTTTAATATCCACCTGTTTTCTTGAGAAACCCATCGACTTCAAAGCCGTTGACGGAAGACCGGTGTTTGTTATGTTCATCCTTTTAAGTCCGTCAACGAAAATCCATCTCCATCTTCTTTCAAGGCTTTCTTTTTGTATCCGTGAAAACGCATTTGTGGAATTTTTAAAAACTACCCCTGATTCAACAGCGTTTTTTTCAAACATTGTCGACTTCGAAAACCGACTCGTAAAAGGAGAGGGTTATTAGGTATTGAAAAAAATGCGCATTTTAACATCGTGGCGTTATCCTGGAAACTGGCCGATTTTCCGATTTGATGATCGACTTCTGCTCATTTTGATGGCCGCCATCGTGGGGAATTTTTCCGGTTTGGCTTCGGTGGCGCTCAATCGGAGCCTTGTGATGATGTCCGAGTGGATTCATCATTTCCGTCATTACTGGTGGGTATTTGTTCTTCCTGCCGCCGGTGCCGCCCTTTCTTCTTTGTTTCTGGAAAAAGTCGTCAACGAAGGCGCCGGGCACGGTGTTCCGGAAGTGATTTACAGCGTGTCCCGTTACGGTGGTCTTTTGAGGTTCCGCTCAAGCTTTTCCAGGCTTGTATCGAGCTGCCTAACCATCGGCAGCGGAGGGTCGGCGGGCCCTGAAGCACCTGTTGTGATCAGTGGAGCGGCCATCGGTTCAAATATCGCCAAGTATTTTTCCTTAAACGATCGGCAGCGGGTAACTTTGGTGGGTTGCGGCGCCGCCGGTGCCATATCTTCCATCTTCAATGCACCGATTGCCGGAATGGTTTTTGCCATTGAAGTTATCGTGGGTGAATGGAAATCGGTCAACATTGTCCCCATTGCCATTGCTTCGGTTGCCGGTACAGAAATCAGCCGTCTTCTTCAAGGGAATCAGATCCCGTTTAGCCATCACCTCTTCAATATCGACCTGCTAAATATTTTTGCCTGTCTCGGTTTAGCCGTCCTGTCTGCAGCGGCATCTATTCTCCTTACCCGCATGCTAAGATCCATGCATACTGTATCACACAAAGTTTCAGCTCCGGTATGGATTCGGGCCGCCATGGGCGGATGCGCGGTGGGTGTCATTGGCCTTTTTCTTCCTGTGGTACTGGGGGAAGGGTACCATACGGTCAAAATTCTGATCGAAGGGGAATACGGCCAGGTGCTTGCCGTTGTAGCACTGGCTTCATTTGCCAAGATCGCAGCCACTGCTTTGACCCTGGGCTGGGGAGGCTCCGGCGGCATATTCGCACCATGCCTGGTTATCGGGAGCCTTGTCGGGGTGACCTATCATCATCTTCTTGCACTGTTCTGGCCGTCCGTATCGTGGGTCAACGAAGGATATTATGCACTTTTGGGAATGGCGGGGCTGATCAGCGGCATGATGCAGGCGCCGTTGACCGGAATTTTTCTCATCGTCGAAATTACCGGAGGATGGGAAGTCATTCTCCCCTTATTTATTGTGTCTGCGGTGACGACCACGCTCTGCCATTATTTCGAGCCGGCATCCTATTATCTGAAGGATCTTGTGGAACACGGACATTTGTTAAGACCCGGCACCGATGCCAGGGTTTTGTCAGATCTAAATGTAACGGAGCTTATTGAAAAGGATTGTATTGTCGTCAATCAGAGTATGCTTTTGAAGGATTTTATTGATATTGTTAAAAAATCCCACCGGAACTTTTTCCCGGTGGAAGATGACAAGACCGGTCATTTTCTGGGAATTATCCATTTGGATGATATTCGGCCATACCTGTTTGATCCGGTGATGTATGATGCCGTTTTTTTAGGACAAATCATGAATACTAAGGTCGAAGTGGTTCATCCGGATGATGATTTGTTAGATGTTGTTCGCAAAATGGATATGAAAGGCTTGTTTTCCATGCCGGTGGTGGTAAACAACCGATTCCTCGGTCTTATTTCCAAAGCGACCATCCTGGATCAATATCGTAAGGAGCTTATGGTTCAGACCAGCCACTAAATGGGAATTGGAAATGGGATGAAAAAGTAAAAAAATGATAAAAGGAGAACCAAATGGAGAACCGACTACTTCATATTTTTAGAAATAATCCCTTTGGGAGAGAAACGCTGCTTCAATCGATCTATTTTTGCAACAATGTCGGGGCTTCTCCGGTGATATACATTCCTAAAACCACAAAATTTTTAATGTATTTTGACAACGATGTGGTCCAGGTTGATCTTGACAAATCTTACCTCATATCCCCGGAAACCGCTTTAAAACGTGCAACCGAATTGATTGAACAGAAAGGAATAAGTGCACGGTTTCTGGATCCAAAGCACTTTACGGCCTCAACGCTGCCGGACATACACACGAACTTTGATTATATGTGCTGCCCCAGGAGTGTCAGTGACATGTCTTCAAAAATCGGCCTTGGGTATATCGGACCCCGTGTGAGACGGATTGTAAAGTCAGCTCGATTTCCGGTTTTGATCACAAGCCCTGTTTATAAAGAGTGGAAAAGTATCGCGGTTTTCTTTGGCGGTTCGGCCAATGCGATTAAAGCCCTCCGGCTGGGGTTCCATATCGCTAGAGCTTCAGGCCTACAGCTGGATGTTTTCACGCAGACGGAGAAGTTCTCCAAAGAAGACTACCAGCAGATCATTAAAGACAGAAATCTAGAAGCCGAAATGGATCTCTATGTCAAGCAATGGCATTTTTTTGAAAACAGGGTCTTTGAAGAAAACCTTTATGATATTCCGCACGATGCACTCGTAATTCTGGGGGCCTATGGACACGGTGTCATTCGAACCCTTGTTTTTGGGAGCAAGATGGAGAAGATACAGTCCACAATTTCCAACAACCTGTTAATCGCAGGACCCAATTATACGACAATTCGTTAATACATGACAAAAAACCATATTCTTGTTGTCCATCACGGCGCACTGGGTGATGTTGTCTCCACCTTCCCGGCACTTTTAAGACTTAAAAAATTATACGGTTCCATAGCCATTATCTGTCAAAGCAGCATTGGACAACTTGCCCAGGAGCTCGATATTGTAGATAAATGGTTTCCTTTGGAGGCTGCAGCCTTTGCAACCCTCTATTCGAGTCATATCGATCCGATTGTAAAAAATATTCTGCTCTCTTATCGTAAAATCATTCTTTTTTCCCGTTCCCGTCCGCTTGAGAAGACGCTGTTTTCATTTTCGAAAAATGAAGTTTATCGTATACCACCCCGCCCGGATTCGGGTCAAAAGATCCATGTCACTCAACACATTTTGTCAAATCTTGTCAGGTACAGGCTAATTGAAGAATCGGGTAGAGACACCCGTATTGCATTGTCTTTATCCATTTGTTCGGATCGGAGAAACCCCCGATACGACCCGTCAAAAATTATTATCCATCCCGGATCCGGAAGTCGAAAAAAATGCTGGCCCATTTCCAATTTTGTCGAAGTTGCTTCGTCAATCGACGCAAACGGTAAACAGCCGGAGTTTATACTCGGTCCCGCAGAATATGATTTATACGACATTTTGCTTGGGTCCAAAAGGCTCAACGCAAATGTTCGTAAAATAGAAAAGTTGACGGAACTGGCCGGACGGCTCAAAACCGGCGGCGGTTTTATTGGAAATGATTCCGGGGTCAGCCATCTTGCAGCATTTATAGGCCTTCCTACTGTTGCCGTTTTCGGCCCTTCTGATCCTAAAACATGGCAACCAATGGGCCGAGCCGTAAAGGTTGTTCGGCCTGACCTTGAATGCAGCCCCTGTTTTGATACAGGAAAGGTTGAATGTGAAGAAATTGAATGCGTTAACAGAATAACCCCGGAAGATGTTTTGGCGGCGTTTTACGGACTGGTTAGCTGAGACAGCATTTATCATAAAATCAATACCCATTGAAAGGATCAATTCTGATATCGATCTTTTAGGCCATCATATACATCTTTAATCATCTCTTCCGAAATTTTAGACAGTGCCTGACTCATCGCTTCGGCCACCGCTTTCGGCTTTTTTTGCTGACATATTTCTGCTTTCCGATAGGTTTTCTGAAATAAAATCCTATTTTTGATATCATTTTTGTTTTTCTCAGTTAAAATAATGCTGACAGTAAGAATCGCTTTCCATGCATTTTGAGTGTCCCATTCGAAAAATTCATCCACCGTCCCTTCGATCATGTACGAAGACGAAAATCGACTCCCAGGGTCTAACACAGCTTTAAAAAGGCCTGAATTTTTAATGTCACGGTTTAGCAGTGTGGTTACGATAGCCCCGGGGTTGGGCTGCCATCTATAATAGACATATGCATTTCTTTTAAAAGATCGATCCCTGTAAATGATTTGACTGGTATTATATGGCGGTGCCACAGTGAAACGGTCCATTCGGATGACATGGGGTAAAGGATTTAAGGTTTCCATTTGTGGAGGAGGATATTCCAGCGTATAATACTCGATTCTATTTACCGGTTGTTTCAGACTCACACATGCCCCACAGAGTATGGGAAGACTGAGAAATAAAAGATAGATTTTATTGAACCATTTCATAAATTTGTTTTTACCTTTCGCTTTCGGTCTGATCCACCTTTCTTGGAGCAGGCGGTCTTCCAAACATGACTTGAGACGGATGATCCGCAACGATTTCGATTAACCTGTTCAGGTTTTCACTTGCCCTTTCCAAATTATGGGCAATGATTAAAAATTGTCCCCTGAGTTGCGATATTGAATCGTCTGTTTTGTCTGTCAGAAAATTACCTTTCTTTAAAAGTGTGTTGGCATTTTCCATGGATAGTCTAAAATCTTCAATGGCGGTTTTAATACTCTGTTCCTTTTCAACGGTGATCCCTTCCAATCGAAGAATGGTTTTTTCAACATGATTCATGCTGTTGCTGGTTTTATCCATGATGTCATTAAGAGATTGACCGGCTTCGTCCGCAGATGCCATGATGCTGTCCCATCTTTTATCCTCCAAAATTTGACCGGCACGATCAATCGATTTTTCAATTTTACCAGAAATATTTTTTACATTGGCATGGGTTGTCGCCTGCTCTATGCTGTTGAGCGTCAATTGAACTTTTTCAGAAAGTCTTTCTAAATCCATTGCCCTGATCTGGTTAAGTGCGTCATCTATGCTATGTAACATTTTGTAGATACTGGATGGTTTTGAGGCGACGATGGGATATTCCGAAGGAAAACTTAAAGGTGGTGAAAAATCAGGTGCGCCATTTTTCTTGCGATCCAGTTCTACAAACATACTTCCAGTAATCCCAATAGATTTCAGCTGAGCAACGATATTGTTGTCAAGTTTCTGATCGGATTCGATTTTTAATACGATTTGTATCAAATTTTCGTCAGGGGCAACAACAATACGATCCACCCGGCCAACGGATACACCCCGGTATTTTACCGGGGAATCCACATCCAACCCCTGAACGGACTCATTAAAATAGGTTGCGTAATACTGACCCTTTTTGAAATATCGTGACATGCCCAACCATATGATGGCAAGAAAGACCATGCCAATACCACAGGTCACAAATAATCCAAGGGCAAATTTAGTTTTTTGAGAGGCCATTAAAATATCCTTACAAAAGCTGTATTAAACTTTTCAGGGTCCTTTCTTTTAATTTTCTGACTTACGGTTGAAAAAGTTCCTAACAAATGGATTTTCGCTATGATCTTTCAGATGATTGGGATTACCTTCGGCGATGATCCCTTTGGTTTGTTTGTCCAGCATGATTACCCTGTGTGCTACATTAAAAATGCTTTGAAGTTCATGGGTTACGATGACCATTGTCGTACCGAGGCTCTTATTGAGATGTATGATAAGGTTGTCGAGTTCGACAGATGTTACGGGATCGAGTCCGGCAGAAGGCTCGTCGAAAAATAGAATTTTTGGGTTTAAGGCCATTGCTCTTGCCAGTCCTGCCCGCTTTCTCATTCCTCCACTGATTTCAGACGGTAAGTGGTTTTCATACCCTTTTAAATTCACCATATTTAGCTTCATTTTGACCAGTGTCTCCACGGATTTTTGAGGCAAGTCGGTGTATTCCTTTATGGGAAGAGACACATTTTCAGCAATTGTCATTGAACCGAAAAGGGCGGTGCTCTGGTAGAGGACCCCGATCTTTCTCAAAATCTTTTTGAATGTCGTCTCATTACAGTTGGATATGTCTTCTCCATCAATGCATATCTGGCCGGATAGGGGGGGTATTAGTCCAATCAGGTGTTTCAGTAATGTGCTTTTCCCGCACCCACTTCCCCCTAAAACAATAAATATTTCTCCCTCCAGAACATCAAATGATATATTTTCAAGGATAATATCTGTTTCATAGCCGACAGTAAGATCACGGACTTGGATTATTTTATGTTTTTCCAAATGGTCATCCCCACTTTATTAAATACCGATTTTTCCATACAATGGTATCGTCGCTAAATCAGCCAAATAACGTCAACATCACCGCAACAATTGAATCAAAAACGATGATCAAAAAAATACTGCTGACAACGGCAGAGGTTGTCGCCTGGCCCACAGAGGCCGCCCCACCTTGAACGCGAAATCCCCTTAAACAACCAATCCAGGATATGAGGAGTGCAAAAACACCGCTCTTGAAGATTCCTAAAAGGATGTCAAATAATCTCAACGTCTTGAGTGTTTGTAAAATGTATGCGTTTGCGGTCAAATCCAGCATGAACACACCCACCGTCAGCCCTCCCAATATGGCAAAGACGTCGGAAAATAAGGTCAGGATGGGAACCACAAAAACAGAAGCCATGATCTTGGGAACGACCAGATACCGTGTGGGATCAAATCCCATGGTAAAAAGAGCGTCGACTTCTTCGGATATCTTCATTGTACCTATCTCTGAGGCAAATGATGAACCGGATCGTCCAGCGACAACAATTGCCGTCATAATGGGGCCTAATTCTCGAGTCATCGCCAGGCTTACCAATGAAGCTACATAAATATTGGCACCAAACATCTGGAGTTGAATTGATGACATAAAGGCCATAATGAGGCCCATCAGAAAACTGATCATTCCCACAATCGGAAGGGCATCTACCCCTGTTTTTTGCATGTAAAGAAAAGTGTCGTCCATCCGTAACGTTTTAGGATGAAGAAAAGAATAAACAAATGCCAGACAGATAGATCCCACAAATGAAATCTGATATTTAACTTCTGCTGCAAACTTTAGGATAGCGTCTCCAAACCTGATAAACATAGAAGGAGGGCGAACCTTGATCAATGGCGGCGTTTCAGCCAAAGCTCCCGATTTGAGAATAAAAAGTACTTCCTCTCTGGCGTTTTTTAAATTAAATTGGCCTTTTGCAGCGGTCATCATATCTTTTAATTCAACAAGGACGAGCGCCCCGAAATCATCTAGGTATGTAACCTTTTCAAGATCTACGGTAAGTGAAGAAGGTCTCCGATCTTTTATCAGAGAGCCAAACAATTCGATCAGTTGAGACGCATTGGTAGAATCGATTCTACCCTGCAGATAGATCGTAATTTCTCCATCATCGCTTTCTGAAATTTCATATTGGATAGACTGAATATCTATAAAACCATCCATAGAAGACGTTGTCCTATCAAATTATTATGTTTCGCCTGCCACAAATCCGATTCAGGGATTCTAAAGCCCAAGTTGCTTTAAGCTTAATACATCCGTATCATAGTCCGTCTTCAATCGATGAAGATCTAATTGAAAAATCAACCAGCCGATTCGACGATTTTTTTTGTTCATTTCAAAGGCGATCTCAATGCTTTTCTGGCCCATGGGATGATCTTTGTCTGCTCGATAAAGGGTTAGTACGCTGTGGGTAGAGTTCTTACCATCTTCAAAATCTATCCCTTTATAACTGCTTTCTATTGTTGGCAAAATATTTGTGCCCTTGTTTTTTGAGCATGTGTCAAATACCATTTTATTCTTATCAAGTAATACGAGACCGTTATAAGGCACGTTGTCCGATTTTTGAATGTTAAGAAAATCCTTCATCAACCGGCTTGTTTTTGACCGGTCGCCGGCTTCAAAAGGATTTACCAACATGGATTTCAACAAAAGGTAATCTTTACTTAATCGGTTATTCAATTCCAGATGATTGACATCCATTATCCGGGGTTTTTTTGAGAGGTGCGAATGACCCCAAAAAACACCCAGGGCCAGAAGAAAAATTAAAATCAAGGATGGGAAAAGCCAGTAACGGGTCTGACGGTATTTCTTTTCTAATGTTTTAATAGATGTGACATCACGACCCAACGAAAGAATTCCCTGAAAGTTATTGTGATCGTCATGAAGGAGGGTTGAACTGGTGGATATAAACCGGGCGCCATTTTTGGGATGTCTGACACTAAGAATCTTTTCTCTTACAGAGTGTTTTTTCTTAACCTCTTCAAGCAATTTTTTATAAACTTGGGGTTTTTCGTAGATTTCTTCCACTGACTTGTTGCACATCTGATCCCAGGACCTGCCGTAAACTTCTTCTGCAGCAGCATTCCATGTGATGATTTTTCCTTCTTTATCGGTTGCAATAACCGCATCAGGCAATTGGTCGCAAAACTCTTTGAGCCCATAGAGTATTCGGCTGGTTTCATCAAGACGTTTGGCCAAAAGCTTTGATATTTCTCCAGCCACTTCGGGAAAATCATGAAGAAAGGCCGTGATCTCATCCTTGGGTATTCGGATCGCTTTTACATTTTCCCCTGCTTTTATTGTTGCCGTTCGTTTGGCTTTAAGAAGAAAAGACATTTCTCCAAACAACGATCCCTTCTCGGTGATCTCGGCAATTTTTGTATTTCCCTTGAAGACATTCAGCTGTCCGGACACAAGAATAAATAGATCCTGAGAATCATCTCCTTCCAGAAAAATCGCCTTTTCTTCCTCAAAAGGGGTGATGTATCGATTTATTTTAACATTTTTGATAACGTCTTCTAACATAAATTTGCGCTATACCAATGGCTCGATCTCATACTGTCTTTTGATCGAAAAATTCAGATTTTATTATGAAACATGAACATTCGATGCAATAGATGTGCCATAGTTTAAATGAGCGGGATGGGTTTAATGAAATATTAAAAAAGTATATCAATTCAATGTGATACATAGATAAAAAACGAAGTTTTTGAAGGTGTGGGAAGGTATGTTGAAATGAAAGTGCACTGGGGTGCCAAATTTTTGACAGAAATTTTTTTAAAAATTTATTTCGGCCAGCTGCTCTAAAGGCTTTTTAGAAATATTGGGGTTCGAAACTTAATTTAAAAATTTTCCATCTATGCAAGGGCAAGGCGGGATTTATTGACCGTTTTGATCTTTCAAAAGCGGGTCCCCGTCATTTTGGGTCTAAATCCATTGTTTTTTTAGCAAGAGAGATGGTTTTGGAATATCCATCGATAACTTTCTGAGGATTTATCTGTAGAATTTTTGCATAGGATCTCAAAAAACTTCTTAAATAGGTATCTGGGGGGAGCTCTTCAAACCGGTTTTCTTCGATGGCCTTTAAAAAAGAGGTTCTTATTTTAGTAATATATTGAATTTCTTGCATTTTGACACCAACGGCTTTTCTTAGCTTTTTTAAATCATCTCCTGAAAGACGCTCTTTTAAAAGAATTTCATCTGATAGTGTTTTAACGTCTTCCATTAGACGTTTTTCTTTAACCCTGGAATATAAATGGCTCTCATTTACACTTGCATGCGGGGAGGATAGAGGGGTTGATGTGTATTGTTTTTCCCTGGATGGAATCAATGTTTCCACTTGCCCTGAATCGACAAGCATCTGATCGTATGTCGCTCTTTTTTGGTCATCAGATAGCGTCAAAAAAGCATTTTCGATATCTGCTATGATTTTGTCCCGTTCCTCCTTCGAGAACAAAGAATATGTCACCATAGAATCTTCGTTATATAACGAAAGTGCATCTTTATATGCCCGCTTTATTTCAAAATAAGGTGAAGTCATCGGAATTTTCAAGATCTCGTAATAATTCAATCCGTCAAATTTTTTCATAACATATCTTTCCCGAATGATGCAGATGGTATTTTGGTCATTATCTGTGCTGCAATTTTTTTTAGATCGGCAGCAGATTGTGTATGAGGATATTTATGGATATAAAGAATTTTTGAAAAAATTGCATCATGAATTCGACTGTCATAGCTAATATTACCAAGAAACTGAAAAATAGAATAAAAATGCCGATTGCATACGTTTTCAAATTGATCGCCAAGGGTTGCATCCACATTGTTGCGAAATTGATTGAAAATAAGCTTGAATTTAAATTCGCTTAATTTGTTTCTCAGAAACGCTTCCTTTTCGGGATCATGTTTTAAAACAATTTCTATGATATCGGGAGGATTGTTTGCCGATCTATTTAAATCTAAAGAAGTGTTCTTGAACACCGAATCAAAAAAGTCTTTTTTCATCATTTTTTTTAATTTTCTAAAATAGACTGTCTTTATAAAACGAAAAGAATTTTCGATGGAAGTTGGTTCGGGTGTACAGATCAGGATTCCTTCTTTAGAAGTTAAGAAAAAATCCAGTGTGTTAAAATTTGTCCCGGGACCCAGATCCAGAAGAATATAATCGAAAGGAAGTTTTTTTATGGAATCAATTATTTTTAGCTTTTGTGCATAAAACAAATTTGCAATTTCCATGTAACAATGGAAAGAACTGATAAGAAATAAATTGGGGATCATTGTTGGAACAGCAGCGCTTTCAAGATTTTTCATGGTTTTGTTTAAGAAGCTGTTTAAACCGATTTTTGGGCTTTTCATTCCCAGCAATGTATGAAGGTTTGAAGCGCCCAGATCCAAATCGATTAGTACGACTTTTTTACCCCATTTGGCGAGTAATGCACCGAGACTGGCCGTTATAAAACTTTTTCCAACACCGCCTTTTCCACCACCGATGGGATATATTTCTGCCATTGGGGATATTACTCCTGTCTGCCGGGGTTGCATTTATTATGAACAATCATCAAGTTATAATTTCCTGCCAAATTTTGAAACACTCAGTTTAGGTTTATATATTATTTTGAGTTTATAGTATATTTCAAGCAGACGCACGGCAACGATTGCCAGGATAAACCGGGGTACCCAGAGCCAGAAGGCACTGAGCCCCAGTGATAAAAACAACGCCGGATCCTCAATCATAGAATGATTAATTCCGATGGAAAGTTGAAGTTTTTCAAGTTCTTCTTTTTTAATATGCGCTTCCTTTGCTTCTTCTACAATGACGGCGCCACCGTATGCGATGCCAAAGGCAATGGCTGTCAGCCATAACAACCCTACTTTTTGATTGAGTCCCATGGCCCTTAAAAGAGGGTTCAAAACCTTAACGATATGATGAATAATATTAAAAATTTTCATTATTTCAAGCAGAATCATGATGACCATGATGATCACAAATATCTTTAGGCTGAGATATAACGTTGCCATAAACCAGCCTTTCATCATGATAAACAGCGGCTGCTGTATTGCAACAGATAGATTTTTTTCCACCAAACGTGCAGGTTCGGATTCAATAAATCTGGCGACAATGACAACCGTAACAATGGAGGCTGTCAGGCGAAAAAGTGTCGCTTTAAAAGGATTTAGCCCGGACTGACCCTGAATAATTCCTTCCTGGATAAGGTTGTGCGAGATGAGAAGAAAGATGGCAATCAGGGTCATTTCACTATTTGTCAGTGGAAGGACCACCATGGAAGCGATTCCGCCATAAATTCCTGTAAACATTCCAACGATCAGCGGAAGGGCAGCCATGGGTGGAAGGTTCAAAAGGTTCATGGCTGGCTTTAGAATAAAATCTATATTGTGTATCCAGCCGCTATACTCGAATAGAACGGTAAGAAAAGATATGGGTACGATAATTTTGAGCATCCAGACAAATCCGCGCCATCCTTTTTGAATTCCGGAATTCAAGCCATATCGGAGTTTATTTTGATCAGGATTCATCATTATTGTTTTAAGTTTTCCGGATTGCAGGCAATACCGTCATAAATGAGGTTTTTAAGTTTCTGCTTTAAAACAGAGTAAGAATAACAGCGCGTTGCAATGTCATAATTTTTTTCAACCATATTTTTGCAAAGCTCCGAATTTTCAAGAACATCTCTGGTCAATCTAACAGCATCTTCTGTAACAAATCCGTCAAGCTCGATGGTCAAAAACCCTTTGGGTTCGATGTCGTAAGTGTAAATTGAATATTTGTTTACCACGATGGGTTTTTTAAAGTAAACGGCTTCTAAAAAAGCATTGCCAAATCCTTCAAAGGTGGATGGATACGTTACCAGATCGGCATGCGGATAGATGTCGTTCAATGTATAAATCTTTTTTCCTTTTTTGGTATGCCCTCTATTTTCATTAATAATATCCGACACGAAAAGGGTGTTAACATTTAACAGCCTTGAATATTCCTTGACCCTTTGTTCGTAGTCATACCCCTCATCCCCTGAAGCGTGTGAAATAACGAGCTTGGCTTTTTTCCCCAGTCGATGCACAAGCTCGATGGCATGCTCGATTCCCTTTCGCTTTACGACCCGGGTCGGTTGAAGGATAAAAAGTTCATCATCTTCAATGCCGAGTGCCTTTCGCACATCCAAGGCATAATCGTCAATGGGTGGCGGCGGGTTTTCAAAGTCCATAACATTGGGAATAATAGTAGCAGAAATACCCGTTCTGAGGCTCAACTGGTTGTCTCCGGAAGAGTTAATGGTCACATGTTGCATGGAGGATAGATGTGGCGGAAAGGCCATATTTAAGTACTCCCAGACCCCGTTTGTCAGAAACTGCTGTCGTTCCCAGAAAAAGTCGTGATGATGGGCGATGGTTGGAATTTCAGTTTCGGAAATTACTTCCGTGATGGCAAGCCCAAGGGGTATGTTCAATGGAATGGTGAGTGAATTTTCAGGCACCAAAAGATCGATGCTGAATTTTTCGATAAAGCTGTAGATTTCATCTTTTAATCGTTCTTTCAAGGCATGAATTTTTTGTGTGATGCGGCGTTCGCGTTTATGAACGCCAAAACAATGATTATAGATATATTTTATATCCGGGTGTGTAAAATTAGCTTCTTCCACCAGATATGAACAATCCGGAGGGCGATCCAGTTCACCGGCAAAATAGAAACAGGAAAATCCTTCCTTTTGAAAAACATCGGCCCATTTTGTGGTTTCCAGAGATACGCCGTCTGTTCCTGCAAAACGCGTTGATATAAACCCGACATTGTGTGTTAAACCGCAGATAGAACATGCAACCATATTTTTTGCTCCCTTTGATGTAGAATAATATACTTAAGTTTTGCATCCGAATATGGCTAAAAAGCCATTGGAGAAGCAGGCCGATCTGTAACGGTTTTGTTAAAATTAAGGGTGCGGAACTCGAGTTTGAGAGATATTTCTGAAACCATCTGCATTTACAATGTGTTGTATGCAACAGATCGGCCAATTTTTCAATCTATATTTTCTGTTTTTGGGTGGATCGTCTTTTTAAATGACCGACGTTGCAATGGATTCAAAACTTGGTTGTGTGTTTTTCGTTATGCTTCAATGGTTATCAGGCTATAAATATCAATATATTGTGCTATTTTTTTCTTGACACACAATATATATCAACCTATAATCAGCTACGATTTAAAGCGTCAAGAGATCCGACTTTCAACGATTCTTTAAATTGTAATAATAAATCATCTAATCATATCATGTGGTGGAGGTTAAGATGATAAATAGTGAGAAGGTAATTGAACGAAGATGTAATGAGCGGTTTCAGGTTCAGCAAGGCGTATATGCTCTGCTTAAAAATGGTTCATCAAAACTGGGTCAGATTAAAAATATCAGCAAAGGCGGCCTTGCCTTTATGTACATTAACGATGGAGAGCAAATATATGAACCGACTCAGGTTGACATATTTTTAAGTGGTTATGGTTTTATTTTAAAAGGCATACCGTGTAAAAAAATTTCAGATGTCCATGTAGATAATTTTGTCCCTTTCAGCACTTTTGAAATGAAACAACTGGGTGTTCAATTCGGCGAAGTAAGTCTTAACCAGCTGGCTCATTTGGATAGGTTAATTGAGAAATACACAACAAGGCCCGAAGTTTAAAATAATCCTCTCCCGCCACACGATTTCCCATGCATAAAGCATCGTTTTGATTGTTTGACTCCCAATTGTTAGCCGCAAAAACATCTCATCTTTCTCTTGATAATAAATACCGGATAAGTTAAAGAACACATTTTAAATACACGTTATTCAGCAGGTCAAATTAATGTCTCTGATTTTGTATTTCGCAGGCATCAGAAAAATTGAAACGGGGAAGCAAACCCCGTGAACACGTACCATACGGCTTTTTCCTTAAACCCATCATTTTCCTCAACAAACAGTACAAGGGGGTACCATGGCCGTATCAACCTATTGGGCTGACAATTATGTCGAAAAAAGATGCTCTGCCCAAGAAGCGATCGGACGGATTAAAGCGGGTCAGAGGGTCTTTATCGGTTCATCCTGTGGGGAACCCCAATATCTGGTCAAAAAACTCGCTGATGCAGCGGATACATTTACAGATATTGAGATTGTGCGTCTACTGAGTCTGGAAAGTACACCTTTAACATTGATTGCTGATAAAACCAAAGATCAAAGTTTCAATATCCGGTCATTTTATCTGGGATCGGCAAAACCAAAAAGCCTGGCAAAAAACAAACGTTTTATTACCCCGATGAACCTTTCGGCTGTGCCCCGCCTTTTTAAAACCCGTCAGCTTCCGATTCACGTGGCACTCATTCAGGTATCTC
Organism: uncultured delta proteobacterium; assembly: GCA_963752565.1. GTDB lineage: Bacteria > Desulfobacterota > Desulfobacteria > Desulfobacterales > UBA11574 > UBA11574. Next base: position 283,022 of record CAVVZC010000006.1, on the reverse strand, counting down.
CGCCGGATGACTTCGGATGGATGAGCCTGGGGATTTCTGTTGATATCACCCTGGCGGCGGCACTCTCCGCCGATCTTGTCATTGCCCAGGTAAATTCCAAAATGCCCAGAGTGTTGGGTCGTAGCTTCATCCATGTCAATGACGTGAGTGCAGTTGTCGAGCATGAAGAAGAACTGTTGACCATTGAAGAACTTCCGGAACTCGATGCCGCCAATCATATCGGCCGGCTGATTGCCCGGCTTGTTGACGATGGTTCAACCATCCAGATCAGCCCTGGTACAACACCGCAGGCCACCCTGCTTGCGCTTTCCGATAAGAATGACCTTGGCGTCCACACCCAGTACGTGACCACGGATATCATGCGTCTTGTTTCAATGGGAGTGATTACGAACCGTAAAAAAGGATTCAACGAAGGAAAACTGGTGGCGAGCTGTGCCATCGGGTCAAAAAATCTTTATGAATTTCTTGATGATAATCCGGCGATTGAGTTTTATCCGTCAGATTACGTCAATGATCCGGGTATTATTTCACAACACAACAAAATGGTTTCCATGAATGTGCCCATGGCCATGGATCTCACCGGTCAGGTTGCAGCGGATGCACTCTCCTCCAACCATTTTTCCGGTGTAACCGGCATGCTCGACTTTATTCGAGGCGCATCCCGGTCAGAAGGCGGCAAATCTATCCTCATGCTCACGTCAACCACCGCGGATGGTAAAAAGAGTCGGATTGCCCCGACACTCAATGATACCGCCATCGTTGTTCCGAGGGGTGATGTTCAATATGTGGTCACCGAATACGGGGCTGTAAATCTCTTTGGCAAGAGTCTTCAGGAGCGGGCCATGGCGATGATCAGTATTGCCCACCCTGATTTTCGCGAGGAACTTTTTTTTGAGGCCAGAAAAATGGGTTTGCTCGGTGCAGAGCGGACCCTATCGGAATCGGTGCAGGGCATTTACCCGATAAAGTTGGAGGAGACAAGGGAAATGGATGGTGAGCTGATCACCATAAGGCCGGCTAAACCCGTGGATGAGAGAAGGATACAGGAGCATTTTTATACGCAGGATAAAGATGATATATATTCAAGATTTTTTCAGGCAAGAACCCGTTTTGTTCGTGGCGATGTGGAGAGTATGTTCCAGATAGACTACGTTAAAAATTTGACGCTTTTAGGTGTTGTTGGGGAATTCGGATTTGGAAAAGTCGTGGCTGTGGGGGAATATCTTCTCGACCCAGCCAAGAACATCGCAGAAATCGCTTTTTCAGTGAGCAAAGAATGGCAGGGGAAAGGATTGGGCAAGATAATCATGAAAAAGTTGTCAGAGGCTGCCAGAGAAAACGGAATCTCCGGCCTGATGGCATACACGTTGCCCAGAAATCAGGGAATGATAAAGCTGTTCAAAAGCCTGCCCTATAAAACCAAAACCGTTTATGATGGAGAAGTGGTTGAATTGACCTGTAATTTTGACGAGTTGAAATGATAACAGTTGACAGGCAATGGGCAATTGAACGTCTTGGAAATGCTACAAATCATTGTATTTAGGAATATTTTACAATGTCCATGTTTGAGATTTCCGCTGGAATGTTGGAATGGTGGAATATTGGGTATAAAAATGAAAACATCGATTTTAAATGAGATAGATTCCTTAAAACCATCATTCCAATATTCCATTATTCCAATTTGGCGAAGTCCTAAGTTCTCTTTTATTTTGAATTTTAAGCGTTTAACAGTAATCGCTTTTTAAAAAGATGAACCATTCCGTTCTTCCCTCTCTCCGAGCTGTAGGCTCTACGAGCCGGGAGCCGGCTTAGAAACGGAGGCGTAGGCTCTCGGAGCCGGAGGCTGTTAAATACGTTTTTAAAAAGCTCTCCAACCCCCCATTTAATTTCATCAATAATTCCCTTAATTTTGACTCATCTATTGACAAATAATCCATCCCAATATAAAAGGTCATATTTGGCATGTTATAAAGATGATCTTCATTTACAGCTTGTGCTGTAATCCCTTTTTATTATTAGAAATATATTAAATTAGAATGATCGAGAAATTCTGGGTATATTTTTGGAATTTCCGGCTATAAATCTACCGATGTAGATAACGTAATAATAAAATTCATATCATGAAAGGGGGGCTGATTTTTTTTGAAGGCCAGGGGTGAATATTTTTCTACCCCTGTAGAACCGATTGACAGGGTTACAATGTAATACACCTCAAACACTAAATTTATTGTCACGTAAAGGAGGTAACATTGGGTTTGGAAATATATAAAGAATCTTATACCGGCAACATTAAAGAAATCACTTTGGGTAAAGGCGATAACGCCGTTACCGTCGGTGGTCAGGCATGCTATCCTTTTTATAATTTTGAAGGGGATCTGCCGCACAAGCCGGTTATTGCAATGGAAGTTTGGGACATGGAGCCGGATGAATGGCCGGAAGCTGCGTTAAGCCATTTTAAGGATGTTTTTTCAGATCCGGCTGCATGGGCCAAAAAATGTGTTGATGAATTCGGGGCCAAGATCATCGTGTTACAACTTAAAAGTACAGACCCGAGCGGTCCGGACACCAGTCCCGAAGATGCAACGGCCACGGTTAAAAAGGTCCTAGACGCCGTCGACGTGCCACTGATTGTCTGGGGGACCAACAATATTGAGAAAGATGAAGAGGTCTTAAAGAAAATTTCAGAAGAGACCCATGGCGCCAATTTGGTTATTGGGCCTGTTGAGGATAAGAACCACAAAGGAATCGGGGCCAGTGCCATGGGATATGGGCACACCCTAATTTCTTCCTCACCCATCGATATTAACCTCGCCAAACAAGTCAATATCCTTCTTGAAAATCTGGGGATGCCGTTGGAACGGTTGATCGTCGATCCCACCACCGGTGGCCTGGGTTACGGACTGGAATATACGTATTCCGTCATGGAAAGGCTCTGTATGGCGGCCCTGACCCAGGGTGACGACAAGCTTCAGTTACCGATGATCAATAATATGGCCAACGAGATCTGGAAGTGTAAAGAAGCCAAGCAGACGGTCGATGAAGCACCGACATTGGGTGATCCGGAACGACGCGGAATTCTAATGGAAGCTGTGACCGCCGTCATTTATCTGCTGTCAGGCGCCAATGTTCTGATCATGCGTCATCCGGAAGCCATACGACTCACCCAGGCGTTTATCGATTTGGGACTGGATGGCGGAAGTGCTTTAGATGTTGCGCCCATAAGCAAGCAACTTGATGACGAGGATATTGATTATGCCTCCCTTGCACCGGAGCCGGATTTGGCCATAGAAGGCGAAGCGCCAAAGAAAGCGGCACCTGCAAAGAAGGCGGCGCCCAAGGCCAAAAAGGAGGCTGCACCTGCGAAAGAGCCTGCTAAAGCTAAAAAGGCAACGCCAAAGAAAGAAGAAAAGAAAGTAGATAAAGCCGAACAAGAGGCCAAAGCCAAAGCCAAAGCAGAAGCCAAGGCCAAAGCCGAAGCGGAAGCCAAAGCAAAGGCAGAGGCTGATGCGAAAGCCAAAGCAGAAGCTGACGCCAAAGCCAAAGCCGAGGCGGAGGCTAAAGCAAAGGCGGATGCAGAAGCCAAAGCCAAGGCTGAAGCGGAAGCCAAGGCCAAAGCCGAGGCCCAAGCCAGAGCAAAGAAAGAGGCTGAAGAGGAAGCGGTCCGAGAGAAGCGCGCAAAAGAACGTGAAGCGCTTTCGGCCAAGCATAAGGCCGTGGCCGGCGAAGTCTCTTTGACGCCGGCAGTCCAGCAGATATCAAAACTGGATAAGATGCTGTCACGATTGAACAGAATACACAAACGGGTCGCATAAAAAACCCAAAGATACAGCTGACAAGACTTTGCTTAAATGCAATCTGTAAGCTATCATTTGAGCATCATCGCAAGAACAAAAAAACTTACGAGGAGGAACCTCTAATGGCAGAAGTAACCAAAGAAAAGGTCGCAAAACCAAAAAAGATGGCGGATCCAATAGCGTCTTCCATGGATGTTGCCACCCAGGAAATGATCGTTCGGGCTCAGAAACTGGGAGTAGAAACCGTATTTGACCGCGCAGTCACCATGAAGCCCTGTAACATCGGAATGCAGGGTACCTGCTGTAAAAACTGTGCCATGGGACCATGTCGTCTTCCGATGCCCAAGGCTGGGATCGAAGGTGAAGATACCCGAAAAGGGTTGTGCGGTGCCACTGCCAATACCATAGCGGCCAGAAACTTTGCCCGCATGGTGGCTGCCGGCTGCGTCGGCCCATTCAGATCACGGCCGTGCCGTGGCCGAGGTCTTTTTGTCGGTGGCCCGAAAAGAGAACGAAGATTATAAAATCAAAGATCCGGAGAGACTTTTGGGTATTGCCCACCATCTTGATGTTGCCACCACGGTTGAGAAGGATGGTGAAGTTCTGGATCGGGATTTTGACGAAATTGCCCTTGAAGTTGCTGAAAAAGCACTCGCTGAATGGGGCAAGCCCGAAGGTGAAATCCTGTACGCCAAAAGGGCACCCGCAGCCTCTTGTATGAGCGCTGGAAGAAACTGGGGGTTGTTCCCCGCAATATCGACCGGGAAGTTGTGGAGATCATGCATCGGACCCACATGGGCGTTGATCAGGATTATAAAAACCTCGTCAAGCAGTGCACCCGGGCCTCTCTTGCCGACGGCTGGGGCGGTACTATGATGGCCACCGATCTTCAGGACGTGATGTTCGGGCTCGCCGTCTCCGCTACAGTCCGAGGCCAATCTGGGTATTATGAAGGAAGACCATGTCAATATCATTGTCCACGGCCATGAACCGGTTCTGTCCGAGATGATCGTGGCCGCTGCCCAATCCAGGAGATGATTGACTATGCCCACTCCAAAGGGGCCAAAGGGATTCAGCTGGGTGGCATCTGCTGTACCGGCAATGAAATTCTGCAGCGCCACGGCGTTCCACCGGCAGGGACCTTTCTGCAGCAGGAACTGGCCATTATCACCGGCGCCTGTGATGCCATGGTGGTTGACGTGCAGTGTATCTTTCAGAACCTGGCCAACGTGGCCAAGTGTTTTCATACCAAACTGATCACCACCCATCCCATTGCCAAGATGGAACAGGACAACGTGATTCATATCGAGTTTGACGAACATCATGCCATGGAAGATGCCAAGCGGATCGTTAACATGGCCATCGACAACTTTGAAAATCGTGGCGCCGAGGTTATGATCCCGAAACATAAAGCCGTCAGATCGCCGGTTTTGGCGTGGAATCCATCGAGTACCACCTGGGCGGAACCTTCCGCGGATCGTACTACACCTTAAATGACAATATCATCAACGGCCGTATCCGTGGTGTTGCCGGTGTGGTGGGCTGCAACAACGCCCGAACCAAGCACAATGAAGAACATATCGTGATTATCAAAGAGCTGATCAAAAATGACGTGCTGGTTCTGACCACCGGATGCAGCGCCATTGCTGCCGGCAATGCACGGACTGCTGACCCCGGAAACGGCCCAGGTTTTCTGTGGTCCGGGTCTTGCCGAAGTGTGTGAAACCGTTGGTATTCCGCCGGTCCTGCACCTGGGTTCCTGTGTGGACAACAGCCGGATTCTGCTGGCGGCCACCGAGGTGGTCAAAGCCGGCGGGCTTGGAAATGACATCTGTGATCTGCCTGCAGCCGGCAGTGCGCCGGAATGGATGAGTGAAAAGGCCATCTCCATCGGACATTATTTTGTCGCCTCCGGCGTATACACGGTCTTTGGGTATCATATGCCTCTGGACGGTGCGCTCCGGTATTCAAAGATTATCTGTACAAGGAACTGGAAAAGATATACGGCGGCATGTGGGACTGTGAGCCGGATCCGATCAAACATGCCCATAAGATGATCGCCCATATCGACAAAAAGCGAAAGGCCCTGGGCATCGACAAGGCCAGGGACAGAGTCCTTATGGATATGGCGGATCGCCGAGAAATGGAGGCTAAATATCAGGAAGTTTAATATTACGGATTTATTCATATCATATGAGATTGGAATAAATCCTCAACGAAGGAGGAACGTATGTCAAAACTAGTAGCATTTGCTGCCATTCAAGGCGGCTATAATGTAGTTTCAGAAGTTGAAGGGCTTTTACGAAACGCTCTGGCAACCTATAATGCAGATACCAAAGTTGAGTTTCCCAACACCGGTTACTATTTGCCGGTGATCTACTCACTTCTGGGGCACAAGGTTGAAACCTTAGAAGATATGCAAAAACCGATGAAGTTTGCCCGGGGGCTTCTCCCGCCCCATATCAAGCGGGTGAATCATCTGCCGTATCTCGGTCCCCTTCTGGACGCCGGCATGGCGTCGATACTCGCCTATGAAATTAAAGAAGGGATCCGAAGTGTTACCGACCCTGATTTTTACTATCCCCAGGAAGATCCGGATATAGAGGCCGGCAAAATCTGGCTGGGTCCGGCCGACGATATTATTTTGAGAAAAAGAGGGGTTGAATTTGTGGACGGCTCCGCGCCCGGCTTTGCCGCCATCGTAGGGGCATGCCCCACGCCTGAGATTGCCAAGATGATTGTGGAAGATTACCAGTTGAAGAATCTTTATATCTTCTGTGCATCCGGCCACAACGGAACATCGGTCATCGACCAGCTCATTGAAGCCGATGTTCAGATCGGATGGAACACCCGGATCGTACCTTTTGGTCCGGATATTTCATCGGCCGTATTTGCCTTAGGGTTTGCCAATCGGGCGGCCATGGCCTTTGGCGGGGTTGAACCCGGTGACTATAAAAAGATTCTTTTGTATAACAAAAACAGGATCTTTGCCTTTGTTAACGCCTTTGGTGAAATCGGAACCCGCTGGGCATGTGCGGCGGCAGGTTGTGTCAACTGGGGTTTCCCGACCCTGGCCGACACGGATGTGCCCGAGATTCTGCCCACCGGTATATGTACCTACGAACACGTGGTGCCCAATGTACGCCATGATGAAATCTGCCAGAGATCCGTGGAGGTCCGTGGGCTCAAGGTCCATGTCACCGAGATCGATATCCCACTGTCCTTTGGTCCGGCGTTTGAGGGTGAGCGGGTCAGGGGCAAAGATCTGTATGCCCAGTGCGGCGGGGGAAAGACCCAGGCCACAGAACTGGTTAAAATGGCCGATATGAAGGATATCGACGACGGCAAGGTTGAGTTGATCGGTCCTGACATCACCGACCTCAAAGAAGGGGAGACCTTCCCCCTGGGAATCTATATCCAGATTGCCGGTCGTGAGTTTCAGGATGATTTCGAGCCGATTCTCGAGCGCCAGATTCATCACCTGATTAACTATATTCAGGGGATCATGCATATCGGTCAGCGGGATATTGCCTGGATCCGGGTCAGCAAGTCGGCCATGGAAAAAGGTTTTACCTTAAAAGATATCGGCGTTGTTCTTCATGCCAAGTTCCATCAGGATTTTTCAAATATTCTGGATAAAGTACAGGTTACCCTATATTCTAAAAAAGAGGATGTGGACAAGCTCACCAAAAGGGCTCGGGGAGAGTACAAGCATCGGGACGAACGGGTTGAGAACATGACGGATGAAGCGGAAGAGATTTATTATTCCTGCACGTTGTGTCAGTCCTTTGCGCCCAACCATGTCTGTACGGTAAGTCCCGAGCGAACCGGTCTCTGCGGTGCTTACAACTGGATGGACTGCAAGGCATCCTTTGAGATCAATCCCACCGGTCCCAACCAGCCCATCGAAAAAGGTGAATGTCTCGATCCTGTGCTGGGTCAGTGGAAAGGGGTCAACGATTTTGTTTCAAAGGCCTCACGGGGAAACATCACCCATTACAACTTTTACTCCCTGGTGCATGATCCCATGACCACCTGCGGATGCTGCGAAGCCATTGCGGCCATGCTGCCCTCCTGCAACGGCGTTATGACCGTGGGCCGGGACTATATGGGTGAAACACCCTGCGGAATGAAATTTACCACACTGGCCGGTGTTATGGGCGGTGGTGCTTCTTCGCCGGGGTTTGTGGGCCATTCCAAGTACAATATCATCCAGCGAAAGTTCCTCGTGGGAGACGGCGGCCTGTTTCGACTGGTCTGGATGCCCAAGGGTCTTAAAGAAGAGATCAAAGAGCGGCTCGTCAAGCGGGGTGAAGAACTCGGCGATCCGGACTTTTATAATAAGATCGCTGACGAGACCGTGGGCACCACAGAAGAAGAGATTTTGCCGTTCCTCGAAAAAGTCGGCCATCCGGCTCTTTCCATGGACCCGCTGATCTGATAATTTATACACTTCAAAGGTTTAAGGAGCGCAAAATAGTCGCTCCTTAAACCTTGCAGTTGAATATTACAACTTGAAACCTGATCCATTAGAATAAGGAGATAAAAATGGCATTAACCGGTATTCAGATTTTCAAACTTTTGCCGAAAACCAACTGTAAGGAATGCGGGGTACCCACATGCCTTGCCTTTGCCATGAACCTGGCATCCGGCAAGGCGGAACTCGATGCCTGCCCGTATGTATCCGATGAAGCAAGAGAGCAACTTGCTGAAGCGTCGGCACCACCGATTCGGCCTGTGGCGCTGGGACAAGGTGTTAGAAAGACGAAAGCCGGGGGTGAAACCGTGCTCTACCGTCATGAAAAGACCTTTTACAGCCCGACACCTGTTGGTGCAATGGTGGGTTCCGATGTTGCCGCGGCTGATCTTGAAGACAAGCTTAAAACCTGGAATGCGTTCCAGTTTGAGAGAGTTGGATTTAATCTAAGGCCCGAGCTGGTGGCCTTGAAAGATGTCAACGGTGACAAGGATGCCTTTGCAGCGGCAGCAAAAACCATTGCCGAGACTTCGGAATTCAACCTGGTTTTGATGACCGAAGATGCCGACGTAATGGCTGCCGGAATCGAGGCCTGCAAATTCAAACGTCCGTTGATCTATGCTGCCACTGAAAGCAATATCGATGCCTTTGGTGCCCTTGCCAAAGACAATGATTTGCCTTTGGCGGTCAAGGCGGATTCTGTTGAAGGTCTTGTTCCGCTGACCACCAAGTTGATGGAAATGGGCCTCAAAGACCTGGTCATCGATTCTGGATCCAGAGAGATCAAGCAGGCGTTCGAGGACCAGATTGTCATCCGCCGTGCAGCACTCAAGTCTTTAAACAGAGCGCTCGGTTTTCCGACCATTACGTTTCCGTGTGAAATGGCATCGAATCTGGACATGGAAACGCTCATCGCGGCCATGTTTATTGCAAAGTACGGCGGCATCACAATCCTATCCGATTTTAAGGGTGGGAGCCTTTTCTCTTTGTTGGTTGAACGGCTGAATATTTTCACCGATCCACAACGACCCATGACCGTAACAGAGGGTATTTATGAAGTCGGCAGCCCGGATGAAAATTCTCCGGTACTGGTCACCACAAATTTTGCGTTGACATACTTTATTGTTTCCGGCGAAATTGAAGGGAGCAAGGTGCCGACATGGCTGCTGATAAAAGACGCCGAAGGCTTGTCCGTTTTGACGGCCTGGGCTGCTGGAAAATTTTCCGGTGACGATGTTGGAATGTTTATCAAAAAATGCGGCATAGCGGATAAAATCAAACATAAGGAAGTGGTTATCCCAGGTTATGCGGCGGCCATTGTGGGTGACATGGAAGAAGAATTGCCGGACTGGACCGTTACCGTAGGACCGAGAGAGGCTGCTCATATTCCGGCATTTCTCAAGTCAAAATAACGGATTAAAAAGTATTGTCGGATGGTGAAATATCCGCTAAAATCGTTTTAAAGGTGAACAGTTGGCGGGTGCCGATAAAGGAGGGAGGTCATATGTTACTTTTAGGTGAGAGTTTAAACGTTATATCTACAAAGATCGGCAGGGCATTCAAAGAACGTGACCCCAAGCCGATTCAGGAAGAAGCTCTTTTTCAAAAGGAAAAAGGGATGGATATTATCGACATCAACCTTGGCCCTGCCAAAAAAGATGGTCACGAGTTGATGCCCTGGGTGGTTGAGGTGGTCCAGGAGGTGGTAGACGATATTCCCCTGGCGTTGGACACATCCAACATCGATGCCATAGCAGCGGCCCTTAAGGTTTGCAAACTGCCGCCCATTGTCAATTCCATCATGTGCCGGCCGGAACGCTATGAGAAGATGATTCCTCTGGCCGCGGAACATAATGCCGACTTTGTTGCTCTGATGTGGGGGCCTGAGGGTCTTCCGCGGGATGAGAATGAACGAGCGATGCTGTGCGTTGAACTTCTGCATTTTGCCAATGAAGCCGGCATCCCCAATGAAAAGATCTGGGTGGATGGTATTGTAACTCCGGTGAATATCCAGCAGCCACAAGCCATCAGCCTGATGGAATTTCAGGGAATGATCCAGGATATCGCTCCAGGTGCAAGGAGCACCTGTGGGCTGTCGAACATATCCAATGGTCCGCCGGATCATCTGCGGCCGATTTTGAATCAGACGTATATGGTGATGCTCCAGAAATACGGAATGGAGTCGGTGATTGCCGATCCGCTGGACGACCAGTTGATTTCCATTGCCAGGGGCAAACGCCAGGATATTGTCGATCTGATTTATGGCATTATGGATGGTGATGAACCGGATATGGGCAGTCTTTCAAAAGAGCTGCAAGATTATGCAAAGACCACCAATATCATCCTTGGCAAGTCTCTCTATTCGGATTCATGGCTTGAACTTTAATTGTTAATTAAAAATACGTTGTTAAAAAGCCCCTCCTTTTGGAGGGGCTTTTTTATTTTTTTGTAAAACAGTCAAAGATAGATGCTCGATGATTTTCGAATTTCGGGCTGCCGATTGAAATAACCTTGAAAATAGAGGCAATGTCTGATAATTTTATAAGGTCGAGTTTTGATCAATCGTCAATCGTCAATTAAATGGGGGTCTGATGGTAGAATCAAAAGCCCTTGAAGTTAATATTGCCAGTTATTATGTTGACGTCGCCATTGATGAAAAATATTCAGTTCTACAAGAGGTGATGTCCAAATATTACGGCATCATGGAAGGGTTTAATACTTTTCTTAAAGAACTTTCGCATCCTTATAAAAACTGGCAATTTATCGTTCAGGAAGCAAGGGTCTATTCTCTCGATTATTTTCATCTCCTTAAAAACCACCCCAAGGGACCTGAAGCTGCAGGACTGTTTGTCGATATTTTCACACAGGCAATTAATACAAAAATCGATTCAGAAGTCAGAGATGATGCCGTAGACAATTTTTTGCTTTTTATTCAAAAAGTTATAAAAGAATCTGAGGCTGACTATAAAAGATTCAAGCCGATCATTGATGATGCATTCGATCGTATCAGAAATTATGAGGGAGACGCTTTCTTTTTATTTGTTAAAAGCTTTTATCAAATAAGGAAACTGGCTCAGGCGCTTTTAAATTATTCAACTGAAATGAATGAGGATTGTGAATCTATCAATCGACTCCTTGTTAAATATTATGATCGTATATATGGTTACTGGCTGAATGAAAGGGATCCTTGGGAATGGTTTGAAGAAGAGGCAGATAAAATTGACAGGCCGAAAAAGTTAAAGCGTTTTTTTAACAACATTTCCCACGACCAGGTCAATCAGCATAAGGATAGGCTTGAAAAGAAAGCATCCTCTACAGCCATGACATCGGAAGATACTCTGAAAAGACTGGTTGAACTTCCCGATTACAACCAATTTGTTGAAGCGTATCGAAAAATTCCTCAAAACCTTCTGGATGTAAGTTCTAAAATCCATTTGGGTCATCGATGGAAGCTTATTTTCCTTTTCCATATTATGAATATTTCCGGTTTGTCGCTGATCCATGAGGAAGCTTTAAGGGACATCAACAGAACATTGAGCTGGCTTATTGCTCATGAAAGTAATCTAAATATTGGAAACTTGATTCATAAAACCTTTTCCATATTAAAAACACAAACCCGTGAGTACCCGGCAACAACACTGAACTGTATTCTTAATATGGGAAAAGGGGTATATAAAACAGATGACAGCGATCTCGTCAAATTTTTTATCGAATATGTCATTGATTTGGGATTTCAGTCCCCGGGTATCAGCGGTGTCGGAAATGACTGGCAAATAAAAGTCAATCCCGCCCACATCCTTAATATCCGAACATGGCTCGAGCTTATTGAACTCAACCCCATGTGGTCGACCCGGCTTCTTTCATATCTGATTATCCATCTGTCAATATGCGGTGTATTTATTAAGGATATCGACCTTTTTCCACGTGATGTTACCAAACTGCTCAACAGCGATATTGGACCGGTATATAACTTGGTCAAACAGCTTTGCAGGCTTTTGCCAGTCTATTTTAATGATATTGGTGCAGAAGGAAAACTTCGGGATATATCTACAAAAATTGACGAAATATCAGGTAGAAGGGATCTGTTAATTCATTTTTTAAGAAAGCAGAGCCATGTGGAAAGCAGTAATCGGATCATCGATTTTATGGAGGCAATCTTTTATTTCTGGGAAACAAAAGAAAAAGGAATTCTGGAAGCCTTTGTTCCGCCCAATATTTACACGGAAATCAATACCGAGGGACCATACATCGACGGCGTTCACAAAGTAATAACACGCTTTAAAGAAAAAGGGATGTCTTTGCCGAACGATCTTATCACACTTCAAGATGAGAAGATAAAGTCTATTATTACAGCAAGTTCAGGCGTATCAAAGCAAGATTTGGAGAGGGTTGAACTTGCGATAGCCTTATATAAACTTTTAGATCAGAAATACAATCTCAATTTTATCGAAATGGATAATTATCTTGCTCAACTCCAACCCGAAGCCTTTCCGGAATTAAGCAAGTTGCATGATGCATTAAAAGAGTCTGATGTAAGTAAAAAAATATACAAACTGCTCGACTATCTGGAAGAGTTAAAAAAAATAATACTATCTGAACAGACCTATGAAATCAAAGAGGATATTTATAAAAAAAGACACATTACCATAGACATTCCCTCCATGTACGGCAGCTATCGTGAAAGAAAATTTGACTCTCTTGGGCTCGCATTTCGAATAAAATCTCTGGTTAATGTACTTTTTGAAGAGCTGGTGGATAATACTGATCTCAGCCTTATAACAAAAGCCACTTTTTATAAAATATACAGTCGGTTAAGTTTGTTTTACAAAGCGTTGCAACTCGATGGACTCCCCTCGGTCGAAATTGAGCGCCAGCTTGACATGCTGGCCCAATCACTTGAAGCGAGGGAACTTACCTTTACGCAGTATCTTGATATCTTTAAGGGGTTCGCCCTGGCTGTAAGGAATATCATCAATGATTATTTTAATAATATTCATGGTGAAAATCTGAGCCAGATTCTATCTCAGATACCTCTGGAGGAGATTCTGCCGAAATACCTCCCGTTGAGCGGCACAATTGATGATGAAAAGCTGAGGCACAGAGTGTCCGAAATTTTCTTTAGGGATCGGATCGCTTTTTCTTTGGGGCTTCAGCAACTGGATCTGTTTTTAAGCCGAATTCTAAACACCCTCTTTCAGCAGGCCAATAAACTTCCCGAGGATAAACTGCATCATCTGCTTCTTTATGATCCTAAAAGGGCGATGACGTCTATGGATAAAATTCCCAGGTTGGTTTCCGGAATTATTCATCTGGGAAGTAAAGGACTGAATCTTGTTAAACTGAAGAATTTCGGGATGCCGGTTCCCCCGGGTTTTATTATTACGACCGAGGCGTTTCGATGTAAAGAAATAATAGACGATTATTTGCCGGCCAAACAAAATTTCAAGGATCAAATTTTGCGGCAAATGTCCGACATCGAAAACATAAGCGGCCAAACCTTTGGTGACCCGATGAATCCCTTGCTCTTATCGGTAAGAAGCGGGTCTGCCATTTCACAACCCGGAATGATGGATACGTTTCTTAATGTTGGAATGAACGAAGAAATTGCAACAGGCATTGAAAAACGCACTGGTAATGCGTGGTTTGCCTGGGATAGTTATCGCCGATTTCTGCAAGGTTACGGCATGGCTTCAGGACTGGAAAGGGATGACTTTGATGCGGTTATCAGTGAATTGAAGCGAAGAGCCGGTGTTCAGTTTAAAAGGGAACTTACCGGTTTGCAGATGCGAAAAGTGGCCATGACTTACAAAAGTATGATCATCAATTCGGGGACAGATGTTATCGACGACCCTTTTGAACAGCTTTATTTTACAATTAAAAAAGTCTTTGGTTCCTGGGAGGGTCCCAAAGCGAGAACATATCGTAAGATTATGGGAATATCCAATGACTGGGGAACAGCCGCTACTGTGCAAGAAATGGTTTTTGGAAACGTTTCCCAGCAATCTGGTACCGGTGTCTTCTTTACACATAATCCCAGATGGTCAGAGGACAGCCTGAGGCTGTGGGGTGATTTCACCATCGGAAATCAAGGTGAAGATGTCGCTTCAGGCCTGGTAAATACGTTGCCGATATCGATTATACAGCAGGATATTGAAATGCGAGAAACAGACATCACCCTTGAAAGTCATTTTCCCGAGATTTACAAGGCATTAAAAGATTTGGCGAACGAATTGATCCATGAAAGGGGATGGAGTCCTCAGGAAATGGAGTTTACTTTTGAAAGCCCTCGTGCTGAAGATCTGTACCTGATGCAAAGTCGGGACATGACCATACGTGAACGGAAGAAAGTTTTAACGTTTGACCTTGATGATATTACGAAAGATAAATTACTGGGTCATGGTGTCGGTGTCAGCGGCGGAGCCATGAGCGGGCGAATCGTTTTTGATCTAAAAGAGATCGACCAATGGAAAAACAGGGAGCCCGAAACGTCTTTGATTCTTGTAAGGGGGGATACTGTCCCTGATGACATTAGGGAGATCTATGCAGCGGACGGCCTTTTAACGGCCCGTGGCGGGGTAACGTCTCATGCCGCTGTTGTGGCCTACCGGCTGGAAAAAACCTGTATTGTGGGATGTGGTAACTTTGTCTGCAACGAAAAGGAAAAGAACTGTCGATTTGACGACGTAGAGTTTAAATCCGGAGATTATTTAAGTATTGACGGCAGGGAAGGATCGGTTTATCGAGACTTGATTAGGGTTAAAGAAACCTAACTAGTGTCCATCCATAAATGGTCCTTTTTGTCCTGCTCGGCGTTCTCCGCGGGTTTCCGGCTGCGGCGTACAGACGTACTGTCCCGCTTTGCGGGGACCGTAAACCCTTGTGCGGCCTTGATCAGAACAAAAATTGCTCATTTCTGAACTGGACACCCATTGTGTTCATTTTGAACTCATGGATGGACACTAAATAATAGAATTGAAAATGATCCGTCCAACTGGGGGAGGGGATTTGCATGGGAACCGAAAAACATAGTGGATTGAATCTTGGTATCAACGGATTTGGTAGAATTGGAAAGCTTACCCTCTGGCACCATGTGGGGCGAAAATATTTTAGTGAAATAATCGTTAATATCGGTCGAGCGGTGGGAACATCCCTTAAAGACATCGGGCACTATACAGAACGGGATTCAATCTATGGCTTACTTCATGGATTTTTATACGGTCAAAAGGCTGAATCTTTAATCAGTGATATAGACGAAGATACCGGCGAGATGAACATTGATGGCGTCAAGGTTCGTTTCTTGAGGTCGTCCAGAAATCCGGCTGAATTGAACTGGAAAAATCATGGGGTGAAGCTGGTTGTCGATACCGCCGGGAAATTTCTTGATCCGACCCTTCCTCCTGATGATCCACAAGGGTCAGTACGGGGCCATCTTGACGCCGGTGCCGATAAGGTTATTGTCTCGGCGCCATTTAAAATCAAGGATAAGGGCAAAGCCATGCCGGATGATTCAGTCACCACAGTAATGGGTATCAATGATAATGTATACGATCCCAGACGTCATAAAATCATCTCCAATGCATCCTGCACCACAACCTGCCTGGCGCATATGATAAAACCTCTTTTAAATGCTTTAGGTTCCAAAATAATTCTGTCGGCTTCCATGGCTACGATTCATGCAGTAACCGGCTCCCAGCAGGTGTTGGACAGACTTCCGAAAACAGGGGCAACGGATCTTAGGAAGAACAGAAGCATAGTGAACAACATTATTCTAACTTCTACCGGCGCTGCCCATGCGTTAAGGCTCGTTATTCCGGAAATGGAAGAAATCGGATTTATTGCAGAATCAGTAAGAGTGCCCATCTCCACAGGCTCTCTCATCATACTGGTGTTGAATTTGCAAGAGGAGCTTTCCGGAGAACCGATCTCCAGGGAAATGCTCAATGATATATTCCGACAGGCCGCGGCTGACGACATCAAGGGCTACCTCCACTATACCGATGAACAGAACGTATCGGGGGATATCATTGGAATGCCCAGAGCGGCGGCGATTATCGAAGGGCATGTGACCCACACCCGTACTGCAGAACAGATCATTGATCTAAAAAAAGTGCCAGGATTGGAAAAAGAATTTTTGAGTTCATTAAAAGATGTCGTTGTCAGAATACCGATTACGCAGGCTGTCATCTACGGCTGGTACGATAATGAACAAGGAAGTTATGTAAATATTCTCGGAGACAGAGCGGTTTCAATTGCCGAATATATGTAATCTGATCTAATTCCTGCCGTTGAAATATTTCGGTATACGCCTGTTCTTTCTAAGGATGCCCAAACCACTCCAACAGCACCTGCTTTTTATAAAAGATTATCCATTCCGCTGGAGGAATTGTACTCATTTCAGCATACAGATTTTCCTTCCATTTAGTCCTTTTTTACAGAGGCTTATAGAATCTCTTGTTTCTATTACAATGAAGCTGATTCAGCGTGATTTTCCCTTGACAAAAAAGAGATCTGTAGGTACAAAATCGAAGTTCATTTTATTTTTAAAGATTTAGCTTGCATCGTGAAATCATCAACTACAGCTTGACGGAGTTTTTATGAGTACATTGGATGATCATGCGAAAGAGATTTCTGAGGATACTGCCGGTGGGGCGGATGCAGCACAATCCCCGGAGGCAAATATGGAAAAACAGGATAACGGACCCGGTGGGCCCATCATCCTGTTTTTTATTTTAGGGTTGTTTGCCAGTCTTATCTTGGGGTGGATTATTTTCCCGAAACTATTATATTCTCAGAAAAAACAACCCATAGACTTTAACCATGCATTTCATGTTGCTGAAGTAGATAATGGGTGTGAAAGCTGCCATTTCCTTCGTAAAGATGGAACATTTTCAGGGTCGCCGAAGTTGGAACAGTGCATCGATTGTCATGAAGAGATTCTAGGCGTCGATCCGGATGAGATAAAATTTCATGAGGAATATGTTTCCAAAGGAAGGGAAGTCCCGTGGTTGATATACTCAAAACAACCGGATTGCGTATTCTTTAGCCATGCCGCCCACATCGAGGGTGCCGGTATGGACTGCGTTACCTGTCACGGTTATATCGGCGAGTCTGAAAGTTTAAAAATTTATGAAGAGAACCGGATTACAGGTTACAGTCGAGATATTTGGGGAAAGAGTATCGGTGGTTTCAAAAAGAATCCCTGGGATCGGATGAAAATGGACGATTGTGCCGATTGCCATCAACAAAAATCTACCAATATAGGAAAAACGGGTGTTAAAACCCCGACAAAAAGATTCGTTGACCATATTATTGAAGTGGTTTCTCCAGGGTCATCGATCTCCGGCAAAGGCACCAGTGTTCAGACGGAAAGAGATGCATGTTTTGTATGCCATAAATAATCGAACGATATATGAAGAGGTAAAATTAAGATGAAGATTGGCAGAAGAGGTTTCTTGTCGTTTGTAATTGGTGGGGCTGCAGGAACAGCCCTTTCACCGCTGCCATGGAAGATGACGGACGATTCTTCGATATGGACCCAGATGTGGCCGTGGACGCCGGTACCGAAAGATGGCGAAACCCGTTACGTCAATTCTGTCTGTACCCTCTGTTCCGGTGGTTGTGGCATCACGGTTCGAAAAATAGATGAACGGGCGGTTAAAATCGAGGGCATGAAAGATCACCCTATAAATAACGGCGGCGCTTGTCTACTTGGCCTTTCCGGCCTTCAATTGCTTTATGGCCCCACACGGATCAAGAGTCCTTTAAAAAGGACAGGGAAGAGAGGTCAGGGGAGATGGGAAAAAATATCCTGGAAAGCGGCTGTATCAGAAATCGTTGAAAAGCTCGGCAACCTGAGGTCAAAAGGTCAGTCACATACTGTCGGTTTTATATCAGGTTCAGACCGTGGTACCATACCTCGTCTCTTTGAAAGATTCCTGACCGCCTATGGTTCTCCAAATTTAATGCGTATGCCGTCTGTCCGTGATTCCTATGAGCTAACATTTCACATGATGCAGGGTGTTCAGGCCTTGCCCGGATTTGATTTTGAAAATGCCGATTTTATTTTAAGCCTTGGAAGCGGTATCATCGACGGCTGGGGATCACCGGTACGAATGTTCAGAGCCAGCAGTGCCTGGCAAAATGCCAATGTGAAAGTCATTCAAATTGAGCCGCGCCTGTCCAACACGGCAGCCAAATCAAGCAAATGGATCCCCATTAATCCCGGAACTGAGACAGCTTTGGCAATGGGCCTTGCCCATGTTATTATCAAAGAAGATTTGTACGACAATGACTTTATTTCAAATTACACCAAAGGGTTTGATGAATGGAAACAGCTTGTATTGGATAAATACGGCCCGGACAGCGTTACAACGGTTACCGGAATTGACAGTGGAACAATTGTTGTCCTGGCCAGAAGTTTTGCCAAGGCCTCAAGACCGCTGGCCATTTGCGGCCGGGGTGATGGATCCTCCCCCGTTAGCCTTAAAGAATGCATGGCCGTTCACGCTTTGAACGCCTTAGTGGGCAATGTCAATAAAAAGGGCGGTGTTTGGGCCGTTTCTGATACGGATTACATTCGCTGGCCGGAAATTGAAATGGATGCCGGGGCTGCAGCCGGTATGCAGCATGAACGATTGGATGGGGCTGGAAACAAAAAATATCTGTTTTCCCGGTATCTGATGAACCGTCTGCCAGAAGCCGTCAATTCAGGAGAACAGTCCCCGTTGCAGGCACTCTTTGTCTCCGGTGAAAATCCTCTATATACAATTCCTGATACAAAGCGTACCGAAAAGGCCTTTGACAAGATTCCGTTTGTGGTCAGTTTTTCTTCTTATATGGATGAAACAGCTCAAAACGCCGATCTTATTCTTCCGAACCACGTTTTTCTCGAACGCTATGAAGATGTTCCGGCACCGGTCGGTCTGATTCAACCGGTGATCGGTCTCGCAAAGCCCGTGGTTGAGCCCCAGTTTAATACCAGACATGTGGGTGATGTTATCATTCAAATGGCAAAGGGATTGGGCGGAAGTGTCGCAAATGCTTTTCCCTGGGACAGTTATTATTCCTGTCTAAAAGAGACCCTAAATGACAAATGGGAAACCTTGGTTGAAAAGGGATTTTGGTCAGACACTGGGTTGATGAGGTCGACCCTGGAATCGTCGTTTGATACCGTTTCCGGTAAATTTGAGTTTATCAACCCGGATAGCGGCTCGATGCCGCAATTTAAGCCGGTCGGTATTGAAGGTGACGAGAGGCTTTATCCCCTTGTACTCATCCCCTATGACACCATCAGACTGGCCAACAGTTATATCGGAGATCCGCCATTTGCCGTCAAGACAGTTGAAGATACTGTTCTTAAAGGTGAGCATGTTTTTGTTGAGATTAACCCAAAAACTGCAAGATCTGCCGGACTGCGTGAAGGCCAGCGTGTCGTGTTAATTACGCCCAAAGGCAAAGCAGAGGTCAAAGTTCACCTTTTTGAGGGTATTATGCCGGGCCTCGTTGCTCTGCCGAGAGGGTTGGGGCATACCGCCTGGGACGAATTCCTGGCAGATAAGGGGATAAATTTTAACGAGCTCATTGGTCCGGTCGAAGATCCGGATTCCGGTCTGGATGCGGCCTGGGGAATCCGGGCGAAGATGAGAAAAAGCCTGATCATATTTACGGTTGAAGATTGAAGATTCTCTGATGCACGGTTAATCTTCACGTTAATGTTGTCAATCTAAAGAGGTTCTGATGAAAGAAGGACGTACACACAATAAACTCCAGAAATTTGGGATGGTCATCGATCTGGATAAGTGCACCGGATGCGGCAGCTGCATGGTGGCTTGCATGTGCTGAGAACAATGTGCCCTTCAGGAAAGATGAGTCGAACAAACTTCTGAGTATCACATGGATGCGCGTCTATCGGCTGACCAACGGAAAGTCTTTCCCGAATACAGATATATGCTATCTCCCAAGGCCTTGCATGCAATGTGCAGGTCAACATGAAGGGCATTCTCCCTGTGTATCCGTATGCCCGGCCATCGCAACGGATTACGGCCTTGAAACCGGGATTGTCAGTCAGATATATACCCGTTGTTTTGGATGCCGGTACTGTATGGCTTCGTGTCCGTATCATGCCCGCTATTTCAACTGGTGGGATCCGATCTGGCCGGACGGTATGGAAAAATACCTGAGTCCCAATGTTTCTCCTCGAATGCGTGGCGTGGTTGAAAAGTGCAGCTTTTGTTTTCACCGGTATCAGCTGGCCAAGGAAAGGGCGTTTATGGAGGGAAGACGTGACATTGAAGAGAATGAATATCAAACCGCGTGCACCCAGGCATGCCCTGCCGGTGCCATTACATTCGGTGATCTGAACAATCCGAACCATGCGGTATACAGTATGGTCAAACCCGATCATAAACATAGCGGGCGTCCGAGGAACCCCAATGCATTCCGGCTGCTGGAACGACTGGGAACAAATCCCAAGGTCTATTATCTTTCAAGCCGAAATTGGGTTCGACAAGCCGGTGATAATTATCTGAAAGATGAGGCAAAGGTGAAAAAGCCTGTGCACCATGGTTAAAAGCTAACAAGAACTGAAACTGCTATTCAAGGAGTACATAACATATGGATTCTGCATTAATACCCAAAGGCGTTAAGCGCTGCCCGTTGTGGCAATTTTTGCTGTTCATCGGTGTAGTCGGCATTGTACTGCTGTGGGGCGTTTATGCCATGTTACTCTGCTGGTTCAAGGGCCTTAACCAGACCAACATGAACGACTACTATGGGTTTGCTTTGTGGATCTGGGCTGATCTTGCCGTTATTGCGGTGGGTGGCGGTGCATTTTTTACCGGATTATTAAGATATATTTTTGGAAAAGATGAGCTGAAGAATATCATCAATTATGCGGTGCTGATCGGTTTTATCTGCTACAGCTCAGCGCTGCTGATTTTAGCCATCGATATCGGACAACCGCTCAGGGGATGGTTTATTTTCTGGCATGCCAATGTTCACTCCATGCTGACTGAGGTGGCTTTTTGTCTTTCCTGTTATTTCGGCGTATTGACCATTGAATATATTCCGCTGATTCTTGAAAACCGCCAGATCGACAAAGTGCCGTTTTTTCATCATCTCGGTCACAACATGCACGAAATCATGGCGGTATTTGCGGCAACCGGTGCCTTTCTTTCCTTTTTCCACCAGGGCTCTTTGGGCGGTGTTGCCGGTGTTCTGTTCGGACGACCCTTTGCCTTTCGGGAAGGCATTTTTATCTGGCCCTGGACCTTCTTTCTATTTACCTGGTCGGCCGCTGCCTGCGGGCCGTGTTTTACCATTCTGGTTACAAAGATCACCGAAAAAGTTACCCGAAAAAAACTGGTAAAGGACAATGCCATCGAGCTTCTGGCCAAAATTTCAGGATGGATGATTCTGACATATATCATTGCCAAGCTATATCGATACCTGGTACTGGGCCACCGTTACAGCGCCGTCTAAAGGATTTCACGCTAATGGAATTTTATTCCAACAATCCATTGTATGGTATCTGGATACTTGTGGCGGAAATTGGGATTTGCGGTCTAATTCCTGCAGTTATCCTGATTACGAATAAAGGACGCAAGAATTCCATGACGCTTTGGATTGCCGTGATCCTTGCAGTTATCGGGGTGTGTCTTAATCGATGGGTCATGGTGCTGCAGGTCATGGCCGTACCCGTTATGACATTTGATCAATGGGTCTTGTACATCCCAAGCTGGCAGGAAGTTGCAACAACCATACTCCCGGTCGCATACGGTATTATTCTCATTGCCATTTCATACCGCTATCTGCCGGTATTTCCCAATGAGCCGGAACTGAACCCCATCGAATCCTTGGACGAAGAAGAGACGGCGGTTGAATCTCCGGTTGAGTTAGAACAGGAATTAAAGCCGGCTGAAGCATAAAGCGGGCAGGAGGATAGATTATGTTTCCTTTTAATTTTGAATGGATCTGGGACATGGGCCATGCGGTTTTTATGGGCGGTCTTTGGTATGCACTTACCATTTTAGGCATTGGTATGACCTACTGCATTATCAAAGCCGCCATTGATGCATCCAAGGAGAATGGCGAACATCACCATTAACATTTTGTTTTTTGAAGATTAAAAGCGCTTGCCTCGCCATGAAACCGGGGAAGCGCTTTTTTATTTGAGAGAGGCTTAGATGGACAAAATCATCGTTGAAGGCGGGCGCTCCCTTGAGGGAGAAGTGAAAATTAGCGGCGCTAAGAATGCCGCGCTTCCCATCCTTATTTCTTCACTGCTAACCGATGGATGGAATACATATACCAACGTTCCGGACCTCAGAGATATCCAAAGCGCCAAAGATTTACTTTTGAATCTCGGCGCCAGGGTTAAGACAGATAAAGATACTGTTCAAATAGACGCGGGAGGTGTGGGCAACCACGAAGCGCCTTATGATCTTGTTAGAAAAATGCGAGCTTCAATTCTGGTTCTTGGTCCGCTGGTGGCAAGACTTAAAAAAGCTCGGGTGTCTTTGCCGGGAGGATGTGCCATCGGCGCACGCCCCATAAATCTTCATTTAAAAGGGCTTGCCCGCCTCGGTGCCAGGATTGAATTAAAACATGGTTACGTGGAAGCTACGGCGGATCGTTTAAAAGGAGAAGAGATTTATATGGATATTTCCACCGTAACCGGAACTGAAAATCTCATGATGGCGGCCGTTCTGGCCAAAGGGATAACCGTGTTGAGTAATGCAGCGTGTGAGCCTGAAGTTGTTGCGCTTGCTGATGTTTTGAACCGGATGGGCGCTAAAATAAAAGGGGTCGGCACTTCGGTCATTACCATCGAAGGCGTATCAAAATTGCAGCCCGTATCGGTCAAAATCATACCTGACCGGATCGAAGCCGGCACCTTTATGGTTTCGGCAGCCTTGACCGGAGGAAATGTGACCCTTTTGGATTGTGAACCCGACCACCTTGAAGCGGTGATCCACAAGCTCAGGCTTAGCGGTGCCGAGGTATCTGTCAAGGATAAGAGCATACAGGTTAAAGGAGCAAATGAAACCGTAAGCATTGATGTTAAAACGTTGCCTTATCCGGGATTTCCGACAGATATGCAGGCCCAGTTTATGGTGCTGATGTCGATTGCAAGCGGATTCAGTATGATTTCGGAAACCATTTTTGAAAACCGCTTCATTCACGTCAGCGAACTGAAACGCATGGGGGCGGATATAAAAATATCGGGAAACACCGCCATGATTACCGGTGTGCCGATGCTGTCCGGTGCGCCGGTTATGGCAACGGATTTAAGGGCCAGCGCGTCATTGATTCTGGCCGGGCTGACGGCAAAAGGCACCACCGAGATCAGCCGGGTATATCACCTGGATCGTGGATATGAGGAAATTGAAAAAAAGTTTTCTCAACTCGGGGCTGCTATCCGGCGGGTAAAAGGTTAGATTTATTACTATTATGAAATTTAGATGTTCGAGATATGTATAGTCGGTGAGTGAACCACCTCGGCCTTCGCATGCGTGCCTAAAGTTAAAAGTGATCTAAAATGATATAAATGGGAACCACAACATTTTATTCCCGTCCGGTTATTCCTCTCCTTTTATCGATGATTTCAGGAATTGTCGTCGGTGCCTGGTTTCCGGGGCACGGCACATGGATGGTTATCGTTGTTTCGGTATGTGCAGCCACACTGCTTTTTTACATTCGAAAAAAGAAAACACCCAAACTTTTCCCCCTTGTTCTTTTGATTGCCCTGGGTTACCTGTCCATACAACCATGGGTTTTCCCGACATTCCCTTCCAACCATGTCATCCACTTTATGGACACGCATCCGTGGAAAATAACCGGTGTTGTTGTCACATCCGATGCCAAGCATTTGAATCGGCAAAAGTGTATTCTTCGTACAGAATTCCTTGAAAGCAAAAGCAAGCCATTTCCTGTGAAGGGAAGAATCCGTTTAACTGTTTCAGGGAATACGCCCAATCTGTCAACGGGGGATCGGATTGTTTTCCGGGGTAGAATCAGATCCATTCGCAATTTCAGCAATCCCGGAGGATTTGATTATCAACGGTATATGGCTTTCAAGAAAGTTTGGGGTAGTGCCTATGTTTCGGCACACAAACTGACCCTGATCGAAAAAAATATGGGGAAAGGGGTGGGTGCCATCGTCTCGGGTGCACGTCATCGGATGTCCAATCTTATCGACCAAATTGGAGATAAAGAACAGCAGGATGTCTTAAAAGCCCTGATTGTGGGTGACCGGAACGCGATATCTCCTGAATTAAGAAAGGCATTCAACCGGGTCGGCGCCGGACACCTTCTCGCCATTTCAGGACTTCACATCGGTATTATCGCGACGGCTTCATTTTTATTTTTCAAATGGATGTTATCTCATATCCGTTTTTTTTTATTAAATGCCTGGACGAAAAAAGGTGCTGTCGTTTTATCTATTGTTCCCGTACTTGTATATGGTCTTCTTTCAGGCATGTCCCCGTCCACCCAACGGGCGGTGATCATGGTTATCGTATTTTTGATGGCGTTTTTATTTGAAAGAGAACATGACCTCATTAACACACTGGCAATGGCGGCAATGATCATTCTGACTGTCCATCCGCCTTCTATTTTTTCAATTTCGTTTCAGTTCTCTTTTGCCGCGGTCCTTGCCATCATATACGGTTTTTCCAGACTGCCGCCACTTTGGCCATCCGGCCAAAACAGAACCCGGAAACAAAAATGGTTAAAGGCGGCCATAAAACTCTATTACTTTTTCATGACGTCCTTTTTTGCCGTCATAGGTACGCTGCCCCTTGTGATGCATTACTTCAACCAGGTATCGCTGGTGGGGCTTCCGGCAAACGTTATTTTTATTCCCCTGATTGGTTTTGTGGTTGTTCCATTGGGAATAATGGCTGTATTTATATATCCATTGACAGTTTCCGGTGCATTGTTTTGTCTTAACGTTTGCTCGGCGGTTTTGGAATACGTCATAAAGATCATCAATCTTATATCAGGGTGGACATTTGCGGCAATAAAGACCGTTACTCCAAATTATCTGGAAATATTTAGTTTTTACGTTCTGTTTTGGGCACTGCTTAACCTCAAAAATGTACAAATTAGAGCGCCGTTGGCTTTAAGTAAAGACCGGAGCAGTCAAAACAAAAATTCAATTCAAAAACCAGTGGTCATGGTTGGCCTGCTGACGATTTTGATGATTAGCGTAGACGTGAGTTATTGGTTGTATCAGCGGTATTGGCGGGATGATCTCAGGGTAACCATGATCGATGTCGGACACGGAAATGCCTCGCTATTGGAACTTCCGTACGGCTATAATATGTTGATAGACGGCGGCGGATTTTCCGACAATCGGGTGTTTGATGTAGGGGCGAGTATTGTTGCGCCTTTTTTATGGCAAAAAAAGATTCGTAGCATTGATTCCATAGTTCTCTCCCATCCCAACAGCGATCATTTAAACGGGCTGATATATATTGCCGAACACTTCAATGTCAAAAATGTATGGACAAACCACGAAACCGCCAACACCTATGGATATCGAATGTTCATGAAAACCATTAAAAAGAAAAACATTCAAATGCCGGAGTATAACAAGATTACCGGTATTCACGATATAAATGGCGTTCAAATTGACATATTGTATCCACCATTGGATTTTATTGAAAAAAAAGAGATAGAAACATGGCGCAACCTGAACAACAATTCACTGGTTGTAAAGATCTCATTTGGAGCAACATCATTTCTGTTTCCCGGAGATATCAAGGCACGGGCGGAATATGAATTGGTTTCGACGGTAGGTAACAAATTAAAGAGCACGGTTCTTTTGACCCCGCATCACGGCAGTGAAACATCGAGCACCGAACCTTTTCTGGAAAAGATAACCCCCGAAGTTGTCGTTATATCATCGAGATGGAAAAGCAGATTTGGATTTCCCCACCCGTTGGTTTTAAAACGATATAAGGCAAAAGGGTGCCGTGTGCTTGAAACCGCACGTAATGGCGCCGTATCCATGCGGACAGACGGCCGAACACTGACGATTATGCCGACGGTTACCGATAATAAACCATCTCTTGTCGAGCATCCATAATTAATACCCAAATCTTGACAGACAATCTTGCAAAATTCAGATATTAAATTTTTAGAAAATTAAATCCTTTTGAGAGGCTATCGGCCTTGATTGGGTGACTTGAAAATCCAAATAAACGCAAGGTGATATCGAATACGAAACCTGTTCTTATTTGTTCATCAAGGTTTCAATTTCATCGGCTTCGATAGGAATGTTTTCCATGAGATTAACAGGGCCGTCTTTGGTGATCAGGATGTCGTTTTCCAGCCGGATGCCGATCCCTTCTGATTTAATGTAAATGCCCGGTTCACACGTAAACACCATGCCCTCTTCAAATTTTCGGTATTTACTCCCAAGGTCGTGCACATCCAGACCCAAATGATGGGATGCGCCGTGCATGAAATATTGTTTATATAGCGGCTCGTCCGAGGGCTGGTTCTTTATTGCTTTAGCGTCGAGCAAACCCAGACCGATGATCTCTTTTTCCATAATGAGGCCGACGTTTTTATTGTACGCTTCAAAGGTCTTGCCCGGTGTGAGCATCTGAACGGCCGCTTTTTGAACGCGAAGCACCGCATTGTAGATCTCTTTTTGGCGTGGGGTGAATTTGCCATTCACCGGGATTGTTCGCGTCAGGTCTGAGGCATAGTTGGCATATTCAGCACCAAAATCCATCAGTACAAGATCACCATCCTCACATTGTCGGTTGTTTTTGACATAATGCAAAATACACGAATTGGCCCCTGAAGCAATGATGGGGGCATATGCAGGCCCCCGTGATCGATTGGATAAAAATTCGTGATAAATCTCAGCTTCGATCTCGAATTCCCATATTCCGGGCCGGATAAAGTCAAGCAATCGCAAAAAGGCCTTTTCGGTAATGTTGCAGGCCTGTTTGATCAATTCCACTTCTATCTTGGATTTGATGGGCCGAATGTGGTGCATAATGGGCGCCAATCTTTCGTATTTATGCAAAGGATAATTTCTTTTACACCATTTTAAAAAACGAGTGTCTCTGGTTTCAACGAAAACGTCGGCCCGCAGGTGTTCATTGGAATTCAGAAAAACCCGGTCAGCCTCAAAAATCAAACTTCTGAAAATTTTTTCGAATTCCCGGGTCCAGTAAGTCGTCTTGATTCCGGATATCTTCGACGCTGCTTCTTTCGAATATTTCGGTCCTTCCCATAAGGCAATTTCTTTGTTGGTTTCTTTAATAAAAAGGATTTCTCTGTGCTTTTCTTCTCTGGCATCCGGAAAAATTACAAGAATACTCTCTTCCTCATCAATTCCGCTTAAGTAAAAAAAATCTGTGTTTTGAATAAAAGATCGCACGCCGTCGGCACTCGTTGGCATAACATCATTGGAATTTAGCACGGCAACGGCATTGGATTTGAGCCCGGCGGCAAATCTTTGCCGGTTCTGAATGAACAGGCTGCTGTCAATGGGTAAATATTTCATGAGATTTTCCCTGCCTTTTCCGAAAATACGAAGTGTCGTTCACAATATCATAAAAGTTAAATCGCCTATGGTTCTTTAAAAACGATCCCTAATCCACCCAGACAGCTTCTAATAAAAAATTTAATCATACCTGAAGCTCTTTTAGATTCGACTTGTTTCTTGAACTATTACAACATAATATCTGTGCAAATCTGTGTAGAATCTGTGTCCTATTTAACGAATAAACTCCATTAAATCAAAAGGATCTATTTTTACAACAAATCCACCATACCAACAAATAAGGCTATGTGGCAAATATAAAAATAGTCCCCGAAAAAGCATTGTATTTTTAGACAGAACCGTTGTAGAAAATACAATATCTATAAACAGGATTAAGAGGAATTGGACATGAAAGAGAAACTCATAAAAACTCTGGATCTAGAAAACGGATTGAAATTGGATGTATATGATGCCTCAAGAAAGCTGGTGGGCGATCGTTGGCTGGTTTCTCTGATCGTCCGAATGGATGTTCCGGTGACGGAAGCATTGAAAACAAATGGCCGTCAGTCAACGGAAAGTATAGATGAAATAAAGGATATGCTTGGGGACAGCGTGATGTTTGAGAAGAAAAGAGAAAAAATTTTTGTGGATACAGCCGCAAAAGAAACGGTGTTTAAAGAATTATGCGATATGTTTTTGAACAGCTCGCTGAATTACCTGTCAAAAGAAATCTTCCCTAAACGATACATACTAAAAATCTACAAAGAAGAGGTGAAGAAGAAGTCATTGTTAAATACGAATAAAAATATAGGATAACGCAATGAATTTCAAATTTTGTCCCTTTTGTGGGGAACAATTACAACTTATACTAAAAAGGCATCGAAAAAGGATGTATTGCAATGGATGCAAATGGACCCAATATAAAAATCCGACGGTCGGTGTTGCAGTGATTGTATTGAAAGATAACGAACTGCTCCTGGTGAAACGGAACAGTTCCTATAAGGGGATGTGGTGTATCCCTTGCGGGCATGTTGAGTACGATGAAGATGTTCGGGTGGCAGCGACACGTGAGTTTAAAGAAGAAACAGGACTGGATGTGAAAATCGGGTCTGTTTTTGCCGTTTATTCTAATTTTCATGACTTGGAAAATCAGACGGTGGGAATATGGTTTATGGGAACATCCTTCGGCGGCAAACTAGAGGCCGGGTCCGATGCCAGTGAAGCAAAATTTTTCCCTTTGGGCAATTTGCCTAAAGAAATGGCATTTCCCACAGATATCCTGGTATGTGAAAAACTCATATCTTTCTTATTTGACACCCATTGATAATATCGAGTTGCCAAGCGCATTCAATTGTTGGTTCAGTTTCGCCATTTGCTGATTAAACTCTTGAAGATTTTCTTTTTTGACAGGTTCAACCGATGGAATATCTTCCTTGAAAGGATTGACCTGGCGGCCGTTTTTCCAGAATCTATAGCAAAGATGAGGTCCGGTAGCCAATCCGGTGGACCCCACGTAACCGATGATGTCTCCTTGTTTAACTTTTACTCGCGGTTTGATTCCACGGGCGATTTTGGACATATGAAGATACTGGGTCGTATAGATGCCGTTATGTTTTATTTTGACATACCTGCCGTTTTTTGAGTCGTAGCCCGTTTTCACAACAATCCCATCGCCGGTACTCATAATAGGCGTGCCGGTTTTGGCAGCGTAATCTATACCAAAATGAGCCTTGTATTTTTTCAGAATCGGGTGGAATCTTCGTTTCGAATAGCCCGATGTAATTCTTGAAAATTTAATGGGGGCCTTGAGAAATGCTTTTTCAAGACTGTCTGCATGCTCATCAAAATAACTTCCATGAGCATCCTGATCAAAATAAAAAGCATAAAAAAATTTCCCCTTGTGACAAAATCTGGCGGCCTTTATCCTTCCAAGCCCGATGGGTTTCCCCTTAATGAATTTCTTTTCAAAAATCGCCTGAAAGCTATCTCCCTTTTGAAGATGATGAAAATCGATGGTCCATGCGTAAATTTCAGAAAGTTTGATGGCAAGTTCAGGATCGATCTCTTTTTCCGTCAGGGATTCCCATAGCGATGATTCAATTGATTCCGAAACGGTTTCTATTTCAACAAGTACAGGTTTTTTCCCCAAAAAAACGGTTGTTGGATCTTCGAGTTTGAAGACCACATAATCCTCAGGGTTTATTTCGTATACAAAATAACGAACCTTTTGAGTAGGATTATTGTCGCGGATAATACAAAAAGGATTGCCGGCTTTAATTTTTCGAACGTCAAATACGGGTCTGGATGAAAATGCAACGGCATGGATTACAGCGTTGGGCACCTTATACTTCGATAAGATGTCCGACAGATTTTGATGGGGCTGAACAGTCTCTTTTATAAGGATTAAATCTTCGCAGTTTATACCATACTCGAAGTGCTGCTTTTTAAAGGTAGGCGCTTGGGCCTGCTCCTTGACATCCGAACATGCAAATGCAAAAAAAAACAAAATGAGCAGCGCTGTCGAGATTTTTCGATTGAATTTTTTATCTACAGTCACGGGCTTTTTATAATATTTTCAGATCGTGTTTGGTCGTGGATGTTAAAATTGAAGAGATCGTAAAAGACTTTTATACGTTAATCAATACTTTATTGACACAATATACCAATAAACGATAATATTTTGACCGTTTATTTGGGACTTTTATGGCAGTTCCCATAATATGTCCCGATTGAATTGACCACAGTCACAATGTCAGTAAACCGCGGGATAATTCTGTTTCCATCGGAAAGCTGTCTGAGCAAATTAGAGCGCGTTAAAGCGAACAGCATAGAGATGGCTAGAATTATTGATAATTATTATATTCTATCAGTTTAATTTTAACACCTTAGCCCTGTTTGCTTTTACGCGGTTTTATTTGCGAGTTCTTGCCGATGGAAACAGAATTATCCCGCGGCTGAAACGGAATGTTATTCTGGGAAAGGCTACAGCGATACCCTTAATATTTAATAATTTAATAAAAAGGTGAGAAATGAATCTTCAAAGTCAGATGAAAAGAGATTTGACCGCGGCAATAAAGGCAAAAGACGAAAAGAAAAAAGATGCACTCCGCGTCATCATTGGAGAGTTCGGGAGGCTCGATAAAAAAAAGCTTTTAGATGATGAAATTGTAAAGATCTTAAAAAAGTTAATGAAATCAGAAAAAGAAGTGTTGGAACAAAAAGGTGAGTCAGCGGATTCAGAGTTTATTAAAGTTATTGAGAACTATTTGCCGAAAATGGCCACTGAAGAGGAAATTACGGCATGGATTCATCAGAACATAGATTTCTCTCAGTTTAAAAACAAAATGCAGGCCATGGGTTTAATTATGAAACATTTCGGCACAACGGCAGATGGTAATTTTGTAAAAAAAATTATACAGAAAATGTAACATCAAGGTATCGTTACACGAGAAAACACCCCCCGTGAACCCTTACAAATAAAGACCCGATACACTGTTTAATTAAGATTCAGCGGGATTGGTATACTGTTCGATGACCTTCAAGTACATGGTTTTTGGATATAAACCTGTTAGGGAAAAAACATTTTCTTTGTTTTTAACAAAAGATACATGGGGGATGCCGGGCACGCGAAACGAATTCGAAAGTTCGCGGTGTCGATCAATGTCAATCTTGTAGATTGCTACAGTTGCACTTTTTTCCTTGGCAATTTTTTCAAGAATAGGGGCAAGTTCTTTACATGGAGGGCACCAATCAGCATAGAATTCTAAAATCAACAGGCGTTCGTTAGATATTTCGAGGATCTTATTGAGTTGCCCCATAGTATCGATGCTGGTAATAATAGAATTGTGGGTCCGCGCTTGCGCTTTATCGTTGGTATCATTTTTGCATGATACAATACTAAAAAGAAACAAAACAACAACAACGACCGCGAAGGGCCGGTTGCGATAAACAATGTATTTTAATACTTTTTCCATATGATAACGTCCATTAGAACAACGTGTTATCGGTTTTTATAAGTTTAACATCATGGGTTTTAAAAAACTAGAGATATCCAACAATGGTCAAATTTGCAAACAAAAAAGGTCGGCTGACCGCTTAAATAAGTATTCAAGTTTCGAACCCTTAATTTTTATCGATGTCAATTCAACTTAGCATACCGGAAGAATTTTTTAAGGTAAAATCATACTTAAAGTGATGACACGAATCGGCATGAATTGTTTTTTTATCGGAATTTACACATTTTTATATATAATGATTGCGTTGGCCATGCCCCTGCATGCCGATATCTATGTTTATGCCGACAGTGAAGGGGTGCTTCATTTTACAAACGTACCCACATCATCCACATCATCCAATTATAAGGTCTATATCAAAGAAACCCCTAAAACTCCGTTAAAATCAAACATCACCGACCTGTATGATCATGTTATTTCAGAAGCATCTCAAACACACGGCGTTTCTTTTTCATTGTTGAAAGCACTGATCAAAACAGAGTCGGATTTTAATCCGCGGGCGGTTTCAAAGGCCGGAGCAATGGGGTTGATGCAGCTTATGCCGGAGAATATCAGGAGACTTAAAGTAAAAGACCCTTTTGATCCAAAGGATAATGTAATGGGAGGTACCCGATATCTAAAACAACTGATTCATCGCTTTAAAGGGAAGCTGCATCTGGCGCTTGCGGCCTATAATGCAGGTCCCAAAGTCGTTGAACAGTATCAGCGGATTCCCCCTTACAAAGAAACAGAAAATTTTGTGAAACAGGTGATGAAATATTATTCCCTTTTTAACAAGAGTTAGCCGTTCAATTAAAGATTAGATCTTTCTCTACGACGGTTCCTTCTTTGATTACAGCCTGCGTTTTTCCTTTGTTTGTGATAACAATCTTGCCTCTGATGGCGACATTACTTTCAAACCGCACATCCCCTTTGATGGTCAGTGATTCGCAATTCGTTAGTGACGGTACCCCCCTGGAAAATCTTTTATCAAAAAGATCTATTTTTCCGTAGTATTTCGGGTCTAGATCGACCTGGATCGTTTTTGTTCCAGTATTTGGATTTGCAATCAGATTGTTTTCTAAAGAAAAGATACAGCGGTCGGACCGGATCGATAAAAGATCGTTACATTTTTTAACCGGTAAAAAACGTGATGCAGGAACTTTAATAACAGCCGCACCTTCAAAAAGGGATATGGCAGCACCCATGGCGGTTTCGATCTGAAAAACCTTTGGGCTTTTTTCATCTCTGGGGTCGAGGGTTTTGGGATTGCGGATTATGGGGAGTTTTACAGCCCCGCTCTTTTGGATCAACTTGTGAAGTACTTTGAGATTTATCCAGATATTGTTGGTGTTGAAAAATCCATAGCGCTTTATGTCTCTGAATGCGCTCAGTTCATTTTCCGGGCACTGGGCCGACTCTCTCAGAATCAATCGTCCGTCTTTATGTCTTGCGATATGCCCTCCTTTTACGTCCGAAGGGGTTCTGGGGGCCACTTCCATCATAAAAGGGAAACCCTTTTCAACAAAATACCCCAGAAGCGATTCATCCAGTGTCGCTCCTAAATTGTCCGAATTTGAAATGAAAGCATATACGATTCCTTTGTCGAGTAGTGTGTTTAATATCCCGGATGTGTAAACAGCCGAGTATATATCACCATGCCCGGGAGGATTCCATTCCAGATCAGGATTCTTGGGCCAGTCAGCCGGTGCAAAATTTTTCTGAAGAATTTTTGGAAACTTATTCTGAAGGAATAAGAGCGGTGAAGCTGGCGGTTTAATTTTTGAAAGGGCGTCGAGCGTGTCCTCATGGGTGCTGAAACTGTTCATCAGGGCAAGGTTTACATGACGCTTTTCTGCCTGTTTTAATATAATTTCAAGAAAGGTTTTTTCATTTTTTACTTTAAGAAGAGACTTTGCCCGTGTAAGCCCCATACTGGTGCCCAGACCACCGTTGAGTTTTATCATCACAGCATTGAAAGACGCATGCCTGCCGGCTTCGGCATATTTTTGAATGCGATCGGCATTTTCGATATTGTCTGAGGTCACCGGCTCTATATCTTTGTCAGAGATAAGGCCGGTTGCGCCTGAAATGATTTTTTTATAATAATGGGAAAACGTATCGATGACAACAGGATGAAGGTTCGCACGTTCCATCTTTAATATAAAAGATGGGAGGTATTTGTGTGTATCTGAATTTTTTTGCATAAGTTTTTCTGCTTGGGATCACACCTTCCCAATTGGAGATGACCCACTTATTTTACTCAAATTAACTACAACTCATCGGGAGATGATCCTTATGGTTATATGGGTTCAATCCATTTTGCAGGATCTTTGGTTTTACCGTACTGAATATCTGTTAATTCTTTGTAGAATCTGTTTGCCATGGCGCCGACTTTGCCGTCACTGACGGTTATTACGGTATCTCCGACCTTGATTTCACCCACCGGAGAAATAACGGCTGCAGTACCTGAACCAAAAATTTCGTCAAGTTTTCCAGAGGCATGGACATCTATCACTTCGCTGATGCCGATTTTTCGCTCAGAAACCTTTATGCCCCACATTTTGGCAAGGCCCATTACAGAATCTCTGGTAATACCCGGGAGGATGCTTCCATTTAGCATGGGGGTGATCAGCTCACCATTGATGACGAAAAAGATGTTCATTGCGCCGACTTCTTCGATATATTCCTGCTCAATGCCGTCAAGCCACAAAACCTGGTTGTAACCATGCTTGTGTGCCTGTTCAGCGGCATAAAGACTTGCGGCGTAATTTCCGGGCGTTTTGGCTTCACCCACACCGCCTCGAACGGCCCGCACATAGTGACGGGTGACCCAAATTTTGACGGGGTTAAACCCTTCGGCATAATAGGCACCTACAGGAGAAAGAATGATGAAGAATCGATAGGTATGCGAGGCACGCACACCTAAAAAAGGATCTGTGGCGATGATCGTTGGCCGTATGTAAAGAGAGGTTCCCGGAGCGCTGGGCACCCAGTCTTTTTCAATGGTCAGAAGTTCTTTGAGGAAGTCTAATGCAAGATTTTCATCAATTTCAGGTATGCATAAACGGCGCGAAGAGTTGTTCATCCGTTTAAAATTGTCTTTTGGACGGAAAAGTTGGACAGCGTCTGTTTCTGTCCTGTATGCTTTGAGACCTTCAAAAACACCCTGGCCATAATGAAGCACCATGGTTGCCGGGTCCATATCTATGGATGCATAGGGCTCGATACGTGGATTATGCCATCCATCTTGAGGATTGTAATCCATGTTGAACATGTAATCTGTAAAAATGGTACCAAAACTGAGTTTGGAATCGTCTGGTTTGGTCTTTAATTGATCGGCCTTTGTAATGGTCAGTTTCATGCTACTCTCCTTTTTAACTCTCTAAATTCCAAAGCATAAGCCCCGTGTTGTCGTCGTAAACCCTTTCTAAAGGTTTCCCGGTCATTTCCTGAAGATCAATTTCTCCGGCAAAAAGTATGGTTTCTGAAAAAAGGTGACCACCGATTATTTTTCCGTGTTCATCGGCCAGGACAATGTGGGATTGGATTACCAACGTCTTATCCTTTAATGAAACATTGCCGATGCAATTTACGATTTCCATGGTTGCATTTTCAGTAAAAGTGACATAGACGTGTTGTTTTTGGTCATAAACGCCTATGGTGGCAGACGAAACAGCACCAATAACGGAAAATGTTGCTGTCCGGATATCGGATGCCCTGCAAAAGTTCTCAATGGATGTGATCAGGTCTTTTCCGTGAGGAAGGCGTCCTAACAAGCGACGTCCGAGTTTGAATTCAGAGCAGATCAGTTCATCCATAAGAAACCTCTATGATATAAAAAATTCAACAATACCATACGATTCGAAAGCTATAGCATTTTTTGAGTTGAAATCAAGACCTAAGTTATGTTTAAGGCAACTTCTCAGTAAATCGGTGCTACGGGTATTTGCCGCCTTGGGCCCTAATTGAAATGTTACTTTTTAAGAAGATTTTGGCAGATAATATCTTATTTTTCAATGGTTGACATCGGCCGGTGCTTCAGTTAGTACCTGAATCTTGCATGAAAATTGATGAGAAACTTTTTAATGCTTAATAGAAAAGGGTTTAAACAATATAATTTTACCAAAATTATACCCAAATGGTAAAAAGGATGATAATATTTTTTCCTCATCAATTTTCACCCTATGGGCGAGTCGGAGGCTTCCATCTGCTGCGTTATTAAGGGTTCGCAATAGTACACTATGGCTTCACCCTTAAATGCCTTGCAGATGAAAGCCTCCAACTCGTGCAAAATTCAGGTAGTAAGGTCCAAAATTTTAATATGAAAAAGGAAGAAAAAATATGAATTCATCAGATCGTATGGCTGATATAGAGCCTGTTCGGCTAAAATTAGATAATAAGTTCAAATTTAAATGTCATAAGGGCGTAAAATGTTTCACCAAATGCTGCAGGGGGATTAATATCATCCTAACGCCCTATGATATTATCAGACTCAAAAGATGCTTGCAGCTGTCTTCGGAAGAATTTCTTGTGATGTACACCACTCCCCAGCTTTTAGAAAAAACCGATTTGCCGGTTGTGACCTTAAAGTTGATGGATGACGATTTACAATCATGTCCTTTTGTCAAAGACGATGGTTGCATCATATATGCAGACAGGCCCACCACCTGCCGGTATTATCCTCTGGGAGTTGCTTCGCTCAGCCATAAAAAGCAGGTGGGTGATGAAGGATTTTATTTTTTTGTTCATGAACCGCACTGTCTGGGGTTTGAAGAAGAAAAAGATTGGACCATCCGTGAGTGGCGAAAAGATCAGGGGGTCGATATCCACGATGACATCAACGCCGAATGGACCGATCTGGTGGTGCGTAAGCGATCTTTTCCTCCCAATCTCAAGCTCATGGAAGAAAGTAAAAAAATGTTTTTTTTAGTCAGCTACAATATCGATAAATTTAAAGCTTTTGTTTTTGAAAGCTCTTTCTTGGATCGATATAACATTGACGCTGAAACCATAGAAAAAATCAAAAAAGATGAAATAGCACTTTTAAAATTTGGTTTGAAGTGGCTAAAAGACGTTCTGTTTAAGGAAGGCAGTTTTAAATTGAAAGAAGATCAGAACTCTTAGAAAAGAATTTTGATGCCGGATACCTCATGTTGAGCATAATAATATCCGGCATCACACCGTGATAACTAAGTACATGTATTCTTAAATACGGTAACGTATTTATACCTTGGTTTATTCTCTCTAAGCATGCAAAAGTTTAAAATGCCTATTTATCCCGTATTCATCGGGGAAGTTAAGGTATTTTATCAATTTTAATTATAATTGATCGCGCTGAAAGCGCGTTCCTCAACTTTAGCTCATTTTAGGCACTTCACACTTCACACTTTTGAACTTCAACTTATCTGGGAAGTTGTCCTGATAAAAATATGTCATCGTACTTATGAATTAGAGCACTAAATGATATATCAAATTGTTGGATCTGAAAATACTAAACACCAAATACAAAGCATCTCGCAAAAATTTATTTTTTTAACTTTTGCGAGGTCATCAATATTCTTCGTAATAAAGCCCTTCCAATATGGATGGATCGTTTAAGCGCCCCTCAATGTCAACATTGAAGAATTCGGCCACAGGTTCCAATATTTGAGGATTATCCGCCTGTACTTTTCGCGCAGCGTTAAGCACCGTTTCAAGGCCGTTTCGCGTCATTTTCCCAAGAGGCCGCCTGCATCTGCCGGCGGGCATTCCCAGAATCGACATCAGTGTTTTGTAAGCCAGCGGGTTTCTGGCGCGGCATACCACTTCACCAAAAGGTGTCGTTTCCATTGTTTTAACCGTTACCAGATCAAACAGAGGTTCAAGGGCGCTGAGCAGTTTTTTGGCATCAGCCTGGTTACCCTCCTGAAGCAGGTGAACCATCTGTGTCACCGCTTTGGGCACCACATTCGACGCCACAGAAATGACTCCGGAAGCCTTTATCTCAGGATCCGACATCATTTCCAATGTCATCCCGTCATCTCCGGACAATATGGTAAAATCCGATCCGCAGCATCTTCTTGTATTCTTCATGTTTTCAAGATTACCGGTGGCTTCTTTGACCGTGTTAACATTATCAAAGGTTTCATTTAAAAGTGCCAAATCTTCAGGCAACAGTTGTGCACCGGTTCTGCCCGGAATGACATAAGGAATAATTTCTATATTCGGAGCAGCTTTGGCCACCGGAGCGACATATTCTTTGCGTATTTCAATAGAGCTGGGTCCATTGTAGTATGGATCCACCAGCAGAACCGCATCTGCACCGACTGAGACCGCATGTTTTGTTCCTTCCAGAGATTCCTTTGTGTTATTGCTTCCGGCACCGGCAATGCAAATACACTTACCTCTTGTCTTTTCTGCAACGGTTTCAATAACGCGGTTATGTTCATCCCAGCTCAAAACAGGACTCTCTCCGGTGGTCCCCACGGCCAATATTCCGGTAATTCCATTTTTGATCTGGAAGTCTGATAATTTGCCCAGACCTTCATAGTCGACAGCATCGTCTTTAAATGGTGTAACAATTGCCGTGAAACATCCTGCGATCATAACATCCCCCTTTTCACACATATGGTTGTTGTCTTTGGAAAACAATCAGGGTGCCGTATTAAAATGATTGAACTCCAAACCTAAAAAAAGGTATACGTTGTGTCAAGCAAAAAGATCGGTCTTCAAATAATGTCTAGGTTTTGTTTTTCCTTGACAATCGGTTGATGAAATAATAACCAGGACAGCTTAAAATTGATCTCAAGTTTGCCGTCTTAATTTTCAGCAATGCCGGTAAACGTTCGGCCGGAAACATTTTTTAAGGCTTTTTAGCAATATTCGGTGCGAAACACTTAAAATAAAAAAAAAAAAAAGGATTATACAATGGCAAAAGCAAAAAACGTACAAGAATATATTGCTCACCAAAAGGCGGCCATTGCCGCAAACCCTGAATGCGGCACATCCCATTATAACCTTGCAATTGGCTTACTGGGGCTTAAAAAATACGAGGAAGCTGAAAAGGAACTTTTTGCGGCTATCGAGTGTAGCCCGAATCTTGCAGAGGCGTATGTTCAGCTGGGAGGGATCTGTCTGCAGCGCGGGGATCTGGAAGGTTGCCTTAAATACAATAAGCTGGCGGTACAGGCAAGGGCAGGATTTGCCGAAGGTTATGGAAATATTGGATTTGCGCATCTTCAATTGGGAAATATTGAGGAAGCGATCTCTGCCCTTGAAAAAGCGATTCGATGGAATCCCAAATTTCTGCAGGCCTATACCACATTGGCCAATGCATATCTCATGAAAGGGATGATTGATGAAAGCATCGAGACCAGCCTGAAGGTCATTGACCTCGAACCGGACTTTGCCGTGGCATACAACAATCTGGCCATCGCTTACCTCGAAAAAGAGGAATATGCGCTTGCTGTTAAACATGTGGATAAAGCGGTGGAACTCGGTTATGAGGTTGCCCCTGAAATTTTAGATGAAATCAAAAAATACAGATAAACAATATCAGCAGAAGAAGCCTGCATGCCGAGATTCAAGTTTTTTTTATCCAGCAGAAACAATCCTGTCCGGGAGGGTGATTTTGTATGGTCGACTCCCATTCCCCTCAGCCGACATCAATCCGCTGTAACATTTGAGTCGGATAGTGATATTTTCATAAATCACGGCGACTATTTTACAGCTGCGCGAAATTTTCTGGAAAGAGACCGATATGCGATCATTACACAGTCGGTCTCCCAACATCTTCATCGAAATATAGCATCCTGAAGAAATAGAAGAGATCAGAATCTTTCTCGACAAACACGGCGAGTTTTATCATCCAGCCAAAGTTGAAGCTGTTTTGCAGGCCGTCAAGATTCCCTTTGTCTTGAACGTTGCTGTTACAGACGTCGGAAAACAATGTGCTCAAAGAGAATACCGGCTTTTAAAAACGCTCGACACACAGTACCCTGATTCGTTTATTCCCAAAGTATACGCCCAGGGCAACGTTTTTACAAAAATGGATCAAGTTGAAACCCGGATGTTTTTAGGTGAATGGTTCGAGGGGTTTAACGAATTCCACATGTCCCTTGATCCTGATGATAAAAAATACAAAATCATTGTATGGGATCATGAACACGGGAACTTTTTCCTTACACCCCATCAAACCATGGAACTTTACCGGCAGGCCGCGAAGATTTTAACCTATTATTATAACGTCGAAACGTTTGAACAGATATTTTCGTGGCATCATGCTGCCGGTGATTTTGTTTTAAAGTGTCAAAAAGATGATATCGAGTTAAAGCTTGTCACCGTGAGACAATACAGATCCATGTATGAGAACACTATCGTGTCTGAATCCATAGAACCAGATTCTGAATTGATTTTAGAAGCATTGCTGGTATTTTTTTTGAATATGGCAATCAAAATGCGTATTGACCGGCTGGATGGGGTTGGAGACATCGTGTGGTCTGATGATGTTGCGCTCAAAGGAATCCTGAAGGGCTTTTTTGAAGCACTGGCATTAAAACCACTCATCAGCGTGTTTCCAGAACCTTTAGACCGACTGTTTCCGGCAGCATCTTTTATCTTGCAGCCGGGCGGATTTTTTTGATCTGAATCACGCCATTGTTCATACATATCCTTCACAGGCCTTGGAGATTTCGGTCATCCGGCAGCATCTTGGAAAGCATGTCGAGGGTCTGTACAATAGCCATTAGAACAATTAGAGAAAGTGTAACACCATAGCTTCAAAATAAAATGGTGTTTAACGCTTTGAAACCCTGCTTTTTTATTGACAAGCAGAAATATTAATTTTATATGATCTTCTTTGTATGTTTTGACCTTTATACAAAGAAGTATTGAATGATAACATCTAAAAAAAAATGAAAAAATAATGAGAGGAGGTGATTGTTGCTGCCCTAAAAGGGGACGGTGAATTTTCTTTATAGTCAGATTGGTTAATTTTCAATTAGAATGGAGGTAATACAATGGCAAAACATAAAACCCCTTTGCTGGACCAGCTTGAAAGCGGGCCATGGCCGAGTTTTGTGTCTGATCTAAAGCAGGAGGCCGAATCAAGGGCAAAGAATCAGGATAAGATTAGAGTACCAGATTCCGGTGGATGTATGTGAAGACCTTCTGGGTGTGCTGGAACTGTCTTTCAAGCACGGAAGAACCCACTGGAAGCATGGCGGAATCGTCGGTGTGTTCGGCTATGGCGGTGGTGTTATCGGAAGATATTGTGACCAGCCCGAGATGTTTCCGGGTGTTGCCCATTTTCACACCATGCGTGTGTCAACCAGCCGGCCGGCAAATTTTATACCGCTGAATATCTTAAGACAAATTTGTGATCTCTGGGACTGCGCGGCAGTGGTATCACCAACATGCACGGTTCAACCGGTGATATCATCTTTCTGGGTACCACAACACCGCAGCTTGAAGAGATTTTTTGGGAACTGACCCATAATATGAATCAGGATCTGGGCGGTTCCGGGTCAAACCTGAGAACACCTTCCGACTGTGTGGGACAGGCTCGCTGTGAATGGGCCTGCTTCGATACCCAGGCACTCTGTCATCATCTTACCGTGGAATATCAGGATGAGCTTCATCGGCCGGCATTCCCATACAAGTTCAAATTTAAATTTGACGGGTGCCCCAACTGCTGCGTGGCATCCATCGCACGGTGCGGACATGTCTTTTATCGGCACCTGGCGAGATGATATCCGAATCGATCAGGAAGCGGTCAAGGCCTATGTGGGCGGAGAACTTCCGCCCAATGGCGGATCTCATGCCGGTCGTGACTGGGGACCGTTTGACATTCAGAAAGAGGTGATCGACCTTTGTCCCACCGAATGTATGTGGTTAGAAGACGGAAAGCTGAAAATAGATAATCGTGAGTGCACCCGATGCATGCACTGCATCAATGTCATGCCAAGAGCCTTGAGAATCGGTGAAGACCGGGGCTGTTCAATCCTGGTCGGTGCAAAAGCACCGATTCTTGACGGTGCTCAGATGGGCTCTCTTCTGGTTCCGTTTATTAAGGTTGAAGAGCCTTACGATGAAATCAAGAGAAGTCATTGAAAACATCTGGGACTGGTGGATGGAAGAAGGCAAGAACCGCGAACGACTCGGCGAACTCATGAAACGTCAGGGCTTCCAGAAACTGCTTGAGGTGACGGGTATTAAACCGGATCCGCAGCATGTTCAGGAACCGCGTCACAATCCGTACATCTTCTGGAAAGAAGAAGAAGTCGAAGGCGGATTTGACCGTGATATTAACGAATTCAGAAAACACCATCAAAGATAGGGGGTAAAGACCATGGCATTTATATCCTCAGGTTATAATCCTAGACAAACCGATGGAAAACAGAATAACCGACATCGGTCCAAGAAAATATGATGAATTCTATCCGCCGGTGATTAAGAAAAACAAGGGCAAATGGCTCTATCATGAAATTCTGGAACCCGGTGTTCTGGTTCATGTTTCTGAAACCGGTGATGAAGTATATACGGTAAGGGTCGGTGGCTGCCGTCTCATGAGTCGTCTCCCATATTCGTGAAATCTGTGAAATTGCAGACAAGCATTGTGACGGACATTTGCGGTTCACCACCCGTAACAACATCGAATTCATGGTGGACAGCAAAGACAAGGTTGAGCCGTTAAAACAGGATCTTGCAAGCCGAAAGTTTGCCGGCGGCTGTTTTAAATTCCCCATCGGCGGTACCGGCGCCGGTGTCACCAATATCGTCCACACCCAGGGCTGGATTCACTGCCACACACCGGCAACAGATGCATCGGGTCCGGTAAAAGCCACCATGGACGTGCTGTTTGATGATTTTCAAAACATGCGGCTTCCGGCCCAGCTTCGGGTATCCCTGGCATGCTGTCTGAACATGTGCGGTGCGGTTCACTGCTCGGATATCGCCATTCTGGGGTATCACCGCAAACCGCCGATGCTGGATCATGAATACCTGGACAAGATGTGCGAAATTCCGCTGGCCATTGCTGCCTGTCCGACGGCTGCCATCAAACCGGCCAAGGTTGAACTTGCCGACGGAACCAAGGTGAAAAGTGTTTCGTAAACGAGCCCAGATGTATGTTCTGCGGTAACTGCTACACCATGTGTCCGTCCATGCCGCTGGCTGATGATGTGGGTGACGGTATCGTGCTCATGGTCGGCGGCAAGGTGTCCAACCGGATCAGCGCTCCCAAGTTTTCCAAGGTCGTTGTGGCGTTTATGCCCAACGAAATGCCACGCTGGCCTTCGACCACGGATTGTATCAAGAAAATCGTCGAAGCCTATGCAGCCGGTGCCAATAAATATGAACGTGTTGGTGAGTGGGCGGAAAGGATCGGATGGGAAAGATTCTTTGAAAAATGTGAACTTGAGTTTACCCATCACCTTATCGATGATTTCCGTGATCCGGCATATTATACCTGGCGCCAGACCACTCAATTTAAATTCTAATCGTCAACACAATAGGGGGTACGATATGTACCCCCTTAATAAAAAGAGGCTCAATCAATGGATTACGAAGAGGCAAAAGAAAAAATCGTAGCAGGGCTGCAAAAGAAAAAAAGTAAAACCAAGTTTTACTTTAATGATTTGGCAAAAATACTCGGTTTAAAACCCAGAGTTGCCAAAAAGCTGATTAACCAGATGGTAACAGAGGAAATTCTCGAATACTGGTCCAGCGGAAGCACATCCTTGTATGGACTCAAAGGTGCCGGTAAACAGGCCCATGCCGAGCACGAAGATTAAAAACCAAACATTTTCTGTTTGAAATGGCCGATATGAGAACTTATTTTTATTTAAAAGCCTTCTATGCAGCAGGAAGATATGGATTTCCCCCGAATTTTAATTTCAGCCCTGCGGGGAGGAGCGGGGAAGACCATCGTATCCATCGGAATCACTGCTGCATGGAAAGAATCGGGCAAACACGTCACACCTTTTAAAAAAGGTCCGGACTATATTGATGCCGGCTGGCTTTCTCTTGCGGCCGGCCGGCCCTGCTACAATCTAGACACCTTCCTGGTTGAAAAACCGCATATCCTTCAATCATTTTTTTCCCATTCCACAAAAGACGGTATTTCGGTTATCGAAGGAAATCGTGGATTATACGATGGCATTGATATCCATGGGAGTACCAGTACGGCGGAATTGGCCAAGCTTCTTAAGACACCTGTTGTGCTTTGCATCGACTGCACAAAATCCACCCGAACCATGGCGGCGGCTGTGCTGGGGTGTTTGAAGTTCGATCCTGATGTTGCCATAAAAGGGGTGATCCTGAATCGGGTGGCGGGACCCCGTCATGAAAATGTTCTTCGGAAAAATATTGAGCAGTATTGCAATATCCCGGTGCTAGGCGCAATCCCGAAACTCGACTGGGAAAAATTCCCGGAAAGACACTTGGGGCTGGTTCCAACCCCGGAACACGGCTGTGCCATGGATGCCGTACATGATGCATCCAAAATAGCCGCTCGTTATCTTGACCTTAAAGCGTTGGCCGAAGTTTCCGTTAATGCCGGCCCACTTGCTGCACCGGAAGCTGCACAGGAGAAGATCAGGCATGAAAACCGAACGCAGTATCCACGCCGAAGCGGGGTCTCCGCTTCGCTCCGATCGGCTCCTGTCATCGGTATCATCAAGGATTCTGCGTTTCAGTTCTATTATCCGGAAAATATCGAGGCACTTCGGGCATGCAGGAGCAGAAACCATGATGGTTAGCCCCTTTACAACCGATGTCATT
This sequence comes from uncultured delta proteobacterium, assembly GCA_963752565.1. Lineage (GTDB taxonomy): Bacteria > Desulfobacterota > Desulfobacteria > Desulfobacterales > UBA11574 > UBA11574. The sequence goes on along the minus strand of CAVVZC010000006.1, from coordinate 238,490 downwards.
CCCCCGGTGGACGCGCTTGTACATTGGTGGCGGATTTCCTGAAACCCATGCCCAAGAACTGGCAGACAATGTAACCTTCAGAAAACAATTAAAAGATCTGGCAGAAAAGGGTCTGCCCATATATGCGGAGTGCGGTGGTCTTATGTATCTCGGGGAGGAGCTTGTTCTGGACGAAGGGACTTTCCCCATGGCCGGGGTGCTTCCGGTGGTATTTGGATTTTCCAAAAAACCCCAGGGGCACGGGTACACGGTGGTTTCAGTGGAACATGAGAATCCCTATTATAACATCGGTTCTGAAATTAAAGGTCATGAGTTTCACTATTCGAAAGTCATAAAATGGCGTGGAACGGATAAAGATCTGGCCTTTGGCATGAAACGTGGGAGCGGTTTTTTGAATCAGCGGGACGGGGTCTGTTATAAAAATGTTCTGGCCACTTATACTCATATCCATGCCCTTGGTACGCCGTTATGGGCCGAAGCTATGGTCCGCAATGCGATGGCTTATAAAAAAGATAATCGTTGAGGGTTCAAAGTTCAGAGTTCAAGGTTAGATCCATAATTTAATCTTCCATCAACCCATTAACCCTTGAAGGGTGAACCCGGAACTTGTGAATGCAACGAAAAAAGCAAAAAAAATAGGGCAATCATCTCATAAAAGACGATTACCCCATTTAATAGATTTCTGTATTATACGATGATTATGTTTTGGGATGGCACTGTTTGCAGCTTGTCGGCGCTGCCCCCTTATCTTTTGATTTTAACTTCATTTTCTTGTTAAAATCCCTGTGACATCCTTTGCAGTTATCATGTATGGCATTGGCATGATATTCGCGCTTTTTCTCCTTTGACAGTCCTTTAGCTTCTTTGCCTTTAATGTAACCGGGTTTTTTGTGGCACTCGATGCAGTTTTGGACCTCGTCACCTTCTTTTAAATTGCTCAGCGGTTTGTTGTCTTTGTCATGATGACAATCTCCGCAACCGTTTTTATACAACTCCGGATTTTTCTCAGCATATTCCTTGGCATGCTTTTTGTGTGAAAATGTTTGTATGCCCTTGGTATGTTTGGCATATGCTTTGTTGTTCATAATGATTTCATCTTTGACCTCTTTACCGGCATAGATTCCGGTGGTAATAAAGAGGGTTGCTATTACCGCAATCGTTGCAATGATCCAGTGTTTTTTGCTCATAACCACGTGTTATCCCCTTTCGTTCTCTGTTTGAGTTGTGACGAACAAAACGCAACGATACCTATCAATTCGAAATTGATCTGTCAATATTAAAAAGAGGAAATAGGAATTAGAAAATAGATAATTGCCCCAGTAAGATTTGCCGAACCTACGGGGCAAGCAAATGGACGCAATTGTAACTAGAAGATGAGAAGATCCCGGAAAACAAGAAGTTAAGAAGGTTAGAAAATCAGAAGGTCGGAGACTCTAAAACATGCCAACCTTCTTACCTTCCCACCTTCTTGCTCTTCACTTTCTTACTTTCTTATTTTTTAAAAAATTTGTGTTTATTCGTGTTCATCCGTGGTTTCCCTTATCCTTTTTGCTCTTTTCTCTATTAAACACCTCATTATTATCGTCTTCTGCCGGTTTCTTTTTTCCGAAAATTCTCGCGCCGACAATGCTGATTTCATAAAGCACCATCAGAGGCAACGCCATCATAATTTGTGTTACAACATCCGGAGGCGTTAAAATGGCTGCCCCGACAAAAAACAAAAGTAGCGCATATTTTCTATTTTTCTTTAAAAAACTTACGGAAACCATGCCGAGCTTGGCTAGAAATGTAATAATCAAAGGAAGTTCAAAAACAAGACCAAAGGCGAGTAATAATTTTGAGGCAAAACTTAAATATTCTCGCATGGATGGGAGGGCCGTATAATATCAGAGGCAAACCCTAAAAAAAACTTAAAGCCGTAAGGAAATACGATAAAATATCCGAAAAATGCACCGCCGACAAAGAAAACAGTGGACAGAAAAACAATGGGGAGCATCAAACGTTTTTCCTTGTCATACAACCCCGGTGCGACAAACATCCAGAACTGATAAAAGATAATAGGGGTGGCCAGAATAATGCCAAAGAGAAATGCGACCTTCAAGTAAGTAAAGAAAGCTTCAGGAAGGCCGGTAAAGATAAGCTTGTCGCCGGTTTGCATGACCCCGATCAAGGGGCGAGTTAAGATTTGAAAGAGTTTTTCCTTAAAACCGTATGACAAGACAAAACCGATGCCGACGGCGGCAAAACAGATAATCAGACGTTTTCTGAGTTCTTCAAGGTGAGCGGTAAAAGGGATTTTATCTTGATCATCCATTACTTATTGAACCGTCCGATTTTTTTTCTTGGATTTTATTTTCATGTTGTTTTTCGCCGGAATTATCAGAAAGGTTTTGATCTTCAGGTTTTGTATCGATATCTACATCGATGGCTTCCTTAATTTCGCTGCTCATGTCATTAAAGGTTGTTTTAATATCTTTTAATTCAGAATCAATTTCTAAAGATTCTTTTAATTCGGACGTGGCCCGCTTAAACTCGGCAAACGCACGTCCTAAGGATTTTGCAAGGTCCGGAAGTTTTTTAGGTCCGATAACAATCAGTGCGATTGCCAAGATCAACAACATTTCAGGCATGCCAATGCCAAACATAGGTGACTCCTTAACAGTACAAGCCATCTCAAAAATACATCTAACGCTCAATTACGGCGTTTCGAGCCTCTTCAAAATGCTCACATACTCCTATGTATGCTGTGCTTTTTCATCGGCTCGCGCCTTGTCCTTGAACATAATCTGCATTTTTGAGATGGCTTGTCGAAAGAAATGATAAAAGCTAAAAAATACTCATAAATTTTTTACAAAAAAGAGTCAAGCATATAACCTTTTTTGAAAACATATGGCGATGATCCTTCATGGCTAACATCAGATAAAAACACCATCATAAAATGGACTTACATAATTGGCTAAAAATTCCTTAACTTTAGATCACTTTAGCTCATTTTAGGCACTTGCAACTTTTTCTGTTTTGATATCAACGTCCGTATATCAGTAAAAAATGTCGAGTAGGATTTGTACTCCTTAGTAACTCATTTAAGGATGTCCGGTTTAAGTATCAAAAAATAGAGTTTGCCGAATTCCTGCATATGACCGGCGGCGATCTCAGCGTATGGTCCGTTTCCCCAAAACAGGTCAGCCCGGCCGGGACCCCGAATGGCGCCACCGGTATCCTGATTCAGAACAAATCGAGAAAACGCCATCCATTTGGGAATCGTCCCATCTCCATTAATCAACGGTTTTTTGGTTTCAATGAATGCCAGTCCGGCCGAAGGAAATATACGACGGTCCAGAGCAATGGATCGTCCTGGCGTCAATTTTACCTCTAAAGATCCGAGAGGACCGTCTTTTTCGACTTTAAAGAACACATAGCTGGGATTATAATTTAAAACGGTTTCGACTTCTTCAGGGTGACGGCGTAAATAATCACGAATTTTTTGCATAGATATCTCTTCGCGGGATATTTTGCCTTCGTCAATAAGCAGCTTGCCGATGCTCCGGTAGGGCTGGCCGTTTGATCCATGGTAGTGGACATTAATGATTTCACCGCTATCAAGATAAATTTTTCCTGATCCTTGAATCTGTAAAAAGAAAAGGTCAAGGCGGTCCTTAAGCCAGGCGATCTCTTGAACCTTACCTTTCAGAAGCCCTTGGTATTCGATTTCTTTTCGGTCATAGTAGGGCACAACACGTTGATTAATATATCTGCCGACAATGGTTTCCCCTTTGTACTGCTGGGAAAAAAGAGAGAGGTCAATGGTCGTCAAATCATCAGGTCGAGCATAAATTGGAACTTGATATTCAGTGTCTTTGTTAAGGCTCCCTTGTAAAACAGGTTCGAAATATCCGGTAAAAAATACCTGTCCCAAAGTATCACTGCCCGCAGCGGTGTAAATCAGGTAGTTCTCCTTAATGTATTGTATCAGCTTATTCTTCAATGGTTTTGTTCGGATAAAATGAAGAAAATACTCAAGGGATCTTATCATGTGGGCCGTGTTAAAGACGTCTTGTCCAAACCTGAATGTTTTTGTCGGCGGAACCCGATTAAGATATGAAATACTTCCAAGAATGCAGTCCTCCAAACCGTCATAGTCCATATCATCAAAAAATTCCGGATATGCGGATGGATCTATTTTTATCAAGGCGGTTTCTTTTATTTCAGGCGGTCTTTTTTTGAAGATGCCACATCCTGCAAAAATCAGGGAAAAGAAAAATAAAAAAAGAACAATTGAGCTGTTTCTGACAAAAAATTTAGGATTCATTTATACTTTAGACACTAAACTGTTCAAGATGAAAAATAGAATGCCGACACAAAACAGTAATATAAATAACGGCATGGTCACAATATATTGAGCGATATTGTGAACGATTCCTTCGGGCATCCCTGCAATCCAATCAAAGTAGTTTTTGCCGATGACATCCATAAGCGTCATTTTTTTCCAGACCATATTTCCTTGGGAGCGAATCAGTGTTTCTATCGCCTGAAAAGCGAAGAGCAGGCCTCCAATAAACCATGAAACCAGTCCGGCAATGGTTAATTTTGACATAATATAAACCTTTCTGGATACAGATCTCGTTAATGGCCATCCATAAATGGTCTTTTTGCCCAATCTCAGCGTTATGCTTAAAAAATAATCCTCGGAATATTAAACATATGCCTGCTTGGCCCGGTAGATTTTCCATCGGGGTGGTTATATTTTTCGCATGTCTTGATCTTGAACAAAAATAGTCACTTATGGATGGCCACTGATTAAAAGATTACGTTGTTGGGTTGATAATTTGCTGTATTAATCACTCATAACACTTTAATATTATTAAAAATATAAATTATTACTCTTTTTTCATAAAAATGCCGCTTTTCCCTCCTGATTTTTCCACTAGGCATATATCAGAAATGATCATTTTGCGATCATAAGATTTGCACATATCATAGATGGTCAGCCCCGCGATGGATACCGCAGTCAAAGCTTCCATTTCAACGCCTGTCTGGTCGATAATACGGACCGCCCCTTCTATTTTTATGGCACTTTTTGTTTTGTCCGGGAAAAAATCGATGGCGATATGTGTGATGTTCAAAGGATGACACATGGGGATCAGTTCCGAAGTTTTTTTTGCAGCCATGATACCGGCAATTCGTGCGGTTTCGAGAACGTTCCCTTTTTGTACGGTTTGATTCATAATTTTATCGAAAGTGTCCGGATTCATGGAGACAATCCCTTGGGCAACCGCAACACGCAGGGTCGGTTCTTTTTCGGTGACATCGACCATCCTCACGCGTCCTTGTTTGTCGATGTGAGTAAATTCAGACATAAAATAATCCTCATATGGGCATAAAAAATTCTGTTTTACTCGTAACGCCGGTTTTAATGGCATTCAGAGTGTCATTCAGCACGACAATAACATTTTCGCGAATATCACCGGCAACAACCAGAAGCATAACGTCATCGCCTACATTCAGGTGCCTGTTGTCGGCGATTTCAACGAGTATTTCTATTATTCCGGGCTGTTGTTTATACGTTTCAATGACCTGACGCAGTTTATCATAATCAACGGAAATCGTTAGGCCTGAAACCTTGCGCCCGTTGCGCGATGTGCCACGGACAATTCCGTTATGGCACAGGATCATTCCCGCCCTGTGATAATCAGGGTGTTTTTTAATGGTGTCGACCATTCGAAATAAATTCACTGTGACACCTGGGTTAAATAAGTTGCCGCTTGTTTGCCCGGGCCAGATCGTTCGGTGTGTTAATATTAGAAAGTGAAACCAGATCCGGATCAATAGTACGCAAAATATCTTCAGGGATTTTTTTAACACGAAGCTTTTGAAACACCCGTTGAATCTTGAGAGATTTTTTTTCAAGTTGTTCTTCTATGGGCTTAAAACATCGTTTCGAGTAAACAGAACAAAGCGGTTCAACCCCTTTGGAAGTTTCAGGGATAACAATGTCAACACTCGGATCAACACCATCTAACAGAATTTCTATCAATTCTTTTTTGATAAAAGGAATATCACAGGCCAGGAAAAAAGCATACGGAGTGGTAATATAAAAAAGACCTGTGTGTATTCCTGTTAAGGAACTGCGAATCGGGAAAATGTCGGTTACAATATCAAAATCCCATTCCATATATTGTACCGGATCGTTGGTCACCAAAATAATTTTGTCAAACAGGATCGTAAAGACTTCATAGATACGGTCAAGGATACGTTTTCCACCAATACGCGCTAATGCCTTGTTCTTGCAGGAGAAACGGGAATTTTTTCCACCGGCCAATATTACACCTGTACACTTTTTTTTCATCATCTTATATCAGCTTTAAAATATCTGTAAATATCGGGTCACACTGCTTCGGCAGGATCCATATCGCCTTCAAGGAAATACATGACTATTTAGACGCATTAACATTTTAGAATTCTATTACATACAATAGGGAAATTATAACTCAAAATCAAGACCATTTCCAAAAGCGTCACTATATGTGTTATAATAAAATGTTATATTAATCTTGATCTTACAGTTGTGCATGATATAAAAATTGAAGCTACCTGACTTTTGCCTTCGAGGCGTGTTAATTTTTGCTATAACATCGGAGTTGCACAATGAACAATAATACTATCATTTTAGATGCATCGGATATACATCGTAAACTGACCAGAATAACCCATGAGATCCTTGAAGTTCACAAAGGAACTGACAATTTAACCTTGATCGGGATTCAAACCCGGGGGGTATATCTGGCAGAACGCATTAAGTCCCGGATCAATGATATCGAAGGGATTGAGATTCCATGCGGAAAGATGGACATTACACTTTACAGAGATGATTGGACCCGGATCGGTCCCAATCCGGTGGTAAAGACGACGAATATTTCCTTTTCAGTGGATGAAAGACAGATTGTTTTGGTTGATGATGTTTTATTTACCGGTCGAACAATTCGTGCAGCCATGGATGCTGTGATAGATTTTGGAAGACCCGATCGAATAGAACTTGCCGTTCTGGTTGATCGCGGCCACAGGGAGCTTCCGATTCAAGCAAATTATGTTGGGGAATTCGTTGAAACAAGACGATCGGAAACCGTGAATGTATTGCTAAAAGAACATGATGGAGAGGATAAGGTTGTCATTGAATAATTGGAGATATAATGGGTATCAAAAAACATAAGGCCGGCGCTCCGAGAAAGGTCAACATCGCTATAATTACCGTTTCAAGCACTCGTTCACTGACGAATGACAAAAGTGGCCGGTGGATCAGCAAAAGAGCAAAGAAGGAGGGGCATGACGTTGTCGTGCATCGGGTTGTTCCGGATGATGCAGAGGTTATCGCCGAAACAATTCATAAGATCATCAACGATGGTGATGCTCGAGTTGTCTTGCTGACCGGCGGTACAGGCATCAGCAGCAAAGATGTAACCATTGAAGCCGTCCGTCCGCTGTTGACAAAAGAGCTTACAGCTTTTGGTTCCCTTTTTGCCCAGCTAAGTTTTGAACAGATTGATTCCGCCGCTCTTTTATCCCGTGCAACGGCCGGTCTGATTGGAGAAACCGTTTTTTTTTGCATCCCCGGCAGTCTCAAGGCCTGTAGACTTGCCTGCAAAGCCCTAATTTTTCCTGAGCTTGGGCATCTTGTTAAGCATGTTCAGGAAGACTAGATTTACAAAACAGTCGTGTTAATCTTTTCTCAATGGTTTTCAAATTGTCGCATCCATTTTTGAAAACGTATTACTTTTTCAGGGCCATACCTTCCAAGTGTGTTTAGGATATCTTCCACTGATTTTTCACAGCTGTCCATTTTGCCGTTTTTGGAAAAAAATTTGTCAGCAAAACAGATGATCTGTTCTTCTATGGATATTGGAACCATATCCCGTTGGGGCAATGGAAGATTGTTTAATTTTATTTCTTCAGCGGTGATGCCGATGCCCACATGACGTTCGCATACAAGAGCATGTCGCGACAAACCTTTCTTTTCCAGAATTTTTCTACCCAGGTAGCCATGACAGACGTATGGATGTTTTCCTGAACATCCAAGTTCAGGGGTATTGGTCTCAAAAATACCAATATCATGCAGCAGGGCGGCTTCATTTATAAAATTAAGATTCGGTTTAAGATGGGGGACCCTTTTGGCAACATCAATGGCTTTATTTGCCACCTGCTGCCCATGTTTTACAAGAATTTGAAAGGATTCGGAGCCGGGTTCATAAAATTCGGCTATAATTTCAAGAGAATTCATGTGTTAATAACATTCCAAGTTCTGCCCACAAATATTGCCAATATGGATTTTAACTAAAAAAATGGTCCCGGCCTGTTAGACCTTATTGGCGTTGCTGAAAATTAAAGACACAAAATTGAGCAAAAGGAGCGTTTTTCAAAGGTCTCTTTAACCTTAATTGAGGTTTAAGATTTGTTTGATAGCAGTACCCCTTCAATAAACGGATCCAGATCGCCGTCAAGAACACTGTTGATATTGCCCACTTCCATATTGATACGGTGGTCCTTGACCATTTGATAAGGGTGCATGACATAGGACCGGATTTGACTTCCCCAGGCGATTTCATCCTTGCTGGCATGCATTTCCTGGTGCTTTTCATCCTGTTTCTGTTTTTCAAGCTGATGCAGCCTGGCTTTTAAGACTTTCATGGCCAAGTCTTTATTTCTATGCTGCGATTTTTCTTGTTGACACTGTACAGTGATTCCAGTGGGAAGATGAGTGATGCGGACGGCGCTGTTTGTTTTGTTTACATGCTGTCCGCCGGCACCGCTGGCCCTATAAACATCAATACGCAGATCCTTATCCTCGGCGTTGACCACGATTTCACTGTCCAATTCAGGGTAAACAAATACAGAGGCAAAGGAAGTATGCCTTTTGCCGCTGGCATTAAACGGAGAAATTCTGACCAGACGATGCACACCGGTTTCTGTCTTTAAGTATCCGTAAGCATAATTCCCGGACGCGGTAAACGTAACACTTTTTATTCCTGCTTCTTCACCCGGCTGAAAATCGACGATATTTATTTTAAATCCTCTTCGATCAACCCATCGCATATACATTCTAAAAAGCATTTCAGCCCAGTCTTGAGCTTCGGTTCCTCCTGCTCCCGCGTTAATGGATACGATGGAGTTGTTCGCGTCGTCTTCTCCATCCAGTGTAAGATCAATGGAAAATTTTTTTATCCTTTTTTCCAACTGTCTCATCTGACGGGAGGCTTCATCAATCGTATCCGTGTCCGATTCTTCAACACCGAGTTCAAACAGTACCTCGTTCTCTTCCAGGTCTCTGTTAAGGTCATTAAACCTTATGATAATACTCGAAATAACTGTCCGCTCTTTTAATATTGTTTTGCCGGATTCGGGGTTGTCCCAGAAGTTTTTTTCGGCAATCTGCTTTTCGATTTCCTTGAGTCGCTTTTCTTTTACGGGCAGGTCAAAGATAGTCCTTGATCTGTTCTAATTTTACAAATAACGTTTTTATATTTTCTTTAATTTCAATGGACATATGTTGCCTCCTTTGGCAGATGTTTTGTTAACATCATTGTTTACGATTTAATAATACGAATTTAAATAATAATTATAATACGATTTTTTATATGTTTCAATACTCCTTTCAATTAATGTTTAAAAGGTAATTTGCGAAACTTGAGTAGCCGAAGTAAAATAAAAAACACAGACAACCCTAAACATGCCATTGCAAACACATCTCCAAACCGTGTATACAGAGTTTCAACCTGAAGTATAGGAACTTTTTGGGTGATCACGGCATCTTTAAAAATCTGAGTGGTTTCAATAACACTGCCGGAAGGCTCTATAAATCCGCTGATTCCGGTATTTGCAGCGCGGATAATGGATCTCCGGTTTTCAACGGCCCTGAAAACAGACATGGAAAAATGCTGATATGGTGCGCTGGTTCTCCCGTACCATGCATCATTGGTAATATTGACCAGCAGCGATGCATTGTTTTGAACCATGGCCCTGGAAAGGGCCGGAAAAATAATTTCATAACAGATCAGCATTCCGATACTGGATTTTTGCCACTTAATCGTTCGTCCCTTTTCACCGGTGTGAAAATCTCCCACACCTTCCACCATTTTATTCACAAATGGGAGCCATTTTTTCATGGGGACGTATTCTCCAAAAGGTACAAGATGGGCCTTGTCATACCTGCCGTTTACGTTTCCTGCAGCATCGACCAAAAAGGCACTGTTATAGTATTCGATCTTGTTGTTTTTCAGTGTGAAAGCAGGGCTGCCGATTAAAAAGTCCGCTCCGATCTCATGAATCCCCTTGAGGACCAATTTAGACAGTTCGGTGTCATGCATGAAGTAAAAAGGTGTTGCCGTCTCCGGCCAAACAAAAAGATCCGGCTGAAGGTCTTTTGAAAGAGATGAAAGATGAATATATTTCATTGTTGACGACGTTTGAAAAGCAGGGTCCCATTTTTTTGCCTGGTCAATATTACCTTGAACAATGGTAACTTTAGATGATGGAGACATTTTAGCCAGTTCATGGATATTATTTATTCTCCATTCCCCATAAAACCATATAGCGGAAAGGATCACAACAAAAGCAGCCATTGCTCCGGCAGCCAGTTTTGTCTCAACTTTTTTTCCTTGCCAGTTTTTGTCCATCAGGCAAAGATAAATCAGGAAAGCGACTGCATTACTTAAGACAATAGAAAAAGAGACCCCGTATACACCGAATAAATCTGAAACTTGTATGATATGCAGCATGTTGAACTGTGTATATCCCATGAGTTCCCACGGGAAACCAGTGAAAAGAAATGAACGGATATATTCTAATGAAACCCATATCAATGGTGGTATAAATAAAAGAGATACTGCACTTGAGCACAGGCGGGTGAGTGCCACTGAAAATAACGCGATGTAAAGCGCCAAATAGAATGATAAAAGCAAAAGTATCGGTATACTAACGTAAAAGGGAAGATGACCATATGCTGACATGGTATGTGCCAGCCAGTAAACCAGCGATAAATAGTGGACAAGGCCAGCAAACAGACCCAGATAAAAACTATTTTTGAGAGAAAGATTTCTTAATGCAACAAATAAGGGAATGAAGGCGAACCAGGCCAGCCATGAAATATCAAATTTAGGAAAGGATAATGTCAGTAAAAAACCGCTGGATGCGGCTAAAAAAAAATTGAGTCTGTCGAGTTTATTTCTTTTCAATATAAAATTTTCCCGTCCGGTTAGACTCTATTGATGTCGTTGAAAATTAGTGGATTGTTTTTGTTTAATTAGTGCCCGTCCACTATAAGGGAAGATATGTTTCAGTGTCCAATTCATAAATGAGGATTTTTTTCGCTGGGCAAGGCCACACAAAAGTTTTCGGTGAGGCGTACACTAATACCGCCGCAGCCGGAAACCTGCGGAAAACGATATCCCGCGGGGAAAAAACCATTTATGGATGGACACTAATTAGGGTATACCTTCGGCACTGATCTCCATGCAAGGAAAATCTCACTTGTATCTTTGACCACAGTCAAAATTTTTCAAGCCGACATGAAGCTTTGCCCATGATCCTTTTGGTCTACAATGTCCAATATTTTTAACGCTGAAAAAAAATAAAGAGATAACGTTCAGTAGAGGTGCCAATGGAGTTGCTGGTGATCTAAAAGGTCGTGAATAAAATAATAAAAGGCATTGAAGGGTGCTAAAATGACTGTTTTTTTGAAAAACATAAAATGATCATTGCTTGTGATCCAATACTTTTCTGATGGTTTCGGCAATATCATTTCTGATTAAAGGTTTAAGGATAAATGCTCTGATGCCCATTTTTTTGGCCTTTTCTTCGGTGATTTTCATGCTGAATCCGGTACATAATATGACTGGAATATCCGATCGGATCGCCATCAGTTGTTCAGCCAATTCATCACCGGTCATGTTCGGCATGGTTAAGTCGGTGATAACGAGATCAAATCTATCCATGTGGGTTTTAAAGAGTTCCAATGCCTCAATGCTGCTGATTCGGGTTGTCACATCATAACCCAAAGATACCAGCAGCTGTTTTCCCATGTTGATGAGCGGTTCTTCATCGTCAACAAAGAGGATATGCTCTGTCCCGGTAGGAATCGGTTTTTCGGCTCTGAATTCTTGCTCCAGTTGCTTTTCGATGATCGGAAGATAGACATTAAAGGTAGAACCTCCCCCTGCTTCACTGTAGACATGTATGGTTCCGTTATGACTTTTTACAATACCATGAACCACAGAAAGCCCCATACCGGTTCCCTTGCCTTTTTCTTTGGTTGTGAAAAAAGGATCGAAGATCCGTTCCATCAAACTTGCCGACATGCCATGACCGGTATCGCTGATGGACAATTTGAGATATGAACCGGGTTTGATGTCAAAATGTTTGTTTCTGAAACTATCATCGAGCGCTACTTCAGAAAGACTTACACTGAGCATGCCACCTTTTTCCTGCATGGCATGGTTCGCATTCGTGCAAAGATTCATCAGTATCTGGTGGATCTTGATCTGATCTCCAAGAATGGCGGCGTCACTTTGGAGGTCCTGGTGGATTTCAATGGTGGACGGGATTGTCGCTCTGATGAGCTTTAGCGCTTCTTTGACAATGAGTTTTAATTGAAGCGGTTTAAGGTCTTGTTTGCTCTGACGGCTGAAGGTCAAAATTTGATTAATCAGGCCTTTGGCCCGTTCTCCTGCTTCAAGCACCTCTTGAAGGTTGTTGAAGGGTAAGGATCCGTTTTCTAAATAGTCTATGGTCAACTCGGTATAACCGATAATGGCAGAAAGAATATTGTTGAAATCGTGGGCAATGCCGCCCGCCAAGGTACCGATCGACTGGATTCTTTGGGCTTGCTGCAGTTGGGCTTCAAGCACCTTTTCATGTGTTACGTCGCGGTTGACGGAAACAAAGGATACGATGTCTCCCGAACCGTTCTGAACCGGCGAAATTTTGGTCTCAAATTCGCGGAGTGTGTTGTCTTTCATCCTATTGGTAATGAGCCCCGACCAAATATTACCCCGGGAAATCACTTCATACATATCCTTGTAAAAGTCTTTATGGTGCTTGTCACTTCTAAGGATACGGAAGTTTTGTCCGACGATATCTTCTCTTGAAAAACCGCTGAGTTGTTCAAAAGCAGGATTCACATACTGAATCGTCCCGATTCTGTTAGATATGATAACACTTTCCGCTGCATGTTCTATGGCCGTCGCCAAAAGGAGGCTCTCTTCTTCGGTACGTTTCTGCTTGGTAATATCATAAAAGACGCCGCTGATGTATTCAGTCTCTTTACCATTGGAGACAATCTGCCCCCGGTCTTGTATCCAATAGATGCTGTTATCTTTGGCTGTGATCCGGTATTCTCTTACATAGGATTGGTCTTTTGTTTTAAGGGCTTTATGAAAATCATCGCCGACAGCTTTAATATCTTCTTGAAAGATAATATCCGACCAATTGATTTGTCGTGAATTGAATTCTTCAACAGTATATCCGGTTAACTGTTCGATTTTTTTATCGATGAACTCCACTGACCAATCTCTGTATCCTCTGTAAACAATGCCGGGTAGATTTTTGATCAACAACCGGTATTTTTCTTCACTTTCTTTCATGGCCGCTTCCGCCTGAAGGCGTTCGGAAATTTCGTTCTCTAATTTTTTCGTACGAACCTTGGTCATATTTTTCTGCCGCTTGTTGAAAAATAACAGGAAAAATAGGGATATAAATCCTGACAGCAGGGCAATAAAAATCACATGGGCAATTTTGAATTCACCTTCCAGCGGTATGTGGATCGATTCGATGGCCCGGATATTGATGATTTTGTCATTGAATCCGCCATCTCCCTTTGACAGACTGTATAAGAACAGGGCTACGGCTCCTGCTACAAATAACATGATAGCAATCAATTTCCAGGGCCGTGTTTTGACCACAGTTTCGGTTTGTGTTTGTAATTTTGAATCCATAGCGTTATCAAGAAACGTTTCAAAGCCGATGAAATTGTATTTGGATAACCGTCTACCAGAACCCAAAAATCTTTCAATTTTGTGTTGTCCACGAATTATATAATCGCCGAGAATCTCCTTTAAGTATCGGCCATTTTTAATAAAAGCTTTAGCCAGTTAAACCCCTATTTTTTTTAATATAAAATTTTTACCCTTTTTAAATCCTGGATCCGGATGAAAGATAGAGTGGAATGTATGGTTGACAATCATTATAAAGCTTGATTTGGAAGCCGATATCCTAAGATCAAGGTTAAAACCTAACCAAGGAAAAATATTAATTGAATTGGCAACATCAAAAGTCACATCGTGTTTTTTTCGGGATATCTTCCTTTCAGATGCTCGCCATGTTCCGGCGCGGATTGTTTTACAGCTATCTCTCCATCTATTTGCGCCATTTTTTGGGTTTAAGCGTTACAGAAACAACGTTGTTTGCCACGTTGCCCATGGTGATGAATATTATTTTTCAGACGTTTGTATGGGGCGCGGTTTCGGATAAATATCAACTCAGGCGGACCTTGATCATATCCGGTGAAATACTGGCGGGATTCGGTACGGTTTTGGTGTGGTATGGCCACACCCTGACCGAAAATTCGAGCCTGGCAGGATATGTGATTATAATAGGTCTATCGATTGTTGAAATTTTCTGGTCAATGTCTAATGTGGGATGGAGTGCTTTGATTTCGGATATCTATCGCCAGGAGGACCGAAATGCGGTGCAGGGACGGCTGGCAAGCATCGGCGGTATCGGCCGAATTGCCGGTGTATGGATCGGGGGGTTGCTGTATGATGGATTGGGCCTTAAGTATAATGGATGGGGTTTTTACGAAGGTGCGCTCTTTTTTGTTGCAGGCGCTGCCATGTTTATCTCCGTTGTTCCCATGATGTTGGTTCCCGAGGGTGGTATCCGGCGTGAAATTGAGGATGCATCCATTCCGGAAATTGGCGCATCGGCCTCCGCTGGAAAAATTTTCACGATATTTATTGTTGCAATGATTTTTATCAATTTCGGCAGAAATTCTATTGCCGTTATTCAGTCACAGTACCTGGTTCTTGATTCCGGTTTTGCGGTCTCCAGCAAGGTGCTGAGTTATATTGTCAATACACAATCGGTTGCGATGATTATAACCGGGCTTATTGCAGGCTGGATCGGCCGGAAAATAGGGGATGGGAATTCTCTGCTGCTGGGAACTACTCTGGCGGTGGGGTCACTTTTTTTACTGGCGATTGCCGGCAATTTAGGGCTTATTTACGTCAGCAATTTTATGAGAGGGTGTTCTGAAGTATTGGTTCTTGCATCTTCGTATGCATTTGCATCTGTTCTGATTCCACCGAAAAAACGCGCCAAACTTTTCAGTATATTCAACGCTACATATTTTCTCAGCTGGGGTGTCGCCGGAACCTTTATTGCCGGACCCATCACAGACATACTTTTGGCTTACGGTGCATCGGAAGTGTTTTCATATCAAATGGCATTCGTGTCTTCGGCCATTATGACCCTTATCGGGTTTATCATTCAGGGATTCCTGTTGTTTGGCTATATCCCGAGAACCTCAAACTAATCCTCTAAATCCGGTTCAAAAAACAACCATAGCACCTGAGGGAATGCCTGCTTAAAGGCAATTTCACAATGGTTGATGGCCTTTACAAGAGACTCAGCAGAATCCATTTTTACCATTTTCGCTTTGATGGCCACCATCACATCTTTGCCCAATTGCAACGTCAGAAGATTAAAAACTCGATCGATGTCATCCTGTTTTTGTAAAAATTCGAGCATTTGAATCCGCTGTTCCGGTTCCACACCCTGACCGATCAAAAGCGCTTTCACTTCGATTCCGATGATAAACGCAATAACGACCAGTAAAACACCGATAGAGATACTTCCCATGGCATCATATGCTGGGTCGCCTGTGATAATGGTGAGAATAATTGCAATCAATGCGAAGCATAAACCGAGTAATGCGGCAAGATCCTCCCCAAAGACAACCAAAAGATCGCTTTGACGGGTTTCTTTAAACCATTGTCTTAAAGTTCTTCCCCGCCGTTCCTTGTTTACCTCCCGCAAACAGCCCCACATGGAAACGCTTTCCGCAATGATGGAAAACAATAGCACGCCTATGGCGACATAGGGATAAGTCAGAGGTTCAGGGTGATGCCATTTGTGGAATCCTTCGTAAATAGAAAACACCCCTCCCATACTGAACAAAATCAAAGCAACGATAAAGGACCAAAAATAAACCGCCTTGCCAAAACCCAAAGGGTAATCCGGGGAGGGAGGACGCTTTGCGCGTTTGATACCCAGTAGCAAAAGAAGCTGGTTGCCGCTGTCCGCCAATGAATGAATGGATTCAGCCATCATGGAACCGGAACCCGTAACAGCCGTCGCGATAAGTTTTGAGACAGCGATGGCCAGATTGGCACATAAAGCAAAAATGATACTTTTCACAGAATCAGCGCCATGCGACATAATGGATCATCTCCTTTTATTAACCTGAATTTTCGTACGTGTTCTATTGATATGCTCCCTCGCTTCACTCTGGTGTCCACGTGTCTGGTCATTTCAATGACTTAGGAGTGATGGTATTTTTTCCCCCTCCGCATTTAGATGCGACGCTTCAAAAAATCGTTCCACCAATTTCCCAATCACGGCACATTCCACCCCAAAAGGGAGGTATCCTGCATATCCCAAAATCGGCATTTCAAAGATCTTAAAACGATGAACGAAGGGAATGCTGTATTCCCACCTTGCTAAACTGTAGTAGTTCCACATTTCCCAGAAAAAGCCGCAAAACACAGCTGCCAGGGCGGAGGATACCACAGGGCTCCAATGACCGGCAGCCAATCCTGAGAGAATATGCTTTTCTCCGGTCAGGGTCTGAAGAGATACAATAATGATAAGTGGTGAGACCCATAGCAAGGAAAAAAAGTAATTGGGCCACACGCCGATGCACATCAGACCAATGCCGGATGCGGCAAGGGCCGAAAGGGCCAACATTTTTGGATGAAGGCATTTAAACGGCTTAAAGCTATCGAATCCCGGTCGAACCCATGAAAACATGTTCATCAAGTCTCGTGTTCCCAATACTGCCGGAAGTACGGTTGAATAAGATAGAGTTGCATAACAAAAATACTCCCAGGAACTGAAATGAACCCCGGAGTAGCTCCAGTTCTGGACGAACCGGTTCAGGTATTCAAAGAACCACCAAAATGCTGCGCTAACGGGGAATAAAAAGAGAAAAAGCCGGGTATGATTGAGTATCATGCACCGTCCGGTTTGCCTTTGGCAAAATGCATTGATTACAAGGATATATGAAAGCCACAGCGGTGTAAACGTGTGGAGCTGAAACTTGGCAAACCAGGGGAATCGCGTCCACGCCAAAATCCAGGTAACCATACCGGTGATAACGCCCAACCACCCCCACCAGGGGAAGGCATATAAAGGAGAAGATTTTATTTTGATTTGCCTGAACGATTTGACAATCATGAAGGCAAGAGGAATTGCAAAGCAAAGGATAAAAATGGTATATCCCGCAAAGATATTCCATGAAAACGGAGCATGGTGGACATACTGGCTGCGCGGGGGAAACTCCAGATACCTTTGGACCGGAAAGTTCGAAAGAACGATTCCCAAAATTGGCAGTCCCAAAAGCATCGCCGTCAAAATAAGCAGCTTGAAAAAGAATCGATTCACGGGTTAGAAGCAGATATAATGTTTTGTAATTATGATTTGAATCGCCTGATTATCCTCGACGCAGGAGGCCGAAAAATTTTTTTCAACCTCCTGCGCTTTAACCCACTTTGCTGAGAATTAAGGGCGCGAAACTTGAGTAAGATACTATTTGCTATCCTTTCGGCGAGGGCAAAATCTTCACTATCGTCCGGTGTTTTTTTGCTCCACTTTTAAGATCATATGACATCCTGACGGTTTTAAGGCGGCCTTCGGCAAACCATTTTACACATTCGGGATAAAGTGCCCATTCCAGTTTCAAGCCTTTTTCCCTGACCGATTCTATGGTGTCATCTTCTGATATCGCATAAGCTCTTTGACCGATAATGGGGCCTGAGTCTTCGCCGTAATCGACAAAATGGACCGTGCATCCGCCGATTTTGCATCCATAACGAAACGTATCACCATATCCGTCAATACCGGGAAACGCCGGGAGAAGTGCGGGGTGAATGTTCATAATTCGGGGATGATCGGGAACAGTATTTACCCTGTCAATAAAATAGGGCGTTAGATTCCGCATAAAACCAGCCAGTACCAGAAGGTCAAACGGATAATTTTTCATTTTGTCAAGGAGCGTTGCTTCGGCAATCGCCCGCGTGGTAAAAAAGGCGATCATCTTTTCCTTATCGGCATCTGCCGGGTAAAGGGTTTGCTTTGAAAGAATTTCATTGAGATCAAAATCGTCTGGAAGCTTTACCTTTTTGGGCGATTTTTTAAATCCTCGAATAATCGAGCCATAATCAACAACAAAAGAAGGGATTTTTAATCTTTCACCTATTTTAAGGCCGGCGGCATCAGGATTGTCCGTTCCGATGAATACAACGCTTCCGCGTATCTGCCCGGAGTCACAGGTATCCATAATGGCCCGAAGGTTTGTTCCGCTTCCGGATATCAGTGCGCCGATACGAATGTCTTGGTTCATTGATGACATCTCCATGATTACAATACTTTTACCATAAGTGGGATGGCAACAAAGGTGCCAATTGAGCTGCCCAGGTTTGTAAAAACCACCACCAGAAGAATACGTGTGATCTTGTTTTTCCAGAAACCTTTTATGGAGAGGATGTCGTTGGGCAAATTCTCAAAATCCCTGACCTTGGGCTTTCGTAAAAAGGCCTCAACAAGTCCGGAAACCCAGCCCGCTGCAATCATAGGGTTTAAAGAGGTCAGCGGAGCGGCCAGAATTGAAGACAGAATTGTAAACGGATGAGCCAGAGCGATAATCGCGCCAAGACCTGCAAGAATACCATTTGCCATCACCCACCATGTGATCATATCTGTTCCTGCATGGGTTCCGCCATGATAAAAACCCAGTACAAAGAGGACAAGTATACCCAAAGGAATGATCCATTTTAAGATGCCGGATAGTTTTCCTTTGGGTGGGATCTGATCTAAGCGTTCAACGTCGATCTTGGCTTCCCAGTATTTTTTAATGCCGGGAACATGACCGGCACCCACAACAGCAACAATATTTTTCCCTGGTGCTGTTCGTATTTTATGGGTCAGGTATTGATCCCTTTCGTCGATCAGGATATCCTTTAAGACAGGAAGTGACTTTCCGACATCGGCAAGGAGTGTCTCAAGAACATCTTCTTGTTTCATCTTTTCAATGTCTTCCTCACTTATTTCTCCAAGTTCACCCATGGACAAAAGCAGTTGAAACAGCAGCTTGATTTTACCCCACAATCCCATGGCTCGCCAGGTCTTTGCCAGGGTGATACGAATGTTTCTGTCGGCAAGATGTATGTCGGCGCCGACGGCTTCACCGGCATCAATAGCTTTGATCATTTCAGCTCCGGGTACAATATCAAATTTGTCGGCGATTCGTTTTTGGAAAGATGCCAGAAGAAGATTGGACAGAAGCAGGAAGGATTGTTTCTTTTTGATAACTTTGATGATATCCGTATCCAGCCATTTGTCTTTCTGGCGAATGGACTGATACCTGGCCTCACACAGTTCGACGCAGACCGTGTCCGGTTTTTCCGTCTCGATGATATCGCTGACCAGTTGAACACTCTCTTTGGATACGTGTGCGGTACCTACAAGTATGATTTCTTTTTCTTCAAAAATAAGGGAATGTATGTTATTTGTTTCGTTTTTCATCAGAATTCCATAATATAAAGTGATCGGTTCAAGGTTTAGGGTTCAAAGGCTGTGATTACTTGTCAGCTCTCACTTTGTTATATAATGTGCCGATTAGCCTCTTTCACCCATCGGGTGAAACATTCTTATCACCGTTATGCGGCGAAATCTTTTTGATTTGAGCCAGTTAGAGTTTTTCAGCCTGGAACGTTGAACGTTGAACCACTCAACCCGAGTATATATATATGAAACAACCCGTGTTTGACAAGCCTGAATAAAAATGCTCCAAAAAAACATTAAATGCAAACTGGAAAATTTATATCAAAGGTATAATCAACCCAAATATATTCATCCGGATCCGATTGAGTTTCTCTATTTATACAGAGATATTAAAGACCGGGAGATTGTCGGATTGATTGCATCTTCATTGGCTTATGGCAGGGTGAAACAAATACTGAAAAGCGTTTCATGTGTTCTTGACATGATGACACCCTCTCCCTATCTGTTTCTTAAGGAATCGACGCATTCATCCATGTGTAACGTTTTTAAGGGATTTAAACACAGATTTGCCAATGGAGATCATCTCGCGGCGTTGCTTCAAGGTATAAAAAACGTCATTGACCAATATGGCTCATTAAACGACTGTTTTGTTCGTACGATATCTGATGATGACAGGACCGTCATTCCTGCCCTGATTTATTTTACAACGGCGCTTACAGTCGGGAACAGTAACCCCGGACACCTTATTGCTTTGCCTGAAAAAGGAAGTGCCTGCAAGCGAATGAATCTTTTTTTAAGATGGATGGTCCGAAAGGACCGTGTCGATCCAGGAGGGTGGTATGGTGTACCTGTGTCAAAACTCATCATTCCGCTGGATACTCACATGCACAAGATAAGTTTGAAGTTGGGTTTTACCGCAAAGCAACAAGCGAACATGCGCACCGCCCTTGAGATTACAACCGGTTTTAGACAAATTATTCCTGATGATCCAGTTAAATATGACTTTGTACTAACCCGGTTTGGGATCAGAGGCGATATGAATATAGATAATCTTTGACAAAAAAGTACTGATATCTTATATCTACCCATTATGTCCGAAGCCATGATATCCAAAATACTCTCTGACAAAAAAAATCTGGAGCGCGTTCTTGACAACCTCAAGATCGGCATCATCGCCCATGATTTGAAACGCCATATTTTTTATTTCAATAAGGAAGCCGAGAGAATAACCGGTTACAATAGGAAAGAAGTTCTGGGCAAAGATTGCCATAACGTTTTTGGAGAACCTTTTTGTGGAGGACAATGTTCTTTTACCGTTGACCAACCTGCTATTAGAGACAAAAAGGAGTATTTAAACAATATTATAACAAAAAACGGGGAATCCCGACGCGTCGAAATGTCTTTCACAATGATAAGAGATAATAACGGTCGGAACTTCGGTGTCCTTGCTTCAATTGTAGATGTTACCGAGATTTTAAATCTTTCAATAAAAGCCCGTGAACTGACGAGTTTTTCAGGTATTATCGCCAAAGACAGTAAAATGATGACGATTTTCCGGCAGATCCAGGATGTTGCCGGCTACGATTATCCGGTACATATATCGGGTGAAACCGGTACCGGAAAGGAACTGGTTGCCAGCGCCATTCATAATGAGAGTCACAGAAGCGGAGCACCCTTTGTTCCGATTAACTGCGGAGCGCTTCCGGAGAGCCTCATTGAAAGCGAACTGTTCGGTCATGTCAAAGGCGCTTTTTCAGGTGCCCTTCGGGACAAAAAAGGACGTTTTGAACTGGCTGACAAAGGCACGATTTTCCTTGACGAAATCGCTGAACTTTCGAGACAGATGCAGGTAAAGCTTTTACGCTTTTTACAAGATGGTATGTTTGAAAAAGTCGGGGGAGAAAATACGGTTCATGTGGATGTCAGGGTGATCAGTGCCACCAACAAGGATCTCAAAAAGGAAGTTCAGAAAAAAAAAATCCGCAAGGATTTGTTTTACAGGCTCAATGTTATTCCTATCCATCTTCCGCCACTTCGTGAACGGAGAAACGACATCCCGCTACTTGTGGATCATTTTTTAAAGGAAGCAGGAGAGATCCATAAAAATATGCCGCCGAAAATTTCCAAGGAAGCGGTTTCCGTAATGATGAGGTATCATTGGCCGGGTAATGTGCGGGAGTTGCAGAACAGCATACAGTTCGGCATTGTGAATTGCAGCGGCGATACGATTTTGCCCAAAGATCTTCCTATGGAACTCAAGGATCAGAGTATCCTTGGTCCTTCTCGCGGAGCTTCGAGAAAGCTAAATATGGAAAACGTTAATACCGCACTAATAAAAACCGGTGGTAACAAGGCAAAGGCTGCAAGAATCTTGGGTGTAGGCCGGGCCACGCTATACCGATTTCTAAAGGACAATCCCGATGCTGCTCAACGATAAGTTACACCTAAAAACTGCATGAAAATTTTTGAAAAGGATAATATAAACTATATTTATGAATAGATAGCCCCGATTTCGAGGTAGACTGAATACACTTTATTGCTGTGTATCGACGTTTACGAATTCTTCAAAATTTTTCACCCTTCGGGATCACCGCTTTCATCCCGCCTATGGCGGGACTGTGTTACAGGGCGTTCGCGGTAGCTTATTACAGCTTCACGCCCTGCGCCCCCGCAAGCGGGATTTCGCAAGCTCAACTTGCAACTGCGGCGAAATCGGCAATTGCAGATTTTAGGTTACATTAAAAAAGGCTCCTAAAAGGAGCCTTTTTTTAATTGATGATGTTCCGATGTTTCATCGGATTAAGCCTGCTGATATTTCGCCTCCATTTCCCGGCGATCCGCCATATCCATCAGGACTCTGTCCCTGGCCTTGTCAATGCCGAGCTCTTTTCTCTTTTTATCGATATGCGCAATCATCATTTTCGCCATCTCATAAGGATCGGCTGTAAACCCCCATTTCCCAAGGCCTTGTTCTTCCAGTCCCTCAAACAACAGCTTATGAAACTTGGTCTCTTCAATAATAGGGAAGGTTACGCCGAAAACGGTAAACACACCCGATGCAACGAAATACTGACCGATGCAGATGGCTTTTTCGCTCATCCATTCGGGAGCGGCGCCCGCCACAGGTAGGTCAGCGAGGCTATGCCCAAGTCCCCCTTCTTTGACCATGGCGGAAGCTGCAATAAGAATCCGGCTGTTGTCTACGCAAGAACCGATACCCAGAACCGGCGGCATCCCAACGGTTTCGCAGACTTCGTGCAACCCCGGTCCAGCGAGAATAGCCGCTTCAGGGGTGGTCAATCCAGCCTTGGCAAGGGCAATCTGGGAACAGCCGGTTTGGAGAACAAGGACGTCATTTTTAATTAACTCCTTTACCAGTTCTACATGAACCCAGTCCTGTTTTACCCTTGGGTTGGTGCATCCCACCACACCGGCAACCCCTCGGATACGACCGTTAATGATATTGTCATTGAGCGGTGTGTAGGACCCTCGAAAGGTACCGCCGAGCATATAATTGATATACTCGTGGGAAAATCCGTGGACACCGATGTTTTTAATTCTCGGGATTTCAATTTCTGATGTTCTGTTTTTGAACCTGGAAATGGCCTTGATGACGATCTCATCGGTACAGGCACTCGGATTGTGTTCATTGAATTCGATGTGCTGTGCGCCTTCGATGTGGCATCGCGGATTGGTGGTGAGCAGCGGGGTACCATAACACTCAGCCACTTTGGCCAGCCCCTGTTTGATACACTGTACGTCAACGGTCATGGCATCGACTGCACCGGTGACCAGTATGGTTTCCGTGGACATAAAGTTCCCTGCGTGAGGAATACCGTGACGCACCAGCATTTCAGCCCCTGAACAACACATTCCCACCAAATTTATACCCTTGGCGCCGGCTTTTTGGGCGGCTTCAAGGAGTGACGGCTCATTTGCCGATACCAGCATGGATTCAAAAAGGTTCGGTTCATGACCATGTACGATGATATTCACCTCTTCTTCTTTAAGGACACCCATATTCACTTCGATGCTGACCGGGGACGGGGTCCCGAAAAGAATATCGGATATTTCCGTGGCCACCATCGAGCCTCCCCAGCCGTCGGCAAGCGCAGTTCGACTGCACTGTTTGGTAATGTTTTCATAATGCTGATCCACGCCCATATGGCTTCGATGCATCAGCTCCATAATTTCGCGCATGGCGCCCCTGGGGACAATACCCAGCTTTCGCCAGGTTTCCAGTGTTTTTTCCGGAACCCGCTTTGCAAAGGGGATTTCCCCTTCGACTTGAGTATAGGTCCGTTCCAGTTCTTTATACAGATCCATGGCAATGTCATTCGTTTCGCGCCCCTCGACTTCAATGCCGATGGATGTCGCAACGTCTTCGAGTTTTTGTGTATCTTTAATTTTGTAATCTGTAATATTGCCATTTATCACTTCACGGAAAAGATCGAGCATGCTCATTCCGTGATCGGTATGGGCTGCACCACCGGCAGCAACCATACGCGCAAAATTTCGAGACATGATCGTATCAATGGTTGCACCGCAGACCCCGACTTTGCCATAGGGATCCCTGGAATTCAGCCTGCAGGGACCCATGCCACAATGCTTGCAGCATGCCGAATCCGCACCAATAGGACAGGCTTTCATACTGGCTGCCCTGTCAAAGGCGGTCTCTACACCGTCTCTTTTGGCTTTTTCCAGCATTTGTGCCGTAGCGTCACATGTTGTAACATCCTTTGGATTAATCTCCTTTTTTTTGGATAATACTTTCTTTTTTTCCATTTTACCTCCTTTACG
This sequence comes from uncultured delta proteobacterium, assembly GCA_963752565.1. Lineage (GTDB taxonomy): Bacteria > Desulfobacterota > Desulfobacteria > Desulfobacterales > UBA11574 > UBA11574. The sequence continues at coordinate 213,866 of CAVVZC010000006.1, read as the reverse complement.
GAAAGATTGTTTTATAAATTTAGACTAGAACTTAATGATAATCGTTACTATTAACTATAAAGTATCACATTATTCCTTGTCAAGTTAAAAATACATCTTATTATCTATAAAAGAATTAAATTGTGTGCGGGTACTTTCGCATGTTTTCAGTTAAGAATGTTTGGTAAAGGCGATAAAACCGCAGGATGGAAAACGTTTTCAAGGTAAAATCATGATTCGGGAGCGAAACTTGAGCAGATTAATTTCTAATAGTTTTGAGGGCCTGTTATTATGATTTTTAAGTCAACACTCAATTTTATTATAGTGATTTTTTTCATCAGTTTAAGCGTTCCTGCAATCCCCAGTGAAAATAAGGAGAAAACAATGGCTGAACATCAATCGAAACCAAACCGCCTCATCCATGAAAAAAGCCCGTATCTCCTTCAGCACGCATACAATCCTGTGGACTGGTATCCCTGGGGAGACGAAGCGTTGGATAAAGCACGCAAAGAAGATAAACCCATTCTTCTGTCCATCGGTTATTCCACCTGCCACTGGTGTCATGTTATGGAAGAGGAATCGTTTATGAATCCGGACATCGCCGAACTGATGAATACTCACTTTATCTGCATTAAACTGGATCGAGAAGAGCGGCCGGATCTTGATAAAATTTACATGACCGCTGTAACCGCCATAACCGGTTCCGGAGGATGGCCACTGAATGTATTTTTAACACCGGATCTCAAGCCGTTTTTCGGCGGTACTTATTTTCCTCCAACGCCAAGGCAGGGTCGTCTGGCATGGCCGGATATTCTAAGACTCATTGCCAATGCCTGGAAGGATCCTTCCCAGCGGGACAAGCTTCAATCTTTCAGTTCGAATCTTCAAGATGGTATTTCCAATGCATTATCATGGACGTCAAAAGACGGCGCCATCGATACAGATGTGATAGATAAGGCCTTGGGTGCCTTTTCTTCAAGATTTGACAATCGCTTGGGAGGCTTCAGCCCGGCACCCAAGTTTCCGTCTCCATCCATTCAGAATTTTTTATTTGCCTATCATTTTTACGCCCAAAATGGTGGCAAAAAAGAAAAAACGGCCCTTTTGATGGGAAATGCGACGTTGCGTGCCATGGCAAACGGCGGCATTTATGATCAATTGGGCGGCGGGTTTCATCGCTATTCCACGGACGCCAAATGGCATGTCCCCCATTTTGAGAAAATGCTGTATGACAATGCCCAGCTGTTAAAAAATTATCTGGATGCTTTTTTGATTACCGGTGACAGGTTTTTTGAGAAAATTGCCAGGGAAACGGCAGATTATGTTCTCCGAGATATGACCCACCTTGACGGCGGTTTTTATTCGGCTGAAGATGCAGACAGTCTTCCTTCTGGAAAGAATTTAGAGGATACGGACAAAAAGAAAGCTGAAGGCGCATTCTATGTGTGGGAACAAAAAGAGATTAAAGATCTGTTGGGTGACGGTTTAGGAGAAATATTTTCATATCGCTATGGCGTAAAACCCGAAGGGAATGCCGAGATGGATCCTTTTAATGAATTTAAAGGGAAAAATATTCTATTCAATGCGCATTCCATTGATGACGTTGCCAAAAATTTCGATATGTCGAAAGAAGACATCGAAACGTCCCTTATTCAGTCAAACTTAAAACTTCTGGCAGTACGTTCAAAAAGACCCCGGCCGCATCTTGACGACAAAGTTTTGACCTCGTGGAACGGGCTGATGATATCCGCTCTTTCCAAATCTTACCAGGTGTTGGGAGAAAAAAGATACCTTGAAGCAGCTATAAATGCGTCGATATTTTTGAGAAAAAACCTTTATGATGACAAGACCAACACATTGTTTAGAAGGTGGCGTCAGGGTGAAAGAAAAATCGCTGGAATGGCCGATGACTATGCTTTTCTAATCCAGGGCTTAATAGACCTTTATGAAGCCGATTTTGATCCGGGCTGGATCGAATGGGCACTTAAACTGATGGACGAGCAGATAAAGCTGTTTTACGATGCAGAAAACGGTGGGTTTTTTATGACCCGAAAGGGGCATGATAAAAAGATCGATATTCGGATCAAGGAGGATACGGACAATGTAATACCTTCAGCAGGATCGGTGGCGGTGTCGAATGGATTACGCCTTGCAAGGTTTGCCGATTCAAAGGGATATTCAGCCATAGTGGAGCAAACTTTTAAAAATATTTTGACAAGAATTCATTCTCAGCCGGATTCGGCACCGGAACTTCTGGTTGCTCTGATCACATCACTGATCCAGCCGGTCGAAGTGATTATTGCCGGAGAACGAAACACTGCGGAAACGCGATCCATGCTGAAAACCGTAAATTCAGTGTATTATCCCGGGAAGATTGTGATGTTGGTGGATAATGACACCACCCAAAACAGGCTGGCCCAATATCTTCCATTTATCGCATCGATTAAAAAAATTGAAGATAAAACAACGGTTTATGTTTGTACAGACAAAACATGTAAGCCGCCGGTGACGGACCCCGAAGCCGTCAAGAGCTTGCTAAATTGAAAAAAATTGTTCATTCCGCTTAAAATAAGGTTTTAGAATAAAAAATTTTCGACCTATCAAATATATTTTTAAAGGATAAGAGGCAACCATGGATGTTTACGATGCTATCATCAATAGACGTGCAGTGAATTATTTTGATCCGGATAAAGATGTTCCGGATAAAATATTAAAACAAATCATTGAGACTGCCGCGAAAGCGCCGTCAAGTTTTAATCTTCAGCCCTGGAGCTTGATTGTTTTAAGAGATCTCGAAGAAAAAAAGCGTCTTCAGGAACTGGCATGGAACCAGCCTAAAGTCAGCGAGGCTCCGATTACGCTCATTGTTCTGGCGGACCGGGACGGCTGGAAAGAAGGGCAGCGGTATGCGGATAAGAATTTTCAGGAAATGGTAAAGGCCGGGTCCATGACCGAAGAGCAGCGACAATGGTTTTTAGACACCTGCACATCCCTTTACGGTGAGAGCGACGAGGCGCAGCAAGCTTTTGCCTGTAAAAATACCGGCTTTTTTGCCATGACCCTTATGCTGGCTGCTAAAAATCTGGGGCTGGACACCCATCCCATGGACGGATTTGATCATGAAGCGGTTCGAAAGGCGTTCAACATACCGGACAATTACTGGATTCCCCTTTTACTGGCCGTGGGACATTTCAAGGAAGGTGTTAGGCTGGCTCCACCCAAATGGCGAAAAATCTTTGAAGAGATTGTTGTAAAATTTCACTGAATATGAGATAAAAAATACTTGAAGTTAGGATACAGACCTTTTTTATCGGGTCAACCTTGCAACAATCTTTATGAGTCGATACCTGCTTTTAACTTTAAAGGACTTTAGCCAAAGACGGCGGAATTCTATGATCCAATGGCAATGATGCCAAGAAAAATTAAAACCAAATCCGAATAAAAGGAAATTCACATGTCTGAAAAACCGATTAAAGTGTATTCTTTAAGCACTTGCAGTCACTGTAAATCGACCAAGAAACTTTTAAGTGAGTGCACCGTTTTGTATGAATTTGTCGATGTCGATCTTTTAGAAGGGGATGAACGTCACGCCATATTGGAAGACGTAAGAAAATTCAACCCGAAATGCTCTTTTCCGACCATCATCATTGGAGATGCGGTCATTGTAGGATTTAAAGAAGAAAAAATCAAGGAGGCGCTGGGTTTGTAATGGAAGTCGACCAACTTTATGAAATGTTAAAAAAAATTCAGGAACCAAAGGGATTCTATTTTAACATTGATAAAAAACGGGTATTTGAACTGCTGGAGGCACTGATTGCAAATAAAGAGCGGTATGGCTATATGGCCTGTCCTTGCAGACTGGCTTCCGGGAGAAAAGAAAACGACAGGGACATTATCTGCCCATGCGTTTACCGGAAGCCGGATGTCGAAGAATACGGGAGCTGCTACTGCAACCTTTATGTTTCAACAGAGTGGAACCAGAATAAAATCCCTCATGAGTATATCCCCGAGCGGCGTCCCCCTGAAAAAATGGTGTTTTAACTCAAGTTTCGTATTCGAATTTTGAGGTCGCTGAAAATAAGGCTATAGTCCCTCGGGGCGAAGAGCTTCTTCAAACGTCTTGCTCCTTCTGAGACGCCTTTTCTTTGATATGTTTTGTGTATTTTCTCTGGCTACCGCGTCGATCTAAACCTTTTCTACGATCTATACTGGATCTGCTCTCAGGAATGTGCACAGTATAGGAAAATCTACGGCGATCAGTCCCTGAACGCCTGCCGCCATTATCGAGTAATCTTATTCTTTCCATGATAACTACTTTATCAATATTTTTTTTCGCCCGACACCTGAAAGACTAAATATACCGGTACCTAAAACCAGCATAATTGCGGGTTCTGGGACCGGATTTTTTCGAAGTTTTAGGATCACAACTGTTTGTTATCGTTACATAAATAATTTTAATTGCCATTAGATGCAAATATCGTGCAAAAGCAATCCGTTTAATGCGTTTAATAAATAAAATGTAGTAACATCATATAGATAGAAAAAATTTGCCAATGACAGCAATGATAAAATTAAAACGACAATCGTGAGGATTATGTAATATATTACTTAAAAATTAAGTGGTTTTTTATATAGTTATAATAACAAGAGAAGCTTCCGGCAGTTTTCTAGAAAGAAATAAGAGGCGGGATGTTCAAAAAGAAGGCCCGAACGAATCGGGCCTATCAATTGTGGGAAATATCTCAAAGGCAAACCAGATTACAATCAAACGTCGTGTTTGATTTTCGCAAGCACCTCGGGAGTGGGCTTTGGCAGTCCGGCGATTCTCCATGCGACAATCGGGTCAGGAAATTGCTGATAATGGCAATCTTTTGTTTGCTTGACATTCTTACACACAGCACGGAGTATGGGGAATGCTTCGAATTTTTTGTAATAGTCCCTCATAAATTTAAGGATCTCCATTCTTTCCTGGGTCAAAGGACATTCCTGGGAAATCCCTTCTTTGTCTGCCAACGCACAGGCTACATTCTCGTCCCAGTCTTCAAAATTGCGCAGATATCCTTCTCCATCCAAATTGATGTTAAGATCTACATGTTCAAGTGTCATAATGCGTTACCTCCCGTAGTAGCTGTTTAATATAGTTTCGTATCAAAAATCTTTTGCCTTAGCGGGCCGAAATACATTTTTTCCCTGAAAAATTTATTTCGGTCTGCTACCCTTTATTGGATGTGCTGAAAATAAAGGGTTTGAAACGTGGGTATTTGACTAAAAGTAAGGATGACCCGAAGGTTGTCAAGACGGAATTCAGTTAGAGACCGGGTTGTTTGGAAAGATTAAAAAGTCAATGGGATTTTGTTCCTTTGACCTCAAGAAGAATGCGCAAATTCAGGTAACAGCCTGGTAGAGGTTTTTGGCGTGGTAGGAACTCCGGACAAACGGCCCGCTGGCGACTTCGGCAAATCCCATTTCAAGAGCAATTTTACGCCAGTTATCGAATTCTTTCGGAGGAATATAGCGTTCGACGGGAAGATGGGCTTTGGTGGGCTGCAGATACTGGCCCATGGTCACCAATTGACATCCTGCATCGAGAAGATCTTTTAGTGTGTTGAGAATCTCCTCGGGTTGCTCCCCAAGTCCGAGCATCAGACCGGATTTTGTAACAATAGTGGAATCAAAAGTGACAACCTGCCTTAAGAGACGAAGGGAACGCTGATAGATTGCTTCCGGCCGGACCATGGTATAAAGGCGAGGAATCGTCTCTATGTTATGATTTAACACATCCGGTCGAACTTCGGTAATACTTTTCAGAGCATCTTCATTTCCCTGAAAGTCGGGAATTAACAGCTCGACAAGTGCATAAGGAGCCTTTCGACGGATTTCTTTGACTGTCCGGACAAAAAAGGAGGCCCCACCGTCGGGAAGATCATCCCGGGTAACCGAAGTGATGACAACGTAGTCCAGATTCAAATTCTGAACCATTCCGGCAATCCTGACCGGTTCCTCCGGGTCCGGGAAACGGTTTGGACCGTGGGCAACAGCACAAAACCTGCAGTTGCGCGTACAGTGATCACCCATAATCATGAAAGTGGCGGTCTTACGGGAAAAGCATTCCCATATGTTGGGACATTGTGCTTCCTGACAAACGGTATGAACTTTTGCGTTGTTTATCAGGATACGGACCTCTTCGCAGAGAAATCCAGCCGGCAACCTCTGCTTGAGCCAGGGGGGTTTTACCTTTTGTTTTTCGGCCACTGGACGCGATGTCATGATGACCTCGATAGTTTCATAATAACGTCTTCAGCGGCACAGCAATTTACAAGATGATTCAGCTTTTTATCATCAATCCTGACAAGATCGAATCCAAAAACGGTTTCAAGGTGATGCATTACAGCCTTTCGAACTGGGTTCATGGATATGTATTGGGATAGTTCTTGGGCCATGGATGTGACGCCAACGCTCTGGAGTCCGCATGGATTGATCCATTTAAACGGTTTCAGCGACACGTTGACGTTCAGTGCAAAACCGTGAAAGGAGACGCCCCGTTTGACAGAAATACCGACGCTGCCGAGTTTTTTGCCTGCAACCCAGATTCCTCTGTTGATGGAATTCCTCTTTGCGGGTAACCCCCAATCCGAAGCCGTTCGAAGCATGATTTCTTCAAGACTCGCCATGTAATCCATCACATTCAGCCCGGCTTTGGTCAGATCGATGATAGGATAAACGACCAATTGGCCCGGACCGTGGAACGTAATATCTCCCCCCCGTTCAACGGGTAAGACCGGAATCTTTTTCCTTTCCAGAAAAGCGCTTGATGCCTTCAGATTCTCTATGCCAGCCCTTCGACCCAGTGTAAAAACAGGAGGATGCTCTAAAATTAAAACAACATCATTTTCGATGACACCGGTTTGTCGGGCAAGGACAATATTTCGCTGTAGATCCAGCGCTGCCCTGTATTCTTTCAGCGGCATCTCCAAACAATGACAAGTTTTACTGCTATGTGCGGGCATCAATTATCTTCCCGAATCTAAATAGCGACATTCATAAATGTACATCGGACACACATTAAGTTTCCAATTCAGTCCCGCCATAGCGGGACTGAATTGGGACTAAATAATTTTCGTCGGCGGATCATCCTTTGCCATGAGCACAATATCCCTTGGATTACATAACTGTTTAGGCAACTCTGCCACACGACCGCAGGATATGCAAACGAAATTGATGTGCTGCAATTTGGGCTTGCAGATATGCCTGGGGTCTTCGTTTGCCTGACCGCAGTGCTCACATACATAAGCTTCTTTCATTTCCACAGGATCACACAGGTGACCGGTATCTCCAGCGACTTTTCCGCAACCATTACATATATGAACTTCGTTTCCCATGATATTCTCCCTTTCGATTTCTAACCTAAACTGAGTGTTTCAAATAGTGACAGAGTTATAAAAAAGTAATAATTATAAATAAATATACATTGCTAAAGTTATTAATAGGTCTCATCTAATGGGTGGATTAAATCAAGCAAAAAAATGTCACCATTTGAAACCCTTCGGGATTGCCCGATTTAGTCGGATCTGTTGTGTTGCAGGGCGCTTGCGGTAGCAAACTACAGCGACACCCCCTGCGCCTTGCAGCTCCGGCAAACTCGACAATCGCTCAACTTAGGTAAAAGTAAAAAATGATTGTTTCGTCAAGAATCGTTAGAACACTCTAATAAGCTGTTTTAAAATTCATCCAACGTTTCGTTAATTTATAGTGATCAAAATTTATGCCAAAGGCACCAGATATTTAAAGAAAATATTTATATGACATCTCAATAAATTATGCTTGTATTCAATTTTGTCAAACCGAAAGTGTAAAAGTGTCAGATTTTCATGATACATTTTATGATACAATAGTGTTTCAAAAAAACCAAAATGATTGCAGTTATCGGATTTACATTTTGATTGTCAAACTAATGAAGTCAATGGAAATCCAGCTCTATTAGTGTATCTGAAAAAAAGTCTATTTTTCATTGGCACCATAATTGCGAAAAATTAGGAGATGTCATTGTTTTGATTCATACATAGCGGGAGTTGACATCCTGAATGACCTGTGGCATTATTTTCTAATTGTTAACAAAATCAGATGTATCCATATTCTTCGTTTTGTGTTCCTGGCAAAAATACATGTAATTATCGAGATGAAACTAACAGCAGATGGAAGATGATGTTGGAAATACACTGATCCGGTAATGTGTTGTTTATGGAACGATAGGATAAAAATAAAGGAGAGACGTATGGTTAAGAACTCGTATTTTGACAGGCTTTTGATAAAGATTTTATTCTTGGCCATCATAGGGGTTGCCGTAACGGCATGCAAAGAAAAAATTGAGATCGTTGAAGAGGTTCGAGCCCTCAAGACCATCACCGTCGCCGAACTGGCTACCGGGCAGATACGTAAGGTCTCCGGAATTGTCAGGGCAACCGATTCAGCCGATCTAAGTTTTGAAGTCAGCGGAAAGGTCGAGACGGTGGACGTCGATGTCGGAGATCCTGTCCGGAAAGGACAACTATTGGCCGTTCTAGATAAAGAACCCTACCGATTGGACGTAGATGCTGCGCAGGCTGGACTTGTAAAGGCCAAGGCCAATGTTGTTAATACCAAGGCGGAGTACGAACGGCAGGAGAGGGTTTATTCACAGGGCGCGGGTTCCGAAAGCAAGCTGGAGCGAGCGAAGTATAATTACAATGCCGCCCAGAGCCAAGTGAATTATCAGATTGCAAAGCTGAATCTCGCCAAACGAAATCTGCGCAAGACCATGCTGACATCGCCGTACGATGGTCATATCGCCTGGCGTTCCGTGAATCCGCACGAAGAAATAACGGTCGGACAAAAAGTGTTCGTGATTGATGCCAAAGGGGAGTTGGAAGTGCATCTGGCCGTTTCGGAGACCACCATCGATCGGATACACATCGATGATGCGGCGACGATCACCTTTCCCACACTGCCGGGCGAAACCACAAAAGGTCGTATTTCCTACATCGGTTCCGCCGCTGTTAAGGCCAATGCCTTTCCGGTCAAAGTGGCGCTGATTGACCCGAATATAAAAGTCAAACCCGGCATGACCGCTGAAGCAATCCTTGCCACAAAAAATGAAAACTGGGAGCCCGGATACATGGTTCCGCTACAGGCGCTCCTGCCTGCCCCAAAACAGAACCAGGCGTATGTCTTTGTGTATGACCCCAAGACATCGACGGTCAGCAAAACTCCGGTCCACATTCGCGGCGCAGAACGTAAAAAGGCAATCGTGGTTAAGGGGCTTGCGGCCGAGGACATTATTGCCGTGGCCGGCGTAAGCTTTTTAGCCGATGGAATGAAAGTCAAACTGATGAAACAGTAGGGGAAGGAACTGAAAATGAAAGGAATCACCGGATTTGCACTGAATAATTCGCGAACCGTCATCATGACCATATTTTTGATCATTGTCGGCGGTATCTATGCGTTTATGGACCTTCCGAAACTGGAAGACCCCTTCATTACGATTCGCGAAGCGGTGGTAGCGGCAAAATACCCCGGCATGCCGGTGGAGCAGGTCGAACGCCTGATTACCCGGCCCATCGAAGAGAAAATCCGGAGCATGGGCGAGGTAGATAAGATTAAGGATTCCACATCCAAAGTCGGCGAATGCCTGATCCATGTGACCATCAAAGACGAAGTGCCCGCCGAACAACTTCCGGCGACGTGGAAACTGCTGCGCAACCGGATGGATGATGTCAAACCCGATCTGCCGGAAGGCACCATCGGTCCGATGGTCAACGATACCTTCGGTGATACGTCGGTGGCCACCATCGCGCTTTGGGCCGATGGATTTTCCATGGCGGAAATGCATGAAACCGCCCGTCAAGTCAGAGAGCGCCTCAACATGCTGAAGGGGATCCTGAAGGTCGATCTGACCGGTGTGCAGGATGAGCGAATCTATCTCGAGGTGTCCAGCGCCAAGATTGCGCAACTGGGCATCGATCCCGCAGATATCGGTAAAAGTTTGCGCGAGCAGAACATTCTCTTGCCCGGCGGCAGGATAAACGTCAACGATGTGGAAGTCATCGTGGAGACCCAGGGCCGGTTCACGTCCATCGAGGAGATCGAAGAGGTGCTCATTCCGATTTCCGGTACCCAGGCCACGATTCCGCTGCGTGACATCGCAACCATCAGAAAAGCTTACGTGGAGCCGATCAACAACCCGGCTTACTACAATGGCCATCAGTCCATTGTTTTAAGTGTCTTTATCCTCAGAGGGGTCGATGCGGTCGAGTTCGGCGGGCGGTTGAAGCAAGAAGTTCAGGAGATAGAGCAGTCTCTGCCGTGGGGCTACACGCTCGATTTTGCCACCTACCAGCCCGAACTCATTAAAAAAGCCGTGAGCGGCATGGTGGTCAATGTGATCGAAAGTGTGGCCATCGTCCTGGTGGTGGTCATGCTGCTGCTGGGGCTTAGAACCGGTTTGATTGTCGGCTCGTTCATTCCTCTGGTCATGCTTTTCGGTATTTTGACCATGTACGCGCTGGGCATTGATATGGAACGCATGTCACTGGCCACCATGATTATTGCATTGGGTATGTTCGTGGATAACGCCATTGTGGTATCCGATGACATTAAAGTAAATATGGAAACGGGAATGGCTCGCAAGGAAGCCGTTTTAAAAACCGGCAACTCTTTAGCGCTCCCCCTGCTGACCAGTACGCTGACGACTGTTTTCGCCTTCGGGCCGATTCTGCTTCAAATTGGTTCAACGGGTGATTACACCTCCTCGCTGGGTTCGGTGATGATTATTCTGCTCATGGGGTCGTGGTTTTTTTCCATGTTTTCCTCCACCAGCATGTGCTACTGGTTTTTGAAGCCAAAACCGGCCACCGGCGGTGATAAACAACAGGCGAGCGATCCGTACCAGGGAAAATTCTATAGGTTCTATCGCCGAATCCTGGAATTTTCCCTGCGCTATCGGCTTCTGGTGCTGGCCGTTACGGGCGGTGCGTTTGCTGCTGCAATCTATGCGGCAACGTTTATACCGCAGGCCTTTTTCCCGAGCGGAGACAGAAACCAGTATTTGATTTATCTCGACCTTCCCTCCGGAACGCGCATCGAGGAAACCGACCGGACCGTGAGAAAACTCAGCGCCTGGCTGCAGGATAAACAAAAAAACCCGGAAATCACCGGAACAATTGCCTATGTGGGAAACGGCGGGCCGCGGTTTTTCCTATCACTATCGCCGATGGACCCGGATCCGTTTCTCGCATTTTTAATCGTCAACACTCAGACAGACAAAGAGGTACCCGAACTGGTCGCGCGTACCAGTCAATACATTCTGGATAATTTCCCCAATGCGCGCGGCAGGGTTAAGTCCATGTGGCTTGGTGGCACAGAAACCGGCCTGATGCAAGTCCGGCTCAGCGGTCCCGATACGGGGGTGCTAAAGGAGCAGACAGAGCAGTTGATGGCCGCGCTCCGGAAAATCCCCGGCACCGTGGATATTAAGCAGGATTGGAACAACCGGGTGTTTACGGCCAGGGCGGATGTCGATCAGGCCCGCGCCCGCCGCGCCGGGGTGACATCGAAGAATGTAGCTGATTCCCTGGCGTTTTTTGTCGACGGTGCGACGGCCACCGATTACTACCAGGGCAATGTTCAGATCCCCATCGTCGGCCGCGGCGTCTTGGCTGAAAGGGATTCCCCTGACAGCCTGTCCACGCTCGGCATCCGTTCGTCATCCGGCGACAGCGTGCCGCTCAACCAGGTTGCCGATGTGTACGTCGTCGGTGAGTTGAACCGTATCATGCGCTACAATCAGGAGCGCACCATCACCGTCAGCGCCAAAAACCAGGTGCTGAAAGCTTCCGAGATCTTCGCTGGCATCAAGCCGACCTTGGACGGAATGAATTTTCCGAAAAAATACTACTGGGAGGTGGGGGGCGAACTGGAAGACTCGGCCAGAGCCATGAAGAACCTGCTAAAATGGATGCTGCCGTGTTTTGGCGGCATTGTGTTTTTGCTGGTCTGGCAGTTTAACTCCATCCGGCGGGCCGCCATCATTATCCTGACCATGCCGCTGGTCATTGTCGGGGCAGTGGTCGGCCTGCTGGCGATGCAGGCTGATTTCGGTTTTATGGTCATGCTCGGGCTTTTGGCATTGGCCGGATCCATTGTGAACAACGGTATCGTGATGATCGATAAAATTGAGGAGAACCGGCGCGACGGGCAGACACCCTATGATGCGGTTGTCAATTCGGCCGTCAGTCGATTCAGACCGATCCTGCTTTCGGTTTCAACAACCATGCTTGGATTCTCGCCGCTGATCATCAATCATGATCCGCTCTTTTACGGCATGGCATCCATCATGTTTTTCGGTCTGGGCATCGGCAGTTTATTTACGCTTAACTACGTTCCGACGCTTTATACCCTGTTTTTCCGTATTAAAGCACCGGATAGGTAATTGGTAATACCTGAATGTTGCACGAGAAAAAAAGGAACGCTAAAATGAAAACGTGCTGTCTCATCTTTGGATTGGTTTTAAGTTTTGCCCTGCTGCTTACCGGATGCGCAGTGGGGCCGGATTATATCAGGCCCGAAGCACCGGAACCTCAGAAATGGCTTGAGGAAAAGGATCCTCTCATCAAGAGTGAGCCGGCGGATTTTGGCCAGTGGTGGACGGTCTTTAACGACCCGGTTCTCGATACGCTGGTCGACATGGCTTCTCAGCAAAACCTTTCCCTTAGAATCGCGGGAATCAGGATTCTGGAAGCCCGTGCCCAGTTAGGGATCGCTATCGGAGACCTCTATCCCCAATCGCAATCTGTTGGGGGAAGTTACACCTATACAGATGTGAGCAAAAACGAGGCGAATTCTCAGCCTGGCGCCGACTTTCATTATGGCAATATGGATTTGGGCTTTGACGCTGCATGGGAACTGGACTTCTGGGGTAAATTCCGCCGTGCCGTTGAGTCAGACATGGGAAATCTTGAAGCTTCAATCGCACGCTATGATGACCTCATGGTCACTCTCACTGCCGAGGTGGCCCGTACGTATATCTTTATTCGTACACAAGAGGTACGTCTGGCCATTGCTAGAGAGAACGTAAAGATTCAGGAACAGTCCCTTCAAATCGCCGAAACTCGTTTCAAAGAAGGAGATGTCACCGAACTGGATGTGCAACAGGCCAGAGCGCTTCTGCGAGACACTCAGGCCACGATCCCCCGGATACAAACAGGGCTTCGCCAAAGCAAGAACGGGCTTGCTATTTTGCTTGGGATGCTCCCCGGAGAACTCAAGGATATATTAGAAGCACCGAAGCCCATTCCCGCAGTGCCTGCTGAGGTAAGCGTGGGGGTTCCGTCGGAGTTGCTGCGTCGGCGTCCGGATATCCGCCTTTCAGAACGTCAGCTCGCCGCCCAAAGTGCCCTGATCGGCGTTGCTAAGGCAGAGCTTTACCCACATTTTTCACTTTTCGGCTCCATCGGGTTGCGGGCGAGTGATGCAGCTGTAACGGCAGCAGGTTTTCCCGGCGGCAGCTCATTTGGCGATCTCTGGAATTCCGACAGCATCAGTTTTTTCGGCGGAGCTGGTTTTAGCTGGAACATTTTGAACTACGGCCGCATCAAAAACCGTGTTCGTGTTCAGGATGCCCGATTTCAGCAACTGGTTGTCAATTACCAGAATACAGTGCTCAAAGCGGCTCAAGAAACAGAAGACGCCATGGTGGCCTTTTTGCGGTCACAGGATGAGGTAAAATTTTTATCAGAAAGCGTGCAAGCAGCCACGCGTTCGGTGGATCTTTCCATGATTCAGTACCGGGAAGGGCTGGTAGACTATCAGCGGGTGTTGGATACGCAACGATTTCAAACTCAAGAGCAGGACCTTTTGACCCAAACCAAAGGATCTGTTGTCCTGAATTTTATTGCCGTGTTTAAAGCCCTTGGGGGGGGCTGGCAGATTCGTGAAGGAAGAGATTTTGTTCCTGAGGAAACCCGAAAGGAGATGCAACAACGGACAAACTGGGGGAATTTGCTGACTCCCACAAAACCGGAAACACCACCGGACGATGAAGACAGACTGAGGTGGCGAGCGCCGGAATGGTAATACCTGCATCAAACTATTTTTAGGAGAAACTCCAGAGAATATTTGCGCCACCTTTACGGTTAATCCCGGTAATCATATGAAACAAAATCAGCTGACCAAAAATAATATCATTCTTCTGATTTGCTTACTCTTCATGATTTTTTTCTATGCCTCTTTATCGACTCAGCGATTACTCATAAGAGACATCATTTTCACGGCCATCATTCTCTCTGGTACGTATTCACTCGATTTTGCAAAAAAAACCCGTAGAATTTTAATCGTTCCCGGAATCATTACCATCATTTTAACCTGGCTGTAAACTTTTTTTGTCAACGATGCTTTGGGACTTGTGGCTTTTTTGTCCTTTTTCTGCTTCAACTTGTTTATTGCCGTGTTTATGATCCGGCATATTGCCAGAAGTCAACAGGTGACGTTGACCATTATCATCAATTCCATTAACGGTTATCTGCTCATCGGCGTATTGGGGGCGGTGCTTTTGGCGATGACACAACTTTTGCAAAAATTATTTTTTAATGTGGATACCGGAGCCATCAACTTTGCAGGCGATACTGCCGCAGGGTTTCACGATTATCTGTATTTTAGTTTTGTTACGCTGACCACCTTAGGATATGGTGATGTTACACCGGTTTCAGCTTTTGCCAAGTCCTTAACCATTATTATTGCCATCTCCGGCCAGCTTTATTTGACGATTCTCATTGCCATGCTGGTGGGCAAGTACTTAAGCCATCCTGAGAATAAGTGATAACAGATTCTATCACGATTTATTTTTGAACAAACTATTCTTTTCTCAGCTTATCCTCTTCACTTTTTTACAATATAAAATATCGACACTGATGACCGAACGATTTGCGTGAGAAATCAAAGGGAAAACGATGAAAGAAGATACGCTCCCAGTTTTCAAAATAAGAAATGGTTTTTACTATTGCTATTTATAGTACTAACCCTAACCGGGTGTAGTCCAGACAAGTCCGAAATTCGCGAGGTAATCTCAATCAAAAGTTTGCAGACTGAAAGCCGGACCACAATATATCTTTGGAACTAAGAGTAAAGAAAAAACTTCCCCGTTATCCTGAAAAATCATTTTTTGACTCTTAGGGCATGTAAAGCGTATCACGTGATATTTAAATCATTGTGATTTCAATATTCTTGCAAGGTTCACCGACCCGAAGAATCGAAAAAAACATCAAATGGTCGCGTTTTTCCGGATATTTCAACCTGTATCCCCAACCTGGATAGATTCCATACGTTTCTTTCAAAAAATCAAATCAAATCGTAAATATATAGCATATTTGATTCATAAAACTTATTTAATCATAGGATCAATTTAAACCAACTAAATTGGAGAAGAACCAAAACATTTAACTCGGATTTATCATCAATTCCGTTGGTGAAACAATTGTGAAACGGACACGCGTATTACTGGCTGACGATCACAAGATTGTCTTAGAAGGTTTGCGCAGCTTTCTGGAACCTGAATTTGAGCTGGTTGGCACGGCTGGAGACGGGCGTACGCTCCTGCGCCTGGCAGAAAAATTACAGCCGGATGTGATTGTGGTAGACATTTTCATGCTGCTCCTCAACGGAATTTAAGCAGTACATCAGATCAAAGTGATCAATGCAGACATCAAAGTGGTGTTTTTGACCATGTATCCGGATGTAACCTATGCTGCACGGGCATTTGAGGTCGGCGCATCCGGTTATGTTTTAAACCATTCAGCGTCTTCCGAGTTGCTAACTGCAATTCATGATGCTATCAAAGGACGAACCTATGTTTCCTCAATGATTGCCGGTGAACTCATACAATCTTACAAAGAAGGAGCCCATCTTCAGGAGGGAGGTATTGACAAACTGACCTTCCGGCAGAAGGAAGTGCTGAAGCTTTTGGCAGAGGGACATTCGGCCAAAGAGATTGCCGATATTCTTTGCATTTCTCCCAGGACGGTAGAATTTCACAAATATAGAATGATGGAAGAACTGAATATTAAAACCAGTGCCGAATTGGTGGGATATGCCCTAAAGCATGGCATCGTCACGATCAGGATTAACAAGATCGATTGGATCTATTGTTTTCTCGGTTTCCAGATGAAACCGAGAAATAACCATCCCGCTTTCAGCGAGAAAAGAAAGCCAAAGAGGCCGATAGTATAGTTATCGAACGTTCACGTCGCTTCTCCGTTAGGTTTAATAGCTAAATGGACTCCCTCGAAGAGGGATATAGACTTTTGCCTTTCTGCAGCCTGTCCCGCATTTCTCATCAAGAGACCTTTCACCCGGAAAACTGCATTCAAAGTACGTCAGTGCTTTATCGTTGAGCCTGCAACCGGGTACCAAGCACCTGGTTTGTTGGGCAAAAATCAAACACTCCTTGACACGACAATCAATAGGATATATAGTCGTACTTTGTATATGGAAAAAAGGAGGCATAAAATGGGAACTAAAAGAAAGGTTAGTCTAACCATCGACAAAGACATTTATGCAGCTATCGAGGAGGCATCAAAAACTTACCAGGTAGCAAAAAGCCAACTTGCCCAGGAGGCTTTTAGGTTGTGGCTCAAAAAAGAAACCGAAGCTTTAATGGCAAAAGGTTATGAAGAAATGGCTGAAGAAGACAAGGCAACTGCAGAGTTAACCTTTGACGCCCAAAGGGAGATTTTAAAATGAAAAATTTTCCCAGACGAGGCGAAATATGGATCGTTAATTGGAATCCGGCCAGAGGAAGTGAACAGGCGGGCAGGCGACCCGCCCTCATTGTCCAAAATGATATTGGTAATGAAAAGGCACCCACAACGATTATTGCTGCTATATCAAGCACTGTAAGAAGTTATCCGATGAACGTCGGGGTCAGGCCTCCTGAAGGTGGTCTTGAGCGCGCTTCAAGCATTAAAACAAGCCAGATACTAACTATCTCTAAAGAAAGGCTGGAAAAAAGACTCGGCCACCTGAGCGAAGAAAAAATGGATGAAGTCGATAGAGCCATCAAACTAAGTTTATCACTATAGCCCGTTTCAAAATGCCCCCTTTTGCCCAATCTCTGTGTCAGACTCAAATTTTAATCCTCGAAATACTCAAAGTATTTCTGTGGTTAAAATTTTCGTCTTCCTTGACCTTGAACAAAATTGAACTTTTTTGAAACGGGCTATATCGTGAGCCCTTAACTTAGTAGAATCCCACGTGCTTACGCCCGTGGGATTTACTGTATCCGTTTTTTCTTATGGCCGAATAGCGCAGTTGTGGGCAGAGCCGTTTTACAAGCGTCGTTTTCCCGGTCTGCCGATCACCGGTCAGAAGCACCAGTTGCTGTTGGCCTGGGTCCGGAAGTACGCTTTGCAAAAACCGATATTTATGTATATTTTCGCTCATGGTCGTAAAATTTACAGTTTATCTTACGATGTATCAAGTTAAAAACCGGAGAACCTTTTTTTACACGCCAACAACCAGCTTCTATTTATATCAAAGATGAACCAGTATTTTTTTGAAAAAAAACTAGTAATTTTTCTGGTCAAAATACGTAATTCCCCGAGTTGTTTTCGCACTGCCAAATCGCTTATACATTAATATCTATCCTTTTATTTAGTCCTTGAAAACCTGGTCCTCTGGGCAGGTCAGAGTTCTCCGGCTCTGCAAAAAGAATCGCTGCAAGAGTTTAAAGTGAACTAAAGTTTAAAGTGAGCTAAAGTTAAGGAATTCTGTCAATTATATAAAACCAGCGGAGCAAAGCGACTCCATAACTTTAGGCACTTTTAACTTGTACGGCTTTATGCAAACAGCCCCTTCCAGGGGTTATATCAAAGCCGGGTCCTCTGGGCCCGGACTCTTTACATTTAGGAGAAAATCAATGAGGCAAACCACCATTAAATGGTTTTTTTATGTAATGCTTTCTGTTGTTCTGATCATTGCCTGTGCGGGCACCAAGCTAGCCCGTACATGGGTGGATATAACGTACCGGGGAAAGCTTGTATCGAACATTCTCGTAATTGGGGTAACCTATAAAGAGAAAGAAGAGGTTCGGCTGTGGTTTGAAGACAAGTTTGCTACATAGTTACGAGCTGCAGGGGTTGAGGCCATATCGATTGGGAATGCCATTTCTATTCCTAAAGGTTTGGAATTGAAAAAAGACGAAATATTGAAAGCCGTGAAAAAATTTAACAACGATGCAGTGATTATTACGCGTTTGGTCGGAAAGGAAGAAAAAGAATCTTACACCCGTCCCGTGCGACTGTCAGGAGGCCAATACGGCAACCATGGTCGAGCTCATGGCTATATCCCAAATACGGGTTATTCCAGAACGGATACCACCGTGCGCTTGGTAACGGATCTTTACGATGTTAAAACAGAAAAACTCATATGGTCCGGACATTCAGAAGCATTTTATCCAGACTCAACCAATCAATTCATTGACGATGTGATTAAAGATTTACAAAAAAACAATCTGCTTCCACAGAAATAAAAATGGATAGAGGGGCGACCACAATATGTGGGGAACAAAATGGGGTTCATAGATAATATCAAGAGAATAATGCAGGGGTTCAAAAAAAATAAAGGGACCGATTTTATATCAGAAGATGAATCAACCTTGATAATAGAAGAGGAGCTAACGGAAGACGAATCAACGGAAGATGAAGACCAATCAACGGGTGTTATATGATTATCAGTGGATGGGAATCTTTAAGTGCTGATTGGTTATCAGAAGAACTTAAGAGATTTAGGAAAAAACCTGGGTAACTTTAATAAGCACTGTTCAAGACGTGTGCACTCCTTCACCATTCAAGAATCATGCATGTATTTTGGATTTGACAATTTTTCAGAATATCGCAATAATATACGAATTTCAAACATTGCCACGCAGCAAATATTATCCTTTCTATGCTGCAAATTCGAAATGCGAGGGGAATGATAAGATTGTTCATTTGAGGATATGGGAATATCATAAATTCTGCCTGTCTTTTTATGTATAATCGCCATCTTAGTTTTCCAAAAACCATAGGTTTAAAATGTATAGACCTGCCATTATCATTCATATAGCGGCAGCAGTGGCTATACTTATGATTGTTGGCTGCGCCACTCTGCCTAAAGATTTTGATCGACCCGAATCGTATGCTTTGACCGATACGGAGAATACTGCTTTCGGCAAGGCACGTGCAAAGGAAAAAGCGGCACACCCGGGAAAATCCGGATTCCATTTGTTGGGCAACGGCTTGGATGCGTTTGTGGCCCGTGCGGTATTGTCCCATTACGCCGAGCGTAGCATCGATGTACAGTATTACCTGTATCACAATGATCTTGTCGGCAAACTGTTTACCGATCTACTGCTCAAAGCGGCCGACCGAGGCGTGAGGGTCCGTCTGCTGGTTGACGATATGGACCTTGCCGGCAGGGATCTGGGGGCGGTTGCTTTGGACAGCCATCCCAACATGGAGGTGCGGATATTCAATCCCTTCAGTCGAAATGTGGGCCGGACCTCCCAGTTTGTGACTCGTTTGGGCTCTGTGACCCGTCGTATGCACAATAAATCGTTTACGGTAGACAACCAGGTTACCATCCTCGGGGGACGCAATATCGGCAATGAATACTTTGATGCAAATCCGGATCTGGCCTTTGCCGATCTGGATGTGATGGCCATCGGGCCGGTGGTCAGAGAAGTCTCTTCTGTTTTTGATCGCTATTGGAACAGTGAACTGGCCTATCCTGCCTCGGTACTTCTCAAAGGCGATCCGCCGACACCTGAAAAGGTCGAAGAACTTCGAGAGACAGTTGAACGAATATGTGGCCGATCAAACCGATTCCGGATATCTTCGGGCGCTACGTAATTCCGACCTGGCCAACAAAATCCGAAAAGACCAGATTGAATTCAGGTGGGGAGATGCAGAGGTCGTGTTTGATCAGCCGGAAAAACTTCTTCACGATTTCAGCAAAACCGAATATCATCTCTCGCCGATGCTCAAACCCTATTGGGAGGAGGTGAAAAAAGAGCTGATCATTTTTTCTCCATACTTTGTACCGGGCAAGCCGGGAACCGCTTTTTTGACCCAGCTGGCCCAACGCGGGGTTCGGGTGCGCATCCTGACCAATTCCCTGGCCTCAAACGATGTGGGGATCGTACATGCCGGCTATAAAAAATACCGCAAGAAGCTGCTGCGCGGCGGGGTCGAACTTTATGAGTTGAACAAAAAGTTGACCCGGAAACAGCGTAAAGAAAAAAAGGGCGCGGGCGGCTCGTCCAAGGCCAGCCTGCATGCCAAATCGTTTGTCTTCGACCGCAAACAAGTCTTCATCGGCTCTTTGAATCTCGATCCCCGGGCCGTACTGCACAACACCGAAATCGGCGTGGTGCTGAAAGTACCTGAAATCGCCGAAGAGATGGCAAAGTGGTTTGAAGAGAACATTGAACAGATTGCTTTCCGGTTGGAACTAAAAAAAGACGAAAACGGGTATGAACAGCTTCTCTGGCACGGTTGGGAAAAGGGGAAACAGGTGGTTTATACTCATGAGCCCCACACGGGCTTTTGGCACCGGTTTGGCATCGGTTTTATGAGTATTTGGCCAATTGAATCGCAATTATAAATAGACGCGCATGTAATAGATAATTATGGATTGTGAATTCAACTCATAAGTGCAACACAATTTGGTGGCAAAAGGATGGAATTCATTGATCTTCGCCTATCGATGAAAGTTGTAGAACGCATTCGTCGCAGATAGACCGAAGATCCCGATCATGAGCAGATGCAATTAATAATTCAAAAAAACCTAAAAACAGAAAGGGGATGAAATGAAACGAATGATGATTTTATTTGTGGCACTGGCTATCCTGCCGCTGGGAATTACCAGCGCAAATGCACAGCAAAGCTTGGTTGAAACAGTAGCCAATGGCTGCAAGATGGAAATTAAAACGTACTGTTCTCAAGTGACTCCGGGGCAAGGCCGCGTTTTGGCCTGCCTATACGCTCATGGAGATAAGCTTTCAGCAAAATGTGAGTATGCACTATATGACGCCGCTGTTCAACTTGAACGAGCGGTTGCAGCCCTCAGCTACGTTGCGAACGAATGCGATGCGGATTTGGAAAAGTATTGCGGGTCGATTGCACCTGGTGAAGGACGTCTTCTCGAATGTCTCGAAAAGCACGACAAACAGGTGAGCGGACGTTGCAAGCAAGCGGTTAAGGATGTCGGATTAAAATAAGTCCATTTCCGTATAAGATATTAATTATGAAATTCACGGCATGTGTTGACAGCATACGGTATTATGCTTAAAACTTATAAAAGAGGTCGAGGATAACCGCATTGGAAATACGACTGCGAAAAAAGCTCGATTGAGACAATAACCATGAGAGGTGATATATTTCAGGGTTTATTGAATTATGAAATGATAGGGAAACTTAACTATTGACCGAACAGGAGGTGGAATTGTGAAAACAAACTGGAAATTTAAGGTAGTTGTTTTGTTGGTGTTTTTTTTTAGTATGATGGTTGGCGTTGCTTTTGCAATTGAAGCTGTTGTGGAAAAAGAACAGGAACCCGCTGTCATTATAACAAAAGAAATTATTAAAACCGCAGACAATTTCATTGTGTTGTTTGACAGTTCGAGCTCCACTAAAGAACCATTTCAAGATACCGGACTGACAACATTGGATGCCGCCAAAAAACTATTAAAAGATAGAAATGAAATTCTTCCGGATCTGGGGTACAATGCAGGGCTATATTTGTTTACACCTTTTAAACCCATTTACATGATGCAGAAATATGACCGGGATAAATTTGCTGCTGCCATTGACCAACTGCCGGCAAAGGCGTCGGGAGCAACCTTAATGCAGCAGGGACTTCTTAAATTGGATGGCGTACTGTCAGGACTTTCCGGACGAACCGTGGTGTTTTTATTTACCGATGGTTCTTATAGTCAAATGCCGGGATCCAGAAAGCCGGTGGAAATCGCAAGAGAACTTGCCGACAAGTATAATGTTTGTTTTTACGTGATCAGTACCGCCAAAGGTGATCTTGGAGAAAGATGTCCTGACAGCGGTTGCTTCCATAAACGAGTGTTCAAGGGTTGTTCCATTTGATCAAGTGTATGAAAAACCCGTGTATCTAGCCGGAGCGCTTTTTATGATTGAGACCAGAATCGAAGAATTTCTTACAACAACCTACCGACTCGCTGATATTAGAGTCGATAACATTCTGTTTGATTTTGACAGTGCTCAGGTTCGTTCCGAATATAATGAAAAGCTAAGTATACTGGGGGAATTTTTAAAGAATAATCCGAGCACGTATGTGGTTCTAACAGGTTTTACAGACGGCACCGGTCATTCCGAGTACAATCTTGGACTGGCACGACGAAGAGCTGAAAGTGTCGAAGCATACCTGGTCGACAAATTCAATGTGAGTGTCGGACAGATCGTCACCCAGTGGTACGGGAAATCCGATCCGGTGGCAAGCAACGACACCAGTGGCGGCCGTCAGCAAAACCGAAGGGTTGAAGCTATTGTCATGGGGTTCGATTAAATTGAATCAGAATGCCCGATGTAAAAATTCTTTTCTGATTTAGATATAGAACTCAAGTTTAGCATTCGAGTATTGCAAAAAATTCTTTGAAGTAGCAGGCTGAAATAAATTTTTCCGGCCTGCTACACTTTATGGAATCGTATCCATGAACGTCATATTCGTACTGATTGTTCTGAGTGCGTTCTGTTTTGCCGGATGGCAGCAAATTTTCTTTGTTTCGATGCAAGATGCACCGTCGCCCATGGAGATTCTCTCCAAAGCGATGATCAAATCGGCCGGTGGGGCCGTGGAACTGGCCATCGGCCTGGTGGGTGTGATGGCCCTGTTTCTGGGGCTGATGAAAGTGGCTGAAGCCGGCGGGATGCTCACCATTTTGGCTCGTCTGATTCGTCCGCTGATGGTGAAGCTTTTCCCCGATGTACCGACGGATCATCCGGCCATGGGTGCCATGATTCTGAACCTTTCGGCCAACATGTTGGGGCTTGGCAATGCCGCTACACCCTTTGGTATTCGGGCCATGCAGGAGCTTGACAAGCTCAACCCTCAGCGCGGAACAGCCACTGATTCCATGGCCCTGTTTTTGGCCATCAATACCTCCAGTGTGACCCTGTTACCGAGCGGGGTTATCGCCCTTCGTGCAGCCGCCGGTTCGTTAGATCCGGCCGCGATTTTACCCACCACATTGTTTGCCACCATCGGTTCCACCGCTGTTGCCGTTGTTGCAGCCAAACTGTATCAAAGACTACTGCCGCTCAAGGTTGATGCCGAAGTTTCTTTGCAGCAGGTGCCTTCAGATGATGGGGAAGAAGTGCCGCTCAAAGACGCTGAAAAAGGATATCCTTTGTGGGTCAGTCTCGTGGCTCTTGCATCCCTTGCAACATTGATACCCGTTTCCGTAATTTATGGACGGTCCATATCGCCGTGGATCATTCCGGCGCTCATGGTCGGGTTTTTAGGCTTCGGTCTGGTGCGTCGCGTACGCGTCTATGAAGTGTTTGTTGAAGGCGCAAAGGACGGTTTTCAGGTGGCTCTCCGGATCATCCCCTATCTGGTGGCCATTCTTGTAGCCGTGGATATGCTCCGGGCAAGCGGTGCTTTGGAGGCCATGGTCGGTTTACTGAGCGGTATAACCGGCCGTTTCGGCCTGCCTGCCGAGGCCCTTCCCATGGCGTTGATGCGGCCCCTTTCCGGATCAGGGGCATACGGTATTCTGGCCTCCATCATCAACGATCCGGCGATTGGTCCCGACAGTTACACCGGCTATCTGGTTTCAACACTCCAGGGATCCACCGAAACGACCTTTTATGTGTTGGCTGTTTATTTTGGAGCCGTACAGGTTCGTCGTATCCGCCATTCGCTGGCTGCCGGATTAACGGCAGATATCGCCGGTGTGATCTTTGCGGTTCTGGCCTGCTCGTTTTTCCTCGGATAGAACAGTCTGTTTATATTAAATTAGTCGTCTTTTTTAGGAGGCTTTAATTTCAAGCTGAAGATAAACACAAATGCCATACCGATCATACCGATCAAGCCCGCCCTTCGCATATCTTCAAGGTCGGCATATCCTGATACATATCGGTAAAAGAAGTATCTGGGATCGATTTCCGCTGCCCTTTTGAGATCGGCGTTGGCCAAATCCTCTCGATCCAATTCCAGGTAAGCCTTGGCTCGGGTTCGATAAACATCTGATAAAATACGCAGATCACCTTCCATGGCAAGAGCTCTGCTTGAATCTTCAATGGCTTCGTCCAGTTGACCAAGCATACGGAAAGCTTCCGCCCGGTAACCAAACACCCCCTTCATTTCCGGTTTCAGATCGAGGGCTTTGTCAAAACTGACAATGGCCTTTTCATTGTTGTTGATTTTAAGATAAGCCATTCCCAGCATCCGGTAGGCATCTGCTTTGTCGGGTACCAGATTGATATAATTGGTAAAATCCTCAATGACCTTGTCGTATTTCCCCTGAAAATAATAATGCAGTCCGCGTTTTTCATAGGCAGGGGCAAACCTCGGGTTCAACTCTAAAGCTGTTGTAAAATAATTGATCTTTTTATTGGCCATGGATGTTTTCAAACCCAGATCGAAGTATTCCAGGGCATTTCCGTCAAAGGCATAAACTTTTGGACCATGTTTTGGCCAGGCTATTGCCACCAAGAGTATCAGTATGCAAATGTATATTTTTTTCATGTTCTTAAACCTTCTCAATATGTTCCGTCTGAATGCCCATTTTACGTTCTGGACCCGTCAGCAGTGTTTTTAAAAATGTTTATAAAAACATGTCTCGAGACATGTGTATCGTTTTTATCCGATAATGTTTCACTCGTTCATTCTAATCCAATTATAAGATAATTCCTTGTTTGTTGATTGCAACTTTGAACCAAATTTTTACTATAAATATTATTCAGCAGAATAAAACTTGAATATTGTTATATATTAATGTGTTATTCAAGAAACCCTCTGTAGTTTTAGGTGCACATCGTGATATATTAAATACTGGATCATCATGAAGGATGCTACAGTCAAAAAATTACAAAGAATTCTCCTATAACATTGTTTCCGGTTGCAATTACACATTCGCAAATTTCATTCCAAAAAACTTACTGAATGAACATTTTCATTTCTTTTATATTTTCAATCGGTATATGATATGGCATTGTAAGGGTCGTTATGATGACATTTTGCATGACCTGTTTCGGTTCATAGAGAAAGGATGTTTAAATGGCTGAAAAACCCATCGCTGCAGGAAAAAGCAGTTTTAACCTCGTTGATTCAAAGAAATTATTTTTTGAGCTAAGATTAAAAGAAGATACCACATTTCTGGATTTGGCGTGTGGGAGCGGTGCATATTCCATAGCTGCTTCAGAGTACATTGAAGAAGAGGGCAGAATATACGCTGTTGATCTGTGGAAAGAAGGGATCGATAATTTGCTCAAAGAAATTAAAATCAAACAAATCAACAATATTCATGCCAGTGTTGCCGATATCAGTATCCACATTCCAATCGAAAGCCGGTGCGTTGATGTTTGTCTCATGGCGACCGTTCTTCATGATCTGGTACAGGACAATACGAATCAAGAAACACTGGAAGAATTGAAAAGAGTTTTTAAGCCGAATGGTACCTTGGCCATTATTGAATTTAAGAAAATTGAAGGTCCTCCGGGACCCCCCATCCAGATCAGAATTTCGCCGGAAAAACTTGATGCTATATTATTTCCCCATGACTTTCGTAAAATGTTAACCACAGACATCGGGCCCTACAACTATTTATCGATTTTCACATTCCTTGGAAAATCATAACAAAGTATGGGTCACCTCCCCCCTTTTTCTCATTAAGAATTGATTTTGTTAAAATAAGGGTTGAACTTTTGAAAAGAGACCTTAAGTTTAATAGGGTAGGCTGAGGTTTTAGAACCGGATTACTTTAACGGAGAATAAAACCTTATTGAGTTTAAGATAGCCTCGATTCTTCTAAAAATGGTATGTTTTTGATGTCATGTTTAGTCCTGTTTTTCCGTAATCTCTATGGCATTGAATAAGATTTGCCGAAAATGGAGTGCTGCCTGCCGAAATAAAGGGGGTGATTGTATGAGTGACAATACAAAATCAGAACATTCCGAAAGTACGGATCGAAAAAATTCTGAATCCTGTTGCTATGTCATTGATCCTTGCGACTGCCATGTTGTTGATCCTTGTGGCTGTTATATTGATCCTTGCGGTTGCTATGTCGATCCTTGCTGTTGTTAAAAATATATTATTTATTCTAAAAGGACCGGGATGGATTCCCGGTCCTTTTTTTATACAAGCCTGTATCATATTAAAAATTAAGGATATTTTCCCGAATAGTTGAGAGAAAGGGTTCAAGGGTTCAAGGATTCAAGGGTTTGAGTGTTTGTTTTCTAATTATTTTATCCGTGCCTCTTCATTCTTTCAACCTCACCGATATTTCTTAGAAGTTCTGAAAGGCTTTTCATTTAATATTTGGATTCTCCGCTTCTTGTCGGATATCCCGTTTAGAATTACCAGCTCTATTGGAGATGATCTTAAATCAATGACTATAATTTCGAACCCTCAATTTTCAGCAACGAAGAATTTTATGTTACTCGATATCTGCGTGATACAAACGAAGACTGTTTGAGACCACGGAGATACTGCTGAACGCCATGGCCAGCGCTGCAAGAATGGGATGGAGCTGTCTTAGGAATATGGGAACCATATCAAACGGTGCAAGAATCCCTGCGGCAACGGGAATGAGAACGATATTGTAAATAAATGCAAAAAACAGGTTTTGCTTGATGGTGGCCATGGTGGCGCGGCTGATTCGAATGGCCCTGGATACGCCTGTTAAGCTGCCACTGGATAAGATAACATCCCCGGCTTCGATGGCCACATCCGTTCCGGTTCCGATGGCCATTCCAACATCGGCCTGGGCAAGGGCCGGGGCGTCGTTGATCCCATCCCCCACCATGCCGGTTATTTCGCCTTTTTCCTGGAGTTCCTTAACTTTGAATGACTTTTCTTCAGGACGGACATCGGCGAAAATTTCATCGATGTTAACTTCCGAAGCAATGGCCCGGGCGGTCTGTAGGTTGTCTCCGGTCAGCATGACCACTTTGAGATGCTGTGCATGAAGCTGTTCAACCGCCTCTTTTGATTCTGGTTTCAGAGTGTCCGACACTGCCACAAGGCCGCACAATTTATTTTCCCTTACGAGAACCATCACCGTTTTGCCCTGGGCCTGAAGCTGATCGATTTTGTTTTTGGCGTGTTCGATATCTATTCCGGTTGAGTGAAACCATTTGGGTTTCCCCATTTTTACCCATTTTCCTTGGATCCTGGCTTCAACCCCAAAACCCCTCAAGGCCTTAAAGTTTTCAGGCTCCCAAAGATCGATTTCCCGTTTTTTGGCTTCATTAACGATGGCCTTTCCCAGGGGATGTTCGGAACCTTTCTCCACCGAACCGGCAAGTTTTAAAAGCTGGTCGTTGTTTTCAAAATCGGGATCAAAGGAGATAATGTCGACCACAGCGGGTTTGCCCATGGTGATGGTTCCGGTCTTATCGAGTACGATGGTGTTGAGTTTCGTGGCGGTTTCAAGGGCTTCGCTTTTCTTAAACAAAACCCCTTTTTCAGCGCCCTTCCCCGTACCGGCCATAATGGCCGTTGGTGTTGCAAGACCAAGGGCACAAGGACAGGCAATGACGAGAACTGCTACCAGACGGATCATGGCCGGTACGAATTCACCGGTAATGCCCCACCAAAGGCCAAAGGTAACCAGAGCAATAACAATAACAGCCGGTACAAATATGGCCGCCACCCGGTCTGCAATGGCCTGTATAGGGGCCTTGCTTCCCTGGGCTTGCTGAACCAGTTTGATGATCTGTGCGAGGGCGGTTTCTTTTCCAACACGGGTGGCTTCAAACTTTAGCAGTCCTTCACCGTTGATGGTTCCTCCCACCACAACATCATTCACATGCTTGTCCACCGGAATCGGCTCACCGCTGAGCATCGATTCGTCCACTGAGGATTCTCCTTCGAGAATAATGCCGTCTACAGGAATCCGCTCCCCTGGACGGACAATCACAACATTACCCACCCTGACTCGGGTTAAGGGGATCTCATTTTCCCCGCCGTTATCCACAATTGTTGCGGTTTTGGGCTGAAGACCGATCAGCTTTCGGATGGCGCCGCCGGTTTTGCCTTTGGTACGGGCTTCAAGCATTTTGCCCAGTTTAATGAGAGTAATGATGACCGCCGAGGTTTCAAAATAGACATGTTGACCCAGCGTTGGGAAAAGTAAAACCGATATCGAATAGAAATAAGCGATGGATGATCCCATGGCCACGAGAACATCCATGTTCGCGCTTTTATTTCTAAGGCTTTTAAATCCGCCCACATAATAATCCCATCCGGTATAAAACTGAACCGGCGTGGCAAGAACCAGAAAGAACCAGTTTACCCATGGTGCATGACTCCAAAGGCCGATAAGGTTGAAATCCCGCATCATGCTGATGACAAACAAAGGAAGGGCAAAGATCACACCTGTTGCAAACTTACGGGTTTGATCCTTAATCTCAGCCCGGCGTGCAGCCTGTTCCGCATCTTCTGCTTCCATGGCGTCGTCCGGGAGTATGGCACCGTAACCGGCCTTTTCAATGGCCGATACGATATCGTCGATGCTGGAAACACTGGAAATATATTCCACCGACACCCGTTCCGTGGCAAAATTCACAGCAGCCTGAACAACACCGGGAACTTTTTTGTTTAAAGTCCTTTCGATGTTTGCCGCACAGTTGGCGCAGGTCATTCCGGTGACGGGAAGTTCCGTTTTTGCGAAGGCCACAGTAAAGCCCGATCCTTGAATATTTTTAACAACATCTTTCACGTGAAGCTGTTTTGGATCAAAAGCAACGACGGCCTGTTCTGCCGCAAAATTGACATTGGTGCTTTGAACACCTTCAAGTTTTTTTAACCCTCTTTCAATGTTCAATGCACAGTTGGCGCATGTCATCCCGGTTACCGGCAAAGTTATGGTCTGTTCTGACATGAAATGTATTTCCTCCACTACATGATGAGACGTTTGCAGTCCCGTTGCAAGCGGGACGGCTGTATGTCTCATACTCCCGATAGAAGTATTTCGGGATTTCGCTAGGCTCAAGGCTTGTCGCAGCGAAACGGAGATCCCGCAACGCGGGGCTTATCTCCCCGAAAGGCGGGATCTTACGACCGGAAAATTCTACAATCGCTCAATTTAGGTTTCTTCATATGTCTCGTGAAATGGACGGCCGATTTCACCAAGGTTACTCGTCACGTTTCCACCAATCAGACCATTTCTTGTTTTTCTTTGGGGCCGGCATGGATATCTTAAAAATCAACGCAAAAAAAATGGCAACGATCAAGACCACTCCCATCCTGCCGACGCTTTTCAGGCTGCCGGATTGGCCTGCAGAATCAGCAAGATACTCGGTGATGGTGAAATATTTATAGATATCATATGCGGGATCCAAATTCACCGCCTTTTTGAAATCGGCATCAGCCCGTTCAATCTCCCCTAAGTCTCTGAAAGCCTTTGCCCGGGTCGAATAAGCCATGCCGATGGTCCGTTTGTTGCCGCCGATGTCGAGCACCCGGTCGGCATCTTGAACCGCGAGATCCAACATCCCTTTTAAACGGTACGCTTCCGCCCGATAGCCATAAGCTTCAGCGAGTTCGGGTTTTAATTCAATGGCGCGTGTCAAATTAGATACCGCTGAATCATAGTCGTCCTTTTTTAAGTATGCCAAACCAAGCATGGAGTAACCTTTTGCATCATCGGGGTTCAGTTCGGTAACCTTTGAAAAATCACGAACCATTTCAGTGTAATGTTCCTGAAAATAGTAAAGCATCCCCCGCTTTTCATACGCGGCAGACAGCGCTGGATTCAATTCGATGGACCTGGTGAAATAATTGATCTTTGTGTTCGTCTGGGTGCTGTCCATACCGAGATTATAAAAATGTGCGGCATCATATCCCCAGGCCGTCCCGACAATATAAAACACGAAAACAATAATAGCCGTTAATAATTTTTTCATGACACGACCTCACCTTCTCTGAAGCAAAGACCCGTTAAGCACATTCTATTCAATTCGTAAAAGTTCATTTCAACTATTTATCTTTACAGTTGGTTTAACAAAAAGTGGCACTTTTTAGTCGCTTGTCAAGGCCGAACCTTACAATTATAATTTCAGCGAGTGTTCATAGAGTGTACTCTCCCGTTTGACTTGGCTGTCTATATGGCTTGTCATTTCAAAGATTTAGCAGAGGGGGCATTCCTGCCCCCTCCGCGTTCTCCCTCAAAAAGCATGAGGGAGGCGCGGTCTCCCCCACTGCTAAATCATTGAAATAACGAAGCCACTCCGCCAATGCCGTCAAACGGGAGAGTACACTCTATGAACACGTATTAATTTCAAGTTTCGCACCTTTAATTTCAGCGTTGTCGGTTCAGTGCAGCAGGCCGAAAAGAAGAAAAAACAGATCAGCGTGCGTTTTCCAGGCTTATGGCGCATCGGAAGCCGACATCTGCGAAAGCTTCCCATGGATACCGGAAGTTTTTAAATTTTTGTCCGGGATATTGGGACGTTGCCACAACCAGGCTTGGATAGGAAATATTCTCTTTAGATCCGGTTCCATAAAGGTTTTTCTTGCCTGTATCATTTTGAATGACCCATTCCTTGAAATTTTCTCCAAGTTCCTTGGGCGCGGACGTCTTTACCTGGTTCTTGCTGTCGTCGAATGAAGAACCCATGTCCATCATATGGGTGCGCATTTGGCTGCTGATCGACGCTTTGCCGTTACTGATTTGGTGTTTATCCGCTTTTTCCCTCGAAGGCTGTTTACCTGGAATCATCTGTTTTGAGACCACATACTCCCACTCGGATTCCGTCAGAAGTTGTTTGCCGTAGTGTCGGGCATAGGCCGAGGCGCCATACCATGTCACACGGGTAATCGGGTATGCTGCGTATTGTGTATCCCGTAAATGAAATCGACCATGCTTATAGATAATCTGTTCATAGGATTCCGTGCCTTCTCCCAGATAGAACCATATTTCATTGTTCTTTTTTACAATACCATTTTCGACCTTCAATTTGTCTTTCATTTCATTTAAAAAATCAGCAAAGTGATGGTTTGTCACCATTTTTTTATCCATATAAAAAGGCGATATTTGAATGGTTTGCTTTTCATTCTTTGGGCCTGTAATTCCTGTCTTGACTTCTCCGCCGGGAACGAAATGCATAGTTATCCCATCATTTCCCAGAATAGAGGGTTCAGGAGTTTTAGGCTTTGCAGACGCTAACTTTAAAGGTTCATCGGAACCGGATTTTGGTAACTTCATCAGGATTGTTTCCGGTTTTTTCGAAATGGCCTTCTCTTTCCAGGTTCACCCAACAGGTGCCAAAGACCCATCGCCGCCACAGCCAAAATGGCAATGACAATACCTGTCCAGATAAACCAAGGCTGATATAACAACGGGAAGGGTTTGGGAGTTATCAGTGTGTCCGATACGCTTTCGGTTTTCAGGATATTTAACGCTTCCAAAATGGCAATTCGCAAATCACTCACTGATTTCAATCGTTCTTCCTTTTTTTCTTTCGTAGCGTCTTGAATGATTCGGTCCAGTTTTTTTAAAAACGGCGTATCGGAATTTGACAGGGCTGCATCCTTAAACGGAAGGACCTTTGAGATGATTTTGCCGTCAATGGCCTCATAAAGGATTTTGCCTAATGAATAAATATCGCTCTGTTGATCTGCATTTTTAAAATCAAAAAAATGCTCCGGCGACATATACGCAGGTGTTCCTTTGACATCCAGAGACTGGGTTACGGGTTTCATGCAGATAGAGACAGGCTAGTCCAAATCGGCAATCTTCGGAGTTGTACCGTACATGAGAACGTTTTCAGGCTTCAGGTCACGGTGGGCAATGTCTTTGGTATGGATGGCTTCAACACCTTCTAATAATGGTAAAAAGTAATCAGAGAGCCATGCCGCAATTAGATCCTGCTCAGGATAAAATCCTTCTTCGGACATGGTAAAGCGCAATGTTGCCCCGGGAATGTATTCCATGGCGATATATTCCACCGGAACATCACGGTCTTCTTATGGATTATTTCTGAGCCATAGTCGAAAATTTGCAGAACATTGTGATGCCGAACCCGGGCCATGGCCTGAACTTCGCGACGGAATCTCTGTATGGCGGTTTCGATTTCTTCCGGATCGGCTTCCAAAGAAGCTAGCATTTCTTGCGAGATGACCTTAATGGCCACATCCCGTTTAAGGTTTAGCTGATGGGCACGGTAAACTTCTCCCACGGCGCCTTTACCGACAAATTCAATGATCACCCATTTGTCGTTGAGTACAAATCCGGTTTTAAAAATATTGTTGGAAGGGTTACTCATTTTATGTGTTTGATTTCGTGAAAAAAATTGATTATTCAACCACTTAAGATTTTTCATGTTCATTTAATGCCGATTTGTTTACGCATTTTTTCAAGATCTTTCAACATACCTTGCATTAGATTAATCATCTTAGAATCCACAACCTTGACGCCCATCATATAAGAAGGTGCATAGTTCAGCATTTCTGCTACGTGATCCAACATTTCTGCCAATCTCTTATTCATCTCCTTAGAAGCCTTTCCTGAACCTATAATTTTAGCTGCCTGGGTCGTCATCCCTGACATGAGATTCATCATCCCATATGTCATGGATTTATGTCCCCACCCTGATCCAATTTGATTTTCGGTTACCTGGTTAGGATGAAACTGTTCGTAGCCTCCCACATTCCGTTTCCGGCAAATGAAGTAGATCCTATATTTAATCCAATAATAACAGTAGCGATAATAAATAGTTTTTTCATACAACCTCCTTTCAGGGATTATTAAGCAACTGATCACAAAGGATGTTTTTTTTAACCTCCCGATTCGGGGTTTATTTTGTATGCTTTCAACGATATGTAAATTCATCTTTTCATTTGACACCTTTTAGCTGGGCTGAAAAAGATTTTTTTATTTTCAAATCATTTTTTAAAAAGCCTTCACCGAGTCTGATATGATGACTTCGCCTCCTTTAGCTTCAGCCTGAATCCTTTGGGTGATGTTTACTGCCGATCCAACAATGCCATACTTAGCTCTTATTTCCGAACCAATGTTTCCCACAACAACATCGCCGACGTTAACACCAATCCGATTTGCAATTCAGGCAGATTTTCTATTTTCATCTCTGCATTGAAGAGTTCCATTTCTCGCTGCATTTCAAGACTACAGTTGATGGCCCGCTGGGCGACGGGTTTGATTGGCCCATCAAGTGGATCGAAAAAAAACAAGTACACCATCGCCATAAAAATCGACGATAATTCCATCATGTTCTCGAATAACTGTGATCATATGAGAAAAATAATGATTTAAAATACGAATGGTTTCCTCGGGAGTTAAGAATTCTGATACCTGTGTAAAACCACGAATATCGGCCATTAAAACAGCCACTTGTCGTTTTTCTCCGCCCAGCCTGCCGGCCTCAGGACGTTTTAGTAACTCTCTGGCAACTTCCTTGTTTACGTATCGCCCAAAGGTATCACGGATGAAATCCCTTTCTTTTAAACCCATGATCATGGTAGTTAAAACTGCTTTTCAATTGTCCTATTTCATCTGAAGAAGTTATGCGGGAGGGGGATTACCGTAATCGCCTATGCCACCTGTCCCGCGGCAACGGAAAGCGTGTGGATCGGGCGAACGACTTGCCGCCAACCAATTGAATCAGCAAAAATAATAACAAACACACAAACCGCCGGCGACCGCATAATAGAAACGAAACTCTCCGATCGGCGCTAAAATATCTTTGCCAGGTGCAAACATAACAATAACCCAAGGGGCCTGCTTTATTCGGTAGAAAGCCGCTCACCAGTTTGGGGGGATGCCCAACCCCCAGGTGAGGTTCCATAGGGCTCAGCGAGCATGTTCTTCAATACAGCCAGTTCCACCGGGATCTTTGGTCTCTCCCAGCTGGGTTCTGCCTTGCATAGCGGTGCTGTGGGCTATATATCGGCCTGTCAAATCGACCAGACAGGTCATGCTGCTTTCCCACCAGCCATATTTTTTGATGTCCTGCATGAGAAAGTCAAAACCAAGGGATACCTCCAAACGGCCAACAAGCCGGCCGGATTTATCCTTAAGATCTGAAATCAAGGTCACCGTTTTTTGTCTGGTTTGTGCATCGTAACGCGGTGGTGTTACTTCAGAGATTATCGCTCGGTGAAATCGCATCATACCTTTATCCCCCATATGATGCTTTTGCATGACCATATGAGCAGACTCTGGATTATTTTCCGTCCATTTCAGATTAACGTTTGTGACACCTTCCAGATTTTGTAGTCGGGCTAGAATCAATTCCTGGGTTGCGGGTCCTCCACGATTTTCGGCAGTTTCATGGAACAATTTAATCCACTCTGTGGAGCGACTTAACCGCATGTCGATATAATGCGCAGCGCGTTCCAATTTGAGTATCGCCGCCTCCTGCCATTCATCGAGCAAGACGTTTCTTGCATATATAAATCCTGAAACGCCCGCAAGAAAAAGAAGTAATGCCACGGGAAGTATTAATAAAAGCGATAACTTTTGTTTTAGGCTTTTGATCATCGAACTCTCCCTAATCCGTAAATGTTCGGACCACGCATTTTTTTGTTAAATTTCTCTCCACCATGTTTCTGTGCGAAAGAAGTCAATTTATTTCACGGGCCAAGTATTAGCCATGTTGGTACCAGAACTTATAAAGGTGCTTCTCGCCATCAACCTTTACCAAACAAATCACACCGTATTTACCGATTTCATTTAATGTGAAGTTGGCGGCAAAAATCCCATTGTAGTTTTTCAGGGTATTCATTTGTTCCTTTTCGTCGGGCCCGATGACTTTAACTCTTTCCAACAGCGTCTTTTATCGGATGGTTCATGGAATCATGAAATAAATTTACCATAACGTGATGGGTGGCGCCGTTTGGATCTTTCATATTCATGCTTGCCAGGCTCATAATCTGAACTCTGCTCGAACATGGTTGACAACCGCTTTATGTGTAAATGTATCTGACGAGCCTGTGTTTTCCATTGCAGTTGGTGCAGGCGTGTGTGTTTGTCCATGACCTTCATGGGTTGTGCCTGCGGTTCCGAAATTTGACGAAACCAAACCAATAGTAATGAACATTATAAAAACTGGGATTATTTTTTTCATGATAACTTCTCCTTTTTATCTTTTATTTTTCTGTCTTTTGGACAGAATTATCCTTTGGTAAATTCCATTCCTTCCACAGTCCGTAGATTGCCGGTACTACGAGAAGGGTCAAAATAGTTGCACTCACCATGCCGCCCACCATGGGGGTCGGCGATGCGCTTCATCACCTCGGAACCCGTGCCGTGACCCCACATAATCGGCATCAGTCCCGCCATGATGGCCACTGCCGTCATCATGATCGGCCGAACACGAAGGGCAGCACCCTCTTCAATGGCCTGGTACAGAAGTTCTCGGTTAAAGTTTTCTTTATACTGGGATGTAAACTTTTTGTAGGACAGGTCCAGATAAACCAACAAAATCACCCCGATTTCGGTGGCAACGCCCGCCAGAGCGATAAACCCCACCCCAACGGCAACGCTCATGTTGTAACCCAGTAGATACATGAGCCACAGGCCGCCGGTAAGAGAGAAGGGTACACTCAGCATCACGATGAGGCTCTCGGTAACATTTTTAAAATTAAAATACAGCAGCAGAAAGATAATGACCAAGGTCATCGGTACCACAATCATTAGACGTTTCTGGGCTCGCACCATATATTCGTACTGGCCGCTCCAGATCATGCTGTAGCCGGGAGGCAGTTCAATTTTATCATGAACGATCTGCTGGGCTTTTTTGACATAGGTCCCTACATCGATGCCGGTAATATCTATATAAATCCAGGCGGTGTTTCGAGCGTTCTCGCTTTTAATCACCGGCGGTCCCTTGATGATGCGGATATCGGCCAACTGTGTTATCGGCACTTGCGCGCCTGTTGGTGTCGGAACCAGGATGCGTCTTAATTTTTCAGGTGTATCCCGAAGTTCGCTCCCGTAACGCAGGTTCACCGGATAGCGTTCCAAGCCTTCGACGGTCTGGGTAATGTTCATTCCGCCAATGGCTGTCATAATTATGTCCTGAACGTCGCCGACGGTCAAACCATAACGGGCGGATTCTTTACGCTTGATCTGAAAGTCTAAAAAATTTCCGCCGGTAACCCGCTCTGAATAGGCGCTGAGGGTTCCTGGTACCTCCCGCATCACCGCTTCGATCTTTTCTCCCAGGTCGCTCAGCACCTGCAAGTCTTCTCCCATGAGTTTTATGCCCACCGGCGTCTTTATCCCGGTGGAAAGCATGTCGATACGGGTTTTAATCGGCATGGTCCACGCATTGGTCAAACCTGGAAACTGGATGGCTTTATCGAGTTCCATCACCAGCTTCTCCGTGGTCATTCCCTCGCGCCACTCGGACTCGGGTTTCAGCATGATAGTCGTCTCTATCATGGAAAGTGGTGCAGGATCGGTGGCCGTCTCGGCTCGGCCGATTTTGCCGAACACGTGGTGAACTTCCGGAAAGGTGGCGATAATGCGGTCGGTCTGCTGCAAAAGCTCCTTGGCCTTGGTCACAGAAATGCCAGGAAGGGTTGTGGGCATATAGAGCAAATCGCCTTCGTTTAACGGCGGCATAAACTCGGAACCCATGCGCTTCCAGGGAATATAGCTGACGGCCAAAACCACAATTGCCAGCAGTATCACCAGGATTTTGGCTTTCAGCACCAGCTTGATAATCGGATGATATATCCAGACAAGAAATCGGTTGACCGGGTTTTTATGCTCGGGCCGGATCTTGCCGCGAATCAGATAGCCCATCATTACCGGAACGATGGTCACTGCCAGCAGCGCAGAGCCCATCATGGCGTAGGTCTTGGTAAAGGCCAGCGGACGGAAAAGCCGCCCTTCCTGGGCTTCCAGGGTGAACACCGGCAGAAAACTGACGGCGATGATCAACAGCGAAAAGAACAAAGATGGCCCCACTTCCTTGGCGGCTTCCGCGATCAAATCCCAGTGGGGCTTTTTCCCGCCATCGTGTTCAATATGTTTGTGAGCGTTTTCGATCATCACGATTGCCGCGTCCACCATGGCGCCGACAGCGATAGCGATACCTCCCAAACTCATGATGTTGGCGTTGATTCCTTGGCGTTCCATAATGATAACACTGATCAGCACGCCGACCGGCAGTGTAAAAATGCCCACAAAAGCGCTGCGAAAGTGGAGCAGAAAGACGATACAGACCACCGCCACGATGACACTTTCCTCGATGAGCGTCTTTTTCAGATTGTCCACGGCCCGCAGAATCAGACCCGAACGGTCGTATACACTTTTAATTCGAACCCCTTCAGGCAATCCCGCTTTGAGCTGTTCCAGTCGTTTTTTGACATTTTCGATGACCTCCAGGGCATTTTCTCCATATCGCATAATCACGATGCCGCCGACGGCCTCGCCGGTACCGTTATAGTCGGCAATACCGCGCCGGAGTTCCGGCCCGATCTTGATGGTGGCGACGTTTCTCAAGCAAGATCGGTGTGCCGCGCTGGTCCACTCCGAGGGGAATGTTGTTGAGATCGTCTATGCTTTTGATGTAGCCGAGACCACGTACCATGAACTCGGTTTCGCCCATTTCCACCAGTTTGCCGCCCACATCATTGTTGCTGCGCTCGAACGGCCATTTTGATCTTTTGAAGGGAATGTTGTATGCCACCAGCTTATTGGGGTCCACAACCACCTGGTACTGCTTGACATAACCGCCGATAGAGGCCACTTCGGCAACACCGGGGACACTGGTGAGCTCATAGCGCAAAAACCAGTCCTGGATGGAGCGCAGCTGGGAAAGATCATGTCGATCACTTTCAAGGATATATTCATACACCCAGCCCACACCGGTGGCATCCGGCCCCAAAGAGGGTGTTACCCCTTGGGGAAGACGCCCGGAGACAAAGTTTAGATACTCCAGTACCCGACTGCGGGCCCAATACAGATCGGTACCGTCTTCAAAAATGATATAAACAAAGGAAAGGTCAAAAAAGGAATAGCCCCGGACGACTTTGGCAAACGGCACCGAAAGCATGGCTGTTGTCAGCGGATAGGTCACCTGGTCCTCTACCACCTGGGGTGCCTGGCCCGGATATTCGGTAAAGATGATCACCTGAACGTCAGAGAGATCCGGTATGGCATCCAAAGGTGTCTTCAACATCGCATAGATGCCGGCCGCAATCACAAAAAAAGTCATCAGGATTACCAGAAATTTATTTTTTAATTGACAAGTCTATGATTTTTTCTATCATCTCAGGTTCCTCGTTCTGATTCTAAAATCTGTATGAGTCAATCCAGTCATATCAACACCCTTAGGCAATTATTGTTGATGCGTTTTCGGAGTTTCGGTCATTTCATCCATTTTCATATCTGACATATCGAGATCATCTGTTTCCATCTTCATGGTTTCCGCAGGAACCGAGCCATCACTTCGCTTCCGAACTTCCAGCATCTTTTGAATAGCCTCGCGCAGACGGCTTTCCGAATCGAGCATGAACTGAGCGGAAATCACAATCTGTTCATTTTCCTGGAGGCCTTCCAATACCTGAAATTCGTTATCGTTGCCTTCCAAACCAAGCTTGACTTCACGAGGCTGAAATTTACCCTTTCCAAGGGCCACAAAAACGAGCTTTCGAACTCCGCTGTCAATGACCGCTTCCTGAGGAATAACCAGACTATCCTCGGAAACGGCAGACTTCAGATTCACATTGGCGTACATATCCGGCTTTAGCTGATAATCGGGATTGGGAAATTCCAATCTGAGTCTGGCCGTTCGGGTCTTTGCTGTAAGAAACGGATAAACATACAGTACTTTACCGGTAAAGATCTTGCCCGGGATGTAGGAAAGCTCCATCTCTGCAGGCATTCCTTTTTTAATCCAGGGAAACTCATACTCATAAACTTCCACATCCACCCACACCTTTGAAAGATCGGCGATTTCATACAGGTGTTCGCCTGCCTTTACATCGTGACCCTGAAAAGCGATCTTTTTGATGACCACGCCCTTGGCTGGAGAGTATATGGTCAGTGTCTTTTGGACGATACCGGTATTTTCAATTTTTTTTATCTGCTTCTCGGTCAGGTCCCAGTACCTCAGTCGGGTACGGGAGGCATTTAAAAGCCGCTGGGCCCCTTCCCGGATGCTGGCGTAAGGGCTTTCTTTTAGACTTTCGTTATGATGAAGGGATAGAAGATATTCCTCCTGGGCTGTTACCAGTTCGGGGCTATAAATATCAAAAAGAGGTTGGCCTTTTTTCACTGTTTCACCGATAAAATCCACATACAGTTTTTCAATCCATCCGTTGAACTTGGTGTTGACCGCATAGATCCGTCTTTCATCGTAGGTAATGTTGCCGAATGTTCGAATGTTTTTAACCAAAGGTTTGCGTTTTACCCGCCTTATACGAACGCCCATATTTTGAATGGTCACCGGATCAATACGGATGGTCGAAGCCGGTTCTTTCTCATCGCCTTCTTCCTCGTAAACCGGCACCAAATCCATCCCCATGGGAGATTTTCCCGGTTCGTTCCGAATATAGGTCGGGTCCATGGGGGCGGCCCAGTATTTGATCTTTTTGCCGGTTTTGGGATCGATCATTCCTGCTTTGAGTTCATTTTCCGCAGCCAAGGCTTTTGTAACCGTAAGAATCGGTTTGCCTGTGGGGTTCATGTCGAAACCATTCCAGGTGATCAGCACTGTCAAGACACCGATCAAATCCAAGGGTTGCTAAAAGAATGAATCTTTTTATAATTTGTTTCATGATGTTTTTTCCTTATGCAAATGAGATACATTATCCCAGGATTCTGAGACAAAAGCGGTGTGCCCAAAACCTCTTCAAGTTCTGCACGCTTTTTATAGAGGCTGAACAAGTAATTTTCTGACTGAAGTTCGAAGCGAAGCAAACGAATTTGAGCATTGATCGTGGTATTGAAATTTACCTTACCAACCTCATAGGCGATTAAGGATGACCGGGCCCACTGCTCTGCCTGGACGATCAAGGCCTCTGTAATTAGCTTGTAGTTTTTCTGTAAGTTTCGGATATCGGTTACCAGGGCGTCTATTTTGTGAGGGAGACTGTTTACCAAATTTTGATAAGACTGTGAGGCAGCCTTATGACTCAATTTGGTTGCTTCCAGCTTTTTGTCCTGCCTGGTTTTCTGCCAGAGAGGAATATTCACGACAACAGAGGTTGAAAAAAAATCCGGTAAATCCCGACCGTTAAGGTCTTCTTCCCGCTGGCCATAAGCCACTTTAAAATCCATATCCGGCCAATAATCCTTTCGAGCCAGCTCAATCTCCACACTGGCCTGATCGATTTCAACCAGCTTGACTTTAAGCCAGGGATTCATCGCCAGAGCACGCATTTGCAATTTCCTTTCTTCAAGCACCGTATCAGGATATTTTAATCTTTCAGGGGGTGTAACAGGGATGAAACTCTCCCGATTCAGCAGGCTGTTGATCCGATCTTCCAGCATGCGGCGCTTTTTGTCCAAAGTGATCTGTTCATCTAAAAGTTTGCTTACTTCTACCTGAGCTTGCAAAACATCTTGCTGGAGACCTTGACCTGATGCATATCTCGTTTCTGATACCCTGAGTAGCTGGGTCAACATTTTAATGAGTCTTTCGTTGATTTTCTGACCACTGGTAACAAAACCCAGGTCGTAATACGCTGAAGCAATTTGTCGGGAAAGTTCCAGCCGTTTTGCATTTAGGATCGCTTCTTGACGAATCGCCTTCATTGCAGCCCTTTGGGAACGGAGGTCTAATTTGCCGAACCACGGTATTTTCTGGGCGATAAAAATCTGCTTCTGGGTCATCGGCTCCTGGTCAAACCTGAATGTGTCGGTTGGAAGATTCAGCAAACCGATACCAATGCGAGGATCATTCAATGATCCCGCAAACGAAATTTCCTCTTTAAGACTTTCTACCTTAGACGCCAGACTCTGGATATCCTGGTTTTTGGCCAAACCCTCTTCAATAAGCATGGCCAGCTGCGGTGGCGCCCAGATGGAAGGGTCGGCCGCTGAATTGCTGGGAGCAATGAAAGCAACCACTGTCACTACAAATGCGAACGATAAAATTTTAAGCAAAAACTGCTTCATGTTGTGCCTCCTGTTAATCTGCGGATTTTAAATAGTCTCATAATTAGTGACACTTCGGCGGCTTACCGCCGGTGACCCTGTTCAACCAATTCAGGTAACGGCTCCACCATCCTTTGCGCTTGATAGACATTGATTCAAGATATTTCTCAGGGTCTGCCTCGAAAGATTTGAGACAGGATTCGGTCACAGAAATAGTAGGTGCGCATCTGGTAAGTAAACGTGAGATCTTTCTTGCCTGGAGCTACTTTCATCAAGCAGACCGGATCGATAAAGATCTGATTCGAAATTTTAGATTGTTCCATGGCCATACCTCCTTTTTAGTGTGCTGTGATTTAAAAAAGCAAGGAGCATGCCACATTGTGGTGCTTATATTTAACGGTCTAATTTTACAGGTGTTATTCGTTTCCGTATTAATGGAAGCATTTTTTCTTTTGTAAAGGCACGAAAAAGCGGGTAAAAATTACCCGATATCATTCCGAAAGACATATAGGATGGATAAAAACTACCCACTTTACAAGACGGAATCGAATTTTGACGTAATTCGCGTTAAAGTTTACATATGTTTCTTTTGAGTCAATTTGTTATATTTTTATGTCAGGATTGCCCCACATCTGCCACAGTATAAGAACAGCATCAACGACAAAGACTGCGCCGAATAAAGCACCGCCGGGGATGTGCAACCAGAAGAAGGAGGGATGAACGAAGAGCTTCAGCCAGACCGATGCCAGATCGATGACAATACCGATGAAAGGAAGTACGATCAGCCAGATTCGAATTCTTTGGCTAACGTCGAGAAAAAGAACAAGAATTCCCATGAGAATAAAGATTGCGCTCATACCGAAAATGTGAATGTGGGTAAACTTCAAAGCAAAGATAAACGCGTCGGTTTGGTAAAAGGGCGAACTTTTTTTTCAACCGGGTGTCGGAAAATAAATCTCCCCGCATATCTGAATGCGTTTCCGATTCACCATGATTCATGGATAGGTGTTTATCGCCGTCTTGGAACGTAGGAATAATATCATGCACGACAATCTGTCCAAGGGCAACAATGAGACCCAAAGACATCATCACGATAATCATGGTGACCCATACTTTTCCGGTTAACGGCCAGGCACGCAAACGAGGTCCCCATTGAGTGAAATTAGAGCCTTGCTGTAGATTGATGTTGTCCATGGTTTTAAACCCTCTAATTCCCTGCAAAGTTCGAGCCGCTGTAGTCTCCTTTTTCGGTAAAATAAATATAAACAGATTGGGGCTCGCCTTTGCTGCGGCTGAATTTTACGACAATCTCTCTTTTTTTCCCACTTTGGCGCGGAAATACTTCGATATTTTTCAGATCCGTTTCCCAGGATTCTTCAAGCTTTCCGGATGCCACCAGCTTGTCATATAGTTCAATTCCTTTTTTAGCGGCTTGAAGTGAGGTAAACTCGGACCCGCCATGGCCTTTTGGGCCGTGCGCTGATGCCGGACAAACACTTAGAAGAAACATCAACAAAAGTACGATCAGGGCAAAAAAATATTTGGATGCATTTTTAGATTTCAAATGATTGTGCATAAGCTCTCCGAATAAGTGCAATTTATATCAGATTACAAAATTGATCTGTAAAATTCAAAACATGGTTTATTATGGTTACCCAAAAGCTTTCTGTCAATCCCGTTAAATTATGCTTCGAGATTGGAAACGGCGAAAGCCGGGCAATTGATATCCTCAAGGAGCGCTATGCTCGGGGTGAGATTGATAAAGATGAGTTTGACAGTAAGAGGAAAGATCTATTATTATAGTCCTGGTTGCCATAAACGATATGAACGAGTCTTGTACTTATCCTTCAGAATAGGGAAACTTCTATGGCACACGATCATGACCATGCTCCTGCGGATTACAACCGCGCCTTTGCCTTTGGTGTGGCGTTGAATGTGGGTTTTGTCATTGTTGAGGCTGCTTATGGTATTATGGCCGGATCTCTGGCACTTTTGGCCGATGCCGGTCATAACCTGAGTGATGTTTTAGGATTGCTGCTGGCGTGGGGCGCCAATTATCTGGTACGGCGCAAGCCCACGGAACGCCGCACTTATGGATGGCGAAAATCATCGATTCTGGCGGCGCTGATAAACGCCGTCATTCTTTTGGTTGCGCTTGGCGGCATTGCCTGGGAAGCGATCCAACGATTCAGCGCCCCTGTCCCGGTGGCCGGCAAGACCATTATCTTCGTTGCCTTGGTCGGTGTTGTCATCAATACGGCAACAGCCCTTCTGTTTTTATCGGGCCGCAAAAGCGATTTAAATATTCGAGGCGCTTTTCTCCATATGGTCGCCGATGCCGGGGTGTCTGCGGGTGTTGTCATTGCCGGTGTTGCGATTCTCTTTACCGGCATGCTCTGGATCGATCCGGTGATCAGCCTTGTTATCACGGTTATCATTTTGTTTGGGACTTGGGGGCTGTTTCGAGACGCCTTTAATTTGGCCATAGATGCCGTTCCAAGAGATATCGATCCTGAAGCCGTAAAGGCCTATCTTTCGAGCCTTCCAGGTGTTGCCGGTGTTCACGATTTGCATATCTGGGCCATGAGCACTTCGGAAACCGCTCTGACGGCGCATCTTATTAAACCGGATCCAAAAGATGACGATGCCCTCATTCAAAAAGCGAGCAAGGAACTTCATGGCCACTTTGGCATTGATCACATCACTCTACAGTGGGAACGTCGTCCTTCGTTAGATCAATGCGGTGACTCATGTGAAAATTGAACAACACCATCGAAATTCATTTGAATAAGACCTGTTATAGTGACATTGGATAAAGCTTCAGCTATGTTAAAGGGTGCGAAACTTGAGTTATAATATAAGGATAATCTGAAAACGTCAGTGTGTGGGACCGGAGAAATTTTAAGTCGAAGAAAGATGTCGAAAAACATGTTTGTGCATGCGTTCCA
The DNA here is from genome assembly GCA_963752565.1 of uncultured delta proteobacterium. Classification (GTDB taxonomy): domain Bacteria; phylum Desulfobacterota; class Desulfobacteria; order Desulfobacterales; family UBA11574; genus UBA11574. The sequence goes on along the minus strand of CAVVZC010000006.1, from coordinate 169,607 downwards.
TACAGGAAGCATGGATGGTCCCGTTGTGTCGTTGATAGGAACGGGCCTCTTCTATAAAGTAAGCCAAAATATCCATATTTTCCGATAGATCGTTTCCATCTTTCTGCTTTGATGAAAGGCGTGCCGTCATGGCCAGCAGGCCGTAGAGGTAAAAGCTTAAAAAAGTGATTCGGCGAAGGAAAAATTGCTTTTCCGTGATTTTGCGGCCGTGAATCATGATCCCCACAAGAATTAAAAAACGGATGCGTCGTGCAAGGGATCTTGCCATTCGTATGGCATGGTTCAAGCGGCGATGTCTGAATCTCATTTTCCAGGAGCTTCGACGGAAAAGCATTTTAAGCAATTGACGAAACTGTGCGATTTTACCGGGATACGCTTTTTGAATTTGTTTGGTAAGGGTTCGAATAACAAACAGCGCCGGATAAATGGAATGAATTTCGGTGGTCCCTTCAAAAATGGTGGTTACCCGAAAATCGCGCATGCGCATTTCATAGGGCTGGGTGCTCAGATAGCCGGACCCACCGGCCACCTGCAGGGCATCGTAAAGAGAGTTCCAGGCCCGGGTGGTGCCGAAGAGTTTGCAGTGAGAGCTTTCAATGGCCACCGGCGCCAAAGGGCTTTCATCAAGCATTGCCGCCGTAAATGCCGTTATCGCCGAGACCACCGAAGCATTGACTCGGGCGGTCACGATTTTTTCCTGAATCAATTCGTAGTTCTGAATGGGTCGGCCGAACTGAACCCGGTTCTTAGAACGCTTGAGCATATCTTCCACCGCCTGGTTGAGAATACCGACTGAGGCGGCTCCCAGTGCCAGTCGCCCGTAGTTAAGAATCGTCATGGCAACCTTGAAGCCGTCTCCGGGCGAACCCAGCAGATTTTGTTTTGGAACTCGGACATCCTTAAAATGAACGGCAGCCGTAGAACTGGCTTTTAGCCCCATCTTTGGAATGTCTTTTCCGATCTTGACGCCTTCCCATCCGGTTTCAACGATAAAAGCACCCATAAACCCCGGATGCTGGGGATCCATTTGGGCAAAAACGGTCATGGCCTGGGCATAATTGGCGTTGGTGATATATGCTTTGCTACCGTTGAGAACATAGTATTGACCATCTTCAGACAAGGTTGCCGTGGTCTCGATGTGTTTGGCATCCGATCCTTGTCTCGGTTCGGTCAACGCATAAGAGAAAATCATCTCTCCGGAGGCTGCCTTGGGCAGGTACTTTTGCTTCTGCTGCGCATTGCCGAACAATACAATTCCCTTTACGCCGATGGAAAGATGTGCAAGGGATGTAAATCCCAGGGCCAGACTCTGAGTGGCGACCACTTCCACGACTTTCAAATACCGGCGCAGACTCAACCCCGCGCCGCCATTGGCTGAGGGTATATTCAGACCGAAAAAGCCGATGTTTTTCAACTTTTCCAAAAGTTCCGGATTCACACGGCCCTCGGCTTCGAGTTGTCGAGGCGGATACTGTTGGCTGATTTCAAGATATTGTTCAATAAAATTACGCGTGCGATCATCGTCCTTAGAATCTTTGAATCCATGAAATGTGTCTTTGTTCAAATGTCCAAAATAAATATCTGCCAGAAAATTGTTAAATTTCATCGTTGTACCTCCATCATCTCATACGGTCGGGGCAGCCCTCTCTTTCAGTCAGTAAAAGATGGCCGAGAAGTGTCCTTTTAGGTCAACAAACTCAGCGATTCGGATTGAGTTACCAGATACTAAAGTGGTCGTCAATCGGCTTTTAGTATTCGGTCGTTTAATATGAGATAAACCTTACATGGGGGTAATTTTTCCTTAGATAATGAAGGAATTCATCCGATAAGCGGAGCGTTTTTTTCTTGAACGCACTAATGGAGGGGAGCCGTTATATCAACGGCCCCCCTCATTTTTCCGATGGTAAAGAGCAAAGAAAAACAATGGAATTATCTCGGGAAATTGATGGTAAACTTTTCTTTACCCTTTTTCGCTTTGAACTTTATTTTAAGGTCTACACTGTCGTTGCGAATGCCCAAGGAAAGCGGTGTTTTTCCTTTGTCTTCTTCGATATGGGTAATTTCTCTAAGCGCAGCCACAATCTTTTCCCCCACTTCCGATCCCGGAGAAGGCAGTTCGGATTCACGGTATTCGGCGACGACGCTCACATTTCCTCCCGAAGAACGGGTGATGGTGATTTCTTCAGCATTGCTGTTGACACCGTGCAGGGCTGCAAGGGCCAGCCATTTTAGGGCGGCTTCCTCTTTATCTTCATCCTTTTTAATGATGGACATCTCTTTAAGCGGATCTCCAGTGGCATAACAGTCGCACATTTCCTGAACTTTGAGATGCAAGTTTCGTTTTTCTTTCATTTTGGACCTCCTTAAAAACGCTATTCACCAGACTCGGGACATATATGTAATATCATCCACCGGCCGTCTGCGGGAAGGCCGCATTGGCATAGAGATACTCCATTTTTTCCTTGTGTTTCAACTCTTCATTGGCCATTTTCATCAACATTTCTTTGACATTGTTTTCATCATGCATGTTGGCCAGTTTCGTATAAAACTGGTGCGATCTTGATTCCCTGTGAGAGGCAATCAGATAGACATCTTCTCTTTTTGTTTCTTTTGTGATTTCGGGTTCTTCCAGATATTCTGATATCTTGTACTCCACAACATCGGTCATCCTCAATGCATCCGGGCCGTAATCCCCTTTGCGGTAATTCACAAGGAACGCTTTGTGTTTCTTTTCTTCTTTGGCGATGAACTCAACTGTATCTTTAGTGCTCGGATCTTCCAGTTTGTTAAAGATATCCATATAAAAGTCGTAGGCCTCCTCTTCTCTTTGGATCGCCAAATCAATAATTTCTGAAAGTTGCTTGTCCATACCCCCGCCTCCTTTTTTGAATGTTGACTTATTTTCGAAACCATTAAAGATATTAACTTAAAAATAGATACAAAACAACCGATGTCAACCGATACAGAACCGGTGTGAAATAATATGTTAGAACCTAAGCGTTGGAATTCCAAAAAAAGGGTAATTGTGATCGATATTTCCGACACCGAGCCCTAATATACCCTGGCTGCAGAACATTTGCAATGAATCATAGAAATCACAAAATCCATGGGGTGCTACATCATAATCCCCAAATGCCATAAAAGGAATTTTTCTTTCATTCATCATATTCTGGAAATGGGTGTGGGTGACGGTTAATAACTGAATCCCTTCCGGCCCAAAGCAGGTATCTTTATCAAGTCTCATTAATAGCTGAGACACTTTTAAATTTTGGTATCTTTCACCGGTCTGAATCTTTGAAAAGTAAAAACCTTTGGGTCTGGGAGGTGCGTTCGGGCGCAACCGAATATGATCGGACCTGTCAAAGTGAATGTACTCACACTGCCATGTCTTACTCTTTCTGCTCTTACAGGCATATTCCCAAGCCACTTTGCCCGAGAGAACCGAATCGGCATTGCCGTTGTCGTCATCCCCAAACCCGTATGATAGGATGACCTCTACAAATCCGTCGAACCGGTCCTTGTCTGTTATTTGGGGCGGCACTTTAATCCGAGCGAATTCATCCTCCCGAATACCCCATGCCATTTTTTCATTGGCAATTTGCCAGGAATCGATTTGTCGGGACACAGGCAAAATGGTATCGTCCTGATCTTGGGATTTGCCTGTTGTAATTACTAATATTGTTTCCCAGAAGTTGCGGATCCATTTAAAGAGGGTTGTTTTCGGAAAATGGTCATTTTTTTTTGGAAAAAATATCGCCATATTTGATCCTTTCCAAGAGCCTCATCCGGGTAGGATCGTATTTAAAGGTGATGCAGGTTCTAGTTAAATATCAACAGATGCCAATCTACCGATATCTGTTTACCGGTTTGGGCCGCCGAGAATTGGCCGGCATCAAAAATGGACTGGGCATATAATGAAAATGTGGAGAAGTTGATGAGGCTATATACAATACATATCAAAAGCGTATTTCGAATTCAACTTTGAAAAATTGACGATCGCTATAATTCAAAAAATTGATAACCGGCATGATACCCCAAAAAGGGGCGTCATACCGGTTAAAGAGATTTATCCGAATATTCGGGTATACCTGCAGTTCTATTGCCGACAAGGATGCCCGGATGAAGAACCGTATCCCATCATGGGGCCGTTTCCTTTATATCCTCTGCCGTAACCATGGCCCATCATGCCGGGTCCCATAAATCCTGCACCTAAGTTGGGATTAATTTTTCTCATTTCAAACATATGGACAATTCGCTTTTGATCCATCTGTGCTCTGAGATCGGATATTTCTTTTTGAAGATTTGCGGCGTTTTTGGCATCCGGATTCTTTTTAGCAAATTCGCTTTCCATGGCAAGTCTCTTTTGATAAAGTTTCCGCCTCAGATCCTCGGTTGATTTGAAAAACGCCTCACGCTGTTCGTCCATTTTTTGGATGTCTTCATCACTCAGATCACCCATCATGTTCCCATAGCCGGGGCATTCATAATCGCCACCCTTCCATCCAGGTCCATGGTGACCCCGTCCGCCGTGATGTCTGCCGTAGCCCATTCCTCCATCGGCAGATGCATATACACCGAATCCCATAACAGTAAATACCGTCAGAACAACGAGTATTTTGCTTGCAATACGTTTCATTTTTTTATACCTCCTCTATTTGTTTTTTCGTTTGCATTGCTTTGATGTCTTATAAGAGCAAATCGTATGCCACAATAACGACTCAAAAATATATTGTAAATAATATGCTGTAAATATTATAATAATTGACAAAAAAACTTTTTTGTAACGTCATAAATACGGCTGTTTAATCCAACCAAAATTGATCAGTGGATATTAAATATCCAGGCCGATCCTAATTTTTGGATTCAAGTGGATATTAAGTATCCGTTTTGTCCAATTGCTTGCACTTAAAAAAACTTGATACACTGCGGTATCGTGAGATAAGGGTATACATTGCTGGACCAAAGTCAACCAAGGCCGAATCAAGGCAAATTTCGATTCGGTGCTGTCTGTTACGGTTGTTAATGAAAAAAGAGGATAATTGTATGACTAAATTTTATGTAGACGATACCAATCAAGCAACGATTATCTGTCCCAAATGCGGCTTTGCGAAAACGATGGACACAACACGTTACAAGGGGACTCAAAAGCAGTTGAAGGCCAATTGCAAGTGTGGCGAAGTCTTTAAGCTCACGCTCGAATTTCGAAAACATTTTAGAAAAGATGTCAGATTAGCCGGTGAATTCACTATCCAGCAAAGCGGAGAGAAAGGAGAGATCATCGTTCAAGACCTGTCAATGGGTGGTATCAAGTTTTCAAGTTTTAGACCGCATCAGATTTTCATAGACGATACGTTGGAACTGAAATTTAACCTGGACAACCCCACGCGAACAGAAATCCGAAGATCCGCAAAGGTCGTTTGGGTCAGGGATCGCGATGTCGGCGCTCAGTACATCGAACCGAAATTATTTGAAAGGGATTTGACCTTTTATTTGAGATGATAATTTAATGTCTCGGGAATTCTACAACCCTTTCTTTATATGTACTGTTAGTGATTGATGAACGAAGTTGTCTATGACGTTCTTCAGAACATCCAGGTGACAGCAAAGTAACAAGCGATACCGAAAACCTTCGGAATCTGTAATAAATTTGTCAATCTTGCGGATTGACTGTCTGATTTGTTTTTGATAACTACTAAACTGGCAATTAAAGATGTCATTCAGGCTTTGGTACTTCAAAAAGCCGGAATCCAAAACCTGATTCAGGTTATAAAAGGCAGATTTCTTGGGGACCAAGATTTGTGAAGCTGACGATTTATAAAAAAATGATGCTTGGTTTTGGTGCCATCATTGTTATTATGATCATCGCCAGCACCTATATCCTGCTCAGGCTGAATGATGTTTCGAATTCTGCCGAAACGACCCTTACTGCCAATGTTAAGGCGGTGGATCTTGCCAAACAACTCCAGGATATTCTCCACGAGGAAAACATAGATGCTCAGAAATACCTTATTTCCCATGATGAGACCTATTTTTCTCTATTCATTGCAAGCAGTCGTCGATTTGACAGTTATTTAGATTTGTTGCTTCATGCACAATCGGATGAGGCATGGCGTTCCGTTATTAAAAACATGCGTCGAACCCATGAAACCTTTGTTGCCGAAATGCAGAACGTTAGAAATCTTCAAAATTCAAAAGACGATTTGGAGCAAAACAACTTGAAAGTGGACGCCGTGGAAACCTTGAGCAGGTCCCTTGATCATCTCATCAACATCAATCGGGGGTCCATTGAGAATGCAATGTTAAAGATGAAGGCAACGACAACCCGTTCCACCCAAATAGCATTGTTATTGATCATTGGGACTGTGCTGGTTGCTGTTTCGGCGGCTTTCATTATTACCCGCACCATCACCAGACCCATCGACGACCTGATACAAGGAACCCAGCAGATTGCACGTGGTAATTTTAAACAGGTCCAAGTCTCTTCCAATGATGAAATTGCATTGCTTGTTGATGCAGTTAATGACATGGGCAACAAAATCAAGGATATAAATGAGTTGAGAACGCATATGATGCAACAGATTTCCCACGAGCTTCAAACCCCGTTACAGGTGATGCTATCTGCGCACGACATCTTGAAAAACCAATGCTCCGACTTACTGAATGCCGAACAGGTTCAGATGCTTGACTCCATTCGTCGGGGAATCATTAAACTGTCAAGCTTTAGCAGACAATATCTTGATCTTGCGAAGATTGACTCCGGCATGATGAAATATCACATGGTATGGACAGACCTTCTTCAAATCGTTGAGCCGCTTGTTAAAGATGCAAAGCTCATTGCCGAACCTAAGAATATCACTGTAGAGATGTCTTCTATTGCTACCCCTAAAGTCAGGGTGGATTTACAAAAAGTTTCAATCGTTGTGAGCAACCTGCTCAGCAATGCGATTAAATATACTAAAAACAACGGGAAGGTCAGGGTGAAAGTCGGCCCCTGTCCTCTGGGTGCGCAGGTGAAAATTCAGGATTCTGGAATTGGTATTTCTCAGGAGGAACTTCCCAAAATATTTACAAAGTTCTATCAAGCCGGAAATACGGACAGAATAAAGAGCAGGGGAACCGGGGTCGGTTTAGCCCTTGTCAAGGCATTTGCAGAGGGGCACGGGGGCAGGGTTTATGCCGAAAGTACTGTTGATCGTGGTTCGACATTTACAGTTGAGCTGCCGGTTGAGCCCGAGGAATTCCAAAGCCCGACAATAAACTTACCCATCCAAACGTAAGGGATGTGCTCATGAAAATTCGTAACATAATCATTTTTGTTTTGTGCCTCCTCATGACCAGCTGTTTGTCTAAAATTAAGGGTTCAGAATCCGAATTGAACGCCCGTGATTACATGGACCGCGCTGCAGCCCTTGAGAACGCAGAGGCATATCATCAAGCCGCGCAGGAATATGCGATGGTGGCCGAGCATTATCCTTCCACAAGTTACCATAAACTCGCGGTTTGGAAGGCTGCATCGCTAAACATTCATCCGGCCAATCCGGAAATCAATTATGCTGCAGCCCTTAGTTGGCTGAAAGTTTATCTCAAATTGCCACTATCTCCTGAGGAGAAAGAGGCCGCAACGTTCTATGTTTCCATGGTAGAACGTATTAATGATTTACAATCCGAACTTTCTTCTATGATTGAAGAAAAGGACGGGCTTCTTGAAATCACTCGAAAACAATCCAGTGATATAAAATCTGAGACCAAACGGCGAAAAGAATTGGAGGCTGAACTGGCCCACGCGTGGAATGAACTTAACAAAATGAAGGCCGTAGATGTACGAATGCATCGGAGCAGAGCAGAAAGAAGCGTTAGCCAACCTTCTCAATCGGTTCAAAAGGCCCCGGGAAAAAAAAGTGATAAAGGAAAAACAACACCACAAAGCAAACAGCATGCCTCTGAAAAAGATCAAGGGTTTTATCCCTATATGATTCAAGTCAGCTCTTATAAAAGCAAGGAAGACTCCATGCGAGAAGCGATGATACTAAGGGATAAAGGGGATTCTGTCTGCATCTCTCATGCCCGTATTGCCGGAAAGGGCGACTGGTATCGTGTACTCGTCGGTTTTTATCGAACGCCCGAAGAAGCCCAAAAGGCTGTTTTAGAATTGAAAAAGCGTGAGTATCATCATGCCTTTGTGGTGAGTCGGCCCTTTACTGTGGAGATCGGGATTTTTTCTGACGATGAAAAACTGAAAAAACTTAAAGTCGATCTTATCTCAAGAGGATATTCGGCTTACAGCCTTCCAAACAGAGCAACTAAAAACAAAATCAGACTTTTGGTCGGCGCCTTCTGGACCGAAAAAGAGGCTGAAACAGTCACCAAAGATTTACAGAAAGAGGGTTTCAAACCCAAAGTGGTCCGGCGATAGAATACGATTCTCAGGAGATTCTTCACCACCAAAACATGTTCAGCAATAGACAACACTATATAAGAGTAATCCCATGATTTGATAGACATATGTGTTCAGGGGGCAGTCATTTCCCCTTCACTTCGCTCAGGATGGCCGCGGTCTCCCCCACTGCTAAATCAGTGAAAATAGAAAGCGACTCCGCCAATAACGTTACGGGGAAACAACTGCCCCCTGAATAGTTACGATGAAACCGATCTTTTTATTCACCTTCACCTGAACACCTTGCCCGTTATCGTTAATATTTTAATTTTAAATATTATTTCGGCCTGCGACTTCAATGGCTATTTAACTATATTCGTGTGCGAAACTTGATTTTAAATATTGTCTGAACATGACGTTTCGTTTAGTGTTGGATAAAGATGAACACACTGTCCATCCCTTTGAATGAATCCCTTTTTTAAATTGGTGATGATGTAAGGATTCAAGAATTTAAACGACAGAAAATAAAAAACAGCAAAACATTCAGGAGTAATTATGAACGTACGACAATACATCATCATCATTTTTTTATGTTTCATTTCCCAAGGTCCCATGGGGTTTATATCAAACAGCCGGTCTGATACTGCTGTGGATCACAGCATTTACGCAGACCTTTTAGACAAGTATGTTCATCAGGGAAACGTCGATTATCAGGGATTTAAAATGGAAGAATCAGAACTGGATCAGTACCTTAAAGTTCTTGAGAATGTTGATTCCAATAGTCTTTCCAGAAATGAACAGTTTGCTTTTTATATCAATGCCTATAATGCATGGACCATCAAATTGATCTTGAGCGGATACCCCGGGATTAAATCCATCAAAGATTTAGGAAACATTCTGATGACGCCGTGGAAAAAGAAGATTTGTCGCATCGACGGGGATGTCATCACTTTAGATGACATCGAGCACCATATTCTTCGGCCCAGGTTTAAAGATCCCCGGGTCCATTTTGCCATTAATTGCGCGGCGCTTAGCTGTCCGCCACTATGGTCTCAACCGTTTATGGGAAATACTTTAGACCGGCAGTTAGATGATGCGACACGGGCGTTTATCAACAACTCCAAACGCAATTATCTTGACGGAGAAACGCTTTATGTTAGTAAAATCTTTAAATGGTTCGGTAAGGATTTCAACGATGATGTCTCCGGATTTTTCTTAAGATACGCCGACGATAATTTAAAAAAGGAATTGGAAGTTAAAAAGAATAAAATCAAAGTTAAATATCTCCATTACGACTGGTCTTTGAATGGGAAATAAATACGGAGGTCTGAAAATGAAACTCGCGATGATCGGCCTTGGACGAATGGGAATGAACATGGCCAAACGGCTTTTACAAGGCGGCCACGAGGTGGTTGCGTATAATCGTTCTTCAGGAAAAACAGATCAATTGGTTAAAGACGGTGCCATTGGCGCTTATTCTCTTTCAGACGTGGCCGAAAAACTTTCTCGGCCGCGTATTGTGTGGATCATGCTTCCGGCCGGACCGGCAGTGGATGATCATATTCAAGAGCTCGAGGATTGTCTTTCACCGGGAGATATTGTTATCGATGGTGGAAATACGTATTATAAAGACGATATACGCAGAGCAAAACATCTCGAAGATAAAAATATCTGGTACATGGATGTGGGGGTCAGCGGAGGGATATGGGGCCTTCGGATCGGTTACTGCCTCATGGTCGGCGGAGATAAAGAGACATATCAGCTGCTGGAACCCATATTTAAAGCACTGGCTCCTGAAGAAGGCTACCTTTACTGTGGGCCAACGGGTGCCGGTCATTTTGTTAAAATGGTGCATAACGGCATCGAATATGGGATGATGCAGGCCTATGGCGAAGGGTTTGAAATCTTGGAGGCATCCGACTATGCAACATCTTTCAACTACGCCGACATTGCGCATTTATGGAATCAGGGGAGCGTTGTTCGCTCATGGCTGCTGGAACTTGCTGAAAATGCCTTTAGAAAAGATGAAAAACTTTCGGATATCAAAGGATATGTGGAAGATTCCGGAGAGGGGAGATGGACCATCCAGCAGGCTCTTGAAACCGGCGTGCCGGCGCAAGTCATAACCCTTTCCCTGTTGCGGCGTTTTCGCTCCCGGCAGGATAATCCTTTTTCGGACCGAGTTCTGGCGGCCCTTCGGCGGGAATTCGGCGGACATGCCGTGATCCCAAAAAATAAAAAAGTCTAACACTTTAGCTTTTGAAAAAAATCGCTTAAAGTAGTGAAAAGAGTGAATATCATGAATCATCATGAAAAAAATAATTACGGTTCTCAAAGCATAACCATCAAAGCAAAGGCGCCGGACCTTGGACTTGACCCCGAGGACTGCATAGGGGTTGAGCAAGGCGAACCCTGCACCATCGTTATTTTCGGAGCCACAGGTGATTTGACCGCCAGAAAACTGGTTCCAGCCCTTTTCAATTTGTACGTAAATGATGGGATGCCCGATCCATTTCAGATTGTCGGGTGCAGCCGGACCCGTATGAATGAACTGCAATTTAGAGACCGGATGAAAAATGCTTTGGGTGCCATCAATATTTTAAACCATCCCCAATGGCCCGGATTTGCCGATGCCCTGACATACCGGTCCGTCGATTATGAACAGCCGGATTCTTTTTTAAATCTTTCTGAATTTTTGAAAGATTTGGATCAGAAGCACGGCACTCGAGGAAACAGAATCTTTTATCTGGCCCTGCCGCCGACCCTTTATCAGCCGGTTGTTCACATGTTGGGACAGGCGGGCCTGGGCAATGAAAGAAAAAACCATAACGGCTGGTCACGTGTGGTGATCGAAAAACCCTTTGGCCGTAATCTGAAAACCGCCGTGGAACTGAACCAGAGTATCGGCAGGTATTTTAAAGAACACCAGGTGTTCCGGATAGACCATTACCTGGCCAAAGAGACGGTCCAGAACATACTGATGTTTCGTTTTGCCAATGCCATTTTTGAGCCCATCTGGAACAGAAGATATATTGATCATGTCAACATCCTTGCTTCAGAGACTTTAGGTGTGGAACATCGGGCGGGCTATTATGAACAGGCGGGTGTCATTAGAGACATGTTTCAAAACCATATGATGCAACTGCTGGCGCTTACCGCCATGGAAGCGCCGTCACAATTTGAACCGGACCGTGTCAGAGATGAGAAGTTAAAAATTTTTCGTTCTCTAAGGCCTTTTCCAATTGAAAAACTCCAGGAACACATCGTACTCGGTCAATATGACCGGGGTGGAATTGATGAAAACCCGGTTCCGGCGTATCGAGAAGAACCGGGTATAAATCCTGACTCTCTAACGCCGACCTATGCCAAAATGAAAATTTTTATCGACAACTGGCGGTGGCAGGGTGTACCTTTTTATTTGATATCCGGCAAGCGTCTGGCTGAGAAGATAACGCAGATCGTCATTGGGTTTAAAGAGGTGCCTCATTCCATGTTTCGGAAAACCCTTGGGGAGACCATTGATGCCAACCGACTCACACTCGGGATTTACCCGAATGAGAAAATTACCCTTACATTCCAGACAAAGAATCCGGGTGCACGGGTATGCCTGCGGTCCGTCACCATGGATTTTTCGTATCAACAAAGTTATGGCGGGCCGGTTCTGGAAGCCTATGAAAAAGTGCTCATCGATTGCATGCTGGGGGATCAGATGCTTTTCTGGCGGCAGGACGCTATCGAGCGTTGCTGGTCGTTCTTGACGCCGATTTTAAATGAATGTGAAACATTTTGCGATCGATCAGAAATGCTTCAATTTTACGAATCCGGGAGTTGGGGACCTCATAACCCTTTAGTTTTTGAAAAAAGTATCATTTGAGGTTTGTTTCAAGCCTGCTTGATTAGCAAAATTAAATTTTCTCAAGACCTCAAATTATGGGCAATATTCTATGAAAAGTGGGAGCAGGAAAATGGAAAACGCATTGGAACAACCCACAAAAAAAACATCGAAACCAATATTTAAGGCCATTGTTTTTGTGGCCTTTATTATCGGCGCCATTTTCTTAATCCGTTTTACACCCATCAAAAATTATCTTACGGCCGACGCCCTGGGCAGTTTTCTTGAAGGCGCGGGTATTTGGGCGCCGGTAGTATATATGATCTTCTATGCCATCGGTGTTTGTCTTTTTGTGCCAGGCACATTGCTGACCGGTTTAGGGGCCGCCATATTCGGGGCCTACTGGGGATTTTTATATGTCTGGATTGGCGCCATGCTGGGTGCCGGCGCCGCCTTCTTTATTGGACGGACCCTGGGAAGAGACTTTGCCGCCTCACTGATCGGCGGTAAACTTAAAAAATATGATGATGCCATCGAGCGTAACGGATTCGCAACGGTTTTATATCTTCGGCTGGTTTATTTCCCGTTTACACCCATGAATTTCGGCATGGGGCTGACCAAGGTTCGATTCTGGGATTATTTCGCCGGAACCGGATTGGGCATCATTGTTGGGACATTTATCTTCACCTTTTTCATTGGAACGCTAAAAGATGTGTGGGTTTCAGGAAACTGGGGAGAGCTGATATCCTTTAAGGTTTTCTTTTCAATAGGACTTTTTATCTTTTCATTTTTCATTCCCAAGATTATTAAAAGGATAAAGGGCGAAAAATAGAATATTGTTACACGGGGAAGGACACCCCGTGAACACGTACGTAAATATTAGGGAGACAACCATTCCACGATGATTGACGTGTTATCTGGATTAATCTCTACTGTTTATTTTTTGGCAGCCGGCGGTTTACTTCTGTATGGCTTGAATTGTTATGTTATGGTGTACCTGTTTCACCGGAAACGCAAGGCTGCTGAAATCGCCCGTCACAAGGTGATGTCGTCCTTTGAGAATCTTCAGCTTGAAGACGACCTTCCCGTGGTGACGACCCAGATTCCCGTTTACAACGAGTTCAACGTTATCGAACGGATTCTTCGTGCCGTGTGTCAAATGGTTTATCCGGAAGGGCGACATGAAATTCAGGTTCTTGATGATTCAACAGATGAAACCCGTTCTCTCATCGACGATGTTGCGGCAGAACTTCTCACAGCCGGACATGATATTCAGGTCATCCGTCGGGAAAATCGCGAAGGATATAAGGCGGGTGCTCTGAAAGTCGGGATGGAAAGCGCCAAGGGAGAGCTCATCACTGTTTTTGATGCGGATTTTGTTCCGCCGCCGGATTATCTTTTGCGCACCGTTCCCTTTTTCTTGACAGATGACAATTTGGGGCTGGTTCAGACCCGCTGGGGCCACTTGAATCGTAGACAATCCTTACTCACACGGGCCCAATCCATCGGGATCGACGGCCACTTCATGATTGAACAGTCTGCACGGAACTGGAACGGTCTTTATATGAATTTTAACGGTACCGCCGGCCTGTGGCGTAAATCGGCCATCATCGATGGGGGCGGATGGCAATCGGATACATTGACCGAAGATATGGATCTTTCATACAGGGTTCAATTTGCCGGCTGGCAAACCGTTTACCTTCCGGATGTAGTGGTTCCCGCAGAAATCCCTGAAGACGTCAATGCCTTCAAGAGCCAGCAGTTTCGGTGGGCCAAAGGGTCCATTCAGACTGCAAAAAAACTATTCCCCCGTCTTTTAAAAGCGCGGGTTCATCTGTTCAAAAAAGTTCAGGCCGTCTTTCATCTGACCCATTACATGGTGCATCCCCTGATGCTCACGCTGGCGATTCTGGCACTTCCTGTTCTTTTGACATTAAAGATAAAATTAGCGCCGTTGCTCTTTACTGTCATCGCCCTTGTGTTGGGACTCTCCATGATCGCACCGAGCACACTCTATTTCGTGAGTCAACGCGCCGCATATTCGGATTGGTTTCGACGTATTCTCTGTTTGCCGATTCTGGTTGCCGCTGGTGTGGGGCTCGCGTTATCAAATTCCAGGGCTGTTTTCGAGGCAATGATCGGACGAAAAAGCGGTTTTGTGCGCACTCCCAAACGGGGCGATCATGAAATAAAGAAGTACAGGCTTCGTGCACCTTGGATGGGGCTCTTTGAAATCCTAACAGGGATCTATTGCATATGGTCCCTTACATACTATATCTCATCGGAAAAATATCTCATCGGTCCCTTTCTCGCCATCTACGCAGCAGGTTTTTTATTTGTAGGTCTTTTAACCGTATTTCACAGCTATAGATTGATGAGATGAGAGAAACAAACGCCGGCACGATACCGATTCACACCGCTGCTTCAAAAGTATTGTTTTTCCTGGCCGCATTGGTAATGTTTCTGCTTTGCATAAAAGGCGGACGATTTGGGTTTATCGGTGAGCACACGCTCTATTTCCCATGGTTGAGCGCATCACATCCATCGTTTATGCTTCCCGGGGGGAAGTTCATCCTGCTTTTTTCCATTACCTGGGTCATTTGTCTGATCATGCTTCTGACATGGCCCAGGGGATTATCCAGATCTAAAAGTTGGATCTTGATTCTAATTATTGCACTTGTCTGCCGTCTGGCGTTGTTGCCCCATGAGCCCTCGGACGATATCAACCGGTATCTCTGGGAGGGCCGTCTGATCCACGAGGGCATCAATCCATACATGTATTCCCCGGACGATCTCTCTTCTTCCGATATCGCAAAAAATGATCCGTTTTTCGAAAAGATCAATCACCCCCAAAGTCCGGCAGCATATCCGCCATTGATGCTGTATATCTTTTCCCTTCTGGTTGGGGTCAGCCACACGCCCCTGGCCATGAAAACACTGATGATGCTGTTCGATATCGGCACACTGGGCGCCCTGTTCATGCTTCTTCAATACCGGCATCTGGAGCCAAGGTGGTCCATTTTATATGCCTTTAATCCGGTGATTCTCTATGGTTTCGCCGGTCAGGGTCATTTTGATTCCATCATGATTTTTTTCTATTTGGCGGCCTTAGTTTGCTATGATCAAAAGCGTTGGACATGGATGTATCTTTTTATGGGCCTTGCCGTGCAATCCAAATATGTTGCAGTGGTGATGCTGCCGTTTTTGATTCGTCGGGATACCATAAAATACCTGTGGGTGACACTTCTGGTGACGGTTCTTCCTTATGTACCGTTTATATCCGAAGACCCATGGCAACCGTTATACGGACTTATCAAATTCGGTGAAACCTATGCTTTTAACGGATCCGTCCATGGGTTACTGATGGCAGCGCTTGGCGGAACCCGCCCGGCCACAATGCTCTGTAAAATACTTTTGGGTACAACACTTTTATTTGGATATATTTACTTTCATCCTCAACGGAGCCGGCGTTTTATAAATGATCCCATTTCAGGTTCTTTTTTTGCTGTGGGTGTGCTTCTGGTTTTGGCTCCAACCATCCATTTCTGGTATATCAGCTGGATCATTCCTTTTTTGGTGTTGCGACCCACCAAATCCTGGACACTCCTCTGCCTGACCATCAGCGGGTATTTTGTCGCCAATGGAATCTACCATCATACCGGTCGATGGCACCTCCCCATAGAGATACAAATTTTGGAATGGTCGCCCTTCTGGCTGCTGTTGTTACACGATATTTATATCACATGGCATCATATGAGAATGCCCGTTGACAGTCATCCTACCCGATCGGTATCGGTGGTCATACCTGTCCGAGATGAAGCGGCCCGGATCAGCATGTGTATACAGGCGCTGAAGAAAGATGCTGCCGTTGAAGAAATCATTATCGTCGACGGTGGGTCAACAGATCATACCGTCGATCTGGCAAAGCAAGCCGGGGCAAGAGTCATCGAACTAACATCGTCTTCGACAACGGATAACGGCCGTGGAGAACAAATTTATGCCGGTATTCAGAACGCCCGGGGGGATGTGATTGCCATCGTTCATGCCGATACTTTGGTTACTGCACCGACATTTCAAAAAATTCTCAATGTCCTTTCAAAGCAACCCATCCTTGCCGGTGGTGCGGTGGGAAGTGTTTTTAACGAAAACGGCGGGCTTCTTCGCCTGTTGGAATTTGCCAACGACTTTCGCGCTGTGTTTTTCGGAATCAGTTTTGGTGATCAGGTGCAGTTTTTTCGGCGAAAACCGGTTGTAAGACAGAATCTATTTCCCTCAATACCGCTTATGGAAGATGTCGAATTCAGTCTTCGGATGCATCGGCTAGGCCGCCGGATTTTTCTTTTTGGAAATGCGTTGGTTTCGACGCGTCGCTGGCGTTCCGACGGGTTCAAGCATTCGGTATTGGTAATCCGTCTTTTGGTCGCATATCTGTGGCAACGGGTGTGGAAAAAACCGGATACGCTTTCCCTTTATCGCCGTTATTATGGAAAATCATCATAGCGCTTTTTTCCATGTAAGCATTTAATCATACCTGAATCGGTAATCGGGCAAAAAGACCATTTATGGCTGGACACTACCTAAAAACAAGGATTTGATATGTCGGATCATACAAAGCGGATCATTGTGCCGGATTCAAATCAACTGGCCGAAAAGGGGGCCGAAATGTTTTGCGAAATCGCAAAGAAGAGTATTTCGGATCGAGGTCGGTTTGTCGTTGCCGTTTCCGGAGGGTCGACGCCCAGAGGTATGCACGGGCGTTTGTCCAAAGAACCGTACCTTTCCGACATCTCATGGGAGAGAACATATATTTTCTGGGTGGACGAGCGAATGGTGGACGTTGATCATCCGGACAGCAACTTCGGTACTGCTCGAAAGGATTTATTGGAAAAAATCCCGATACCCCTCGATCAAATATACCCCATGCCTGTAACGGCACATCCGGAAGACGGGGCCGGACTTTACCAGATGACACTCAAGACCTTCTTTCAAAGTATCGGCAGCGATGATCCGGTGTTTGACCTCATTCTGCTTGGTATCGGTAAAGACGGACATACGGCCTCATTATTCCCAAAGCACGCTTTTACTTATCCGTTACAATCATGGGTCATCAGCGTTAAAGGTGGAAACCCGAATATCTTCCGTTTAACGTTCACCTATTTGGTTTTGAACAGCGCCAGGCACATCTTGTTCCTGGTTTCCGGAAAGGATAAAGCACCGATCGTTCAAACTCTGTTGGAAGACAACGCCGTCGATCTGCCGGCCAAAAACATCAGGCCCTTAAAGGGCACATTGACGTGGCTCCTGGATCAAGAGGCTGCATCCCTGCTGTTCTGATATAACGCTTGAAGGGTAACCGGCAATCCAATCTCGAGTGAAAAAAATTAACAATCCAACCTAATTTAATGATGATAACATGCCCTTGATATCTAAAGAACGTCTAATCCTCTTCACCCGTTATCCGGAAACAGGAACCACCAAAACCAGAATGATTCCGCTTCTCGGAGCCAAAGGTGCTGCAAAACTTCAGCGCAAAATGACGGAACACACCCTTTCACGGATGATGGGGCTGACAGCATCAAACGATGTAACCATAGAGATCCGTTATGACGGCGGCAATGAAGAATTGATGAAGCAATGGCTTGGATCCGAATTCAAGTATGTTTTGCAGGGAGACGGCGATCTTGGATATCGCATGCAACGGGCTTTTGATGATGCCTTTAAATCCGGGGCAGCGGCTGTGGTTATCATCGGCACGGATATCCCTGATTTAACCGCCGGGGATATATCAAAAGCATTTGCCGCTCTGAAACAAAACGAGATGGTGATGGGTCCGGCCAAAGACGGGGGCTATTATTTGATCGGGTTACAAAAAAATGCCTTTTTACAGGCTGTCGGTGATCTGTTTTCAGGAATAAAATGGGGAGAACATGATGTTTTGAAAAAAACCTTAAACATTTCAAAGCGCCTCGGACTCAGCTATTCTTTGCTTAAAGAGATGGATGACGTGGACCGGCCCGAAGATATTTTTGTCTGGGAACGCTCTCAGATTTTGGGACATCGTGATATCACACCCGATGGCATTTCGGCGATCATATCGGCCTTAAACGAAGCCGATAATATTGCTGACACCATAACAAGCATCGGTCATGGAAGCAACACAGAAATTATTGTCGTGGACGGCGGAAGTACAGACAATACGGTTTCCATTGCAAAAACACTGGGCGCAAAAATCATTCAGGGTTCACCCCCCCGATCTCGCCAGATGAACAAGGGGGCTGATGCAGCATCTAAAGATATACTTCTTTTTCTCCACGCAGATACGCGGCTGCCTGAAAATTTTAACCGGCACGTCCTTGGTGCTCTTGCGCAGCCGGATGTTGCTGCCGGCGCATTCAAACTTTGCATCGATTCCCCCGGTCCATCCCTTAGATTCGTAGAGCGCGTTGCAAACTGGCGCTCACGATGTTTTAAGATGCCTTACGGTGACCAGGCGATTTTTATGTTTTCAAAAGTTTTTCATCAAATGGGAGGGTTTCCGAATATTCCGATTATGGATGATTTTGAAATGATCCGGCGATTGCAAAAAATAGGAAATGTGGTGACACTCCCCGTTCCGGTGATTACATCCCCGCGTCGATGGCTGAATCACGGTATTCTGAAAACCACCCTCATCAATCAACTGGTTGTGGTATCGTATTTCATGGGCATATCACCGGATACCATTGCCCGACTGTACTGCCGGAGTAAGGGCATATCCGGAAAAGGTCAATAATCCCTTAAAATGCCCAGGTCTTCATGGTCGAATGGGCCTACCTCTTTACGCTGCAGAAAAAAGTGGGGGAGAAACCGTAAAATTTAACTCAATGCTGTGTTTGTGCTGAAAAATGCTTCAATCATAACTCGGCAAATAAATACCACATATTGTAGTATCTAATTTTTATCATACAAAATACAAACTTTTGGCCGATTCGAATTATTGTCAAGTTTCATACCGATCCCCGACACCATTTTTTTATCCTCATTTTTTTTCAAAACCTTCCGATATAATAATAGATATACCTTTATCGAGGCTCGACTTTTTCGGTTGAGCCACCGGCCGAGCCCAAGGTATTCTAAGGCCCGGCAACAAACGTGCCGATCTAATCGTAGGGACGTGCTTATGAAAATCCAAAATGTAATCATTGTTATTTTATGCCTTTTCATGACCGGTTGTTTATCGAAATTCCGCGTTATCAATTCTGAATTGAAAGCCCGAAATCTCATGAATCACGCTGCTGCGCTGGTAGATTCCTCAGCATATCATCAAGCTGCCAAGGAATATGCGATGGTGGCCGAGCGTTATTCTTCCACAAGTTATTATAAACTTGCGGTTTGGAAGGCTGCATTGCTTAACATTCATCCGGCCAACCCGAAAATCAATTACTCCACAGCACTTCATTGGATTCAAGTTTATCTTGGACTAAAACTATCTCCCGAGGAAAAGGAAACCGCGACAGTATACGGTGCGATGATAGAACGCATTAATGATGTGCAATCCGAACTTTCCGCTTTGATTATAAAAAAGGGCAAGCTTATGGCGGTTACTCGTAAACAGTCCAAAAACATAAAGGTTGTAACCCAACAGCTGAAGAAAGTGGAAACTGAACTGGCAAGCACCCAGGATGAACTTAAAAAAATAAAAGCAGTGGACGTGCGGATGCATCTGAACAAAAGAAACCGAATCGACAAAAAATCCAACGGATCGATTCAAAAGACCCCGAAACTTAAAAAAGATAAAAACCTAACAAAGTTGCCCGAGGATACGGATTTGAGGCTTCAATAATCAATAAATTCAAGTATTCCAGATAAAAACTTTTCGCAGATTCGAATTATTGTCAAGTTTCCTACCGATCCCCAACACCATTTTTTTATCCTTATTTTTTTCAAAACCTTCCGATATATTTATAAATATGAATCTAAACCGGTAGGGAATAGCTTTGTTCGATCCATGATACGCATAACTGGCCGATTTTTATAACATATGAATGATCCAATGAACAATCCGTCTTTGGACGGCGAGAATAGCGAAAGCGATTTCGCATGTTCAAAGCGTTTTAATCGAAACGGCTGCAATAGAGGTTTTACGTTTATTGAAGTAATTATTGTCATTGCGATTATTGGCGCCTTATCGGCCATCGCGCTGCCCAATTATATACGATATAGATATGAAGTTAGAACCGTAGTGGCCATCATCAAATGAAAGCATCCAGAAGATCCGATGATCCGCGTAATTATTGTTGATCACGCCTATCACTTTGGTTAAAATAAAAAAGCCACACAAAAAAAACGACGAAAGATCAAAGATCCTTTCGGCTCTGCCTTTTAAAACGGGAAGGGCCCGTTGCGGCGGGATTCTTCGACCGATCCCGAAATCCCCCCGAGGCGAGACAAAGATGAGATCGCTGTTTCGAACCCTGCACCATTTCAGGCTGCAAAGCCATATTTAATGGAGGATGCTCTCATGGGCAAGACCATCCAAATCCTGAATGACGCGCCTGCCTCCGTCGGCAGGAAGACCACTTCACTGAGAAACGATATTCTAAGGCACATCCGCTTCACTTTGGGCAATGATCCGCAAAAGCCGGACAAGTACGCCTGTTTCATGGGGCTCGCATACAGCGTTCGCGATCGGCTGATCGACCGGTGGATTAAGACCCAGCGTTCGCTTTACGATACACTCTCCAAGCGGGTCTATTTTCTTTCCCTTGAATTTTTGCCGGGGCGGTTTTTAATAAACTATCTCATCAGCCTCGATATGCTGGAAGAAGCCCGAACGGCATTGCAGGAAATGGGAATCGACCTGGACGAACTGGAGGAAGAGGAATGGGATGCCGGTCTTGGCAACGGCGGTCTCGGGAGATTGGCGTCCTGCTATATGGACTCCATGGCCTGCCAAAATTTGCCCGGATACGGTTACGGCATCCGGTATGACTATGGAATTTTCTTCCAGACCTTAGACAACGGTTACCAGCACGAGCAATGCGACAACTGGCGACGGCGCGGAAACCCTTGGGAAATCCAGCGCCCGTCGCATCTTCAGGAGGTTCGGTTCTACGGCCGATCCGAATCCTACACCGACCAAGAAGGGCGGATTCGGTACCGCTGGGTGGACGGAGACATCGTAATGGCCATGGCCTGCGACATTCTTGTTCCCGGTTACGGCGACGATTATGTTACCAACATGCGGCTGTGGGCCGCTAAATCCGGCCGGGAATTCAACCTGAAACACTTCAATCAGGGAGATTACATCGGCGCCGTCGAAGCCAAGGTGTTTAGCGAAACCATTTCCAAGGTGCTTTATCCCAGTGACGAGGCCGAATCCGGAAAAGAACTCAGGCTCAAACAGCAATATTTCTTCGTTGCCGCCACCCTGGATGACATCATCAGACGATACAAAAAACAGAATCGGTCCTTTGCCGATTTTCCAAATTTTGTGGCCATTCAATTGAACGACACCCATCCGTCCATTGCCATTCCGGAACTCATGCGCCTTTTGCTGGACAATGAAGGCCTGGAATGGGACGACGCCTGGATCATTTGTGAAAAAACGTTTGCATACACCAATCATACGGTGATGCCGGAAGCACTTGAAAGCTGGCCGGTGGACCTGATCGGCAGACTTTTACCCAGACATCTGGAAATTATATACGAAATTAACCAGCGTTTTCTGGATGCCGTAAAAAAACGCTTTCCGGACGACCCGCATCTCCCGGATAAACTCTCCCTCATTCAGGAGGGAGCCCTTCGAAAGGTCCGTATGGCTCATCTGGCGATAGTGGGGAGTCATTCCGTCAACGGGGTTGCCGACCTTCACACCCGAATTCTGAAAAAAGGCTTGTTCAAAGATTTTGATCGAATTTTTCCGGACCGAATCAGAAACGTTACCAACGGCATCACGCCGCGCCGATGGCTGTATCAGGCAAACCCGTCTCTTTCACGGCTGATTACATCGGCCATCGGTTCCGACTGGATCTGCGATCTCAATCATCTCAAAAAGCTTATACCCTATGCCGACGACCCGGAATTTCGCAAGGCCTGGATGAAAACAAAACAAGAAAACAAAAAGCGGCTTGCCCGGTATATTTTGCGCAAAATCGGATTGGGTGTAAATCCGGAAACCTTGTTTGATGTGCATGTCAAGCGACTGCATGAATACAAACGCCAGCTTCTCAACCTGCTGCACGTGGTCACGCTGTATAACCGTATCAGGGAACATCCCCAGGCCGAGGTTGTCCCCCGCACCGTCATTTTTTCCGGAAAGGCTGCTCCCGCCTATCACCAGGCAAAAATGATCATCAAACTGATCAGCTCGGTGGCGGATGTCGTCAACAACGACCCGGAAATTCAGGATAGACTCCGGGTTCTTTTTCTTCCCAATTACTGCGTATCCCAAGCCGAAAAAATCATTCCGGCGGTGGATGTGTCGGAACAAATTTCCACGGCAGGCATGGAAGCTTCCGGAACAGGAAACATGAAAATGGCACTAAACGGGGCTCTCACCATCGGCACTCTGGACGGTGCCAATGTGGAAATTTTGGAAGAAGTGGGCCGGGAAAATATTTTTATTTTCGGATTAACGGCTGAAGAAGTCATCGCCTTGCGCACCGGCGGTTATGATCCCTGTAAGTATGTCGAGAATGATCCGGAGCTGAAAAAGGTTCTGGATATGATCGGCTCGGGTTTTTTTTCGCCCGATGAACCCGGGCTCTTTGCGCCGATTGTCAGGACGCTTCTCGATGAGGGGGATTACTATATGTTGCTGGCCGATTTCCGGTCTTATGTAACGGCCCAGAAAGAGGTCGGCCGCGTATTCTTAAATCCGGATGAATGGACCCGGCGATCCATTCTAAATACCGCGCATATGGGCAAGTTTTCCAGTGACCGTTCTATCCTGGATTATGCGTCCGATATTTGGAACGTTCAACCCGTTGTATGATAAAAAATAGAAACATCCGGTTCGTCCGGACTGTTAGAGTCTCCCAATTTCATAATCGTTGAAAGACAATAGGAACAAATGCCCATGACCATGACAAAGACCCCGAACGAGAATTCCAATTCCGTATCCATTGCACGGCAGCCGATTTTCGACAGAAAGAGGCGACTGTGGGGCTATGAGATTTTCTGTGTGGGAATCGTTGAGTCAACAGGTCCGGGTTCTTCGGGAGAAAGCGTTGCCGTCAATGTGGCATCCAGCGCCTACATCGGATTTCAGCAGATTATGGACAGAGGAAAAAAAGTCATCGTGAATTTCAATGAAAAAAGCATTCTGGAAAACTTTCCCTATGCTTTTCCGCAAAATCTCGCCGCTGTAATGGTTTCAGAGGACATGGTCGGACGACCGGATGTGCTGGACGTGTTGAGCCGATTGAACTGAAATAACGAATGATGAGTCTATTCCCGGCACCTTTATTTTCAGATTCTTTTTTTGAACGTTTTCCGAGTCTGAAGTTTTAGTGATATGTTATAAAATCGTGTTGAAATTATCGATTTCCCCCTTTTTTTCGTATGTAATTTAAGGCCTTATCACCTCGATCCGATCAATAACAATCGTGTTGCTTGACAAAGATTCCTCGCCAACATTCACAAGAACCGAACCGACGTTCATGGCGTTCAGTGTCTTGAATCCGGCTGGGCTGCCGAGGAAAAATTGCTTATTTACCACAGCATTTTTTATACTTCTCTCCGCTTCCACATGGGCACGGCTCGTTGCGTCCGACTTTCTTTTCGGCTTCCTTTGGTTTCGGCCAATTCAATAATATTTCTAAATCGGCAATCTCCTCCGGTTTATTCCGATCTAATTCAATTTTATATTCCCAATTGTTTTGTTCAAAGATCTTGGCAACCTCTTTCATTCTCTTTTTTGTTTTGACATGAACAACAGCGGGATTCTTTTCGGTGCCCAATTTCGCCGGTTTTTTACCATTAAATATTTTTTTCATCTTTTCACCTTTAAAATATTTTTGCTATTCCGGCAGATAACGCTTGCTGATTCTGCGGAAGGATTCTGTTTGTTCACTTTCCCATTTGTGATCGCGCCCCAATTCCTTGGCCATGATCGAAGCGACTTTGGGTGCCGTTTCACTTGCGGCACGGGCATTTAGCAAAAGACTGCGGGTCCGGCGGGCCAGGATATCGTCAACGGTGCGCGCCGCTTCGAATCGGACGGCCCAGATGACCTCTCCGACGCGGGCCGGCAGCGCAGGATGCAGTCGTTTCTTGCGGGTTGGATCCGCACGCATGAGATCTTGAATGGCCGGCGCATCGGACCCGTAAAGTGCGAGCTCTTTGAATTTTTCCGGCGTCTTGTGAAAGCCGTGAATATTGAGCTGCTTGGTGGCGCAGGGTTTCGATTCGAGGCCCGCGAGGGAGAGCGCATAATTGACGCAGATTTTCGACATCAGACGATAGGTGGTCCATTTACCGCCCGCGATGGTGAGCAGTCCCGAATTGGAGATATGAATGATGTGATCCCTGGACAAAGCGGCGGTGTTTTTTTCGTCGCCGGTTTTGACAAGCGGGCGTATACCCGCAAACACGCTTAGAATGTCTTCCCGGGACGGGACCTTCTCGAGGTATTCTCCCGCGGTTTCCAGGATGAAATCGATTTCCTCTGCCATGGGACGAGGTTCAAGTTCGATTTCGGAGATGGGGGTATCGGTCGTGCCCACCAGCGTGACCCCCAGATAGGGAATGGCAAACATCACGCGGCCGTCTTTGGTATGCGGTACCATTATGGCGGATCCGCCGGGCAGAAAGGACTTATCGAAGACAAGATGAATGCCTTGGCTGGGCGAGATCAACGGCAATGCGTTCGGATCATCCATCCGACAGATATGATCAGCGAATGGACCGGTTGCGTTAATGACCGCCCTGGATCTCGCTATGTGCTCCGTGCCGGCCTCAAGATCCTCGAAAATCACGCCGTTTATGAAACCGTCGCCGCCCCTGGTCAGCGCGACAACGGGGGCATAGTTCAACAAAGCGGCGCCCTGATGTGATGCGGTGCGGGCAAGGTTGATGAGGAGTCGGGCATCGTCAAACTGACCGTCGTAGTATACGATCCCGCCACGCAAGCCGTCGCGTTTAATCGTGGGAATTCGTTCCAGCGTTTCGTCTTTTGTGAGAATTTCAGAAGGCCCGAAACCGTAGCGGCCTGCCAGCATGTCGTAAATCTTGAGTCCTATGCCGTAAAAAGGCGCTTCCCACCAATCGTAGTTGGGAACAATAAAAGCCAGGTCATGTACCAGATGGGGTGCATTATTCCGCAGGATACCGCGTTCTCTCAACGCCTCCATGACCAGAGAGACGTTCCCTTGCTGGAGATAACGAACGCCTCCGTGAATGAGCTTTGTGCTTCGGGAAGATGTTCCCTTTCCAAAATCGTTTTGTTCCAGGAGCAGAACGTCATATCCCCGCGAAGCGGCGTCCACCGCAATGCCCACACCGGTTGCGCCGCCGCCGATAATCAACATATCCCACGGATCGGTTCGATCCGATATCCTGCCCAGCATTTCTTCGCGATTCACGATTAGCCTCTTTGTTTTAGTGATCTCCCGCGTTGGAAAAAATTTGAAGTTATCAAATTCGATGTTTGTAAAAATTCAGGTATACTTTTTTTGAATGTGTTGCCGGGTGAACGGCGGTCAGGGCCATCCGACGGCGTCTGTGACCGTTTTGTTTTTAAGCACTCTCTCCGGGTAGTTGGTGAAAACGCCGTCGACACCGAGTTCTCTCATCATCTCTATATCCTCTGGGTGATCGACTGTAAACACAAATACGCGAAGACCCCGATCGTGGGCATCTTTTACGAACCTTCGGTCGATAAATTCAAGGGAAAGATGAACCGAATAGGCACCCAGGGATTCGGCAAATGCCGCATCATCTAAGGGAAGGCCGACAATCATGGCGCCGAGTTTTATTCTCGGATCGAGGCGGTGCACCAGGGACAGTTCCCGATGATTAAAAGACGATACCAAAAGGAGGTCATCATTCCAACCTCTTTCCCGCATCTTGGCGATAAACTCCGCCACCGGGGCGGCGGTATCGGGGCCTTTCAACTCGATATTCACCCCCGCTTTCAAATTGATCGCTTCAAATGCCTCCTTCAGGGTCGGAATCTTTTCGCCGTTACCTGCGTCCAGGTTTCGCAGGTCATTGAACGTTTGATCGAGCAAGTACCCCGTGCCGTTGGTCGTGCGTTCGAGTCGGCTATCATGAAAAACAACGAGGTGCCCGTCAACGCTGTAGACATCCATTTCCATGCAAGGCGTACCCAACTCCAGCGCCTTACGAATGGATGAAAGCGTGTTCTCCGGCGCATGCCCCATTGCGCCTCTGTGTCCTATGCACAGCAGTTCTTTGGTATGCATTTTTCTGTTGTCAATCGGTTTCATCAAGCAGCCGTATTCGTGTTGCCAGCTCAGGGTTTTTCCCCCGGACACCTACATAGAACCTGCGAATACGGTCCATGTCCTTTTTAATATCACCGGTAGGTACAAAAGAAAGACCAAGGCATGCCTTTTTGCGACGGTAGTCTAAATATCCACAGAGTAAGGGAACTTGTGCAGTATAAGCAATCCAGTAAAAACCGGATTTCCAAAACTCTTTTTTTTTTCGTGTTCCTGAAGGCGCTATGGTAACGACAAGTTTCTGGGATTCACGGAATTGTTTGACGGTCTGATCAACCACACCGTGCTCGCTGCTTCGATCAATAGGAATTCCCCCTAACCATCTCATGATTTTACCAAAAGGCTCTTTGAACAGGGCATCTTTTCCCATCCAGGAGATTTTTAGGCGAAATATGTATAATGTGGCAAGCGTAAAAGGAAAATCCCAGTTACTGGTATGGGGTGCACCTACAAGGACAAATTTTCCACCGTGGGGAACCTGGCCTATAACATCCCACCCAAATACCCACATCCATACACGACCGATACAGTAGGGGATAAATCCAGAAATCGGACCATTGTGTGTTATTTTGTGTCGATTCATTTCCTGTATTTCAATTGTCGAGCAATTTATTTTGCTGATTTAAACTGTGGAACTATTTCCCCCTCACTACTTCCAAAGAAATCAAAATATCAACATCTTTTCCCACCACTCCCATTTTATGAAATTTGCCATTTCCCACATGATAGTCCAATCTGTTAATGCTGAAGCGGGTGTCAAAACCGGCGACCAGTTCACTCTTTTTAAAAGGATTTTCTTTTTGTCCCCAATAGATGAATTCCAGCACCATGTCCTTGGTGACATCTTTAATGGTCATCTTGCCCTTTAGAATATATTTATTTCCACCGGCATGAGAGACGCGGGAAGATTTAAACGTCATTACCGGATATTTGTTTGCGTCAAAAAAATCACCGGATCGAAGATGATTGTCCCTCTTTCCATTGTTGGTGTTGATGCTGTCTACCCTGACAACAAAATCGAACTTACTTTTTTCAAGATTGTCGGGATCAAAAAACACCTCCCCGGTAAAATCAGAAAAATGACCCCTGACGGTGGAGTAAATATGTTTTATTTCAAACAGAATACCTGAATGAAATAGATCTGTTTTCCATTCATGTGCCATCACATGAGTTTGCCCTAGTAAAAGCAGAGAAAGAGCAACATATATGATTCTTTTCATGATAGGCCTCCTTTTAATAAATTAGTTTTGTGCTTTGTTCTACCCCAATTGAGCGTGAACAAAACCGAGAACGATCATAATATATAAATTTTAATGGGTATTTCAATGATTCGACTACGTTTTAATATCTCCCACTATCAGTGAAATATGAATTCTGTTATTTTATCTCGATTTTGTTCACGCTCAATTAGGGTTTCATATTCCATGTAAATGAAAGCTAAAGACATAAATTAAAAACACAATGACGCAATTTGAAACGCTCAATTTAGGTTATAGTTTCTGCCTGAAAAGCTATAGCTTAAATTCTTCTTTGTAAACCCTGGCGGATGAAAAACCTATTTTTTTAACCGCATGGTTCATTTCTTTCATCATCTCAAAAGGACCGCAAATAAATACGTTTGATTTTCGACGCCACCCTTTTAGCAATTTTTCGAGCCTGGTCTGATCCAGTCGGCCGATTTCGTATTCACCTCCGCTGTCGCGTGTAATAACATGAATGATATGAAGGTGCTGTAAGCGATGTTCCAGGCTCTTGAACTCCACTGGGAACACGATATGTTCTTTTGTTTTGTTGCTCCAGATCAGCAGAATCCGCCTTGGATCATCCACATCTGCCATATACCTGAGCATACTCAACATGGGGGTAATGCCGATTCCCCCTGCAATCATGATGATGGGTTCGTTTCCCGATGAGACCATGTGGCTGAAAAGGCCATATGGACCGTCAATGAACACCGTTTCTCCAGCTTTGAGACGGTTAATTTTGCTTGTCCAGTCACCCAGTGACCGTATGACGAATTGCAAAGCGTCTGGTCGGGAGGGTGTGGAAGATATGGTAAAAGGGTGCTCTTCCTTTGGCATACTTCCAGATACAGGTGTGATAAAGGCAAACTGACCGGGAATATGGTCTAAAATTTGGCCGCTATGGGGCTTGACATCCACAGAATAAGCATCTTTGCCGGCCGGTTCGACATTGGAAACCACAAACCGCCTTTTTCCGGGGAATAATCTGCGGTACCAAAGCCGATATATCAGCATAAGGTTAATACCGGCGGCCACAAAGACAAGTGTTTGAGGAAGGCCGGATTTAAATGTCTCACTGACAAAGAGGATGTGGATGATCATTAACGCTATTGCCACTAAAGTTCCCAAACGGTGAAAGCGAAGCCATTTGTCATAAGCAATATTAAACATCAAACGCCAGTTGGCAGTTGTTGTGAGCACCAGGATAAAGATTAATACGCCGACGCCCAAAAATTCAGGCCAGTATCTTTTTTCAAAGGGAAAGATGGTGAAATTTTCAGCGGCGATAATCAGTATGGGATGCACAAGGGCCAGAACAGCAATGGCGATGCCGTTCATCCGGTGAAAGGTGATGATTCGGTTTAAAGAAAAAATTCGATCCAAAAATTTTAAACGCGAAACCAACAGGACCTGAAAAAATACAAGTACCGCGGCAGTCACACCCAAGACTTTGCCGCTGCGGAGAAACGTTTTTTCAATACCGAATTTGTAGAGTATGGAAGGAGATTCAAAAAGAAACGGAATGGTCCAAGCACCGGCAATAAAAAGCGATGCCAGAAAAATACATATTCCGCCAAGGGCAATACGTATCCTCAGGGTAAAGACCGCTGAAGAATCCATGCGTTTTGCTTTATTCCTTTCCGTCTGGTTCAATGATTTTTTCGAAGTTTATGCGAGCCTATCACGAATCCATGTGGGATTCCGGCGACAATCCAAAATCGCATAGACTCGAATAATGTCAGTCTCGATTCGATAGTAGATGGCGAAGGGAAATCGTTTCGCCAGGAGTCGATGATAGCCGAAATGAAGCACGTGAATCCCGGCATAAAGGTGGAGCGATTCAATGTCTGAGAAAATTGAATCGAGAAAGTAGTTACCTAATCCTTCAGCCTGTCGCTCAAAGAATGTAAATCCATCGACGAGATCTTGCTCAGCTTCGTCAAGGATTTCTATTTTCATTTGGTTGATGTCCTGATTCTGTCTTTGGCTTCATCGAAGGTTGTAAATTTGGATTTTCCTTCTTTGACTCGTTTATCCCTTGCCAAAAGGACGTCCCCGTGCCAAGAAGGCGAGGGAACAGACTCAGGACTCCGACACAGATCTTCCCACAATTGTTCCATTGCAGCGAGCTTATCTGATGTGGTCATCTTGTCTAACGGTAACAAAAATTCCATTGGTATTGCCTTTTCAAGAAGATTCTTAACGCTTTATATTACCCCATCTGTCCGGCAATTGCAATGTCAACTATCCTGTGTCTTCGAACAATTGATTATTCTGTAAATTTGCCTGATAGAATGGTATATGTTGATTAGAAAGGTAAGATTGCGTATTGGTATTTGATATGATTTCTATCATTTATATTAAATCCTGTCAATCATGAAAGAAAGGTATACGAGAAAGGTGTCAGTTTACCAAAACTTTATATGAAACCACCTGTTCGAAATTGATAAAGGCCAAACAATTTGAAAATCATCCTCACCAACTACCTTCGGCTTTACAATATCCCTTCGGAGATTCGTCAACAACTGATGAAGACCTTGACGTTTCCCAATCCCAAATGGATGGAAAACCAACGCATGGGACGGTGGAACCGGGGCACCCCCAAAACGCTAAAATTTTATGACAAAGTTCGAGGGGGCGGTCTGTGGATTCCCAGGGGATACATGCGGCAGCTCTTGCTGCTTTGCAGACGGGAAGGTGTAAAATACGACATCGATGATCAGCGCCGGACCTTCAAGTCAATGGATTTTCATTTTGAGGGGCAGTTAAAGCCGTTTCAGCAAAAAGCCGTCAACGCCATGGTGTCAAAAGACTTCGGAACCCTGAGCGCCCCCACCGGAAGCGGAAAAACCGTGATGGCCCTTTTTATTATTGCCCGGCGAAATCAGCCGGCCCTGATTGTGGTTCACACCAAGGATCTGGCTTTTCAGTGGATGGAGCGCATTGAACAGTTCTTGGGGATTCCAAAGGATTCGGTGGGGTTTATCGGTGGCGGCAAAATCAATATGGGTAACAAGATGACCGTGGCCCTGGTTCAGACCCTGTACAAATGTGCTGAAGACGTTTCAAAAGAGATCGGCTTTTTGGTAGTGGATGAATGCCACCGGTGTCCCAGCAGAACATTTACCGAAGCGGTGACCGAATTCGATTCCAGGTATATGCTGGGACTTTCGGCAACACCTTATCGACGGGACAATCTGTCCCGGCTCATCTTCTGGCACTTGGGAGACGTTCACCACAAAATCGATCAGGACCGCCTGGTTCAAAGCGGCGATGTTTTAGCTGCCGAGGTCATTATTCGCGAGACGGAATTCAAGCCCTATTACGATCCGGTGAACGAGTACAGCAAAATGATGTCGGAACTGACCCAGGACGACAAGCGAAACCGCCTCATCGCATCGGATATCGCTGCGGAAGTCGAGCATAACCAAGGGGTCTGTCTGGTGCTTTCAGATCGAAAAAAACACTGCGAGACATTGCAGTCTATTTTACGATTTCGGTATAAGATTTCCGCCGGGCTCTTGATTGGTGATCTCAGTGCCGCTGAGCGCCGGGCGGTGTTGGATCGTCTGGATCAGGGAGATGTCAGGGTGTTGATCGCTACCGGGCAGTTGATCGGGGAAGGCTTTGACCGAAGTGATCTGTCGCCGCTGTTTCTGGTAACCCCCATCAAATTCAGCGGCCGGGTATTGCAGTACCTGGGGCGTGTTTTACGGCCTGCGCCGGGTAAAGAAAAAGCCCGAGTATATGATTATGTGGATGTTCAGGTGGATGTGCTCAAAGCCATGGCAAGGGCGAGGCAAAAAACATATAACCCAAAATTCTCATGAAAAATTTAAACAGGTATTACATGACCCAATTTAAACTGGATTTGACAGGATATAGGGGCGAGTTGGGTCTTTACTTGGCAGCTCAATTTTTGGAGAAAGGTATCACAACATTTTCGAGCCTCTGATAAATACAGCTTTATAGCATATAAGCAATTGAGGCTCATTTTTTTATGTACAGGTTAGAGCAATCACATTATTTGGCCAGCGAGTAGTCTTCCTTGCCGAATACATACCAGACGAAGGTGCTAATACCTGTAACGTCGCCTTTCTCATCAAAGCCAATCTTACCTAGCACGGTGTCTAAGCTGCCTGCTTTCAAGGCATCGATGACAGCCTTAGGTTTCAAGGAACCCGCTTGTTTAACGGCCTGCGCTCAAGCCTGAACAGCGCCGTAACTATACAAAGTATAACCCTCTGGTTCGTAGGCATCCTCTTCGCGAATGGCAGCAACGACGTCTCCGGCCTCCGGATTTAGGCGCATATCAGGGCCAAAGGTAAAATAGCTGCCTTCGCCTGCTTTCCCGCGACGAACAGGAACTGGACATTCACCTGCGCAGCTAATTCCGAATATTGATCGTTGGTAGCCGCCGGCATAGAGAACATCTGTTTTTTTATTGACGAGTTTGTCTACAATCGACTTGCAGTCCTTTTGTTCCGGGGTGTAACTATCGAACATAACCTCGGTAAAGCCGCGTTTGTTCAGCTGGCGTTTTGTAAACTCTGCCAAGCCCAAGCCATAGGCTTGACCGTCGTGATGATCGCAATGTTGCTTTTGCTGTGATTGTCGGCCGGATAGTCGCCGGCGATCGTGCCTTGCTGGTCGTCGCGTCCTATCGTCCGAAATACATTGGGACCCCCTTCATCGGTAACCTTGGGATTGGTCGAAGCCGGTGAGATCATGATGATTCCGGCCTTTTCATAGATCTTGCTGACGGCAAGGGAAGCAGCGGAACAAACATGCCCGACGACGAAAACAACGCCCTCGCTCACCAGTTGCTTCGCCACCGCCGTAGCTTGTCGCGGCTCACACGCATCGTCCACTGAAATAACGACAATCTTCTTGCCAAGGAGGCCGCCTTTGTCATTCAGATGGCCGATCGCCTTTTGAGCGCCGATTTCCTGCTGTTCGCCAACTGAGAGGTTGCTACCGGACAAAGGCCCGGCGATACCAACCTTGATCTCAGCCTGAGCCGCCGCAATGCCGCAAACTATCAATATGAATGCGCCTATTAGGATTCCAAGAATTGTAGTTTTCATAACTGCCTCCGCTTTTAGTACCACCTATTAAGTAAGAGTTTTATGTGTCTTTGTAACCGAATTTTTTTTATTCAGTTACCGTACACAAGCCTATATTTTGCTTAAATTCGTTTTAAAAAGCACTTCTTATCATTTCATTATCATTATTTTATAATTTGCAAACCGTCTTTATTTGGTACCAGGAGTAATCCTAAAAATATACTCACCGATGAGTGTGCCGAGATCAGAAGGTAGACTCCTGCCACTACCGCCAGAACTCCAAGCTGGGCCGAGAGCTTTATTAGACGTTGAAAGCACTTTTTGATGAACGACTTCTTCGGTGTCGGCATCCCTTAGTTCAAGTAGAACATCCATAAAGGAATCCCTTTCCCAGAAACGAGCTGCACTTTTCGCTATTCGCATGTCGACAATCTTCATGTCTACCAGGATACTCTTTCCAGAAAGATTTTCGTTGGTGCCATCTGTCACGTTTTGATAGGCGTTTTTACTGTGCAATTGCAAAATTATAGATTCTTTACAAGACATGGGTGCATCTGGATAGTCTTTCTTGAGCTGGGCGTTACACTCGAAACTCCTGAAAATGATATTATCATAATTCGCTTTTAATGGTGTCTCCATCGGGATGTAGTCAATGGATGCCAATTGGATTTTTTCAACACCAGGTACGACTTTGGTTTCCGCGCTGACTTGCTGTTTAGATGGTCCGGCGCATGCAAATAATGACAAGAGGAAAACCACGGCTAAAACATGAAAAAAGATAATTCGATACGTTTTCATTTTTTACCTCCATTTCAAAAGGCTATTGGAAGGTCTTAAATGTCTTGGGCTTATCGGAATGTTACTTTAGACTCTCAACAGAATAAAAAACGTCCTGTAAGGAGTAGGCATGCAGAATTTGAGGGGTTTCTCCATGATGATTCCTTCCGAATAAAGGTTGACCGATTGAAGGACTTAGATAAAAGAACAATTAATTAAATGATGAGATAAAAATCGTGAGTGAGGTCTGCAGAACAGAAAGTGTTACTCAATGGGAATCGAATTGAGATGGAGGTCAGATTTAACTCTCGCATTCATTTGTTAAGTTATATTAATATATTAAAGCAATGTTCATGTCAAATATAATATATCGAACAGTTATGTCACATTGTGGCATTAATTGATGGGATAAATCGATAGAAAAGGAGGTGTGTGATTGATTACATGTATCTTGCCACTACACCATTCACAACAACAATTGATATACAGATATCATATTTTCTGGTGTCAGGTCGAGTTTCGTTCAGAACAAATTATTTTATCAGATAAAATTCCAAATCCTTTTCAAGTAATTTTGGATCATTAAACTGTGCACCGACAGTGCGATCGATTATCCATAATATTTTGACCCGTGTGCGAACTTCCATTTTCATTGGAGTGTCTAAAGTAAATTTTAATTCAACTAAATCATCTTTGGAAAAATTAGGTGGCTTAAGAGTTGCAAATTTGATTCCAGTCTTTGAAATGTCTTCGATGAGTATTTCTTCCTTTTCATCCTTCCCTCGGACAAAGTACTCACCAGTAAGTCGGACATTCTTACGGTAATACTTTCGAAAATCCAAGGTAAACCGGAAAACTTCGCCACATTTACATTTAGCCTTTAGCCTCTTATGAGTATTCTTAAAATTAAATACAATTTTATTTTTTTCTAATCCGCATTTGGGGCAGATTATCATTACTTTATTGGTATAGCCCACATAAATTTTTTTCATTACTTATCCTCTTTTCCCACATCTCAAATGACGATTTTCAAGTCAAGGAAACCATATTTGAGTGGTTTTATTTGAAGGTTTAAGGCATAAATCTTCAATTTATTATTTTAAAATAATCGCAAAAAAGAAGATAAGATGATCCATCCACTGGCTCGTACAACAAAATCCCGGAGAAAAAATGACAAAATAGAAATTCGTCTGAAAAATCAATCATTCCGAACAAAACACCCCCGCCCTTTCAGGCGGGGCCATGGTTATTTTCTAAAGGATATTGCTTTTTAAATTAGAATGTAGGTCCGGTACTCGAGAAGCCTGAAGGAAACGGCCAGAACGCCCGCGACCACCGGGTCGTCGTGAATAATGACAAGCTCCTTGCTCTTGTTGAGTTTTTCAAGGTTGTCAAAGGTCCACAACTCCTCGTAAGGAATGTTGACAGCATTTTCTTCATGTCCCTTCTCGAATTTGTCGGCTGACCGGAAGTCAACCAAGACCGGGTTTCTCAGGGTCTTGACCTTGTCAATTCCGATGGCCCATGCGGCAGGGTTGTTTTGGTTGGCGACCATGATGTCCTGAAGAAGCTTGGAGTCGGTTTCAATGGCAAAGAAGGCGTCCATCCAGCCCTTCATCCCGACCCTCATCCAGTGGACTCTGGTGTAGTTTTGGGTTACCGCCAGCCTGGCGGCGTGATAGGATTTCCATCAAAGATTGTCGGCACAATAAAAGACCAGGGGTATGTCTTTATCCTTGGGAAGGGCTTCGACGTCGAGCTCGGCCTGGGACAGATCGAAATCAGGCCGCTTGTGATCTTTGGGAACATCCATGGTGATGTGGACGGACCCGGAGGCGCGTCTCATACACCAGTCGGTCATGTGAGTGAAGGCAGCGATGAGCATGCCCCCCTCGGACTGGATTTTGAGAGCTTCCTGAGGAGAAACGACCACCACACCTTCGAGCGTTTCAGGTGTCAAACTCATGTAAAACTCCTTTCTGTGTAGTTTTTAAAATGGTTTCTTTACAACAGGTTTCAGGATCAAAATACAAAATTTATGCCAACGCCGTCAAACCTTGAAAAATTTGAAATAAACCTGCGTTTTTCGTCGATTTGAGCAGATACCATGGGTATGCATCAGTCAACCATCTGAGCAATAACAAGTCCACTTTGGAATTAAACTTTCCAAAATGGACGGGTGGTTGTTCGGAAATATGACACGAATACAGTATAAAAAGCGAAAAAAACGCGTATCTGATGCGATATCTCAAAGTTCAATGGAATTGGCATAATTTTTGAGATAATGACTACAATTATAGTAGCTTAACCTGAAAAATTATTTGTTTTAAATTTAGAGAGAGATTGTATTGCGGTCGTTCACAACTCTTCCGGGCAGATGTTGGTGGGATTACGTATTTATTCAATATTTGGTGAACAGACGATAATGTGATATCCGTTCCGTATCTATTGGCGGGTATTTGCTGTGATATATTGAGATGACCACAGACTGACCTTGATTACAGATATCCTAAATATCACAACTTTTCAAACAGATCTGCTCTTGCCGATATGGAGCTATCACAAGTTTCATACCGCACAGCCAGTCATACCAATTGGTAACAGTATATGCGTTTGTCAGCCAGATCTGCCTTTCTGGAGCTGTTTTCTTTCAATTTGTTTAACAACCATTTGATAGGCAATATAATATTTGTAGATGTTGCTGACGTATTGAACGGTTTCCTTGCCGATTGATTTTGCAGCTACGATCTCTACGTTGTGAAACCACACGTTCGGGTCAAGTTTCATAGATGCAGCTTTCTTGCGGAGCCCTTTTATCCTCGCCGGGCCAGCGTTGTAAGATGCAAAGGCAAAGAGTAGCTTGTTGACTTCATCCATTGGTTCTTCTTTGTAGTACCGGTCGATAATAAATCTCAGGTATTTCGTGCCGGCGTGTATGTTATTCTCTAATTTTTCGATATTGGCAATGTTGACGTTGGGATCTGCCGCTGTGGTCGGCAGTAACTGCATGACACCGACAGCTCCTGAATGACTGCGCTTGCTATTGTCAAGACCAGACTCCTGATAGGCTTGGGCGCCGATCATCAAGTAATTGAAGTCATATTCATCGGCGTATTTTTTGAACAGTTGTACCATTGAGTTATATTTTTTCAGTTCCTTTTCTGAAACGGAGTTTTTTACGTATTTGGTATTTTGCAAGTATCGTTTGAACAGAATATTTCCCAGCATCGTCCCCTTTCTGTGACCTTTTACAAAATCGTTGACCACAGCTTTGAGTTTTGGGCTATTCTTGCGAAAGGCCCAAGCGATCTCACCGCTGGTTCTTACAGCAATGTTCTGGTGAACTGTTATATTGTCGAAGATTTGTTTCCAAAATTGAGCCTTGTGGCTGTCCATCACGATCATCGGGATAAGACCAGCTTTAACCATTTCCAGTAGATCTTCATCCTCAAACGTCTCATCGGCAAGAACCAATTTCATTTGAGATTTTCTGACCTTTTTAAAAGACGTATTCAACTGGATCAGACTTTCGTAATAGCTGCTCGACAGGCGAACGTGAATTTCCTTACCCGCCAGATCGTCGATACTGTTTATTGGAGGTGCTGCTGGCCCGGTGACGAGCAGTTCCTTCACACCCCTCAAAAAAGGATTAGAAAAGTCCACTTGTTTCCGACGTTCAGTTGTGATGGTCAAGTTGGCGACTGCGATATCCCCAAGGCCATTTAGCAGAGAAGGTATGAGTTCATCACGACTGACAGGGATGAACACAACCCTGACTTTCAGTGTTTTGGTCTTCAATTTTTTGTTGATAAACTTTTCAAATTCTCTTAACGCCTCGTAGGATAGACCGTACTGCCGTCCTTGATCCAAGAAGTAGAATGTTTTGCTGTTGATCACTAAGGCACGGATCATACGATGTTGAACCATCTTATCAAAATCACCGAGCATCGTCTTCTGCTGAAAAAGAATTTCCTCCTGCGGGGATTTATTATCAGCTGTCGCAACCCCTGATAAAATTGAGTACAATATACCAGCAATGATTACGATTTTTATAAAAACTGGGAGTATAAATCTGGAATTATTTGTTTTTAATCGAATTGAGCAAGAATGAAACATTGATAACTCCCCTGTCAATAGTATGAATATCTGAGACCGTCGGCTTGCATCGAAACAATTTTTTTCGATTATATGAAATGTTATGCTGGCACTCTTACCATCATAGGATGCCGGAAAATACTAATATTGTTTTAATCATTGCCATTATCTCTGTGTGGTGTCAACTTGTGATATATTGAGATTACCTCACAAATTTCGAGTTTGTCAAAACCTTTGATATTTGCAACACATGCAACTATCTGAATTGAAATGAATATTGGTGATACCTTTATACGGTATCACAGAAAAATCAAGTACTTGATAGCTGCTAAAAATTGCAGATATCTCAGTTTTACCTTGGAGTTGTATGTTGGAGACACACGTAAATTTGAGCGTTCTTATCTATTTCAAATATATAGCATATCGACCATTTGGTTAAAGTTTGGAGATGAGGGTGTAGAAATTCTCTTATTATATCAGACACTCCACTTTAAAAATGGGTTGACAAGGTGCCCTTTTCTAACGTACTGAAAAAATAAGGGTGAAGCGAATTAATTTGTTGAAAGATATTCACCCACT
Organism: uncultured delta proteobacterium; assembly: GCA_963752565.1. Classification (GTDB taxonomy): domain Bacteria; phylum Desulfobacterota; class Desulfobacteria; order Desulfobacterales; family UBA11574; genus UBA11574. The sequence continues at coordinate 131,193 of CAVVZC010000006.1, read as the reverse complement.
TATGCTCCTGATAAACTCTCACGCCATTATAACTACAAGACATACCATTAAGAAAGAGGAGGATCGTATGAAGAATTCTCAAAGAGGATTTTCCGTTTTTTCTTTAATGGCTATTCTTCTGTGTTTTACCTATTGGGCAATCACCGCTAATCTTTGGGCCGCAACACCGATACCCGGTATGGACCCAGCCGATTATCCAGCACCAAATGTCGGATGCCTGGCACTTGGTAAATGTCACGCCGGCATAGAACCGATTCGTGCTCACGATTCCCAAATGGCCGAACAGATATACGCAAAAGGTGCTAGACTCGGGGATCCGAACGGGTGCGTGATTTGCCACGGAGGTAATCCAAAGGAAGAAAAAGATGCCAAAATCGCCCACACTGGGGCACCGGAAGGTGGCGTATTAAACACCTTTGTCGTGCATTCGGGTTCGGTATGGGTCAATGAAAAGATCTGTGGTCAATGTCATAAAGAGTGGACCTATGCTCAATACCGCTCCATAATGCAGACTGAGGCCGGTAAAATACAAGGTGCCTTATGGGGATGGGGCCCTGCTAGTACCGGTTATGCAAAGAAATACGGGAACTACGATGTGTCGGACCCCGATGGACCCGAACCCGTTTTCGGCACGGCAGATTACAAAACCTACACCCGGGCGTTGATGGCGAAATACCCGGAAAATTTTCCCGCAGAGCTTAAACAGGTACCCAAAACCAATGTGGAGACGCTCAAAGAAAAACCTTGGGAAGCCGTTTATACCTACCTGCGTACCGACTGCCAGCGTTGCCATGTGGGCGTCAAAGGTCGTGAAAAACGCGGGGATTTTAGGGGAATGGGTTGTAGTGCCTGCCATATTCCCTACAACAATGCAGGGCTTTATGAAGGTGGCGATAAGACGGTTAAACGGGATCAACCGGGTCATGCAATGGTGCACTCCATTCAATCTTCACGAAAAGTCAAAGTTGGGGTCAATGGCAAAGTCTACTCCGGCATACCCCATGAAACCTGTGTTTCCTGCCACAATCGGGGTAAACGCATCGGTGTATCCTTCCAGGGATTGATGGAATTTCCCTATGGCAGCCCTTACACAGATAAAGGTGGCAAGCAGCCGAAGCTTCACACCAAATTCTACCAATTTATCAAAGATGATGTGCACCACCGGTTAAAATCCCGGGAGGGCAACCCCGAGGGCGGTCTGCTCTGCCAGGACTGCCATACCACTACATCCATGCATGGTAACGGAAACCTAACAGGCACACTTCTGGCCAACGTAGAAATCGAATGCTCAGACTGCCACGGAACCGCAACCCACTACCCATGGGAACTCCCCTTTGGTTGGGGAGACGAATTCGGTATTGAACCCGACATGAGCAAGGCACGCGGTCTTTCCAAAGAACCGTTGGCCACCCATGCCAAGTTCAGTACGACCTATAATGCCAAAGAGGGCTTCCTGCTGACCACCCGTGGAAATCCATTTAACAACGTGGTCAGAGAAGGCGAAAAAGTAGTGGTACATTCAGCATCCGGGCTTGATTTTGTGGTGCCAACATTAAAATCACTTGCAAAGAGCAATAAGTGGCGAAACCCGGCCAAAGCAATCTCTGCTAAACTGCAAGCCAAGGGGCATTTAAAAAAGATTGAGTGCTACGGGTGTCATTCGGCTTGGGCGCCACAATGTTATGGCTGTCACGTGAATGTCAATTTTTCCGGCAACAAGAAGGCCACGGATTGGGTGGCGGCGGGGAGTATCCACTTTGAAAACGGGCACACCGCCGAATCCATGCGTGGCTTTGAACCGCCTGTCGCGCCCGGCGTAGCTTACGGTAAGACCAGCGAGAACCGATCTTACCTTCGATGGGAAGACCCCGTGCTTGGCATCAATGGTGAGGGACGGGTCACTCCCATCATACCCGGTTGCCAGCAAATCACCACCGTCGTAGCACCCGATGGTGAAGTTTTGGTCCACAATAAAATATGGCGAACCCCGAAAGGTGTGGAAGGTGGTGGTGAAAAAGGCCAAAGGAGCATTGACATGGCCCCGGCCGCTCCCCATACCGTTGATTGGCAGGCCCGTGAATGCACCTCCTGTCATGCAAGGTCTAAATCATTGGGTTATGGAACCCACGAAGGACGCTATCTAAGAGGGTATGCCAAAGGCGTCTACGTAGACATCATGAATGAAAAAGGAGAACCGGTCACCCAGACGGCACAATACCAGATCAGCCCGGTGCCGGATCTGTCCATTGATCTTGACAACATTGTCAATCGCGAGGATCAGCAACTACAAACCGTTGGTCATCACTGGCCGTTGGATGGCCCTTTACCCAAAGAGTTACGCAATAACATGGAACGACTGGGGGTTTGTCTATCTTGTCACCGTGAGATTCCGGAGGGAAGATTTATTTACCGGATTATCTCTAAGCTAGGAGACGCACTGGGCATGATACCCACGACCGATGCCGAGCATATGAAACTGATCGCGAAAGGTATGTTCATAGCAGCTAATTTTCAGATCTTCGCACCGCCGGTAGCGCTTCTAATTATCATTCTCTTTGTCTTTTGGATTAGAAAAAGAAAAGCTTCTTAATAACGGTTTGTTAACAATTTAGACAATGGCTGCATGCATATCATTAGCTTGCAGCCATTTTTATGAGACCAAATAAGACGGATATCAATATTGTTATCTGTTATTCGTTTTTGAAGACCTGGATATTTTTCGAATACCACATAAATTTAATGGGCTTATGGTCTACCTAAATTACAGCTTGCCATACTCACCGGTTCAAGCACTTTAACTTCCAGTACATATATCCTATTTCCTACAAAATTGCAAAAAAGGGCAAACCCTCTAAAAAGGATTTGCCCTCGTTGGAAAAACGATATCACAAAAATTATTGCCCTCTGATATGCTGTCAGTTTCAACCGTCGCCATCGACGTCATGGGCAGCTATTTCAAAATCGTTATAAATCAATATTGTGTCAGGAAAATCCGTATTTATTGGAGTTGGTGCGCTAAATCCACCTAAATCCACTAAGGACCGCCCCCTAATATCACATTACAAAAAAGACTGCGGTTTTTTTTGTAAACTTTTTAAAGTTATTATTCTTTAGGAGGCTCTAATGCTTCTTCGGATACCTCAGTCTTCTCAGTTTTTCCAACCTCTTCAGCTTTCTCGGCTACCTTTATTTCGAACTCAGCTTTACCCAAAATATCTCCGCTTTCAGAGACTATCTCCACACGTCCATTACCTGACCCCATATTAAGCTTTTTAGAACTCCATGTACGCCAAGATGGTGATTTTATAGGCAGATTAACTCTCGCAATTTCATCATTCCCAAAATACCAAACATGATTAACATAAGTAGTATCTTCAACCCCGCTAATTTTGGTAAAACAGTATATTTTGTCCAATTCATCAGAGAATACAGTTCCAATCCCAAAGGGCTGCCGATCCTCAACAGCGGTACAGATAGAGATCTCTTCCAAAACCAATGCGGGTTTCTCCTGTGCTACAGCTGAAGTTGTATCTTCCATATGCTCTTTGGCAGAGTCTTCTTGGGCGAAACAGACACCTGAAAGAATTAGGGCACTCAACAATACAAATAATGTTTTTTTAAACATATTACCCTCCTTTTGCATTTTTTATCAAAACAGATTGCCATGCCTTGCTGGTTTGTTCGAATGACAGATCCTGTAGCATCAATCGCATGTTTTCATCTTTATCAATATTTTTCTATCGTTAATATTTATCTTATTCCAAACTTCTTATAAATGAAAGTGGAAATGGATTTTATTTATGACTTTTACGAAGGTAAAGACAAGTGCTGAATCTTTCGGTATTAACTATTCCAAAGTTTCCTGCCATCTGAAATACGCCGCTGTTGTTATAGTTTATTTTTCCGATTGTTAAAATGATTATAGGAGTGGTATTTGCAATTGATATGCCAAATAGAGCATATTGTTTATCTATTCAATTTCTACAGTGATGTGTCCACATCAGACTCTGTTGCCACACGGTTTCTTCCAGTGTTCTTTGCAAAGTAGAGCGCCTGGTCAGAACGATCGATAAACTCCTTAATGGGTTCACCATATCTGTATATAGCAGCCCCAATTGATACCGTGACTTTGCCAAGGTTTTTTGATGACGACACCACTTTAAGCTTTGTTCGATCAAAAAAATCCCTTATATTCTCAGCCACAGTCTTCGCTCCCGATAAGGGTGTTTGTGGGAGTATTACAACAAATTCCTCTCCACCAAAACGTGCTAAAAAATCTCTGCCCCGAACTATCTCCTTCACATTTCTCGCCACGATTTTCAGCACCTCATCTCCAATAATATGTCCATATTTGTCGTTAAATCTTTTGAAGTAGTCTATATCAATCATCAACAAGCACAGATCTTCATTGTTAGAAAGGGCTTCATCGATGCATATAGCAAGTTTTTCATCGAAAGCTTTTCTGTTAGGTACATCGGTCAAAAAATCCACCAATGCTTCATTCTTTGCCTTTTCGAAGTCCTTTTTAATCGCCTCTAACTCATCCGTTGTCTCTTTCAATTTATGTTGTATTGTTTTTCCAAAGCCACCTAATTTTTTTGTTTCCACGACGATTTCATCAACAACACCCTTTATCTGTTGGACAGATGCATCTTCTGACAACTTATCTACAGAGTTTGAAACTAAAGACTCAAATTTTTCGGTTTGACCGGTGAACCCAGTTATTTCACCGAGAATGGTTATTAAAATCTGCTGTAAATCATTCCGTAAATTCCGTAGTCCAGTCTCATCTTTTTCTGTGCAAAATTGGAAATAAAGATTTTTAATCTTTTCATCGTCAATCGTTAGCCCCTTCTCAATGATCGTATCAACAGCCTTGCTTAAATCGCTGTTACCACCGGAAACGTAAGTGTAATATACCGTATAGTTTCTTGGTGTTATAGGTATATCATGCTTTGACATCAAAGGTAGTGCAAGTCGGACATAGTTTTCTGATTCTTCTGTTGATTTTTTGTCATTCATATACTTCTTCCTATGCCTTGGTTACAATATGTTGCGTTCCGCATTTCAGCCATCAAACTTTTGATATATTGAGATTATCTCAACCCAACTCTCTTTCTATTAAATGATGTGCGTATTCAAAATTGTCGTTCGTAACATGAATAGGTTCACCAATTTTCATTTCTATGGTGGAGAATGGGTAAACAAATTTCTTTCGATCCCAAGTTTTTAGTTCGCGAAAGCTTGATGATGAAAATCGTAAAGCAACAACTGGTACACAGCTTTTCAAAGATAAATGTAGAATTCCCTTCTTAAGGACAAAAGCAGGACCATGTGGCCCATCAGGATTTAGAACGGTCGAACACCCCTGCCGCAAATAATCTACGAGTAGTTCAGCCGCATCGCGACCTGAATGCCCTGTAGAGCCCAAAATTATTTTTTTGACACCCATCAAACGCAACAGAACATGTATTGGCTTCATGTACCAGACAGGATGTTGCATCCATGCCTGATTGGCACGATCAAGAACAGCAGGGATTAGAGGTGTTGCACTTATCAGCGCCAAAGGAACGAAGCTGTGCCACAAACAGAAGATATGGTTTGAATCTTCCCTGAGCTTCTCACGGCCCGAAATCTTTACTTTAGTGGTAACTCTCAAGATTAAAAGAAGGAAAAACAATAATAGTCCCAAACCGTATCCATAAAGGTAAAATTGCGGTCGAATGATAATAGGCACTTTATCGACCTGATATCGAGAGAGTATCGACCTTTTCATGTTTTTTATGACACCTAACTTTTAAATGAGTGGAAATAATTCTCACATACTCCGTCCTGCCACAATTTATAATTGCCAAGTTTTTTCTATCAGTTTTTTTTAAGCCTCTAACCACCAAACTATATGAATCATTAATCATTGCATGAATTTCATCATCGGGTATTGAGCCGTCTAATGTTATGGTGTTCCAATGCCTTTTATTCATATGATAGCCGGGTGTTACAGCTTTGTACAAGGCACGAAAATGCATGGCAAGATCAGGATCACATTTAAGGTTTATTCGTAATGACGATTCATTCCAAAAAACAAGTGCAAACATTTTTCCCATAACTTTATAAACCATCACTTCAGGTCCGAACGGAAAATCCTCAAACGCGCCTTGTTTTTTGAGAAGATATGATCGAAGTGTTTCGAGTTCCATAGATAAGCTCTAAACTTATGTGCTTTTTGAACTTAGGGCATTTTTGTTTCTTTATCGTTTGCATATATCGTAAAATCCATAAAAAATCAAAAAGGCCAACCTTCCAAAAAGGATTCCCCCAATCGCTGTTGCCAGATAGCGGACGTGGCTACCGGATGACACCGAAATCATCGGGCAAGAAGGGGAGGCTTGCTGTCTATACTGTAGATGTGGTTGCCGATGCGTCGGACGCGGGCCATCTCCTCCTCGTCGAGGGGCCCGGCGTCCAGGGACTTGAGATTTTCCTCCATCTGAGCTGCGGTGGAGGGGCCCGTGATACAGACGTTCACGTCGGGATGGGAGAGAACGAAGCGATAGCAGTCGGCAGGGGCCAGAGGGCGTTCCCCTGCCGGCATGAGCTTGGGTTTGAGGAGCTTGCCCCAGCAGGTGGCGGTGAAGATCACGATGCCCGGTCGGTTCTCCTGCGGCAGGTGCGGGAAGATGTCCTGTTCGGCTCCTGGGTGAACGGCGTTGTAGCGGATCTGAAAGAAGTCCACCGGCGCCTTCACCTCTCCGCGAGCGATCTTGCCGAAGAGGGGCCGTTCGTGGCTGGACATGCCCACGAAGCGCACCTTGCCGCTGTCCCTGAGCCGGTGTACGCGGTCGAGTGAGCTTCTGGCCTAGAGGTTTGCGCTGAGCTTGTAGGACCACGAGATCAGCCTGCTCGATCTTGAGCTTCTTGAGCCAGCGCTCCACAAAGCTCTGTAGGAAGAAATCCACCAAAGGTTGGCTTGGCCAGCACGATGCGCAGCTCGTCGCGGTGCTTGGGGGCGAGGTTGCGGATGGCCCGCACCATGTGGCCCCGCTTGAGCATGGACAGGTAGAAGTAGTTGACGCCATACTCATGAAATGCTTTCTCGATGGCGGCAGTGGGTACGCCGAAGCCGGACGCCAACCCGATCCGGCTCACCATCAGTCCCGTCCTGCCGAAGGGAACTCGCTCCTTAAAGTCCATTCGCGTCCTTCCGTTTGTCAAGCCCGCAGTGGGTTCACAATATTATCTGTTTTGCCCTTACAGATATATTGAGATTACATCAACATTCGGCAAAGTTGTGATATCATACCATCAAACTCAAATTTGGTATGATTCAAAAGTTGTGCTTTTGCTTGCCAATACCTGCACCATTCACAACAAAAATTGATATACAGATATCATATTTTGCGGGTGTCAGGTTAAGTGAATCCTATTGTTGCCAAATCATCTCCGGCTATCGACAGATTAAGATTCTATGTGGAACCCATCATCTGCACGTATTCTTTAATTTTAATATGAAGCCATTCATCATTTATTTCATTAATAAAATCTTCGAAGGAGATAACTTCCCCCCGATAACCAGATTTACCTGGTGGCAATCCTGTCCCTCTGTACCAGATATCTTTTGGATTAATCTTCCATTGATAAGCTTCCTTTGGCGGGGTCTTATCTATGACCTTTAAACCTGTTGGGTCACACTTTATCCACCTGTTTGCTCGAAAAATATCACCAATGAAAATATGTAATGTTTTATTAGACTTTGGAAGGAAAATAGCCACATTAGATTTTGGATCAACATATATAGAATACCGTCCAAAAAAATCTGGCCCAACAACTTCAATTTTCTTAGCTCGTGACCAGATGTCATCATAATCTTTTTCATCTGGTTCATCGTCCGGCAATGAGTCGATATAGGCACGATATTCTTCGGGGTCACGAGTAGTTGGGTCAAGACTTGCTACAGCACTCTCTCTAAAGGCCATTTCTTGCTCATCAATATTTAAGCCGGTCTTTTTCTGAATGCGCTTCGCTTCAATTATTGAATATAAGCTGCCTAAGAGGACAGCAATTACTATTGAAATTGGTAATGCATACCACTTCCATAGATACCATCCAGCAAGACCTATTGCCAGCGTAATTAGCAAAAGCATGTATCCAGTTGTTTTAGCCCTTTGCCTACTGTATCCGACTGTTTCAGCAGCTTTGTGTTGATACATTATATTCCCCTAATTTACTAAAGAACAAACCAGAATACCTTCTCTGCATCAATTCTAAAACAAAGCCCCTATTTATTCTTTGTTGATGAGTTCTCTATGTTTATTGGAAGCGAATCAGGACTATAATGTGATCTCATTATTCTCCACTGTTCAATTCTTTTTTTTCTCAATTTAATAGGATCTATCCAGACATTAGATTTTACATTATAACCATTTCTTAATTTCATACTTAAATTTTTTTCGCTGTCCGATGCAATTACCTGATACTGTGCTTTAGTAATGGAATTGCCATCAAAGTCAAAAAAAATTGTAACACCAAAAACAAATGTTGGTTGATAAAACAAAGCAAAAAAAAGGATAGCGAAAAAATTGATTGAAAGCGTGTTTTTCATGATTGTCCCCTCAATTTTTTATGAATATTTTTTCAGAGTAACATTATCTGCCAAATGCAACAATATTTCTATCTGATCGACATTTATGTCTATTTTGACATGGTCTTTCAGAATCTTAATTGCCTTATTCATTTTTTACCCCCACGGTAAAATAAGTTGAATTTTATAAAAACAATTCTTCAAATATTTGCTCCGCTTTTTATCGCCTCCTTCCATACATATTTTTACGACAAAATTACAAACAGATAGAAAGAGCCTCAAAACAAAAAAGCCTTTGGGCAAGCGTTCCCAAAGGCTATTAAGTCACTTCGGCGGCCCGGCTGTCATAGCTTTTCAGCTTTAGACCCGTGGCTTTGCGTCCCCGCCTTTCAACGGATTTGCCCTTTCGATCTATCTATTTTAGAAATATTATAAAAAATATCGATGTAATTGTCAATAAATTACCTCACGAAAATCAGGTTTGTCAAAACTTGTGATATCTTGTACCTGCACCACTCACAACATTAATTGATATACAGATATCATCTTTTTCTGGTGCTTTCCCTTTTTCCAATTAATGGTGTCACCATTAATTTTTAATCCTGAACGTTTTGCTTTTTGGAAGAAATTAGTTCATTGATTGCTTTGTCAAGTTCAGAAAGTTCGAATGGTTTTGACAACACCTTGTCCGCTTGGGATTCTATAGCAAACGCTTCGGGATATTCCCCCCATCCAGTTATTGCTATAACGGGTATGTCAGGGGATTTTTTCTTAATTATTTTAATAAGGCTTATTCCGCTTATTTTTGGCATAACGATGTCTGTTATGATCAGGTCAAATCCTTGTTGATCGTTATCAAATAATTTCAGTCCTTCCAAACCATCAGAAGCTGAGGTGACATCGTAATTTTTATAATTTAGAAAATCGCAAAGATTAGCCAGAACGTGCTCCTCGTCATCAATTATTAGTATTTTTAGTGACTGGTCCATTCTATTTAAATTGATTTTCAATTTAGTTTTATCCATGTTATGATTTACTAAAACAATAAACTGAAGTAAGATCGTGCTGATTACATATATTAATAAAATCAAAAAGGCAAACCCTGCGAAATAGATTTGCCCTTAATGAAGAACGATATCACAAACATTTTCGACCTCTGATATTTACATTTTCATAGCAGAAATCAAAGGTTCGCATAACGGCCGAGCTCAGCGGCCGGGCTGACCCGACGCTGTTATTTTAACTTCCGAACTTAGTCCAGAAAGTCAACATAGCTGTTTACTCGGTCCGACTGCAGTGAGTGGTTAGAAAACACCAAAGAGTTGCAAGAGGCGCATGCCTATTTTACCAATGCCAGCCCCAAAATCTGGAACCTATAAAGACTAAGCCAATGCACACCGAGCCTATGACGATGCCCAAAAGAAGCTGCCGTTCCATAGAATGTAATTGCTCATATTGCTGATCAAAACTTGGAAGACCTACAACATTCCTTCGGTAGAGTATCTTTAAGCCAGCCTGTCCACCAGCCCAGTTTTTTGCAAGGATATTCAATTCCGACCAGAGGTCAGGACGTTCTTTCTGGAGCCAGTTCTCGAGCTTGCTGACTTTTCGAGACAACCGAATCTTGCATACAAAAGCATAGATGGCTGAGACGGCGGATAGTGAGATCAGAATCTTTATCTGAGGGCTTGCCATTGGTTGTTGAACCTAGAATCTATTTATTCAAAGTATTTTCTAACATTTTCGCTAATTATATATTGAATCAGATGATTTAAAAGTTAGGAGTTCCTGTTTCTAACAATAGAAAAAACCGATTTCTTTTTAAATTCCAAAATGATGAATTTGGATGGATTCATTATATCAATTAATAACTTCATATGGTCCTTTTCAGGGAAGAAAATAGAATGGAAAAATTTTATTTTGTTATATTTATGTCCATCATATTCATATTCAAATTTAACTTTATTTCCAAAGTAAACATTTTCGATTGAGACAATTTGGGCCGTAATTTCAACACCATTTTTAGCAAGATAAAACGCAGTATTTAATTTGAATAGAGAAATGGGAAGGCAAACCAAACTGGCCGTGAGAAAAAAAATATAAAGAACCATTGCTAAGGAATATGGTGGTTTAAAAAAAGGTATTAAGATAAGAATAATTAATGACCAAAAACACGTACCTATGAAGAAATCATTAATAAAAAGCTCTTTTATAACTTTGTTTTTTTTATTATTTTTCATATATTCTGCTATTGGTATTAACTTTGCGCCAGTTTTTTATTCCATTCTGGGTTCTTATTTACCCGATTTGACGAATCTACTAAAGATTAATAAATTCCAACAGTGACAAAGCTTGTTTTGTGTTTTCTTGCCATAAGCACAACCCAACATAAATTTGTGCTGATTACATATATCATAAAACCAAAAGCTCACCATGCGTGTTGCATGACTTTAAATTCCTCCTGTTTGGTTTATACAGGATGCTATCTCCGATGGTCTGCCAGAAGAAATCCAAGGATACCGATCTTCGAGATCTTTCAGTCGTCCTTTCAAATAGTCTATTTTTTCCTTCAGTTCACGGTTTTTCGGGTCCGACCTAAGGTCAGCTTCAGCATCACGCAAGCAAATCCGAAGGTCAAGATACTCTCTTTCAAGATGCTGAATACTACTGCGATATTTGTAGATGTTCTCAAATAGTTCAAATTCATCCGGGATTCTTGGTGCGTCCATGAGTTTTTATCCTCCAAGTTGCCGATGATTGGATACGTTTGTCATGTTAGCAAGTGCAGATTTCCAACGCCAGTGTAAAAAAATAGATTCAAGTCTTTAGGTTTTTGTGGATGCCATATGAGCAACCAGACATTGAGACTACCTTATAAAAATCGGATTTGTCAAAGATAGTGTTTCTACCCAAAAACACAACTCAGGTCTGACTTGTGATACGGGATTATGTTATCACAAAAAAATCAGGTGTTTGATACTTGGTTGTTGCAGATATCTCAGATTCGCCCCGACATTTAAATATAGGAGATAGCCCAATTCAGGCAGGAAACTATTGTTATGATTTTATTTTTAGTCGTCTTTTTTAGGAGGCTTGAGTTTAAATTTAAAAATTAGCAAAAAGGCAATCCCGATAACACCAATAAGTCCCGTTTTTCTAATACTTTGTGGATTTGCATATCCATAAAGGGCTCTATAATAGTAAGCGTAACGAGGATCTTTCTGCCATGAAGATCTAATGTCCTCGGCCGATAGCTCGTTCCTACCTGTCTTCCGAAAGGCCTTTGCTCTTGTTCGATACGCATCTGCAATGTCCCTCGGGTTACCACCAAGCTCAATGGCCTTGGTTGAATCCAAAATAGTCAGGTCATAATTTCCACTGAGAAAATGAGCTTCTGCACGATTAGAATAGGCGCTTGCCTGTTTGGAATCTATTTCTATTGCACGTGTGAAATTCTTAATGGCTGATTGGTAGTCTCCGCTTTTAAGATAACCCATTCCCAACATCCGATAGGCTTCGGATTTTGGAGGTGCAAGTTCAATATAAGTCTGAAAATCCTGAATAACATTGTCAAATTTTCCCTGAAAAAAATAGAGTATCCCTCGTTTTTCATAAGCCTCCGTCAGGTTTGGAGCCAGCTCCAATGCCTTGGAAAAGTATTGGATCTTCGTGCGGGTTAATGTACTTTTAAGGCCAAGGTTAAAGTAGTCCGTTGCATTTTCACCATAAACAGAAATCGCTGACAGCATAAGAAGTACCAGATAGCAGATGACTTTTCTCTGCATACACTTACCTTTCTTACTCTTAATTTTGAATCACAGCATATTCCTTGCTATGATCGAAGACTTTAACAATTTAATAAATATCAAATTCGTACTGTGGATATCAAACCATTTTTATTTCTAAGATATCTATTTCGTATAACGGATATCTATTGACTACTCTTGTATGTTATGTCGATGATTGTCACCTCCGGTGGCGACAAAAATCGAACCGGCGGCCCCCAGGTCCCTGAACCCCTGCTGACATAGAGCAGGGCATTACCATTGACCTTTGATATACCGGTGTGCATTGGGTAGTAGAGCTTTGTAACCAGATTAAAGGGAAAGATCTGTCCCTTGTGGGTGTGACCTGAAAGCTGGAGGTCAAACATTCCAAGCGACTCACTGCTGATTACTGGCTGGTGCTTCAAAAAGAGGGTGAATTTTTCCCTGGGCAGTTTTTCCAGCATCGCCTTTTCAGAGACTGCACGATCTGGGCCATAGCGTCCTCTGGCAGGGTCGTCTACACCCGCAATATTGAGAAGATTGGATACGGTTATTCCTTCTCCTCTGAGGATGGTAAAGCCCGCCTTTTCGGTAAATGCCAGGGCACGATCAATGCCTGCATAAAATTCGTGATTACCGGTGATCGCAAATTTTCCATACTTTGTGGGTATGTTCCGAAACATATCCGTCAGCGTCTCCAAATCATCCATCTGGCCATCCACGAGATCACCCGTTGATACAAGAATGTCCGGGCGGGAATCCTTGACTTGCCGAAGGATCCGGTTAAGGCGCGATCTCCCGACGATAAGGCCGAGGTGGACGTCGGATATCTGCACAACTCGAAATCGTCCGATTTTTTCGGGTATTTTGCTTGTTTTCACGGTCACGTGTTCTGTCCGGATATGAAGCGCCTCGAAATAGCCATAGATCACTACGGCAAAAGAGAATAAAATGGCGAGGGTACAGAAATTTCTGAGGGAAAGAGTAAAATCCGCGAGAGGGCTCTGGGTCAATATCCTTGCCAGGAAATGAAGCAGTCTATAGATGTCAAAGAAAAATGAAGCTGAGATAAAGATAAAAATCAGCCCCATCCATGTGAACCCGACGTAGGCCAAACCGCGTGCTAAAGCTTCGTATCCGTAGCGCTCAGAAATGCGTACGACAATGGGTGCAACCACCATCAGGATCATGAAAATCGCAAGTATTAAGTATGCTGGGAGTCCCAGGGCAAAACCCCTCTTCAGTTTAATAAAAGCGTATAGGTGTATGCCGCCGTAGATGCTTAGGTATATGAGTAGAAACAGGGTCATTCAGCGTCTCTCCATTGATAACGTTTTCGGGCAGTAATATTTTGACGATATCTTTTGGGTATCGCATTAATTCAGAAGGTTGATAGTCGTACATTATTACAGATATCTGTATGATCCTTTATCAAAACGATCAGGAATATTTTCCAATTCACCAGAAATTGCTATGGCCGATTTTTCTTAAAACTTCCGTCCATTTGCTGGTTTCCATTAAAACCCCGTCTGTGCCTGAAAAGCGTGTGGGAATAAAGCCAATGTTTTTAACCATGTTTTTATTTTATATCCTTATAACATGATTGACAGAAATCATCTCTTTTTTGTTGGGGGGGTGGTCGCACAATTATCCAGGACAGTCATGTCAATATCAACGATAGTACCGGGTGTACTGATTTTTTTCAGATATTTTAGCAAAAGGCGCAACACATAGAGCTGGCGAGAGACTTGATTGGGGTAAGAAATAGGATGTCCAAGTAGAGATCCTAAGTAAAGGGCTCTTGGTGGGCGTACCTTGCCAGTGATTTCTTTTGAAAGGCTTATGGAGATTGTCGCAATTCCCGCATCCTCAACTGATCTCTGTATCAGTCCCACGGACTGATTGCAAACACCTCAGGCAGGGGTTAAAATAACGATATCTACTTCATCTGCTTTCAATTTATTTGCTACACGCGGCGCTGTTTCTTTCATCAATGTATCAATATGGTGATGCATTATATGACCCATGAAAGAAAAATGCCGATAATTGACATCGCCGATGTCTCCAGCTTGCTTCAGATCAATGACACGCTCAATCGGGAGTACAATGTTTACGTCTTTGTCAGCATCAGAATGGTGATAATAGTTGTGAGTAATGAATAACTCCGAGGGGGATGTATCTGCTGGAATTTCTCTGAAAGTTGGGTCGCCTGCTGGATCCGTCATGTCGAATGGAGGTTGTGATCTAAGATGTACACCACCTGTGGATATAAGTGCCAAGCGACATTGGATGATATCCTTATCTAATTGGGACCAGGGTGAATCACTAAACTCGATGAATTTTGATTTTTGAACCCACCTATTAAAAAAGGGCGGATATTTATCAAATAATTTAGCGATGAGTTTGTCTTTTTTTTGTCCCATGCCAATTTACTTCTCATTTTTCTAATTAAATTATGGGGCGACTTTAAGTGAGTCGCCCCAATGTAAAAATTAATGCCTTAGGCAAAAAGCAAGAACACAATTTTTTTTATGTTTATTCGAAGTCCGGCAACATTGTCCATCATGTATTCACATTCGGTCCTTCCTTCAGTCTGTGCGTTGGGCAACTCAGACCATAAGGACAAAGAAAAATTGAGATCTTACAACTTTGGTGTTGTTGAATAACCAACTCATTGATCAGTACGGCAAAATTTATGCCGATTTTCGCTGGTTGTTGTTGGCCACAGCATATTTAAGCTGGCTGATAATTGGTCTTATTGCGGCTCGGTTGGATATTTAGCTCTTATCCATTCATTCCATCCGCCTTTAAGAACATAAATGTTCGTAAATCCCTTGTCCATCATTTTCCGTGCCAAACTGACACTGGTATGCTCATTGGGTCATGCTCAGTACAGTATGATCGTCTTTGTTTTGGGATACCGGGAATACCAGCTGTCGAATTTGTATGGGTTTTCTTGAACAGCACCTTTGATTTTGATGCCACTTTTCTTCCAATCTTGAGGTCGCCGAACATCTAAGATGACTATAGATGGATCTTCAAGCTTGGATTTCAGCGATTCTTTCGATATACTTTGAACCGCCTTGGAAGAAGTTGATGGTGTCATAGCACATCCGCAGATGCCAATCAATACGGCTAAACCAAGAATAAACCACACAACGAACCTTCTCGAGTTCATATGATTCACCTTTTGATTCGGTTTGTTTTTTTCAATATTTTGGTATGGATGCAATTGGTTGTATCATAAAGACACGCGTTAACTTCACAGTTTTCTGCGAAGTTAGCCCCCGAAATGAAAAACAACCAGAATTCCTAACTATAATTGAAGACTTTCATGTTCTTTGCTTTACCAAGACAAAAATGTCCTTTCAATTTCCCCCTTAAAACTTCACTGTTAGCCCGAAATCAAGGCTGGTTTCACTGAGGGTTGATTCAATCTCTACCGGCTGGCCAAAGAGGTCTGTGCCGGTTTCTGTCATCGTGTTTTCAAACGCAGACACAAAGCCAAGATCAAGGGAAAAAGTATCGGAGAACTTATATCCAAATCCTCATCATATAGGGGTGGTCTGAATTTAAAATTTAAGGTAGAAATTTAAAATTATCGCTCTTAGGTTTTTTTATCCTTATTTTTTTTCAAAACCGTCCGATATATTTATAAATATGCATCTAAACCGATAGGGAATAGCTTTGTTCGATCCATGATACGCCTAACTGGCCGATTTTTATAACATATGAATGATCCAATGAACAATTCGTTTTTGGACTGCAAGAATAGCGTAAACGATTTCGCATGTTCCAAGCGTTTTAATCGAAACGGTTGCAATAGAGGTTTTACGCTTATTGAAGTATTTATTGTCATTGCGATTATTGGCACCTTATCGGCCATCGCGCTGCCCAATTATATACGATATAGATATGAAGCTTTGATCGTGGTGGCTGTCACAGATATTCGCATGATAGAAAAACAGATCGCCCTTTTTGTTTTCGACAATGACGGTCAACTTCCTGACAGCCTCAACGATCTAACCAACATTGGCACCATCAATGATCCTTGGGAAAATCCTTACCAGTACTTAAAAATTGACGGCGGCAAACCACCGGGATTACGAAGAAACATGAGTGATAATCCGGTCAATACCGATTATGACCTTTACAGCTTGGGAGCAGATGGCTTGAGTAAACCGCAGTTCAAATTTAAGGACTAGTCGGGACGATGTTGTCCGCGCTTACAACGGCAGTTATGTCGGTCTGGTTTCAGAACTTTAAAAGAGGTTTATCTAAATGAAGTTTGATACAAAAATTTTCCGCAGCAAGATCGCCCGCCGAATCTTTATTTTGTTTGTTTCCTGCGCGCTTTTTCCTATTTTGTGCCTTTCGATAATTTCATTCAATCGCGTAACCAAACAGCTCAATGAGCAAAGCTACAAATTACTTAAACAATCGGTCAAAGGGCACGCTTATTCCGTCTATGAACGGTTGATATTTTTAGATACCGAATTGCAGCTTATCGCTTCTTCCCTCAAAGCGTCTTTGAATGATCCCGGCCAAACCCATTCAGTTGTTTTTAACAAACGATCGGAACACCATTTCAAGGCGGTCGATTTTTACAAAACTGAAAACAGGACTATTCCAATTTACAAAGTAATAAATAATTTTAAAAAACCCAGTGAGGATAAGATTAAGCAGATCATCAATGCCGGAAAGACAGCAATTTTCATAGTGAGTCATCCGGAATCTTTGCCACGAACAATGATGGTTGGACTGATGGATCCGAAGAATCTGAATGCAGGGTATTTAATTGGAGAAATTAACCCCGGTTTCCTGTGGGGAATTGACCAGGGGAGTTCACTGTTGCCGGATACTGAAGTTTGTGTATTGGACGAATCTAAAAATATCGTTTTTAGCTCGTTTTCGCATGAGGATCCATCCTCCAAGAAAGACGACTTTCAGGTTGAAAATGGCGTCTTTGGTCAGTTCGAGTTTGTCCATGAAAACGAAAAATACCTGGCGAGTTATCGAAAAATCTTTTTGAATCATCGGTTTTTAGCTGATGTATGGACCGTCGTGCTCAGTCAATCCAAAGCCGATGTGCTTGCACCAATGTCGCATTTTAAAACAATCTTTCCTCTGGTCGTCCTCATGTCCCTGTGGGTGGTGTTGCTTTTTAGCATTTATTTTATTCGGAAGAGCCTTGTGCCCCTTGAGTTGCTGAAAAAGGGAACACGCCGGATTGCCATGAAAAACTTTGAGTCCCAGGTAAACCTGACGAGCGGCGATGAATTTGAAGAGTTGGCCATGGATTTTAATAAAATGGCCGCGCAGTTGAACAGACAATTCAAAACCTTAGATACCAAAGCAGAAATCGATCGCGCCATTTTGTCATCACTGGATACCAAGGTCATCGTTGAAACCGTAATTCACAGGATGTACGATTGGTTTGTCTGTGACAGCGTCGCCATAAGCCTGATGGATTCCGAGCAGGATAATACCGCCCATTCATATTTCAGTTATTTCGGTCAGGAAAATGAATTGTTGGAAAAACCCATCGAGTTCAAACCGTCCGATCTTGAAATGTTTCAGGCCAATCCGGAATATCTGATAATTGACTCTGACAAAAACCGTCCGACCTTTCTTTCGGCCATTGTAGGACGCGGCATCCAATCTTTTTTAATTCTTCCCATTTTTCTAAATGAAAAACTGACAGCAGTGATAACCATAGGACGATCCCATTCGGAAGCCTATAGTACCGAAGACATTACCCAAGCCCGCCAGGCGACGGATCAGGTGGCTGTTGCCCTTTCAAATGCAATTCTCATGGAAGAGTTGGACCACTTCAACTTGGGCACGTTAAAGGCCCTTGCGCGGACCGTCGATGCCAAGTCATCCTGGACTGCCGGTCATTCCGAGCGCGTAACGAAAGTGGCCTTGGAAATCGGGACAGTTTTAGGGCTTTCCCAGAAAGAGATGGACAACTTGCATCGCGGCGCCCTGCTTCATGATATCGGGAAACTCGGCGTTTCCGTGGCCATTCTCGATAAACCCGGGGCACTCGACGACGAGGAGTACAATATGATTAAAAAACATCCTTCTATCGGCGCGACAATTCTTGAACCGATTGCGTCGTATAAGGATATCATCCCCATAGTTGTGCAGCATCATGAACGGTATGACGGGAAAGGATATCCTGATGGCCTTTCCGGCGATGCCATAAACATTGGCGCTCGAATCCTTGCTGTGGCTGATGTTTTTGACGCTTTGAACTCGGATCGTCCGTATCGGGAAGGCTGGGCTGTTGAGCGTGTCGTTGATTTGATAACAGAAGAAGCGGGCCGTCAGTTCGACCCTGATATTGTAGAAGCTTTTTTAGAAATTATGAGGCCGGAAAAAACAAAAGTAGCATAAAGAATACGGGGCAACATCACAAAGAAAAGGAATAAAAATGAAACTTAAATGGATTGTCATCCCGGCGGTTATCGTTGTTGTGGCAATAACCATGTTCCACTCTAAAAAAAACAGAGATATCCCTGTAAATTTGATCGGTAAATGGACAACCTCAGCACCCGGATATCAAGATCGCTTTATTGAACTGACAAAGGAAACACTTGTCTATGGTCTCGGCGGAGACGAAAGAGATGTCTACTTTATCTCAAGTATGGAAGAAAGCCTGGAAGAGAATAATATTCTATATACATTTAACTACAAAAATACAGATGGCTTAGAGTTCACCCGATCCTTTTATTATCATCCGGAAAATGAAGGGGCGATTCAATTTAAGCACCAAGAACATATCGAGTGGCGCAAAAAAAAGGCAGGGCAAAATGAAACGAACAGCTAATCCGCGACGGTTGAAAAACTATTTGATGGCCAATAAAATTCACTTCAAAATGATGCTCGCCAACCTGATACTTATGTTGCTGGTCTTTGCTCTAATCCTTGGGGCGGTGTTATTCCCATTTTATCATGAAACTTTTAATATGAACGATATATATGCTCAACATTATTCGGCAAAGTTTTTTGTTGTTTTATTGGACCGAATATCCCTTGCTCTCGTTGCCGTGCTTTTGATTAGTCTCATATATCAGATGATAATCAACCATAAATTCTGTGGCCCATTGGTCAACTTTTCAAATACGTTTGAAAAAATTACTCAGGGGGACTTAACCCGAAAAATTTATTTGCGGCGGTATGATTTTCTAAAAAATGAAGCCGCTCAGGTTAACGACATGATCGATTTTCTGTCCGATCACATCATGACCATCAAAAAAGATCATGACCGCCTGCTCGCAACATTGGAAGATGTGACTGGGAGTGAAATGGAACAAATCGAATATCAAAACGCCCTTGAGACGTTAAAAAAACAAATCGATATTTGCCATAAGCATTTATCCATATTCAAAATAGACGGTATAAGTGATCGAGAAAATAAGCACCGACCTGATATGGAAAGCAAGCTAACCCAATCAGCACCTCAACATGTAATAAAACCCACCTAATGCCTATGATCGTCTTATTACAGGGATTGGACACCCATACGAAGGACAATATTCAATAGCGTTTTGAATGGGGAAAAACCTTTTATTGTAAAGGTCTCTTTTGTCTAATAGCGACTTGTACGCAGGTTTGTAGGACTATCTGATAAAGTGAAGGTTTCTAAGCGAGATCAAACAAAGGATACCTTGATAATCATCTAAAAGGCACCTCCCAATCGCAAAAAAGGATGCGATTTGTTATAGGTGGTTAAGACAATTAACAACCCTTTAACAAAAGGAGGTGCTCAATGGAACTATACGCCGGATTAGATCTTCATTCAAGAAATACTTACATCGGTATTATGGACAACAGCATTCAATCGTGTGTTCAAAAAAAGAGTTCCGAATCATCTTGAACACATCTTACAAACATTAGATCCTTTTCGGGATCAAATCAAAGGTTTTGTGGTTGAGTCCACCTACAACTGGTACTGGCTGGTAGACGGCCTTATGGATGCAGGATATTCATCTGCTCATTTGGCCAATCCAGCTGCCATTAAACAGTATGAAGGATTAAAGTACAGTGACGATCAACACGATGCATTCTTTCTGGCTCAACTTTTAATTTTAGGTATTTTACCCCAAGGATATATTTATCCCAAAAAGGATCGTCCGGTGCGTGATCTGGCCCGTAAACGGATGTTCTTAGTCCGGCACAAGACGGCCCATATTTTAAGCTTACAATCGTTAATTCAGCGATGCTGTGCCATGAAAATCAGGGCCAATGATATGAGACATTTGACGGTCAAAGAATTAGAAGCGTGGTTGGAAGAAGAGTATCTGGTTCTCTCCGCCCAGGCCAATTTAGACAGTATCAATTTTCTTAAACAGAAGATTCAAGGATTAGAAAAAGCAATTAGAAAGAAAGTCAAGCTCAAGAAGGCGTTTCATAACTTAAAGACGGTTCCGGGCATCGGCGATATCTTAGCACTGACCATTATGTTGGAGGTCGGTGATATCAACCGTTTTCCCAAAGTCGGTAATTTCACATCCTATTGCCGATGTGTACCTTCCCGGCGACTCTCCGATGGCAAAAGTAAAGGCAGCGGCAACCGTAAAAACGGTAATCGGTATTTGAGCTGGGCATTCACCGAAGCTGTCCATTTGGGTCGCAGATATAACGAACGATTCAGAAGATACTATAACCGGAAAGTTGCTCAGGCAAATACAAGCCTTGCAACGAAAGCGCTCGGCAATAAACTGGCTCGTATCTGTTATTACATCATGAGAGATCAAGTTCCTTTTCGTGAGGAACTGTTCTGTCAATAAACCGGGGACTGCAACGGTGATCCTTTGATTATTGGTGGCTAAAAACCCTTTATCTTGGTTGGCACGCCGTTGCACTCCCTTAAACAAAAATCCAGGCGGATGTCCTTTTTTGTGATCTGCCCTTGTCATGAGCCCGCTATGGTTGGCCCTCTTGGAGCCCTTTATTTTGTCACAACCCATTGGACATGACAAGGTACCGATGTTTTTCTGGGGTCCGCTTTCCGGACCAGGGGCCGCAAAGAAAAAGGATGGTTGCTTCGCTACGAGATAATGAAGATCTCTCCGCTTCGCAACCGTCAATTTTTACTTTTTCTTTCACTGGCCTTGATCCTGATGGGTGCCTGGTAGCAGATCAAATAAGGATCCGCACCAAAACAATTGAAAACTCGGATGCAGGCAACGAAAAGGGTCTGATTCCGTACTGGATGATGTCCCTGCAAAAAAAAGACATCATTTTTTGCGATGGAGAGGTGTTTTCTCTTGACAGGGGCCTTTTAATGGGTGCCAAAAGTAATAAACTGGCTCGCATCTGTTATTACATCATGAGAGACCAAGTTCCTTTTCGCGAGGAACTGTTCTGTCATTAAACCGGGGACTGCAACGGTGATCCTTTGATAGTGGTGGCTAAAACCCTTCATCTTGGTTGGCACATCGTTGCACTCCCTTAAACCAAAATCCAGGCGGATGTCCTTTTTTCGTGATCTGCCCTTGTCATGAGCCCCCTATGGTTGGACCTTTTGGAGCCCTATATTTTGTCAAAACCCATTGGACATGACAAGGTACCGATGTTTTTCTGGTGTCAGGTTGACTAAATCCTATTGCTGCCAAATCATCTTCAGCTATCGACAGATTAAGATTCTATGTGGAACCCATCATCAGCATGTATTCCTTAATTTTAATATGAAGCCATTCATCATTTATTTCATCAATAAAATCTTCGAAGGAGAGGACTTCCCCCCGATAACCAGATTTGCCTGGTGGCAATCCTGTCCCTCTGTACCAGATATCTTTTGGATTAATCTTCCATTGATAAGCTTCCTTTGGCGGGGTCTTATCTATGACCTTTAAACCTGTTGGGTCACACTTTATCCACCTGTTTGCTCGAAAAATATCACCAATGAAAATATGTAATGTTTTATTAGACTTTGGAAGGAAAATAGCCACATTAGATTTTGGATCAACATATATAGAATACCGTCCAAAAAAATCTGGCCCAACAACTTCAATTTTCTTATTTCGTGACCAGATGTCATCATAATCTTTTTCATCTGGTTCATCGTCCGGTAATGAGTCGATATAGGCACGATATTCTTCGGGGTCACGAGTAGTTGGGTCAAGACTTGCTACAGCACTCTCTCTAAAGACCATTTCTTGCTCATCAATATTTAAGCCGGTCTTTTTCTGAATGCGCTTCGCTTCAATTATTGAATATAAGCTGCCTAAGAGGACAGCAATAACTATTGAAATTGGTAATGCATACCACTTCCATAGATACCATCCAGCAAAACCTATTGCCAGCGTAATTAGCAAAAGCATGTATCCAATTGTTTTAGCCCTTTGCCTACTGTCTCCGACTGTTTCAGCAGCATTCCGTGGATGCATTATATTCTCCTAATTTACTAAAGAACAAACTTGAATACCTTCTCAACATCAATCCCAAAACAAAACCCCACCTCTATGAGAAATGGGGTCTTAATAATCAGTCCAAGCCCACCTCTCATTTTTTTGATTTTCACATCTTGCTGACTAACTTCTGATTGAAAAATAGAAACAGTTACCGGTACCGGGTTCGCAAAATCTGAACATTAAATGTGAATTTTGGCGGTAATATCCTCCATGTTTGTATATGTGTGGGTGTTTTTTTGCGTATCTATCCCATTGCTCCCAAGATCTCCAATGGCCGTGATAGTCGTACCGATGCCCTTTATAATCGTAGTTCACGTAATAGTGATCTTGGTCATAGGGGCGTTCTCTATATCCAAGATGCTTGTGGTAATCTTGACGTCTATTGTAGTCACGACGATCTTCTTGATCCATCTCCTCTCGATGTTTTCGATATTCCTTGTCCTGTTCTTTCTGTTTATCTTTTCCTTTATACCCATTATCAGTAAATGCCTGCGTGGTTGTGAGCATGAAAAACCCGAATAGAAGAACAGTTATGACCGCAAATATAACTATTAAAATTCGTTTCATTTTTTACCCCCACGGTAAAATAAGTTAAATTTTATAAAAATACTTCTTCTAATATTTGCTTCGTTCTTTACCACTATCTTCCATACATTTTATTAACAACAAGACTACAAACTAAATAGAAAGAACCTCAAAACAAAATAGCCTTTGGGCAAGCATTACCAAAGGCTATAAGTGACTTCGGCGGCCCGGCTATCATAGTTTTTCAACTTTAGACCCGTGGCTTTGCGTCCCCGCCTTTCAACGGATTTGCCCTTTCGATCTATCTATTTTAGAATAATTATAAAAAATATCGACATAATTGTCAATAAATTACCTCACGAAAATCAGGCTTTTCCAAACTTGTGATTTCTTGCCAAAAGCACAACCCAACATAAATTTGTGCTAATTACATATATCGTATATCTTACAAAATTGCAAAAGGGCAAAACCTCAAAAAAAAGATTTGCTCTATTGAAAAACGATATCACACGAAATTTTATAGACATGATACGGTGTTTTATAGCAGTATTCAAAATGAAAGGGTCTATGACAGAGCGAGGATATCATATAGGCAAAAGACACCCAGTGGCGCTATTTCACATGCTAAGGTAATTGTGCTTTAATTTTTTTGTATTCCTTTACGGTTTTTTCCATTATCTCTTGAATCGATAAAACTTTATCGATAAGGCCAACTCCATGGCCTGCTGAATAGACGGATTTATAAGAAACCTTCGAATCCGTCGCGCCAAATAGAGCGCGTGCGGCGCGACTGAGTGAAATAAATCGTTTAATTCTTTTGTTTTTTGTGAGTATTTCTTCAATCAGCCCCTTCTCCAGACCCAGGGCCTCCAGTTCTTTAGTTCGTATAAAATTGCCGGGGAATCCATCTACTCTGTCAGTATTTACGATATCTTCACACATTGCACCAACAATTGTGTTTTTGTATTTTTCTGCGACCTCTGCTTCTTTCGAGGCAATAAAACGTGTTCCCATATAGACCGCAGAAGCTCCTAGAGCAAACGCTGCCGCCATTCCAGCTCCATCTACAATACTGCCTGCGGCAATGATCGGCAATTTAATCATCCTCGCTAAATTAGGAATAAGGGCTAAAGGCGAAATGTCTCCGGCATGACCACCAGCACCAAAGGCCACCGCTATGAGCCCATCAGCCCCCAAATCAGCGACCTTCTTTGCATGCTCAAATCCCACTACATCACAATAAACTTTGGTTCCCACTTGATGCGATAGCCGAATCACCTCCTTTGGATTTCCCAAAGACGTTATGATTAAGGGGGTCCTCTCATCAAGCGCATGGTCGATTTGTTCATACTGGTATTTGTTAGACTTTTGAACGATAATGTTAATTCCAAAAGGTTTTGTGGTCAGACCTTTTATCTCTCTGATGACTTGACGATATTTTTCAATGGGACGGTAATTTAGGGCTGGGAAGGTTCCCACTCCTCCTGCCTCACTTGCACTAACCACCATTTTAACTGAGCTCACAAGAAACATGGGAGCACAAATTATAGGATATCTTAAATCAAACTGTTTTGTGAAATCTGTTTTTAATGAATCCATCTCCACCGACTCCTGCTATTATTTCTGTAAAGAATAACTTTTTAATCTATGACTTTTTCTTAAGAGATAGTACTAAAGTAAACCTGGCTACCGGTTCCTCTCCAAACTTGTCGGGAACCCTAGCAGTAACATTAACTGGAGATTCGACTCTCTCATTTGACTCGATGGCAGCAGCAACTAATTTGGAAATCTCGTGGCCTTGATCGCAAGTAAAATGTACATCGCCTTCTGCGCGCTTGAAAAACTCTGCGTCCATGCTTTTAAAAATTAAAGATATATCCTGCGCACTCCGTCGTATAAGCTTCATGGCGATCAGCCCTGCCGCGCAATCAGCTCCGATTGCCAGGGCGCCAAAGTACATTGAATTCAAATGATTTCGTGTCTTCCGGCGCAGAGGAATACTCACTACTGCTCTACTATTAGATATTTCAATTACAGAAGGTTTTACAAAAAATAACAATGGAATTTTAAAAAATCCGAAACAGCGTAACAGAACAGTTGCCTGTACATTTTTCGGGATAATTCTAAACCGGCGCTTCATGTTACAAGCTCCTTTTTCCGCAGGCAAACCGGGAATAAGTCTGCAGAATATGTTCGGTTTTGGCCAGATCAATTTTTCTGGTTAATTAGAGATGACCCATAGTAATTCTAAAATTATTATATTATTTTTAATATCTCAAGATTGTTTGTGCAAGATTCAGGTATTAAGATACCAGCAGCAAGTGCATTGGCTTTAAACGCTGTATATTGTTGTCAATGAGTGCTGTAGTGCCTGAACTTTCAATTATCGAAAATTGAAGATTTCTAACCGAAATCAAACTTGTGCTTTCTTGCCAAAAACACAAGCAAGTATCTTCTTGGGCGCATTGCATATATCGTATTGATAATATAAAGTTACCTCAGAAATGCGGCAAAAGTCAAACCCATAAACCGAAAGGAAGTAAACAATGAATGTTTTAAAGGCAGCAAGGATCTGGTTAGGTTATCATAAAGCCCATTCCAAAAAAAAATACGGTTCGTGCCTATGAATCAATTCTGTTCAAATTTTGTCATGAGTTTGATGATAGAAGTCTGGACGAACTCTCAACGGATGACATACTTTCCTTTTTAAATCGTATTACAGCAGGCAAAAAGTCCAGCACCAAAAGAGTCCGTTACGCCCACCTGTCAGCCTTTTTCAATTTCATCAAAAACAACCTTGCTTCCGATTTGATAAATCCCTGTGATTCACCCATGCTCAGACAATTGTTTCGGGCTACAACACCTCCATATTGGGATTTTATTGAAAAGGAAACGATAGATGAAATCATTTTTCGGACCACTATGATACGCAATCGTCTAATACTTGAATTGATGGCCAGAGGGGGTATGCGGATCGGTGAGGTGCTGAAGCTGACACAGAAAGATATTTGTGATCGAAAATTAATTCTAAAAGACCCTAAAAGCGGCAAGGAGCATGAAATTGTCTTTATCCCAAAACGTGTTGCTGAAAGGTTAAAGAAATATGCTCACTCCTTCTGTAAAAATTCTTATGATCGATTATTCCCAATAAGCTATGAAGCTGCAAGGTTTATCGTCGCTAAAGCGGGTAGGCTGGTTGACATTAAATTAAGGCCCCATGATCTTCGGCAACATGCCGCAACTTATGCATCGAAGTCTGGTGTGCCAATCGAGGTCGTCAGCAAGGTGATTTTGAGGCATGCTAATTTGTCCACGACTCAGCGATACCTTGGAAAAGTGAGCGAGACTGAAGCCATGAGTTGGATAGATAACTTATACCGATAATAAAAGACAGGGTGAATCCTTTTAGGGAATCACCCTGTTCAAAGATATCACAAATATTTTCGACCTCTGATATTTACATTTTCATTGCAGTAACATGGAATCGGAACTCGTTACATGTTTGGAGATACCTGTAACACAGTGGTGTGCAGCTAAGTAAAGCGATAGTGGAACAAGTCCGACCACAGCTACTCTTTGGACGACCGACCTTCGTCGTCATCTTCATGGCCATGCCGATGATGCAGGTCGGGCCAGTGTTCATGAACATGCTCTTTAGAGTTATGTTCGTGCCAGTGTAAATGGCTCACAGTGGGACCAAGTCCGTCATGCGCGTGATCGTGATGGCCCCCATCGTGCCTATGACGATGTTGATGTAATATAGAATCGTGTCGGTGTACATGTGCATGCTTCTCGCTGAAAAGAATCATGAGCGAGATCAAAATAATCACAGCAGCCATTGCTTGAATACCAGTGAAGGCCTCCCCAAGAACGGTCACAGATAACAGCAGGGCGAAGAACGGAGCGGATGAAAAGACCATTTGGCTGCGAGTCGCGCCTAGTCCCTGAGCCGAGGTGACATACAACTTGATGCTGATTCCATAGGATACCGCTCCAACGAGCAACGCTACAAGAATTAAGACCGGTTGGCCAGCGCCACCGGCAACAGCGCTGCCTATGAGCAGGTTGAACGCTCCCGCAACAACGCCCTTACACAAGGTGGTCTGAGCCGGAGAAATGCCGTCAATGAGGGCTGTGAAGTGATTGTCGAAGCCCCAGCACAGACATCCGGAAGTGATCAAGATAACGGGAAGGACCCCGCCCCTTCCCTCGTCTCCCGCCAATAACACAGCGGCGATGAGCGTTCCACCTGCCGCAATCCATCCTCGAGGAGATAGATGCTCTCGGAATACATAGTGTCCTAAAATCACTGTGGCCACAAACTCAAGGTTGAGCCACAGGGAGACAGACCCCGAACTGGCGGCTCTTAATCCAAGCAGGAGCAGCAGCGGCCCTATAATCCCTCCCAGTACGATCGCTCCTGTGAGCAGTAAAAAAGTGGACCGACCTGCTTGCCAAGGCCACCGGAAGGTCCGTTCTCTAATAACCACAGGCAGCACACCCAACGCGGCTCCCAGGTAAAGCAGGCCCGCCAGAGTTTGGGGCTGAATGCCGCCCAGCAAGACCTTGCTGGCAGGTGTTGCCGCTCCGAAAAGAAAGGCCGAGGCTAGTCCTGCTATCACAAATGTTGGTGTGTTGCGTTTTGCTTGCATTGACTTCAACAAGAAACCGTAGAACATATGATTATACGGATCTGAATATCATCATCAATGTTATGTAATCAGTCATTTGATGCCATATCTTAGCACACCAAAGAACCTAATAACGATAACGTTCAGATTAATCGAGACTGTCAAAGATCAATATAAACCTATGATACCTTCTGAAATCATCCGCCAATTTTACAAACTGCAACTTTAGGTTTCTTGATCACAGTTTCAATCACTTCAATTTACAGTATGTATATCTTATTTCTCACTGAAATGCAAAAAAGGCAAACCCCAGAAAAAGGATTTGTCCCATTGAAAAACGATATCACAACTTCTGAACTGGCTTTTGGGATTGCAAATATATAGCGAGACTGTCGTAAAAGCCAAAAAGGGTAATTAGTAGATTTTTAAGTGATTGATATTATTATATGCAAATTGCATAGAAATGCATAAATTAAACTTTTTCGACAGTCTCAGCAGATATCGGTAACGTTTGAAATGAGTGGCCGACGGAGGCCGCAGGCCGGAGGAGGTCTGCTCGATGGAAGGGTTAGGTTTCAGACAGCCTCTAAGAAAGAATTGGCGGTTTCGAACCCTACCGTGGAATCGAGTACGTGCCGACGACATGGGCCACAGGCTCTTCGATACCTTCCGAGTACAAGGATACCTCTCCGACTGCCAACGATTTGCCCATTTTCATGAGATTGCAGACACCGACGATGGCTCTGTCCGCTGACGGTTTCCGCATGAAGTTGATGCTTAGGTTTGTTGTGACAATAAGGGGAACGATGCCGATTTCGCCAAGAATTGCCACATAAAGCGCGACGTCAGCAACGGTCATGAGCACGGGACCGGACACGGTTCCGCCTGGGCGTAGTTCGTGGGCGCCGACCTGAAGTTTGACTGTTGCCGATCTGCCTCCAACTGCCTCAACGGTGCAATTGGTATGGGGATACTCCGCGGCAAGGAATTCAACGATCTCTGCCTTGGTTGCCATACGCTCCTTAACTGAAACCTAACGCTGCTTTTCAGCCGAAGCAATTAGCTGTCGGCTGCAAGAGAAATGTTAGATTAAGATGCTTAAATAAGGAAAAAATCCTCTTGTTCACTATTCAAAGGGCTTTTCCCAACTCCCATAAGACCTATCAGCAATAGAAGTTTACCTAAATTAATTGTTATTCTATCTCAAAGTCTAAGCGCAACGAACCATTCCCCTCGACGCTGAACTTGGCCTTATGGGATTTCATCATCCTGATCACGTGATAATTAGATGAAAGAACGCTACCTCTAAACACACGAATACGATTTTCACGTGCACGGTCAATGAGTGCTTTTAGCAAGATCACTCCCACTCCTCGCTTTTGAAATTCGTCGATAACTGTAAGTGCGAATTCAGCCACATCCGGTTCTTCATCTAAGCGAAAATATCGCGCAAGGCCAATGCAACGGTTTTCATCCTCTTGGATTTCGAGTGCGGTCACAACGACGCGATTTATATTGTCAATGTCTGTAAGATTTTTCAATTGGGCGTCAGAAAGTGTCTTGAGCGGTGTAAAAAATCGTGAATATCTTGACTGCGCCGATAGTTCATCAAATCCCTGTACGATGCAGTCCTTTATACATGGGTCATTTTGACGAATCAGAATAGAAGTGCCGTCCTTTAACTTTGTTTTGAATTCCGTCTGTTGCATTCGACCTTATTAATATCTACTTTTGGAATTTTCCCTATCACAATTGTAAGAATCTAACATTAGATATTGTTTCGCTGCGAAAGAATTACAACCATAAATTAGAGGGATTCTCATAAAGGATCTCAAAAAGTATTTTATGTCAAATAATTTCTTGTAAAGATTAAAGATTTATTGAAGCAATGCAGATATATTGAGATAACCACATGGAAATCGAGCTTGTCAAAAACTGTGTTTAATTGCCATAAGCACAACCTGAAGCCAATTTATACTGATTACATATATCATAAAACCAAAAGCTCACCATGCGTGTTGCATGACTTTAAATTCCTCCTGTTTGGTTTATACAGGATGCTATCTCCGATGGTCTGCCAGAAGAAATCCAAGGATACCGATCTTCGAGATCTTTCAGTCGTCCTTTCAAATAGTTTATTTTTTCCTTCAGTTCACGGTTTTTCGGGTCCGACCTAAGGTCAGCTTCAGCATCACGCAAGCAAATCCGAAGGTCAAGATACTCTCTTTCAAGATGCTGAATACTACTGCGATATTTGTAGATGTTCTCAAATAGTTCAAATTCATCCGGGATTCTTGGTGCGTCCATGAGTTTTTATCCTCCAAGTTGCCGATGATTGGATACGTTTGTCATGTTAGCAAGTGCAGATTTCCAACGCCAGTTTAAAAAAATAGATTCAAGTCTTTAGGTTTTTCTGGATGCCATATGAGCAACCAGACACTGAATTTGTCAAAATATATATCCCAAAACCCACAAAAAATCAAAAAGACAAACCCTGTTAAATGGATTCGCCCTTATCGAAAAACGATATCACAAAAATTTTTTATATATGATACTTGTGTTTTATAGCAGTTATCAACGGTTTGGAGTTGATGGTTTCGATCCGAAACGTATCCATATTAGAGTGGTCTGAATTGAATGTTTAGGCAGGAAATCTTCAAAAAAAATAAAGAATTTCTGAATTTTGTCGCGGACAGGGGGATTTATCCCCCTGTACCCCCTAAATAATCAAATAACCAAATAATCCAATCATTATCTTCGGGAACGCACCGCAAAACCCCGTTGGTCGTGGGAGAAGCCGCGGGAGCGATAGTACCATTTGCCGCCGCCGAAGAAGAAGGGCCAGGCCGCATTCCAACCCTTGGTTTCACCTGACCATACAAACCATCCGGTGGTTTTCAGCAAAGGCGTCATGTGGCGTGTTCCGGCATTTTTTTGGTAAAGTGTCTTTAGCTCATTTCTCATCGGCATACGCCAACCGCCACCGGCAACGTTCAGGCTCTCAACCCATCCTTTAGCATCGTACCAGCTTGTATTCTTATCAGGCCCAGCATACCATTCAAGACTCGTATTCTTATCGTAGACAACTCCGTTTGCATATTTAACAAAACTCCTATCTCGTTCAACCTCCTCTGGTCGTGAAACTTTAGGACTGATTGATGTATACTTCGGAGATTCTTTTATTGGTTTTTCGGACTCTAGCTAAAGGCCGTTCCTTAACAGCTATCCCTCTCTTGGTAGTGAAATAGAAATCACCCATTAGAGATGATGATTCCCATGGAGTTTGTCTTTTGCCAGATGATTTTACAACATCTATCCGAACTTGGCGAAACAATCTACCAATTTCGAGTCCTGGTGTACTTATGTGCTTCAAAAGCATAGAGGTATAAAGCCCATTCCTTCCAGTTCCATCAGCGGCAACAGACCCTGGCGCTGTAGCATAGGCCAAAATTGAGCCTGTTGGTGCATCCATCTTTGCCAAGCCTTTTTCGCTGGATCTGAAACTTCGAGCATATGGATTATCTCTACAAGCGTCCAGAATGATAATGTTTAAACTGTTTTCTGCTTCATACATTTGGGAAAGAACTCGCCCTGCATCTACTGACTCATATTTGACATCGGCTTCTGATTCAACATCTGCACCAATTGGGATTAGGTAGTTTCGTCCATGAACTTGTATACCATGACCGGCAAAATAGAATAGACCTATACTACCGGAACGTAAATCTTTGCCAAACTCACGAATGGATCTTTCCATGGATCTTTGATCAGCGTTTATCTTTAGCCTTACGGAAAAACCAAGATTTTTAAGAGCAGCGGCTATATCATTAGCGTCATTAACAGGATTTGCAAGAGGTGATGATTTATATGTACCATTACCGATAACAAGAGCAATTCTTCGTTCCTGAACAGATGCAGAATTACTTGGGGTTAATAATACCGCCAAACATATTATAACAATCAATCTGAATAATGTTGATTTCATCATATTTTTCTGGTGTCAGGTCGAGTTTCGTTCAGAACAAATTATTTTATCATATAAAACCCCAAATCCTTTTCAAGTAATTGTGGATCATTGAACTGTGCACCGACAGCGCGATCGTTTATCCATAATATTTTGACGCGTGTGCGGACTGCCATTCTCATTTGAGTGTCTAAAGTAAATTTCAATTCAACTAAATCATCTTTGGAAAAATTATGTGGTTTAAGAGTTGTAAAATTGATTCCGGTCTTTGAAATGTCTTCGATGAGTATCTCTTCCTTTTCATCTTTCCCTCGGACAAAGTATTCACCAGTAAGCTGGACATTCTTACGGTAATACTTTCGAAAATCCAAGGTAAACCGAAAAACTTCGCCACATTTACATTTAGCCTTTAGCCTCTTATGAGTATCCTTAAATTTAAATACGTTTGTATTTATGTCTAATCCGCATTTGGGGCAGATTATCGTTACCTGATTGGTATAGCCCACATAAACTTTTTTCATTTATTTTCCTCGTTAGTTTAATGCAAACACAAAACCCAACCTCTATGAGAAATGGGGTCTTGATAATCAGTCCATGGCAACCTCACGGCTACAGGTTATTTTTATGGGCTTCTTTCTATATAACTCTATTAAATTACAACAGAACGAAATGCAATAAAAAACCCCTGCCAGAATGACTGACTGGGGCAGGCTCTTTGACAATTTTATGTAGATCTTTAATTAATGAAAACCTTTTTCTCTATCTGATAATTTTAAACCTAATCTTTCTAATTTGGTGCAATTTTGTGTTTATTTGCCCCAACAAAGATAAGGTTTATAAATTGCTTATTGATACTACTTAGACTCTTTTGGAATACTTCTCTACCAAGTGGGTGGATCGTTTTTAGTTTATTAGTGTCAATATATATATTCCAAAAGTCGTCACCATGGTCTATTAGGCTGTTGATCAATTCATGTGCAGAACCACCATCAAAATCACCATTCAATATTAGATGGAGGCTGACAGAGGTTTTAATAGAATCAATTTGGAAATTTAACGCCATCTATTCCTCAACCATCAAAACCTTCAATGCTACTGGCTTTCGGCTGACAAGCACCCTAAAGGCCCTGCGCCAGCCGAACGTCCTTGCAATCAAAATGATATGTTTTTTCCTGACTACGCCGGTCATCTATCGAAATCTTCCTTTTTCTCAAAAATACATTCGACTTCTTCTGCAATAAAAGGCTTGAAGGTCTCATCACCAATGAATTCTACTTTTCGGTTTCCATTTTGAAAGTCGATATCCATCGAACAGTCGTATTTTCGAGATGCTGCTTTAACTATCCTTGCCAAAACTTCTATGTTGGTGTCCTCAATTTTAACAGGTATCATATCGAACGTTCTTTTCTTTATTTTTTAAAATGATAAGAATTTCTTTTATCTATTACCGAACAGGGCATTGAAACTTCTTTAACGGTTGCTTGCAAAAGTGAGGCCACAATAGTTTAATATAGTTGATTTACTATAAAGTTAACTGTTTATATCGTACTGACAAATGAATGCATCTAAATTTTATGAAAATATTTACACACTATTTCTGTAATATAGGTTACATATAAACCAGAAAGTTATCGCAGGATTTTGCAGGAAGGCGTGCGTGTCGGCATTCCTGTCAAGCAGGTAGGGTAGCCACAAACCGAAAGATGGCATTTCTTATGATATCACAACTTCTGAACTGGCTTTTGGGATTGCAGATGCAGATATCAAAAGTTGTATAGTATACGGGAGGGATGAAACAGAGTGTCGGCCTTCGGGTCGTACCACGCCCAAGGGAAAAAGGGCATTTCTATTGATAGCACAACTTCCGAAAATGTTTCAGATAGCTATAGATACAGATAGTACAGGCTTGATAAAAGACTGAATCCAACAACATTAAAATTTCATTTAAACTACTCAATTCAAGACCTGTACTATTCCGTTTCTGCTGTCTTTAGCGGGCAGCTATGCCACTTGCAGGACAGCAACATCATTACAGGGCGGGTACCGCATGACACATTGTAACTTCATCCAATGGCTTATCAAATTTAATAAGCTCAGGTTTTACAAAAACCTTTTTCTTCTTGTCAGCCATTTAATTCACCTCCTTTTCATCATGATTTAAAGGCCCATATTACAAGTAAAATAAACACTCCTTATAACTAACTTTTTAATCCTGAAAAACGACGCTCGTGCAAGAATATATCTTTTGTTTTAATTATTTTAATGTTCTTGGTTCTTAACCTTCTATCCTTTCCGTTTCTCCTTTCATTGTCAGACCTTCGTTCAGGAATGTGAAAATCATAAGAGAATTTACGTCTTTCAATGCCCGAACGTCTTCCTCCGTTATCTGGCAATAGCTGGCTCATGACCAACTACTTCTTAAACCTTTTACGCCCAAATGCTGCAAGACCAACCAAGCCAGTACCAATAAGCAAAAGTGTAGCAGGCTCGGGAACTGGGGAAGGACCAGTGTCTGAAGATCCTCCAGCTGAAGGAGAAGCTGCAACTGGTGTCGATTTAAAGCTTTGTGGAGCAACCGAATTGGCATCATCACCAGGACAGCCTACAATTCCAAAAAACATAATCACAACACATAAAAACAACAAAAATCCCTTCATCCTTTTCTCCTTTTACTAGGTGTTCATATAAAAAAATGGCTTTAGATTTTTTGGAAGCTTTAGGTTAGTAAAAAAGAAGGCTTGTGTCAAGAAAAATAAATAATATCAATATAGATGTGGTATTTTTTTTCATAGTTATATGTAATTTTATACTACTCCCTCCGTGGAATTTATTTCATATTTTGATGAGTTTTATGCCTTATTAAACTTAATTATACTATCAAGTAGATAAAAAATATGACTGGAGGAAGAAAAGAAAATTTTCTGAGAAAGGTAAATGAAATGAATCAACAACCTATTTTATGAATTAGGTACCGATAAGTAAAGACTTCGTGCCTGACAATTGAATTATCAAAAAGTGAAGGTTTCGCTCCTAAATCAAATCAGGTAGGTTTATCCATTCCGAAAAAATGGCATTTCTTATGATATCACAACTTTTGAGGGCCACTTTTAGATTCAAGATACATTGCAGAAATCAAAGGTCGAACAATAAAAAGGCAGAGCCAAATGACCCTGCCTTTGACTCTGGTTACTGTTTGTAGATTATTCCTTATATCTCCGTCTAAACCAGACAAGTCCTACAAAACAAGAAATGAAGATAAGCATTAATGCCACTGTTGATAGAGGGCCAATTTTCAGGGCAATCCAGCTAACACCCACAACGGGCAACAGACTTATGCGAACCATCGCTCTCAGGCTGTCATGTTCTGCAATAAAATCGGCTATGGGCGGTGAATATGTATAATAGAATTTCACAAATACCTTACCAATATTATTTTCAATCAAAAAGCGGTCACGGAAATCACGCAGTATTTTTACATGTGGTTCCACCATTGAACCATAGGCCGCGGTGGCGATGAAACAGCCGCCGCCTCCACCTTCGGGACTACTAACGACTAAGCTATCACCACTTCCGGCGCCATCAAGATTTGGAGATATACCCGGGCCACCTATATCAATGATTGTTCCATTGGCCGTAAGATCATCATCACCTCTCATGCTGTCGACAAAATGCAGGGTGATAATACTACCATTTATCTCGGCACCCGTCTGACCATCATTAAGGAATTCATACCAGTGATCAGAGACATCATTCGGAGTGGGTCCAAACTTGTAATACGTATCAAAAGTCTCTCCATCAGGAAGATGAAGAGTAACTGTCGTGGAAGCATTAATGCCGATGCCCTCTAAGGTAAACTCAAAGAATCCATAGGGAAATTCTATGTCCGACGGAGCATCGTTAGATGAGAGATTGTCAACAGCCTGACAATTACTCATACTATGTTCCAGGAGGTGTTTCCAGCGTGACATAATGCTGATCGTCATAAGTCCGTAAACAACTCACATTGCTTTGCTGACTATCAAGTATGCCATCGTTATTCCCGTCACCCCCATTTGGTCCGGAATCTTCTTCCTCATCGCTAATGTCATCATTGTCTGAATCTACCAAGAAGGTCGCGGTGACGTTCTTATCGGAGTTCATCGTGATCGTTGCGGGGTTGTCTGAAGAAATCAGATCTCCACTCCAGTCACTGAACACCCATCCTGGATCAGCTGTTGCTGTCAATGTGACAGCCGTATCTATGTCATAAGTGCCGCCATCAGGATCAAGCACGACATTACCTGAACCATCCATGTTTAGGGTTAGGTCATATGTAGATTCATTCCTGATGGTGACATTATGGGTGTCGGACTGGCCTCCATAGCTGGCGGTTAGGGTGCACGATTGATCCGATGCCACCGAAGTTGTGGTTAAATACCCGCCGCCGTTGATGCTGGCATAACCGGAGTTTTCGCTCCATGTGGCACTGCCGGTCACGTTGGCGCTGCTGCCGTCACTATAGTTGGCCGTGAGCGTATACTGTGCCCCGG
Source organism: uncultured delta proteobacterium (assembly GCA_963752565.1). Classification (GTDB taxonomy): domain Bacteria; phylum Desulfobacterota; class Desulfobacteria; order Desulfobacterales; family UBA11574; genus UBA11574. Next base: position 94,775 of record CAVVZC010000006.1, on the reverse strand, counting down.
AACCCTCATTGACCTGGGTAGAACCGGTGATGGTGACAGAATTTAATGTTGCCGGAACATCCCGGATGGTTACACCATGTGTATCTGACTGGCCTCCATAGCTGGCGGTTAGGGTGCACGATTGATCCGATGCCACCGAAGTTGTGGTTAAATACCCGCCGCCGTTGATGCTGGCATAACCGGAGTTTTCGCTCCATGCGGCACTGCCGGTCACGTTGGCGCTGCTGCCGTCGCTATAGTTGGCCGTGAGGGTGTACTGTGCGCCGGAACCCTCATTGACCTGGGTTGCACCGGTGATGGTAACAGAATTTAATGTTGCCGGAACATCCCGGATGGTTACACCATGTGTATCTGACTGGCCTCCATAGCTGGCGGTTATAGGTGCACGATTGATCCGATGCCACCGAAGTTGTGGTTAAATACCCGCCGCCGTTGATGCTGGCATAACCGGAGTTTTCGCTCCATGCGGCACTGCCGGTCACGTTGGCATTGCTGCCGTCACTATAGTTGGCCGTGAGCGTATACTGTGCCCCGGAACCCTCGTTGACCTGGGTAGAACCGGTGATGGTGACAGAATTTAATGTTGCCGGAACATCCCGGATGGTTACACCATGTGTATCTGACTGGCCTCCATAGCTGGCGGTTAGGGTGCACGATTGATCCGATGCCACCGAAGTTGTGGTTAAATACCCGCCGCCGTTGATGCTGGCATAACCGGAGTTTTCGCTCCATGTGGCACTGCCGGTCACGTTGGCACTGCTGCCGTCGCTATAGTTGGCCGTGAGCGTATACTGTGCCCCGGAACCCTCATTGACCTGGGTTGCACCGGTGATGGTGACAGAATTTAATGTTGCCGGAACATCCCGGATGGTGACATCATGTGTATCGGACTGGCCCCCATAGGTGGCCTGGATGGTCACTGCCTGGTCACTGGGTACTGCCGCGGTCGTTAGCTTACCACTGCTGTTGATGCTGGCATAGGTCGAATTTTCGGTCCAGCCTGCACTGCTCGTCACGTTCTGGGTGCTTCCATCGCTGAAAAAGGCTGTGGCCGTGTAATCCGCATTACTGCTCTCATTAACAGAATCGACACCACTGATGGATAGACTGGTGAGTGTTATGGCCGGGGGTTCCGGCGTTACTGTAATGGTCAACACGGCGGTGTCACAGTCACCATTGCTGTCGCAGATTTCATAGGTACACGTATCCGTACCGTTAAAATCCGGGTCCGGTGTATAATCGATGCTGTCGTCCGTCGGATCACTTGACGTATTATTGTTGTTGACAGAGGCGCTGCCGTTACCCGGTCCTGTAGAAATGCTGATGTCTGCCGCGGCCGGTCCGTCACCACCAAAGTTGTCGTTGCTGATGACATTGATATTGGTGACGCCCGAGTTCTCAGCAACGGTTGCCGAATCGTCAATGGCGCTTGGAGCGGATGGTTGATAGGACAGTTCAACTGAATCGCCGCTTTCATTGTCGTAAATGTCGTAAGCCGTGGCCACAAAGTAAAACGTTCCAGCACCACTCAGGTCGTGAATGGTGTATTCAGGATTTTCAGGATCATTCAGGCTCGCAAGGGGTATCTTGATGGGTGAGTCCCCTTCATATGCTCCGGTGCCATTGTAAGGGGCACCGGAACTGCCATTTTTATAGTAAATGTAGTAGCCGGCCAGATCAGGCTCAGTATTTTTATCCCATGCAAAATTGCGGTCAAAGCAATACACAATATTGGGGGAAAGCAACAGGGTAAACAATACGAAAAGGTTTAGAAACACCAATAGAGGTATGGATGAACAACGAGATTTGAAAAGTTTAAAAAATCTGTGGCTGAATCTATACATGACAGCATCTTTTTTTACTGCAATCTTTGCCATGGAAGATGCAGCTAAAAAGGTGCTGTATCTACCCGGCGGCCCGGCTATCTTGGCTTTTAAGCTTTAGATCCGTGGCTTTGCGTCCCACCTAAAATCTGTATAAATTGTTCTTGGAGAAGTATTTACTCAGACTGCTTTTAAATGAGGTTTTACAATTAAACCAAGAACAATTTACCCTCCGGGAGCGACGATTTTGCCAGACCTACTTCGTTATCAAACGCTTGCAGTAGCATACTACAGCTTCGCGTTCGATGCCTTGTATTCCCGGCAAACTTATCGCTTACAAAATTTAGGGTTTACCCTTTCAAGTGGTTTGCCTTTTACGAGTATGGTAAAAAACCAATTTTGGACACGGATGAACACAGATTATCAAGGCTCTTAAATTTAAGAATAATATTATCTGTGTGTTTCTGCGAAAATCTGCCTGCCCTGTAGCTCCCCGTGAAAACGGCGCCGGCAGATGGTACCAGGGTGTCCTATTTAACCTGTATGCGTGCAAAAAACGTGCAAATCCGGATATCGTCGAATAGTTGAGTTGGAAAATAGTTTGTAGGAAATAAATTTGAAGATAATTCGGTGCGTTATAATTATCTAAGCAGTGAATGTCCAATTTTCATGCAGGTGTAATATTTTTCCTAAAATAAAGAAAATTACACAACTATGTCCTTGCGCATGACAATTTTCGTCAAAATTCTATAAAACGACCGGGCAGGGGCTTCGCCGATAAAGGTTGGAGGACCGGGAACTTCGTTCCCTTAAGGTTAGAGGCAGGAGGCAGGAAGGGCAAAGAAAAGAGGAAAGGGAAATTAGGTGTCGGGTGTCAGGGGTCGGGGGTCAGCCCGCCACAAGGATCGACGGATAAAAAGGGAAAGAGTATATAGGAAACAGGAAAGAGGAGGAGCCTATGGCTGAATCCATATAATGAAAGAAAAAACTGATACCATTGCAGGGATAAATAAATGGTTAACTCCCTGGTGTTGCTGGTAGCGGGGGCAGGATTTGAACCTACGACCTTCGGGTTGTGAGCTCAAATGATATACAATCTTAATGGAAACAAAGATACCGATAAGGTTTTTCAAGTGGGGATAAAATGGGGACTAAATAGATATTTTTTTAAGTGGGATCTAAGTTCATGTCCATAACCCATTGATTTAATTGGTGCCCCCGGCAAGAATCGAACTTGCGGCACATGGATTAGGAATCCATTGCTCTATCCACTGAGCTACGGGGGCGAGTTTCAATATTGCATTATACCAATTCCATCATCCTGACAAGTATTTTTCAATGCCTTGTCAAACCGCTTTATCTTAACATTCCCAAGAAGTTGAAATGATTGCAAATTCGATGACTCTAAGTTATTCGAATTGGAGGCAGGAAGAGCAGAAGATCAGAAAATCAGAAGGTGAGAAGGAAGAGGAATAAGGTAAAATGCCAAGGCGGAAGGCTGAAGGCCGTAAGGGAAGAAGAGGACGAAAGCAAGGGCGCAGGGCTCAGAGGTGAGAAAGTGGAAGATCAGGAAAGACGAGAGGATGCCGTGCAGGAAGGAGGTAGAGGACTTCGGAAATAGGTTGGAGGACCGGGAACGGTCCAAGGTTAAAGGCGGAAGGGCAGAAGATCAGGAAATGGAGAAGGTGAGAAGGAAAGAGGATAGGAGGGAGGTAGAGGTTGGAGGCAGGAGGCAGAGGGCAGAGGACAGATGACAGACGACAGAGGGAAGATGGACGATGGATGAAGGAGGCAAGGCCTGTGGCCGTTAGAGGTTGGAGGACCGGGAACTTCGTTCCCTTGAGGTTAGAGGCAGGAAGGGCGGAGAACCAGAGGTCAGTCCGCCACAAAGATTGGCGGATAAAAGGTCGGGTAAGTTAGAAGGGGCTAAGGGGTTACGATATTTAGTCCACGAAAATATGTTCGGTAAAAGCCTCTGTCTCTGGTTATAAGTCTATCTGCTTGTATTTTTGCATGAGCGCCAATGAGAAAATCCGCCAGGATGTGCTGACGATATGGGATATTCTCTTTGCAGGACATGCAAGTTGATTGTTGATTATGACCACAGGCAGGGCATATTATCATTTCTTTTTTACGATCAGAATATTTTTTCCAGGCAGCGCTCGCTTCATAAAGCGAAGCCTCATCTGAGGAAACCAGTCTAATTCCCGTATCGCGCAGGAATGCATTAAGGTCCTGAAAAGACAAAAACTGTGAGCCCAATTCAGCAAAAACCACTTCACAAATTATGAGCTCCTCATCAGAATTTATGCTCATCAGGCAGTTTAAAGAAGATTGGGCGTGTGCTGCGTTGGGAATCAAGATGTCCAAAAGAATATTTGTATCAACGGCTATGGTCATGATCCGTTCCCCGTAACTCATTTATGACATCGTCCGCTTTTTTTCCCTTAAGATGGGAAAGAAATCCCACATATTTTTTAAAGTTATGAACAGAGGACCCCTTCTTTTTAAGAAAGGCTTTGTCTTTATCCAGCTCGAAAACAATTTCATCACCGGTTTTTATCTTTAAAAACAAGCGGATATCACGGGGAATGGTTACCTGGCCTTTTTGAGTGACCTTTGGCATAAGGAACACCTCCAAAAAATATTACTTTTAGTATTACTTTTTCAAAGATATTTGTCAATACAAAAGAACCGAAGAAAGTGAGCAAGGGCAAAGGAAAGAGGAGGAGCCTACGGCTGTTGGAGGTTAGAGGTTGGAGGCGGAAGGGCAGAGGACAGATGACAGACGACAGAGGGAAAATGGACGATGGATGAAGGGCAGGAAAGAGGAAAGAGAGGAAATAGAATAGAGGTTGGAGGTTTGAGGCGGGAGGCAGGAAGGATAAAAAGGGAAAGAGCATATAGGAAATAGGAAAGAGAAAATAGAATAGAGCTTAGAGGAAAGAGGAGGACGGAGGTCAGGAAAAATAATGATGAAGGTGTTTTTTTACTTTCTTTGAATCATTTTCAGCGAGACGCCCAATTTTTTTCAGCAGCAATCTGTTATCCAGTGTAAAAATCTTGAATCGGACCTGGCACTGCAAATTTAATCCCGCTGCAGGATAATCCTCGATTTCAGAATCACCAGGCCATGGAAGATGACCTTTTGTCGTTATCATGGAAAGAACGGTATGTCCGCTCCTGTTAAATGCTGTATTGCTGAGAACAAGGGCTGGGCGCCTTTTGACATCCGGTTTGTCTGTAAACGGAAACGGAACGGTCACAACATCCCATTGGCTACAAATCATTGAAAGCCTCTTCATCGTCAGGGCTGTTCCACTCTTCAAGTGTTTCTGAGATGGCTGAATGGAAAGCAGCATCAAACGGCGTGATACGTCTGAGTTTAACATATTGACCCTGAAGTTCGTAGGCAACAAGATCACCCGGTTCTATACTCAATGCCTTTCTAATCTCTATGGGGATAGTGACCTGCCCTTTGGCTGAAAGTTTGCTGACATGCATGGTTGGTTCTCCTTTTAACGATTTGAAGGGGTTAGCAAAAAGAATATCAGGCGTAAAGAATGATGTCAAGTTTGATATCTTTACCGCTGTGTACGGCGGAGGGGAAAGGTAAGGCCTGCGGCTGTTGGAGGCAGGAAGGGCGAAGGGCAGGAAAGAGGAAAGAGGAAAGAGAAAATAGGAAAGAGGGTAGCCTTCGGCTGTTGGAGGCTAGAGGTTAGAGGCAGAACGAAAGACGGAAGGTGAGAAGATAAGAAGGTAAGAGGGAAGAGGCAAGGCCTGCGGCCGCTAGAGGTTGGAGGACCGGGAACTTCGTTCCCTTGAGGTTAGAGGCAGAACGAAAGACGAAGGGCAGAGGACGGAGATCAGGGGCTAATCTGCATCTATTACGGATTTAACGGCTGTTTTGATTTCATTGAGTATCTTGGGTGAGACATCGCCGATTTTTATTAGAAATCTTTTTGTCGATATAGACCTTATTTGAAAACAATCAATGGCGGAAGTTTTTTTAAGATTATTGAGTACATTTGGATCTATTTTGACCATCCAAACAGCGCCATAGAAATTCTTCTTCCATTCGATTACAGGTACAATTACTCTGAGGGGTAATATTCCAATGGCATCATCGTTTATTATCACAGCAGGGCGTTTTTTCTTGATTTCGGCTCTAACAGTGGGGCTCAAGTTAATTTCCCATATTAGTCCCTGCTTCATAGAAAATTCTCCCCATCTAAATCGGTAAAGGCAATGAAATCTTTATCTTTTGTATAATCAGAAAGTAGCTCTTGGGCCTTTTGTGTCATCAATGCTTTTTTTTCTCTTGTTTCCAATTCGCTAATGAACAGACTAAGTGCCTCCCGTATAATGCTGCTTTGGTCTGAAAACCCCCATTTTTTGTAGTTTTCCAGGAACTGTTTTTGTTCGTTGGTAATTGAGATTTTTTTTTGAATAAGCGTTCCCATGATTATTCCTTTCTATTACCCTAATTTATCGTAAACAAACCGGGAGAAATGTTATATTGGATCTGGGGCATTCTAAACTTTTGCTCAATTAGGGTTTTAGATCCAAAATTAACCCCTAAAAAACATCCTATACAGGGCCCAATGTCAAGAAAAAATAAATCATAATGAAAATTAGGATCATCTCCAAAAGAGTTGGTGGCCCCAAAAGGGCTTGAACAAATTCTATACGGCAGAGGGGGTAGGTCATCTACCCAATATATCCCTCCAAGAACCCTCCTTGAAGTTTCGATACGGCTAACCTACAGTAATTTTTATCAGAAGTAGCAAAAGACAACTGGTATGATCATTTTCGTTTAAAGAAATATCATTGATGTCATACTTGCCACATATGACTACGTATAAAAATATCGAGTAGTATTTGTATTTTTTTTATAAATCGGAGAAAGTGAAATGATCATCAAAAATGAAACATTTGAACTTGAAATAACCGAAGGAATCGGTGTCTATTTTGGTTCGAAAGGAACGGGTCAACATTTCAAAAAATGGGAAGACTTTAAGGAGGAGGAAAAACAACAGATAGAAATGATTCAACATACCGTAGAGAATTTATTGAAAACATCAGAAAAAACATTTCTGACAGACTCAAACAACCGGGCCAAAGAGGACATATAAAATTATACATAATTCGAAAATTTATCTATAGAATTTTAATCTGATCTAAATTCCATTTCCACAGTGTAAAATTACTGATTGGGCTGACCTCACCCTCTATATGTTTTCCTACCTAAAGAAAGGGTTCTAAAATGGAACCAATAGTGTCGATTGGAAAAATATCCATTTGGATTTTATTATAGCCACAAAAAAAAGAGGTGAAACCGTGAAATTAATTAAATCCACTTTAGTTTTATGTGTTTTTCTTTTAATTGGATGCGCTCATCAGGTGCCGACTCAGGACTCCCCGGCAGCAGACATATCCTCATCATATGATGATAAGATGAGTGGGAATGTTGTATTGGTATTTGATGATAGTATTAGAAATAGTTATAAAGAGGTTAAGCCCTCATCTGATATCTGTTCTGTTTATACGTTTCCCTTCGGCCTTGACGAATCTTTAGCTACCTCTATAAAACAAACTACAAAAGATGTTTTTGAAAAGGTTTACGTACAAAACAGTATGCCGACAAAACGTCAGTTAGAAAATTGGAATTGTCAAGGAGTAATTTATTTAAAACTCAAACGATTTTACCCAACTCTCAAATTTACTAAGGGATTACTTCGTACCAACGCTGATGCATACTGTAACATTGTATTAGAGATACTAGTAAAAGGTCAAAATAGTAATAAACTCACTGTGACGACCGTTGGTGGAACCGGCATGGCCGATGGATACGGTGGCAGCGCTTGTGCAGGTGGATCAAATGTTTTACGTAAAGCAGTATTCAATAGCATTCGTGATACAATGAAAAGGTATGCGGAAAGGTTATCTAATTCTCAAAAGATCAGAAGTTTTTTTTCAAACTATTCTAATAAACCAATGATAGGGATAAAAAGTGGTGTTCAGTCACAAGATATTACGGATCATATAGACCGTTTGAAATCTTTTTTATTCCTTTATAGCCGGACATATGAAAGCAAAGACCTAAATAAATTTGCCACTTTTTTTACCCCGAATGCCATCGAAAATAATAAACCATTTAATGAGCTACTGCCAAATTATCAAAAAAATTTGGAAGAGGTTGAATCATTAAGCTTTAGGATTGACTTGATTTCGCATTCTTTAGACACCAGTACGGGCAATATTAGAGTCAAAGGACAATATTTCACCCGATTTTTGTACGAGGGAAAATTGAAAGAAACTGACGGCAATATTTCAATGGAGCTTAAAGATATCGGCAACTCATATCAGGTAACGCAACTAAATTATATCCCATTATCCAGCGAATAGCAGCAACAAGAGGTTCTGTTTGATTTAACCTAAACGGAACTGCCTATCTTACTGATTTCTCAAAAAGGAATCCAGTGCTTCAATGATGACACCGGCAATTGGCGTGTTGTTCTTTGAAGCATAGGATTCAACTCTTTCCGCAAGCATACAGGGGATTTGAATGGTGAACTCTTTGGTTATATCATTACATTGATCTTTGAAATTATCGCTGTCCATTGGTTGTCCTTTTCAGTTTCGAGAAAAACAATACAAAATATCAGGTCATTACTGTCTAACATACCATAAAAAAGTTGCAAAATAAACCATGCTTTAGGGCAAAAATAGACAAACTTCTACCTAAATTGAGCATTTCAAACCGCGCCAGAAAAACATAAATTTTATATTTTTAAACCTTTAAACCCCTATAGGTTCTGCCTAAATTAAGTCTCGTTCGTTGGTTTGGCCATTTCTGAAAGTTCTAAGCTCACCACAATTAGCTTATATTCGAGGTAACCTCGACATTGAATGTCAACGAGGTGCTTGAATGTGTAAAAGCTGTAATAATTATTGCGAAGTTTATTTCACAATCCTAATGTGAACCGCTTGCCCTTAAATTTGTTAACCATCTGGAAATACAGTAAAAGAAAAAAAAATCGCTCTGTTTGCACGGTTTTTGCAAAAGTTAAAAGACAAGAACACAAATTCGGCATTGGCGATCCTTTAATTTGAAGGAATCTTTTGTTAAAAACATTGAACTGGGGAGCAATTATGTTTAAAGTTTTACTGATCATTGCGGTAATAGTGGCTATTTTTTGCCTGTGTGTTGTAATAGGGTGTTTGTTTGCTGCAGCTAGAGAAAATAGCTTACCAGATATTGATGATGTTGAACTGGTTGAACTATTTACATCGAGAATACAAAAAGCATAGTTTTTACCTTTATTTCTGTTCAGTCATCGTGATCTTCATTCCAGGGCTAAGCCCAACATACGCTCCATCTTGAGTCACTATTCCGATGTCATGGTGACCGCAACATTTGCATGTGCGTGCGGTTACGATACCTTCCGTTGATTCCTTGTGGCCATCTTTGTCATCCATTGTTTGTTTTAATCCTTTAGATTCTTCTCCAATTTGGTTGGAGAAGAGGATTCAAGGGTTCAAGCCTTGCCCCCTTGTACCCTTTGGGATCACACCGATTCAATTGGAGATGACCCACTTATTTTACCCGAATTATCGACAACGAATCGGGAGATGATCCATATTTGTTTTGGTCTTTGTCATCGACAGGTTGCGGAAGTAAATTTTCATCCTTATATAATGGTGGTCAAGGTTAATGAGTAGATCAATCGGAAAATCATCCCGCATAAAATCAGCGGGACAAAAAGGCCCGTAAATTTTTAGGAATGAGGCGTATATATAGTACATCGGCGTGACAAGAAATGAAACGCAACGACGTTACGCTGAAGCGGGATTTATGAAGCCGTCAAGATTGTCTGTGCAAGATTCAGGCATTAAAAGGAGAGACCCATGATCGACAACAATGGAAAAGCAATGGTGATGGCCGCTTTTTTGGCAGATGCTCTGGCCCTTGGCGCCCACTGGATATATGATACAAACAGCATTTCCCAACGCTATGGTAGAATCGAGGATTTTATAAAACCGGGTCCGAATTCATATCATCCCACCAAGGAAAAAGGGGAATTTACACATTACGGTGATCAAATGTTTGTGCTATTAGAATCTCTTGCTGAAATAAAGACCTTTGATCTTCAGGATTTTTCTGACAGATGGCAGTGGCTTTTCAAAGACTATCACGGTTATATCGATCAGGCGACCCGGGCGACGCTTTCCGGGTATGCATCCGGGAAAACCCCTAAAGATGCCGGGTCCTTTTCAGATGACCTGGCCGGGGCCTCCAGGATCGCCCCGGTCATTTACCGATATCGAAATGATCTTGAAAAACTGATCCGCGCTGCCCGATCACAGACCATTTTGACCCACAACAGTGCAGGTACCGTTGAGAGTGCAGCATTCTTTGCAAATGTGGGGTGGCAGGTTTTAAATGGAATGACGCCGATTGATGCCATTGAACACGTTTCGGAGGGAGAGGCCGCGGATTCCATTATCAGTTCCTGGGTTCAGGCGGGTTTGAGGTCTAAAGATACGGACAGCATTCAAGCCATATCCCAATTTGGCCAGTCTTGCCACACACAGGAAGCGTTTCCCGGGGTGATTCACCTCATCGCACGGCACGAAAATGACCTCAAAGAAGCTTTGATTCAGTCGGTGATGGCTGGTGGAGACAGTGCTGCCAGGGGGATGGTGGTGGGCATGGTGCTCGGGGCCTATCAGGGGCCGGAGAGTTTGCCTAAAGCGTGGCTTTTAGAACTTAGGAAAGAACGGGAAATTTCAGAATATCTTGATCAAATTCAACGACAGACGACATGACACTATTCACCAAACAGTTTGAGTTGATCACGTTTTTTTCTATGCGTTTTAAATTCAGGTTTTTTAAAATGTGATGTCATCGAATCTTTATGCAGGACGTCTTTCCAATCTCCACAAAATTCCTGTTGAGGTTCCGCCGAATACATGATTTCAAAATTATGATGGTTCGTTTCTTTTACCCTGACGACCGGATTGATCAGAAGTTCTTTTTCCTGGTTGGTGACCACCGGAAAGCCATAGTGTTTATTCAGATATTTGAATTCTTTTCCTGCGGTGTATTTTTCGTTTAAAAAACTTAAATGATAACTTAATCTATTATTGATTAACTTGTTGGAATAAAATATAATCGTATCCAGCATCGATAGCATTGAATCGCGCAAATTTATGTCCAGTTCAAAACCGATACTGTTTCTGCCGGCCGTCATTGCAGCATACATTGTGGTGCCGATTCCAAGAAATGGATCTAAAACCGTATCCCCTTTGACGGAAAACATATTGATCAGTCGATAGGGCACCTCAACAGGGTAGGCAGCGCTCCTGTTTCTGACCTTATTGTCAAAAAGGTTTTGAGAAGCGCCTTTCACATCCAGCCAGATATCTGAAAACCAAACGTTTCTTTCTTCCCAAAAAAATGCGCTTTGGCGTCGAACCTGTTTATCTTCAAGCGTCTTGAATTCTCTTTTTTTACCTTTTCTAACAATGAGAATATACTCGTGTTCCAGGGTAACATATGCTCCGGGAGGCAGCATGCCGGATCCCATGAACTTGTTTGGGGCATTGGTCTGCTTTCTCCACAAAATAGCCGGTAAAGCGCTAAAGCCCAGTTTGAGAAGGTACGACATTATCCTTGTGTGATTCTGATAAAGAGAAAAATTATCGTTGATGGTTCGGGTGGCATCCCCGATGTTGATGCAGGCGATACCGCCGCTCTTCAAAACCCGGTAAACTTCATTCCACACGTCATCGAGAATCCTGTGCATGAGTTCAAAGGCGTCGGGCCCCTTCTGCCTTTTCAAGGCATTGCCGACAGCAGGATTTTGGCGGATGAACATTTCATCCCACATTTTGATCATCGGATAGGGCGGTGATGTGACCACCAGTGATATGCTTTCTGAAGGGATGGTGTTCATACGGTTTGAATTGTCAAATATAATTTGATGGCTTGTTTTCATTTGGTGCCTCTGCTAATACCCTAAATGATTTGACGATACCTATTATAAAGTGTATTTCACAGCGATATGGTTGAGTCAAATCAATTAGGGGTGTAAGCTTATAATCCCACGTCATCTATTGAAAAGCGATGCCTGAATCGAATTCTACATCAGCGGACACCGGCGGCAAGGTAACCCTGGTCGGTATCCTGGTGAATACATTTTTAATTCTGCTCAAACTCGTTACCGGAATATTCGGCAGCAGTCAGGGCCTGATCGCTGATGCGGTTCACTCCATTTCAGACCTATTTACCGACACCGTGGTTCTGATCGGCATTAAAATCAGCCAAAAACCTCCTGATAAGACACACCATTTCGGTCATGCCCGTATTGAAACACTGGCGTCCTTTATTGTGGGGATGGCCCTTATTGGAACAGCCCTGTACCTTGGCATCGAGGCGTCTTTGACGATTTATCGTCAAACTGAATATCACCCGACAGGTTTGGCGCTGTTTGGGGCCGGCGTATCCATCGGTTTAAAGGAGGTTCTGTATCATTATACCATACGTACCGGTCGGCGTATCAAGAGCCAGTTGATTGTGGCCAATGCATGGCATCACCGTTCCGATGCCCTCTCTTCAGTAGCGGTGTTTGTCGGTATTGCAGGGACCCTAATAAATCCCTCGTGGCATATTCTCGACGCTTTTGCAGCCCTTCTGGTATCTTTTTTCATTGTAAAAGTCGGCCTGGAGATTTTGAGAGATGCGTTGCGTGAATTCACCGACACGGCCCCCAAACCTGAGATTATCGGAAAAATACAACAGTGCGCCTTGTCCGTTAACGGCGTTGTCGATACGCATGACCTAAGGGTTCGAACTTCCGGAGGCAAGTATCAAATGGAAATACACATCGTCGTGGATGGTCAACAGACGGTTTTAGAGGGGCACAAGATCGCAAAGGCTGTGGAGGGTTGTCTGGTTGAGGATGTGGGGAATTTCGACAGTATTACCATACATGTTGACCCGGCGATGGAAAAGTGATTTGAGAAATAAGAAAGTAAGAAAGTAATAAGGTAAAGAGCAAGAAAGTGAGAAGGTGGGAAGGTAAGAAGGTTGGCATGTCATATAGCCTCCGACCTTCTGATTTTCTAATCTTCTTAACTTCTTGTTTTCTGAGACATTCTCATCTTTTACTTACATTTGCGTGTCGTTTTACGCTCGCTGCAGCAATCGTACCGAGTATGATACCGCCTCCCAGGATCGTGCGCAATGCCGGGATCTCGCCAAGCAATACAAACGCAAAAATGATTCCGTAAACCGGTTCCAGGCATGCGGTAATGCTTGCCAACTGTGTTTTGATGTGAACAAGGCTTTTGATAAAAAGGACATGGGCCAAAGCGGTGCAAAAAATACCCAGTACCGCCAGCAGAAGGACGTCTGTTGGTTGGAGGGATACATCGTTAAAAAATAAAAACGGAAACAATATCAGGGTTGCCATCCAATTTTGATACCAGACAATCACCATGGAAGGGTAGGTGCCGACGTATTTTCGATTTAATATTGATAAAACGGCAAATGTGAATCCCGATATTGTCCCCCAAAACGCGCCCTGGGTGATATTGTTTTGAAAATCTAACGACGGAATCACCAGGATCAATCCAAGAACCACGGATCCTGCTGTTAACATATCAAAACGGCGCAATTTTTCCTTAAAAAAATAGGGTTCCATAAAGGTAACAAAAACCGGAAATGTGGAGAATGTGAGCAGGCCCACTGCAACTGTAGAAATCTGAATCGCGTGAAAAAAAGTTGTCCAGTGGATCGCCAATATGATGCCGAGCAAAATAAGAACCGTAAAATCCTGGATTGATTTTGGGCGAATCCGGGTTTTTGAGTAAAAAAGTATTGCACTTAGCGTCATTGCGGCAAAAAAGGTTCTGCCAAAGACAATGACCAAGGGGGTCAGGAATAAAAATTTTCCGAACAGCCCGGCAAGCCCAAAAAGCAATACAGCAATATGAATTTCAATCAAACCATGACGTTTTGGGGTCATTTTAACAACTTTCTTTAACGATGGTATAGAACGAATCATCTCCAAAAGAGTTGATGATTCCTAAAGGATTCAAGGATTCAAGGATTCAAGGGGCCAAGTGAAATGCTAAAAAATTATAAATGATTTAGGGTCTGGGAGTTTACACGGTTTGAAAAAAAGTATTATCCATGGAACGATTTGGCAAATAAAAACACCCAACCCCTCAAATGAATAACAAACTAAAAAATACATTACAAGGAGACAACATGAAATCAAACCAACTTCTTTATCTTTCCCAGGATGACGTCAAGGCTGTTGGAATGACAATGGCTGAAATCATCGACGCGTTGGACGTCGCCTTCAGGGAAAAGGGAAAAGGACACACAGAGATGCCCCCCAAACCGGGCATTCATCCGGGCGGTGGCGATAACTTCATCCACGCCATGCCGGCATACATCCCCGCCATGAAATCAGCCGGCGTTAAGTGGGTCAGCGGTTTTCCGGGGAACCACAAAATGGGATTGCCCTATATTACGGGGTTGCTCATCCTCAATGATCCTGAAACCGGTCTTCCGATATCGGTGATGGATTGTGTGTGGATCACGGCCATGCGGACCGGTGCCGCATCGGCGTTATCCGCCCGATACCTGGCTCGTCCGGAATCTTCGGTGATTGGCATACTGGCCTGCGGTGTTCAGGGGCGCACCAACCTTGAGGCGATGAACGTCCTTTTCCCGATCGAGCGGGTTATGGCTTATGATGTGGACGAGAATACATCCCGGCGATATGCCGAGGAGATGGGCGCCTGTTTTGACCTCGAGGTGGTGCCGGTGGCGACCCCGCGCGAAGCGGTTTCCGGATGTGACATTGTTGTCACTTCCGGACCGATCTTGAAAAAACCGCATGCCACGATTCAGGCAGGCTGGATGGATGCAGGGGCTTTTGCCTCTCTGGTGGATTTCGACGCTTACTGGCATCCGGATGCCATGGCCGAGTCGGACAAGTTTTGCACGGACGATACACAGCAGCTTCTCCACTATCAGCAGAACGGTTACTTTCAGAGCATTCCGGCGCTGCATGCAGATTTAGGGGAACTTGTCGTCGGACAAAAGAAGGGGAGAGAGACCCCTGCCGAACGAACCATGACCGCCAATTTGGGGCTGGCTATAGATGACATGGCGGTGGCGCCCATTATTTTTCGAAAGGCTGTGGAAAAGGGTATTGGCACCTGGTTGCCGCTGTAAAGGGTTTTCAATCCAATTAAATTGTTCCTTGAACCGGCAAGTCATTGTTTTTATGAATCTGTATAGATTATATTATATGTTGACTAAATATTGTTCATTTTATAAAGAGCTTACAGGTAATGACTGTAACGTGTTTCAAGGGCTTTAATTGTTTGATGCTATGGTTGAATTGGTTTTAAATAATGTATCGAAAAGATTCGGCGGACTTCTGGCTGTGGACAAACTGGATCTTGAGGTCCCAAAAGGAAGAATTCTCAGCTTGATCGGACCCAACGGAGCAGGAAAGACAACGGTTTTCAACATGATTACCGGTGTCTATCCGCCCACTGAGGGGATGATTGCCTATCAAGGTAAAAAACTCAACAATTTGAGGAGCCACCGCATTATCAGACGGGGCATTGCCCGGACGTTTCAAAATATCCGGTTATTTAAATCCATGACGGTTCTTGAAAACGTCCAGGTAGGAATGCATTGCAGGACTAAAAGCGGTGCGTTTCGGGCTTTGTTTAAATTCCCCTTTGCCATCCGGGAAGAAAAAGAAATCATTGAAAAAGCACTCGAGATTCTGGAGTTTTTAGGCCTGGCCGATTACCGCAACGAATATGCATCAAATTTACCCTACGGTGATCAGCGCCGCCTGGAAATTGCAAGGGCTGTGGCCACCCGGCCCGAAACGTTGCTCCTTGACGAGCCTGCTGCCGGTATGAACCCGAGCGAAACCGCTGAGCTAATGGATTTGATACTTAAACTGCGGGATACGGGACTCACTATTTTTTTGGTGGAACATGACATGCGGCTGGTCATGGGGATTTCAGAAACGGTGATTGTTTTGGATCACGGCCAGAAGATCGCCGAAGGGGAACCTAAGGAGATACAAGAAAACGAGAAAGTGATTGAGGCTTATTTGGGAACCAAAGCGTTAAGCCAGAAATAGGAAAGGGGAAAGAGTAAAGAGAAAAGAGGATAAGGAAAACCACGGATGAACACGAATAAAGAAGAATTAAGCTAATAACATTTATGGCCATTTGCGTCCATTGGCGGTTGTCTATTTCCTAATCCCTATTTTCTAAAAAGATGGATCATTGCTTTTGGGTCCTTTGGTTTGGATGTCATTTTACCCATTACTAAAAGGAGGTAGAATATGAAAAGGGTTGTTATTTTTACATTATGTCTAATGTTGTTCATGGGATTTCATAGCATGGCTTTGGCAAAAACCTTGAAAATCGGAACACTGAGCCCGCTGACCGGTCCATATGCCCAGGATGGTACGGATATCCTTCAAGGTGTCAAGACGGCTGTGGCTGTGTTCGAAAAAACGAGTGGTATTCCCTGGTATGATAAGATTGAGGTTGTACCCGGTGACAGCGCATGCGACGGCGGCAAGGCAACCATGGCTGCCAACAAGCTGATCAACAGCGGTGTGCACGCGGTGGTTGGCGCCTACTGCTCCTCGGCCACCATTCCGGCCTCTATTCCGCTCAACCAGGCCAACATCGTCCAGATTACACCGGCATCCACCCATACCGATGTTACCGGACGCGGGTTCAAGCAGATTTTTCGAATGCCGCCTCGCGATGATGTTCAAGCCTGGTCAACGGTGAAGTTTCTTGAAGACGGTCTCAAAATAAAGACCCTTGCCTTGATTGACGACCGCCAGACTTACACCGTCGGTCTAACTGAGGGTATCACCAGGTTCGCCGGGCACAACAATAAAATCAAAATTGTTGCGCTTGAGCACATCACTCCCGGAGATAAAGATTTTACCGCAGTTCTGACCAAATTAAAAAAATTAAACCCTGATGTCATTTACATGGGCGTTTACCAACCTGAAGGCTCATTGATGGTGCGGCAGGCCAAGTCTCTGGGCATTAAGGCCAAGATGTTGTCGGAAGATGCAGTCTTTCATCCCAAATTTATCGAGGTGGGCGGAAAAGCTGCTGAGGGCACATTCTTGACCTTTGCCAAAGCGCCGGAAACCCAGGAGCGCAAGGATTTTGAAAAAACATATAAGAAAATGTGGAACGTTGAAACCATTGGCTCTTATGGATACTATGCCTACGATGCAGCTATGATTATTCTGGAAACAGTCAAAAAATCCGGAACAGATACGAACAAGATGGTCGAGACCCTCCGAAATACTACCTGGAAAGGTGTGACCGGTGAAATTAAGTTCGACGAGAAGGGCGACCGTAAGCTTGCTCACATTGTCTGGATCGTCAAAGACGGCAAGTTTGTACCATACTATGATCCGCTGACCGCAAAATACTTCTAAACCAGACGTTTGGACCAAGGGCTCCTTGGCTCTTGGTCCACATCCGTTTGTTTTCCATAAAAAAGTACATGCAGTGCGATGAAAAAATAAAGGTTTCATCCTGTGGATAACGCATCATTTATCATTCAGCAGTTGATCAATGCTATTTTCCTGGGGAGTATCTTTTCTTTGATTGCCCTGGGCTACACCATGGTCTACGGCATCATAGAGCTGATCAACTTTGCCCACGGTGAGCTGTTTACTGCCGGAGCTTTTATCGGAATCATCGTTCTGGCTGCATTGCAAAAGGTCGGTTTTGTAGAAACCCACTTTGTTTTAACCCTAATTATTGTTTTCGGCATGGCCATGGCCTATGTGGCTGTGCTGGGTGTGGCCATCGAGGAGTTGGCCTACAAGCCCCTTCGAAAAGCATCACGCCTGGCCGCCATTTTGAGCGCCCTGGGGATGTCGATTTTTTTATCCAACGGTATGATGCTCAGCCAGGGCGTTTCTGACAGAGCGTACCCGGCGATTTTAGGCATGGACGGATTTTCAATCATGGATGCCAGGATAACGTACGGGCAAGTCTTTATCATTATATTGTCATTGGTTTTAATGGTGGCTTTGAACATGTTCGTGAACTGGAGCAAGCTGGGCAAGGCCATGCGGGCCACGGCTCAAAACCAGACCATGGCCCGGATGCTGGGTATTGATATCGACAGAACCATCCGTGTCACGTTTATGATCGGTCCGGCCTTGGGCGCAGCGGCCGGTGTGATGGTCGGCATGTATTACGGTTCTGTCCGTTTCGACATGGGCTTTATTTATATGATCAAGGCCTTTGCCGCAGCTATTCTGGGAGGTATCGGATCCATCCCCGGTGCTGTGTTGGGCGGAATGATCATCGGCGGGGTCGAGGTTCTTTGGTCGGCGTTTCTGCCCAGCGAGTGGAAAGACGTGACGACATTTGTCGTTCTGATTCTGGTGCTTTACTTCCGGCCGAGTGGCCTTTTGGGTGAACATGTGAGCGAGACCAGGGTATAACATGGCAAAAGACGATTTTAAAAAATTTATCATCTACTCCTTGTTTTTGGGCATTCTCATATTGCCCATGGTCGGTTTTCCCGGCAGCAGTTTCGAAACTGCCCGGGCATTTACAATATGGGGTGGAATCGTCGGGATTCTGGCCCTCTGGCTGTTGAACAAGACCGTTCGACGCAGCGGCATGTACCAGAGAACTGCAACCCATCTTGCACCGTTTAGAAACACTGTCTCGAGAAAATTTTCCAAGTTTCCCACCAAATACTACATTCTTCTTCTATTGATTGTTGTGGGGATCTTCCCTTTGCTGGCTGACAACTATATGATCGACGTGGGCATCACCTGTTTGATTTATATCGTCTTGGGTCTGGGACTTAATATTGTTGTCGGCCTCGCGGGTTTGCTCGATCTGGGGTATATCGCCTTTTATGCCGTGGGTGCTTACAGCTATTCCTTGCTCAACCTTAACTTCGGCATTTCTTTCTGGCTATCTCTTCCCATCGGCATTGTTGTCGGGGCCATCTTCGGATGTATCATCGGCTATCCGACCCTCAGGATGCGGGGAGACTATCTGGCCATCGTCACCATGGGTTTTGGCGAGATTATTCGTTTGGTTTTGAACAATTGGGACAAACTGACCAAAGGCCCCAACGGTCTGCTTGGCATGTCAAAACCGATGGTGATTTATCCTGCCTATACCGACGGCGGACTGGAGTGGGTTATCTATTCACTGAGGTCTCTGCACGCGCTTTACTACTTAATTTTTATTATCGCTGTACTTACGGTCATCGGTGTTCGAAGGCTCGACAACTCACGCATTGGTCGGGCGTGGGTCGCGATTCGGGAAGACGAGGTGGCGGCCGAGTTGTCCGGTGTGCCGACGACCTGGCTGAAACTGTTGGCTTACGCCATGGGTGCCGCATTTGCATCGGTGGTTGGGGCGTTCTTCGCAGCCAAACTAAGTTACATCAACCCCAACTTTTTTATTTTCATGGAATCCTGTATTGTGCTCTGCATTGTTGTTCTTGGGGGGGTGGGCAGCATCCCCGGTGTTATTCTGGCCGGCATTATTTTGATAGCGGTTCCGGAAGTTTTCAGGGAATTTCAAGATTATCGAATGCTTGCATTTGGTCTGGCAATGGCTGCAATGATGGTTTTGCGGCCCGAGGGGCTAATTCCGGCAACACGACGCAAACGGGAGCTTCGTGAAACAGATCAATCTACTCCCGAGGATTAAAAGATGGCGATTAAGGAGACGATTCTTGAGCTTAAGGATGTGCACACATATTATGGTAATATCCATGCCTTAAAAGGCATCTCCTGCGCCATTCCGGCCGGCGACATTGCCTGTTTAATCGGTGCCAACGGTGCCGGTAAGTCGACCACTTTGTTGACGATATTTGGCGTCCAGCGGGCGACCAGAGGTGAGATCCGATTCAAAGGCCGTCCGATCCACCATCTTCGCCCCGAGCAAGTGGCCGCAAAGGGGATTTCCCAAACACCGGAGGGCCGACAGATTTTTCCCAGAATGACCACACTGGAAAATCTGGAGATGGGGGCTTATTTGCGTAATGACAAGGCAGAGGTGGCCACCGACATGGAATGGGTATTGGGCCTTTTTCCGGTTTTAAAAGACCGCACCCGGCAACTGGGGGGTACTTTAAGCGGTGGTGAACAGCAGATGCTGGCCATCGGTCGGGCGCTGATGTCCCGGCCGGAACTGTTGTTGTTAGACGAGCCGTCTTTGGGTTTGGCACCGAAACTGGTCGAGAAGATCTTTGAGACAATTCTGGAAATCAATAAAATGGGAGTGACCATTTTTTTGGTGGAACAAAATGCCCACATGGCGCTGAGCATTTCAAACAGCGGCTACGTCATGGAGACCGGCCGAATCGTTTTGACCGACAGGGCTGCAAGGCTTTTAGAAAACGAGAAGGTCAAAAAGGCTTATCTTGGAGAGTAAAGGATCGTCTAAAAATTTCTTTTTTGCTTTTAACTTTCAACTTTAAGGGATGTTTTTCAAAGGTCTCGATTACTCCGTTTGGCTTTTAGCCCGAATAATGCTCGGTGCCTTGTCGTCTTGTTCCTGATTCAGTTGAAGCAAAATGATGGATGCAATAACGATGACGCCACCTGTGATCTGTGGGATCTCCATGATTTCATTGAGAAAAATATAAGATATTATGCCGGCGGTAATGGGTTCTATGGTTGCGGTAATGCTGGCCCGGGTGGAACGGATCAGGTTAATGCCCTCCAGATAGAGGCCGAAAGGAACAAGGGTTCCCATGACTCCGATATACAGAATCCACATCCACTGCACCGACGAATAAGCGTGCATGAAGGCTTCGAGTGGAGGGTGCAGGATGTTCCAGACCAGAGCACCGAAAAGCAACGCGTAAAAGAGAACCGTCCAGGGATTGTAGCGGCGCATGCCGTATTCACCGTGAATGGCATACCAGGCGAAGGTTAAGGCCGACAAAAGCCCGCTAATGATTCCAACGATATTCATGGAAAGAATCTCTAAATTGTAGGCTCCGACAACCAGATAGCAACCGAATGTAGCACCGACAAGGGCGATCAGCGTTAAACGGCTCAGTTTTTCGCGCATAAACACAACGGAATGCAGGGCGATAAAACTTGGGGCCAGATACTGAAGCAAGATGGCGGCCGCCACTTTTATTTTGCTGATGGTAAACAGATATGTAAACTGGACGCCGGCCATTCCCACAGTACCGAACAGGATAAAATACAAAATATCCTTACGGGATATTTTTAGCAGGGAAGAAAAGCGGATCAAAAGGCACAGAAACAATAAAATCGCTGAAATGGTCAGCCGCATCTGGACCAGCTGAAAAGGGGTAATCCCGCTGTTAAACAAAAATTTGGCCGATGATCCGGACAAACCCCACATCAAGGCGGCCAGAACAACATAAAGATAGCCCCGTCTATGGTTTTTGACAGATTCTTTTGGTTTCATAATCTTTGTAGAATTAATTTATTGTTCAAAGATAAAGATATTGATATTATCCAAAAAAATGCACAAAGCTGTTTTAAGTATAAATGTTGAAAAGAATCGAAACATTACAAAACAGATAGGCTGGATGTCAAACTGATTTTTAGAATATATCTCTCCATTTATAATATCAGAATCATCTCCCAAAGAGTCGGTCGATTGATAAGGGTCCAAGGGTCCAAGGATCCAAGGGTTCGAGTGAAAAAGCTTTAAAAACAAACAAATAAAGATAATACCTTGATCCTTGGAGTCACTTTCTTATAAGAACATATTTTTGAAAAGATCAAGGAATAAGGGCAGAAAAAACTCCAATGTTAACGTCAGTTGAATCAAAGCGTTCAAAATCACTTGACCCCTTGATTCCTCGAATCCTTTTCTCCAACTAATTTGGAGAAGAACATAATATCATAAGGAGGAAAGTATGCGAATTGGTGTCCTAAAAGAGATAAAAACGAAAGAGCACAGGGTTGCTGTTACGCCGGAAGGTGTTGAGCAGATGCGGGAACATGGACATGACGTTTTCGTTGAGGTCGATGCTGGTAATGGGTCTGATTTTTATAACAAAGATTATGAAAACGTTGGGGCAACAATTTTCAATTCTCCGGAAGAGATTTACCGGGAATGCGAAATGATTATGAAAGTCAAAGAGCCGCTTCCCGTTGAGTACCCGTTGATACAAAAGGGTCAAATTCTGTTTACCTTTTTTCATTTTGCCGCGTCATTTGAACTTACCAAAGCCATAATGGATTCGGGAGCTGTTGCGGTGGCTTATGAAACAGTGGAACGGAAGAACGGTTCATTGCCGCTTCTGACGCCTATGAGTGAAGTTGCCGGCAGATTGTCTATCCAGGAGGGGGCCAAATATCTGGAAAAGACGTATGGCGGTTGTGGCGTTCTTTTAAGCGGTGTACCGGGAGTAGAACCTGGCACCGTTTTGATTATCGGCGGCGGTATTGTTGGAACCAATGCTGCCAAAGTCGCCTGTGGCCTTGGTGCAAAGGTGTACCTGCTGGACAACAATCCTGAACGGCTCCGTTATCTGAGCGATATAATGCCCAAGAACTGTTTTTTGCTGATGTCGAGTCCAGGTACCATAAAAAGACTTTTAAAAGAGGCGGATCTTGTTGTGGGAGCCGTTCTTATCCCCGGAGCTGTTGCTCCAAAGTTGATTTCCCGCGACATGTTAACGTTAATGAAGAAAGGATCGGTCATCGTTGACGTGGCCATTGATCAGGGCGGGTGCATTGAGACGGCAAAGCCCACAACTCACGATAATCCCATATATGAGGTAGATGGCATTGTTCATTACTGTGTGGCAAATATGCCCGGGGCGGTTTCAAATACTTCGACCAAAGCGCTCACCAATGTAACACTGCCGTATGCCCTTGAAATCGCAGGTAAAGGATATGAAAAAGCGGCAATGGAAAACCCGGAGATTGCCAAGGGTATTAATATAATCCAAGGGAAGGTGACGTATAAAGCGGTGGCAGAAGCGTTTGGACTGGAATATTACCCGTTGAATTCTTTATTTTGATACCTTTGAAAAACGTCCTCTTTTTTCCATTTTTAAGGCGTGTATTGGAATCTGTTATTTCTTTACGATCCGATAACCACGAGTTAAGCACGTCTTCACAGGCTGTGCTCTCCCGTTCACTCCGGTGTCTACGTGCCTGGTCATTACAATGACTTAGCAGAGGTGGCATTCCTGCCCCCTCCGCGTTCTCCCGCGAAAAGCATGCGGGAGCCGCGGTTTCCCCCACTGCTAAGTCATTGAAATGACGAAGCCACTTCGCCAATATCGTTACACGGGGGAGTACACCCTATGAAGACGTGGCGAGTTTACATGGTTTAAAAAAAACATTATCTATGGAGCAATTCGACAAATAAAAACATCCCGACCCTTGAATTAGTTGTTGTGTTTAGATTCTACAATTTTCACCAATTCATCGAAGTCTTCAATAATATAATCTGCGCCTGCAGCTTTTAGATCTCTTCTTAGGCTGTCTTTTTCGGATGAAGATTTAAGGATTCCGATCCCGATAAATCCAGCCCTAGATCTTGAGGCCGCCATCATGTCATCGGGCATGTCTCCAATATAATAGTATTTAGAAACGCTGTTTTTTGCAGCTATTTCAATGGCATCGAGCATATACGGATTTGGTTTGCTGAGATTGACCTTTTTTTGTTCTTGTTCAAATAATTTTTGCTCTTCTTCAAGACAATCGTCAAGTGTTAAGATCCATGAGAAAAACTTTCTAAGGTCAAAAAAATCAAGAGGGTAGTCTGCCTCGATTCTGGGGCGGCCGGTGGCGATGGCCAGAATGTTGTTTTTTGACAGGCTTTCAAGTATGGATTTGTCAATCAGCAATGTTTCTCTGTTGATGTACCCCTTTTCATAAAACACTTTTGAGGGAATCCCATAGATGGACTCAAAGAGCTCTTTTCCAAGATATATCTCCTGAAACATCTGCTTGATAATATTTCCGCTTCCAACATCGCCGGTGTACAGGCCGGCGATGACGTCATGTGTTATTCTTCCATTCTTTTCCAGCAGTCTGGATATGGGATTATTTTCATCCTTTAAAAATTGGGCAAGATTGGCAACATCACAGCTTTTGATTGCTTTATTAACCGTGGTCCACGGGTCCGAATCCGGGTATTCTGATGATCTTTTAACCAGCGTAAACAGAAGATTGATGATTAAAAATGTTAAGTCCCAGTCATTATTGAGACCGCCACTCTGTTTTACCCTGGCAAGATCGGCAAGCGAGAACAAGGGATCAGGCAAACGTTCCCAAGAAACAGCACCTTTGAAAAATAGTCTGGCGGTTTGTCTGACCGTATTTCTATATGACTCGGAGACATCGACAATAACGCCATCCATGTCAAAAACAATCAATGCTTGAGACTCGGCTTTTGTTTTCATAAAATTTCTTATAACCGAACAGAATGGTTCTAGCAATTTATTTTCCATCCAATATCGATTCGCTTGGAAACCAAAACGCTCAGTTTAGGAAGAATTATCTGCCTACCCTTTGGCTGGCAAAGCAGATGGAACATGTCAAAAAATGACACATTTGTTGCCAAATATTGTCAAAATAGCCGGTTAATGAGAATCGATTGATTCGGTTTATGAGGACCGGATTATTTATAAATAATTGAAATCATATATAAAACAAATTTTTTTTAATTAAAATTAACATTTTGCACGCTTTTTGCAAAAACTCAATGGCAAACAACAAAAGTTTCTCGGGTGTGCGTGCATCTTTTCAGCGGGCATCTTCAAAACAAAAAAAATGATAAGATAGTCCCCGGTGTTAATAACGGCATTATGGGAAACTTCAAATTTTGGTAGGGTTCTGGTGGCCTGTTAACCTATCTTCATAACTCTTCCAGGAGGGCGATTCTAAAAGGATCGCCCTTTTTTATTGTTGGGTCTGAAAAGGATTTATTGTAAATTTGAAGACGGTATGGCAATCAAGGTGACCATTGCTTTGGCGATGAGTTTTTCCTGACCCTCATTTAGAGAAAATAGTTCGGACTCTGATACTTTAATTTTTTTTCCATTATTGACCACCTTCGATCGGCAGAGAATATGTTTCCCAACAGCGGGTTTAAAAAAGTTGATTTTGAATTCAATGGTCAAGATACGAAACGCTTCAGAAACGGTTGTGTAGGCTGCGTATCCGGCGGTATGGTCGGCCATGGTTGCAATAACACCGGCATGTACAAATCCGTCCTGCTGACTGTGATCTGAGCGAATCTTCAGGCGCGATTCGAATATTCCGTATTCCGATCGATCGACCTCGAACCCGATGGCGGCTGGAAAGCCCTGAACATAATCTTTTTTAAGAAACTCGAGCCTATCTTTATTCATAACACAATCTCCCAGAGACCTTTGGAAAACGCCCCTTCAAACCAATTCGAGCAAAGCTTTCAGGGGAAAATACTTGCACAATATAATTCATAAGGTAATATTTCAATGACTTTCGCTCAATTGAAGTAAAGGTGATCTTATGAATGATCAGCAATTTCGTCAACTGCTTAATCGATATGAATTTTCATGGACAGGGTATCGCAAAGTTCGAAAGGGCGTCAAAAAGCGGATACACCGGTATATGAAATCCATAGAATGCAGCAACATGACGGCTTTTCTGGCCGAATTGGATAGAAACAATGACGTCAGAGATCACTGTGAGCGCCTGATGACGGTGTCCATCAGCCGTTTCTTTCGAGACCGGGGATTTTGGCAGGGGCTTAAAGACCATATTTTGCCCGAACTTATGGATGCTGACAGAGAAAAAATCAAATTCTGGTCGGCGGGCTGTGCATGCGGGGAAGAGGTGTACAGCTTCAAAATCATCTGGACTTTGTTGAGCAACAGTTATTTACATGTTCCGGATCTCGAAGTGTTGGCCACCGACATAAATCCCATCTATCTCGACCGTGCTCGCTCCGGTATTTATCCTCCCAGCAGTCTCAAGGAAGTAACAAAAGAGATTCAGTCCAGATATTTCAAACAAAAGGGTGGCAAAAAACTGTTTGAGGTGAAGGCGTCGCTCAAAGAGGGCATTACATGGAAAAACCATCATTTGCTTTCCGATGCTCCCGGGTCAGACTTTGATATCATCTTTTTGCGGAACAATGTCTTGACCTACTATGAGGAGGAACTGAAAAAAAGGGCTTTCGGCAATGTCTTAAAAAGTCTTGCGCCATGTGGAATTTTGGTCTTGGGGTCCCATGAAACGGTTCCTTTTGAAACAACGGATCTTACCGGTGTTGAGCCGTATCCTTTTGTCTTTAGAAAAATAGAATCGCGAAGCGATTGTGTCACTTGAATTATTGGTGTGTTATTGAGATGGAAAAGGATGGTGGAATAAAAAAACAGAGGGCAATCCGCAAAGCCCTCTGTCTTTTATTATAATAAGGATGGTTAGAAAATTTCGTCGATAAACGATTCTACAATCTTATCCGCAACGGCCTTGTTGTCGACAGTGTAGTTGTCGGATTCAATTCTTTTTTTAAGCTCGGCAACCTTATCTTCTCTCACATCCGGTTCAGATGCGATAATCTCATTTGCGGTTTGGACCTCTTTTGAGGCCGAAGAAAGGTTAACAATCGTATCTTGTCCTGACGGATTTTTTTCTTCAACCTTTTGTTCATTAGAAGTCTGTTTTTCCCCCATCCCTTCTATTTCATTTTCCGGGCGCTTGGGGAGCTGTTTGTTTATTTCGTAGTGAATGATTCTGTTGTCAATTTTCATGATATATACCTCTAATTTCTGCTTCGTGTCGATCCATAAATGGTCTTTTTGCCCAACTCATTTATGAATGGACACTACTTCATATTTTTATCGATGGTTTCCTCGGTGATTTCTTTTAATTTGTTGGTTAAAAAATTTGAATCTTCGATGGAAAGTGAATTTATGGTTTCACCGTTTTCATCAATTTCTTTGAATATGAGCCCATTGGGATTATCTCCGGTAATGGTCAAATGTCCTCCATATTCATTTTCAAGTTTTTTAAATACCTCTTTCTCAACCTTATCGTAGGGTCCGTATTGTGTAATCTTTCCTACAATATTATCGGTAATATTGTCAATTATCGTTTTTCGCCGGGCCTTTGTAGAGATACTGATCCTGTCCGGCAGACCGGCATCCGTATCTTTCGGAGTGCTGGAAATCCTACTATGGCGAAGTTGATCGCCGTAAACCCGCAGAACATTATTGACTTGATAAGCTGTTATCATCATGATTCGCCACCTCATTTTTCTTATCGGAGGCTTTTGAATAAAACTTTAGAAAAAAGTGAATTTTTATCAAAATAGCTTTCTTTTAAGGGTACCATTTTTATTCCCCACTAAAATACGTGATGTTCATCGTCTTTTAACATTATCGGCATATATCATCAAATATTAAATGGATTGGACGGTCCGGGCGGTATGGTCTCTCTTTTGAGCGGCTTTC
This sequence comes from uncultured delta proteobacterium, assembly GCA_963752565.1. Classification (GTDB taxonomy): domain Bacteria; phylum Desulfobacterota; class Desulfobacteria; order Desulfobacterales; family UBA11574; genus UBA11574. The sequence continues at coordinate 67,424 of CAVVZC010000006.1, read as the reverse complement.
CTAACGACAATGTCCCAGTCATAAACGGTACCCCGACCTCTTGAATCCTGGCCCCACCTATTTTACTGGAGATGATTCCATGTTAGTTTTTATCGGAAGAACAACCTGTTGCAGGCTTTTCGAAAAAAATACTCAAGCTTTGGAGGGTAAGGATCGATAATAAACAGTAATGGAAATAGGAACGCGAAAACGCGGGCAGAAAAAGGAGGTGAAAATAAAGAGGACGCCCGACGGGTAATGCATTGAATTAAACAAACAACCTGCCGGCAGGGAAGCCGGCAAAAAACAGTCAGATGTCAGAGATCATAGCAGTAACAAATGACCCTGGTGAAATAAAATTGGATTTCACGGGGCAGGCAAGTGATCAGACTAATAACCAAAATTCAAGGAGGAATAAAACCATGGCAATGACAATTAATACCAATATTGCAGCATTGAACGCCCAGAGAAACCTGGGAAAAACGCAGGGCATGTTGAACCAATCCCTGCAGCGGCTTTCGTCCGGCCTGAGAATCAACAGCGCCAAAGATGACGCCGCCGGTCTGGCCATTTCAGACAGAATGACCGTTCAGATTCGCGGCTTGAATCAGGCGGCACGAAACGCCAACGACGGCATCTCCCTGTCCCAGACCGCCGAGGGTGCTTTGCAGGAATCAGGCAACATTCTCCAGAGAATGCGTGAGCTGGCAGTGCAGTCCGCCAATGACACGAATAGCAGTTCTGATCGTGCAAACCTCCAGAAAGAGGTTACTCAGCTGCAGGATGAGTTGAATCGAATCGCTTCACAAACCTCATTCAACGGTCAAAAAATTCTTGATGGAACTTTTACGGCTGCCAAATTCCATGTGGGTGCATTTGCCGATGAGTCTATTTCGGTAAGTATTGGCAATGCATCGGCTACGAATATGGGCGCTTATACGACAACCAGTATCCTGAATATTGGTGCATTGACAGGTGCTGCTGCTAACGACGTCAACGGTGTAGTGGCTGATACCATTACCGTGTCCGGCAATTTAGGATCCTCAGATGTTAGTTATGCACTTAGTGCTACTGCTGCTGAGATTGCTGCGGGAATCAACAATGTTGAAGGGGATACCGGTGTATCAGCAACAGCAAAGACAACGGCTGATATCATGTTGGCCGCCGGCGTGGCTGTGGGTGAGGCTCTTAGTTTTGAGCTATCTACCACAGACGGAGCAGGTACGGCTCAAGGCAGTGTTAAGACGATCTCGCATACCCTGACTTCCACGACAGATTATTCCGGACTGCGTGACGCGATCAATGCGGAGAGCGCCAGTACCGGCGTTGTGGCTTCGCTGAATACCGCTGCCGGCTCTTTGACGTTAACAAATGAAGATGGCCATAACATTGTAATTGATGCAGTGGCTAATGGTACCGCTGATGACGCTGTATTTGATGTCGGCCCAACTGCGGGAACATTTGCTAGCTCACAGACTCTGACAAATGCTGCTACGGACAATATTGCAATTGGTGGCCAGGTGTCAATGAGTGCATCAAAATCGTTTGCTGTTACTGGTACTGTGGCAACATTTGCCGCAGCTGACCTAGCGGGTACTTTGTCCAGTGTTGCCGATGTGGACGTTTCGACACAGTCCGGATCGAATGCGGCGCTTAATGTAATTGATGAGGCGTTGAGCTTCATTAGTAGCACCCGTGCTGATCTCGGTGCGGTTCAGAATCGCTTCGAATCGACCATCGCCAACCTGCAGAGCGTCTCCGAAAACGTATCTGCCGCTCGTGCCCGTATCATGGATGCGGACTTCGCAGCCGAAACAGCTAATTTGACCAAAGCCCAGGTCATGCAGCAGGCGGGAGTTGCCATGCTGGCCCAGGCCAACATGCTGCCGCAGACAGTGCTTGCCCTGCTTCAGTAGGCGTGACATTAAGGCTGATAGCTAAAGACTGAAAGCAAACAAAAACCCTTAAACCAAAACCCCGTTTTTTTAGAAAAAAAGCGGGGTTTTTTTATGATTTTGGGCAACAAAGTTGTGTAAAAAGCTCAAGTTTTTTGGTGAGATGACGATAGTTATACTAAGGAAAATGACGAAGGCCGCAATTTGACAAGGGCGTAAGGGGTTGATTGGAGAGAAACCCCTGAAACTAAGAAGGGAGTGACCATGTCCATCGCAGTGGGAGGCCTCATATCAGGTCTTGATACCAACAGTATGATCGAGCAGCTTTTGGAGTTGGAACGGCAACCCATACTCAAGCTTCAACAGCGAGAGGCCGCTTATCAGGTGGAATTGTCGGCCTATGGGAGCCTGAAGGGCATCTTGGGCAGCCTCCAATCCGCAGTGAAAGGCCTCGATTCCGTGAGCAATCTCACCCATTTTTCTGCTGTTTCAGGTGATACCGACCTTTTTAGCGCATCTGCCGATGAAAATGCCACAGCGGGTTCGTACGGCATCACGGTACAGCAATTGGCCGGGGTCCACAAACTTGCGAGTGGGGCCTTTTCCCAGGGAGAAACCGTGGGTGAAGGGACCCTCCACCTCAAGGTGGGAAACGGCAGTATTAAAGATATCGCTGTATCTGCCACCGACACCATCGTGGATGTGGCCCAGGCCATAAATGATTCGGAGGCCGGGGTCCGGGCAGGGGTTATCTTTGACGGAACCGACTATTTCCTCACCCTGGCCGCCCATACGACCGGGGTGGAAAATGTGATCAACTTGACGGTCACAGACACCGGCGACACCAACAACACAGATATGAACGGCCTTTCCAGACTGGTATTCGACCTGGGGGTTACCGAGAACCTGTCAAATACTCAGGATGCCGCCGACTCCATCATCACTGTCGATGGCGTTGTTAATATTCAAAGGGACACCAACGTCATAACTGACGTGATTGAAGGCGTCACCCTTACGCTTGAATCCGCGCCCGAGACTCCTGACAACCAGACGACGTTAACGGTAGGCAGAGACCTGGACGCCGTTGTCTCCAAAATCACTGCTTTTGTGGATGCGTACAACGAGGCGATCGACGTGTTTGAGGAATATCAGAGCTTTAATTCGACCACCGAGACCGCAGGCGTTCTGCTGGGTGATGCCGCCACAAAGGGTATGCGCAACCGTCTCAACACAATGGTCACAGGTACGGTTTCAGGGGTTAATTCTTTCAGCCGGCTGGCGGATCTTGGCATTGCCCTGAATGCGGAAGGGCGGCTTGAGGTCGATTCTTCAACCCTGAACAGTGCCCTTGGTGATCATTTTGACGATGTACTTCAGTTTTTCACCCAGTCCACGGAGGGATCTGAGGGGTTTGCCCTGCGCATGAAGGATACCCTGTATGCCATGCTCAGATCCACGGACGGTACCCTTGCCGCGAGGACGAATGGCATCCAAAACAGCATAGACGATATTGAGGATAGGGTTGAACGTGAAGAGATGCGTGTTTTGGCGTGGGAAACACGGACCAGGGCACAGTTCAACGCGCTGGAAGTACTCCTTGCCGAATATCAGAGCACCGGGAATTATTTGAGCCAGCAGATCGTGAGCCTGCAAAATCTGAACAGATACATATCAAGCTAAGGTTAACCGCGAACGGGGAATACAAGATCCCGGTTTTCGAACATGACAGAAAGGATCTAATTTTATGATCGCCACAGGATATGCCGGTTACAAAAACGTAATGACCAATACGACCGAAAACAGAGAAGAGATCCTCTTGATGCTCTATGAGGGCGCTCTCATCTCTCTGAGAATCGCACGCCAAGGGATCAGAGAAAAAAACCCCAAACTCAAGGGCGAGAAGATTTCAAAGGTTTTGGCGATCCTGACGGAGCTTGACTGTGCGCTTGACAGGGAAAATGGCGGGGATCTGGTAGATAAAATGGCGGCGCTGTACGGCTATATGGTGAATCGGCTGACCACCGCAAATATCAGAAATGATCCTGAAGCACTGGAGGAGGTGGAACAACTCCTGGGGGAACTGTATGAAGGTTTCAAGGAGGCGGCCGACCAGATGGCCGGCGAATCTGTTCTTGCCGAAAACACTGCGCCGGAAATGATGAGAGGAGTGAGTATTGCAATCTGAGACACATGAAACTCTGTACAGAAGTCTTGCGGATATTACCGCCGGGATCAATTTCGCGCTTGGGGAAAACGATGCCCGGTCGATCATAGGTTTGGCCGAGGAGCACAGGGATGTGATGGAATCGCTCAAGAGGGCGGGCTTAAGCCAGGATGCCGGACTGCTCGACCGGGTAAAAGAAACGCGCGATCAGGTTCATGAGCTTGTGGCGGAAATCGATAGACAGCGGGATGAACTGGGTCGACAACTCGTGATGTTTGAAAGAAAAAAAAGGGTCTCTGCCGCTTATGCCGGAAATAGGCTTCCCGTAATGGCAGTGATATGATTTTTTTAAAGTTTTCATTAACATTGTAGGACAAGAAAATAAAGGGGGTGTGGATTATTATGAGAGTTGAACCTATTACAGCATCGGTAAAGAGCCGAGCTCCAGCTGTTCAGGCAAGGCTTCCTGCAGAGCGGGCCACAAACCAGAAAGAGAAAGAAGTTCAACAGCCTGTTAAAAGCCCGGATTTACCTGACTTGGAAGAACTGGCAGCGAATGTGCTGAAAAATCTTGATATTATGCATAATGTAGATTTGCAATTTTCAGTTCACAAGGCTTCCGGGGAAATGATGATCACTGTAGTTGATGAAATTACCGGAGAGGTTGTCAGAGAGATTCCATCTCAGGAGATATTAGAACTTGCTGCCAAAATGGACGAGATGGTTGGTATGATATTTGATCAAACGGGCTAAAACCTAAACTGAGCGTTTCAAATTTTTGAAATGGTTAACTTAACAATATTATTAAGGTATTCTGTTATTTTGAATTTCAATGATTTGAAACCCTACGGGATTTCCGATTTCACCGCGTCTACTGCGTCAGATGCCGTTCCGCATAGACGACTATAGAGAAACGACATCTTCCTTGCATCTGAGGCAAACTTGAAAATCGCTCAACTTTGGTAAAAATTTAATCATGGGAGTTAATGCCTGATAAATGCCGAAAGTGACCCATCAGCAAATAAATATCCTTGTTGTAGATGATGAAAAGGATGTTGCGGATATTCTCAAGGATTGTATCTCTGGCAAGGAAAGATCTATAGATGTTTGCTATGATGGTCTTGAGGGGATCGATCACATACAAAACAATTTTTATGATCTGATAATTGCTGACCTGGTGATGCCGAAAGTCGGCGGTTTGGATGTATTAAAATACGCTAAAAAAACCAATCCTGACGTCCTTGTTATTATTATTACCGGTTATGCATCATTAGAAACCGCTATAATGGCCGTAAAGGAAGGGGCTTACGATTACATCAGAAAGCCATGTAAACTCGAAGAGATAAGGATTGCGGTAGATAATGCCATAGACAAAATAAAACTGTTCAGAGAAAACAGAGAATTATTAAAGGAAATTAAGAATGCCTACCATGAATTGATGCTTTTGAAAAAGGAGAAGAACGCGGGCAAAAAAATATCAAGCATCAACTTTTTCTCTTCAAACATGCCAAGTCTGCATTATCTTTACAACAGCAATTCTTCTTCTAACAACACCGTGGACAAGTTACAAGCCCTATCTTCATTAAAAGAAAGCGGCAGCCTGACTGAAAGTGAATTTAAAACTTTCAAGCATAATCTCCTTAAAAGTTTAAATCCTGAAGAAAAGCATTAAGAGTTCACGGGGGGCGGCCGAACCCCGAACTCCGATCCTTGTGAACGGTTACCACCTAAAAACTGCATGAAAATTGTTCAAAAATGAAAGAAAATTTAAAAATACTTGTAGTTGATGATGAAGAGTGTATTCTTGATGTTTTCAAAGGATATTTTGAGTCCCAGACAAATCTTACGCTTTTCACAGCCAGAGACGGTTTTGAAGCCTTTGAAATAATCAAGACAGAACCCATCAACTGTTGTTTTACAGACCTTGCCATGCCCGGGCTGGACGGGTTGGAACTCGCCCGAAAAATTTATCAGTATGATAATACCATTCCGGTGGTTGTTATGACCGGTTATCCTTCCATGGATATTGCCATAGAGACCTTAAAAAACGGTGTCGTGGATTTTATCACAAAGCCATTTCAAATGGAGCAAATTCTTCCAACGATTTCAAAAGTAATGACGTCAAGATCGAACTTTGTTGAAAATATCTTATTAAAGGAGGAGGCTGAAAAGAGTCAAAAACTTGTTAAGATTAATAAGGAATTGTATGGAAAAATAAAAGAGGTCGAGACCATTAATCTTATTCTTCAGAAACTGGATCAGGTATCAAACAGTCAGGATCTTTTTAAAATATTGGTCAATTTGTCCGGTAAAATTACGCCTTGTGATGAAGCACATTTCTGTTTTTTTACCCAAGAGATGAAAGATTATGAAATTATCACATCTTTTTTCAGAGATGAGAATAAGAACAGAGATGATGCTGTATATATAGAAAAAGAGATGGCCCAAAAAATTGGTGGTGATGGCATTCCGTATCTTATAAAGGGAAAAAACGGGGGCGGGAATATCATCGCCATTCCGCTTAAGATAAGGTCCAGGGTGTTTGGAATGCTGACATCAATTATCAACAATGAAGATAAATATTTTAGTGAAAAAGACATATATTATCTAAATTTCTTGATAGAGAAAGCATCTTTTTCCATAGAAAATCTGGCGCTTTATGAAAATATTTACGAAAATCTTTTTTCAACCCTTTATGCCTTTGTTGAAGCAATTGAGGCAAGAGATCCGTATACGAAACAGCATTCGACAAGTGTGTCGGGATATGCCATGTCAATTGCCAGGAAAAGCGGTTGTTCGCAGGAGGAAATCGCAAAACTAAATATCTCGGGTAATCTTCATGATATCGGAAAAATCGGTATTCCGGACAGCATTCTATTAAAACCGGGTCAACTCACGGATGATGAATATAAAATTATCAAAAAACATCCGGTCATTGGAAGCAATATTATCGGACATCTGGGGATGTGGACAGACGAACAGGATATCATAAGACACCATCACGAAAGATTTGATGGAAAGGGATATCCTGACGGACTTAAAGGGGAAGACATTCCTCATCTTGCTCGAATTCTTTCTGTGGCGGACGTGTATGATGCGCTCACCACTGATAGATCATACAGACAAGGGATGTCGGATAATGTTGCAGTTGAGATTATAAGAGAAAATGCAGGCAGTCAGTTTGATCCAAAAATTGTAGGTGTATTTCTCGATCTTTACAGCCAGGGAGAAATTAAAAATAGTTCTTCTCCAACGAACCCTTGAACCCTTCACCCCATGTATCCTTTGGGATCACACCGATGTGACTGATCGACACGTATCTTATGCGATGCAATACTTGAGATTTTGCGAACGTTTTGCGCTGTAAAGCCTTGTGTCAGCCTTTGAGATTAAATCCTTTTCGTCTTCATGGTTTTCAAGCCCGCCGGTCGTTGAAATACCACAACTTATTTTGACATTCATTTGATTAGATTCCCACTCAAAAGCATGTTTCCTGACATCAGACAACACTCTTTTCAAGAGCATTTTGGCTTGTTCTTCATCTGTGTCAGGAAGAAGGATGACGAATTCATCGCCACCATATCTGAACACAATATCGGCCTGTCGAATAGAACGTTCTAAACATCCAGCAAGTTCCCGAAGCACAAAATCACCGGCCTGATGTCCGAGAGAATCATTTATCTTCTTAAAATTATCGACATCAATCATAATGAGGGATAGAGGTCTGTGATACCTTTTTGCTCTGTGGAATTCTTTTTGAATAAAGCTCTGGAATCCTTTTCGGTTTAAAATGCCGGTAAGACCATCTTTAACAGCCATTTCTTTAAGTTTATGGTATTCTTGGGCATTTTTTAGAGACATGCCAAGAATGTTCGATATGGTTGTCAGCAACTCCATTTTTTCGTCGTTCAGTTTCTCATTTTTTTTGGGCAGGATTGCTATCATTCCCAAAGTGGACCCTGCAAGACTCAAAGGCATAATAATCTGTTTGGAAAAGGGAATGACGTCGGCCGACGAAATTTTAACGCTGGATGAATACAAATGAAAGTCCGTATCCTTTATTGAAACCCTTTCACCTGAAATCGAAAAGAATTCGTTGATCATATCTTTTTTTAATCCGTCAATAATTTTTTTATTGATTTCTTTTTCAGATAGATGAAATGCCAGATTCCATTTGGTGCCGATGCGGTAGAGCATGCCCAGCAAAGCCGGATTCATGACATCGAGAAAGCCGGCATTTAAGATTCTGGGGAGAATTAAGCTCCAGTTAAGGTCATAGGCCACCTCGGTGGTCAACCGGTTGATAAAGCTCAATTCCTGGTTCTTTTTTCTGAGATCTTCTTTTTCCCTTTCGATACTTTCGTTCACGTTTTTCAATGTATTAAACATTCCCAAGATTTCAATAAATGTCTTTCGATTTTCCATTCCTCCCAAAATAGTTTCATAAAGACGTTTTGAAATATTGGATCTGGAGATAAAACTGTAAGCACCTGCTTGGAGAATCTCAGAAATCTTTTCTGCTTTTTTGTTTTCTCCATAAAGGATTACACACGATTTTGACCTGTTCGCCTGAAGAAGATTTATCCAACTGTAAGCAAGATCTCCGACCTGATCATAGTCTGCAAGTATGGCTCCAAAATTGTCCTTTGAAAGGATGTCTTCAATACCTTCTAAGATAGGTTTTGTTACAATATCAAAACCTTTAGATCCAAGGATTTGTTTAAAAAGATTCCCATCTTTTTCTTGATCGCTTATGACCAGTATTTTTTCGTTCATACTGATACCTCTCGCATGACTGACATTTTAAAAATTGTAAAAATAAACGCATAAAAATTCGATTTTCTCATGGACAATTTTAAGTCAAGTTCATCGTCCAATTTATTTAGAGCATTTGATGTCATGGTAATCTTTACTTATATCGATTATATGCAATATATGTACCATTAGTATTCCGATACTTGCCGGATCAGGCTTTACAGATGTTATCTGTTTAAAATGTTTCATTAAAATGAATTAAAGCGCCTCGGAACGGTTCGATAGCACGGTTAACGAAATGAATCGTCAAGATATTGTCGCATTTAACGATTCCGATTCTGCCTTAAAAAATATTTTTCGACCCGCCAATTGAAAGGCTTTTTAGCGATATCCGGTTGCGAAACCTGAGTTATGGCATGAGTTTTGAAAGCGTTGGAGGCTTTCATATGAACCGATAACGGGATTTTCGCTTCACTCCAACAATGCAAGATTCAGGTATTAGATCTTTAAAATATGGTACGATAGTTGCATATTTTTTTTGAAATTTTTTTGTTATTTTTGTCAATATCAGAATAAAGGTGACGAATATGCCTCATATTGAGAGACGTTCTTATGTAAGAGGGAATTTTTCATTTAAAATAAAATTCAGAACGATGACTTCAGATGAATATGAAGGGCTCGTCAGGTCTAATGAGGCAATTTCCCCTCACTTACAAAAAGAACCGGGTATCGATATCGATAACAAAAAAATAGATGCTGATACAGCAATGGATCCCTCACTGGTCAATTATCTCGTGCTAATAGACGAAAAATTGGATCTAATTTTAGAGCTTTTAGAAAAAGATAATAAAATAGAGGGCCTGTTCAAACAGGGAATAGGAACGAATATCAGCGGATCAGGTATGAATATCATGGTGGATAGGCCCGTTGAAACCGGACAGATCATTCATTCTAAGTTTTATCTCTCAAAGATACCTCTCGTTTTTATGGACATATTTGGTGAAGTTGTTCATGCAGCAAAGGTGGATGAATGTGGTAAGACCCTATTCTCTCTTGGGGTAAAGTTCCTTGACATTAGTGTGAATGACCAAGAAAGGATTATCAACTCGGTATTTCAGAGACAACGGGGAGTTCTTAGAAAAAGAAAAAGTGGATCTTAAAATTGCATCCGTTGTTCTTTGAAAGATGAATAAATTACCTTCCGGCAGGAAAATTATGCCGACCATCTTTTCAATAAATGTATTTACTGTATTTAAGAGAACTTAAATTCGATATGCTCAACAAGTGGATGAAAATAATGAGAATCAATAAGATAATATTGTAGAAGCGGTTAAGTCAGGGGTTGGCAATTACGTCGTTAAACCGTTTACTGCAGAAACAATCAACGAAAAATTGTCTAAGGTATTTGACAGTTAACCTTCTAATTCATAATGTAATTCAACATTTAGGAAAAAGAATAACAATTCTCTAAAGGAACCGTTTGGCTGTGCCGAATATAAAAGATAGATCAGACAAATATGAAGATATAAAAAGGATTGAAAAATGGATATCAATAAAATAGGCAATTCATTCCAGGCAAAATTATCATCAACTGCAAAGGTCGACGACAATAATCAATTCAAACAGATTTTTGACCAAAAACTCGATGAAATACATGCAACCACCAGTCCTTGTCCTGTTGACAGCAAAAGTGATGTCATCGTGCAAAGTGAAAAAATTCTTAATCTTTTAGATCACTATGCCGGAGAACTGGCTGATCCTGCCAGGACTTTAAAAGACATTAGACCGTTAGTGGACAGTATCGAAAAAGAGGTCACTCTAATGGAGTCTGAAGCTGTTAATAAAATTCGTAATGATAAAGCCCTTGACAGACTCGTTGAAGATTTGGCTGTGACGGCAAAGGTGGCGATGTATAAATTCCATCGCGGGGATTATGTATAGTGTCCACCCAAAATGGTCTTTATTGCACAATCTCTGCGTTATGATTAAAAAATAATCCTCGGAATATTAAAACATCTGCCGGCTTGTCCCGATAGGTTTTCCATCGGGGTGGTTATTTTTTTCGCCTTCCCCGGATCGAGTCCGGGATCTTCGACTTGATCTTGAATAAAAATCCTGTTTTATGGATGGACACTATCTAAACTTCCTTCCAATTTTCATATCGGAAAAACACCTCCTTATAGTGCGGTATGTTGAGTAAGAGTTTGATTTTTGCCGCACAATGACCGTTTCATCGCAAGGATTCTCGATCTGATGCCTTCAAACACGTTTTGATTTTTTTTTACTCTTTTTAAAAGCCTCCCTGAATTTTATGCATGAAATATGAACACTTAAACCTTTTTCCCCTTGATTTGTTTTTTATATTACAATATTAAGCATTGATAGTTTTTTAAAAAATCAAAAAATTGACTTTTTGCTGGAATTGATGTTTTATATAATTTCGACATGACTGCCGTCTAATTAGTAGAACATATTAAGAGAATATATTATGGCAAAAATATTAGTCGTTGATGATAATCCAGATGTATTAAAACTCATCGCCAATATTCTGGAATCTAATAATTACGAAGTAAAAACGGTCTCTAATGGTGCATCGGCCATCAAAGAACTGGAGAGCAATGATTATGACATGGTCTTAACAGATCTCATGATGCCCGATGTGGACGGTATGCAAGTTCTTGAAAATGCGATATTAAAAACACCCAAAACCATATGCATCATTCTCACCGGCCATGGGACCATTAAAAGTTCGGTTGAAGCCATTAAGAAAGGCGCTTTTGATTACATCACGAAACCTGTGTCGCCCGGTGAGCTTCTCATTTTTGTTGAAAAAGCCCTTAAATTTAAGAATCTTGAAGAAGAGAATATTCGGCTTAAAAAGGAGTTAAAGGGTAAATATCATAATAAAAATATTGTCGGAACAAGTAAGGTTATCAAAAAAATATACGATCTCATCGAGAAGGTATCTGATACGGACGGCACTGTCCTGATCACCGGTGCCAGTGGCACAGGGAAGGAATTAATAGCGAAATCGATTCATTATAACAGCCAACGGAGTGATAAGCCGATGGTTGTTATTAATTGTGGCGCTATACCAGAAGCTTTGTTAGAGAGCGAACTTTTCGGCCACGAAAAAGGCGCCTTTACCGGAGCCTATAAAAAGAGAATCGGTCGATTTGAAAGGGCAAACGGCGGCACCATTTTTCTCGATGAAATCGGAGAAATGAGTCCGGCATTGCAAATAAAATTGCTGAGGGTTTTACAGGAACAACAATTTGAAAGAGTGGGCGCGACAAAGACCCTTCATGTGGATCTAAGGTTTATCGCAGCCACCAACAAGAATTTAACAACCGCCATTAATATGGAGAAGTTCAGGGAAGACCTCTATTATCGATTGAATGTTATTCCGATCAAGGTTCCATCTTTAAAACAGCGAAGATCTGACATTCCGTTACTTATCGATCATTTCCTTAAAAAATTTCAGAAAGGAAAGGGGGATAGGATTACGGGTTTCTCCCAAGCTGCCATGGATGCAATATTGGCGTATGACTGGCCTGGAAATGTCAGAGAACTTGAAAATGTGATAAAAAGACTCACAATCCTTAGTGAGGGTTCGGTAGTAGACTTTGATGAACTACCTGAAAATATGCAAGATGTCAGCGTCTCGCGTCACCCGGCCAAAGAGGTCATCATCGATAATGATCTGAACCTTAATGAAGCGGTTCAAGATTATGAAAAAAGGATTATTCTTGAGGCCTTGGAAAAAACCAACTGGGTAAAATCAAAAGCTGCAAAACTTCTAAATATCAATAGAACAACCTTGGTGGCAAAGATTAAAAAACAGAACATAGAAACAGATAAAGCCGCCACTGCGTAAGACCGTCAATGAATTTAAACCCCTTTTCCTCTTGAGACGGGAAGTTCAATTGTCAAAAAAATGACGGTTGACATCCATTGCTCATTCTTTTTTGAGTCCATCATTCCACCATGACAACATCCGCCTATGTATATTGAGACAATTCAAGCAAAAAGAATATCTTAAAAAATAATAGTTAAATCATGCTGTTATAATTTACAATCTTGTGTTGTTATCATCAGAAGTGGGTTTTCAATATTCCATCATACCATCCCGCCATTATTCCAATCCCGTTGGCATACTAATTGCTGTAAAAATGTCGTATGAAAGGTTACTTAATCAGATCCATTTCTGTCTTATTTTTATCCCTTTTTTTTGTGTTAAATTCCAACAATATGGCGGCAAGTCCGCATCCGTCGACTAAAAAATCATATAAAGGGACCATAAGCAGGATTGTTTCAATCACAACACATAAATCCAACGGTCAAACCATTGTAACTGTTTTGGGTGACGGGAAACTTGCTGAGTATATGGCTAAACCCCTTAAAGATCCTCCCAGGATCGTCGTTGATATCTTTTGTGCGTCGCGGTTGTTGGGAGGGGTGTCCAAGGTGGTGGAAAATTCTGACATTAAAATTATAAGAATTGGATATCATTCACAGAAAATAAGGATAGTGTTTGATATTAAGGGTTCCGTTGTTCCGAGTTTTACCGATAAGTCTGTTGATAATGAATTAATTATCACTCTCAAATCAAAAGAAGGCGAAGATAAAAAAGAACATGACAAACCAACAAATATCATTAAAAAATCAGGGGATCTATCAACATTTAAAAAAAATGAAAATGTGAAGGTAAACGATATCCCAAAAAATATTGAAAATCCGCATAAAAAAAAAGAGCCTTAGAGGAAATGACTCCCGTAATTTCAGAAACTCCAGGCAATCAAAAAATTGGTGCTCCTGAAAAAGAAACGAAACACGTTGCTAAAAAGCAAAACAGATCAAAAGAAGATGGTCTGACAAAAAAAAGCCCTGAAGAGAAACTAACTCAAATGGTGGAAGATGACGGCAAGGAAGATACATCCATTTACCTAAAATGCCTTGATACTTATAACGCTAAAGACTGGAAAGGTGCAATTGAACATCTTACCCTTTTAATAAAAAAATATCCCAATGGCAGATATTCAGAGAAAGCATATTTTATTTTGGCGAAATCTTATGATCACTTAAACAGAGAATTTATCTCGGTTCAATATAAAGAAATTAAAGGTCATTATGAAGATGCCATCAGTCGATTCCCAACTTCCGAATATGTTCCGGATGCCGTATTTAGCATTGGCAACCTGTATTTATATAAAAAAAATTATTATGAGGCATTGGGTTATTATAATCTGGTTTTAAAGAAAGACAAAGGCTCCATTTTACGGGTAAAGGCATTAATGCAAAAAGTAAGGGTGCTGCTCCTGAGGAATAGAAAAGAAGATGCCCTGGCCGCACTGGATGAATTAGAAACCATCACCTCCGGATATCCAAATTTATCTGAGAGAATAGAAGCAAAAAAAGAAAAAGCAAAAATTCTTTATGAAATGAATAAATTTAACAGATCACTTAAAATTCTCAATGAACTCAACAAAGAAAATCCAGAAAATATATATAAGCACCCGGAAATTTCTCTCTATATAGGATATAACCATTACCAGCTGGGAGATAATCAAAAGGCCAGAGAAAACCTTTATCGATATTATAATACATACCCTGAAAGAGAAATAAACCATCTCATACTTAACCAGATTGGAGATACCTATCGGAATGAAGGATTGATCGAGGATGCCGTAAAATTTTATCGGATGGTCCTTGAACGCTATCCAAATACGGATGGGGCAATCATAAGTAAAATAAGGCTTGCTGAACAACAAGAAGACAAAGACTGGATTGAAAAAACAAGAAAAGATATGGGCTCACCTAAAAAAATATATGAGAATATCGTAAACGATTCTGTTGTCAAAAAAGATGAAAAGAATCCTTTGATTCAACTTTCAATGTTAAAACTGGGCATTACATATCAGAAGGAAAAAGAGTATGAAAAGAGCCTAAAAGTCTTAAAAGAATTACTAGAAAAATATCCGAGGACATCTTTAAAAAAAGAATTAACACATGCTCTGATGGTGACCATTGAGGGCAAACTTAAAAAAGAGATTAAAAATCATAAATATATAAATATCATAAACTTATATCTTAAAAACGAAAAAATATTTTTGATGGTTAATGCTCCAGAACTCTTTTTGCCTGTTGCAAGAGCCTTTGTATACGTCAATCTTAATGATATGGCCATAGAAGTATTTAAAAAGGCTGATGTCCTTTTAACCGACAATGATAAACCCGCCGATCTTCTATTCTTCATGGGTAAATATTTATTTGAGCAAGACAATATCAAAGGCGCCTTAAAAAAATTTGATATATTGCTAGCCAATCATCCGTATAGCAAATACGCTTCAGAAGCATACCAGTTACGGGGAAGCATTCTTTTGAAACAAAAACAATACAAGCTGGCAGCTGATACATTTGATAAGGCCTTAAAATATCCTGTACCAAAATGTAAAAGGGCTCGACTTTTGATTGAAAAAGCCAAGGCGTTAACGGGCAGCAACTCCAGAGAAAACGCATTGATAGCAGTAAACGAGGTGAACGAAATAAAAAATGACTGTGATGTTACGGATTACAATATTGATCAGGAATTGGGCGATCTCTATCTATCTCTGGGTGATGTTCGAAAAGCATTAAATATATTTAATCAGGTTATTCTAACAACAAAAGAAAATTCAGGTAAAAATTCGCTTAAGCTAAAATTAGCCGAATGCTACTGGCGGTTAAATAAAAAAGAAGATTCTCTTGCACTTTATAATCAGATCATGAGCCTCAATGATCCATTCTGGAGCAATCTGGCTAAAGAGAGGATGGATGAAATTCAATTTAACAGAGATAACATATCAGAGAGGCTCAATTAGATTAACCCTTAAAATATGTAGGTGTTCACGGGGTTTGCTTCTACGTGTAACGATACCTGCCCGCTCGTGCCATGCATGGCAGGCGGGTTGACGCGGAGTAGCTTTGTCATTTCAATGGCTTAGCAGTGGGGGAGTACACCCCGTGAACACGCAATAAATCTTCATCCCACTTTGATTGCGATCAATTGGGATTCATAAAAGAGGAGACCGTATTTAAGGATGATTAGGAAGAAAATACTACTGGCGGAAAATGATATTAACAGTCAGTCACAGCATGTATGTGATATATTTCTTGAATCAGGCTACCATGTTAAAACTGCGACCAACGGACGATTGGCTTATGAAGAAATAATTGAAAACCACTATGACCTTGTCATAAGCGATCTGAATTTGTCTCAAATCAATGGGATTAGCCTTTTAAAGCGAATAAAGGAATGTAACACAACACTCCCTGTAATCCTTATCGCGGATGAAGCCTGTGTTAATGAGGCGGTTGAGGCGATGAAGCTTGGAGCAGATGACTTTTTGTTAAAACCATTGACGCCTAAAATGATACAGTTAATTCATTCATATGTTGCCAATGGTTCAAATGTTAAAGGAAAAGAGGCGTCAAGGAAGAGATTTAAAATAATCACACAGAATAAGGAAATGGAAAAACTTTTGGAGATTGCAAAAGATATCGCTGACAGCAAGGCTTCAATTTTTATACAGGGAGAATCAGGAACCGGAAAAGAGCTTTTCGCAAGGTATATTCATCATCACAGTTCCCGCAGAGATGAACTATTTGTCGCTGTTAATTGTGCAGCTCTTCCGGAAAACTTGCTTGAAAGTGAATTGTTTGGGCATGAAAAAGGCGCATTTACGGGTGCAATCTCCAGAAAAAAAGGAAAATTTGAACTGGCTAACCACGGGACTCTGCTTCTGGATGAGGTCAGTGAAATGGATTATCAGCTTCAATCCAAACTTTTAAGAGTATTGCAGGAAAGAGAAATTGACAGGATTGGTGGAATGAATCCTGTTCCGGTTGATGTAAGATTTCTTGCCACCACAAACCGTGATATTGAAAAACAAATTAAAGACGGAAAGTTCAGAGAAGATCTTCATTATAGACTGAATGTAATACCATTTCATTTACCTCCACTGAGAGAAAGAAAGGATGATATTCCTTTGCTTGCAAAACATTTTGTCGAAAAATACTGCGAGCTGGACAACAGATCTGTCAAAGGGCTGACAGATGAGGCCATTGCGTCTCTTATGCAAATGACGTGGAAGGGTAATGTTAGGGAACTTGAAAACATCTTAGAGAGAGCGGTCTTGATGTGTAAGGAGGATTTAATAAGCAATAAAGACCTTTTTCTCACCGAAAAAGATAGACAGCCCAACTTTGTAACACAACCGATGACGCCATCAGCTTCTCTAAAAGAGATAGAAAAAAATGTCATTTTGAATACCCTGGACCACACCAATGGAAACAGAACCCATGCGGCTGAAATATTAGGTATAAGCGTGAGGACAATTAGAAATAAAATGAATGAGTATCGAAAAAAAATGGAAATACAGTAAAAAAGGCATGCAAATTGCTAATATTTATTTGTTCTATATTAGGAGACTGTTGGAAATTAACCCGGATGTGAAAAGGAAAAGACTATGCCTGATAAATTATCTTTTGGAAAAACATTTCATGCCCTTGAAAAAGCAATTGGTATCGCTCAACAGAGAAATGCACTTATAACAAGTAATATTAGCAATTTGGATACTCCTAAATACAAATCAAAAGATATAAATTTCAAAAATGAATTGGCCAGAGCACTTGAAACAAATCATAAAACGGACTTAGCGAGGACAGATCCGAGACACATCAGCATGCAGATGAACGGCGATCAAACGATAGAGCCTTATGAAGAAGAGGGGGAATGGAATGGATACAACTGGGCAGATATTGACAGTGAGATGACCAAACTAACGGAAAATAATTTAGTTTACAGGACGGCTGTTGAAGCGCTTTTAAGAAAAATGAACTTGCTGAAAGAAGTTATTAGAGAGGGAGGGCGATAAGATGAATTTTCTAAAATCTCTTGGAACCAGCGCCTCTGGTCTTTATGCACAGAGAAAAAGAATGGATATCATTGCCAGCAATCTTGCCAACATAGAGACGACACGTACCGAAAAAGGGGGGCCTTATCGGAGAAAGATGGTTGTGATGAGCACAAAGGAGATGGATCAAGACTTTGATACGATGTATAACTCTCGCGTTAAGGGCGTTCAAATTGAAGACATCGTCGAAGATAAAGCCCCGTTTAAAAAAGTCTATAACCCGAGCCATCCTGATGCTGATAGCGATGGATATCTACATAAACCCAATGTTGATCTAATTGTGGAAACCACAAACATGCTGATGGCCAGAAGAGCCTTTGAAGCCAATATAGCGGCCATTAAAGCAACAAGACAAATGGTCATCAAAGCACTTGAAATCGGGAGGTAAGACATGAATGATATAGGAATTAGAGATTTTCAGCAGGCCACGGTGCAAAAAATAGATAATGTAAACAAGAAGCCCTCTGAAGGATTTGGTAAGGTTATAAAGGGTGCCATTAATCGAGTTGATGGACTAGAAAAAGATTCAAACCGGTCCATAATGGAACTTTTAAATGGTAAAAAAGACATTCACGAGACAATGATAAATCTTCAAAAGACTGATATTTCCATGCGATTGCTTCTTACGATAAGAAATAAAGCAGTAGATGCATATCGAGAAATAATGCGTATGGGGTTTTAGAGAAAGTGCGCCCGTGTTGTAAAGCGTTTGCTTCGATTATGAATCGGCTAAATTTATTAAAAGCAATTTAGGGAAAAGCAACTCGTGAAAATAGGAATGTCGTAAGGAAACCATAGGGATGAATGATTCAATTGGACAATTTCTCAAACTTATAAATTCACTGCCCCTTTCTAAAAAGATCAGTATGATCTTTGTAATTGTTCTGGTGATAACGGGCTTTTTTTTCATGTTTTTCTGGGCAAATCAGGAAAATTATCAGATTCTGTTCAGCAACCTTTCTCCAGGAGACGGCAACGCCATTGTTGCTGAACTCAGGAAAAAAAACATTCCCTACAAAATTGAAGCCAACGGGACAATAATTTTGGTTCCAGAAGAAAAAGTATACGAGTTGCGTCTCTCCATGGCGGGAGACGGTATCCCCAATGGAGGGAATGTCGGCTTTGAAATATTCGATCATACCGATTTTAAAACGACCAAATTTGTACAGGAACTCAATTATAGGAGGGCTCTTCAGGGGGAGTTGGCAAGAACCATCAACCAGTTCAAAGAAGTAAAAAGTTCCCGAGTGTTTATCGTTATCCCTGAAGAGTCACTATTTGTCGAGGATAAAAAATCTGCATCCGCATCCATACAGCTGGATCTTCGAGTAACTATGTCCCCTGCCAAGATTTCTGCCATTGTCCACCTTGTTGCCAATGCAGTGGAAGGGTTAGAACCCGAGCATGTCACGGTAGTGGATACAAAAGGGAGGCTTATATTTAAGGGGGGGACAAGTGACAGCGCATCGTCTGAGTTAAGCGGTTCGCAGCTAGACTACAAAAAACAGATTGAAAATCAGACAAAAGAGAATGTTCAAACCATGCTGGAACGTATTGTCGGTATCGATAAGGCAATTGTTCGAGTAAATGCCGAGATCGATTTTGACAAGATAACCTTAAATGAAGAGGAATACGACCCAACAGCAACAGCTGTCAGAAGTTCAAGAAATATAGAAGAAAACTCTCAGATCGGTCAAAAAGGGGATGAAACGGAACAAACGTTAATTGATCAAAGACGTGGTGTTTTGCCGTCTTTAGGGGAAACTCAGAATAAAAAGACAAAAAAGGATGTTGCCACAAATTATGAAATTAATAAAACCACCCGAACAATCTTAAAACCAGCCGGGACAATCAATCGCCTTTCTGTGGCTGCAGTGATTGACGGAATTTATGAGTTTGAAAAGTTAAACGATGGAACAACAAAAAGAAAATATATCCCGAGAACTGAACAGGAGCTGAATAAATTTGAAGAAATCGTTAAAAAAGCCATGGGATATAATGAAGACAGAGAAGATCAGGTTACCGTAAGTTCAATTTCATTTTCAGAGACATCCTCAATGGATGATGAAGCTGCAATTGCGCCCAGTACATTGGATCTAATCCTGCAGATTGTAAAAGACTATAGAAAAACAATCGTTAATTTTTTACTGGTTGCTATGGTTTTCATGTTCATCGTAAAACCATTGCTCAAGAGCATGAAAACCATAACCAAAGAAGCTGTTTTTACAGATGAGGAACTGACTGCGGTTTCAGACGAATATGACCAGCTTCCGGAATCAAGAAGAATGGGTAGGAAGAATCAAGTTTTTGAGATAACACAAAAGAATCCGGAAAAGGCTCAACAGCTCATTAAAGGATGGATTGGTGAACAGGAATAATAACGATCATGAAACTAAGCGCTGATAAATTATCAGGACCGCAGAAGGCTGCAATCCTTTTTCTGACAATGGGGGAGGAGTATTCTACAGCTTTATTTAAAGAATTGGATGAAGCAAGCATAAAAAAAATCGGGAAATTTATGTCGGAAATCACATATATTCCTTCTGATGTCTTAAGTAAGGTAATGGATGAGTTTCTCATTAACTTTAAAAGCGATAGTGATGTGGTCATATCAGGAGAGGATTTTCTTAAACAGATTGTAAATAAATCTCTGGATAAAGAAAGTGCCAGAGAAGTTTTTAAAGTCATCGGTGAAAAAAGCACCGGTGTTCCTTTTAGTGATCTTGCCTATATTCCTGTTGAGAATCTAATCAATATCATCCAGGGGGAGCATCCCCAAACTATTGCGCTGATTCTGTCTTACCTGCCTTATGAAAAGGCGGCCGAAGTCCTCAAGACTTTTCCTGAAGAACTCAAAATCGACGTAGCTCTAAGAATCGTCCAAATAGGACAGGTTGATGTCGAAATTGTAAACGAGCTTGATAAAGTCATAAAAAACGAGCTTTCAAAAATAGGAGGAGCTACCAGAAAGTGCGACGGGATAGAGACTCTGGCAAATATCTTAAACCAGGTCGATGGGATCACGGAAGAATCGGTTATGTCTCATATAGAAAATGAGGACGGCGATTTGGCAGATAAGGTAAGACAAAAGATGTTTGTTTTTGAAGATCTTCTTCAGATCGAAAACAGGCATTTTAGAGATATCCTTCAAAACGTGGACAATCAGCTGCTCATCAAGGCATTGAAGACGACCTCGGATGAAATGAAAGATAAGGTTTTCAGTAACTTGTCAGAAAGAGCTTCGGAAATGCTCAGGGAGGATATGGAAGTCATGGGACCCGTTAAGTTAAGTGAGGTTGAGGAAGCCCAGCAGGAAATAATAAGAACAGCGAAGAGGCTTGAATCGGAAGGACGAATAGTTTTGGCTAAGGGTGGCGATGATGTCTTTGTCTAAAAATTTGAGAAATAAAAACGGCAAAAAAGAATCATGGCATAAGTATGAAATGGAGTCTTTTGAATCCTATAAGTCTCAAAAAAAAAGGGGTAAAAACGATTTTGTGTCTTTGGAAACCGGAGCAGGGAAAAAACCAAAATTCGTTCCTCTCGAAGCTTGGGAAAATGCCGATAGCGAAGAAAAAAAAATCGAAGATGATTTGTTGGAATCTCAAGAAAATATTGCCAGCATTGAACAGGAGGCATATGAAAAAGGCTTTGCTCAAGGAGAAAAAGACGGATTTGAATTAGGAGAAAAGAAGGCAGTAAAAATCATAGAAAATATAGAGAATTTATTCAATGAGATGACCAACTTCAAACATGATATATTAAAACAGCATGAAAGGGAAATTCTAGATTTGATATTTGCCGTTGCTGAAAAAATTATTCATCACGAAGTAAGATCAGATGAGACAGTAATAAAAAACGCCATTTTAAATGCATTGGAACTGGCGGTTGAAAAGAACAAAATTATTTTTAATGTTAATCCGGAAGATTACGACTATGTTGAAAAAATAAGTCCGGAAATTGTTAATCAAAACAAGGAACTAAAATCGATCGTTATTACTTCCGATCCTGCTGTTACAAGAGGGGGATGTTTTTTAGAAACGCCTTATGGGAATATTGATGCGACGATAGAATCGAAGCTGGAAAAAATTGTTCAATGCTTACAGGAATCTGTTGAGTAACATTTTAAGCAACGAATGTACACTGGTTTCGTATGCTAAACGGCCAAATTGATCGGGTTCAAAAAAAATGACGGGTCTTAAACCAACAATCAAATGGAATAAATATGAAGAAGCACTTCGATCATGTCAGCCAATTAAGATGGAAGGCAAGATCGTGAAAGTTGCAGGTATTGTTGCACAGGCTAACGGTCCGGGAATGAGCATCGGGAGTCTTTGTTGCATAAAAAATAGTAGCGGCCAAAATATGCAGGCTGAAGTCATTGGGTTCAACGATAAAAGGGTTATTGTGATGCCTTTTGGAGAAATGCGTGGAATAGAACCTGGAAGCCGGATTGTCGATATAAATAAACGACCGACAATCAAGGTCGGAGAGGCCTATTTAAGCAGGGTTGTGGACGGTCTTGGACACCCGATTGATGGTAAAGGTTCCATACATGCAAAAGCAGATTATCCAATCTATGGGAATGTCATCAATCCTTTAAAAAGGGAGATTATCAATGAAGTGATCGATGTGGGTGTATGTTCTATCAATGCCATGCACACCCTGGGGAAAGGTCAACGGATTGCAATTATGTCGGGTTCAGGTGTTGGGAAAAGTGTATTAATGGGTATGATCGCGCGCCACACGGTCGCTGACGTCATCGTAATTGCCCTTATTGGCGAGCGGGGAAGAGAAGTTAGAGAATTTATTGAACGCAATCTTGGTGAAGAAGGACTTAAAAAATCAGTTGTCGTTGCCGCAACATCAGATTCTCCTGCTCTGGTCAGGATAAGAGGCGCTCATCTTGCGACCACCATAGCAGAATATTTTAGAGACAAGGGGTTGGATGTTATTTTGATTATGGATTCAATCACTCGATTTGCCATGTCATTAAGAGAAGTTGGTTTGGCAGCCGGAGAACCCCCTTCAGCAAAAGGTTATACGCCCAGTGTTTTTATACAAATACCAAAGCTTTTGGAAAGGACCGGAAATGTAGAAAAAAAGGGTAGCATTACGGGAGTCTACACGGTATTGGTTGAAGGAGATGATATGAACGAACCCATAGCAGATTCTGTTCGTTCCATCGTGGATGGCCATATTATTTTGTCACGGGACCTCGCCCATAAAGGGCACTACCCTGCAGTGGATGTTTTAAGCAGTATTAGCAGGGTGATGTATGACATTGTTGAGGGGGATCATTTGGATATGGCAAGGAAACTTGTCAAGGTGCTTGCAACCTACAGAGAGGCGGAAGATTTAATCAATATCGGGGCTTATGCTGACGGCAGCGATCCACAGATAGATTACGCCAAAAAGAAGATCCATAAGATCAATTCTTTTCTTCAGCAGGATATAAAACAGAGTATAACTTTTAAAGAAAGCATTGCCCGCTTGAAGGATGTGTTGACGGCATAATAGAGGTTGAATGATGAAGCCTTACTCTTTTCGGCTTAATAAGATACTCGATTATAGAAAATATTTGAGCAAAAGGGCTCAAATTGATGTGTTTAATGCCAGGAATGAATGTCAGAAAAAGGAAGAAGAAGTTCTTAGATTGGTCGAACAAAGAGCAGAAATATCAGAAGAATGCAGTGAAGAAGAGACCAAAGGTATGAGTGTCCCCGTGTATCAAATATTTCAAGCTTTTATGCAAAAAATAGATTGCAATCTTGAAGAGGCTCATCTTCGGCTCAATGAGGGAAAAGAAAAGGTGATGGTGAAAGAAGCGATTTTAAAAATAGCATCCATAAAGAAAAAGACTTTGGAAACTCTAAAGGATTTACAGCATAAGAAATACATGGAGACACTAGGAAGAGAGGAACAAAAAATATTAGATGAAATCGTTATAATCGGAAAGGGTCGAAGCGTATGAAGGCGCGAGTACAAATTCTACTGGCCTTGCTGATAATTGCAAAGATAGTTCTGGGTTCTATTTTTATGTATCAGGCGGGCGTATCTCCATTGTTTGGAGATGCGGACGCCTTTGCCGCAGAACAAAAACAAGGTGCCGACAAAACAGAATTGAAAAATGAAAAAAACAAGGCAAAGACAGAAGAGACAATTGATCTGAAATTTATCATTCAACAAAAAGCTGAATTTGAAAAAGAAGAAAAACGCATTGCAAAAAAAAAGGTAGAGCTTTTAACCATACAGGATGACATAAATAAAAAAATAGCGACGCTCACAAAAATAAGGAATGAAATTAGAACTGAAAAGGCCAAGAAAAAGGCGGCAGAGCAACAGCAGTTCAAACATCTGATTAAGGTTTATTCGGCCATGAAACCTCAGAATGCAGCAGAACTGGTTGAAAAGCTGGACATAAAGTTGGCGATAAAGTTACTTTCAAAAATGAAAGGGGATGACGTCGGAAAAATACTTTCGTTCGTTAAGATTGAGAAAGCCGCTAAAATAAGCGAAGGGCTTGTCAATCGAGACTAAAAGAACCGCATATATTAAAAGGTGCCATTAAATATAGATATCTATAAATGATCCCTTTGCCCAGAACCCATTCGATTCTATCTCCGACACATTATTCAAAATTGTGGGGTTTGAGTGATTTTGAGGGGAGATTGGGGCCGTAAACTCATTTTGAAGAGCCCTCTCCCTGGGCAAGGGAACCAACACTAATGGCCAATTATTTGCAACTTCAATATTCATCATTACCCTCATTTTATCTTCATTGTTAACCCCCTATAGTAAAAATATTCAAAAATCAAGATATTTATTCGAGAGCAATAGGTCGGCAATATTTTCCTTTTACATTCTCTAAAGCAGGTAAAATATGTCCTTATCGCGTTTCAAAGGCCTTGCCTTATATCCCTCTAAACTTTTTAACCAACTGTATTTACGTAACATAAAAATTATCTGTGAATTTTGGTACACCCTTTGCTTTTAAATATGGAAAAATCGATAAATTATTAAGGTTAAAATTCATGACGAACCCAATGAATCTCGAGTTGATGTCTTCACTTCTTAACGACAAAACATCCGTTAACGGTAAAGCATCCGGAAATGTCAATCCTTTGGAATCGGGAAAAGGGAACGGGCATTTTTTGTCCGATATGCAAAAAGCCCTTCACGCTTCTAAAAACGACGCTTTTCATATGGCTGATAAACCAACTAAAATAAACAAAACGCCGAATAACAAGGGATATAAATATTATCTTGAATCTTTCAAGAAAGAACTTTTGGCTCAGGGAAAACCACTGAACAAGACCTTTTTAAATAAAAGTGATCTTCCACTATTAAAAACATTTCTTTTACAATGCGGTTTTTCACATGAAAAAGTAGAACGGTTTTTAAAGGATCTAAAGGCAAATAATCCCGATGGAGAAATCAATCTTTCACAAATATTTCTTAAGATAACCGAGTTGGGGGAGCCGAAAAGAAAAGAACATCAATATGTGACACTTTCACCCGCCACCGTTCCTTATATTGAGTCGATATTGAGAGATTTTAATTTGACCCCTAAAGAACTGGATCGCGTCTTCAGTAAAGCAAGGATTGAAGGTGGGGGGCTGGATCTCCATAAATTAGTGGAAAAGTTAAAAGAGATCAAAGGCCGAAGCGCTTTAGCGAATCAGACTGTCGTCGATCAGATCTCCTTGGAAGATTTTATAGCCTCTATGGAGCGGATTGCAGAAAAAGTTGGCAAAGAACAGAAGGTGTCCCCCGATATAAAAAATACACTGGGTAAAATTCTTGAACGGGTTGCAAGTCTCAGAACAAAAACTTGCATCCGCATCTTCTGTAAAAGTTTCTTCCAATTATCATTTTACGGAGTCATTATCGTCTTTTCTCAAGAAAAATGCAGACAATTCGAATCATTCTGGAAAAGCCTATTTACTTTCGAATTTGAATAAGCAAACAGAATTAATAAATCCGGTGAAAGAAAAAGGCTATCGTGTCGATACGGAAGCAGGACAAATCAATGTTTCAAGGAACACCGAGGCTTTTAACTTTACAAATACGCTTAAAACAGTTGAACATGGAGAAAAGCCTTTTAGAGGTTATTTCCCGACCTCTCTCGTTGATCAGGTAGGAAAACAGATATCCAGGTCTATTCTCAGGGGGGATCAGGTGGTGACATTACAACTGAAACCTCCTGATCTGGGAACGGTCAGAATAAAAATAGATATAAAAGGTCATACACTAAAACTCGGTATGATTGCCGAGCATCATTCAATCAAGGAATTATTGCTGAATAATGTCCACGAACTCAAAGAGGCATTAGTTCAACACGGCGTAAAACTTGAGAAGGTAGATGTTCAGATCAACCATAATTTTGGTCAATCACTTAACGCTTCAAAAGAAGGGGCGGATAACGGACGGGGGTGGAGGCAGGATTTAAATGGAGAGGAATTCCATTCAGATAATCATACCGAAGGTCCACATGAAAGACATCGGAAAATTATGTCAGGAAGTAATTTGTTAGATTTGATCGCTTAGTGAAAAGAAGGGAGGAAAAGATCAATGTCAATAGAAGCACTTAATACAGGTTATGGCACACCATCTGTCAGCGGTGAAAAGGCATCTTCCAGTTCTAATACCGAGGAACTGGGCATGGATCAGTTTCTCAAGCTGTTTATCGCCCAGATTCAGCACCAAGACCCTCTGAGTCCTCTCGACAGTGCGGAATTTACCGCCCAATTGGCACAGTTTACCAGCGTTGAGCAGTTGTATGGAATGAATAGCAGGCTGGCAGATATTGAAGAAGCACTTAATGGCCAGAGCGAACAACGTGATGATTTGGGATTTATCGGTAAAACGGTTAAGGCGGACGACAACACGATGCGTGTTGATAATGGAACGGTTCAATCCGGTTCTTACACCATCGATGGAAGCGGGTATGTCACCATTGATGTTTATGACAGTCAAGGTCTAATTGTCAGGACATTCTATGAGGGCTATGAGGACAAAGGAGAACATAACGTGAACTGGGACGGTAGGGATGATACAGGAGCGTTCGTTGGAGACGGAACCTATACGTTTGAGATTACCGCCAGAGATGAAAATGGTTTTTATATTCCTTCCAATACCTATATATCCGGGGAAGTTACAGGCGTCACATATCAAAATGGTCAGTCTTATTTAATGATCGGAGACAGAATAATCGGTAACAGTAATAATATTATCGAAGTCAGTCAAACAACAGCAAATAACTAAGGAGGGAAATAAAATGTCTTTATCAAGTTCACTTTTTTCAGGGATTAGCGGTCTGAGCACTCTTGGCAATGCAATGCAGATTATCGGGGACAACATTGCAAACGTCAATACCGTGGGTTTTAAGGGCAGCAGCTTTGCCTTTCAGGATCTGTTGAGCCAGTCGGTTTCCACTCTTTCCGGAACATCACAGGTCGGCAGGGGAACGGCACTAGGAGATATCACGGCATATTTTGGCCAGGGCTCCTTTGAATCCACGGGCAACCCCACGGATCTGGCCGTTGGTGGGGATGGTTTTTTTGTGTTAAATGAAGAGGGTACGGAAAATTTATATTACTCAAGGGCCGGAAATTTCAATTTTAATGAGAGGGGCTCTCTGACAAACCCCGAAGGTTACGTTGTCCAGGGATGGCAGCTCGATACCAACGGGGGTGATGTCGGTTCAATCACCGATATTGTTATGAGTTCCTTTACCTCGCCGCCTCAACCGAGCGATAACATAGAAGTTATTGTCAACCTGGATTCTGATGGAAGCGATAATTCAGCAGGGGCGGATGATTCCTTATCGACGACCTGGAACGGAGCAACTGCAACACCGCTGGCTGATACCGCCTATGAATATCAGACAAGCATCCGTGCATATGATTCTCTGGGAAGCACACACGATGTTACAGTTTATTTTGACAAGGCGGCAACTACTTCGTCCTACGAATTTATCGTCACCGGAAATCCTTCGGAAGACTATAGAACAGGTGCTGCTGGTAATACCTGGGCAGGATTGCTGGCCAGAGGGATCATTGATTTTGACAGTACTTCAGGATCAATGACGGATTTAGACATGTGGCAGATTGATCCGTCTGATGGTTCTTCAGTTGCCCAAGTAGAAGGGGCGGACACGTCAAACGGCTACTTCACATTTTCACCTGTCTTTATCTCAGGGGGCAGCGCACAGCCCATCGAACTTGATTTAGGATTACGCTATGACGGTACCAACTGGGTCAACAGCTCCCTTGCCAGTTCACAGTATGCCAGTGGTTCAACCACCACGTTTCAGTCTGCAAATGGATATGGGGCCGGAGATCTCGAAGGGGTTAACGTGGATGTGGACGGTGTCATCACCGGGAGCTATTCCAATGGCCAGCTGATTCCTTTGTACCGAGTGGGCCTGGCTAAATTTCAGAATGTCCAGGGGCTGTTTAAAGAGGGCGGAAATCTTTACAGTGAAACCAGACAAAGCGGCAGTGCAATCACCAACAGACCCGGAACCAATGGCTTGGGGAGCATCGCACCCAATGCATTGGAACAATCGAACGTGGATATTGCAAATGAGCTGGTAAAAATGATCACTACCCAAAGAGGATTTCAGGCAAACTCAAAAGTTATTACCGTAACGGATCAGATGCTTGCAGAACTCATTAATATCAAAAGGTAGTGTTTAACCCGTTGGCCTGCTGAGCCGGTTACGCATTGTTAGCGATTAACAGGTTTTTCAGGCCAGCGCTTACTCCCCACAGATCGGAATTTCCGCTTTTCCACAGCAGGTCAAAAGGCTAAAGTGTTACGTTCCTTTTATTGAGGCAAATGTCAAGATTTTGACATTTGCCTCAATCCTTGACGCAACTTAATCCAAAGCGCCTGTTTGAACGAAATTCAAATATTCATATCTATCTGTAATATCATCATAAAAATCCTCTCACAAAAAATATTTCCTTCAAAAATCGATATGGCATAAAGGTTGCTGTATATTCTGAAAAAGAGTTTATTTTTCAAAACAATTATTAGAAAAAAAATAGGAGATTTTATGGACATCGCAACCGTCCTGGGTATTGTCTCTGCTTTTGGACTTGTATTTACCGCCATCTTTATGGGCGGCGGGCTCAACATTTTTATCAATGTACCCGCATTAATGATTGTGGTGGGCGGAACTATCGGCGTAACGTTGATCGCTTATCCCTTAAAAGAAGTTCTTGGTGTTTTAAAAGTGGTACAAAAAGCACTTTTTAGTAAAAATATATCTATCGAAGAACTCATCGAAAGATTTACTGGGTTTGCAACCAAGACTCGAAAAGAAGGCATCCTTGCATTAGAAAACGACATAAAGGAGGTTCAGGATAATTTTTTAAAAAAAGGGGTGCAGCTCTCTATTGACGGATTGGAGCCATTGGAAATCAGAGAAATTCTGGATACGGAAGTTGATTATGTCAGAAGCAGACACCAACTGGGCGCTGAAGTTTTTACCAGCATGGGTACCTTCGCTCCTGCAATGGGGATGATCGGCACATTAATCGGGCTGGTACAGATGCTCCAGAGTATGGATGATCCAAGTAGCATTGGGCCGGCGATGGCGGTGGCGCTGCTAACGACATTCTACGGTTCGATTATGGCGAATATCTGTTGTATGCCCATTGCAGGAAAACTTAGAACCCGAAGCAAAGAAGAAATGTTAACAAAAGAGATGACCATTCAGGGCATCATATCGCTTTCCAATGGAGACAATCCCAGAATTCTTGAACAGAAACTTCTGGCTTTTATCCCGCCCAATAAGAAAAGGGAATCAAAGTAAATGGGTAAAAAAAAGAGGAAAAAAAATGATGATAATTCAAAAGCGGATATTGGAATGGTAATGACGGTTTCTCTTTTTCTCATACTTTTGACATTTTTTATTTTGCTCAATTCCATTGCAGTCTTCGATGAAAACAGGACGCGTTTGGCCATAGGCTCACTTATCGGTGCCTTTGGGGGATTGCCCGGCGGGTTATCACCAATGGAATCAGGAAAGTCGGTTTTGCCTCCCTCAGCACCGATGATCGAAGAAGAACTGACCATTGAGCACCTCATGTCATATGTTAAAAGAGATCTTAAAGAATTTACAGGTAATATTAAACTGGAAACCATCGACGGCCAAAACAAAATGATCATAAATGAAGCGGGATTATTTATAGGGAACGGATTTAAAATAAATCCCTCCATCCAGCCGCTTCTGGATAAGCTGGGGCAGGTTATAAACAAAGGATCTTTTCCGGTGGAGATCGCCGGATATACAGATAACGTCGACCATCCTGAAAAAGGGTATAAATCAAACTGGGAGATGTCCGCAATCATGGCGTTAAAGGTGGTTAAGTATTTTGTTTCACAGTGCGGGGTTATTCCTGTCAGACTCACAGCCTATGGGTGCGGAAGCAATCATCCGATCACTTCAAACGAGAGTCTACAATCACGGGCACAAAACAGAAGGGTTGAAATTGATTTAAAATACAAAGCACCTGCATACATAAAAAGAATTTTTAAAAAGAATCCGACCGGTTTTTTCACATACAAGAAATTTGATTTTAATATATTCTAAATAACAGACATGGGGAATGGACGTGAGTGAAGAGGAAAAAATCGATCCAAATGCATGGATGGTGACATTTGCAGATCTTGTTATGCTTCTTTTAACTTTTTTTGTGCTTCTGCTTACCATGTCTTCAATGGATGCAAAGAAATTGAAAAATCTTATGACGCATTTCAAGGCGTCCACAGGAGTTCTTGAACTCTCAGGAGCCGGCGAAATATATAACTTAGGAGAATTTATTAATAAGTACAATGATACCGATAGTTTGTTGGTTGTTGACCAGAAGCATTTCTTAAGTAAAATAGAACTCTTATCAAATATTAAGAATATGTTAAAAGATCTAAGCAACGATATCACCATATCTGATGATGAGAGGGGCGTTGCCCTTAGTTTTCACGGAGACATACTTTTTGATCCCGGAAAGACCGCCTTGCGAAAAGAAGCATTTTCTGTTCTCGATGTGATTGTCCGATGCCATGGAGGAATGTCCAAATGATATTTTAATAATGGGTCAGACCGACAATACTCCGGTTCAAAGCGAGATATATAGATCTAACTGGGAACTCTCAGCATACAGAGGAATATCTGTTCTTGATTATTTTTTAATGAAAAAAGGACTTTCACCTTCCAGGTTTTCTGTTGGCGGTTACGGGTCTTCCAGACCCTTGTTTCCGAATACCACCCAAAAAAACAGATCTTTAAACCGGAGGGTAGAGATAATTTTTAAACACATAAGGGAGAAATAAATGGCGGAGGAAAAAGAAAAAGTAAAAGACGCTGAAAAAGAACAGGCGCCAAAGAAATCAAAGCTCAAGCTGATCATTATAGGGGTGGTTGTATTGCTTATCGGGGCCGGAGGATTTATAGGGTATACCAAATATCAAAAAGGTAAAGCAGCAAAGGCTGAGTCAAAAAATACCGAAAAAGTAAGTATCATCTGCCCGTTAAAGTCTTTTGTCGTTAATCTTCTGGATAAAAATAACGTTGGCAAAAGATACTTGAAAGTCACGATTCAACTCGAGGTTGGAAAAGAAGAAGATAAGCTGCTTATCGAAAATAATAATCCGCAACTAAGAGATACCATCTTGCTTTTGCTTTCAAGCCAAACTTTAAAAGAGATTAATACAATGGAAGGCAAGCTTGAATTGAAACAGGCGCTTTTATCAAGGATGAAACAGATTTTGGGAGATGGAGTCGTTCGCAGGATTTATTTTACAGAATTTGTTGTTCAATAGGTGAAACATGGGGAATATTTTGTCAAAGGATGAAGTTGACTCCCTTCTTGGTGGAATAACCGAAGGGAAGGTTGAAACCGAAACCGATGTTAGCAAAGAAAGTCAAGCGGTAGAAGTATATGACTTTAGTATGCCTGCCGGTCCGGTGCATCTTAGGTTACCTGCTCTGGGAATCATAAATGAAAGGCTTGTTGGTCTTTTAAGAACAAACCTTCAGGTTGCCAGCAGGTCTGTTATCGATGTCAATATAACTTCTACCGAGACCGTTAAGTTTAGTGATTTTTATCTCTCTCTTCCGATGCCGTCAAGCCTTAATATATTTAGCATTGAACCTTTAAGAGGATTTTCACTCATCGTTCTGGAAGGTCCTATGGTATTTTCATTTGTTGACAGTTTGTTTGGTGGAAAGGGCGTGAGTCATGTAAAACTTGAAGGAAGATTATTTACAAAAATTGAAACCAAAATAGTTGAAAAAATCGTTAAGATTATTTTAAACGACTTTAAGAAGGCATGGTCAGATGTCTACGAAATAAATGCTGTGTTTATTCGATCGGAAATGGATCCGCAGTTTGTCGGCATCGGGACGCCGGATGATTTAATAATTGTGAATAAATTTGAAGTGCAGCTTGAAAATGGTAATGGCTTCATCACCGTCTGTATCCCCTATTCCAGCATTAAGCCTATAAAAGAAAAACTTAAAAATAAGTTCCGAAGCGAAAAAATGGTCATCGATCAAAGCTGGAAAAAATATATTCAGGAAAGAATTAAGGAGACGACAGTAGAATTGAGTTGCACAATGGGGATGGCAAAAATAAATGGTGGAGACCTTTTGAGCATGAAGGTCGATGACGTAATAATGCTTGATCAAAAATCGGGAAATTCTGTTGTTGTTAATGTGGAAAGTATCCCCAAATTTAAAGGATATCCAGGGGCATGCAATAAGAAAAAGGCAGTAAAAATAATTGATAGACTTGAATAGGAGTACGACATGGTTGATGCAAATGATCAAATAAAAGACGAAAATGACGGTGCAGCACCGCAGAATGATGAATCATGCATTGATGGGAAATGCGATATGGACCTTATCCTTGATATTCCACTGGATGTTACCGTCGAGTTGGGTAAAGTCAAGATGCCTGTGAACGAGCTGCTTCAGCTGGGACAAGGGTCCATTATCGAGCTGTCAAAACAGGTTGGTGAGCCACTTGATATATATGTAAACAATAAGTTGGTTGCTAAAGGTGAAGTTGTAATTCTGGATGAAAAATTCGGAATAAGGGTTTCCGATATCATTAATCCTGCCGAAAGGATTAAATCTTTAGGTTAAACGAGTGATGGTGTGATGGATGGTTGAGCCCGAATTAATAAACACTGGACTTAAGACAATTGCGATGCTTTTTATTGTTCTTGGTGTCTTGGTTCTTGTGCTTTACATAATGAAAAAATTTATGTCACCAAAGGGAAAGGGCAAGGGAAATTTAATTATCAAAGTCGTCTCATCACTGCACCTATCGCCCAAGGAGAGGATAGAAGTCATAGAGATCTCTGGTGAAAGGATTGTTGTGGGCATTACACCGGGCAACATTAATTTTTTAACCAGGCTTCGTCGTTTCAAACAGGGAAATGGTAATATAGAGAATGCTGGAAAAGATCACGAGATTATTTCATCCTAAAAAGAGAAGACAATTAATTGTCCTTTTCTTTTCGATAGCCACATGCCTTATTTTAGTGGGAAATGCGTTGGCCGAGGATTTTATATTGCCCTCATTTCGTTTCGGTATAGAAAAAGGAGGAGACCCCGGTGATGTTTCCGTTTTACTCCAAATCGCTTTTTTACTTACAGTTCTTACCCTTGCACCGGCGATTCTAATACTCATGACATCTTTTACGAGACTGACCGTTGTATTTTCTTTTTTAAGACAAGCAGTAGGAACTCAACAAACACCATCTAACCAGATTATTGCCGGACTTGCTTTATTTCTGACCTTCTTTATTATGATGCCGATTTGGCAGAAGATTAATAAGAATGCATTACAACCGTACCTTCATGAGGAGATATCTCAGGAAATTGCATTAAAGGCAGCTATAAATCCTGTTCGGAACTTTATGTTCAAACAGACACGGGAGAAAGATCTGGCCTTATTTATTAAAATGGCAAAGATAAACAAACCTAATAATGAAGATGATATTCCCACATCGATTCTTATTCCTGCCTTTGTAATAAGCGAGCTGAAGACCGCGTTTATTATCGGATTTGTTCTATTTGTGCCATTTTTGATCATAGACATGGTTGTGGCAAGTGTGTTGCTCAGTATGGGTATGATGATGCTTCCGCCAATAATGGTGTCATTGCCGTTTAAACTTATGCTGTTTGTTTTGGTTGATGGTTGGAACATAATTGTCGGTTCACTGGTCAAGAGTTTTGTGGGTGGGTAAATATGACTCCTGAATTTGTAGTAAATTTTGCACAGGAAGCTATAAAAGTCACCATATTTGTTTCTATGCCCATGCTTCTATTAGGACTTATTGTCGGACTTGCGATAAGTATTTTTCAGGCAGTGACTCAAATCCAGGAAATGACATTAACATTTGTACCAAAGATCTTGATCGTATTGGTGGCGCTTTTAATTTTTGCCAGCTGGATGCTTGAACAGCTCATGCATTTTACAATGACAACAATAAATCAGATACCATATTATATAAGATAATGGAGGAGGCAGTGGATATACTGTCCATACCTTATAGAGAATTTAAAGCTTTTTTTCTAGTTCTGATTAGAGTCAGTATAATTTTTCAGATGCTTCCTTTCTTTAATACAAGAGTGATCCCCATATTGGCAAAGGCTGGGCTGGCCTTTGTGATTACCATAATTCTCTTTCCTGTGATAAATAGTAAAATGGTCGAATTTCCTTCCACAATATTTGGAATGGCCCAGTTGATATTAACAGAATTTATCATCGGCATGACACTGGGACTATTGGTATTGGTATTTTTTGAGGGGATACGGATGATGGGTCAGATGGTGGGCTTTCAAACCGGTTTTGCGATTACAAACATCATTGATCCGCAAAGCGGTGCCCAGATCTCGATTCTTGCAAATATGGCATATCTTGTGGCCATGATCTTCTTCCTTTTGTTAAATGGACACCATATATTGTTGAGCGCTGTGAGGGAGAGCTTTGAGATTATACCTGTCGGATCCTTTAGATTAAATCTTGAGATGTTTAATAAAATTATGCCAATATATGGCGATATGTTTGCTATTGCCGTAAAGATTGGAGCCCCGGCAATTGCCGCCCTTTTATTTACCAATCTAGCCTTTGGGCTAATCGTAAAGTTCATACCACAAATGAATATCATGATCGTCGCATTTCCGGTTCAGATTGTTATCGGTCTTTTGTTTTATGGTGTGTCGTTAAATGTGCTTTTGAATTTCATGGAGAAATATCTTAAAGATCTTGGCCCCATGCTGATAAATACCATGCAATGGTTTAGGGTATAAAGAATGCCTGATAAGAGTTTTGAAGAAAAAACTGAACAACCAACGCCGAAAAAAAGGCAGGAACTCAAGGAAAAGGGTGAGGTAGCAAAAAGTAAGGAATTGCCTTCGGTGGCGGTACTCCTTGCCGCCCTGATCACCTTTTCTCTTTTTGGATCATTTATGTACAATCATATCCAGATGATTATGAAAAGCGCATTTTCTCTTCCTGATCTGAATGATTTTAATATTATCGAGTTTTTAAAATTTGCTAAAAATATTATTGGCCGTTTTATTATTTTGCTCTCCCCACTCTTTGCAGCCATTTTTATTACAGCAATTCTATCGAATATCATGCAAGTGGGCTTTATTTTATCCGGTGAATCGATCACCCCTAAACTGTCAAAAATAGACCCTATCAAGGGGTTTGGAAGGCTTTTTTCCAAACAGGCTTTCATGGAATTCTTCAAATCCTTGTTAAAGCTAACCATTGTAGGTGGGGTGGCGTTCCTTACGGTAAAAGGTGAGATGAAAAATTTCGCTCTCCTGGGGGATATGGAACTCAATCTAATTTTCGTTTATATCCTCAAAATCTTTTTTAAAATTTTTATCCGGTGTTCATTGGCAATGATTATTCTGGTTATTATCGACTACGCATTTCAGCGATGGGAATTTGAAAACAGAATTAAGATGACCAAACAGGAAGTAAAGGATGAGTTTAAAAAGTCGGAAGGCGATCCTTTGATAAAATCAAGGATAAAAAGCATTCAGATGGAGATGGCCAGAAAAAGGATGATGCAGGACGTTCCTGAGGCCGACGTCATCATTACAAACCCAACACATCTTGCAGTTGCTTTGAAGTATGATAGTTCGAGCATGAATGCACCAAAGTTAATCGCAAAAGGGTCGAGAAAAATAGCCGAGAAGATCAAAGATGTCGCTTCAGAACACAGAATCCCAATTTTGGAGAATAAGGAACTCGCCCGAAATTTATATTCATTGGTTGAGGTCGGCCAGGAGATACCACCGGCACTCTATCAAACGGTTGCCGAGGTTTTGGCTTATATATACAGGTTAAAATCAAACCTCAATCGAGCTTAAACAAAGTGCTGATAAATATAAAAAAATTAAAATACAGGCTTTTACACTCCTATAAATCGGTTGCGAGAAAACGGGTATAGAAACGTTATCATCGACTTTCGCTCGACCAAGAAAAAATTATGCCTATGGCGTGTCATAAAATAGGTTTTAAGGAAATTTAGATGGAACAAGTTTTAAAATCAAAAGCGCATTCCACATCTGTCAGTGAGATAATGACAGTCATTGGTGTGGTCACTATCCTTGTGGTAATGATAATTCCATTACCTTCCATACTTTTGGACTTCCTTCTGGCATTGAACATCACCATTGCCATAACGATTCTTTTAATTGCTATGTATACGCTTAAACCTTTGGATTTTTTCATATTCCCTCCGTTACTTCTTGTGACGACCCTTTTCAGGCTGTCTCTCAATGTCGCATCGACAAGATTGATACTTTTACATGGTAATGAGGGCTCTATGGCTGCAGGAAGAGTTATCAAGTCGTTTGGCAGTTTCGTGGTCGGTGGAAATTACGTTGTCGGTATGATTGTATTTATTATTCTGGTTATTGTTAATTTTGTTGTAATTACGAAGGGTGCCACCAGGATCGCTGAAGTTGCCGCTAGGTTTACACTAGATGGTATGCCCGGTAAACAGATGAGCATTGATGCGGATCTCAATGCTGGTCTAATCGATGAAGATGAAGCAAAAGAACGCAGGATGACCATCACAAGAGAGGCCGAATTTCACGGATCTATGGATGGTGCAGCCAAATTTGTTCGAGGAGATGCTATTGCGGGAATTATAATTGCCGTTATTAATATAATCGGTGGATTTATTATCGGCGTACTTCAGAAAAATATGTCCGTTATTAACGCTGCTCAAAACTATACCCTTTTAACCGTAGGCGATGGTTTGGTATCGCAGATCCCGGCACTCACCATATCCACGGCGGCAGGAATCGTCGTCAGCAGGGCGGCCTCAAAGGATACCATGGGCAAGGATTTTGGAAAACTATTTTCCAATTATCCAAAGGCAATTTATCTTTCAGCATTAACCGTCTTTTTTTTCGGTCTCATCCCAGGTTTGCCGCACATTCCCTTTATAATGCTTTCGGTTATCATTGGGATAAGCGTTTTTGTGGTTGGAAAGAAAAAAGAACAATTAATAGATGAAGAAGTTGAGGTAAAAAAGAAGGAAGCGATCGATGAAGGGCCTGAACCCGTGGAACATCTACTGACGATTGATCCGTTAGGGTTGGAAGTAGGATATGGTCTCATTGCTTTGGTGGATAGAGAGCAGGGAGGAAAGTTTCTTGATAGGGTTCGTTCAATAAGGCGTCAGTTTGCCGTCGAAATGGGAATGGTTATTCCGCCGATTCATATCAGAGATAATCTGCAGCTGAATTCATCCGAATATCAGATTATTCTTAAGGGTGTAAAGATTGCCGGAGCTGAATTAATGGTGAATCATTATCTGGCTATGGATCCAGGAGATGCTACAAGACAAATTGAAGGAATAGAAACAAAGGAGCCAGCATTTAACATCCCCGCATGCTGGATACCGGAAGCAAGAAAAGAGGAGGCCAAACTTGCGGGTTATACCGTTGTTGATGATGCAACGATCATGGCCACTCATCTGACAGAGGTTCTCCGAAAACATGCTTCAGAGCTGTTAGGCAGACAAGAAGTTCAAAGTTTGCTGGACAATATCAGCAAAACGTATCCAAAGGCGGTTGAAGAACTTGTGCCGAATCTTCTTTCATTAGGGGCTGTTCAAAAAGTGTTACAAAATCTTTTAGAAGAACGGATATCTATCAGGGACCTGTTGACTATCGTTGAAACACTTGCCGACTGTGCCCCATTGACAAAGGATACTGATTTATTAACCGAATATGTGAGGAACAAAATGTCCAGATCCTTTATCAGCCCACATATAGGAGAAGATGGTTATTTAAAACTGATAACCATGTCCCAAGATGTTGAGGACATTCTTCTTAAGGGAATACAAAAAACGGAACACGGTTCATATCTATCCGTTGATCCAAAGATTGCGGATTCCATTATTTCTTCGATCAAAAAGGAAGCGGAAAAGGCGATGTCTAAGAATATTCAACCGATTCTTTTAACGACACCCTTAACAAGAAGACATTTGAGAAAGATGATAGAATACTTTGTACCCTCATTAATGGTATTATCTCAAAGTGAGCTTTTGAGTGATATCGGCTTTAAAGCTATTGGAAAGGTAAGATTAAGCCATGCAGCAGGTTAAAAAATATCGAGCGAGAACAATTAAAGAAGCTACCGCTAAGGTTAAAAACGTACTGGGACCGGATGCAATGATTCTTTCCACACAAAAAATATTAAAAATGGGTGAAGATGATGTTTTTGAAATAACGGCCCTATCCGGAGCGAATAATATTTCAGATGAGAGTCCGAATATGCTCGGAAAGGTCAAACAAGAGCTGATGAGTATAAAAGAGATGCTTTATCTTTTGAACAATTCAGATGGTTTTATTGAAAAATTGATAACGTATCCCGGCGTCCTAAGTCTCTATACAAAAATGATAAAAAATGGTGTTAATGATCGTTATGTAAGGCTATTTTTTGAAAGAACCGGAGCATTTAATGGCCATCCCGTTAATAACATGAAAAGTGTTAAGGATCGGGCCCTTAAAGAGATCATGAAAGTTATAGATGTTAAAGACCCTTTCGATATAAGAGAAAATAATCAAATTATAGCGGCTTTTATCGGGACGACAGGTGTTGGTAAAACGACGACAATCGCAAAGCTTGCTGCCAAGCTCATGCTTGAAAAGACAAAGAACGTCGGTTTGATCTCATTAGACGCCTATAGAATAGGGGCAATGGAACAACTGAAAACATATGCAAATATATTAGGGGTGCCCTGTTTCCAGGCATTCAAAAAAAAGGACCTGCTTTTTGCACTTCGAAGGATGGAAGGAAAAGATATTGTCCTTATCGACACTGCAGGCCAAAGTCAATATGATAGATCCAGGCTGGATGAGCTCAGGAGATTGATTCCCGGTGATTTAGATATCAGTACTCATCTTCTATTGAGCATTGCAACTGCCGAATCTGAGATGAATAAAGCAGCCGATAATTTCAGATGTTTAAAATATCAGAGCTACATATTTACAAAAAGAGATGAAACTCAAAAATCTGGTTCAATTTTGAACCAGATTATGGAACAAAGTTTACCTGTTTCTTATATTACCACAGGACAGAATGTGCCTGAAGATATAGAACAGGCAGAAAGAGCAAAGCTCTTAAAGTTGATTGTTTCGTAAAAAAGTAAAAAATACTAGTTTTTCACCCATCAATTTAAGCAATGCGAATAGAATATACCAGGCCTTGAAAACTTTTTAAGGTAAAACCATAATAAGTTATAAACGAGGACGTTTTATATTGGAGACCAAAAAGATGGATCAGGCTACAAATTTGAGAAGGATTGTAAAAGAAGAATCAGGGAAAGTTCACAAACTAAGAGTAAAAGATGGATCATTTCCCCAAAAAAACAGTCCCATGGTTTTTGCAGTTACCAGCGGAAAGGGCGGAGTCGGCAAGACAAATATCGTTGGCAATCTGGCGATTACATATCAGAGAATGAAAAAAAGAGTTTTAATCTTTGATGCAGATCTCGGGCTTGCAAATATTGATATTATCTTTGGTATCAACCCCAAATATACAATTGAAGACGTCATCAAAGGTGAAAAAGAGCTGTCTCAAATAATTGCCAAGGGCCCGGAAGGTGTCGCCATAATACCCGCAAGCTCAGGCGTACAGGAATTATCCCATCTTACAGAAGGCCATAAGATCAATCTCTTAAATGAATTTGATTTATTGAACAATATGTATGACATTTTACTGATTGACACAGGTGCGGGTATTTCTTCCAATGTTATTTATTTTAATCTGGCGGCCCAAGAGAGGATTGTCGTTGTAACACCGGAACCGACATCTATTACGGACGCCTATGCCCTTATTAAAGTTATGTTTATGCATCACGGAACAAATAAATTTATTATTTTGATGAATATGGTTAAAAATGAAAAAGAGGCAGTGTCAGTTTATAAACATTTGAGCAGGGTTGTAGAAAAGTTTATGGGAAGCATATCCATAGAGTATGCGGGATATATTCCATATGATAAACATTTGCATAAGTCCGTAAACAGGAGGGAACCGGTAACTTGTTGCTATCCTCAATCATCTTCAAGCCAAAGCTTTAAAAAACTGGCTGAATATCTTTTAGACCAGACAGATGGGAGACATCAAGACGGAAGTATACAATTTTTTTGGAAAAGACTAATGGTTGGTGCGGCAGGTTGATGAAATGAATGCAGGGATAAAAAAATATCAAGAAACAACCCATGTAGATCAGGAAGTTATGGATGATAAACATCGGGAAGAATTTATTCTCAAATATGCTCCCCTTGTAAAGCAAATTGCTGAAAGGATGGCGGTTAGACTCCCTCCCAATATATCCAAGGATGAGCTCATCGGTCCCGGGGTTTTAGGGTTGTTTGATGCCATTGATAAGTTCGACTCAAAAAGGGGAGTTAAATTCAGGACATATGCGAGTCTAAGGATAAAAGGGGCAATTTTAGATGAATTAAGAAAGATAGATTGGATTTCAAGATCTGTTCGAAGAAATATTAACAGAATCGAGGATGCAATAAGAGCCCTTGAGCTCAAACTCGGAAGAGCGCCAAAGGATGATGAGATTGCTGAAGAAATGGGACTTGATATGGATTCATATTACAGAATGGTCAGCAGATCTCATGGTGTCAACCTGTTAAGCCTGGACGAATTGATACTTGACGGCGGCACCACACCTAAAATTGCCAAACAAGTATCGGATCAACCTTCTCCCATCGATGAATTAAAAGTAAAGGAAATTAAGTCAATTATATTCAAAGCGCTGTCAACGCTTTCAAAAAAAGAACAAATAGTAATGTCTTTATATTATTATGATGAATTGACATTAAAAGAAATAGCAAAGGTATTAAGTTTAACCGAGTCACGGATATCCCAAATCCATTCGAAAGCAATAATAAGATTAAGGATAAAGCTGAAATCTTATTATAAAGGCTGATTATGACTTCAGTAATAAAGGAAGAAAATGCTGTTCAATCTTTCGATAATTTGGATGAATCGGAAAATAAAGAGAAAAAAGCATTTTTTCAAAAGAAACATACTAAAGATAAGCCCAAAAAGCATGTATGGAAAAAAAAGGCATTCTTTATATTTGTGATGGGGACATTAGTTTTGGCCGGGCTTTCATTATATCTTTTTTTAAAAACCGGGCTGGAAAACGTGTGGATACCCCAGCTTAAATGGTTTCCTATCCAAAATTCCAAATCCATCAAGTTTGAGCCATTTATTATCCCTTTTAGAGAGCAAGGTAAGTTTACATATATATCTTTAAGTATTTCCTTTGAATTGCCGAATAAAGAATTAATGGATGAAATGAGAGAAAAAAACAATTGGATTAGAGGTATCATTTACGATATTTTGAGTGATAACATATATGTATTGGAAAATGTGTCATCGTTAATGAAGCTTAAAAAGTTCATTATTAACGGTGTGAACAACGTACTGTCATCAGGTAAGGTTGATAAAGCAATGATAACAGAATTTTCGACAGTTTGAGTTGAGAAAGGACTTTAATTTTAAAAATTGATCGCTTCAAGCAGAATTAAATTATCGATGAGAAATCAGCCCGAAGGCGGACAAGCCCGCCAAGGTTGGTTAGACCCTGCAGAGGTGGGTGAACCTCTTGTGGATAAGGGCTCGTAATGAAAGGATCTGCCCAAGTTGTTACAAGCATCTCAAAAATACATCCCAGGCCCAATTACGGACTTGCCCCGCAATTTTGAGATGGCTTGTAGTAAATGCTTTTGTATCACGACGGCGAGCTCAATTTAAAGGAGAAGGCCATGTCAGGTACAACTCATATGAATATTATTCTCGGTCAGGGGAATACGATTAAGGAAATTCATAATGTAAAAAAACAGAATCTTGAAATGAATCAGCAGTTTGTTGCTCAAAAATCAGAAGACGTGAAGAGAGAAGATAAATCAAAAGTAGAAGAGTTTGACACAAAAAACAGAATTGAGATTAAAAAAGAGAAAGAGAAAAAAAAAGATCGAAAGGGCAACAAGAATAAATCAAATAATGAAAATCAAGAAGGAAAAAGAAATTTATCAGGAGGGAAGCTCATCGATATCAGAGTCTGATCATGAATTTATTTGAATTAAAACACTTAATTTTATTACAACTATCGATTGACTTTGCAATTTTTGTTTTGTTTATTTTTTTAATAAGACGCCTAAGACTTCTCGATAAAGGCTCCTCCTCATTGAATAACAAACTTAAAATGTATGAATCATTCCTGACGGATGCAGACAACACGTCTGTAAAATTCAAGGGGATGTTACAAGAAAAAAAGGATATAATA
This sequence comes from uncultured delta proteobacterium, assembly GCA_963752565.1. Classification (GTDB taxonomy): domain Bacteria; phylum Desulfobacterota; class Desulfobacteria; order Desulfobacterales; family UBA11574; genus UBA11574. Next base: position 24,804 of record CAVVZC010000006.1, on the reverse strand, counting down.
AAAAAACTTAATGAACAATTAGAAAAAAGAACAATAAGTTTAAATACGTTGTTAAACAGGACTGATGCACTGCTCTTTAAGCACAGGCAAAGTAATCAAGATGGCTATGTTCAAGATTCTTTGAAAAATCAAACAAAAAAAATTGTTGAACTGGCAAAAGAAGGATTTGACTTAGATTACATTGCCGAAAGCCTAGTTATACCCAAAGAAGAGGTAATGCTGGTCCTAGATCTAAAGAAAAAAATATCACAATTAGATTCTAAAGAGGGTGTGTCTTGAATAAAGTTGGTTATTCAACGGTATCCTCGTCTAAGATATCACTCCAATCTATCGATCATAACACCTTTTATCCCAAGTTAGTCGAAAACGAAATTGTTAAGGGCAAGGTTCTAAAATCCGTTTCCTTAAAAAACGTCCTGTTGCTTATTAAAGGAAAAAGGATCATGGCAAAAACACATATGCCTCTAAGGGAAGGCAGTGTTATATCCTTAAAAGTTGAAGAAGTTCATCCAAATCCTGTCCTCAAGTTTTTGGGAACAATAAATGAAAATATTGAAACGATAAATTCTTCTATGATACTGAACGGATTAAAGAAGAATATATGGAAAACAATCATTGAAAACATTGATCATTGCACACTTCCCGATAACGATAAAAAGTTGTTTAAAGAGTTGATCGATGAACTATCGAAAAAACTGTTTCTAAAACCAAACCCGGGTTTATTGAGAGAACTTGTTGACAAATCAGGAATCCGATGGGAGGCAAAACTTAGAGAAATAATCACTTCTAAAACAAATTATAGTAAAGCAAATATTGATGAACTTATAACAGGTGATTTAAAAGGCCTTGGATCAAAATTTATTTCTTTAATGGAAGGACAAAATGATCTTTTCGAAAAGTTTGTATCCACGATAAAAAATATTCAGCTTCTAAATCATTTGGGACCTGAACAAGAAAGAAAAATCTTCATTCCTATTCCGTTTCAATTTCCTGATGGTCTTTTTACTATAGGCCAATTGTTGATACATCTACATGGAAATAAAAAACAAAATAGTGACGGAAAAGAAAAAGACAAGGACTTTTTCAGAATAAGTTTTTTACTAGAAATGTCAAATCTTGGGCCCGTAAGAGCTGATCTTGTGGTCAGACAAAAACAGATCAATGGACGATTTTTAATCGTTGAAGAAAAAACGAAAAACATCATTGAAAAACAGCTTCCATCTTTAATAAAAACGCTTGAAAAAAAGGGCTTTGTCATTCCTCATTTTGACTGTCATATGAAAGAACCCGTGGAAATAAAAGATACGCTGATCAAAGAGATTGTTCACAAGGAAATCCATAACATTAACCTGGTAGCTTGAATGAAACCAAAATCAAGACAAAACAGTGCTGTTAGTTTAAAGTATCGGCCCGAATCAGAAAACGCCCCCAGAGTTACGGCCAAGGGCAAAGGGAAGATTGCTGAAAAAATTATCAAGATTGCAAAAGAACATAATATTTACATTCACGAAGATCCCGACCTGATAGAGGTTCTGTCACAACTTGACATAAACGACGAGATCCCACCGGATCTTTACCTTGTTGTGGCAGAACTTCTGGCGTTTGTATATTCTCTCAATAAGAAACTGTCATAACAGCCCGTCTAAATTTCATTCCTTAAATGCGTTTTAATATCTGCAATCGATTAATTCATAACTGAATCTTTCGAATACACTCTTGAAAAACGGTAAATAATTCCAAGGGGCATTTTTTTCCTCTTCGCCGTATAAATATGGATCATATGAACTGAATTATATATAAGTATAAACAAGCAGTTATACAATAACACTTCTGCCGAGTAACTTGGCATTAATATTGCTATTATAAGTCATAAACAAAAAAAGGAGAAAAAATTGACATCCGGCATCTATGATTTAATTGACGGTTCCATGACTCAGCAACTGAGATTCGAAACCATAGCAAACAATATGGCCAACAGTAATACCAATGGCTTTAAGAAAGATATCATATCTTTTTATGAGGCACTCGATATGCAAAGTATTTCCGACACAGACTTTTCCCAGGGGCCTTTGAGATATACGGGGAATGAACTTGATGTGGCATTAAGCTCCAAAGGTTTTTTCAAAATCGAAACTCCCAATGGATTAAGGTATACGAGAGATGGCGCATTTTCCATCAATGTAGAAGGCATTCTGGTGACAGGGAGTGGAGATACGGTATCGGGGCAAAATGGACCCATAAACGTAGAGGGCGGCGAAGTGTATATAGGAAGAGATGGACAAGTTGTGGTGAATAATGAATCGGTGGATAAAATACTGGTCGTCGATTTTGATGAGCATCAACTCCTTAGAAAAGAAGGCGGGTCGTATTATTCTTATCAGGGAGAAAACAATGGGATATCAACAGCTCCAGATACCGAGATTCAACATAAATATTTGGAAGGTTCCAATGTTAATCCAACGCAGGAAATAGTTAAAATGATAGAGACATACAGGGCTTTTGAGTCAGTGGAAAAAGCGATTCAGTCCATCGACGCATTAACCGGTGAAATGGTTAATGATGTTGGTACTGTTCCCTAAAAAAGGAGATAATCATGTTAAGAGGATTGTGGTCTGCAGCTTCAGGGATGGCTGCTCAGAAATTGAACATCGATGTTATTGCAAATAACCTTGCAAACGTAAACACAGCGGGTTTCAAAAAGAGCCGAACGGACTTTCAAGATCTCATGTACCAAACAGTGAGTCAGGCCGGGTCTGAAACAGCCACTGGTGAACAGATTCCTGTCGGTATCCAGGTCGGCATGGGAACAATGCCTATTGGCGTTCACAAGGAATTTATGCAGGGAGATTTTCAGCAGACAAAAAATGAGCTGGATCTGGCCATTGAGGGGAAGGGTTTTTTTAAAGTGCTTAGCAATGAAGAAGAAGTCTACACCCGTTCAGGGAACTTTAAATTGGATGCAAACAGAAATATTGTTACTCCCAATGGTGACAAGTTACAACCAGAGATAACGATTCCCTCCGAGACATTGACCATTAAGATTGATTCCGATGGGACGGTTACTGCATTTGATCCCCAAGGCGTCGGTGCATCCCTTGGAACAATAGAATTATATTCTTTTCCGAATCCGGCAGGGCTTTTCAGCCGTGGCCATAATCTATACAGATCAACGGACGCTTCGGGAGAGGCCGTTAACGGCACACCGGGTTCAGAGGGTGTGGGTACAGTTGTCCAAGGGTTTGTTGAAATTTCTAATGTGGACGTTGTGCAAGAGATGGTTGACATGATTATGGCACAAAGGGCTTATGAGATTAACAGCAAGGCAATAAAAACAGCGGACGAAATGCTGGCCATCGTAAATAATATATCAAGGTAATTAAGAAAATGAATAATAACATATGTAAAATATTTATTTTCCTCTGTATTTTGGGGATTTATTCGACTTCAATGGGTTCGGCAATCAGCAAAAATGACCGTCAGAATGTCTCTGATCAAAGCACCCAAACCATACCGGAGACCAAATTCAGAGAAATCTTTCATAAATATCTCTATGGAAATTTAAACAACCATGACTGCGATGTGGTTATATCCAGACTGAAGATAACCGGCAATGTGCCCATACCTGCCGGAACGATCAGTTTTGATCGGTATCAAAAAGGTAAAAGAAGATTTGAAGGACATGTAAGTTTAATCGTCGTGGTTAAGATAAATAATGTGGTTAAAAATAAAGTTAAACTATCCGGTTGGGTCGATATATTTCAGCCTGTAGTTTGTGCTTCTCGTGATCTAAAAAGAGGAGAGAGGATAAGCAAAGAGGATCTTTATTTGGTCAAAAGAAATATATCTCATTTATCTTCGAAGATTCTAACTGATATGAATAAGATCATCGGTTTCATGGCAAAGCATAACGTAAATGCAAATACCAGTCTTAAAGAATGGATGTTTGAAAAATTTCCAATTGTGGACAAGGGAGACATCGTTACGATATTAGCGGAATCCGGAGAATTAAAGGTGACTGCTCCCGGAAGGGTTTTGATGAAAGGTTATGCCGGTGAGCTTGTAAAAGTTCAAAATTTAATGAGTAAAAAAGAGATTTACGCAAAGGTCGTTAATGGCTCAATGGTGGCAGTAGATTTTTAGATACTAGGAGAGTACCATGACAGATAGAAGATACTTACTTTTGTGTATGGCGTTTATATTCATGACCGGTTGTGCGGGTCTATCTAAAAAACCCATTCAAATGAAGGAAACAGCCCAGATTCAAAAACCTAAATTTGATGTTTATGAGCCTCCAAAACCGGAAGAAGGATCATTGTGGTCGGAAATATCCGGTGTTAGCCTGTTTCCTGACATTAAGGCAAGAAGAGTAGGGGATCCTGTTATTGTGAGGGTCGTGGAGGATCCTGAAGCAGAATTAAATGCAAATACCAAAACAAGTCGGTCTTCAAGCATACAAGCAGCGAAGCTCAAATTTTTGGGTTACATGAAGGCGCTTGCTGAAAAGAATTCTAGACTTGCTCAGGACCCGGGAACAGATGATTTGATACTGGCATCCTTGGGAACGAAATTTGATGGCAAAGGTTCAACCGACAGGGACGGACATGTCAAGGCATATATTTCTGCAGTGGTTGAAAAAGTCCTTTTCAATGGTAACCTGTATATCAATGGACAAAGGGAAATCAGGGTTAATCATGAAACACAGTATATAACATTGTCGGGCGTAGTGAGACCGAAAGATATCAGTTCGTCGAATGAAGTCTCTTCTACATTTATTGCTGATGCAAGGATCACATATTCCGGAACCGGTCCTGTGGCTGACAAACAAAGAGTCGGATGGTTAGGGAGGATATTGGATTATGTCTGGCCGTTTTAAGAAACTATCACTCATCGTGTTGCTTTTGTGCTTTATTGGACCCCCTGCAGGTTATTCTGCGAGGATAAAAGATATTTCAACAATTAAAGGTATCAGACAAAATCAGCTGTTTGGATATGGTCTGGTTATTGGTCTCTTTGGCAGTGGGGATAAAGGGGGGACCAGTTTTACACAGCAGGGTCTGGCGAATATGCTGGAACATTTGGGAATCCACGTCAATTCGGAAGATATAAAAGCAAAGAATGTTGCGGCAGTGGTTGTGAGTGCAAAAATGCCGCCATTTGCCAGAATCGGGCAAAAAATCGATGTCACCCTGTCATCCATCGGTGATGCCAAAAGCCTGCTGGGAGGCACGCTTTTGTTGACACCTTTAAAAGGTGTGGATGACAAGATTTATGCCTTGGCTCAGGGCCCAGTGGTCATTGGTGGTTATGCCGCCGGCGGTGCTGCAGGGGGAGGGGTCGCGAAAAATCATACCACGGCAGGAAGAATCAGTGGGGGCGCGACCATAGAAAAGGAGATTCCTCTTTCAGTAATGGATAAAAAAGAACTGACAATTCTATTAAATAATCCAGACTTTAATACTGCCAACAGGGTTGCCAATGCCGTTAATGCAAAGATGCAAGCGCATATTGCCACACCAATGGACTCAGGTACCTTGGAATTTACAATCCCTGAAAAATTCAATAATAACATCGTCAACTTAATCGCTCAAATTGGGGAAATCGAAGTAAAACCGGATTCGATCGCCAGGGTTATCGTGAATGAAAAGACCGGAACGGTTGTCGTTGGAGAAAATGTCAGGATCCAAAGAGTTGCTGTTGCTCATGGAAATTTGAGCATTCAAATAAAAGAGAAAAAGAATGTTTCACAGCCGGGAGCCTTTGCACCATCAAGTAAAGGGGTTGCTCCACAACAGATGAAAGACGGTACAGTTGTAGCACCGGGTGGCAGTACAGTGGTGACCCCCGAAAGTCAGGTATCTGTGGCTGAGGAAGACAGTCGACTTCTTTTAATCCCAGAGGGAAGAACCATCGGCGAACTGGTCAACGCATTGAATGCCATCGGTGTAACCCCAAGGGATCTCATAACTATTTTACAGACCATTAAAGCCGCAGGTGCGCTTCAGGGCGAGCTCGAAATTATATAAAGGAGAATAAAGAATGATAAAAGCAATTGCTACAACCCATAATGCTATAATTGCACCCAATGATCTTCGTCAAGCAAAACTCGAAAGGGCCTGTGCTGAGTTTGAATCTATTTTTATCACCTATATGTTGAAATCGATGAGGACAGCCGTTACGGAAGATGGTCTTTTGGGAAATAACAATGAAAGCAAGATCATTCGATCGATGTTTGACGAAAATCTTGCCCTTGGAATGGCAAAGGGTAAAGGTATGGGGCTTGGCAAGATGCTTTTTGAAAGTATAAAAGATTGAATATGCACTTTAGATAACAAAACAAGCGACCGATAATAGAATAGGGAGTGTATTTATGGAGGCGTTTACCGTTGATACGATTGAAAAGCTTTTTTACAAAAAGATCATGCTTTACAATGATCTGCTTCATTGTTTTGAAGAAGAGAGAAGATCTCTTATCAGAATAGATCTAAATAAGTTATGGAGATTATCTAAAGAAAAAGATGAATATTGTGCCCAGATAAAATCCATCAGGCGAGAGATGTCTGTTGCCGTTAATCTGGACAATGAACAAGACGCTTTTAATCTTAATCTGGTAATGGATCATATTCCCGGAAAATATACGGATAAATTTAAAAAGCTATACTTGAGGATTTTAAAACTAAAAGGTGAAATCGAGATTTTAAGGAAACAAAACATCCTCTATATCGATGATTCTCTGGAATTTCTGGATGAGATGATATCGATTATAACAGGAGAGACCGATTCCAGATACATTTACAATGACAGATGTCATTTTAATAAATCTGGCTCTCGTTCTTTCCTGACCGGAGAGGTTTAAGTATGTCAAATATAGGAATGGTATTAAGTATTGCTACGACTGCTTTAAACGCCCAGCAGTATGGCATAGAAGTGACGGCTCAAAATATTGCTAATGTGAATACAGAAGGTTATTCACGGCAAAATCCTGTCCTGGTAGCAAAAAAGCCCTTATTTTACCAAGGGCTGCTCATGGGCAGAGGTGTAGACACGGAACGGGTGTCCAGATCCAGTGACCAGTTTATAGAGAACAAACTCATGTGGGAAAAATCGAACATGTCATCTTCCTCTGAGATGGAAAAATACATGCGGGTGCTGGAAGGCTTTTTAAACGAGAATTCCGGCACCAGCATCAGTACAATGTTGTCCGATTTTTGGAATGGATGGTATGATCTTTCTAACAACCCCTCAGGCCCTTCGGAAAGAATCTCGCTTTATGAACAAAGCGTCCTTCTTTCAGAGCAATTTAACGCCCTGAGAACCGACTTGTTCCAGCTTGATACGGATTTAACCGGCGCCGTAACTACTGGAATAGAAACAATAAACAAGATTACACACAAAATTGCACAGATCAATGGTCAGATTGTCAGTATGGAGGCAAGTACCGTTGCAAATGATCTCAGGGATCAACGCAACACCCTGGTCTCGGAACTCAATGAATATCTGGATGTACAGGCTTTTGAACAAAGTGATGGTTCGTTAACCATTGTAGCAGCCAGAGGGTCTACGCTGGTTCAAGGAAACAGGAACTATGACCTGGAAATGGGCGGAACCAATGGTGACAAGATAAGATGGCAGAATTCCAGCGGTAGTTATGTTGATATCACCAATTATCTTACCAATGGAAAACTTGGCGGCTGGCTTGACATGAGAGACGAGATTATTGCCAAAAATCAGTTGGATCTTGATGCTTTGGCGAAAGAATTTATATGGTCTGTTAACCAGCAACATAGTCAGGGGGTGGGGTTGGAAGGATTCAGCAGTGTCACAGGAAGCTATGCTGTATCGGACAGTGGAGAGGAACTTGGAACGATTGATTCCGGCCTCGATTTCTATGATAACGTTTCAGATGGCACTTTTGATTTCTGGGTGTACGACTCCAACGGCGCCGTCGTTGGTGGATCCGCAACCTCCATCACTATTGATGCAGACCCCGGCGGCACCACTCTCACCTCCCTTCGTAATGATATCGATGCGGCTGCAAATATAAGCGCTTCCATCACCACGGACGGAAAATTAAAGATCGATGCTGACAGCGGGTATACATTTGCCTTTTCCGACGACACCAGCAATGTGCTGACAGCGCTTGGCATAAATACTTTTTTCACTGGTTCTGGTTCCGGAAGCATAGAGATAAACGATACCATCAGACTTAATAAAGACTTTATTGCCGGAGCCCGGGTCGCCAGTGATGGAACCATGACGTCAGGTGATAATAATAACGCCTTGGCGATCACAGACCTGCAATTTACATCTATGAGTATTTCACAATGGACCTGCGACAGGATTAATGGAAATATAGAGGGGAGTGTCAATTCAAGCATTGAAGATTACTATCATTCAATGGTAAGCGCCATAGGAATTGTCTCTGCAAGTGTTTCAAGAGACAGGTCCTTTGGTGAGATGATGGTGAATGAATTAAGCACTATCAGAGACAGCATCTCCGCTGTTTCGCTTGATGAGGAGATGACAAATCTCATAAAATTTCAACATGCTTATGCAGCGGCAGCTAAGCTTATCAGTGTTTCCGATGTGATGCTCAGCACACTGCTTGAATTGAAATAATAAGGAGCTACTTAATATGAGAGTCGCAAACAAAGCCATTTATGATGCGGTAAAATATAATCTTGGCAGTATCAGCGAAGAACTGAACAAGGCCAATGAGATTGCCACCACTGGAAAGCGTATCAACAATCTTTCTGATGATCCTGTGGGCCTTGCCCAGTCACTTAATATCAAGTCTACTCTCGCAAGAATTGAGCAGATGGGGCGCAATATCAGTTACGGAAACTCATGGCTCACAGTATCTGAAAGCGCCCTGAAGAGTGTGCAGAATATCATTTCAGATACAAAGGTGTTGTGTCTTCAGATGGCCAATGCAACCATCGGATCCGACCAGCGGTCTTCGGCGGCGGGAACCGTTCAAAATATGCTGGATGAAATCGTTTCTTTAGGAAATACAGATGTGGCAGGTAATTATATTTTTGCCGGTTCGAAAACCGACTCGATACCATTTGAGCTGGATGGTACTTACAATGGGGATGGTAATGCTTTTGCGATAAAGATCAGCAAAAATTCCACCATTGAGGTCGGAAGTGACGGTCAGGCAGTTTTTGGAAATATGTTTAACACGTTGAGTAATTTAAAGATCGCTCTTGAAACCAACGATTTAAGCGGTATTCAAGTTGCGATAGGTAATCTGGATGGCCACTTTGACGATATTTCAACCAAAATATCAGATGTTGGCTCAAAAATGAATCGTATGGAAATTAAGGATAAAATATATCAGGATTTGAATTTTTCCAATACGGAAAGGCTTTCAAAAATTGAGGATGCAGATATTACCGAGGCCATCATGAATGTTAAAGCCGCAGAGCTGGCCTATCAGACTGCTCTGGCTTCTTCATCTAAAGTGATGACATTGACTCTGATGGACTATTTAAAATAATTTAATAACAGACGAAAAGATGCCATGGATGGGCTATGCTTATACTAACACGGAAGTTGGGTGAAAAGATCAATATCGGCGATGATATTACGGTCACGCTGGTTGAAATAAAAGGAACACAGGTTAAGCTTGGAATTGAAGCACCCAAACACGTTGAAATTCATCGTCAAGAAATATATGAGAGAATCAGAGAAGAAAATTTGAGTTCATCAGATATAAATGACTCGGATCTTTCCAGGGCGGCCGCCCTTTACGAGTCCTCAGGGCTCTTGAAAAAATAATTTTATTAATATCTGAATCTTGAAAGGTTCAAAGCGAGAGAAAAAGTGAAGATTAAAACAACGAGATTCGGAACGATCAGTGTAAAAGAAGAAAAAATTATTAAGATGCCTTTTGGTATGTTGGGTTTTCCGGACAAAAAGAACTTTTTCATACTTCAGCATCAAGAAAATTCACCTTTCTTCTGGTATCAGTCAATTGATGATCCAGGACTTGCCTTTGTCATTACAAACCCATTTCTGTTTATTCCGGATTATAAAATAGATTTTGAAACGACACTAAAGGAGATGTCATGGAATGGAGACGGGAATAACAGTTATCTGGAGTTATTTATTGTTGTTAATATTCCCAGAGGGATGCCTCATAAGATGACGGGCAACTTTATCGGGCCCGTTCTGGTCAATAGTAAGGTTTATGAGGCTGTTCAGATTGTACTTTCCAACAGTCCTTACACCCATAGATTTCAACTATTTAAGAAAAAAACCTAAGGTCAACAAGCAACCTCCAATGGGTCGTTTTTGTTTAATCAGGGCACGAAAAGCAGCGCTTTTAAAGAAGCGCTGCTTTTTTAATTTTTTTAGCATTTTACTGGTAAATTGGCACGAAGTTTGTATTAACTTAACAAAAGGGTCGTTTTTATGGGGTTTGCTTCTCCGTGTAACGATATTGCCGGAGTGTCTTCGTCATTGAAATAACCAGACATGATGATACCGAAATGATGCGGGGGAGTACACCCCGTGAGCACGCACAAGAAAAGATATACATATGGAGAAATTTTAGATGAAGGGCCCATCAAATATCGAGTCCTGCCTTTCTACGCATGGCCATAACATACAAAATTTATCCCAAAAAAATTTCAACACGGTGAAAAACCCTGATCTGTTCATTACACTGCTGGCAGATAAAATTAAAAACATTAAGGACCCAGACAAACTGAACAGTGCACCGTTACCTTTAAATAAAAATTATTTGCAACGACTGATAGATGCCGTGAAGGGCCAAATGAACGATTATTTATTTCGTGAACTCTCGAAATTTGATGAAGACAGTGACCTGCCTGGATTCAATTGTGAATGGATAAACTTCCATGGGACGGAAAGTCTCGAGGCGTCATTTGTGTCAAAAAGTGAACATGACCCACAAAAAGGAAAAAAGATTAAATCACCACCTGAAATTAATGATATTATTGACCATGCCTCAAAAATCTATGAAGTTGATCCTGAATTGATAACATCGGTAATACGGGCTGAGAGTGATTTTGATGCCAACGCGACTTCATCAAAAGGGGCGATGGGATTGATGCAGCTTATGCCTGAGACAGCAAGGGATTTGGGCGTCAAAAATTGTTACAATCCCGTTGAAAATATTATGGCCGGAACCCGTTATTTAAAAAGCCTGCTAAACAGGTACGATGGCAACGTTGAGCTAACGCTTGCTGCTTATAACTGGGGAATGGGAAACGTAGAAAGACATCCCGACAGATTACCGAAAGAGACCCGAACATATATTGCCCGTGTTAATGGATATTTACGAAAAGGAACGTCGTGATATTACCTTTGAACCTTTGATGAATGAAGTGTATGAGGTGATGACCGCAGAGGATTGTTCATCAGGGATGGAGGCCGCGCCCCGTTTTAATCCTGATCTGTTGATTACAGACGTTATTTTAGGAGGGCGTAGCGGGGGCGTTTAGAACTGAAAATGGATGAATGTTTCCCTGGGGACACCAATGGAAAAAAGATGTCTGTAACATTGAAGATCGTTGTACCGCCGACACGACACCTGTAGGCAAATATGTTGAATTTGAAAACGATTTCGGCATAGTTGATACCATAGGAAATATTTTAGAATGGACTAATGACAGCTTAGATTCAACGTCCAAAAAAAATCATGGAGCAAAATATAGGGCTGTTAGGGTTTGAGACGGTATTGTTATTTGTGAAATGTTTGTCGGTTTTATTTATATGTGTCAATAATTTGTCGCTACCGATTCAAATAAAGTAATTTTTCCAAGCGGTTGATAAGAGATATATGCTATTGATATAATAACCTATATGATCTTATTCTTTAAACCATATAAAGGATCCAATAGAATCGGCACATATGTTGCAAAAGTTGCAGAATGACGATACCCCTCTAGATTGCTGGAATGTTTAACAATGGACAACGAATTAATAGGGACACCAATATAAAGAAATGGCCAAAACAATACCAATAAAACAAAATAAACCGAATAACGGTGCTCAATCGAGAAGATCGAGCCTTAAATCGACGATCATGGATCAATCCGGGGCCGGGAAAACAAAGATTGGCGAACTTTTGTGTAAAGAAGGCTATATTACCGGAACCCATCTTGAAGATGCACTCAGCTATCAGAAAAAGAATAATGGGCGTTTGGGTCATATCCTTGTCAAACTCGGCTACATTGATGATGAGACCATTGTAAATGTTCTAAGCCGTGTCCACAACTATCCTGCCGTAAAGATATCCAAAACCACTCCGGATTCGGAAGTTTTTAAAATTATGCCGTATGAAATGGCTAAAAAATATATGGCTTTTCCTTTAAGGTTCAAAGGAGATGCGCTTGTCGTTACAATGTCAGAGCCCACAGATACCACCGCACTGGATGGTCTGCAGACCGAAGTTCAGAAAAGTATCAGTGTTTGTGTTTCTACCGAAAAGGATATCGTTGATGCTTACAAAGCCCATTATGAAATAAGTGATGAAGAATTCAACAGTTATTTTGGTATACAAGATGACGCTGGTGAAGAAGAACAACCGGTTTCAGTGGTAGACGACTTCGGTTCTCTGGTTTCAGAGGCCGTGGTCGATATGGAAGTGATAGGGGAGGAGGATGACAAGGGGGGGGTCGACGAATACACGGCATCTGATGCACCGATTATCAAGCTTGTAAACGGTATTCTTGTTAAAGCCATCAATGAGGGTGTTAGTGATATTCATATTGAACCCTTTGAGAAAATGTTACAGGTAAGATACCGGCTTGATGGCTATCTGTTTAAGTCTATGAATTTACCGACCAGCATCAAAAATGCGGTAAACTCCAGACTGAAAATCTTAGCCGGGCTTAATATTGCAGAGCGTCGTGTGCCTCAGGACGGCAGAATTAAGATGGCCTTTGGAAAAAGGAAGGCCATCGATTTTCGTGTTTCAACATTGCCCACGCTTTTTGGTGAGAGCATCGTCATGCGTGTCCTCGACCAGTCTTCACTGAGGGTAGACCTTTCTCAAATGGGATTTGAGAAACAAGAAATGAATGGAATTGAGCGCTCTGTGTATCGACCCTATGGACTGCTGCTGGTCACCGGTCCCACCGGCAGCGGAAAAACAACCACATTATACTCGATACTCAATAAGCTGAACAAAGAAGATTGCAAAATACTCACCGTGGAAGACCCCGTGGAATTTAATTTCAAGGGAATTAACCAAGTGAATGTCAAGGATGATGTGGGTATGACGTTTGCCGCGGCTCTCAGGTCTTTCTTGCGTCAGGACCCGGACATCATAATGGTTGGTGAAATTCGAGATATGGAAACGGCGGAAATTGCCATTAAGGCGGCCATGACCGGTCATCTCGTTTTCAGCACGCTTCACACCAACGACTGCCCCTCTACCATTGGACGTCTGGTGGATATCGGCATACCGTCTTATCTACTGGCTTCCGCAGTAACCATGGTGCTTTCTCAACGCCTGGTTCGACGACTTTGTCTGAACTGTAAGGCTGTAGACAAAAACCTTAATCCAGCAGAACTTGTGGACATGGGATTTTCTCCTGATGAAATTTCAGAACTTCAAATCCATGGGCCCATAGGCTGTCCGGAATGCATGGGATCCGGGTATAAGGGACGTGTCGGCGTGTTTGAGCTGATGGAAGTCACAGAAAATGTCGCCAGGGTAATTAGTGCCGATGTTTCAGAAGATATACTGAGAAAGACAGCGCTACATGAAGGCATGGTGACCTTAAGGGATGCGGGTCTGGAAAAAATTCGTCAGGGATTGACTTCGGTTGAGGAGGTGTTAAGAAGAACAAATTTAACCAAGGGTTCAATTCCGGCATACCTTGCCACTCCTGAGATTGAGGAATATGACAGCAAGGCTGTAATTTTTAGGGAAGGGAATAGGGGTTCTGATTTTTTTAAGCTTGTTAAGGGTGAACTGGTTATCGTAAAAGATGGGAAAAAAATATCAGAAATCGTTCAACCCGGTGAATATTTCGGAGAAATTGCTGCCATAACCGGCAAACAAAGATCCGAAACCGTCATTTCCAGAGGAAAGTCCATTATCGAACGTTATCCCGGAGACAAGTTTCAAGAAATTGTCGACAAATATCCTAAAATTACCAATAAAATTTTAGAACAAATGGCAGGTCGTATAGATGCTTCAACTAAAATTCTCGTAAACCTGATGAACCATAAAACACAATAAGAATAGAATGCCCGGATTGTCGCAAGGCATATAAAATTCCAGACGAAAAAGTTCCATTTGGAAAGAAATTCTCATTGTCATGTTTGTCCTGTAAAAAACGGATTGTCATTGATTTAAGATCCGAAGCAAAACCGAATAAACCGTCCCAACCGCCAAAACCCGAGAAAAAAGCCCAAGCAGCTGAACCTGCCCCGGAACCGTCTTTGGGGGAAAAGCAACCCTCGGGCATTAAATTAAAATATGGCATTCTTCGCACATTAAACGACTTGCCGGCAATGCCTCATGTTGTACAAAAAGCACAAGGAATAATGGCAAGGTCTGATTCAAATATTAAAGAGCTTGCCAGGGTCATAGAATTAGAACAGGCCATTGTTTGGATTTTCGAATTTTGGTCATTGGAATTTGTTTGATATTTGTGATTTGATATTTGTAATTTCAATGATTCAATGAAATTCCAACAAAGCAAATCCCCTCTGGGGATAAGCAAAGCCTGGTCCTCCCCCGCGTGAAGGGATCTAAGATGGGCCAGGATTCTTTACTATCGACAGGCTGGCACAATTTCTTCCCCGCTCATTTCATTTGCCGGCGCTCCCACGTCGAGACCTGCACGCCTGAGATCCTCCCTTACGGCATCAGCCTTATCTTTCTGATTGAGCAAGATCCTGAGACCCAGGGCCCTTGCAAGGGTCTCCGAGGCCTCGGGTTTCCTGTCCATTTTCAGATATAGGTTTCCCAGAACGGTGAGATCTGCTGCAATGCCGGGGGTGTAGCCTTTTTTCCTGTCTAGTGCGAGGGCCTTCAAGTAATACTTCTCAGCCTTTGAGAGATGCCCCGAGAGTTCGGCGACCTTTCCCAGGTTCTGGTGAACCGCCGCGGAATCGGGGTTCAGGGTCAGAGCTTGATTGAGATGCGTCCGGGCCTTCTCGATCTTCTTGGCTTGTATGAGCGCTACGCCAAAGTCGTTCAATATCTTAGATCTCAGCTCAGCAGAGCCTTTGTGGGCATAGTCGAGGGCCTCTTGCCACAGGCGTCGTGCGTCTTCATTCTTTCCCCTGCTCAGGTGCACCTTCCCAAGAACCGATAGGTTGGCAGCCCGGCCCAGGGAGTCGCCCAAGGAGCGGTTGATGACAAGAGCCCGGGATGCGAAGAGTTCCGCTTTGTCGAGGTCTTCTAATTCTAGTAGGCTGACCGCCAGATTGTTAAGGGCTTGGGCCATACCGGGGAGGTGGTCCGAAGCCTGGAAGTCCTGATAGGCAAGAGTGAAGTTCGTGGCTGCTTCCTTAAAGCAGCCTTTTTCCAAATGTCGGCTGCCCTTGGCCAAAAGATTTGTCCCTCGCTTTATCAAGAAATTCTCCGCGCTCTCCTTCTTGGAAGGAGCCGCGCAGCTCCATATCATGAGGATCAGGACCGAAAATATGAACAGTCGCCTCATCTTCCCATCTCCCTTATCTCGGGCACGTGAACCTTGGGCACGGGTTTCTGGGGCAGGTTATGCCTGATGAAAAAGCTCTTCTTCAACGACTCTATGATAAGGTTAACCTCGGTGAGTGTGTCCTCCACTTGACGTTGCATTGCCGGGGCTCTTTCTGTTGCGGTCTCAAGCCGAGACATGATATGTTCGAGCTTATGTGCGCTATCGTTAATTTTCTTCATGGTGTCGGGCAGCAAGTGAATCCCCTTGACCATGTTGTCACTTACTTTTGATCTTGGAACAGGTGGATTCTTCGGCCGCTGAAAGGGAATGCAGTTTATCATTCTTAAGCACAAACAGGCAACAATCCGAAACCGCCCGGACAGATGCCGAACGCGGTTTGTTATCCAGAATCGCCATTTCACCGATGCTGTCACCCACAGACAATGTTGACAAGTGGTGTTCATGATCGATCTCGGGCTCCAGCTTGAATACCTCTGCGGTACCGCTCTTTATAAAGTAGAGTTCTGTTGCCGGGTCCCCTTCCTTGGCGATGATTGTTCCTGATCTGCAATGAACTTCGTCCAGCACTTCCGCGACCTCTTCAAGCTGATTATCCGATAACCCCTGAAACAAGGGATTGGTTAATAGGGAAGAGATGTCTTTTCGTAAAGAGTTTGCCATGATATTGCCTCCGTCAAAAGGTGGAAATACCGGTAGATTCATATAATCTGTATAGGAATGTCTTCATGAAGGATTTGTCCTCATAGAACGGGTAATCTACGGTATAGTGTCCCCCTTTGTTATGCCATAGTCTATCGTAATATTGTTTTATCTCTCGTATAACGACTGACGACGAATTGCCGACGACCTTGGCATCTAATTCCAGATTGAAATTTTCGATGTTTTTTCGAGTCAGGTTGGCCGATCCCAATACAACGACAGCGGTACCGTTCCGTTTTTCTATCAGGGTCAGTTTGGTATGAAACTGCTCCCCATGGGTATGGTACCACCTGATTCTTATTTTGCCATGTGATTTTTTCGTCAGCTCATAGGCCACGGGTTGATTGGGGATGCCGTTCTTCTCCCGGCCAAAAGCATCCTTACTCGGATCAAGAATAATTTTCACATTTGCCCCGGATTCGACAGCCTTCAATAAGGCTTGTATAATGTTTCTGTGGGATAGGTAAAACATTGCCATGAAAACGCTGTCACCCGGTCCTAAACTCTCAAGCTGCTGAATCAGTTCCTCTTCAATCTTTTTTTCGGTGACAAGATATAAATAGACACAATTTGTTTGACCGGAATTTTCACGATCCATAGTTTCAAAAAAAACGTCATGAAGTTTTCCTTCAGAGAATGCGGCAACCGATTTCTCGGCAGTATAAATCTCCCGACCAAAGTCACCGGAAATCTTCAAGGCAATATTGGAGTGAGCTGAACTGCCGTCGTGCGGATTGGCGGAAGTAATGACCGTCGCCCACTTTTTCTGGTTATCCGCCAAAATTACCTTCCGGTGATTTGCCTTGTAATTCAACAGCGCAAGATATGATCTTAAAGTAATCCCCGGCTCATCCTCACTGAAAGGATGTTTGAAAATGCCGCCGCTGTCAGAGTTGCCAAACCATTGTATGAATAGCCTCCAGATAGGTGAATACAAAAGGTTGCTGTCACGCAATTTTCTGAGATCGGTGTAAATTACATTAATCCCCGATTCTCTCATTAAGGCGACCTCTTTGGATTTTACCCCGCCATACACATTATTTACAGGGTCGGTGATAAAGTCTATTTTTATGGACGGAATCAGCTTCTTCTTCTTTATTAATCTGGACAAGAGCTCGGAACAGAGCCTGCGGTGGATTTTTTCTGTTTTTCCTGTGTATGAATTGAAGAGAAACATATCAATTAGAATGTACTCTCGGGCATTATCTATCAGCGTAAAAATCATGTCAAAAATCTCTTGTTCATGGACCGTCTCTCCGGCAGCACTCTTATAGGTTAAATCGTAAAGGAATTCTATGTCCTCGACGCCAATACAATATCCTTTACTTCGATAATCAATACCTTCAGGTAAGGTCTTGATAGCATGAACACAACCCGAAAAGAGAAACCATATCGAGAAGAGCAAGAATGTCAGTTTAAGCTTGATTTTTAAGAATTCCACTTTTTATCCCAATTTTATGTGTTCACGCACAAAGGGTTCTGTTTGGCGGAGCATTACTATCACAGACAATACCGGTAAGTTAAAAAAAGTGGATAACAAGCTCCCCGATCCTGGTTATTCCTTACACTACATTTATAGATGAAATCAAGGTTTTGCTTAGCATTCATGCCTCCCCTCAAAGTGACGTCAGATAAGGCGTCAGTAGAATTAAAGGGTGTGAAGCTTGAGTAAAAAAGTTTCACAATGTAAAAATGATGGGTTTGAAGAATAAAAAAAACCTGGTCTTTATTTAAAGGCCAGGTTTGAGTTTGTTATTCCTACAAAGAATGGATTTAATTGGTCGGGACGGCGCGATTTGAACGCGCGACCCCAGCGTCCCGAACGCTGTGCTCTACCAGACTGAGCCACGTCCCGACTTATCTTTTCTTTTATGGGGTTAATTAGAAATTGTCAATCATAATTAAGTGTGAAATGCCTAATTCCGTCAAAGTCTGATGGCGGAAAAATGCCTAAAGTTACCCCGTTAAATTTGTGTTAACAACAACGTAGTGCATTTATCTGGGGTGATCTAAAAGGTCTCAAGTTAACGGATTGTTGATAACAATCGTTTCCTCCCTACCAGGCCCCACGGAAACGATGTCGATGGGTGTTTCTATTAGTTCTTCAATTCGATTGAGATAATGTCTTGCATTTTCGGGAAGATCCTCTATCTTTTGGATATTAGATATATCTTCCGGCCATCCCGGCAAAACTTCGTAAACGGGTTTGCAAGAACCCAGAATTTTGAGACTTGCCGGAAAATCCCGGATAATTTTGCCGTTATATTTGTAGCCGGTGCAGATTTTGAGGTCTTCCAAGCCGTCCAGCACATCCAGTTTGGTGATCACAAGACCCGTCAGTCCGTTCAGGCGTGCTGCATTTCGTAATAAAACCGTGTCAAGCCATCCACAACGGCGCCTTCGACCGGTTGTGGCGCCGAATTCCGCCCCTTTTTTTTGAATTTTGTCACCGATCTCGTCAAAAAGCTCTGTAGGGAAGGGACCACTTCCCACACGGGTGGTGTAAGCCTTTACAATCCCGACGACACCAGTGATTTCTTTTGGACCGATACCGGCGCCGCAACAGGCATTTCCTGACACCGTATTTGACGAAGTGACAAAAGGGTAGGTGCCGTGATCAATATCAAGATGGGTGCCCTGGGCGCCTTCAAAGAGAATCTGTTTGTTTTCTTTTATGGCCTGGTTCATGACAATGGAGATATTAATAATATGGGGTGACAGTCTATCGGCATAACCTTTGTATTGATCTATAATACTGGCCGGATCCAATGTTTCAGCAGAAAAGAAATGTTCAAGGTAGAAATTCTTCTCTTTTAATATTGTTTTGACTTTTTCACCAAACTCTTTGGGGTCTAAAAGATCAACAAAACGAACCCCTCTGCGAGTCGCTTTATCTTCATAGCAGGGACCGATCCCTCGTCCAGTGGTGCCTATTTTTTTGTCGCCCTTCATGTTTTCCCGGGCCAGGTCGATATGCTTGTGATAGGGCATAATGATATGGGCTTTTTCACTGATTTTAAGTCTGTCCGGCCCTACATCGATTCCCTTGTTATTTAAATTATCGAGCTCTTCCACCAGAACTTCAGGATCGACGACCATTCCATTTCCCAAAAGACACGTTTTTCTCTGCAAAATTCCGGAAGGCACCAAATGGCTGATAAACTGTTCGCCGTCAACAACCATTGTATGACCGGCATTGTTTCCACCCTGGAATCGTACTACAATATCAGCAAATTCCGCCAGAAGATCGACAATTTTCCCTTTGCCTTCATCACCCCATTGGGTTCCAACAATTACGATATTCGACACGGCCCACTCCTTATTAAATTAACTGTATCTATTGTTTCTTTTGGCCGTCACAGGTCAACGCTACATATGCTATAATCAATTATTATTTAGCTTTTCAAAAACAATTTATGCGGATTAAATCCGTTTTGAACGAAAGAACTCCTGAATAAGTGTCCGGCACTCATCCTGACATATACCATGAATGATTTCCAGACGGTGATTTAATCGAACGTCTTCGGCGAAGTTATACAAAGATCCCGCAGCCCCCCATTTGAGATCCTGTGCACCGAAAACAACTCTGGCCACCCTGGCGTGTACAATTGCCCCCATACACATAATACACGGCTCGATGGTAACATACAGTGTTGTGCCTAACAACCTGTAATTCAGAACTGATTGTGCTGCTTTACGCAATGCCAATATTTCGGCATGTGCTGTTGGGTCGGCAAGGGTTATGGTTTGATTGTGTGATAGGGAGAGGATATCCCCTGATTCAGCAACAAGTACTGCACCTACCGGAACCTCGGCCTTTTGTCCAGCTTTTTTAGCCTCCTTTATGGCCAGTTTCATGAATTTTATGTCTATTTCTTTCATTGTTAAGACTTAATGCTTAAAGTGAGATAAAATAAAATAAATAATTGATATAAATAACAATAATAATTTAATAAAAAGATGGAAAGTTATGGTTCAATCGGGTCTTTCCGGTATTGGTTTTTTTGTTCAAACATCGCTGAGATTAAGATGGTCTTCATACATGTTTTTTTATTTGAAGGTATTATCTATGAATCCTTTTTGAGAATAATTGTAACAGGTTTTAGGATCAATCTGTTATTGACAACTTAGCCGATATGGCTTAATAGGTAAAGTCATTTCAATGAAATTTGTCAGCGCCCGTAGCTCAGCCCGGACAGAGCGCCGGACTACGAATCCGTAGGCCGCAGGTTCGAATCCTGCCGGGCGCACCAGTGATAATCAAGGGGATATTAAGCATTTGGCTTAGTATCTTTTTTTTTTCTTTGCTGGAAGCCACAACCAGTTGCATACCATCCAGCAAACCAGTTGCATAACTATCAGGTATCATTCAGTAACCATGTGTCTGCAGCTGGTTTATTCTCTGTCTCCTTTAGTTTTGTTAGTTCACACTTTTTACACACTTTTTACACACCCAAAGGAGGTAGAAATGTCAATAAATCTGCACTGTTCCAATTGTAAATCCAGTTCAAAACTCAGAAAAAGGTACTGCAGAAACTGCGGATATGACTTCAACAATGGCAGAAAGTTCAGAGTTGTTGTTAAGTCTCACAATGGCAGAAGGGTTTCCAAAGTTGTTGAATCAATATCCAATGCAAGGAAACTTGAAGGGAAATTGAAAACTCAAGCTATTGAGAAGAATCTCTTTGGCATAATCACAGATACCGTTGATAGATGATGTATGGCTTAAATATCTGTCATGGGCGAAGGAAAACAAAAAAAGCTGGCAGGATGATCTTCATAGATGGGACAACCATATCAATCCTCATGTCAAAGGAAAAGGATGGATTCTATATCTGCCTATGATGTCCAGAATGTTATTGAAGGAAATGAGATTGAAAAAATCCTATGCACCAGCAACGATCAAACACATTATTGTGTTAATCAAAAGAGTGTACAACTGGGCAATTGACATGGATTTGTATGACGGTAATAACCCTGCATCCAAGATAAAACCCCCAAAGCTAAACAATGAAGTCACAGAATGCCTGTACACAGGATGAAATTCAGCAGACTTTTAAAAACTCTGGACACGTTGGGTACAATCAAAGGGCAGCATTATTGGTGAAATTTGCCTTGTATACAGGTTTCAGAAGGGGAGAGATTTTTTCATTGAAATGGGAAAATGTTGATCTTGAACAATGGAATGATCATCTCAGAGAACACTAAAGGTGGTAAAGACAAACTTGCCTAGTTAGTGATGAAGCCCAGAAGATATTAAAGAAGCAAAGCTTATCTTACCTGTCAAGAATTGCCCTTATGTATTCCCCAGCAGGACTGGTAACAAAAGAACCACAATTGGAAATACATGGACTCGTATAAAAAAATCTGCTAATATCTCCATCAAAATTTAGGTTTCATGGATTAAGGCATACTTTTGCAAGTTATCTGGCATCATCGGGCAAGGTTTCACAATACACACTCCAGAAACTCCTTACCCATAAAACTCCACAGATGACACAGAGGTATGCTCATCTATTTGATGAAACATTGAGGGAAGGGGCAAATCAGTTCACTGAGTTGATTTGATTTTGTTTGTTTACAATTATGATACAGCCCCCCGGATTTACTGCGGGGTTTTTTTTAGAGGATGGATATGACTAAACTGTCTGAAGAGAAAGAGATCAGGTGGGCAAAAGCATACCGCAATTCAAGACCGTTGGATGCATGGAGAGAAGTAATTACCCAGAAGTCAAATAACGTAATCAAGTACATTTTTTTCAGAAATGGAAGCAGACAGGGTTAACAAACAAAAGATATGCAAAACAAACTTAAAAATCATATCAGATGAATTTTCCTGGATCTTTTGTTGCATATATGGCTGACCCTAAGATGTACATTGCCTATTCAAGAAACGCAAACAACTACAAGCAAGGTTCAAGATACGCTGCATTATTCTTCGGATATCGAAATGTAAGATGAGTTCTCTTAGGATTCGTCCAAGGTTTAAGGTTCCGGTAATGTATGTTTGAATTATGACTCAAACAATAAGATATTACAAATCGCAAACCTTTTTAAAATTACATCTGTCTCGGATCCTATCATCTTCTATCTTTTTAAAGAACTTTTCATCTTTGGGTACGTTATTATCCACATCTAATAGCAAGGATTTCATGTCCGCCACACTTCCCTTAATGTATGACGTGGTATCTTTAATCTCACCTTTCGTAATAGTAAATTCTGCTTTTTGATCAGATAACAGGTTATACTCAACCAGTCTGATATTCTCCGGTTTGATACCCCACTTATCCTGACAATACATTGCATAGCAAGAAAGCTGGAGAGATAAATCCTTGCTGGTTGTCCTTCCTGTTTTCCAGTCTATAATCGTTATCCCATCATCGGTTCGGAAACTGCAATCGAGAACTGCCCATATCTTTATGTCATCTAAATAAAAGAATGAAAAGTCCTCAATCTCCAGCCACTTTTCTTGCGGAAGATCTCTCAGTAAGGCAAACATCTCAGATCCATAAAAATTCCTGAGACATTGCTCCACATCTTCCGCCACCTTCTTCCACTCAGCATCTGGAAGATCCACATCATATTCATGCTCAAACAGCGCACAGGATTTTGGGTACATGAGGTATCGTTTTTTCTTAGAAGACCGGAAATCATCTCGCATTTTGTCAATAGTGATGGAAATAATTTCATCCACATCCAAGACTGCTATTCCCCGTTGTAGATTTTTTAGGGTGTGTTTTATGCACTGGTGAACAGTATCTCCTCTCCACAAGTATCGGTTTTTGAGGTTCTTTAGAATATAAATCTGTCTGGTTCTTTCAGGAGCGTTTTGTTGCCAACCTCCCCAATATGCATAGTAATTGAAATAGTATTGTCTGGGGCAAGTCAGGAAGACCTCATCCCGGGATTTGGACCAGGAAAACTCATTACGAAATTCACTCATTTTCAGTTATGTTGTTTTATTGGAATTGGGGTATTAAAGTAACTCAAGGTGTCGTGTAACATTCTTATACAGGAAATAATCAAGAGTAGCAAGAAAGTCTCAGGGGCAAACAAATAGGAATTGTCAGTTCCACTCTTTGAATCAAATCTTACTGATTATTTCAGAAAATGAAAAAGACAAACCCCCGAAAAAGGATTTGCCTCTATTGAAAACGATATCACAACTTCTGTTCCACCTTCAGATCTCAAGATACATAGCAGAGCAGTGGTATAGTTAAAGTGGACACTCCGAAAAGCATGTTATAAGAACCAGCTTCAAGGAGGTGTCCAATGACCCAAAAACGAAAGCACTATTCAAAACAATTCAAGATCGATGCGGTTAAACTGGTAACCGAACAAGGATACAATGTATCAGAAGCCGCACGTAACCTTGGCATCCACCATAGTTCTCTGAGACGTTGGAAAAAGCAGCTTGAAACCGACGGCAACCAAGCTTTTCCAGGCAAAGGGCATATGACCTCTGACAAAGAGGAATTATACCGGCTCCGTAAAGAGGTTAAAAAGCTGCGAATGGAGCGTGAAATCTTAAAAAAGGCAGCGGCCTTCTTTGCCAACGAGTCGAAATAAGATTCGGCTTTATCCGGCAGCAACAGAAGGCCTATCCCGTAACCGTTTTGTGCCGTGTTATGGGAGTCAGCCGGAGCGGGTATTACAAGTACCTTAAAACAGAGCATGAGAATAAAATGGATCCGGATTTTGAGTTAATTGCCAAAGTTCGTCAAATACATTCCGATACCAGGGGCAGCTACGGTTCACGACGAATGAGCGGCCAGCTTCGCGACGATGGCTACGATGTTGGCCGATACCGTGCCCGGAGCCTGATGAAAAAGGCCGGTGTATCTGTAAAACGTCGCAAGAAATTTAAAAGAACCACTGATAGTAATCACAAACTGCCGATCGCTGCAAATCTTTTGAATCGTCAATTTGAAGTCGAGCGACCCGATACTGTCTGGTGTGCCGATATAACCTACTTATGGACCATTCAGGGCTGGTTATATCTGGCTGTTGTTCTGGACTTGTACTCACGTAAAATAGTGGGCTGGGCTATGAGCAATCGTTTGACAGCCCCGCTGGTCAAAGAAGCCCTATCGATGGCTTACTGGCGCCG
This sequence comes from uncultured delta proteobacterium, assembly GCA_963752565.1. GTDB lineage: Bacteria > Desulfobacterota > Desulfobacteria > Desulfobacterales > UBA11574 > UBA11574. The sequence goes on along the minus strand of CAVVZC010000006.1, from coordinate 339 downwards.
AAAGCCCGAAAAAGGTTTAATCCATCACTCCGATCGTGGGAGTCAATATGCCGATAACGAATACCAAAAACTGTTAGAACAATACGGCATGATTTGCAGCATGAGCCGAAAGGGCGATTGCTGGGACAATGCCGTGGTGGAAAGTTTTTTTCACTCCCTTAAAACCGAATGGATCGCAGATATCATTTACAAAACCAGAGACGAGGCCAGAAGTGACGTAATCAGGTATATCGAAATGTTTTATAATAGTCACCGTCTCCATTCGTTTTTGGGATACAAAAACCCAAATGTTTTTGAGAATAATTTTTCTTTGGCAAAAGTCGCTTAACTGGGTGTCCT
>CAVVZC010000005.1:0-98302 GCA_963752565.1 uncultured delta proteobacterium | reverse complement strand
TGAATGTACCATGTGGTGCACGGCTAGCCGCATTCCTTGATGATCGGGCGTGAGATGACCATTTACTATATGGAGATACCTTGGTGATGTAATTTCAAGTCAACCGGGTCGGAAGTCGGCATTCCGCCATTGTCGCGGGTGCTGAAACCAGAACAACGGGAAGCGCTATAAATACCGTGCTGATCAATATTTTCTTCACTGTTATTCTCCTTTCGGTTGTTTATATCCTAAAAACTGCATGAAAATTTTTGAAAAGGATAAAGAAACAATATTTATGAATAGATAGCCCCGATTTCGAGGTAGACTGAATACACTTTACTGCGGTACAACTTTTACGAATTTTTCAAAATTTTTCACCCTTCAAGATCACCGCTTTCACCGCATTTGCTGTGTTGCAGGGCGTTCGCGGTAGCTTATTACAGCTTCACTCCCGCGCCCCCGCCGGGATTTCGCAAGCTCAACTTGCAACTGCGGCGAAATCGGCAATTGCAGATTTTAGGTATATAATGATGATTACCCACTCACAAAGGTTTCGATCATTTGTTTAAAATAGCTTCCGCCAAGTATTTTCAGATTGTAGATATTCGTTGTTGAATCATAATACTTTGTGGTATTTTGATTATAAAATATCACTCATTGGGATTTTGGAACCGTTAAGCCGTTCAGCGGTTAATTTTACCATGATCATCTTCATCATCACTGATTATTGTACAGGAATAGGAAACGTATTGTCCCACCTTATTTAAGAAAAATAGTTAATTGTTTTCTTTATATATTATTCAAAAGAACCAATCGGAAGTATTTGAATCTGAAGTAATATAATGAGACAAAAATGGCGAGCATCAAAGGCAAAGGATGAATCCTTTGCCTTTGATGATGGTTAGCTGTTAATAGGGATGAAATTCACGTATTTGATACATAGGCTTACCTGTTTTTTTATTCATTTCCGTGAAGTGTTTATGGTATTTCGGTGACCTAAAGATTCCCGCAAATTCGTTAATACCTGATGGCTGCAACTTGATCCAACCCACTATACCCTCGGTGTAGAGCATACATTGGTGTAACCATATTCTACAAGTTTCTGTCCCTACATAGGAGGTTTTAACATGAGAAAATTATTTGTTTTTGTGCTAACTTTTGCATTTGTTTTGGGAGCAGTCGGTTTTTCCTTTGCCGATGATTCAAAAATGCTTCAAGCCAATGAAAAGAAGGTATGGTCGAAGGCATGTTCGTCTGTTCCCGCGGAACGCCAGCTCGACGTAGCCCAATTTAAAAAGCTCTACGATGATGTCATGGCCGGAAAGGAAAAAGCATATTTGGTCGACACCCGTACCCATCCGGAGTTTTATGCCTTTCACATTCCATATACCAACCATATCCATGCGGGCCATATGTACACGTTTCCCAAGAAGATCAAGGACAAAAACGCCAAAATCGTGGTCTGGTGCCGAACGAAAAAAAGACAGTGCTATGTAGGACAGAAACTTGTAGAATATGGTTACACCAATGTATGGCTCTACAAAGAGGGTATAGTGGGTTGGATCAAGGCCGGCCATCAGGTATGCAACGAATTTGCGGGAATCTTTAAGGTCACCGAATACCATAAACACTTCACGGAAATGGATAAAAAAACAGGTAAGCCTATGTATCAAATACGTGAATTTCATCCCTATTAACAGCTAACCATCATCAAAGGCAAAGGATTCATCCTTTGCCTTTGATGCTCGCCATTTTTGTCTCATTATATTACTTCAGATTCAAATACTTCCGATTGGTTCTTTTGAATAATATATAAAGAAAACAATTAACTATTTTTCTTAAATAAGGTGGGACAATACGGTTCCTATTCCTGTACAATAATAAGTGATGATGAAGATGATCATGGTAAAATTAACCGCTGACGTCATAACAGTTGCAAAATCCCAATGAGTGATATATTATAATCAAAATACCACAAAGTATTACAATTCAACAACGAATATCTACAATCTGAAAATACTTGGCGGAAGCTATTTTAAACAAATGATCGAAACCTTTTGAGTGGGTAATCATCATTATATACCTAAAATCTGCAATTGCCGATTTCGCCGCAGTTGCAAGTTGAGCTTGCGAAATCCCGCTTGCGGGGGCGCAGGGAGTGAAGCTGTAATAAGCTACCGCGAACGCCCTGCAACACAGCAAATGCGGTGAAAGCGGTGATCCTGAAGGGTGAAAAATTTTGAAAAATTCGTAAAAGTCGATACACAGCAATAAAGTGTATTCAGTCTACCTCGAAATCGGGGCTATCTATTCATAAATATTGTTTATATTATCCTTTTCAAAAATTTTCATGCAGTTTTTAGGATATAAACAACCGAAAGGAGAATAACAGTGAAGAAAATATTGATAAGCTCGGTATTTATAGCACTTGCCATTTGTCTGGTTTCAGCACCCGCGACAATGGCGGAAATGCCAACTACCGACCCGGTTGCACTTTGGAATTACATCACCAAGGTATCTCCATATAGTAAATGGTCATACTGGCCCGATCATCAAGGAATGCAGCTAAGCCGTGCACCACATGGTACGTTGCACAGGGTCTATGTAAATGACCGCGCGCTAAATTCAGCAGGACCCCCTCTTCAGAATGGTTCCATTGAGGTCATGGAAAACTATCAGGGAGAAAGCGAAGAACTTCATAACATTACGGTTATGTACAAGGCCCATGGATACAACCCTCCGGATGGCGATTGGTACTGGGCAAAGTATACCCCTGAGGGGAAGGTCATAAGCAATGGCAAACCCAGAAGCTGCATCGGCTGCCACGGGACCCGGGTAAAAAATGATTTTGTAGTGGTGCATGAATTTAAGTAACTTCAAAGAATATTCTGCCACCACTACTGTTTCAGAACAGTTCGAGATACAAAACAAAAAATACACAAAATTATATATGCCTTGTTTTTTATGAATAATTTCTACATCGGTGTAAGTATTCTGAGTTCAAATATCTCCCCTGTACCATTCATCTTTTGTCGTCAATGTATAAAACACATTAGGATGCAAACATGAATAGACGGAGACGATTTCTCAAAAAGTCGCTCGAATTCATTTCGGGTATGGGTCTTTTGTTCAGCCCTTTTTTATCGTGGATTCGACTTGTTCATGCCAAAATTCAAAAAGTTATCCTGCCAAAAGATACCCCTCGAGAAGACCTCGCCTATAAAAATCCAGCCGAGTTGGAGACTCACAACCTTGAACTTACGCCCCTACAAGATTTCAAAACTATGGGAATAACGGGTCACCAGACGGATCTCGAAACCTGGCGCCTGGAGGTTTCAGGACATGTTGAGGTGCCGCTTCATCTGAGGTATTCAGAGATCCTCGCCCTGCCAACAATTGAAAGGGATGTCCTCATGATTTGTCCTGGTATTTTTGCCAATCACGGCCGTTGGAAAGGAATTTCACTGAACACTCTGTTCCAAAAGGTCAAATTGACAGATGGCGGAACTCTCGTGACCTTTAGAGGTCCGGAAGGTAGATATGAAAAAATAGAACAATTTCACCTAAAGGATGTCCTCTCCAATAAAGTATTTTTGGCATATGAGGTGAATGGAAAAGCCCTTCCCCAAAAGCATGGTTTTCCACTACGTGTAGTGGCAGAAGGGCATTTTGGATTTACCTGGGTAAAATATGTGCATAAAATCACTGTGGACTAACTCGGGGGATTTTTTAAATAAATGTTATTATTGTAATTAATGGTGCCAAACTAAGATTCGTTGAAAAAATTGCCGATCGAATATCAAAACGTATTATAAATAACATCCATAAGTTCAACCCATTCAATGGAAATCAAGGACATTTAGGATAATAAATTATAGAACTTTTTTAGACTGTCACCAACAACAGAAAATTCACAAGACACAGATTGGGTGGCGGGTTGGTGGACAAAATTGACTTCAATTTCAAGCTCAAGCCTGCTCTGGAGGCAAAGCATGTAATGACTTCGTTTTTTGATCTCAGGGAGACAATCAATCGTTGAAAAATGACCATAAATACTAAGGGCATCCTCATATTTGTTCTCTATAACCTGATTGCCATTAAAGAACTTATCATAATAAAGGAAGTAGTCAACTTCGGCAAGCACTTGCTGACCGTCCTTGAGTATTCCTCTTCCTGAGTCATCAAATGCTATATCGCATCTTTCAAATATAGTCATAGTGACAATTATACCATATTACCAAGTGAGAAACCATTAATAAAAAGTACCCAAAATACTTTGTTATTATTTTAATTAATGGTTCCAAACCAATTCCAGCTCATTATTTCCCCTGTAAAATTATTAAAAAAATATTTGACACGTTTCAAACCAATCTATATATTCTATTTTAAGAATATTAGGAGGCGGCATGAAGACATTTGTCAAAGTTATGAAGGCCCTTTCAGATCCCAACAGGGTAAAAATTGTAAAGTTGCTTCAACAAAAGGTGATGTGTGTTTGCGAGCTCCAGGCAGCCTTGAAGATTTCTCAGCCGAGCGTCTCCAAGCACCTTAAAATACTTGAAGAGGCTGGATTGGTCGATTATCAGAAAGATGGTCTGTGGGTGAACTATTATCTTTCGAACGGAAAACAAAGCCCTTATTCGGCCAGCCTTTTGGGCCATCTAAGACATTGGCTGGACAATGATCCGGAAGTGGTTAAACTCGTTAAAAAAGCACCGTTTCTAAACAGAGAAGAATTGACCGGTTAATTTTTTTGCATTAATATATAGCTAAATTAGCATATAAATATTTAGATTAATTTAAAACACCTGATTTTGTTTTAGATGAGTCCATCATTAATTATTGTGAGAAGGATAAACAATGGGTAACGCAACCATAGCCCAAAAAACATCGGCAGCGGTGAAAGAATCTGAAGACATTGAAAAAGAAGTCCAACCGAGCCTAATCGACTGGAAGACCATTTGGAAACCGCTGGGCGTTATCGTGGGTGGTTTTATCATCATTTTCTGGCTTCCTATAGGCAACAGCCGTTTCAACGGCGCCGTGATCGAAGCCCTGGCCCTTGCCAAGTGGTATGCCCAGGAACACGTGATTCTTTGCCTGGTGCCGGCCTTTTTCATTGCCGGTGCCATTGCCTGTTTCGTGTCCCAGGCCGCGGTCATGAAATATCTGGGCGCCGGCGCCAAAAAGGTGCTGGCGTATGGCGTGGCGTCGGTATCCGGTTCTATCCTGGCGGTCTGTTCCTGTACGGTCTTACCCCTTTTTGCCAGCATCTGGAAGCGCGGCGCAGGGCTTGGACCGGCCATTGCCTTTCTTTATTCCGGACCGGCCATCAATGTGCTGGCCATTGTGCTGACCGCCCGGGTCCTTGGACTTGCCATCGGTACGGCCCGTGCGGTAGGAGCGATAATTTTTAGCATCGTCATCGGGCTGATCATGCATTTTCTCTTTAGAAAAGAAGAAGAAGCCAAAGCCCAGGCAGCCATGCACATGCCCGAACCTGATGTGGAACGTTCCCTGTGGCAGAATGTCATATATTTTGCCACCCTGGTGTTTATTCTTATTTTTGCCACCTGGGGAAAACCCGCCGAACCCACCGGCTTGTGGCATGCCGTTTACAGTATCAAGTGGCTGATGACCGGTCTTTTTGCGGTGATTCTGGGCGTGCTTCTTGTCGTCTGGTTCAAGGTAAAGGCCTATAAGGTTGGGGTGACCGGCGCAGCAGTCCTGGTTCTGGCACTTCTTTTCCCGCACGAGCCACTCATCGCCTTTTCCACAGGGATCATTGGTTTGGTGTGGATGATCACCACCACCCGTGGCGAGACCGAAAACTGGTTTCTCTCATCCTGGGATTTCACCAAACAGATCATGCCGCTGCTCTTTGCCGGCGTTCTGGTAGCAGGTCTTCTGCTGGGACGACCCGGTTCTGAAGGCCTCATTTCATCGAAATGGGTGAGCAGCCTGGTAGGTGGAAATTCGATGTGGGCAAACCTTTTTGCTTCAGTTGCCGGTGCATTCATGTACTTTGCCACGCTCACGGAAGTGCCGATTTTGCAAGGACTCCTTGGTTCTGGCATGGGCCAGGGACCGGCTCTGGCGCTTTTGCTCGCAGGGCCTGCGCTGAGTTTGCCGAACATGCTGGTGATCCGAAGCGTGCTGGGCACCAAAAAGACCATTGCTTACATCATCCTGGTCGTCATCATGTCCACCATCAGTGGGATGATCTTTGGGCATTTTTATGCATAGCTTAGATTAAGACTAAAATAAATAATCACGAAAGCACGAAAGAAGAAAAACACGAAAAAGATAAATGAGACTCCCCGCGCCAAGCGGGGGATTTTTTAAAAACATAATAAAATATTCGTGCTTTCTAAATTTCGGTTTTTGTGATTGTCTTTAAGCATTTCAGATACAAAACATAAAAGTTAGAAAGGAGAAAAACATGGAAATCAAAGTCCTGGGTCCCGGATGCCCAAAGTGCAAGCAGACCGAACAGAATGTAAAGGACGCGGTTGCTGAAACCGGTATCGACGCCACGGTAGAAAAAGTTACCGATATCATGGAAATTGCCGGCTACGGTGTCTTCGGAACCCCTTCTGTGATCATTGATGGGGAAGTCAAAAGCGTCGGCAAGATCCCCACGAAAGAGGATGTCAAAGCATGGTTAAAAAAATAGCCTTTTCATTATTCAAAGTAAAAGCAAGGAAGAAAAGATATCCCAACAGGTTTTGATTGTTGAATAAAGGGGGTTTCGTAAAAAACAACCTTCCCAACATCGGAAGATTTTAAAATATTCCATCCCTGATTCAAACACTAAAATGAGGAGGCTTGATATTTTTGCTTGACATAGAATTTGCCTTGTTATACTACATTGTATCATATCCAACAAGGTAATTGCCATGACAACGAATGATCCATCCATATCGAACGTTTACAGCACGATGTCCATGATGCCCACCCGAGGTGCGCCCATGGATTGATCATTTGGGATTTCCGATCATTAAAGCCGTGGGTTCTGAAAACCCGCGGCTTTTTTTATTTACAGACTTACAAACCAATAAAACAAAACTATCGACGATTAAGAAGGACCATCGAATGTTTTTACCGCCCTTTACATCAAATATGCACTTTATCACTACGCATGTCCGGCCCTGCTTATGGATAATGTCCGGGCTCCTTTGGGAGCCGTCTCATCGAAGCTTATCCAGCTTTCATTAATTTAATAGTATAGAAAATTGTTTTTTTGGACACAGATAGACACAGATTATCAAGATTCTTAGATTGCAAAACAATAATATTATCTGTGTATATCTTCGAAAATCTGTGTCCTATTTAACTTGACGCTAATAAGGAGATATACTCATGGCCAGAACCATAGAAGAAATCAATGCCAAAATCCGATCCGGAAAGGTGGTGGTGTTCACCGCCGAAGAGATTATCGATGTGGTCCAAGAAAAAGGGATCAAACAGGCTGTTCGTGAAGTGGATGTCGTTACCACCGGAACCTTTAGCCCCATGTGTTCCTCAGGCGCTTTTTTCAACATTAAACAGCCAAAAGAAAAGATGAAGCTCGGCGGAGGTTTCGCCACGTTGAACGGCGTGCCGGCGTATGCCGGTCTGGCGGCGGCTGACATCTACGTGGGCGCAACGGCAATTCCCGACAGCGACCCGCGTAACAGCAACGGCCGTCCCGGGAAGTATCGGTATGGCGGCGCCCACGTTATCGAAGATCTGGTTGCCGGGAAAAAGGTGCTGCTAAAGGGCGGTGCTTATGGTACCGATTGTTATCCGCTTCTAACCCGTGAACAGTTGGTCGGCCTGGAGGACATGAATGATGCGTTTCTGTTCAACCCGAGAAACTGCTATCAGAACTATAATGTTGCCGTCAACCTTTCCGACAAACCCATATATACCTATATGGGCAAACTCAAACCAAAACTGGGGAATGCCTATTACTGCAGTGCCGGTCAACTGTCACCCCTGTTTAATGATCCGTATTTTCGTACCATCGGTATCGGTACCCGGGTGTTTCTCAGTGGTGCTGAGGGTTATGTTGCCTGGCCCGGCACCCAGCACAATCCCAATGCGCCGCGACTGAAAAACGGCACCCCCCAAACCCCTGCCGGAACTGTGGCCCTTATCGGGGATATGCGACAAATGAGCACCGAGTGGCTTCGGGCGGTTTCCTATACAGGATACGGCGTAACGCTGAGCCTGGCCGTGGGTGTCCCCATTCCCATTCTGGATGAAGACATGTTACGTTCTGTTTCGGTGACCGACGCCCAGCTTAAAGCACCGGTGGTTGATTACAGTGAATTCTATCCAACCGGTCAAGGGGAAGCAAAGCTGGGTGAAGTCACTTATAAGGAATTGAAATCCGGAAGTATCCACATTAAAGATCAGGATGTGCCAACCGGGTCTTTTTCCAGTTATGCCCTGGCCCGCAAGGTGGCCCATCATCTCAAACAGCTTATCCAGGACGGCGATTTTTTACTGACACAATTCCAGGCGTCGCTGCCGGGTGCTGTCATAGAAAAGGAGACCACAGAATGAAACAGATGAAACTTGTTTTTATTTTTCCGGAAAATATTGTTGAAGAGCCCGTAACCTACCATTTGATATCCGATTACGGCGTCCGGGTCAATATTTTGCGCGCCAGCATCGATCCTGGAAAGCAGGGGCAAATGGTTGTGGAATTGAGTGGCGAGGAAATCCAAATTTCACAGGGCCTGAACTATCTTGAAAGCGTCGGTGTACTGGTTACGCCATTGGCCCAAAAGATCCAGCATCTCGAAGACCGATGCACCAGCTGCACCTCCTGTGTGCCCCACTGTCCGACTCAGGCGCTGGACGTGGATCGTGAGTCCTGGAATGTATCCTTTGATCCTGAAAAGTGTATTGTTTGTTTCTCTTGTCTGGAGGTCTGCATCTATCAGGCCATGTCGGTGGAGGAACAGTTTGTGTAGAGATTCAATGTTTACCCTATCGCTGCATAAATAACACGTCGAGTGTTTTAAAAATATTATTATTCAAAGGTTTTGGCTGTTTCCGAACCGTTTGCTGGATTCCCATATGTGCATTTCTCAAAAAGTTTTAGATTCGTCGTGTTATTTACCCGTTGGGAAAGCCGATGATACCGCACCTCCATTGTTGTCAAGAGTTCGCGGTAGACGACTACAACCTTCACCCTCGACGCCTCGGATCTGCGGCACCCTCAACTTTTGCAACGATAGGGCTTATTACCACGCCGCAGCCGTTTTTACGGCTGCGGTGACCGTCCGTCTCAGATGAATTGTCGAAGCGTTTGTGCAATAATTTATTATCGCTTAGAAGCATTTGCATCGCAAGGCTTTGGCGAAATCGAAAATTTAAGATTTTTGCTTGAAATTATTAGGTCTAATGCGTTATTTTAGCTGGAAGCCGTTGAAGAACATAAAATAGATACACAGCAAAACGCCTGCGGAGAGAATAATGTATAGCGACTTAAAAGTATTTTCCGGAAACTCAAACAAAGGGCTTGCAAAAGAAATGTGTCGGCATCTCAACATCCAGCTCAGCAAACTGGAAATTTCGAGGTTTTCCAATGACAACCTGTTCGTACAGGTCAAGGAAAACGTGAGAGAAAAAGATGTCTTTGTGATTCAGTCATTCAGCCGGCCCGTCAGCAATCACATTATGGAGTTGTTGATTACTCTTGATGCCCTGCGCAGCGCATCCGCCAAGAGGATTACTGCTGTGGTTCCATATTATTCGTATGCCAGATCCGACAAAAAGGATGCCCCCAGAATTTCTATAGCCGGAAGACTCATGGCAGATCTGCTCAAAACCGCAGGCGCAAACCGCGTGCTGACCATGGATCTTCATGCCGATTCGGTACACGGGTTCTTCAGCATACCTGTTGATCACCTTACGGCAATTCCTATTATCTGCAACTACTTCAAAAAACGTTTAGACATTTCAAATGCCGTAGTCGTTGCAACGGATGCCGGAGGTGCCAAGAGAGTCGGACGTTTTGCCAATAAGTTGAACACATCCATGGCAATCATAGATAAGAGACGAATCAGTGATACCGATGTTGTTCAGGGGTTGGTCGTAGGCGATGTAAAAGGTAAAGATGCAATTATCTTCGACGATGAAATTTCCACAGGCGCTACGGTGATAACTTCAGTAGAAACGCTTGAAAAAGCCGGGGTCAGAAAAATCTATGTGGGGGCAACACATCCTGTCCTGTCAGGACAGGCTGTTAAAAACCTCAAGGATTTGTCTGTTGAAAAAATTGTTGTGACCAATACGGTGGAGGTCCCTGGAAAAAAAAAGATGGAACACTTAAAGATTCTGTCTGTGGGGTCTCTGCTTGCGGAGGCAATAAAGCGCATACACAGCGGTGAAAGTGTGGGGGCTCTCTTCATCTGATCGTTTCCCTTTTAAGGGCATCATAGTGGGCGCCTATCCTTTTCACGTTTCTAACCGGCTCTGTACCTCAGCAGTATTCATACCGGTTTTTTAGGTATCAATTGTTTTATCTTTATCTTCAAGCTGCCTCATTTCAACGTGCCGTTAAAAAAGGCCAGAAGAAACTGTCCGAAATACTACATAGGCAACCCCGCTAACCGGTTTATAAATGCTTTTTTGAGAAACCGGTCCCTTGCCACAAAAACATCCTTTCCTGAGGCAGTGCAAGAAAGATGTCCCCATCAAAGCAAAATATCAGTCCAGTAAGAATAAAACCATAATATCAGAAATAGATTAAATATCAAATTGATACGCCTGAAAGCAATAAACAAAATTTGTCCTTGACTCAAACATTGACACACCATACAATTCGATATATGGCGAAATGACGCATTGAAAATCAGAGGAGGCATTTATGTTTACGTTAATGGCGATCACAAGGGCGCTGTCAGATCAAAATCGGGTTCGTACGTTGATGGCACTAAAGGGTCGAGAACTATGCGTATGTCAGATTATCGAACTTTTGGAACTGGCGCCCTCAACGGTTTCCAAACACATGTCGATTCTTGCCAATGCCCGCCTTGTTGAGGGCCGCCAGGAGGGCCGCTGGCGGTATTATTGCCTTGCCGGCGATGACGCACCGGTTGAAGCGCGGGAAGCCATTGCCTGGGCATTCAGATCATTATCCAAGACACCACAAATCCGGCAGGACATGGAACGCATAAACAAAATTTTGAAAATCGATCCGGAAGTGCTGTGCAAGGCTCAAAACAGAGCATGATTTTAGGATAGTTTTCCCATACAAGGAGGCTCAAGATGTTACTGGAATCCTATAAAAAGGAGATTTTCAGGGCCGAGTGCAATCCGGGCTTTGAAGCGCTGCATTGTTTCGCCCATCTGAATCAGGATGTGGGCGAAGCGATTCCTTATCTGAATGCAGTTCTCGGAGGATTTACTTATACCAAAGACCCGCCAAGCGTAACCTTCAAAGCCCAAGGGAAATTGATTACCGTTCACGCCAAAAAGATTGCCATCAATGCCCTCAAAGATGAAGACGAAGCCACCAAAATCATCGAGTGGTTGAAACGCGAAATCAATTCTGCATGGGAAAAGCGGGAAAAGATTGAACCGCTGTATGAAGCGGCTCCCCAGCCCAAGGTCATCGAAGTTCTAAAACTGCTCCCAAAGACCAATTGCAAAGAATGCGGACAGCCCACCTGCATGGTTTTTGCTACCCAGGTGGCTGAAGGGGCAAAAGGGCCTGAAGACTGCCCGCCGCTAGACGGCGTAAGCAGGGAACGACTGGCGAGTTATTTAGGCCAGTTTCGTTTTGATTTTTAATTGTTGAGAGGAGGAAGCTGTTGATGAGCAATGGTGATGTTTTGAACAATGATCGAAAAATGACCAGTATTTTCGAACGATTCCTGTCCCTATGGGTGGTGCTGTGCATTGTTGCCGGCATCCTGCTCGGAAAAATCGCTCCCGGTGTGGCGCAATACCTCGATGGTCTGGCCATCTATGTCAAGGGAGCGCCGGTGGTGTCCATTCCAATCGCAATCTGTCTGTTTTTCATGATGTATCCTATCATGGTCAAAATCGATTTTGGCGAAGTCATTAAGGCGGGTAAGAGCGGAAAACCGGTGTTTTTGACACTGTTCGTCAACTGGTGCATCAAACCGTTTACCATGTACGGGATCGCCACTTTATTTCTTGGCACCCTGTTTTACAATTTTATCGGTCCGGATGCCGTGGATTTGGTCAAAATGCCGTTCGGTCTCGACCTTCCCGTGGGTGCGACCTACGGAGCCGGTACGGTTGTGATGACCGGTGGCATCAAAATGCTCCAAGTGCCCCTTTGGCGCAGCTATCTGGCCGGTTGCATTCTTTTAGGGATTGCGCCGTGTACCGCCATGGTCCTGGTTTGGAGTTATCTTTCTAAAGGAAACGATGGTCTGACGCTGGTGATGGTGGCCATCAACTCCCTGACCATGCTCGTGCTTTATGGTGTTCTGGGCGGATTTTTGCTGGGCGTGGGACGGTTGCCGGTACCCTGGCAGGCATTGCTGCTGTCCATTGGCATTTACGTTGCCCTTCCCTTGGTGGCGGGCTATCTTTCACGCAAATGGATCATCTCGGCAAAAGGCGAAACATGGTTTAAGGAAAAATTTTTACACGTTCTTACCTCCATTACGATTGTCGCGCTTCTCATTACCCTGATACTGTTGTTTTCCTTTAAAGGTGAAGTAATTATCAGCAACCCGCTGACCATTGTGTGGATTGCGGTTCCGCTCTTTATTCAGACCATGCTTATCTTTTGGCTGGGTTATGGTCTGGCGCGCCTGCTGAAACTCCGCTACGTGGATGCGGCACCGGCGGCCATGATCGGTGCTTCCAATCATTTTGAAGTGGCCATTGCCACCTCAACCATGCTCTTTGGACTGTCATCCGGCGCTGCTCTGGCCACGGTGGTGGGTGTGCTGATTGAAGTCCCGGTGATGCTCATGCTCGTAAAAATATGTTTGAAGACTCCTCACTGGTTTAGCGAGGAAGAGATGCAAGCTGTGACAAACAAACAGACGACATCTGTATAACTATCGCTTTATAGACATTCTGGCTGACATTCCTGGCGACAACGGATTTTCCTATTTGTATTATAGCTTAAAAAGATAGTGTTTTTTTTGCCAAAAACAATATCGCTACAAGAATGATGCCGCCCAGCCATTTTTCCATGGCCTTAGAAGAGAGTTTCGATGAACCCACAAATGACCCCAAAAAACCGCCAATAATCACTACGGCGATCAGCGGGAGTAATGCTTTTGGATCCATGACATGGTGTTGGAAACGCGCAGTCAATCCCGATAAAGAGTTTACCCAAATAAAAACTGCACCGCAGGCAGCCGCTTCTTTCGGTGAACCCAGCCCAAAAATAATGATCAGAGGAACCAGATAGATACCGCCTCCAATTCCGACGGTTCCGGCAACGAACCCCAGCACACATCCCGCAATTAATGAAAGTATTATCTTTTGGGTATGTCCGATACGGACCGTCATGGCTGTATTTTCCAGGATATAAATGCGAATGACGACAAATACCAGGCTGATCAGTAAAATCCAGTAAAAAATCTCCCGGGGCAGCTTGAGAGAGCCGCCCAAATAGGACATAGGTATTGAGCCGACAAAAAAGGGTAAAATAAGGGTTGGACGCGCATGCTTTTTGCGGATGAAATTAAAGCTTGCGACGGAAGTAACAAACAGGTTCAGTATCAGTGTAATGGTTGGAATTAGAAGATAACTGACGCCGGTAATCGCCATCAATGCCGTGTACGAAGATCCACCTCCCAACCCAACGGACGAATATACAAAGGCCACCGTAAAAAAGAGCAGTGCCAATACATACGGTGATATTGCAAGTCCGTCCATAGTCTAATCTCAAACCCTTCTTATCCTCCGATGGCCCGCATGATTCGTCCGGATTCGTTTAAGGGAATGCTGTCGTTTAGTTGATGCCGTTTAGGTTTCTCCTGGATTGCCTGTTTGAAGATTAATGCCAGATCTTTCATGGAGCCACCCTTTCGCAAAGATCCTTTAATATCAATTTCTTTTTCAGAAAAAAGGCAGGTTCTGAGCTTTCCGTCGGCGGTGAGCCTCAACCGGTTGCAGGTATCGCAGAAATGCCTGCTCAACGGCGCGATGAAACCTATCTTGCCGGCGGCTCCGAGAAAAGAGCAGAGCTTTGCCGGCCCAAAGGATTTTGTTTTCGCCTCTAATTGTAGATTACCAATCATTTTTACACGGTCAATCATTTCGCCCATGGGGACATAAAGAGAATGATGATTTTCCATGGAGTGACCCTGTGTGGGCATGAGTTCGATGAACCGGACGTGATAGGGCTTCTCCAGCGTGAGTCCGGCAAGATCTTCAATTTCGTCATCGTTAATCCCGCGCATGACCACCGTGTTGATCTTGATGGGACTTAGTCCGACCTTTTCCGACACTTCGATTCCCTCAAGCACCCGATAAAGAAGATCGCCGCCGGTAATCTTCTTAAATCGTTCGGGTTTTAACGTATCGAGGCTCACATTTATCCGGCGAACTCCGGCCTCGAAAAGGGGTCCTGCCAGCTCCTTCAAAAGGATGCCGTTGGTGGTAACGGCAAGGCTTTCAATGCCGTCGATATCAGCGATCATCCGGCAAAGTCTGACCATTCCTCTTCTTTGGAGCGGTTCTCCGCCGGTGATCCGTATCTTTGAAATTCCTTCCCGGACCGCGGCTTTTGCTGTCCGGACAATCTCCTCGTAAGAGAGTATTTCGGCATGAGAGAGTCTGGTGCGACCGCCAAAAGGGGTGCAATAGAGACAATCGAGATTGCAACGGTCGGTTATGGAGATGCGAAGGTAATCGATGGTTCTGTCGTAAGGGTCCATAAGTTTTGCCATGCTGAATAATTCCTCAATTATTATTAAAGATTTGGATACCGTCCGCGGGTCCGATGGTGCCTCCCTTGAGAACCTTTACAAAAATGCCTTCTCTGGGCATCACACAATCCCCTACCTGATGATAAATGGCACAACGGTCATGGCATTCCTTGCCGATCTGAGTGACTTCAACCAGAGCTTCTTCTCCCAGTTTCATCCGGGTGCCCACAGGCAGCTCCCAGAGTTTGATGCCCTCGGTGGTAATGTTTTCGGCAAAATCGCCTGGATAGACGTCAAGGTCCTTCTCCCGAATTTTGGCAATACTTTCAACGGCCAGAAGACTGACCTGGCGGTGCCAATCACCGGCATGGGCGTCGTTTTCCAGGCCGTGGTTTTCGATAAGGAGGCCCTGGCGAACATTTGTTTTTTTAACGCCTTTTTTGAGACTTACGGATACGGCAACAATTCGGATATCATGGGTTTGATCGAAATCTGTCATTTTAGTTTCTCCAATTTTTAGATTCCTTTGCCGAAGGGACAATGGGGATAACTGCACTCTTCACAATCCCGGCAAAGGCCGCCGTGGCCCAGAAACGCCAGTTCCTTTTTACCGATATGCTCTCCTGACAGGATCCGCGGCAGAACCAGGTCTAAGACGGTAACCCGGTGATGCAAACCGCATGCAGGCACACCGATTAGCGACACGTTGTCTATATACGCTACCAGAAACATGGCGCCCGGCAGGGCTGCAGCACCGTAATGGATCTCATCAGCGCCTGACACCCGAATTCCTTTGCGGGTGACGTCGTCGGGGTCCACGCTCATGCCGCCGCTTAAAAGAATCAGATCACAGCCGCGCTCAATATGCGCGCAGATCGCCTGACGAATAATTTCAGTATCATCCGGGGTAAAGCTGATGCGGTCTACCTCACAGCCCAGACCGGTGAGTTTTCGGGTCAGAATGGGGGCAAACCGGTCTTCGATGAGACCGTGATACACCTCGTTTCCCGTGATGATCAAACCGGCTTTTCCACGCCGAAGGGGTCGCACGGAAACCACACCGCCGTTTTGTCCGGCGATGGCGGCAGCCCGTTCGATGGGAGCCCGTTTCATGACCAGAGGGATGGCCCGGGTGGCGGCCACCAGTTCACCCGCTTTCACCAACGTATGGTTATGCAGTGTGGCGCACATCACCTCTTCGATCATGTTAAATGCTGCCAGTGCGGCTGTATCGACGGTCAGCAACCCGTCTCTTTCGGCCTTTAGTCCGATTTTTCCTTCGCTCGGTTCATTTTTCCAGCCTACGCCTACACCGGCCAAGGCTTCGGCTACAATGGCGGCCGCTTCGTTCTCGTGAATTTCGTCTGCTTCTAAATCAATGAGATACAGATGATTTTTCCCGAGCTTTTGTAAGCGACACAAATCCTCATTGCACACCGTGTGCCCTTTATGAAATGCAGCGCCTTTAAATTCTCCGGGACGAATCTCGGTGATGTCATGGGCCAGTTTCGTCCCCACCGCATCTTTTAAATTTATGGTCTTAATCACTTTTTATCTCCTTATTTGTTTTTGCCAAGAAGGCGCAAAGGATAGAACACCTATATTTTAACCTCGTTATCCACAACCGTCTGCTGTTTTTTTTGAGCGGGTGTCCAGTTCATGTTCGGCCAGGTTATTTCCTCTGCTTCGGAGAAATAGGCCCCTTGAGCGCATGGCTTGCAAAGAATATGATTATTTTGAACCACTTCTCTGTTGTCTCGAACCACCTGGCCGCATCGGCTGCAGGAAACCTTTTTGCGAGTGGGGCCCGGCAAGTCGTATTCGCTCATATCCACCCGAACCTTTTGAACCCGAAACAGGACGCTGTCCGGCATCCGCTTATAGGCTTCAAGCTGCTGGGAGTATTTTTCCGGTATTTCCGGGGCATAAACAGGCGCCAGATCCCGGGCTTCCTCTGTGGAGATTACCCGCAACACCATGTCGGTTTCCAAATTTACAAAAGTAGCGGCCATGATGCCATAGTCCATGAACTTCAACGATCGGCGTCCCAGCTTTACACCGGTGACATGAGCTACCGCATCGCCGGTACAGCGGTCCATCTCTACAAAAACAATGATTTTCTTGATCTGGTCGATATGGGTTGGTTCATCCAGTCCGATGAGACGACATCCCAGCATGGCCATGCGCACCCCCACCACCTGTCCCGGGCACAAATGTCCATGTGCAGCGGCTGAATTTTTTAGCAACGTGTCAAAATCTTGCATAATTATACCACCTATTTAAGTTATGTTAATGTTAACATAACATATTGCAAAAAAAAATGAAATCAACACCCAATATTTTTGATGACCGACAGATTCGAAACAAAATCCTTATGGCATTCAGAGCGAATTTATTTCAACGCGTTTTTCTGAATTAGGCTGTCCGGTATCAAGAGCTGCGCAAACGACCTGGTAATTCTCTTTCAAAAATGTTTCGGTTGCTTTAGCCAGATTCTGATAAAACCAGGTTTCAGCATTTTCAATGATATTACCGACAAATTCCGGTATCCATGCTAATAGATGACTTTCTAAAAAATATTTCTGTTTTTGAATAAAATCGATGGCTGTTTCTATATCTGAGTTGGAAAAGGCTTCGATTTCTTTGAAAATTAAATAATACATGAATTCAAGTTCAGCGGCGATGTGATCGGGAGCATCTTTAAAATTCTTTGCAGTGTCCAACCCCTCTTCTCGGTATCTATTTTTTACGTTAAGGGTGGAGTCACCCATAATGGTTCGTCCGTTGTCCAAATACACCGACCCGTAAGGAGGGGCCAGTAGTTTATAGGGACCAACGAATAGCTTTGCAAAATCAACTTTGAGTGCCTTAAAATTTTGGCCGTTTTTAATTTCTTTACGCATACGCTGAACAGATTTTGCTGCAGACTGACTCACATTAGCCAAGTGGAGCTCTAAATTCTCCAATGTGTCAGATAAGCCTGAATCCGGCTGAAAATAGCATTCGCTCAACTGTCGAAATGCCTCCATTCTCGACAACTCATGGTTTGCCAAGGTTTTTGTTTCCATACCTTATCCTTAAAAAACTTTGAGATTGAATTGATACAATGCCGACCCTTTTTCGAGCCAGCATTGCATGTATGTTTTCCTGTTTATTGAGGTAGGTCCGCCAGTTTCAGGTAGCGTTCGCCCAGAGTATACAACAGCAGCATGACGGCAAGGGCAAACACAAACACCAACCACTCCCAAATGCTCGGAAAATAACTGATAAACTCAGGATATTGCTCTGCCTTAGGGCCGACCGGATGGCTCTGTCCGGCCAACAGAATTTCCATGTGCATCATCAGCGTACCTACCAAAATTAAAGCCGAGGTAAGGGTTTTGCCTCCAATACTCCTACGCACTGAAGGTATCAGCAACAACACAAACGGCAGAAAAAGCCCAAGCAAGACTTCAAAGTGAAAACCCTGCCATGCGCCGAATGCATGCTCAAATTTATGGTAAATCAGAAATTCCGGGACCGTTGTGGCCGATTCGATTGCGAATTTAACAAGCGAAAGAACAACCGCAATACCTGCAACATACGCAAAGATGACAGTAAACTCATTGTACAAAGAGGTTTGGCGTTCAACAGCGTCATCACCGGTGACTCGATGAAAGATCATGCTGTACAGCAAAAACAGGGCTGTACCGCTTAGCAGTCCCAGCACAAGGCTGTAAATCGACATCATCGGACCGAAGTAGGTGACTCGTGACTCGGTGATGCCAAAAATAGAGCCGATCATTAACGGCGCTATCGATGGCAAGCAGAAAAGATATTACACCCAAGGTGTTGCTGAATCCGCTTTGCCAATCACCTTTATGCATTCTCCAGAATTTGACAATTAGTACTACAAGTTCCACGCTGTAGATAAGACCCAACCACCAGATAGGTGATGATAAATTCGGGGAGAAAAAAATCCAAAACATGTTTCCGACCGAGCCGAGTTCCAGCCCGATGGCCACAAACGCCCCGATAAGGGTTGCAATGGCCAAAAATACCAAACGTTTGGCAAATGGCTCGTATTTTTTGATATTCAGCACCAAAGGCAACCCAGCCAGAAGAGTCAAACCGGAACTTGTGAGCGCCAAAAATATGTAAACCCCTAAAGGTAATGACCAAATAATGACATCATTCGTATTGAAAAGTCCGTGGCCCTGGATAAAAAGCTTTAGAGTGGTATACAATCCAAATAGGATCGCAATACCGAGCACCACAAGCCATATGCCGTATAATCCTTTTTTCTCAGACATTTAAATACCTCCTTTAGTCGGTCTGTACTGGGCCGGGTTGAAATCCCGGACGTAAAATACATGGGGGTTGGTACCGAGTTGCTCACGCAACCTGAACGGACGGAATTTTCCGAGCAGTTTGGCTACATCGCTGTCAGGGGACTTGATGTCCCCGAAAATCCGAGCATTGGCCGGACAAGCTTCCACGCAACGAGGTAGCAAACCTTTGCGTACCCGGTGATCACAGAAGGTACACTTTTCCACGACACCCTTAGGCCGGTTGGCCGGCAGGGTTGCGCCCCTTTCCGGGTTGAAGTAAGGTGTTTTCTTGGCGCCAATTTTTTCAACCTCTTCTCGGGGTGAAGATGTGCCGCCTTTGATACAGCGCCTTATTACTCTTCCAGAACTGGTGCGGTTCTTTCCAGTTAAAGTAAATCACCCCATACGGACAGTTAAATTCACAGTACTTGCAGCCGATGCACTTTTTGGGGTCGTGCATGGTGATACCATTGTCCAGCTTGTGCATGGCTTTTGTCGGACAACCCCGTACACAAGGTGCATATTCACAGTGGTTGCAAAGGGTTGGAATGTAATGGTGCCTGACATTGGGAAACGTACCGACGGTTTCCGTTATTTTATTAGACCAGTAAATGCCATCGGGCACGTTGTTTTCGTTTCTGCAGGCGATACTGCAGGAGCCACACCCGACGCAGCGTTGCAAGTCGATTACCATTGCATATCTTGACATGAGTTCACCTCCTAAATTTTTTCGATTTTAACGCGCGTGCCGGCGTGCCGGACCGTGCTGCCGCTTAAACGATCGTAAACCGCCGGGATGACATCATTGTTGCTACCGCCCCTGGGGATTTTGCCGAATTCCTTGGACGCCACAGTACCGTAAGCCCAGTGTCCCTGGCCGTAGCATTTTGCCACTGTACCAGGCCGTACACCCTCCCACAGTTTGGCCTTACAGGTCAGACTGCCGGTTTCTGATGTGATCTTGATCTCATCACCACTTTTGATCCCAAATTTCTGGGCGTCAAGCGGATTGATCTTGGCCACGTCTTCCCAGATTTCATCGCCGGGGTCGAGGTCCTTGAATTCATAGTACCAGGTACAGTTGGGTGTTCGGCCCTCGCGATTCAAGCGGGATTTGTGATCGACAAAGATAAATGGAAATTCCTTTTCATCTCCAGCAATGAAGGGTTCTTCGTAATGCGGCACAAAAGCCCTTTCACTCCGGGCCTGGTACTGGCACACCTCCAGTACGTGATCGACTGTCGTGTCGTGCTTTTCAGCGTGCTTTTCTAGAGCGGACTTAAGCGTTTCACTGTAAAATTCGAATTTTTTGGTTTTGGTCTTCATACTTCCCCATTTCTTGCGGTATGGGTAAGGATCGGAGTTCCATACACCAATTTTGAGAAATTCATTCCACCCGTTGATCTTGTCGCCGCCTTTGTGCTTGGACGGATCCCAGAGATTCTGAGTGGCATATTTGAGGGCGTACAGGGCAAATTCTTTCTCATTGGTTGGGGCTTTGCCGGTTTCCGGATCCTTATACTCCTTGTAATGACGCAGCAGGTTGTCAAATCCGCGTTCCGCCAGCTTTTCGGCGATCAGCCAGGGGATTTCGGTTTCGTCGATCTTGTAATCCCAGACCGGCTTGACCAATGGCTGCATGAGGGTCACATGCCGGTAACCGTTGCCGATGGATTTTACATAGCCCCATTTTTCAAACATGTGGTGGGTGTCAGGCAGCAATATGTCGGAAAACCATGAAAATTCGGAAGCATTGGTAGTGATGTGAACGAGGAATGGAATTTTTGATAACGCCCGCTCCCAGCGTTCAGGTTGTCCGCATGAAAAGGCAAAGTTGTTCATGTAGCCGATGGCCACTTTGATCTCCATCGGATCGCTATTCAATATTCCATCAGCGGCGTTATTGGTTACCACCCCTGATCCGGGTTTGCCGCTTTTAATGGCAGGAAACTCAAGGCGTCCGCGCTGATCGATTTTTTCATGCTTTTTGCCCTTTTTGGCGATGTCATCCATGAAATCATCAGGTTTTGGAAACTTTTTTGTGTATTCTTTGTTGGATTGAAGGGTTCCGCCGACATTGTCGACACCTCCGGTCAGCCCGTTTAAGGCATGGCAAATCATACTGGTATAGCCGCCGCGAACCTGCATTACCGGCCCTCCGCCAACCCAGGAGATGCAATGGGGCGCCGCCTTGCCATACTCGACAGCGACGCGTTGAATCTGATCCGCCGAAAGGCCGGTGCGTTCGGCCGCCCAAGCGACGGTTTTGTCTTTCAATTCTATATTCCACCATTTAATCAAACCATAGGTGAACTTTTCCTCAAAGTCCTCTTCGTTAACTTCCTGACCAGCCACAAAGCGATTCTTTCCGTCGATGAAGTCTCCCACAAATTCACGATACCAGAGTCCCTCGGTTAAAATGACATGGGCGATGGCTGCAGCCAGGGCACCATCTTGTCCAGGCTTAACCGGCAGCCATTCGTCAGCTTTAGTCGCTGTGGCCGACAGTCTCGGTTCTACAACGGCGATTGTCGCCCTGCCGATTACATCTCCCCAAACACTTGAGTAATAGGACACCTGTCGATTGGCGGCCACCGGGTCTGCACCCCAAATAAGGACATACCGTGAATTGGTGACATCGTATTGTCGGTAACCCCAGTATCCTTCAGTGTAATAGGGACCAAATTTTTCGGCTTCAGCACAGATGGCGCTGTGGGAAATATTGTTAGGAGAACCGATTATTTTCGTCATTCGGTCATACAGCACATCTCGCATATACGAGTAGCGACCACGCATCAGCATGTATTTGTGGGTTTCGTTGTTCTTTCTGAGATCCATGATCCTGTCGGCAATGGTGTTGAGCGCATCGTCCCAGGAGATAGGAACAAACTTCGGATCCTCGTTTCGTCCTTTCTTCGGGTTTGTTCGTCTCATAGGGGTTATAATGCGATCCGGGTCATACACTTGCTGCAGGCCGAGATGGGACCGGGGACACCCTTCGCCATTGTTGACTTTTGAGTTTGGATTTCCCCTGACCTTCACGGCCCGGCCGTCGATGACATAGACTTGCTTGGAGCACCAGGAAGTGCATCCCTGGCATGTCGAGGCTATCCATTCACCCATTTCACCAGCCGAGATATCGCCGGCAGCCGCCAGGGCTTTGAGGGAGGGCTTCAGGCCTCCGAGCACAACGGCGGTGCTGGTCGCCGCTGTGGCCTTCTTCATGAAGGATCTTCTTGTCATTACAAAATCGCCAAGAAAACCATTCACAAAAGGTTGGATTTTGTTTTTTTCGTTTTTCATATTTCCTCCATTTGGTTTCTATTATTAAAATGAATACTGGTATATTTTGTTTTAAAAATTATGCCATAAAGCTATGTGGTATTAGCTGTCCGGAATATTTTCCCCTTCGTAAATACTTTTGATCCAGAATAAAAGCTCATCCGGATCGACAGGTTTATTCAAACATGCATAAATGTAATGTTGGATTGCATCCTGAAGTTCGGGGTGAAACCGTTTCGCCGATATACAAAGAAAAGTAACATTCGGATATTTAATTGAAAGTTCTTTAAGATTACGGTTGCTGACGGGTATTGTATCCAGATCCAAGATGACGGCGATAAAATCTCTCTCTCTCAGAATATTTTTAAGTTCCTGGATGGAATCGGCAGGGACGGTCAAAAAGTGATGCTGGTTCAGGAATGCACACAGGTTGAGGCATTCTTGAGCATTTGCATTCAGGACGAGAATTTTCTTTTTCATCCCTGATCTTCTTTCAAGAGGGTTGTTTGGCAGGACCGGAATCACCTTCAACTAAATACAGAGCAAGAGCTGTGCCATAAACATTCAAAGATAAAAAATGGGTCTAAAATGGCTTAATGGTGGGTGGGGTGTTAACGCTTAGATATGTTATCTGCTTGAAATAAAATGATAAATTATTGTTTATAAAACCAAAGATTGTATCAACGGGCTGAATAAATGAGGCAATGGATTCAAAAAGGACAAAAAATCGACGTGTATGGTGTGTAAGATTTCTGGACATAACATTTTAGAAAGTCAGATATTGTCTTGAATTTTAAAGCGTTATATGGGTCCAGATTGTAGACACATTATTGTGAAGCTGAACATCTTCTAAGGGTAAATTTGGAACGCTCAGATGAGTTAGTGTCCATGCAAAAATGAGATATTTTGTTCAAGAGCAAGGCATGCGAGAAAATTAACCATCCCGTTTGAAAATCTATCGGGACAGGCAGGCATATAGCTTGATGATTCCGAGGATTAATTTTTGAGCATAACGAAGATATTGGGCAAAATAGCTATTTATGGATGGGCACTATTTAATGATAAGTAGGAGATTTTAATTGATATTTTTTAAGTTTGACGTATAGAGTGCTCCGGCCAATGCCTAAAATTTCAGCGGCTTTCTTTTTATTCCATTGGCATTTATCAAGCACTTCAATAAGATGCTGCTTTTCGGTTTCCTTAAGACTAACCGCATTGTCCGAAACTGGTATTTTTGTTTTTAAGAAGGCGGATGGCAAATCTGAAACCTGGATCTGTTCACCTTTGGCCAGTACGACGGCATGCTCAATGGTGTTTTCCAACTCTCGAACATTGCCCGGCCATGAATAATCGAGAAGTCTTCGCATGACTTCAGATGTAAAACCGGTTATTTTTTTGTTTTGCATGTCGGAAAACCGGTCCAGAAAATGCCGGGAAAGCAGCGGTATGTCATTTCGACGATTTTTTAACTGTTTCAAATTAATGGGGATAACGTTTAAACGATAAAAAAGGTCTTCACGAAATTCTCCATTTTTGACCTCCTTTAATAGGTTCTTGTTGGTTGCAGCCAAAATTCGAACATCCACCTTTAATGTTTCATGACCGCCCAAACGTTCCAATTTTTTGCTTTGCAGCACTCGAAGAAGTTTAATCTGGGCCGAAGGGGATATTTCCCCGATTTCATCCAAAAAGACGGTACCGCCGTTTGCCTGTTCAAACCGGCCGGGCTTTCTGGCCAATGCGCCTGTAAAGGCGCCTTTCTCATGGCCGAAAAGCTCGCTTTCCAAAAGGGCGGCCGGATAAGCTGAGCAGTTAATGACAATAAACGGCTTGTCTTTACGAGGGCTTTTCTGATGAATGGCATTTGCCACTATTTCTTTGCCGGTGCCGCTTTCGCCCTGTATCAATACCGTTGCATCCGATGGGGCCACATCTTCAATGAGTTTAAAAAGGATCTGCATCTGAGGATCTTTTCCGATGATTCCGGCAAAACCGGACGTCGGTTCAATTCTTTTTTTCAAATCACCGATCTCATCTTCATACAAGACCGCTCTAAGAAACGCACCGGCAGTTTGATTTAAAATCAGCTCAATGATATCGAGTTCTTTAGTAACACATTCGCAGTCTCCGGGGCACCCGATATACATACCGCCCAACAGATGGTTCTCAATATGAACAGGAAACACAATGATTTTTTCAGCAGGCTTCAACTCATTGAACATATAGGGAAGTTGTGATTTATCAAGAAATTTCATTTGTTTCACATCAGCTAATAATGTTGCGGTAGCGTCAACTAAGGTTCCTTCCAGGGGTTTAACAACCTTCTCTGAGTAGCTATAAAGAACCGACTTTTTACTGCTGAAAATGATCAAAACCATTCTTTGGCACTTGACAATGTTCCGAAGCTTGTTGATCAAGAATTCACATACCGCCTTTAAATCCAAAAGAGCACCAATTTCCCTGGCGATTTCAAATGATGTTTTGGTTTGTCGATGGGCATTATCCAGTTGCCGGTTTTTTTCTTCAAGACGGTCGGCATATTCCGTTAGGCGAACCATATACCCTTTGATACGCTCCAGCATCTTTTGAAAGGATGCTCCCAGTCTTCCGATTTCATCCCGGCCTTTAATATCAATGACGACATCCAGGTGTTCTTCATCGATTTTTTCCACCTGTTCGCTGAGAACGGTCAAGGGATTGGTCAACCGTTTGATCAAAAAGTGGATGATAATCAAAGCCAGCACCAAAACCACCAGCGTGATGATACTCATTTGCAACCAGAGTTGCGCTATCTGTTTTCGAAAGGGCTTTATATCAAGTCCCAGCCGAAAAATACCGGCTTTGCCTTCAAAAATCGGCCAGGCGATATCGATATAGCGATCCCCCTGTTTTGAAATAATTTTTTTCAAATTATCATGGTGATTGTCGGCAGGTTTGTTCGCATTTATGAGATCAGCAGGAACCCCTTTGGGGAATGTATGGGTGAGAATCCGGCTGTTTTTGACAATAAAAAGATAGGAAATATTGAGATTGCTGCGCATCCGGTCATCAAGCAAATTTTGGAGGCCGACCAAATCATTGATGAGAATTTTATTGGTGGCATTCAGCGCCAGGTCGTGCGCAATATTTTCGGCCTGAACGGCGGCAAACTGGGAAAGCGTGGCACTGTAACGGTGAGTGACGATCTGAGAAATAACCAGGCCGCTGGTGATGACGATGACCGCAACCACGAGAAGCAGTCTTTTTCTAAAATCTTGGGGCCACATGTGATCCCTTATTCGCCGCAACAAGTCGGCTTTTGATTTCGCGAACCGTCTGATACCAGACTTCTTTTGGCATGTCAAAACGCTCGATCAGCAATTCTTTGAGAATTTGTCTGCCTGCCGGATCCTGATGTAGTTTAAGAAGAACGTTTCGGGCGTTTTCTTTGACATCGGAAGGCAGATACTTGGAGGCGACAAACGGCGGACTACCAAAAGGAATCGATTTTTTAATCACCCGGGTTTGAGATGTATTCACGGGATTACGAGAATTATAATATTCCCAGATCATGCCGTCAACAGCCGCTCCGTCCACCAGCAATTTTGCGACTGCCAGAATTGAATTGTCGTGACTGTAAGTGTAGTTGATGCTTTTAAAAAAGGATTTCGGCGTTTCGCCCTTCAGAGCCACCCAATAGGTCGGAATCAGCGCACCGGTGTTCGATTCCGGGTCCGTAAATGCAAAAACCCGTCCTTTTAAATCTTCAAGTGTTTTTATTGAACTGTTCTTGTTTACAATAAGGTAAGAATGATAAAAAGGTTCGCCGCGAATGATAGGAGTTGCCAGGGCTTCAAATCCATATTTTTCCTTTCCGGTGGCGTACGGCCCCGAACAAATAAATGCCAGGTCGACCTTACCCTTCAAGAACAGGTCATTGATCTCGGTATAGGTTTTTCGCTGAATTAACTGAATGTTACAATTCAGCTTCTTACCGATATAATCGAGTAACGCCCGGTAATTAGAAAAGGTTTCCTTTGGTGAAACCATGGCGGATACGGCCACTCGTAACGTTTGACTTTTGCCATGTGCCGGCCCGGGTTGTTCAACATGAATGGTTTTAGAAAAATCAACGGGTGTATACCCAGCATCATTGCTGCAGCCTGATACGAAGAAAACTAATAAATATAAAAAAAAGCAACTATTTCTAAATACGACCATTAACACCCCATATGTTTCCCTACGCTAAAAGTATCGAGAACTATTATTTTGCGTATACCACATTGTTCCATTTTTTGTCAACCGATATGTAATTTCTCTTTTTCATTCTGAATCCACCAGGGTAAAAAGAAAAGCCTTTTGATGCAGGGATATCCGGGAAATCAGGATATCCATTGTTGGAATTGTAACACTTAACAGAAAAAAGATTCTTTTCGGTTTTATATCCGACTTACTAGTGAAGTTCCATCTTGTTCACTTGTTCCTCAATTATATTTGCATAATACGGTTACCATGGTTATCGTTTTTTAAAAGAACTGTTCTTTATTATGAAACCATACCTTAATCCGGATTTTAAATAAAAAATCAAAATACAATCACCCAAACAGAGGAAGGAGTGTGAACGGGCTGATGATCATTCACAAAAAAAAAGTTGTTTCTGGAAGCAAAAGCAAAGCTTCGGGATTTTTTAAGCCAAGAAAATATGAAAGGCGATCGCATTAAAATGATGGTCAGCGAAGGGGTTCCATGCCTTGAAATCAATAAAAAAGCTGTTGAAAATGATGTGGATATGATTATCATTTGAAATTGCATCAAAACCGGAGACATGAGTCAAATATTCTTCGGAAGTACTGCAGAAAAAGTTCTTAGATTCATTACGCGGCCGGTGCTTTGTATCCCACAGGAGTCAGAGTATCGAATGGGCTTACAGCACCAATAAGTCTAAGAGACATTTAGAACCACAGAAATAAGTCGTTCATTCCCACTTTTCTTTATAGGAATCGAGCTTGACCACATTTTCGTATTTTGGTAGTCGTTAAACGGTTGCATATTCGGGATATTTCGTTTAAGAGATTCATCCGCCCAGAAAGGATTGATCCGCCTCAAGCGGATTGAATTTAATAAAAATTAACTTATTTTTAAAGGAGTACGTAGTGAATTCAAAATGGTTTATTTTAATCGCGGTTGTTTTTTTGCTTACCATAATTTTTGCAGCCTCAACCTATATAACGGCCCAAGAGCCGGCAAATTGTCCACCGGACAAAGAACTTTGTGCCCGGATGATAAGATTTGGTAATGAAGCCTATGCCAGAGGGAGATACCTGGATGCCAAGGAGTATTTTAGAAAAGCTGTTAAAGCTGATCCCACATCCCTTAAAGCCTGGCGATTTTACGATCAGGCGGTAATTTTTGGTTTGGCTGAAAAGGTGGAAAAGAATGCAAATTTGGTTTTGCCGGATGTCTCCAGCAGACAGGAAACTGGGGGTGGTTTATCCCCGGCAGCGCCGCCGGTGTCGCCGGAACCTGGTGTGGGCCAACAAGAAGAGGGTGGATTTAAAATTGTAGATGATGAGGGTTGTTAGAAAATTTGTGAGGTTTCATTACCATGAACGATGAAAAACAGAGCAGTGTTTTAACCGAAATCCTGAAAAGTGGATATCAAAAAATTTTCGATAAAAACTGGCCCATTTGGCTTGGCGGCCTACTCATCGGTATTATGAGCGTCATCACCTTTGCCTGGGCAAGACCCTGGGGGGTTGCCGGCGGACTGAGGAACTGGGGAGACTGGTTTTTCAGTTTTGTCGGAGTTTATCAGTTCAAACCGGTCTCACCGCTGATTTCCACAAACTCCATTCTTACCATAGGATTACTTTGGGGTGCGTTTGGATCGGCACTTTTATCCAAACAGTTCGCCATTCGCAAAGCGCCTCCTCTGGAACTCTTGAAAGGAGTTGTGGGGGGAACGCTAATGGGAATTGGTGCGGCAATGGCCGGCGGGTGTAATGTAGGAGGCTTTTTTACAGCGGTCAGCGCCCTTTCCGCGAGCGGTCTTGCCATGATGATCGGATTGCTGGCCGGAGCTTATATAGGGCTTCGCTATCTTTACTGGGAACTGGAACATCTTCCTTCAGGGTCAGCCGGAAGCCCTGCTGTGTCAAAAAAAGAAAAAGGGGTTGACTGGTTGAAAATAGAGCCCTACTTAGGGGCCGTCGTATTTCTTGCCGCCATCGTATGCGCATGGATATACAACAAGGAGGCCTACACGCGGGTCGGCGGACTGCTGCTATGCGGCATCGCATTTGGATTTATTATTCAAAGGACCCGCTTTTGTTTTGTCAGGGGGTTTCGCGAACCTTTTATGACCGGTGAGAGCGAAGTACCAAGGGCAATCGCCATCAGCATTATTATCAGTGTTCTCGGCTTCGCTGCGCTTAAATGGTCGGGCCTGCGTGGAGATAATGTTTATGTCGCACAGGCGTTCTGGTTCGGGGGACTGGTGGGCGGCGTTATCTTTGGATTCGGCATGGTGGTGGCAGGCGGCTGCGGAAGTGGTTCGGTTTGGCGGGCCGGAGAAGGTCATATCAAGCTGATGCTGGCCGTTATCTCTTTTGCATTATCGACGTCGTTGTTCAAAGCTTGGATTAAAAGCTCAGAAGGCATCAAATCATTCATGGGTTACAGAGTCTTTCTGCCGAACTTTTTAACCTATAAATGGAGTTTGACCCTGGTAATCGTCATCATGTTTGCGTACTATATTATCGTCACATGGAACGAAGAAACAGAGAAATTTGTTGTAGAATTATAATTAACAATTAATGGCGATAATTATGGTCGAAATATCCCACCGGGTGAAACATTGGACTTCCCGGGGACTGAGCTGTCCTATGCCGTTTTTAAAGACAAAAAAGCATTAAAAAAAAGCTAAAACCCGGACAAATACTGGAGATTTTTGGTAAAAAAAAGGAGGGGTGATTTTTAAATGGAAAACATCGCCGTACTTATTAAAGACGTGGACCAGCAGTATGAAGGGCTTAGAACCAGCCTCGGTTTGCTCCTGGAAGCGGCTTCTGTTCAGATGTATGTTTTGAACCATGAAATTGGAAATATGGACGAGGCCTACAGTGAAAACATGGAATTTATCGACGAGATGGAGGGAGAACGATATTCCAATCATCCTGCCAATGTTGAAAAATACGGCTTCAAGCCGATCACCATCGAAAAAATGCTGGTCAAGCTTAAAGAAGCAGACCTAATTATTCCCTTTTAGAGGTTATACCATCATGAAACTATTAAATATTATTCGGTCAGAACCGGACGATACAACAAAACCGTTTATCGAAAGCTTTTCAAAGGATGAAGGGGCTAAAAAGGTCGTTCTTTATGAAAAAGATATAGACTGGTCCGCACTGGTGGATGAAATTTTTTCATATGACAAGGTCGTATGCTGGTGGTAATCGTTTTTCATCCAGAAGTGTCCTTTTCCGTAATATAGGTGCCTTCCCTGATAAATGAACCGGCGCCTATTTCTCTTGGGTCAATCTCCTGAATTGCTCGATCTCTTAGAAAATATTTCATTTCCGAATTGAAAACGACCTGATTCTAAAAATGCGTTTAATAGACACTCAAAAATTCAGCAGCAGTTCGAATCTTGTAACATGTATCATATTGATTCGGAGTTGAAATATTAAAATCAACTTAATAAAAAGGAACAAATGCCATGGCTAATAAATTAGGGATTCTCGTAAGCTCGAACAAGCACCTTGATTATGTCATCGCCTTAACCACAGCCGCCCATGATAAAGGGATAAGTGTTCAGATCTTTTTTACCGGTCAGGGGGTTCTTCTTACACAAAAGCCGGAATTTGATCAACTGGTGGGCAAAGCCAAACTTTCAGTATGTGACGTTAGTTTTCGGGCAAACGGTCTTTCGGGTGATGTACCGGGCGTCGGGTTCAAGGACTTTGCCACCCAGGCAAGAAATGCAGAAATGATTGAATCGTGTGACCGGTACGTTGTATTTTAGCTGGAATGAAATATTTTGGGTTTTTGAAAACATTGAAATTAGCGCCATAGTTGTTAATTTTTATACAGTCTGTTATTATGCTTTTTAACCTCTTTTTTTGATTCATGACAGATCTACCCAATCTTCAAACGCTTTTGAATCCACGTTCCATTGCCGTCATCGATGCAACCAGTAAAAAAGGACGGGTGGGAAACATCATTTCAAAGATTTGTAACGTTCATCCGAAAAGGTTGACAAGCCCCATTCATGTCACTATATTTCAGCCAACTGTTTAAATTTAAAAAATAATACGGAAAGGAAATAATTTTATGGCAAAGGATATTCTTGAAGTAGGCGACAGCAGCTTTGAATCCGAAGTATTACAGTCAGATAAACCTGTATTGGTCGATTTTTGGGCACCCTGGTGTGGGCCGTGCAGGGCAATTGGACCCATCGTCGAAGAACTTGCTGCAGATTTCGGCGAAAAGGTTAAGTTTACAAAATGTAATGTTGATGAAAATCCGGCAACCCCCACCAAATACGGCATAAAATCCATCCCTACCCTTATTTTCTTTAAAGATGGAGAAATCCAGGACAAGGTTATTGGTATCGTTGCCAAATCAAGGCTTGAAGAAATGATATCTCAAGTTTAGCAGAGAAACCTTGCAAATGAAAAATGTCGATTACGAGCTTCTCATTATCGGCGGTGGTCCGGCAGGGCTAACCGCCGGTCTTTATGCGGCACGCTCCGGATTAAAGGCCGTTTTATTGGAAAAATTGATGACCGGCGGACAGATCATTATCTCAGACTGGGTCGAAAATTATCCTGGATTTCCGGAAGGAATCAGCGATCCGGGTATTTTCAGTCGGAGATGTTAGAAATACGCCGCTGCGCCAGATCGCAACCGCCTTAGGTGACGGTGCGATAGCAGCATTCTCAGCAGGGCAATATATCGAAAACCTGAAAAAATGAAACGAATCATTACTTTAATCCTTATTCTATTGTTTGTGTTTTCCGGTTGTGCGTGGTTTGAGACAAAAGAAGAAGAGACTGCTCTGGAACTGGTCAGCAATGGGATGGATCAATTCAACGACGAGGATTATCAGGATTCCATAGAATCCTTTGAAAAACTTAGAGACTGGTATCCTTTCAGCAAGTATGTTATTCTTGCTGAACTGAAAATTGCGGATGCGTATTACCATATAAAAAATTATGAAGAAGCTGTGGCAGCATATGAAGCATTTGAAAACCTTCATCCCCGAAACGAAGCCATCCCCTATGTCATTTTTCAAATCGGTCTCTGTCATTACGAGCGGATCGATACCATCGACAGGGATCAAACCCCTGCAAAAAATGCACTCGATACTTTCAATCGTCTTCAAAAACAGTTTCCTGAAGATGGTTATACTCACAGAGCAGAAGAGCACATTAAAAAATGTATAAAAAGCCTTGCCGGACACGAATTTTATGTCGGATTCTTTTATTATAAGAGTAAACATTATAAAGCAGCCTTAGGCCGTTTCGAATCGGTACTATCCAACTTTCCTGATGTCGGATTTCACCAACAGGCGCTCCAATATGCCAGACTTTGTGAAGAATTTCTGACAAAAGATCAGAAAAATTAGATAAAAATACTTTACATATATACTGTCATATTATAGTAAAGCTAGTTCTTGTTTTTGAAAAGGAGAAATAATCATGTCCAGAATGTGTGAAATATGCGGGAAAAAGCCCCTCTTTGGCCACAATATAAGCCATGCTCATAATGTAACGAAACGTCGCTTTAATCCAAACCTTCAGAGGGTAAGAGCATTACACAAAGGAAGGGTTAAAAAGATGATGGTTTGTACCAGCTGTATTAAATCGGGACATATTGTTAAAGCACCCTAAATCGAAAAGGGTCTCAAATAGACCTTTTAAAAAGGCTAAAAAACAACCAAAACAAATACGGATCATCTGTCAATTCTCCTGACATCCTGAATATGTTTCACCTTTCTAATCGCCGAGA
The DNA here is from genome assembly GCA_963752565.1 of uncultured delta proteobacterium. Classification (GTDB taxonomy): domain Bacteria; phylum Desulfobacterota; class Desulfobacteria; order Desulfobacterales; family UBA11574; genus UBA11574. The sequence goes on along the minus strand of CAVVZC010000005.1, from coordinate 65,874 downwards.
GAACCCTGTTTAAATGGTCGGTGTTTTCGACGGCTATGGTGAATAAACTGTCGACGATCTTACTATCCCGTGTTTCTGTGTTCGCACTTAAAATATTGGCGCCATTTTTGCTGATATTTGCAGTAATATCCGCCAGCAATCCAACCCTGTCATAAGAACGAACCAAAATCTTTACAGGATATGTATCAGCTATATCCACACTCCATTCCACATCTATCTGTCGTTCAGGGCTCATTTTCATAGCATTAACACAACTTGTGCGATGGACGGTAACTCCATAACCCCTTGTAATATAACCTATAATAGAATCTCCTGGAACCGGCTGACAGCATTTTCCAAACTTGATCAAAATATCGTCGACACCTTTTACAGTCACACCCTTCTTCGGCTTTTTCTTTCTAACGCGGCTAATGATTTTATCCAGAAAGGATTCGGAATCTTCTGTTTTTTCGGGTTTCGGCTCAACCTTTCGAATAATCTGCAAAGGCGTAATTTTTCCGTAACCAACGCTTGCAATCAGATCATCCACATGCTTAAAGCCAAAATGCTTCACCACCTTCCCCATCTCTTCTGATTTCAAGAGTGTATTAAAATTTAGGCGATATTTTCGAAATGCCTTTTCGCACATCTCCCGACCGAGGGTAATGCTTCGTTCTTTTTCCTGGGTTTTGATCCATTGTCTGATCCTGGAACGGGCTTTGACAGTTTTGACAAAATTGAGCCAGTCTTTACTGGGATGACTCTTTTTTGATGTGGATATTTCAACGGTATCGCCGGTTTTCAATTCATATTGCAAAGGGACGATACGACCGTTCACTTTGGCCCCGACACACTGATTCCCCACTTCTGTATGAATTAAGTATGCAAAATCCACAGGAGTAGCGCCACTGGGCACTGTTTTTATCTCTCCTCGGGGAGTAAAAACATACACTTCATCTGGAAAGAGATCAATGCGGACATTTTCCAAAAATTCATCTGGATTTTCAAAATTTTCCTGGTTTTCCACCAGGTTCTGTATCCAGGAAAACGTTTTGGTCGTCTTCTCATCAAAATGAAGACCTTCCTTGTAGCTCCAGTGGGCAGCGATACCTGATTTGGCAACTTTATCCATTTCCCATGTTCGAATCTGAATTTCAATACGTTCTCCAAAAGGGCCGATAACGGTTGTATGAAGGGACTGGTACATATTGGGCTTTGGAACCCCAATATAATCCTTGAACTTTTTAGCAACCGGTTTCCATAGAGAATGAATCACCCCGAGTGCTTCATAGCAATGGGGTACTGTATCCAGAATTATTCTAAATGCAATGATATCGTAGACATCTTCAAATTCAAGGTTCTGGGACAACATTTTCTTATATATACTGTAAAAATATTTATACCTTCCAAGAACTTCGCATTCAAGGTTGTGCTCATCCATCTTTTTTTTGATGAGGTCTCTGACCGTTTCAATATATTTTTCGCCGTCTTCTTTATCTTTATTTACAAGCTGTTCTATTTTGGAATATTCATCAGGTTGGATATACATAAACGATGCGTCTTCAAGTTCCTTTTTGATCCAGTAAATACCGAGACGGCCGGCGATTGGGGCGTAGATATCGAGGGTTTCTCTAGCAATTTTTGCCTTTTTCTCCGGCGAGTGAAACTTCAATGTCCTCATATTGTGAAGTCGATCTGCCAGTTTGATCAATATGACCCGGATATCATCCGCCATTGCCAGGATCATTTTTCTGATGCTTTCAGCCTGGCGTGCCTGAGAGCCGCTGCTAAAAGGGAGGACGCTCAGTTTGGTTACACCCGATACAATATGGCTGATATCTTTGCCGAACATCTCATTGATTTCTTCTATGGTGGCGTGTGTATCCTCAACAACATCGTGCAACAGGCCAGCGGCAACACTGACAACATCGAGCTTCATGTCGGTGAGGATGGCGGCCACTTCAAGGGGATGCGACAAATAGGGCTCGCCGGAAAGGCGAACCTGTCCATCGTGAACCCTGGCAGAGTAAATATATGCGCGATCGATAATATCAAGATCCGCATCCTGGTAATACTCGCTAATTTTGTCGATGATGTCGTTAATACGGATCATAATGTAAAGAATCCGAGCCCAGAGGACCAGGCTTTGATTATCCCCAGAGGGAATTTGCTTTGTTCAAACTTCATTGTCTTATTGAAATTCCAAATATCAAATCCCAAATAACAAACAAATTTTCAATGACCGAAATTCGAAAATCCAAACAATGTCTCCTACTCGGAGTTTTTGGTCATTGAATACTCGCCCTGTTAAATTCCGCCTAAAGGCGGACCCTCCCGAGGCGAGGGATTTAACAGTGTAAAAATTCGAAATTAACCCGCCTGAGGCAGGTTAATTTGTAATTTGGTGCTTGTAATTTGTATTTTTAGACACAAAACTGCCAAGGCAGAGCCATTTGTTTCTGACCTAGTCCAGAGAACCAGGTTTTCGATGCAAAAAAATAAATCAATATGCCTTAGCAAAGACGACTCGGCCGGTGCTGGGATTGCCGCAGCATATACACTTTCCTTTCTCTATTAGTTTATCAAAGGGAATACATCGAATCGTAACAGCAAGATCGTCTTTAATTTTCGTCTCGCAAACATCTTCCCCGCACCAGTGGGAATGTGCAAACCCGCCGTGTATTTCAGGCTTTTCCAGATTTTCTGGGGTGAAAAAATCATAGAATTCATTCTTATCATCGATTGAAAAGGTGTATTTTTTTCTAAAGGACAAGGCACGTTCAAATAATGTGTCCTGAATCTCATCCAGAATGTGTGTTATTTCTCGAACAAAATGATCTTTTTTTATGGACGTTTTATCTTTGTGGTTTTTGTCTCTACGTGCAACGTATACGGAATTTTCGGCAATATCTCTAGGTCCGATTTCCACCCGAATCGGTATCCCTTTTTTTATCCATTCCCATCCCCTGGCGCCACCGATCTCGCGACTGTCAATCTCTACCCTAAGTCGACGATGATGGTAGGTTTTGTCATTCAGCTCTTTTTTCAAGCTTTCCACAAATTCCATCACCTTTCCTCTGTCTTCAGGCTTCCGGATGATGGGCATCAAGACGACATGTGAGGACGCAACCTTTGGCGGGAGAACGATACCGTCATCATCACCGTGGGACATGATGATTCCACCGATAAGCCGGGTGGATGAGCCCCATGAAGTGGTCCACGCATATTCTTCAGTCTCTAAAGCAGTCTGAAACTTGATGTCAGAAGCCTTTGCAAAATTTTGTCCCAAAAAATGTGATGTGCCGGCCTGAAGACCTTTTCTGTCTTGCATCATCGCTTCCATGGACAGGGTATCGACCGCTCCGGGAAATCTTTCGGAAGCTGATTTTCTTCCTTTAATAACCGGCATGGCCAGGTATTCTTCAGCCATCCTGGCATAAACATCTAGCATTAATTTCGTCCGCTCGATGGCTTCTTCTTTCGTTGCATGGGCCGTGTGGCCTTCTTGCCATAAAAATTCACTGGTTCGTAAGAAAAGGCGCGTTCGCATTTCCCATCTCACGACATTTGCCCATTGATTGATAAGTATGGGGAGATCTCGATAACTCCCAATCCATTTTGAAAACGAATCTCCAATGATCGTTTCAGAAGTTGGGCGTACAATCAGGGGTTCATTGAGTGCGCCTGCGGGTTCAAGCCTGCCGTCGAATCCTTTTTCCAGCCGGTGGTGGGTCACAACGGCACATTCTTTTGCAAATCCTTCTACATGTTTGGCCTCTTTCTCGAGAAAAGACAGGGGGATAAAAAGCGGAAAATATGCATTTTTAACCCCTGTTTCTTTAAACATGTCATCCATTACCCTCACGATGTTTTCCCAGAGAGAATATCCCCATGGTTTTATGACCATACACCCTCTCACCGGTGATCGTTCAGCCATATCTGATGCTTTGACCACCTCCTGATACCATTGGGGATAATCTTCAGCTCGCGTTGGTGTTATTGCAGTCTTGTTCTGATTTCCCATTTAACATTCCTTAATTCGTGCAACATCTTCTATGTCTGATGATATTACCGCTTTAGATACTATTAAATTTTTTCTGAAAATAATCCAAAAGCGGATAAAAACTTATGAATAAGGGCTGATAATGAAAGAACCCTATGGGGCTATTTATCAAATTTATCAATCTCAGCCAGTAAAACCTCGACAATTTTGTCTTCAGGAAATTTTTTTAGAACCTTTCCTTTTTTAAAAAGGATTCCTGTACCATCGCCACCGGCAACACCGATATCGGCCTCTTTGGCCTCTCCCGGCCCGTTCACTACACAGCCCATAATGGCAAGTTTGATGGGCACCGGCTTTAACAATAAAGCGTTTTCAACCTGTTCGAGAATTTTAAACAGGTCGATTTTACAGCGACCGCAAGTGGGACAGGATATAATGTCCGGCCCGTATTGGCGGATGTCCAACGCTTTCAGGATTTCGTATCCAACCCTGACCTCTTCCACCGGGTCCCGGGTCAAAGAAACACGAATCGTATCCCCGATACCTTCTGAAAGGAGCATTCCGATGCCAAGAGACGACTTGACGACTCCGGAATAGAGTCCTCCTGCCTCTGTTACTCCCACATGAAGGGGCAGATCGGTTTTTGAGGAAAGAAGTCGGTATGCCTCTATGGTACGATGGACATCAGAGGCCTTTATTGAAATCTTTATGTTATTAAAGTCAAAAGATGTTAATAAACCAATATGTCGCATACCGCTTTCAACCATGGCTTCCGCGCTTGCCCCATTATATTTCTTTAGGATGTCTTTTTCAAGAGAACCTGAATTAACCCCGATCCTAATGGGGATGTTAACATCCTTTGCGCAATCAACAATCGCCTTGACTTTTTTTTCACCACCGATATTCCCCGGGTTAATTCGCAGGCCGTCGGCGCCGGACTTCGCCGAAGCAATAGCAAGGCGATAGTCGAAATGAATGTCGGCAATAATGGGTATCGAAATTTGTTGTTTAATTGAAGATATCGCTTCAGCAGCTTCAAAGTCAGGCACAGCCGCCCTGACGATTTCACACCCAGCTTTTTCCAGCCGATGGATTTGTGAGACCGTGGATTTAACATCCCGGGTAAAAGTATTGGTCATGGATTGGACGGCAACCGGTGCTGTCCCGCCCACACTTACATCTCCAACTTTGATCTGGCGGGTTTTTATTCGTTTTATTGAAAAAGGCATGGCGACCTGATATTAAATAAATTTGACAATGATTTTTTTTAAAGTGAATAACACATATAATTAACAGACAGTACCCTGAAATTCAAGCAAAATGCAAATTTCGGATCGGTTTCAAAATCGATTGATCCGAAAAGAGTCACATTTATCACGTTTTTGCAGCAAAAACATCACGAAAGGAGTTTGTAATGAGTCTTCGTAAAGGTAATACGTTTTCAACAAAGCACGGACCCGATGAAACACCTGACACTTTAATTAAAAATGAAATATTGAAACAGACAAAAAACGAAAAAGTTCCCTGTGCCGTGGCATTTGAGATTGCAAAAGCGTTACAGATTTCACCGGATACGGTGGGCAAGACAGCTGACGTGATGAATTTTAAATTGACGAAATGCCAGCTGGGGTTGTTTGGATATCAGCCCCAAAAAAAGATTGTTAAACCTCAGGACAGTATAAAAGCGGATGTAAAAGATGCCATTTCCGATGCGCTTGTTCGGAGAAGGCTTTCATGTAAGCGTGCATGGGACATCGCATCCCGGTTGAACGTCAGTAAAATGACTGTCAGCGGTGCTTGCGAAGCCATGGGGGTCAAAATAAAGGATTGTCAGCTGGGAGCGTTTTAACCGATCTTCAAATCAGAATTTTGATGCACTGAAATCTTAAGACTCCATTTTCAGCATCGCCAATACAGCGTAGCAGACCGGGAATATTTTTTAAGGTAAAATCATACGGATGCGATGGTTAAATAGAAAAAAGCCTCATGAATCCATATAAGGTACCAAGAAAATGTAACGTAGAGATATCCATATGATTTTTAATGTTGGCGTCACTTTATATTTTGGCACCGTACGATAATGCACCAAAGACATATTATACCTTAATTAATTTCTTTTGGCCTTATACATCAAAGGCTTTTTAGCTATATTGGGGTGCGAAACTTGGATAATAAGACTTTTCTTCTTAAATTTCATGCTTACTATGTAAAAAACAAAAATAAATTTATTCATTTTACGTTGTCGATGAAAAATGAGACGAAGAGCTTTTATAAAAAAAATACTTATGGGTGTACAAACCCTGTTTTTGATGCGTTTTTTTCATCCTGCTGTTGTGCTGGCAGCCATTGGAAAAATGAACGACCATCAATTGCACTATAATCCCCTAAACGGACGAAGTTTGAGGGATATTGTTCTAAGAAAAGAGCATCATGGCAACGGCGTTTTCATAAATCCCATTGGACCTTTGCGGAAAAGAAGATTTCTGCAACTTCTGAAATGGAAGCTCAGCCCAAGTCAGTTTAGTCCCTATCTTAAAGACCAGTCCATTCATCCCATTGTCATAAACTGGTCGCCGATACAGGCACATCAAGGCGTCAGTGTCACTTTTCTCAAGCACGCCGGAGTTCTCATCAAGGATGTCGATCGTTATCTAATGGTGGATCCGATGTTTTCCGATCTGACGTGGTTTATTGAGGATTTTTCGCCATTTATGTTCAACCCGAAACAGATCCCAAAACCGGATCACGTTTTGATCACGCATGGTCATTACGACCACCTGGACAAGTCCTCTCTTTCCACCCTGGATAAAGCCACCCATCTAATCACCCCCTTGGGACATCATCGGGTATTTCAGGATTTAGAAATGAAAAATCGAACCCAGCTTGACTGGTATGACACATATCGCAACGGCGATCAATCGATAACATTTCTGCCCAGCAATCATTGGACCATGCGAAACCCTTTTCGAGGGCCCAATCGGTCTTTATGGGGAGGGTATATGATCGAAACCTCCGTCGGACACACGATTTATGTCATGGGGGACTCGGGATACTTCGACGGATTTTCAGAGATCGGACAGGATTTCGACATCGACTTGGTTGTTATCAATCTTGGTGCCTATGAACCCCGGTGGTTCATGGCTCCCAGCCATATCAATCCCCGGGAAGCGGTTCAGGCGTTTAAAGAACTCAACGCCAAAAAGATGATGATCGTTCACTGGGGAACATTTCGTCTGGGCGACGAACCGGTCCATTTTCCACCCAGAGACCTGAAAAGAGAGCTGGAAAAGGAAGGATTGAGCGACCGATTGGTCGATATCAAGCATGGTGAAACATTCTTTTTAAACTAACCCCAATATTTTAAGCTCCCTAAAAAATGAACCCTATGTTTAACCTTATTATAACTTTTTGTGTTTTTTATAATAAGGTTTGACATCCCCATAATGTGACACTAAAATGAAATAGGGGAGATTATGGCCTCTTATATTTTATAATTATATGCCATTTTGGTTGGAATATTTGACTATAAACGTTTCAACTTCCAAACCACAACATAATCGGTTGTTATAAAGATATTATGAAAAAAGCATTATGGTTAATATTTTTGCTTATTGGTTTTTTTCTGTCAGAGTTGCCAGCTGATGCGGATCGTGGGATTTCGGTTATCAAGGAACTAAGCCATAAAAGTGGTAAACTTGGTGCATACCGGGCATTAATCATCGGAATAAACGATTATGAAGATTCGAAAATTCCGGATCTTGAAACAGCTGTAAGTGATGCCAAGGATATGGCAGAACTTCTTATTAAGCGTTATGGTTTTCAGGTTAATCTCCTTCTGGACCGAAAAGCAACAAAAGAAGCTATCTATCGAGCCCTGCGGAATCTAGCGTCTTCGACAAAATCGGATGACAGCGTTCTGATATATTATGCCGGACATGGTGATCTTGATCGAACATATAATGACGGTTGGTGGATACCGGCAAACGCCGAGGGGGGAAATTATGTAACGTATCTGGACAACGTTCAGGTTCAAAAATCCATGCGTAATATGAACGCACGTCATGTCCTCCTTATCTCTGATTCTTGTTATTCTGGCACCCTGTTTGGTCAATCACGTGCCGTACCGCAAGCCATCGATAACAAATATTATGTTAATTTATATAATGAAAAAAGCCGCTGGGGAATGACTTCCGGAAATAAGACGCCGGTATCGGATGTCGGATCAGGCGGCCACAGTGTATTTGCGTATCAATTGCTTAAGGAATTGGGAAGAAACGAAAAGCCATATATTTCCATACAAGAGCTTTGTACCCGTATTGCACCGATTGTCAGTAACAATTCTGAACAAACACCATTGTGTCGACCGATTCGAAATACCGGGGATCAGGGTGGGCTATTTGTATTTGTAGCATCGAGCGGTGACATAGAAATGTCTTCATATACTGAATTAACGACTGAACGCAGGCATCTCGAACAGGAGCGCATGGAACTTGAACGCATTAAAATGGAAATGGAGAGGAAAAATATAGAGTTTGAACGAAAGCAACTTGAGGGAAAAAGATTGAAACAGGAAAAGGCTCAAAGTGAGTGGTTAGCCTCCATCCCGGAGACAACTGTGAACAGCATTGAAAAAAGGTATCGCCTGGCTGTTTTTCCTATCACTGAGATTGGTTTTCCAGCTAGCGATTTAAAAGATCTGAGAAAATATATAGATTTTATCATTAAATATACGAATGGCATACCTAATATTATTCTGACTCATTCCGTTTATCCTTACAATAAGGATTATACAACGCATCAGATTAAATCTATCAGGGAAATAATCAATAAGAACATCGAAAAGAAGATTTGGTATGGTAATTCATGGTTAGCTAAAAAGAAACCTGATTTAAAAATGTTAAAAGAATTATCAAGTAGAATAAATAACGGTTTAGTTTTAATATTTAAAATTGTAGTGGAAATAAATAGCGTTGTGGATAATTTTAAATATACAGGCTATCTTGTCGATATTGATAACAACATATCATTTAGACAATTCTATTCTACTGAGCAATCATCGTCAGCCACGGACTTTGGAATAGTAGAAAAGATGACAAAGAAACTGTTTAAATCATATCTAAGGTCTAATTCCTAAATTGGAACCAAGTATTGAATGTCTAATACATTTAGGCAGAGTCAATTACAAAAAGCCTTACCTTTCCTTTTTATCATGCCGTATAGTTTATTCTCCAATATCTTGAATCTTTTTTCAGATCTTGTATTTGTGTCATTTGTTTACATTCCCCAATAAATTGTTATTCTAGAAAATAAAAGTTTTGGAAAGGATGTCTCACCTACTAATAAACAAAGGATAAATATTTTCAGGTATTAGTTACAGATATCATTTAGTGATTGATGTGTGAGAAAAACTCGAAATGAGAGGAGGACTGCAATGTTTTGTTATCAATGTGAACAGACGGCAAAAGGCACGGGATGCACGGTGCAGGGAGTTTGCGGGAAAAAACCCGAGGTAGCCGCCTTACAGGATCTTCTCCTCTACACGCTAATGGGGCTATCCCAGGTTGCCGTGGAGGGAAGAAAAGTTGGTGTCACGGATAGAGAGGTTAATATTTTTACTGTTAAAGCGGCCTTCTCGACACTGACCAATGTGGATTTCGATCCCGATCGCTTCAAAAGTTTGATTCATGAGACCGCAGCAAAGCGTGATCAATTAAAAGAAAAAGTTAAGGCCGCCGGTGGGAATGTTGATCTGAATGATGGACCTGCTGAGTTTAATCCTCATCCAGCTTTGGAGGGGTTGGTGAAGCAGGGGGAAGATGTCGGCTTAAAATCCTATCCAGGCGACAACCCCGACATTCTCTCTTTGAAACACACCGTTCTTTTCGGTATAAAGGGAGTCAGCGCCTATGCGGAACACGCCGAGATTTTAGGAGAGGAAGATGATAAAGTGTATGCCTACGTCCATGAAGGTCTGGCGGCCATTCAAAGAGATGATTTAAGCATAGACGACTGGGTCGGACTGGCCCTCAAGTGTGGTGAAGCCGCGCTTAAGGCCATGGAGCTTCTTGATGCCGGCAACACGGGTATTTACGGTCATCCGGTGCCCACCCGGGTCCCGCTGGGACATAAAAAAGGAAAGGCCATTTTAGTGTCAGGCCATGATTTAAAGGATCTTGAAGAACTTCTTAAACAGACCGAAGGCAAAGATATCTATGTCTATACCCACGGTGAGATGCTCCCCACCCATGGTTATCCGAAATTAAAACAATATAAACACTTTTATGGACAATATGGAACCGCATGGCAAAATCAGATCAGGGAATTTTCGAATTTTCCCGGAGCCATTCTCATGACGACCAATTGTATCCAAAGACCCAAGAACGATTATAAAGATAATATATTTTCAAGCGGCATGGTCGGTTGGCCTGATGTTCCGCATATCTACGATTTGAACTTTCAGCCTGTCATCGATAGAGCCTTGGCGCTGCCCGGCTTTCAAGAAGATGAAGACGCCGGCGAAGTCACGGTGGGATTTGCCCGAAATGCCGTACTAGGGGTGGCGGACAAGGTGATTGAAGCCGTCAAGAACAAGGACATCCGCCACTTCTTTCTGGTCGCCGGATGTGATGGCGCCAAACCGGGTCGCAATTACTACACGGAGTTTGTGGAAAAAGTGCCAAAAGATTGTGTTGTTCTAACACTGGCCTGCGGCAAATATCGGTTCTTTGACAAAGATCTTGGAGATATCGGCGGTATCCCGAGACTGCTGGATGCAGGTCAGTGCAACGATGCTTACTCGGCCGTCCAGATCGCTGTGGCCCTTGCCAATGCCTTTAATGTCGATGTGAATGAACTTCCGCTGTCTTTAATCATATCCTGGTATGAACAAAAGGCGGTGTGCGTCCTGTTGGCTCTGCTGCATTTGGGTATCAAGGGGATCCGGCTTGGCCCCTCTTTGCCTGCTTTTTTGACCCCGAATGTACTGGATACATTGGTTAAAAATTTCGATATCAAACCAATTGCGACACCCGATGAAGACCTGAAGGCCATTTTGGGTTAACCAACCCGTTTGACATCCAAACTGCCGGTGATCAGAACGTTTTTATTGCCAAAATTTATATGCTCAAGTTTCGCACCCGAATATGGCAAAAAAGCCTTTAACGTCGCAGGACCGAAAGAAACTTTTTAAGGAGGGTTTTGTCATGAGAAAGATATTCTTACAAATTATAGTTGGTTGTTCTTTTGTCTTAATTTTAGCCCTACAAGCTTCTGCTCATTGTGAAATACCCTGTGGAATTTACCATGACGAGATGCGAATCGATATGATTAATGAGGATATTGCTACCATTGAGAAGTCCATGAATCAAATCATAAAACTCGAAAAAAAAGAACATCATAATTCCAACCAACTGGTGCGCTGGATTATGAATAAGGAGCACCATGCCGATAAAATTCAAGAGATTGTCACTCAATATTTTATGACTCAGCGGATCAAGACGGGTACGAATAGCTATGAAAAGAAACTTGGATTACTTCATCAGATGCTGATCTATAGCATGAAATGTAAACAAACGACCGATTTAGCCAATGTCAACATATTAAAAGATCTTGTTAATGATTTTAAGACACTCTATTTTAAAAAGTAATAATGTATTTAACCTCGATTGAGATTTTATTTTTTGGGTATACGAGAAGCTGCAGAAAATAACTTCTTATCATATTACGAAATAAAAGCATTAACCATTATGTTTAATAATCGCGATGAGGATTTTTAAATGACTAATATCACATCAAATACAACCAAAAAAGTTTTCCTCGGTATTTTGACGGCTGTTGTCCTGATAGGATCGCTACCTACATGGGGCAACGCTGACTCAATTAAAAAAAAGATCAATACCAACATATATGGCGTTGCAATAAAAGGATATGACACCGTTGCCTATTTTACCGAAGGGCGAGCGGTGAAAGGCACAAGCAAGTTCTCCTATAATTGGAATGATGCCAATTGGTATTTTGAAAGTGCAAAAAACCGGGATCTGTTTGCCGCAGATCCGGAACAATACGCGCCACAATATGGGGGATATTGAGCAGACAGCTTGGCAGCAACCGGTCAGGTTGCCGGCGTAGATCCTGAGGCTTTTAAAATTATCGATGGAAAACTGTATTTAAACTGGAATATGGACGTCAGCAATACCTTTGCCCAAAAAGGTGACGACGCCATAAAGAAAGCGGACGAAAATTGGGCGAAACTTAACCAAAAGAATTGATCGCCGTAAACACTTTGGAGCACACTGGAGCCAGATACGTTGCATCTGTATCAGTTAAGACCGGCTTTCCTCAGACCATCGACAATTTTGGCTCGATCTTCCGGATTACGAAACACAGTTCCATAGGCGTCGGTTTTAAAGAATGGATGTAATCGGAGTACTTTCGTGGATGATCGCTTTGCCTCTTCGATGTGGTTAGCTTGAGCGTTGGCCGCAGCCAGCATGATATGGTGACCCACAAAATTCGGATTTTTGGATAGTCCCTTCTTCAGGATCTTTATTGTGTCTTCATATCGACCGCTTAGGTAATACGCCTGCCCGAGCAGCATGTAAGCATCCAGAGATAAATGTGGATTTAGTCTAAGGGCGGATTCTATCCAATAAATGGCCTCATCCTTTCGGCCTGAATACAGCATCACCGAACCCAGTTGTCTTTGACTCTGGGTATCATTGGGATTAAGTTCAATTGCCCGCTGCAGTTCGCTCATTGCAAGGTCGTATTGCCTCCAACGAAGGTAAATGGCTCCAAGTGCGGAGTGAGCGAGCGCGTTGGATTCTTTCATGCTTAAGGCCATTTTCGCAAGATCGTGTACTTGTTGAAGAGATTTGTCGGGAAACATGGACCAGCCGTAATAAAAATCATTGAGATGGGACCATGCAAGGGCGGCATAAGCCGAAGAATAGCGAGGATCGATTTCAATTGCTTTCTGAAACATTAGACGGGCATCTTTATTGCCTTCACGCGTGTTTTGATAAAAATACTCCCATCCTCGTAGCAGATAGTCATATGCTTGAAGATTGTCGGTATCTTTACGCAATGTCCGAGCACGTTCAGTCTCGTCAATCCGGATGGCCATTTTTGCAACAATGGTTTGAACAAGTTCGTTCTGCAATTTAAACAGGTCTTTTAAGTCTTTGTCATATCGTTCGGCCCAAAGATGATGTCCGGTGGCAGCATCAATGAGTTGAGAATTGACCCGCACCTTACTGCCGGTCTTTTGAACGCTACCCTCCAAAACATAACGAACACCTAAATCCCGACTGATGTCTTTAACTTTCACCGGCTTATCTTTGTAAGTAAATACTGTGTTGCTGGCAATGACAAACAGTTCGCTGAATTTTGAGAGATCCGTAATAATGTCGTTGGTGATTCCATCGCTGAAATATTCTTGTTCCGGATCGCCACTGAGGTTTCTGAATGGAAGCACTGCGATGGAAGGTTTTTCATTAAAAGAAATAGCAATTTTCTCAACAGATGAAGCCTTTTCAGAAAAAAGGGCCGGTCTCAAATAAATATTCCAGATTTCCACACCTGCAATCCCAAGCACCAGAATCGTTGCGGTTATGGCTATCCATCGCCACTGCCTCGGTCTCGATTTTTTCTCGCCGACAACCTTGCCGGCGGCTTCGGGTGCCGTCAGGACTCGATATACCCTAACAGGCTCCGCAATGTTCTTGACGGTATGCTCTCCTATATACTCATAACCCAAAGACAGTTTGTTTTTAACGTGTTCATATGCTGTCCTCGATATACAGATGCCGCCACCTTGAGAAAGCCCCTCTATGCGGGCCGCAATATTTACGCCATCGCCGTAAATTCGGTCTTCGTCTTCGATCACATCTCCGAGGTTGATCCCTATCCGAAACTCCATCTTCCGATGTTCAGATAGCTCTGTGTTCCTGGCTTTGAGCTCATTCTGAATATCCACGGCACCCCGAACCGCATCCACCACACTGGCAAACTCAGCCAGTATGTTATCCCCTGGAGAGTCTATCACTCGGCCACGATATTTGTGGATGAGATTGGCAATTAACTCACGATAAGCCTTTAAAGTGCGGACGGTGGCATCCTCGTCTTTACCCATGAGGCTGCTGTATCCTTTAACATCAGCACTGAAAATGGCGGTGAGTTTACGTTTAAAGCTTTCTTGTGCCATGAAGTCATCCCCTTTTAAAGTATTTAAACAGAGATAACATTATGAATTCAGAAATCGAAAATAGCCGGTATACCTAAAACAGCCCCACAAAGGGATTATAACGCTTTTCCCGGCCAATACTTGTTTCTGGCCCATGCCCTGAAAGGACCTTTACATCATCATCCATTTTGAAGAGTTTTGCCTGAATACTCGATTTCAATGTGTCAAAATCTCCACCGGGAAAATCGGTGCGACCAATGGAACCGGCAAAAAGCGTGTCTCCAACGAAGACAACCCCGTCTGAATAAAGAGAGATTCCACCCGGTGTATGTCCTGGGGTATGAATCACGCTTAAGGTAATGTCACCAAAAGAAACGGTATCGCCTTCTTCCAAGGTTTGATCACAGGGCGGCGAGTTTTCCACTGAAATACCAAAAAACGCAGCATTTGATGAAAGACTTTCAAGCATGGGTGCATCAAGGGGATGGATGAGAATGTCGGCGCTGGTTGCATCTTTCATCTTCCCGTTTGCGCTGACATGATCAAAATGTCCGTGGGTATTAATGATATATTTTACCTTAAGTTTATCATCGGCAAGAGCAAGCAGGATTCTGTCTGCATCACCTCCCGGATCAATGACAACAGCTTCTTTTGTTTTCGAACATCCACATATAAAACAGTTTGCCATAAGCGGACCAACGGTCAATTCTTTAATAATCAAAATATCCTCCTTATTAATAGCAAAGTCCTTTGAAACAAATGGATTTCAAAGGAGCTTCAGGTACAAACGATTGACGATTTTCGATTGAAGATTGAATATTTAAGGAATTATTCCAATTTTAATAATGAAAAGACAGAGCAACCCCGGTTAAATTAAATCAAAAATGTTGATTTAACTGGGCACGACGATACTAGAAATCTTCAATCTTCAATTGTCAATTTGGTTCAAGTTCTTGCAGCAAAAATTTAATCATACCTGAAGCGGTAATGTTTTCAACAGGCTAAAGTGTACCTCTACTGATAAAATCAAAAGCAACATTCACGAAACCCTATTTTTTGCCTGCTCAATAAGCTCCACAAGACTGACGATTTTCGGCTTAGGCTTCGCATTTACAAGTCTTTTAAACTTATCTTCCTGAAGGGATTTTTTCAAATGTCCCACCACATCAAAGCATTCCCACCAGCAGTCAAAAATTTTCCAGCAGACCGAATGATCTTCGCTGCTCGTTCTGCAATAGGCAAAAGAAACAGACCCACCTAGTCTGGGGCATCTTCGTTCAAGCTGATCTATGTGTTCATCCATTGTTTAACCGGTTTCGTTTATTTGAATATCATCCTTTGTTTTAATTTTCTTTTTTTTAAGGGCTATATGTATACTGTCAAGGATTCCATTGATAAAAGCACCGGATTCTTCGGTGCCAAATTTTTTTCCCACGTCAATTGCCTCATTGATAGATACTTTTGATGGAATGTCCTGACAGTAAAGCAGTTCATACACCGCGATTCTCATAATATTTCTGTCCACGCAGGCCATTCGGTTTATTTTCCAATTATCGGAAAAAGTCTCAATGATTGAATCAATCTCGGGTTTTGCTTGAATTACGCCTTTTGCAAGCTTTAGAAAAAAGGGGCGGGCCTTTTTTGAAGAGGTAAAATTAAGGCAGAAACGTTCCAGCAACTCATTAGAGTCGTTCTGGTTAATATCCATATAAAAGAGCGCCTGCATGGCAAGTTCTCGGGACTTGCGACGGTTCCCCATGGTTACGCCTGGTCGACGACCTCGATCAAATTTGCCATTTCTATGGCCGTTATTGCCGCACTCCATCCTTTATTGCCGGCTTTTGTTCCAGCCCGTTCAATGGCCTGTTCAATGGTGTCCGTGGTTACAATGCCAAATATGACCGGAATTTCAGATTCCAAACTGACCATGGCAATGCCTTTGGAAACCTCGGCGCTGACATAATCAAAGTGCGGGGTGGCACCTCTGATGACAGCTCCCAGACAGATAACGGCATGATATCGAGCCGTTGAAGCCATCTTTTTTGCCATCAATGGTATTTCAAAAGCACCGGGAACCCTGACGATTTCAATATCCTCGTCACTGGCCCCGGATCTTAACAGTCCATCCAAAGCCCCCTCAAGAAGTCTTTCGGTGATAAAGTCATTAAAACGGCTGACGACAAGCGCAAATTTTTTACCCTCAGCAAGAAGCTTGGCTTCAATAATTTTTGGCATATAACTTTCCTCCTGTTTTCGTTGACTGAATCTGGCAAACTATGGATCAGGCAATTGTTAAGATACAGTATCGACATTTAACAGGTGTCCCATTTTAAGTTGTTTACACTTTAAATACCGCCGATTGTATTCATTGGGTTCTGTTTCGATTTCCATCTGCTCAACAATACTGAGGCCATACCCATCAAGCCCGACCATTTTCTTGGGATTATTGGTTAGGAGCCTCATATTTTTCACGCCAAGATCCACCAGAATTTGCGCGCCAATTCCGTAATTTCTGAGGTCTGGCTGGAATCCAAGCCTCTCATTCGCCTCAACCGTATCGAGGCCCTGGTCCTGAAGGGCATAGGCTCTTATTTTATTAACAAGCCCAATGCCGCGTCCCTCTTGCCGAATATAAAGAAGCACTCCGGCGCCCTCCTGGTCGATCATTTCCATTGCCGTCTGCAACTGATCGCCGCAGTCACATCGAAGGGAACCGAAAATATCCCCTGTGAGACACTCAGAGTGAACTCTAACAAGAACCGCTTTTTCAGGATCAATTTTCCCCTTAACCAAAGCGATATGCAATAAATCATCCACATCATTTTCGTACACAACGGCTTTGAATTCTCCTGCAATTGAAGTGGGGATAATGGTTTCCGCCGATCTTCTCACGAATGACTCCATACGCATACGGTATTCGATAAGGTCGGCGATGGTGCATATGCCGATACCATGCTTTTCACTGAATTCTTCAAGCGCCGGCATTCTGGCCATGGAGCCGTCTTCATCCATGATTTCACATATTACTCCGGCGGGCTTTAAACCGGATAGACGTGCCAGATCGATGGACCCTTCTGTCTGCCCGGCACGCACCATCACACCGCCTTTCCTGCCGCGTAAAGGAAATACATGGCCGGGTCTAACAAGATCGGTGGGTTGGGCATCGTCCGCTACAGCCGTAAGGATTGTCGTGGCACGATCCGCTGCGGAAATACCGGTTGTTATGCCGCACCGGGCTTCGATGGAAACCGTAAAACCGGTTTGAAACGTAGAGGTATTGTGCTCGACCATCAACGGAAGATTGAGGGAATCGATCTTTTCTCCGGTCATGGACAGGCAAATCAGCCCCCTTCCATGTTTGGCCATAAAATTAATGGCCTCGGGTGTAACCGCTTCAGCAGCCAAGGTAAGGTCGCCCTCATTTTCACGATCTTCATCATCAACAAGAATGACCATACGTCCGGCTTTTATGTCTTTAATTGCTTCTTCAATGGTTATGAGTGGCATTTATATCTGTGATCTCCTGACTCGGTTAAACCGGTATTGTTTTCTCACTCGCCCGCCGCATTTGCTTTGGCAGGAGGGAATGCCAAAACACATAGAATTTGTTGAATAATTTCATGTAATACAAAAATTAAATAAAACCGCTCTTCACAAGAAACTCCATGTCCAAAGAACTTCCGGCGCCTTTTTTCTTTTCATTATAGCGTTTGCCCCCGACAAAACGCTCAACGTATTTTCCTATCATATCTGTCTCTATGTTGACAGGATCTCCGGCTTTTTTAAGGCCGATGGTCGTCAACTTTGCCGAATAGGGGATGACGCTGACATCAAAACTGTCGTGGTCACAATTGTTAATGGTCAGGCTGATACCATCCACTGCGACAGATCCCTTTTGAATCATATAATTCGAAATGAATTCCGGCACCTTAAATGAGACAATAATCGCGTTTCCTACATTTTGTTTGAGCGTGACGGTTCCAATTCCATCGATATGACCTGAAACGAGGTGACCATCGATACGGTCAGAAAGGCGAAGGGCCCTTTCAAGGTTTACACGATCACCGATCTTGGCACTCCCAAACGTCGTTTTAGCAAACGTTTCGGGTGAAACGTCGACCGTAAAACGTTTATTGTCTATCATTACTACCGTCAAACAGGCACCGCTGACTGAAATACTGTCTCCGATCTTGGTCTGTTCAAGAATAAAATCCGCATCAACGGTCATTCGTTTTCCCTGACCTTCCGGCCGAATTTCACGAATGGTTCCGAAACCTTCTATGATTCCTGTAAACATAAGTCATAAAATTGTCAATTCAAGATTGTCCGTTGAACAATCAAGAAAAAACCTGTTGAAATGTTGATTTTACCTTAAAAAATTTTCCCGACCTGCTCCGCTGTATCGGCGTTGCTGAAATTTAAGCGTTTTAAACTTGAGTCTAATACCTGAATTTTGCGCGAGCTGGAGGCTTTCATATGTAAGGCACTTAAGGGCGAAGCCATAGTCTGCTATTGCGAGCCGTTAATAACGCAGCAGATGAAAACCTCCGGCTCGTGCAAAATTCAGGTAATATATCCTTCGACCATAATATCATTGCCGAATCGCCTGACACGAATATCCTTAACCGGAATACAATTATCCATTAAATCCACACCAGGACCTTTACAGATGGGAATGCCGTCATCTCCTCCCAGAATTTTGGGCGCATAGAAAAATAGGACTTTATCAACGATTCCGACGGATAGGGCTGAAGCGAAAACCCTTCCCCCGCCTTCGATAAGGAGGCTGGTGATGCCCAAAGATCCCAAGAGATCCATAAGCCGGTCGAGGTCTATCAGACCATCGGATACCGGCGATTCAATAATTCTGACACCTTTCTTTTCTAATCTTGTCTTTTTATCACTTGAAACCAAAGGACCGGTGATCAGTATCGTATCAGAATCCGAATGAAGTCGCAAGAGTTTAGCTTTTTCAGAAATTCTAAGGTGTGTGTCGAGAATAATCCGGGTTGGATCCAGTTGTTTTAAATTTTTTTGTCGGGTCGTCAACCGAGTGGTCAAACTGGGGTTATCTTTTTCTACTGTGTTTATACCCACCATAATGGCATCCACAGCATGCCGGAGTTGGTGGACAAACTGCCTCGATTCTTCCCCGGTAACCCATTTGGAATCGCCTGTTTTTGTTGCAATGCAACCGTCTAGAGTGGCTGCGCATTTAACAATGGTAAAGGGACGTTTTGTTCCAACATATTTTATAAAAATTTCATTGAGCCTTTTAGCCTGTTTTTCGCAAACCCCCACCGTGAAACTAATGCCGCGATTTTTTAAATAGTCTAATCCTCCACCCTTTACACCGGGATTTGGATCATTCATTGCAGCGACAACTCGCCGGATACCGGAAGCAACAACCTTTGCGGTACAAGGAGGTGTATGCCCCTTATGATTGCACGGTTCAAGTGTAACATAAAGGGTTGCGTTTTTCGCAAAAGCTCCGGCATCGTCAATGGCATTGACTTCAGCATGAGCTTCTCCGGCAGCCTTATGATATCCTTTTCCGACAACCTTTCCGTCTTTAACAATGACGGCACCCACCATCGGATTGGGCGAGGTGAAGCCCTCCCCTTTTTTGGCGAGATCAAGTGCCATCTGCATAAAACGTTTGTCTTCTGTATATGTCAAAATATTTCAGATAACCCAGATCTTTCTGATTTGGATTGGTTATGATCTCAATTGAGCGAAAGTCGAGGATGCCCCAGATTTGAGGCATCAAGGGCGAAGCCGTAGTCGTCTACTGCGAGCCCTTGATAACGAAGAAGATGGGGTATCATCGGCTTTCCCGAATGGGTAAACAAAATGATGAAATAAACATTTGATGATGACTCTTCTGTACCCGTTTGACGGCAACCGATTTATAGCAGGGTAATAGCCTGTAATTTAATTCTTTTTATATTTGTCAGCATTTTGTTTACGCTCAATTGAGGTACGAATTCATCCTGACTAATGCTTGCTTAAAAGATTTTTTAGTTCAGAAACAAAGTCGTTTACATCCTTGAATTCCCTGTAAACCGAAGCAAATCTTACATATGCGACATCATCTAATTCATGAAGTTTTGTCATGATCTTTTCGCCGATTTTGTTAGAAGATATTTCTTTTTCTCCGGCTTCTCTAAGATCACGCTCCAGTTCATCAAGGAATTCGTCGATAACATTAATGCTGATATCTCGTTTCTGACAGGCCTTTTGAAGGCCCGAACGGACCTTTTCACGGGAAAAAACTTCACGACGTCCATCTTTTTTTACAATCATAACAGGAATTTCCTCAATATGTTCATAGGTGGTAAATCGCCTGCCACATATGATGCATTCCCTGCGTCTCCGGATGACGTTCCCATCTTTACTCAATCTAGAGTCAATCACTTTGTTGTCAACTTCCGCGCAAAATGGACACTTCATGAATCCCTCCCTGGTAAAATCCCGGATTTTTTATTTTACTCGTGTCTGTCCATAAATGGTTATTTCTGGTCAGGCACTAACTCAGATGGACCGGCATCGATCTTTATAATGTCGATCCCTGCTTTCTTCAACATTTCTTTGGACATGGAATCGGCATATCCGGATGCATAACAGATTCTGTTTATCCCTGCATTGATAATCATTTTGGCACATATGGAGCACGGCAGGTTTGTGCAGAAAAGTGATGCACCCTTTATTGAGACACCATGATAGGCGGCCTGAATGATTGCATTTTGTTCAGCATGTATACCGCGACAAAGCTCATGATTATTACCCGACGCGATATTCAGTTTCTCCCGCAGGCATCCTGTTTCAAGACAGTGCTTAATGCCGGTCGGTGCACCATTGTAACCTGTCGATAAGATTCTTTTATCTTTTACGACAACCGCTCCGACCGCACGACGAAGACATGTGGAACGCTTGGCAACAAGAAACGTAATATCCATAAAATAGGCTTCCCATGATGGACGGCTGCCTCCCAAAGCCATTTTATCCCACCTCTTTTTGCCAGTTACCATACAGTGGGAACGCTTCGCAAAGCTCAAAAACTTTTTTCTTTGTTGTCGCAATAATGATATCATCCGTGTGATTTTGAAGCACATGGACGATAAGTTTTGCAATGGTTTCCATCTCCGATGCTTTCATACCCCTTGTGGTAATGGCGGGTGTCCCGATGCGGATGCCACTGGTGAGTGTCGGGCTGAGCGTATCAAATGGTATGGAATTTTTGTTGACGGTAATTCCAGCACAACCCAAGGCATCTTCAGCATCTTTGCCTGTAATTTTCAGATTCCTCAAATCGACAATCATCAAATGATTGTCGGTGCCATCGGAAATGAGTTTGATACCGTTGTCCATCAGATGGCCGGCAAGAGCCCGAGCATTTTTTACAGTATCTTTCTGGTAGGTCTTAAACGACTCATTCAAAGCTTCCTTGAAAGCAACCGCTTTGGCGGCAATAACATGCATGAGTGGTCCGCCCTGGATACCGGGAAATATTTCTTTGTTTAATTTTGTACTGTAATCTGTCCTTGCCAAAATCAGGCCACCGCGGGGTCCTCTTAAGGTTTTGTGCGTTGTTGAAGTTATCACATCGGAAAATGGTATGGGAGATGGATGAAGCCCGGCTGCCACCAGGCCTGCGATATGGGCCATATCCGCCATCAGATAAGCGTTTACCGACGCCGCGATTTTCGCAAAAGCATCAAAATCTATAATACGAGGATACGCGCTTGCACCGGCAACAATCAGCTTTGGCCGGTGCTTATTTGCCAATCGTTTCAGTCCTTCATAGTCTATGGTGCCGGTATCCGCACTTACGCCATAATGAATAAAATTATAAAGTTTGCCTGAAAAACTGACCGGGCTTCCATGGGAAAGGTGTCCGCCATGGGACAAACTCATCCCAAGAACCGTATCCCCGGGCTCTAACAAGGCAAAGTACACGGCCATGTTGGCTTGGGAGCCCGAATGGGGTTGAACATTGGCATACGCTGCATTGAATAATTTTTTTACTCGATCTACCGCCAGCTTTTCTGCAACATCAACAAATTCGCACCCTCCATAATAGCGTTTATCAGGATAACCCTCGGCATACTTATTGGTTAAAACACTTGCCTGTACGGCCATCACTGCAGGGCTGGCAATATTTTCGGATGCAATAAGCTCCAGCGTGTGTGTCTGCCGGTCAATCTCCATAGAAATTGCACGGGCGATTTCGGGATCTACTTTTTCGATAAGTCTAAAGTTCAATTCGTATCCCTTGCTATTCCCTTATTGGTAAAATCCTTGTTTATCTGATCGAACTTTTCCAATCGCCGCTGATGTCGTCCACCGTCAAACGGAGTTTCCAGCCAGGTTTTCACAATCTCCATGGCAAGAATGTCCCCGATAACACGCCCCCCCAACACCAGGATATTGGAATTGTTGTGTCGTCTGCTCATGATAGCGGAGAAAATATCGGCACACAACGCCGCCCTGACATGAGAAAATTTGTTCGCCACCATGGACATACCAATCCCTGTACCACACATGAGTATGCCTTGCTTGAATTTTCCCGATGACACCATCGACGCAACTTTGATTCCAACATCCGGATAGTCCACCGAATCTTCGCTATAGCAGCCGACATCCTCAACATCAATGGATCTTTCAATGAGAAACGCTTTGATTTTTTCTTTCAAAGCATATGCAGCATGATCGCTGCCAATGACAATGGGTGTTCTATTTTCGGCCATGATATTACCCTGCATATTACACTCGAAGTGAAAACATTTCCAATAATTCTAAAAATGTTATCCCATCAATTAAAAAGGACGTTTTTTGGAAACGAACAAAATTATTCGACATCAATTACAGTGCGGCCCTTATATGTGCCGCAACTGGGGCATGCATGGTGTGGAAGCCTGGGATCACCGCACTGAGGACAACTGGTCAGATTAGGGGCTGAGATCTTTTGATGAGTCCGCCGTTTATTCCGCTTTGATTTTGATTTTTTACGTTTTGGAACTGCCATAAGTAATCACCTAATTAATTGTTTTTATTTAAATACTTTGCAAACATGCACCTCAATAAAGGTTGAAGTTTAACTAATTGAAATAATACGCATTGTCAAGATTTTTCATATATATTTATTTTATCACTCAAAAACAAGGTACGCTTACAACTTAATTACTCATGAGCCTGGAAGCAAGTCCGGATAGGCGCTTTTTAGGCATATCGTTTTTTAGAGCAATTGTCAGGGCTTTTTTTGTGCCGATAATAATGACCAGATTTTTACCCCGTGTAATGGCGGTGTATAAAAGATTTCTTTGAAGAAGAACATAATGCTGAACCATAATCGGCAATATTACGGCCGGGTATTCGGAGCCCTGTGATTTATGGACGGATATGGCATATGCCAAAGAGACTTCATCCGTTTCCGTAAAATCGTAATTTACCGTCCTCCCAAAGTAGTCCACCGAAAAGATATGTTCTTTCATATCAACAGCGTTTATGGTTCCGATATCTCCATTGAAAACATCCTTTTGATAGTTGTTTTTAAGGTGCATGACCTTATCTCCAACTTTAAATGCTGTGCCTGTGGTTTCAACCATCACCGGGTTCGGGTTCAATACCTTTTGTAAAACCTGATTGAGATGGGTTGTGCCCACAAGACCTTTATGCATCGGTGTTAACACTTGAACATCGTGCATCGGATCAAAAGAGAACGCCTCGGGAATTATTTTTGTGCACAATTCAACAATGGTTGAAACAACCCTGTTCGGATCACCCTGCTCCAAAAAATAAAACTCTGAAAGACCTTCCGAATCGTCCATAGACCTTAAGACCGGCAACTCACCATTGCGAATTCTGTGAGCATTCAAAATGATGGGGCTTTTATGGGCCTGTCTGAAAATCTTTTTAAGATAAAAAACAGGAGCTCGAGTTGATTTTATCATGTCGGAAAGCACGTTGCCGGGCCCTATGGATGGAAGCTGGAAAACGTCACCCACCAGAACCAATACAGCAGTCATGGGAATTGCATTGATCAGATGAAACATTAAAAGTGTGTCTAACATTGATGCCTCATCGATAACCACTGCATCCGCATGAAGGGGATTATCCTTGTTTTTATTAAACAGTCCGTCTTGAAAATTTACCCCCAACAATCTGTGAATGGTTTTTGCACCCCTTCGGGTCACCTCGGATAACCGCCTGGCTGCCCGACCGGTGGGTGCCGCAAGAAGCACCTTTTTCCCGAGCACTTCAAATATGGCATTGATAGACCGTATCAACGTTGTTTTGCCGGTTCCGGGTCCTCCGGTGATGATCGCAACCCGATGGGAAAGTATTTTTTCGAGCGCATCAATTTGTTCATTAGATAGCGCTATGGCCAATTTTTTTTGAACTTCCGATGAAATACGTTCTGCATCGATTGAATGGGGTCTAACCGGGACAGACATCAGCGCTTTAAGCCGGTTTGATATACCGTTTTCCGCCTGATGAAATTCTTTAAGATAAATGATTCTGTTTTCCGAAGAATCCAATGCATTTTCAATGACCAGTTCTTTCTCGGCAGCCAGCGTCTCGATGGAATATCCGATGATATCGGGTTCCAAGTGATAAAGACGCCGGCAATGTTCAATCAGTTGATGTTCATAAGCAAAGACATGTCCTTCATTTGTGAATTGTTGCATCACGTGGACAATACACGCCCTCACCCGCGCTGGATCATCGCTTGAGACACCCAGATTCAGAGCGAGCCTGTCAGCCAAATAAAAACCGATACCCGGGATGTCAACGGTCACACGGTAAGGATTGTTGCGGATAACATCCACCGCATCTGTGCCATATTGTTTAAGTATTTTCGCACAATAAGATGTTTTAACGCCTGCCTTTTGCAACAATTGCATCAGACCTCTTGCCGCATGATTGTATTTCCATGCATTGCATATCAATGCGGCTTTAGCGTCTCCAATGCCTTCTATTTCCAGAAGTTTTTCCGGATATTTCTCTATGATTTCAAAAACCTCGGTTTGAAAATGGTTGATCATTTTGTCTGCCGTTGAAGGTCCGATCCCTTTGACTATACCGGATGTTAGATATTTTTTGATCCCGTCAATTGTTGCAGGCAAGGTTTCCTTGTAAGCCTTAATCTTAAACTGCTGTCCGTATTTGGGATGGATTTCCCAGTTTCCTTCAATCTTGAGGAATTGACCGGCTTTGACAGCCGACATGGTGCCGACAATCGTAACGATACTTTTGGTTTTGCTGGTTTTTAATTTTGCGATGGTATAATGATTCTCGGCATTGAAGTAGGTAATTCTTTCCAGTTCTCCTTCAAGGATGGTTGTGGGGAGGGGCCTGTTCATCGGTATTACGAGTTGTCCGAAAACGCTGCCGGATGGATGCGGGCGACGATCCAGTTGACGGCTTCCAAAAGATTTCGAACGATAACGTCCGGATGGATCATCTTTTCTTTTAATATTTTTTCAGCCGTAACGCCATTGCCGGTTTTAACCAAAATCGCAGATCCGCATCCGGCATTCCGAGCACATTCTATGTCCTTTGCGCTGTCACCCACCATGATCGACGTCTCAAGGTCGATCCGGTATCTCTTTTTTGCCCTATAAATCAATCCGGGCTTTGGTTTACGGCAGTCGCACCTGTCTTGGGGTATATGGGGACAATAAAATATGTCTTTTATTTCACCCCCGTTCGATTGAACGACTTTTTTCATCATGTCATGGATGTAGTCCAGATCTTTTTTGGATACCATCTTGCGATGGATCATCGACTGGTTTGTAATGATAATGATGGGAAATCTATTCAGCGTGAGCTGTTCTAATGCCTTCAGGCTGCCGGGGAGAAACCTAAATTCAGACCAGTTTTTTATGTAATCCGGAGAATCATGATTTATGACGCCGTCCCGATCCAAAAAGACCACATTTTTCAATGTTTTTCCTCTTGTTGGTGTCCATCCATAAATGAGGATTTTTGTTCAAGATCAAGGCGTTCGAAAAAAATAACCGCAGGCATATGTGTAATATTCCGAGGATTATTTTTTTGAGCATAACGCAGAGATTGGACAAAAAGACCATTTATGGACGGACACTAATTATCCTCAGCGATGGCAAATGCACCCTTGTATCCCTTTTGGATCATGATGCGTTCAAACCTGTTTGCCTGGGCCAGGTTTGTATACTTACCAACCTTTAGCCTGTAGAAGGTATCCCTTCCATTGAAATAGGATGTGATGTAAACATTTTCATAGGTTCTAGCAAGTTCTTTCCTGAGTCTTTCGGCGTTTTTCATTTCACCGA
Organism: uncultured delta proteobacterium; assembly: GCA_963752565.1. Classification (GTDB taxonomy): domain Bacteria; phylum Desulfobacterota; class Desulfobacteria; order Desulfobacterales; family UBA11574; genus UBA11574. The sequence continues at coordinate 39,392 of CAVVZC010000005.1, read as the reverse complement.
ATGATCCGATTTGAACCGTAAAATTGCCTTCATACAAATCTGTTACCGGATACGACGCTGTGTTGCTTTTCGACATATCTGATTGAATGGGTCTGACAAGTGCAACAACTTCAACAACCGCTGTACCCGGTCCGACGATACCGAGCTTTTTTGCCGCCGTATACGAAAGGTCGAGGATCCTGCCTCTGGCAAAAGGTCCACGGTCGTTGATTCTCACTTGAATTTCTCTGTTGTTTTCTAAATTTTTCACGCTGACATACGTGTCAAAAGGAAGGGTTTTGTGTGCAGCCGTCATGGCATACATATTGTAAATTTCACCATTGGCTGTCTTTTTCCCATGGAATTTTGTTCCGTACCAGGATGCTCTTCCCCGCTGACTGAAGCTCTGTGCATGCGGCAGCGGTTTATACCAGGTTCTCCCGACTTTATAAGGTTTGGGGTGACCGGGAGGTGTCGGGGGGGCCTCTACTGTTGAACATCCACATAAAAGAAAGGCTGAAATACCGCAAAAAACAAAACGTCTACAAACTATTCGCCAATGTCTTTTTAAGAAATGAATGGCCATTACTTTTTTTCAAATGCAATTTTTAAAACATCCTGCATCCTTTCCACAGGTTTAAACTCTATTTTCTTTTGAATCTCTTCGGGTATGTCGTACAGATCTTTTTCGTTCAACTTTGGGATAATGATTGTTTTTATTCCCGCGCGATGAGCAGCCAGAACCTTTTCCTTTAGGCCGCCAATCGGCAGGACCTGGCCTCTCAATGTGATTTCACCGGTCATGGCAAGATCTTTTCTAATGGTCTTATTGGTCAGCAACGATGCCAGGGCGGTTAGCATGGTAACACCCGCGGATGGGCCGTCTTTTGGGATAGCACCTGCGGGAACGTGAATATGTATATCGTGTTTTTCGAAATAATCGTCAGGAACGCCGATTAAAGCAGCATTGGACCGAATGAAACTCAATGCCGCGGTTGCGGATTCTTTCATGACATCTCCGAGCTGGCCGGTCAAGGTAAGGCCCTTAGTCCCTCTCATGGAGGTGGCTTCTACAAAAAGAAGTTCTCCCCCTGTTTGTGTCCAGGCCAGCCCTGTGGCTACGCCGGGAATTGCCGTTCTGGCTTTGCCTTCATGGGTCAATCTTACAGGACCCAGGTACTCGGAGATATTTTCAACTTTTATTGCAACTGACTTTATTTTTTCCTCAACGATACCGGCTGCAACACCACGACAAATATTTGCGATTTCCCGTTCAAGATTTCTCAAACCGGCCTCACGGGTATATCCGGAAATAATATGTTTGATAGCGCCCTTTGTAAATTTTATTTGACCGGCTTTGAGTCCGTGGGCGTCGCGCTGGCGAGGAATAAGGTAACGAACGGCAATCTTTACTTTTTCCTCAAGGGTATATCCGACAAGCTTCAATACCTCCATCCGATCCTGCAACGCCGGAGGAATGGTATCAAGAATATTGGCGGTGGTGATGAACATCACCTTTGACAGATCAAAAGGCACGTCCAGATAATGATCGGAAAAGGAAAAATTTTGTTCCGGATCAAGAACTTCCAGCAAAGCAGACGACGGATCTCCTCGAAAATCACTTCCCACCTTGTCGATTTCATCCAGCATAAAAACCGGATTGTTTGCCCCGGATCTCCGGATTCCCTGGATAATCCGCCCGGGAAGCGCCCCGACATAGGTTCGCCGATGTCCTCTTATTTCAGCTTCATCCCTTACGCCGCCCAACGAAATTCGAAAAAATTTTCGCCCCAAAGCATTGGCAATGGAACGGCCCAGAGATGTTTTCCCGGTACCCGGAGGACCGACAAAACACAGGATGGGCCCTTTTGACTCCGGTTTTAGCTTGCGAACCGCAAGATATTCTATGATTCGTTGTTTGGCCTTATCAAGTCCGAAGTGATCTTTATCTAAAATTGTTCTCGCCTTTTTTATGTCCATGTTGTCTTCTGTACTGTCATGCCAGGGGAGTGCCGTCAACCAGTCCAGATATGTAGAGGCCACCGTATATTCAGCTGAAGAGGGATGCATTCGGGAAAGGCGATTGAGTTCCCGTTCAGCTTCCTTGCGGGCCTCCTCAGGAAGATTTTTTTCCTCGATTTTTGCTTTGTAGTCTTCAACTTCAACAGCAGCCTCATCTTTTTCACCCAATTCTTCTTTAATTGCTTTAAGTTGCTCGCGAAGAAAGTATTCCCGCTGCCTTTTATCCATATCCCCTTTAACCTGGGATTGGATTTTGCTACCCAGTTCTAAAATTTCCAACTGATAGTTAAGAAGCCGAGTTACTTCTTTCAACCGCTTCTTTATATCGTAAATCTCCAAAACCTGCTGCTTTTCCTCAAGACTGGAATTGATGGTGGAGGAAATCATATCGGCCAATATGCCGGGCTCCTGTATTGATTTGGCCATCACCACGATTTCCTGAGGCAAACCCGGAGAAAGCTCGGCAACCCTTGAGAACTGACCGATCATGTTGGACATCAAAGCATCTATCTCTTTGTCCTTTGTTTCTATTTCTTTAATATGGTTGACACTGGCTTTGAGATACGGTTTTTCTTGAACATACTTTTTAACGTCGAATCTACCCAAACCCTGGGCCAGCAATTGCAGTTTGTTATCTTCCGTTTTTGCCATTTTAAGGATCAATGCAACGGTTCCCACAGTATTCAGATTATCCCGCATGTTCACATTTTCATCTACGGGTTTTTTCGCAACAACAAGTCCTATGAGTCGATTCTGGGACATGGCCTCATCCACCAGTTGAATCGATTCCGGCTGCATAACAACAAGGGGCAAAACCATTTTGGGGAAAAGAGCGGCGTCAAACAAAGGCAGGATCGGAAGAATTTCCGGAATTTTTTCCGTGCTGATTTCAGGTGCTTTGTGCTGTTCTGTCATAAGAACCTCCAACTAATCTATGTCGAATTCGATCCGGCATTTATGAATCAAAGTCAAGAATTAAGGCCAGATTTTATGTCATCTTTCCAGACATTGCTTCAAATAAATCATTCAGCAGCTATTTTTCTGTAATTGGGACTTTGAATGTTTTGTCCAGTTCGAGCTTTGCGAGTCGAACTTGGAGAAAACCGTTCGTGTATGACGCTGATACGACTTCTGTATCAATTGGCGAAGGAAGATAGAGGACTCGCTCAAATTTACCGTACTGTATTTCCGCAAGTCTGTATTTGGCGTTATCTATTCGAGGAAATTGGCTACGGATTCCTTGAACCCTTACTGCCTTACTGCTGATTTCAAGTTCCAGATCCTCTTTGTTAACCCCGGCGATCTCACCCATGATAATTATTTCGTCAGGGGTTTCATACATGTCCATTTGAGGCTTCCATTTTTGCTCAGCGATCGTAAACATCGGGTTTATCGTTCTGAATAGATCCTCAACAGTTTTTTCAAACGTAGAATCGAGCTGATCGAAATCTTTGGTGAATCTTATTTTGATATAGTCCATTTTAAAGCTCCTACCTAATTGTTAAAGCTTACAATTACCTAAACCGAGCGTTTCAAATAGTGACAGGGCTATAAAAAAGTTTGTCTGTTTTTAATTTAAATTATTTAACATTTCAGTCAGCGTTTGTAAAGAAAAGTTGTAAAGACATAAATATAACATAAAAATTGTGTTTTAACCATAAATGAAATATTGATGGTCTCATGAAACGCTACAATGATATTTTGAACGGTTGTATTTAGGATGTGGCGATCTTCCTAATTGGTGCGCATCCACAAATCTATATTGGGCACAAATTGAGTTTCCAATATTGAATAATAAATATAAAAAAATTATGGACGATTATCCTAAAAATTCGTTCAAGCTGGTTATCGGTTCCCAGTATTTTTTATACTTTGGCGTCATGGGCATATTTTTGCCCTATTTCAATTTATATTGCTACCATCTCGATTTCAGCGGGTTCCAAATCGGTGTTCTGTCGGCCATCAGATCCATTGCACTGGTTTTATTTCCGCTGGTATGGGGTGGACTGGCCGATCGATTTCACATCAGAAGACCGATATACATATTATGCAGTTTTATCAGTGCCGCAATATGGGCGTTTTATCTCTATACAACCGATTTTTGGGCAATGCTGTTCATCACCGTTTTTTACGGGATATTTTACTCTCCGATCATTTCCTTTCTGGAGACCTTTACCATGGACGTATTGGGCACCAAAAAGAAAAGCTATGGAAGGATAAGGGGATGGGGGTCAATTGCATTTATTATGACGGTTCTTTTGCTGGGCAAAGTCATAGATATTTACTCCATCGAAATAATCCTTATACTCATTTTTTTCGGTTCCCTGGCACAAGCGCTCATTTCCATCAAAATCCCTGACATTCAGATCAAAAAACAAACCTCTTTTTCTTCAAATGCCAAAGTGCTTTTAAAAAGGCGTGTGATTGTTTTTCTGTTCTGTGCCTTTTTAATGCTGGTAAGCCATGGAACATATTACGGTTTTTATTCCATCCACCTTGAAAATCTGGGTTGCGGAAAAACATTTATCGGCATTTCATGGGCACTGGCATCCATTGCAGAGATTATCGTGATGATAAAATCCGATATCATCTTTAAGCGCTTTTCCATCGATAATGTTCTGTTTTTTTCTTTTATGGCGGCGGTACTCAGGTGGCTGGGCCTCTTTTTTACGACATCTCCTGCGGTCATTCTGTTATTGCAGACTTTACATGCCGTCACGTACGGTACGTTTCATGTATCCAGCATTCTCTATATTGATTCAATAACACCGAATGAAGCCAAGACCCTGGGACAGGCGGTAAATAACGCCGTAACCTATGGGCTTGGATTAATGGTCGGATTTTTCATAAATGGGTATCTGTTTGAAACACTGGGAACATTTGCACTTTTTATGATTAGCAGTTTCATTGCCCTTGTCGGGGGGTTGCTCTTGAAATGCTCCCAATTAGTGGATCGCAGAGCCGCCAGGTAGTGCCCATCCATAAATGGTCTTTTTGCCCAATCTCTGCGTTATGCTCAAAAAATAATCCTCAGAATATCAATTATATGCCTGTGGTTATTTTTTTCGCATGCCTTGAACTCAAACAAAAATCCTCATTTCTGGATGGACACTATGTAGTTTCCATCAAGAAAAAGTCACCCTTCATTTTTCCCATTCACTGAAAATTTTCAATAATTTTATCAATTTAAACAAATCCATTTCAAATTCTTTACATACTTAGATTGACATTTTTTTTTTCGCGATGTAAAAAAAGTCCGGTTTTGTTTAAAAATTGGCGATACGCATGAAACCGGTAATCATCAGGATTGGCTGAGTTTACATATTTGCATAAAAGGCTGCTCTATGAATCAAGAGTTGACAGAGGAAGAAAAAGACGCTCTTAAGCATATCGCCCTAAAACTTGAAACCTTTGAAAAACAAAGAGGAAATCTAATCCCCATCCTACAGATGGTCCAGAACAACCTTGCCTATCTCCCTTCTGAAGCCTTAAAAATAGTGGCGCAGTACCTCGGAATCCTCGAAAGCGAAGTTTATGGAGTTGCAACGTTTTATAACCAGTTCCGATTTCATCCACCTGGCAAGCACCCGATTAAGGTTTGCCTGGGTACTGCATGCCACGTCAGAGCGGGTGATATCATCCTTGAAAATTTTGAACGTAAACTTGAAATTCCCGAAGGCCAAACCACACCTGACAGGGAATTCAGCATAGATAGGGTGGCCTGTGTCGGTTGCTGCGCTCTGGCGCCTGTGGCCATTATCGATGAAACCGTACACGGACATATGGCTCCCAGCAAGGTCGAAGGGCTTATTTTGCGGATTAAATTACAAGAAGAGATCGAAGAAAGAGAAAAGAAAAAAAATGAGCCCGGACAATCATAAAAACATCGATATGAAATTCAACACCATCCTTAAAGAGGCTGAGAAACGCCGGGATGCATTCCGGGATGCCCCGGTCCCCAAAATCCACATCGGCATGGCCACCTGCGGTATTGCTTCCGGTGCCATAGAAACCCAAAAAGGGTTTGAAGAAGCCCTTGTTGAAAACAATATCGAAGCCCGGATCCATACTGTCGGATGTTTCGGCCATTGCTATGCAGAACCGGTGGTTGTTATCGATCATCCTGATTCCGGATTTCCACCGATATTTTATCACGAGGTCACCCCGGGTAAAGCCAAAATGCTCGTAAAACTCTTCTTGGGAGACGGCGATCCCCGGTTCGAACACGTTTACGGAGCCACCGAGGAAAACGACCTGATTCCTTCAGTGACTGACTTTTCCAGGTTCAACCAGGAAAAACGAATCGTTATGGAAAAATGCGGGCGTATTGATCCCGAAGATATATATGACTACATTGCTGCGGGCGGATATTCAACCCTTGTAAAGGCATTAAAACTCGATCCTGAAAAAGTGATCAAAGAAGTGGAGCATTCCGGTTTAAGAGGTAGAGGCGGCGCCGGATTTCCCACTGGAAGAAAATGGAAACTGGCAAGAAGTGTCGAGGCTCAGGAAAAGATTGTGATCTGCAATGCGGATGAAGGAGACCCCGGCGCGTACATGGACAGAACCATCTTGGAGAGTAATCCGCATCAGGTGTTGGAAGGCATGGTCATCTGTGCCTATGCCGTCGGTGCTCAAAAAGCCATGGTATATGTCAGATCGGAATATCCCCTGGCGGTCAAACTCGTCACAAATGCCATCCAACAGGCAGAAAAACTGGGACTTTTGGGAAAAGGAATTTTGGACAGCACCTTTGATTTAAAAATTGATGTGTTTCAAGGATCGGGGGCCTTTGTTTGCGGTGAAGAAACAGCACTGATTCGATCCATTGAAGGGTATCGCGGCATGCCCCGGCATCGGCCGCCGTATCCGGTTCAAAAAGGTCTGATGAACAAGCCGACGGTGATCAATAATGTAAAAACACTGGCTTCTGTTCCTCCCATACTGGATCATGGCGCGATCTGGTACAGAGGCATCGGTACACAAAACAGCCCCGGCACCGCAATTTTTTCTATTGTGGGAAATGTTGTCCATGCAGGCTTGGTGGAAATCCCCATGGGGGTGTCGTTACGAACCCTTATATTTGATATATGCGGTGGTATCCCGAACAACAAAAAATTCAAAGCGGTTCAGATTGGCGGGCCTTCCGGTGGATGCCTTAACGAAGATTTTTTGGATACACCGATTGATTTCGATTCTCTTACAGAAGCCGGTGCAATGATGGGGTCCGGCGGTATGGTGGTCATGGATGAAGACACCTGCATGGTGGAAGTCTCCCGGTATTTCCTCGATTTTACCCAGAAGGAGTCTTGCGGCAAGTGCACATTTTGCAGAATCGGAACCTATCATCTGCTTAAGATACTTGAGCGATTGACCAAAGGAGAAGGACTGGAAGGGGATCTGGAATTGCTGGAAACATTGAGTCAGGATATAAAAGCCGGCTCACTTTGCGGCCTGGGTAAAACCGCTCCGAATCCCGTGCTCACTTCCCTTAAATATTTCAGGGATGAATATGAGGCTCATGTTAAAGAAAAGCGTTGCCCTGCACTGATGTGCCGGGCGCTGACCGCTTTTTATTTCGATTTGGAGCTCTGTGCACGCGGCTGTGATGCCTGTGCCACCTGCTGTCCGGTTGATGCGGTGTTTACCACCAGCAATCGAAAGAAAGGGGTTGACCAGGAACTTTGTGTAAAGTGTGGTGAGTGCCTGGTCGTCTGTCCACCGGAGTATGATGCGGTTCGGAAAGTATCTCCCCCGGATTTGGTTCCTTTCATCGAAAAGCCTCCGGAAAAAGAGAAGAAGGACGTTAAATGATGTTAAAACTCCGGGTGGACAACAAAGAGATTGAAACCAGAGAAGGAAAGACTTTGCTTCAGGCATGCCTTGACAACCAGATTTACATTCCGAACCTGTGCTACCTTGAAAATATGGAGAGTCCTTCGGCTTCCTGTAGAATGTGCTTTGTTGAAATTGAGGGTATACCACACCCCGTCCCATCATGTACTGTTCAAGTCAAGGATGATATGGTTGTTAAAACCGATACGCCTGCGGTTAAAAAACTGCAACGAACCGCCCTTCGCCTTCTTTTGTCGGTTCACGATGTGGATTGCAAAAATTGTCACGCCAATAAAAAATGCGAACTTCAGAATATTGCCAAATTCCTAAAAGTCGGCTTAAAGCCAAAGCGCCTGAAGCGATATCTTAAAGAGACTCAGATCGACGAGACCCATCCTTTCTTAATCCACTATCCGAACCGATGCGTTTTGTGTGGAAAATGCGTGCATATTTGCAGGAAAAAACATGGTCAATCTGTTTTAACCTTTGCTAAAAGAGGGTTTGACACGGTCATCAGCACGTATAGTGAAACAGATGTTTCATCGCTTACATGTGGGGAATGTGATACCTGTGTCAAAGCTTGTCCGGTGGGCGCTCTGGCATTGAAAGAATCCAATTAGGATTGGCCGATGACCCTGATGATTTTGGGTCGGTATTCATCCTTTTGGGCCATTTTATTCCCTCTTGACCGTACGAAAAGAATGGTAAGTCCAAAAAACAAAAACCCGAAAAACGCAGACAAAAAGGATGTGTCGAAATTAAAATTGGGCGCCAGCTGCTGACCGACAAACGCGCCGACGATCATGGCTATAATCGGAAACACATAAAGCAAAAAAGTGGCTTTTAATAACGGAGATGTGTCAAAACTGAGCACCACCTTTTGCCCCACCTGTGCCCCTGCGTGATTAATCGCTTCCACTTCCATTTCCTTACCACCTCCCACGCTGTGACAGGTACTTCTGGCAGCACATGCCTTGCAGGCTTCGGTCTTCGTCGTTTTTACCCATGCGGTTGTTGTGGATTCGATTTTTGTTACAACGCCTTGTTCAGTGGCCATGATGTTTCCTTAACTGCGGAATTTGTCAAAATTTACAGACAACGTTACTGCGGAGCAAATGAATTCAAATACATCTTCCAAATTTAATTCCTTCTATCCCTTAAAATAACACATGTTTTAAAAAAGTCACGACCTTTAGATGAAATTGGCTGTTGAAGATATTTTGATGAATCCGATGGAGCGATTCTCGAGGCTTGCCCGCCTCTGGCGAGGTTGCCGGTCAGTTAGATCCCGCCTTTCGGGGAGATGCAAGTTGAGCTTGCGAAATCCCGCTTGCGGGGGCGCAGGGTGCATAGCTGTAGTCGACTACCGCAAGTGCGCTGCAACACAACAGATCCGATAAAAACGGCAATCGCTCAATTGGATTAATATTCTTTCGGCATGCTATTCAACTGATCCAGTGTAAAGACTGGTCCGTCTTTGCAAACAAACTCTTTGCCGATGTTGCATCGGCCGCAAATTCCGATTCCGCACTTCATGCGCATTTCAAGGGACATGATGATGTGATCATGGGCATAGTCGAGTTTGTCTAAAACCGGTTGGGTAAACTTGATCATGATGGGGGGTCCGCAGACAATGGCATAGGTGTCTGCGTTTCCGGGAGGGGCTTTCTGATCGGTAATGGTCGGCACAAAACCGACATTATACTTCCAGTCGGGATCATCGGTGGCATCCACCGTAATGTGCATGTGAATATCATCCCGTTTTTCCCATTCAGAAAGTTCGTCCCTGTACAGAAGCATTCCAGGCGTGCGTGCACCGTATATCACGTGAATGTCTCCAAACTTTGAACGATTGGCCGGATCCAGCATGTATATAATGGACGATCGAAGGGTGGTAAAAGCAAAACCGCCGCCGATGATGACAACATTCTTTCCTTCCATGATATCCCATGGATACCAGTTTCCCAAAGGGCCCCGCACCCCCATAATATCTCCGGGTTTCATGTTGTGAAGATGCGTTGTCACCAGACCCACTTTGTTGACGGTAAACATTAAAAACCCTTTTTCCGTTGGCGAGGAGGCGATGCCGATGGGAATTTCTCCTTTTCCGGCAATGGAAAGTTCGCCAAATTGGCCGGCATTGTAATTGAATTTCTTTTCGTCATCCGGGTTTAAAAAAACCAGTTTGAATGTTTTAAGGTTTTTATCTTCGGTTTCGGTGATGATCTCTTCGATCCGAACCGGATACGGCAAATACGGATTTTGCACGTCTACTTCTCCTTTGAGGATTGACTTAGGATTAAGATTCAAAGCTGTTCATCAAATCGCAGACCCTTCGAATGTCTATATTCACCGGGCAAAAACGAACGCATCGACCGCAGCCGACACATTGAATGCCATTGTCATATTTGTCCACGTAATATTTCAGCTTGTGCATAAACCGCTGGCGGACTCTTTGCGTCTTTGTATCCCTGGGATTATGGCCGGAGCCGTGAAAGGTAAAGAGCGGATACATGCAGCTGTCCCAGTTGCGCATGCGGATGCCGGAAAGTCCATGGGTTTCATCCTGAATATCGAAACACCAGCATGTTGGACAAACATAGGTACAGGTCCCGCAGTTGATGCAGGCAAACGCCACATCTTCCCAAAAAGACGCTTCAAAAAGGTCTGTGGTGCTTTTATCTTTCAATTGATCCGTGGACACCCGGGAGGTTATCTTTGCCTCTGCTGCTGACTTCATGGTTTCAATCCCATCACTTAGAGCAGGATCGGCTTCAGTCTCCCAGCCGGCTGCTGCAAGAAGCCTTTCTCCTTTTTCCGTAATGATCTTGGCCAAATAGGTATCTTCGGCATCCACTAAAAGTATATCCAGCCCTTCCTCATGAAAAGGGCCGCAACCGGCGGTCGTGCAGAAACAACTGCTGCACGGAGTATTGCAGGCATGGCCCACAAGGGTGGTTGTCTCGTAAGATTTGATCCAGTAAGGGTCCTTATATTCCGGTGTGTCGAAGTTTCGTTTGACAAGCAAAAATGCCTTGGCATCGCAGGGCCTGATGCCGATGACGGCCCGAAGTGAATATTCTTTGTCAATCTCTTTTAAAACGTGATGTTCCTCCTGGTTTTCATCCAGGGTGTATTCAAACATCTTTTCAGATTGCGGATATATAATAGATCTTGGCGAAAGCCGGGTGTTTTGTACATCCAAATCTGGGAGTTCACCGTCTCTTAGCGCTTTGAAGACAAAAAACGAATCCTGCTCTACCGGACCGAACAATTGATATGTCTTCGATAAGCGTTCAAGGCCTTTCGCCCAAGCTTTCTTGTCAATCTTTATGACTTTCATCACGTATGCCTTTGTTGAAAGTTTATTGACTTATTGAAATTCCAATAATCGAAATTTCAAAATCCAAACAATGTATCTTTTTTTAAAAAATAGAAAATAGGAATTAGAAAATAGATAACCACAAGTGCATGCAAATGTAATTATAGCGGTTGTCAAAATAACGTTCCGTTTCAGCAGTAAACCAGATGCACCTAAGTCTTATGCCCACAGCTTAGAAGTTGGCCGGTTTGCCTGTACGCCGGTTTGCCGGTAAGACCTAAAAACCTGACGAACGGGCTAACGGGCCAACGGGTCAACCTGACCCAAATCATGTATAGAAACTGAAAAAAGGAAAGGCTTTTCAATCGGAACATATTTATGCAAACCGCTATAGAAGATGAGAAGTTTGGAAATCAAGAAAATGTGCCGACCTTCTGATCTTCTCACCTTCTTACTTTCTTATTTTTCAAAATATTTGTGTTTATCCGTGATTTGCCCTTATCCTCTTTCCTCTTTTCTCTTTCCTATTTCTGGCTTAAAGATTTTGGTCATTGAATACTCGTTATCTAATAAAATCATCCGGATCATCCGGCCTGTATGTATCCAGGGGCGGCCGTTTTTCCAATGTCAACCCCGCTTCCCAGTCAAACAGTTCCAGGCAGTCTTTCTCCAGCTTCTTTGTAAACAATCGAACCTTGATTCCCATGGGACAGGCGCGCTCACAGGCCCCGCAATCGGTACATCGGCCGGCACAATGGTATGCTCTTAAAAAATGAAACGTTCTGATGTCTGTGGGATCCTGGCTTTTGCCCACCCACTGGGGTCTTGATTCATCCACAAAGCAGGTGGGACAGTAGCAGAGCGGACAGGCGTTTCTACATGCATAACAACGGATACACGTCGACAAAAGGTCTTCGAAAAAATCCCATTTCTCTTCGGATGACAATGCTTCAATATGACGAACATCTTCATACCGGTCCACATCTGCCTGTTCTTTTACCTCATCGGCCACAAGCTCATCATAGATCACCGGGTTTCGGTGAACGCATATGGCACAATTTTGTTGAAGCACTTCTTCTTTATCCAGTGCTTTTTCAAAACCATCCCCTTTGATATGAATGGTGTCATCGGTCTCCATCACCTCTTGGATTTCAGCTTCAGCCATGGCTTCGACTTTGTGCCGGTCTATCATTCCTTTACAGGGCACGCCGATAATCACCACCTGATCCCGTTTAATTTTGTTTTCGATAATATGGGTAACAATGTTTCGAGAATCACATCCTTTGGCAACAATACCGATTTTTTCCGTTCTGTTGCTCAGATAATTCGCAAGATTAATTCCGCAGTTGCTGTCCCACATGAAATGATCCACATCTTCGACTGTTTTTGCAAAACAGGGTTCATTCATCATCGGCACGGTGCCTTTTCTGAATCCGATCACCATGTCCACCTTGGCTTCTTTTAAGAGCCGACGGGAGATTTCTTTTATTTTAACAATGTAGGATAGCATGTTAGTACCTTGATCATAAATTCAGTGCATTTAATAAAAGACTTTGATATAGGCTAATGTGTCTTTAATGATAAATGGTTTAGCCCGTTGCCCTGTTTTCCGGTTTGCCCGTTCTTAAGGATCCATTGGTTTTATAACGGGCTAACAGGCATACGGGACAACCGGCTCAACTCGGGTATTGTCACAACTTGTTTGCTTCGGTATTTTTTAAACCTTGTTTGCTTTCGTTTTATACGGATTAAGCGATACTCGCTTCTGTTTTTACGAATTTTTCATGAGGTCCCAGCGCCTTGATCACGGCAGTGACCTCATTGACCACTTCCACAAATTTCGTCGCCTCCGCAGAGGAGATCCAGGAAAACTGGAGGCGGCCGGGCTCAATCCCCATATATTCAATAAAATTTTTAAACAGCGCAAATTTTCTTCGGGCATAGTAATTACCTTCCAGGTAATGGCAATCTCCCGGATGTCATCCGGACACCCAGACGCCGTCTGCGCCCTGTCTAAAAGCGGCCAGAATAAACTTCGAACTCATCCGACCGGTACAGGGGATTCGAATCACACGGATATGGGGTGGATATTCCATTCTGCTGACGCCCGCAAGATCTGCGGCGCCATAACTGCACCAGTTGCATAAAAAACTGACGATTTTGGGTTCCCAGTCTGACATATGATCAATTCTCCCAACCCGGATATACCGGGAAAGTGCCTAAAGTGAACTAAAGTTTAAAGTGAGCTAAAATTTTGGAATTCTGTCTTTTGTAAAATAATTGTCATCCTTAATTTTAGGCATTTTAGGCATTTTTAATTTTAGGCGCTTCCATGAGCAGCCCATAATTGTCTTCAAAAATATCCTGTTACAAAAAACACAAAAAAAATTATTTGAAATTAACGATTATCCTGCTTTATCCAACGCAAAAATCTGTGCAAAGATCTGGTCATTATCGAAGCCTTTGAGGTGGATCGCACCGGACCGGCAGGATGCCACGCAGAGACCGCAGCCTTTGCAAAGTACCGGATTGATCTCGGCTTTTCCGGCAAAAGGTCCCTCTTCGATGAAACCGGGTGCTGAATAGGGACATGCAGAAACGCATACGCCGCAGGAACTGCAATTAAACGGATTTGTTTGGGCAACAATTGCACTGGTAAGAAAAGTCTTTTGGGATAAAAGTGTCACGGCGCGAGACACAGCGGCCTGGGCCTGTGTAATGGATTCATCGATGGGTTTGGGCGCATGGGCCAGCCCGCACACGAAGACCCCGTCCGTGGCAAAATCCACCGGACGCAGCTTGACGTGGGCTTCGGCAAAAAATCCCTCGGCGTTCACCGGTACCTTATACAGCTGTGCCAAAGGATTCTCTGCCGGCGGCACCACCGCCGACGCCAGAACCAACAGATCCGGACGGATGTCCATCATCCTTCCCAGAACACGGTCGGTGAAACTCACCTTGAGGCCTTCGTCCCCATTGGTCACATTAACCTCTTTATCCGCATTGTAACGGATAAAACTGATGCCGGCCGAACGCGCATCCCGGTAAAGATCCTCCCGAAGACCATACGGACGCATATCCCGGTACAAAACAAACACATTCATTTGGGGGTTGATGTCTTTGAGCTTCATCGCACTCTTGATGGATTGGGTGCAGCACACCTTGGAACAGTACGGCCGCTCCGGTATCCGGGACCCCACGCACTGGATAAACACCGCCGTGTCGGCTTGATCCAGCGACGGTTCCTTGTCCATAAACCGCTGCTGAAGCTCAAGTCCCGTGACCACACGCGAATCCTTGCCGTATAAATATCCGTCCGGTTTAAATTCCGATGCCCCGGAAGCAATGATGGTCACCCCGTGCTCGAGAACCTTGCTCTCGCCGTTTTGATGGATGGTGGTCTTGAAGTTCCCCACAAACCCCTCCACCTGGCTGATCCGGGCATTGACAAAAACGTCGATGTTTTCGTCCGATTGAACCGCATCCGTGAGTTGGGTCAAATATCCCTGGATGTCCTCACCCCGCCAGGTCTCGTGAAGATGCCGGGCCTGACCCCCCAAAGCATCCGCTTTTTCGATCAGATAGGTATGATACCCCTGCTGCGACATGTTTCGGGCGGCTGCCATACCGGCAACACCGCCACCGATCACCAGAGCCGACTGGGTGATCCCCATGGTCGATTCCGTCAACGGCTCCAAAAGATTTGCTTTAGCCACCGCCATTCTCACAATATCTTTTGATTTCTCCGTGGCCTGGTCCGGGTCGTCTTTATGAACCCAGGAACACTGGTTCCGGATGTTTCCCATCTCAAACAGATATTTGTTGATCCCTGCGTTGATCAGCGTCTCCTGAAACAACGGCTCGTGGGTCTTGGGCGTACACGCCGCCACCACCACACGGTTCAACCCATGCTCCTTGATGATCTCGGTCATCTTGTCCTGGGTGTCCTGGGAGCAGCTGAACATGTTCTCTTCCACATAAACAACGCCGGGAAGATCTTTTGAAAACTCCGCCACTTCCGGCACATCAACGGTCCCTGCAATATTCGTCCCGCAGCGGCACACAAATACACCGATCCGGGGCGGCTCACCCCGAACATCCACTTCTTCGGGGATCTCCCGGGTCTTGGTCAGGGTCCATCGAACATCAGACAAACGACTCCCGACAACCCCTGCCGCCGCACTGGAATCGATCACCGAAGACGGGATGTCCTTGGGACCCTGGAAAATACCGCATACATATATTCCGGGCCGGGACGTCTGCACCGGATCAAAACTGTCGGTTTTGGCAAAATTATAATGATCCAGATCAATGCCCCACTTTTGGGCCTTCTCGGCCGTCTTTATGGAGGCACTCAACCCCACGGACAGCACCACCATATCAAATTCCTCTTCCAAACGACGGCCGGCCTCGTCCACATAACGGATCACCTGCATGTCCGTCTCCGGGTTGGATTCGATATGGGTGATCTTCGACTTGACGAACCGAACCCCCGACTCCTCTTTTGCCCGGTTGTAATACTGCTCAAAATCTTTACCAAACGTGCGCATGTCGATGTAAAACACCGCCGCGTCCAATCCGTTGCTGCTGTGCTCCTTGGCCAGCATGGCCTCCTTGACGGCGTAGGTACAGCACACCCCCGAACAGTAGCCATGGGCCCCCAGGTGCACATCCCTGGAACCGACGCACTGCAACCAGGCAATCTTTTGGGGCTCTTTATGATCCGACGGCCGTATCAAGTGACCCCCGTAAGGACCCGAAGCCGATAAAATCCGCTCGAACTCCATGGACGTCACCACATTGGGATGCTTCGTGTAATTGTACGTGTCGTGCTCCCCGGGATCATACACGTCCGCTCCAGGGGCCAATATGATCGAACCCACATCAATCTCAACGGTCTCATCTTTTTCCCCATGGGTTTCAAGGGTCACCGCTTCAGCCTTGCACGCTTTTACACATTCCAAACACTCACAGCATACCATGCAGTTGAGGCATTTTTTAGCATCGGCGACCGCTGCTGCTTCACTGAGACCTATCTCCACCTCTGTGAAACCGGTTTTCCGCTCTTCCATGGAAATTCTGGACATCTTTGCCCGCTTGACCGTTTGGATATCCTTTTGGATGGGATAAAAGTCTTGCTGAGGCAACTCGATAGGCTCTCGCCCTTTGGTTAAATCCTTTCCATCCAGATATCTGGATATGGAGATGGCGGCCTCTTTTCCGGCGGCCACCGCACCAATGGCAATCCATGCACCGGTCTGGGCGTCACCACCGGCAAACACCCCTTTTTTGGTGGTCTGAAAGCTGATGGGATCGACTTTGATGTTGTTCCAACGGTCCAGTTCAATGTCTTTAGTATCTTTAAGAAAAGCGGTGTCGGTTTTCTGACCGATGGCCGGTATGATGACATCGGTGTCCACAACAAATTCACTCCCTTTAACAGGGACCGGCCGGCGTCGGCCGCTATCATCAGGCTCACCCAGTTTCATTTCAATGCATTTGAGACCCACGACTTTTCCGTCGCTCTCCACCACTTCAACAGGTGCCATGAGGAACTGAATGTCAATCCCTTCTTCAAGGGCATCTTCGATCTCTTCTTCACGGGCCGGCATCTCTGCATGCGTCCGTCTGTAAAGAATGCTGACCTTGTCCGCCCCAAGGCGAAGCGCGGATCTTGCCGCATCGATGGCCACATCCCCGCCGCCAACGATAGCCACATTGCCGGTAAGGGCGGTTAAATCTCCCAAACAAACATCCCTTAAAAATTTAACCCCGGGAATCACGCCGTCGGTATCTTCTTTGGGGATGTTCAGCTTCATGTTGGCATGACAGCCCACAGCCAGATACACGGCCTTGTATCCGTCATCCAACAGACCGTCAACGGTGATGTCGCGGCCCAGGGCCGTGTTATATTTGATCTCGACACCCAGCCGGGTGATCCACTGTATTTCTTTTTCAAGCACATCCGGCGGAAGCCGGTAATCGGGGATGCCCACCCTGAGCATACCCCCGGCCACAGAAAGGGCCTCAAAAATGGTGACCTTAAAACCGTCTTTGGCCAAAAAATAGGCGGCCGTGAGACCGGCAGGGCCTGCACCGATAACCGCAACGTTTTCTTCTCTTGGCGTAATGTCAACCGGGGGCAAATCATCGATATCCACCTGATCCGCCACAAACCGTTTTAGGGTGCAAATGGAAATCGGTTCATCCACCTCATCCCTTCGGCATACATCTTCACACGGGTGGGGGCAAATCCGGCCCAGCACCCCGGGCAGGGGCAGCGTCCGGGTGATCACCTCCAGGGCCTCCTGATATTTGCCTTGGGCGATCATGGATACATATCCGTGGGCATTGACAGCGTTCGGACAGGCATTGGTGCACGGCGATTGATCCCTTTTGTCTATGGAATATGCTCCGGGTACGGCCTGTGCGTAGGGCTTGTAAACCGCTTTCCTGTCAACGAGACACTCTTCGTAAAGACTTTCAAGGCTCACCGGACACACTTGTGTACAGTCCCCGCATGCGGTACATTTGTCCATATCGATATATCGTGCGCCCTTGTTCAGCGTAACCTTAAAATTACCGGCTTCTCCGGTTATCTCGTTAATTTCAGATAGGGTGTGAAGCTCTATATTGATGTGCCGGCCGACCTCGACCAGTTTCGGTGAGATAATTCACATGGCACAATCATTGGTCGGAAAGGTCTTGTCCAGTTGTGACATGATGCCGCCGATGGCCGGCGACTTTTCAACGAGATGAACATAAAATCCCGAATCAGCCAAATCCAGAGCAGATTGCATCCCGGCAATTCCACCGCCCACAACCAGCACCGATCCGATGATATCTTTGGACATGGTTTAATTCTCCTGGTAAAAATATTGCGTCATTCTGATAATTATAACATTTAATACAAACGTAAAATAATATTTACTACAAAATAACATGTCAATATTTAAAACTCTATTTTCATCCTCTTGACGGCAAGGATATGTTTAATTATGATTCCATCTCAGATAAACTTGAAAGGGCATATTTATCACTAAAACAAGAAACTTATTTTTGTTTCGAGCTTTCGTGATAATTTAAAAATATTTTGCCCCAAAATACAATGTAATTTATAAATAAGTGCTTAATGATGAAAAACTACAAACGAAAAGCCGCTGAAACTGCAGATTACCTGAAGTCTCATATAAAAAAACCACCCCAAATCGGACTTATAACCGGAA
This sequence comes from uncultured delta proteobacterium, assembly GCA_963752565.1. Lineage (GTDB taxonomy): Bacteria > Desulfobacterota > Desulfobacteria > Desulfobacterales > UBA11574 > UBA11574. The sequence goes on along the minus strand of CAVVZC010000005.1, from coordinate 21,008 downwards.
CCGGTCTCGGAAAAAGTGCAAAATCTTTGGATACTTTCGTATCCTTTGATTATAAAAATATCCCTCACTTCCCGGTGTCCACGGTAGAAAGTCATCACGGAAGGCTTCTTTTCGGAGACATGTGCGGAGAACAGATCATGGCCATGCAGGGACGGTTTCACCTTTATGAGGGGTATTCGCCTCTGGAGGTGACCTTTCCCATACGGGTGATGCAAGAACTCGGTGTTAAGGTGCTGATCCTTTCAAATGCCGCCGGTGGTTTGAATCTTAAGTTTACTGCCGGCGACATCATGATCATTATTGATCATATCAATTTAACCGGTTCAAACCCATTGATCGGGACCAATGAAGAAAGTTGGGGAATCCGGTTCCCGGATATGATCGAAGCGTATGATAAAGAGCTGGTCGAACTTGCCGAAACCGCCGGAAGAGATGAAGGCATTCCATTGCAAAAAGGGGTGTATGTCGGCCTTAAAGGCCCATCCCTTGAAACCCGATCCGAAGTTCGCTTTTTAAGGACCATTGGTGCCGATGCCGTGGGTTTTTCAACCATACAGGAAGTCATTGCTGCGGTCCATGCAGGGATAAAAGTGCTTGGCCTGTCAATCATCACCAACATCAATGATCCGGACAACCCGATGCAGACAACCGTTGACAAGGTTATCGCTGTTGCTGATGAAGCTGCTCCAAGACTTGAAGCGGTTATCAAAAATGTAGTCGGAAAAATTTGTTAAGGTAAAAAACAATGAATTATGACATTGTCATACACAACGGCACCGTTATCACCATGAACTCTGATTTTGATATTATCAATGACGGTATTCTCTGTATAAAAAACGATAAACTGGCTAAAATTGAACCCCTTGAAAACGATGCGCCACTCCCTGAAGGAGAAAAGATCATTGATGCCCGTGGTGGCATCATTATGCCGGGTCTTGTCAATACCCATACCCACCTTCCCATGGCACTGTTCAGAGGCTTAGCAGATGACCTTACCCTTTCCGTATGGCTAAATAAATATATCTTTCCCGCCGAAGCGAACCATATTCACCCCGAATCCGTAAGACTTGGAGCGCTACTTTCGGGTGCAGAAATGCTACTGTCGGGAACAACCACCTGCTGTGACGGATATTTTCATGAAGACAATGTTGCAGCAGCGGTGAATGAAATCGGGATGCGGGCGATATTGGGACAGGGGGTTATCGATTTTCCGGCACCGGGAGTGCCGGATCCGGAGGACAACGTCAACAACGCTATAAAATTTATACAAAAATGGAAAAACATATCACCTCTGATTACCCCTTCGATATTTTGTCACTCGCCCTATACCTGTTCCGAAGCGACATTAAAAAAAGCCAAGGATGCCGCTGACGTTAAAGGCGTGCTTTTCCAGATTCACGCCGCCGAAACCAAGGACGAATATGTATCAATTCAAACAAAACATCACACAACACCCGTAAAATACCTGGATAAGATCGGCATTATCGATAAAAAGACACTCCTGGTTCATGCTGTCTGGCTGGATGATGATGATATCGAAATTATTGCCAAACGCAGGGCAAGTGTTTCCCACAACCCTGAAAGCAACATGAAGCTTGCTTCAGGGATTGCACCGGTTCCGGCACTGTTAAAGGCCGGTGTAACGGTGGGTCTGGGTACAGACGGGTGTGCCAGCAATAACAATCTGGATCTATTTTCAGAGATGGATACGGCGGCAAAACTCCACAAGGTTAACGCCATGGACCCCACGCTGATGGATGCCGTTACCGTTCTGAAAATGGCCACCATTGAAGGGGCGAGATCCTTGGGACTTCAAGATATCACCGGTTCAGTGGAAATCGGGAAAAAGGCGGATATCATTATCATCGATACCCATAAACCTCATCTCGTACCGGTTTACAACCCGGTGTCCCATATCGTCTATGCCGCACAAGGATCAGATGTTCAAGATGTCATCGTAAACGGACGTATCCTCGTCAAAGATCGGAAACTTCTGACTATCGATTTAGAGAATATCATCGAAAAGGTTGTCAAGTTCAGTGAAAACATAAAGAAAACATAAATTAACGAATCACAATAATCGTTAATGGTCTCGTGAGATCGTTCCATCCGTAAGTTGATATTCGCTGCTAGTGTAATTTCGGAAATCTTGGTCACGCGGAGGGCACCGATATTGAGAACGCTATGAATGTTATCCGGTGTGATACCACCCATGGTTGTAAATGGAACTCTAATGATTGGGAAATTTTAAATGGCCTCTCTGCTCGGGGTTTTTATGATAGTATTATCAGTGGTTTGGTTGCGGCTGTGATCTGTAGATGATATTTCAGGAATCGTAGAGATGATTTGAACCCCAATGTTCACGATTTGCAGGATCGCCCTCATTCATCAACAAGGCAGACTCAAAAAAAACCGGCAAACCGGTGAAAACTCAGACCACAATATATTGATCTTTCCTGCCTTCATTCAGCCAAGAAAATGAGAATTCATTCAAGTGTGATACTCATAAGATATCAAATTCATTAAGGGATTTTATGCTGTAGCGATAAATTGCGAGACTGTCGAAAAAGCATTTTTTAAACATTCATCCGTAGTGCAAGATTTTTGTTTTTTAGAATATGATTCTTTTCCCCAGAGAGGTCTATATAATTATATCATTATTTTTCTTATTATCCGTCAACCTTATACTATCCTCTCCAAATCCTTCTAAGCCATACCATAGTTTATTATTTTTTCTATGTTATGAACCATACAGTACAAAATCCACTGTATGTTGACTTTAATTTTGCCTCTAAGGGTAAAGCGGTCCAATCGTTTTTGGGTTCTGATATTGGCATATATGGGTTCAACAATAGCAATGCGTTGAGGATATATTTTGCGTCCTTTTTCACTGTCTACCTTTTCAAGCATTGCTTTGGAAAGATTGGTTTCTTCAGTTCCGATTGGAACATCTAATGATCGGCGTTTTGTGTTCTTGCGATAAAAGCATCTGCTCTTTAATGCACATTTTTTACAATCTTCGGCATCCGCCATATATCGGCTATAGATGTTACGATCACGGATGTGCCTTTTTACATTTAGTTTCAAAATGTTCCCATTGGGACAAATATACTGATCTTCGGCCTCATTATATGTGAAATCTTCTAAAACAAATTTCCTTTCTTTTTTAACCTGACCTCTGGTCTGCGTTGCAAACCGTGGATCTCGTTTGCGAAAATAGATATCAGGGATATAGGCATCCAGTTCCTCTTGTTGGCACTTTTTCAAATTGCTGTGACTATGATAATTGGTATCAGCAGTTAAAATTTTGTCCTTAAAATAATCCGTTGGCTTTCCAATTTTCTGTAAGTTTTCTTTTGCTCCATCAAGCATGGGAGAAATATGCTCATGGTCTTGACCCCTGCCAAAGGCTTCGGCGTGAACGATCACCTGATGTTTTTTATCCACCAGCGTTTGGCCATTGTAACCTTGAATCGTACCATGGGATGTCATCATTTTGGCCGATTCGTTATCCGTAATATTGCTCTGGATTTCTTTACCTGTTGTCCCTATCTTGGCATCGTTTTCCTTTAGCCACTTCTCAACCCGCTCGGCTTGTTTTTGCAATTTCTCAATCTGTTTCTCACGGTTTGATAGCTCGCTTAAACCATCGCTGTCGTTTTTATCGGCTTCAATCTGTTCTGCCAATAATCGCTTGACCTTTTGGTCGATCTTCTCCTTTTTCTTCTTTATATCAGAAATTTTACCACTCCATCGTTTGGAAGCATTGGAAGGAAGCTTGCATCCATCTAAAGCAAAAAAAGTCCCTCCCAAAAGATTCTCTTCTTCACAGACCAATAATATATCTGTAAAAAGAGGCGAAATCTCATCCTTCATTGAGGCAACAAATGAAGCTATCGTACTATGATCCGGCCGCTGGTTACACGAAATCGCCATGAAAATCACATTCTCACAACACGCTCGCTCAATCTTTCGAGAAGACATCAACCCGCGTGAATACCCCAACAATACAACCTTTAAAAGAACTTTGGGATCATATGCCGAACGACCTGTTTTGTCATTTTTATAATTCCCATCAAAAACAGACATATCCATTCGTGTTTCTACAAGTGTGTGAATCGCAAATTCTAATGTTCCAGGCATCAATTGATCTTCAAGTGAAACAGGAATGAACAATTTTTGTGAATAATCGTAACGTTTATATTTGGCCATATCTCCTTCCAATTAATAGTTGATATGTTCAACATTATAGTGCTTTCAAGCACTTCTTTCATATCACATAACAAATTAATTTAAAAGGAAATAATAGACATTTTAAAGGAAAATTACAGAAAAGATCTTACTCGCTGAAAAGGATAATGAAAGGAAGGCTAAAAAATCATAATATAGTAAAGTTCTAAAAAATATGACCGCCAATTGAACCTTTTTCGACAGTCTCTGCAGATATCTGTAAGCAAATCTTATAAAAAAAACAGAGCCATTTCTGACCCTGGCTGTTTAAAATGTTTTTATTATTTTGATGTTCTTGGTTTTAGCCTTCTAAAGAGCCCGCTTCTCCTTTCATTAACAGACCTGCGTTCAGGAATGTGAAAATCATAAGAAAATTGACGCCTATCTACTCCTGAACGTCTACCCCATCATGGATACACCATGAGCGAATGCTTCCATAGGATCGCAGAGACGGGACGCTGGGTCCAGGCAGAGGTTAAAACCTTCGTTGAAGAGTCTATAAGTACGCTGCTTCGTTTCGCAAATGTAATAACTTGCCAAAACCGATGATCGGGAAACCATTGGTTTCCTATCAACGTGTATGATGTTTATCTTTAACTGACAGTTTTCAGCAATTCCAGGTAATTCTTTTGACCAAAAAGTAAAGGTCAGACTAAGATGTTTTTATCTCGAGTCGGACCTTTATTTTTCTTAGTTTACGCTGGCTATTTCTACATTACGAAAGAGATATATTTTCAACCTTCCTAGTAGGAACTGGAGTTAACTACCCATTAAGGGTTTTCCTTTTTACCTGAGGACGCAATTCCCATAGCTGCCTCAATATCTTCATTTTCAGGAGGAGGCTTGATACCCATTGCTGCCACTATATCTTCATTTTCAGGAGGTGGCTTGATATCCATTGCGATTTCCATGTCTTCTATTTCAGGAGGGGGCTTGATATCCATTGCGATTTCCATGTCTTCTATTTCAGATGGATTCATATCTTTTTCACTTTTACCTGAGGACTCAATTCCCATAGCTGCCTCAATGTCTTCAATTTCAGGAGGATGCATGATTTCCTCAACCACTTTGAATGGAAGGTCTCCATCCTGAGTGCTCCTAGGAAAAGAGCTCTCTTTGGCTTTGCTGTAGTTGGTAACGATGAATATTTTCTCCACGTTACCGTTAGAATCAAAAATACATGCGTAACTTAATCCGTGTAGTATTCTTCTAAGCCCGTCTTTTAGAGACAACGACTGGAAGGTAACAAATATGGGTTGCTTAAGGAGATCTTCAGGAATCTGAAATTCCAGGTTGGTCTGCTCCTGGATTTTCCCCAACAGAGTTCCCAGCGGCACACCTTTGGCATTAAGTGTCAGTGCTGCTATTATCCAGAAATTCCACTGAAGAATTGGTATTATTCTTAGAAGCTCTGACTTGTGAACTTAGTAAAAAGAGGCTGACTAAAGGCACGAATAACAATAAGAAGAAGTCCCTCTGTTTTATGATTTTAACAACTCTCATCAATCTATCCTCCGTTCATTCTTTCATACAACAGGCAGGCCCTCGACAGTTCGAGGAGAACCCACCTGTTCGGGTAAGCAGTTATTCAAAATTCCCTGCGCCGACCATCTTAAAATTAAGATCAGAAACAGGGGGAAGATAAGCACTTGATTTAATAGTGGCACCGTCCATATACCACACTCCGTTCGCTCCTGTTTTGGTATTTCTCCACAAAATATCCGTTTTGCCGTCGTCATTTAGATCCCCTGTCGCACCAATCTCCCAATCAAGATCAGACGCTGCCGGAATATCCAATCCTTTGTATATGGCGTCATGTATATACCATACAGCAACTGAGCCATTACCGGTATTTCTCCACAAAACATCCGAATGGTAATCGCCATTGAAATCGCCTGCCCCAACAATCTTCCAATCAGGATGAGTAGACTGAGGAAGATAGACAGATTTGGTATGCTTGACTCCATCCATCAACCAAATCAGAGTCTGTTTCGTAGTCGCATGTCGCCATAGAATATCTGTACGGCCATCGCCATTGAAATCGCCTGTCCCAACAATCTTCCAACTCAGATCAGGACTCACTCTTGAGTGCGGTTTGGGATTTTATGTAGATTCCATCCATGAACCACACCAAATTTTCACCGGTTTTAGCGTTTCTCCACAAAATATCCGTTTTGCCGTCATTATTGAAATCTGCTGACCCGACAATCTTCCATTCAGTGGGGGCCCAACCTACCCATGCTCCAGATTTATACTTGGCACCATTCATGAACCATACACCGGTAAATCCCCAAACATGATACCAGAGGATATCATCCCCCATTTTCTTTTTGGGCATCACATTCTGCCCGAAAGCATCATATTGGCACACGTAAATACCCGGTCCACCAGTTACCATCTTATCAATGTCTTAGCTGAGGGATCGCAGGCGCATCCAATTTTCTTGACATTGCTCCCCACGACTTGCACAAAATGACCTATAGTCTCATCCGCAGGTGCAGTTGTTTTCTTCGTGCCCGTATTGTAATCATAATATTCTTCCTCACTGTGCCAGTTATCGACCACTTCTTGAGCGTTAGAAAAACCCCCAAAAGCTGCCATTCTCGGATTGGCCAGGTGTGTGTTCCCATTGTTTCCCTTTGACCGCGTTCACACGGTCTTGGGCGCCCTGGGCCAGTTCATCGTCCCACTTCACATCGGATGTGTTTATGTGCCTGCTGACGATATTTGTTATGAGCGTCTTCCCATTCGGTTGGCGTTAGCGCATAGGACATTAAACGATAGAATAAAAAAAATACAACACATTGATACTATTATCATATTTGTTTTCATTGCTGTATCCTCCTTGTTGATTTAAGGTGTTTAGTAAGGTGCCAGTAATTGGATGAGTTGATTGATGCCATTGTTTTTGCCTCCTTCTCTACTCGTTTCATTCATAACTTGATCTGACACTAAAAAAAGGTGATAACTGATATCCAATCAAAGTGGCTGTTCCTTTACATATTGCGTCATCAGGTGGGATATGATTTATGAAATATATTTTTTTACCTTTGAGTTCACCATAAGCGAAGTTTCCACTCTCGCAGGTCATAGATATTTTATTCCCATCTAAGACTCCACTGCATTTTTCACCCGGAGTTGGTGTAATATTTAATGAGGTAATAAAATCTCCTTTTTTAGTGATTTCAATCTTAAAATATTTAGGAGGGTCATCCGCCGAGTCATTACTGCAATACAGATATCCTTCCCATTGACTAATGAAATCGACGGCAGCAACGTTGCTTGCAATTATAAACAAAGAAAACATAATTAGCAGAAAGACTTTTTTCATTTCTAAAACCTTCTTTTTGGGGGTTTAATTAAAGCTATTGGATTTTCACATCGGACATGTTTAATCCTGACAAAAATTCTGCTTCGTATTCCTTTATTAACTGCTCAGCCATGATTACTATACTTTCTATTCGAAGCTTTTCATTAACTCCGATATCTTCCCATCTTTTGAAAATTTGTCCCGATGTTTTTGATCCAAAATAAAAATCGTTTCCGTGAGAAACCTCTATTTCGAATTTTTCAGTTTTGATTATCATTGATTTACCTCCCCTTAGAAAAAATGTTCGTTTTGAACATTCTTAGAGCAAGGATGGTGCCAAAAATGATCATAATTTGATATTTGCAATTATTTGTATGGGTTATGATTTTTTAGTTTAAAAGAAGGTAGGATAATTCAAAGCAGTGGAAAAAATATTGTCAGAGAATCAAGCAAATAAATTTTGTCGATATGAAAAACTCATTGAATTTATAGCAAAAATTTAAATTGAAGGGAAATGTCTGAAAATCGTACGTGGGATGATAATACAAGCACACCTAATAGAATTTTAGTGTCGAAAAAACCTTTGATATCTTGCCATAACAACAGGTTCAGCACATAAATTAAAAGTCCAGATGGTCGTGATAAATTGAGCCAAAAATGGTCGTTTAAAACTGAGCCACCTGGATAGAGATCTGAGTTTAATGATATAGATAGAAATTTAAACTCAGCATTGAAAAGGAGATTGGTTTGAAAAAAAGGAGACCATATTGGACATCATCACGATGCACCGAAAAGGGCTAAAGCAACGAGCCATCGCCCGGAAGCTGGGTATCAGCCGCAACACAGTTAAAAAGTATATTAAAAACCCGAACCTGGCATTTGAACCGCCACAGTCCCGCAATCGAAAAAGCCTGCTTGACCCCTACGGCGACAACATAAAGGCATGGATCGAGGAAGACAGCGATTACACTGCCACTTGGATTTATGATCGCTTGAGCAATATGGGATTCATCGGAAGTTATGAGATCGTCAAACGAAGGGTTCGCCGAATCAAAGAGAATTACCATAAAGTGGCCTACATGCGTTTTGAGACCGAGCCTGGCCATCAAGCCCAAGTGGATTTCGGTGAATTTCAAGTGGCGAAGCCTGATGGCAGTGTGACAAAGTTATTTTTGTTCTCGATGATATTGGGCTATTCCCGCAAAATGTATGCGGAGCTGATTGAGCGCTGTGATTTGCCAACATTTCTTGATTGTCATATCCATGCATTTGAATATTTCGGCGGCGTTCCCGACCAGATTCTGTACGACCGGATGAAGAACGTCTATATCGGCAAAATTGCGGGCAAAAAGAAGTTCAACGACACCCTGATGGGGTTTGCATTGCATTATGGATTTAAACTGGAAGTGGCACCCGCGTATGCTGCATGGGTCAAAGGAAAGATCGAACGTCCCTACAGTTTTATCCGTGAAGGGTTTTGGCGTGGATACGGGTTTATCTGTCTTGATACCGCCAATCGGGATATTTTGACCTGGCTTTCCAAAAAAGATGAACGAGTCCACGGCACGACGCACGAAGTTGTACAAGACCGATTTTACCGTGAAAAGCCTCATTTGAATATGCTGCCGCGCCAAGCATTTGATACGTCCTATCGGGTCTATCGCAAGGTGTATAAAGACTGCACCGTTCGCTTTGAAGGCAACAGCTATGTCGTGCCCCATGATCTTGTCGGCAAACAAATCATATTGCGGGTTAAAAAAAACATCATGAGGATCTTTTACAACGATTGTTTGGTGGTAACCTACGACACCCCCAATGGCAAAGGTCATCTGGTTCAGGACAAGCGATTCTATGAAGCCTTGAAAAAAGACCGTGAGATGAATAAGCGTAAGTATAAAAGCGGTCGCCGTATCAAAGGTCGGGCCAAATACACGATCAGCCCGAGCAAACCGCAGTATGCCATGGATGTTCAGGTTCGCCCCCTCTTTATTTATGACCAACTGGTTGAGGAGGTGCGGCCATGAGCAATACGCTTGTCCTTGATCGGATTGAATCCAATCTGACGCGTCTGCGCTTGCCGAGAATGAGAGAGATATTGGAACATGTTCTCAAGGCAGTCGAAAAGCAGGATAAAAGCCATCTCAGCTTTCTGGATGAACTCCTGGAAGAGGAAGTTGCGCATAAGGAGCAAAGACGGGTCGAAACCGCCCTGAAGATCTCCGGATTGCCGTTTATCAAGAGCATCGATGAATTTGACTTTACGTTCCAGCCCAGGCTGGATCGACAAAAAGTCATGTCAGTATTTGATCTCACATTTATCCAACAAAAAGGGAATGTGATCTTTCTTGGACCGCCCGGTGTCGGCAAAACACACCTGGCCGTCTCATTGGCAATAAAAGCCTGTCAGTTCGGGATGAGCATATACTTTACCAATATGGAAGATTTGATCAAAAAGCTAAAATTGGATCATGAAGCCAGGCGACCTGGAAGGGGACGCAGCTATTACAAATCGTCTTTGGTTGTCGTTGACGAAGTGGGGTACACGCCCATCGATCGTGAAGAGTGCAACCTGTTCTTCCGGTTCATTGCCAACAGGTATGAAAAGGCTAGTACGGTCATAACCTCGAATAAGGCATTCTCTGATTGGGCGGAACTGCTACACGATCCGATCATCACCACGGCTATATTGGACCGGCTGTTACACCATAGCGTTGTTATCAATATCAAAGGAAACAGTTATCGTCTGAGAGGCAAGGTAAAAGAATATGAGGTGAATGAGCTTCAGAAGGTAAATTAATGTGGCTCAATTCTCACGACCGAAAATGGCTCAATTTTAAACGACCGTTGACAAAAGTACATATATCGTATTTGTTACAAAAATGCAAAAAGGGCAAACCTCGAAAAAGGATTTGCCCTTATTAAAAAACGATATCACAAAAATTTTGAAGCTCGATATTAATTTCCGATTACAGATCGTACACTTTGATTATTTTATGGTTCCTTCCTTATCTATGGATTTTTCGGGGTTGATGAATAATTATTGGGATCAGATGCTGCATCAATTTCAGCTTTGTCCAACCAACCATCTCCATCCGAATCAGGAACACGAGGATTCGTACCTTTTAAAACTTCATTAAAGTCATTCAAGCCATCATTGTCAGTGTCTGAATCACGTGGGTCACTTTTTTTCCAAGTAACCTCTTGGCTATCTGATAAATTATCATTATCTGTGTCAGGGTCTGTAGGATCAGTTCTCCAATCTCTTTCTATTTCATTCACTAATCCGTCTTTATCTTTATCAGCTAAAGGATCAGGTGTGTTATTTGAATCTTTGGGGTCGGCACCTAATTTTTCTTCAAATTGATCAGGCCAACCATCATTGTCAGAATCAATCTCCCCAGCTATGGAAAAATTAAAATTGATTAAAATAATTGTTAATAAAACAAAACTCATAAAAAAGCATTTGACTATCTTACCCATTGTTCATCTACCATACCTGAAACCGTCTCTATAATTGAGGTCATTTACTTTATTTCTTTGCTTGACTTCAAATTTAGCGTTATCTTAGACGCTTATCAAAATCTTAAATTATGCAAAAATTATGCAAAATCATACTTTTACACTTGATATGGCGGAGATGTTTAGGATATCAAGCTGTTAAATCAATTAGAGGGGGAAGAGAGCCATTCTAAATCACATAAAAAACTATGTAATTGTGGGGTAAATTACACAAAATACTATTACATTATTTGCATAGTATTATGAAATAATTCGAATGACTATATACTACATTATAGTGACAATGAATTAGAGTTTCGATGGAAAGGAGGGGTGTGCTAAATTACAGATCTTGCCAGTATATGCACAATTCACAACAACAATTGATATACAGATATCATATTTTATGGATGTCAGGTTAAGTAAATCCTATTTTTGACAATTGTCGAAACGTCTCTGTCCAACGATAAGTTATGTTTGCAGATAAGATCCCAAATCTTTTTCAAGTGATTTTGGATCGAAGAACTGTCCACCAACATTGTGATCGATGATCCATTTTATTTTGATGGGTGTGTGGATTTCCGTTCTCATTGGATTGTCTAAAGTAAATTTCAATTCAACTGTATCATTTCTGGAAATATAATGTGGCTTAAGACTTGCAAATCGGATTCCGCCCGCTGAAATATCTTCAATGTTAATTTTTCCTTTTTCATCTTTCCCCTGGACAAAGTATTCACCATGGAGCCGAACTTTCTTACGGTAATACTTTCGAAACTCCAGGTCGACCCGAAAAACTTCGCCACATCGGCATTTAGCCTTCAGGCTTTTATGAGTATCCTTGAAATTCGTTACATCTGCATTTTTTTTCAATCCGCATTTGGGACAGATTATAGTTGCTTGATTGGTATCGTCTACATAAACTTTTTGCATTTGTTGTCCTCGTTTTACCTGTTTCAACACAAAATCATCGGTTCAAAAAAACAAAACCCCACATCTATGAGAAATGGGGTCATAATAATCAATCCATGGCAACCTCTCGGTTACGGGTTATTTTTATGAGTTTCTTTCTATATAACTCTATTAAATTACAACAAAACGAAATGCAATAAAAAATCCCTGTCAGAATTATTTACAGGGGAAGTATAGGCCGGAAAAAGAACGGGCTGCCCAAGCACCTCCGTACAAGGACAACCCTAACCACAACATCGTATGACGGCGATAAGTCATGGCTAAATCTAAAATATCATCAAAAGACACACCGAGGCAAGAACTTATCAAGAAGTTTCCTGTAGGCCGATGAGAGGGAAAACCATCAACCAGGCCCAGGATGAGCTTTCGGGCATGTCTTGGGAAATAAAGAACCCCTGAGAGTCAGCCCACTCCCAGGGGTTAGTTAAAGGAAGAAACATTATGGAGAAATTAAGAAAACCATAATGTTCATTAACAAGATACAAATCCACAAAGTGATATGTCAAGATGTATTATTAATATTTTTTGAGGGGGTAATAGTCTGCATCGTCACTATAATCAACAAACAACACTAACAGTAACATAAAGCATCCATACAGCTCTAAAATACCGACTATTGTTGCAATACCAAAAATGTGCAAAATGCTATATTCATGACCAGCAATCCTTAACCGTCAGACCGATTTCCAGACTTTAGGTAATAAATTAAAACTGTGACTGCATAAACAGCGGTGGTGCCTAAAACTAAATACTTTGTTATCATATCATTCCTCCTATTAAATATATCGGCAAATGTACTCAAAATATATCGGCAAATGTATTCAAAACTTTAACCCCACGGGATAGGGGTGTACGCCAGAAAATGACACCTAAGCTCCGAAAAAGGGGGCTTTCTCTAAAAACAACCTCCTCATTTGCGGTATATCAAACTATCCCCCTTTGGCGAATACCAAGGGTTACATCTAAATTCAAATAGTTATAAATTATTTACAATAAAATACATAATTATGTAGATAAACATAAAAACAATGTTTATGTTACAGATAAGATTAACCACAAACAAGGGGGTGCATATGGCAAGTTATTCGTTAAAGGGTGTTGACAACAAGTTGTGGAAAGAGGTCAAAATCCTGGCAATTAAAAAGGGTGTGACCATTCAGGAATTGATTGTTGAACTATTAGAAGAGGCCGTAAAGAAAGGGGGGGATTGATTATGGCAAAGATAGAACGGGTTGACCGTGGTCTTTATCGGGTTGAAAATAAGGACGGGTCTATCAGCTGGCAGATCGACTATCTCAACCCAGATAAGAAGCGAGTCAGAAAGACTTTCAGCACAAAGAAACAGGCCGTACAGGAAAGGTCGGCACGTGTTCACATGATGGCTAAAGGTGAGTACGGCGAGTTTGTGGAGAAAAAGAAAAATTACACCGCTACATTCAAGGATCTGGTTGAACTGTATGAAGAAAACTATCAGAATCAATCAAGCTATAAGACTGCAAAAAGGTTTTTCATTGAGAAGCTTTCGCAAGCATTTTAAGGATGAAACCCTTCTTTCAAGCATCGAATACGGTCATCTCAAAACGTATCGTAACACTTTAATGAAAAGCCTCAATCAACACGGCAGGCTGTTAACACCTTCCAGCATCAATTCTGAAATGTCATGCTTGCGCCAAATGTTCAGAGAGGCATTTGAATATAAGATGATCGATAAAAATCCGTTCAATGATGGCAAGATCCCTTCGCTTAAAGGTGGACAACGAGCGGGACCGGTTCCTTACACCTGAAGAAGCCCGGAGTCTGTTTAATGAATGTTCTGACCATCTACGGCAAATTGTGGAATGTGTCTTATACACAGGCATGAGACGTAAAGAGGTTTTAACCTTAAAGTGGAATCAAATTAGAAACGGATGGATCTATCTTACAGATACAAAAACCAAAAAAAGACGACAGATTCCTGTAAGTGATTCGTTGTTCAGGCTTTTTGAGCGTATTAAAAATATTCAGGACTCAAAAGGCGGCAATGTTCTGGATCTTAAAGGGAATCGGATCAAAAGAACGGGATATGTGTTCACTTATAAAGAGAAGCCAATAAAAGATGTTAAAACAGCGTTACAGGCAGCGTGTAAAAGTGCTGGCATACCATATGGACGGAACGTACCGAACGGGATCACATTCCATGATCTACGCCACAGCTATGGTTCTTATCTTATGGCACAAAGAACTGACTTCAGGACAACACAGGAACTATTGGGGCATAAAGATCCTAAAATGACGAAGCGGTATACTCATGTCGCTGATGATACAAAGAAACGTGCTGTGAACAGTCTGGATTGGGATCTGCACTAAAAAAGCTCTATGCCAGATTATGTCAGTTGAGAGGAGTTTAGGATAATTTTTTTTAGAATTAATATTTATAAGTACTTGATTTTATTTGGTGGGCCGTGAAGGAATCGAACCTTCAACCTACTGATTAAGAGTCAGGTGCTCTGCCTAGTTGAGCTAACGGCCCGTTTTTATTAAATTTATCAGTGTCTCAAGTTTGAGGTACAATAATCAGTTGCGCAATCATCTTGGGCAATTGATTTTTGAGTATCAGTTTTATTGAAAAAACCAATCAATTGTTGAAATCTTTTTCTGGCTGCGTCTTCACAGTGATGGCAATAAGTTTCGTACTGTTTACTATTTTTATCAGTACGTATATGCTCACCGAATGGATCTCTAAATTCTATCCCAATCTCATAGTTTAAATCACGTCCGAGAGTAACCCGCTTCCCACAATTAGCGCACATGTATTTCATTTTTTCTCCGATTATAAATTAACAACAGAAATTACTGATTTTTCGAGTCAGCAGTTTGATATTCGATAATTTCAGCTTATTAAGAGTCAGGTGCTCTGCTTAGTTGAGCTAACGGCCCACTGGTATGAAATTTAAAATAAAAAAAGCTTGATATCAATTTTAAAATAGGTTGTCAAATTTTTTTCTTGAAATATGGAAAAAGATGTTTCCTCCTCGATTACTGCCGCCACGGTGGTCGTTCTCTTTTTCGTTTTTGTTTTTTATCTTTTTTGGTTTCTTTTTTCCAGGCCGCCGCTTTGGGTTTCTTTTTGTGTTGAGATGGTTTTTCGTAAGCATTTTTTTCTTTGATTTCCAATATAAAACTGCCGGGCATTCTGTCGAGTTCCGGTGCATCGACGGCGTCCTTTTTTGCGGGCGGTTCCTTTTGTTTGGGCAGTGGAGGACCGGTAAAGCAGCCTGGCTGGATCGATTCTGCCAGATAAAGGGTTTCACCGGCTTCATAAAATGTTATGCCTTTATCCAACGATATTTCGGTTTGGACCACAAGTTGTACCGGCATCGGGTCTTTACGTCTGCCGATTCTTTCGGCCATTTCAGGTTCGGATGATAGGACGACATGGCTAAATCCCATGGGGCGTATTCCATTTTCCAGAACACCGGGATAAGCCTTTCTTCTTACACAGGTATAAAGAAGCTTGGGAAGGTTTTGAGCCGGTGTATTTTTAGAAATTGCATGACGGTGTTTTGCACGGATGTGGTTTCCCCTGATTTCAACAGGAGGATTTGGCAGGGTAATAAGGATTTCGTTGATATTCGATCTGCGAACATATTTTAATCCCTCTTCTTCTGCGAACACCTTTAAAAACTCCTTGATTTTTACAAATCCATCCGAATCCGGGACCAAACCGAACTCCGCAGGATTACGTCCCAGGATGTAAGATATGAACTTAGCCAGTTGTTCGAGGTTTCTGCGTTTTGCCATTAT
Organism: uncultured delta proteobacterium; assembly: GCA_963752565.1. Classification (GTDB taxonomy): domain Bacteria; phylum Desulfobacterota; class Desulfobacteria; order Desulfobacterales; family UBA11574; genus UBA11574. The sequence continues at coordinate 5,218 of CAVVZC010000005.1, read as the reverse complement.
CAATAAAGGCTCCTTGACCTGTTGTATTTCCTTTGCTATTTTCAATAAAATTGTAGTCAAAAGTCAACAGGTTTGATTGATCATAAAAAATTGATAAAAAGTCAAATTCATTCTTGAAAGGAAAGTGAGATGATGAACTATGAAAATTCCCGAATCCTTTATAATCGCGCATTGAATGTTATCCCCGGCGGCGTCAATAGTCCTGCCCGGGCGTGTAAAGCGGTGGGGACAAGGCCGGTTTTTATCGATCGTGCAGAAGGGTGCATGATTTACGATGAAGACGGAAATGGCTACATCGATTATATTGGATCCTGGGGACCCATGATTTTAGGACACCGGCATCCGGCTGTGGTCGACGCAATATCTTCGGTTCTAAGGAGTGGCACCAGCTTTGGTGCGCCCACCGAACTTGAAATCAAACTTGCGGAAATGCTGATCGATGCAGTTCCATCCATGGATATGGTTCGTATGGTAAACTCCGGTACTGAAGCGACCATGAGTGCCATACGACTGGCCCGTGGTTTTACAAAAAGAGATACGATCATCAAATTTGACGGTTGTTATCATGGTCATGCGGACACGCTCCTGGTAGAGGCAGGGTCGGGAGTTGCCACATTGAGCATTCCAGGGAGTCCCGGTGTTCCGAAATCTTTCGTGGCCCATACATTGTCACTTCCTTATAACGATATCGACAGCGTTTCAGAGGTGATGAAAACCCAGGGAGAAAAAATTGCATGCATCATTGTCGAGCCTGTTGCAGGGAACATGGGACTGGTTACGCCAGTGAATGGTTTTCTTCAGGCGCTAAGGGAGCTTTCGAATAAAAGCGGCTGTTTACTGATATTCGATGAGGTGATGACCGGGTTCAGGGTATCGCATGGCGGTGCCCAGGCCATATATGGAATTTCTCCTGATGTGACATGCCTGGGTAAAATCATCGGCGGAGGGCTGCCGGTGGGTGCTTATGGCGGCAGGCGTGAAATTATGGAGTACATCGCACCTCAGGGGCCCGTATATCAAGCCGGGACCTTGTCCGGTAATCCGTTGGCCATGGCCGCAGGAATTGCGACGCTAACCCAACTCAATGCGTCCGGTTTCTATGAAGCCTTAGATGAAAAAGCCGAACGACTGGCGGCTGGCCTTAAAGGGGCTTCGGATAAAGCGGGCATCAATGTTAAACTGACCAGGGCAGGGTCAATGCTGGGCCTCTTTTTTACGGACAGAGAGGTTATGAATTTTGAAGAAGCCAAAACCAGCGACCTGAAAATGTTCTCCGACTATTACAAAGGCATGCTAAAAGAAGGTATTTATCTTGCGCCTTCTCAGTTTGAGGCTCTTTTTGTATCCGCGGCACATGACACATCGCATATCGACAAAACGATCCAGGCCGCCGAAAAGGTAATGGAGGGATTAAACACAAGTTAGTTTCTAATGCAGAAATGGTTTTCTTGTCCAACGCCTGCGCCATACCTGTTCCTAAATGCGTGAGCCAGTGTTACAGGAAAGAGAAAAGAGGAAAGAGGCTAAGAGAAACCACAGATGAACACGAATAAGCACGAATATTTTGAAAAATAAGAAAGTAAAAAGGTTGGCATGTCTTAGAGCCCCCGACCTTCTGATTTTCTAACCTTCTTAACTTCCTGTTTTCCGAGACCTTCTCATCTTCTAATTACATTTGCGGTCATCTATTTTCTAATTCCTAATTCCTATTTTAAAATGTACTTGACAAAAGGGGACGTTTTTCAGAGGTCTCAGTTTACCCTAACCTTGCAAAAGTCGAGGATGCCGTAGATCCGTGGCGTCAAGGGTGAAGCCCCGCTATACAACAAAGCGGGATAGACCTCCGTCGTCTACCGCGAACCCTTGACAACAAAGGAGATGCGGTATGATAGACTTTCCCAACGGGTAAATAATACGGCGAATTTAAAACCCTTTGAGAAATGCTCTATATGGGAATTGCAGCAATCGGTTCGGAAACAGCCAAGTCCCTTGAATGATAATATTTTTATCAATACCCGGCGTGTTATTTATGCAACGATAGGGTTTATTCATCCTCAGGGTAGAGACATGACTTCTTTCTAATTTTTACTCGCCAGATACGCCAATAGAAATGAAAACTTGAAAAGAACAGTGCGCCCCCGATGGCCGCATAGATAACGGCGAGGAAATGCCGTGAAATGGGTGAGTGACGAAGCGTGATACCGAGGATAATCATGAAGATAATAATCAGATAACTTTTCCAGGCCTGAAAAGCGAAGATACAGGTTTTATCCGCAAGGAGACAAAGCCGGGCAATATTTTTAAGTGCGATTTTTGAAAAGCCGAAACGGTTGGCTACCAGCGCCATCATCAGTCCCAGAGCTCCAAGGGGCAAGGCCCAGCGCCCGGGAACTGCCTTCAGCCAGATAAATGCCATACGGCAAAGCATAATTCCCACCAGACTCCACATCAAACCTGCCAGTGCCATAAGCCAGTATTTGGATACAGCCGGTTTTAATTTTTCAAGGGTCATAGAGAACTCTACATCTTTTTAATATGGTGTCACATTTTGAAACTCTCAATTTAGGTCAATTTTACCATGGATGTCCAACCGGCGTCAATTTCTACCCTAATTGAGCGTAAACAAAAACGAGAACGATCACAATATATTGTTTTCAATGAGTGATTGTTGCAACTGGCTAAAAACAGACCGCAATAAGCTGTAACGAGTTGTCTTTTTCAACCTTGAACGCTGAACCGGTAACCCTGAACCGCTCAGTTTAGATATAAAACTTGTTAAAGAAACAATTTCTTGACGCAATATTTGAACCCGGATAAATTAAATTTCCTCCTTTATTTGTTCGGTCATCTGTTGCCAAAAGAATGCGACGTGTGCTAAATATCATCGACATCGTACATCTCAAAAACGCTGCGCTCCTGTTGAAATATTATTGTCATAATTACAGTTGGATACGACAATCTTCAGATGTAATCGAAAAAGCGGAGCTGTGCCTGTTATTTAGACCTAACCCGAGCGTTTCAATGGGTGACATGATAAGATGTCTAATAGCTTTCGCCTTTCGTAGTGAAACAAAGATCCCCTTATCGGGGGGATCTCGGTAACCTCGAAAATCGTTCAAGTTAGGTTCGAGAAGAATCTCCAAAAACCTACACCGTTGATGACATTAATCAAGTTCCATAACATATTGTTGTTGCTGTTAATCCTGTGCTTGTTTCCAATTTTTTGTAATGCACTTGAACCTGAAGAAATTCTTGTCATAGCAAATAAAAATTCTCATAAAAGCATCGATACTTCAAAATATTATATGAATAAAAGGAAAATTTCCGCTGACAACCTCGTGGAGGTCCGGGTGACCGACGAAGAAACGTCAGCCGCATCGATTTTCAAGAGAAAGTGGCAACGCCGGTTAGGAAATATTTAGAACAGAAAGGTTCCGTACCCCCTATCCGCTGTTTGGCGTTAATGTATGGGATTCCTCTGAAAGTTGCTCCACCTGAAATAACGTCAGAAGAAAAAATAGAAATACGTGCGCTGAAAAAAAGAAAGGACGCACTTAACAATCAGTTGCAAAATATCGGGGAAGAAAAAAAGAAGATTCGAGATGACATAAAAAAGGAGCAAAATGGTGTAAATAAGAAGATTAGAAAATTAAGAAAAGATAATCAACGGGCTTCACTCGATTCTGAAATTGCACTGGTTCTAAAAAAGAATTACCCATTGTCCGGATGGATTCCAAATCCATTTTATTTAGAGTTTAAAAACAGGGCTCTTCCCATCAAAAAAGAACATGTTCTGATGGTGAGCAGGCTTGACGGTCCTGACCCCAAAACCGTAAAAAGGATCATTGACGATAGCATAAAAACCGAAGAAAAAGGGCTGTCGGGTATTGCCTATTTTGATGCAAGATGGTCTGATCCTGTGCACAAGAAGCTTTCAGCGTATGCCTTATATGACAAGTCCATACATCTTGCCGCCGGTATCGTCAAAAAGAGTCATCTTTTACCGGTGACCCTGGATGACAAACAAGGGTTGTTTAAGCCGGGTGCATGCCCTGATGCAGCCCTTTACTGCGGCTGGTACAGTTTGGCCAATTATGTAGACGCGTTTAAATGGAAATCCGGCTCAATCGGTTATCATATCGCAAGCAGTGAATGTTCGACTTTAAAGCATAAAAATAGTAAAGTTTGGTGCAAGAGAATGCTTGAAAAAGGGGTTGCTGCAACAATAGGTCCGGTATCAGAACCGTATGTTAATGCATTTCCTTTGCCGGAACTATTTTTTGGATTATTAGTGGATGGTAACTTGACACTTGCAGAATGTTATTTAAGGAGTATTCCCTATCTTTCCTGGAAAATGGTCTTGTTGGGTGATCCCCTTTACCGACCGTTTAAGGTGTCTCTCAAAGAATAATAATAGGAGATTAAATTAATGAAACAGTATTCAATCAGTCCTGATGGTGAAAAATTCCAGTTGCCCGAGCCGGATGACTATGCAAAGGAACACGAGCGGTTGAAACATATCGTTCAGGAGCAGCGCAAACTGGGCCGCGAAATCGTTGTGGTCATGGGTGTGGGATTTGTGGGAGCAGTCATGGCTGCTGTGGTGGCTGACGTTGAAGATGAAAATGGCAGCCCCACAAAGTATGTTATTGGAATGCAGCGACCGAGTACGCGCAGCTACTGGAAGATTCCCTTACTGAACGAGAGGAGTACCTCCTGTAGAGGCAGAGGACCCGGAGGTGGAACCGATGATCCATCGCTGCGTTAATGAGAAAAAGTGCCTCACCGCTACGTTCACCTACGATGCCCTAGAAGTTTGCAGACGTTGTGGTTGTAGACGTTCAGTGTGATTACCTGAAGGAGTCCCTGGGTAATGTGAGAAACGGACAGACGGACATGAATGCTTTGGAGAAATCCTTGGAGATCATCGCTGAACACATTGCTCCTGAAACACTTATTCTCATCGAGACAACCGTAGCGCCGGGGACCACCGAGCAGGTGGCGTATCCCATTATGAGGAAAGTGTTTCGAAAACGCGGTATTGAAAAAGATCCCTTGTTGGCCCACAGTTTTGAAAGGGTCATGCCGGGCAAGCATTACGTGGCCAGCATCAGGGATTTTTGGAGGGTTTGCAGCGGAATCAACGAGGAGGCCACCAAACGTGTGAAAACTTACTAGAAGAAGTGATCAATACAAAGGAATATCCGATGACGGTATT